>NZ_PGTY01000007.1 GCF_002797915.1 Yoonia maricola | reverse complement strand
TGACAGCGGCGATCACGAAGTACTTTGGTGACTTCCAGGCCTATGACCAGATCGACGGCGCGCCCGAAGAAAAAGCCCGTGGTATCACGATCTCGACCGCACACGTTGAGTATGAGACAGAGTCGCGTCACTACGCGCACGTCGACTGCCCCGGCCACGCCGACTACGTCAAGAACATGATCACTGGTGCCGCCCAGATGGACGGCGCAATTCTGGTTGTGAACGCGGCTGACGGCCCGATGCCACAGACCCGCGAGCACATCCTGCTCGGTCGTCAGGTGGGCATCCCTTACATGGTTGTCTACATGAACAAGGTCGATCAGGTTGACGACGAAGAGCTGCTTGAGCTGGTGGAAATGGAAATCCGCGAGCTTCTGTCCTCTTACGAGTACCCTGGCGACGACATTCCTGTGATCCCGGGTTCGGCCTTGGCCGCGATGGAAGAGCGTGATGACGAGATCGGCAAGAACTCGATCGAAAAGCTGATGGAAGCTGTGGACAGCTACATCCCGACACCGGCCCGTGCGGTTGACCTGCCGTTCCTGATGCCGATCGAGGACGTGTTCTCGATCTCTGGCCGCGGGACTGTTGTGACCGGCCGTGTTGAGCGTGGCGTGATCAATGTCGGTGACGAGATTGAAATCGTGGGTATCCGCGACACATCCAAGACCACATGTACGGGTGTTGAAATGTTCCGCAAGCTGCTGGATTCTGGTGAAGCTGGCGACAACATCGGTGCCCTGCTGCGCGGTGTTGACCGTGAAGGCGTTGAGCGTGGTCAGATCCTGTGTAAGCCAGGTTCCGTGAAGCCACACACCAAGTTCGAGGCCGAGGCCTATATCCTGACCAAGGAAGAGGGTGGTCGTCACACGCCATTCTTTGCCAACTACCGTCCACAGTTCTACTTCCGGACCACAGATGTGACCGGCACGGTTGAGCTGCCCGCGGGCACAGAAATGGTGATGCCGGGCGACAACCTGAAGTTCAACGTCGAGCTGATCGCACCGATCGCGATGGAAGACGGCCTGCGCTTCGCGATCCGCGAAGGCGGCCGCAC
>NZ_PGTY01000006.1 GCF_002797915.1 Yoonia maricola | reverse complement strand
CATGGTCTTGACCTGGTGACGAAGATCACCGCGCCGCGCCCACCCGCGCCGCGTTGGGTCGCCATCGAGGTGAAGACACGCATGGGGAATGAGGTGCCGTTCCCGAGTCTGAGCGAGGCGCAGCAGGAAGCTAACTACCTTCAAGAGAAAGTCGATAGCGCGATCGACGGTATTGCAAGCGCGCGGCGTGCCGTGCGAACAGGGTCAACGCGAGGACGTTCCTGGGAAGACATGATAGAACATCTAGACGATATCGAAGACTTTGAAGACGCCGTGGGGCGCGAGGATGTCACCAAGATACTGGCACGGGCAGAGGTCGACACGCAGGGACAGCTCGTCGGACAAATACAAGCGATGGATTGGTAATGGCCGAATATAATGAAGGAAATTTGAGAGAGTCGCTTTCTCTCTGGGATGGGTATCCGCACGACGACGCATCTTTTTTTGAACGACGCCTCCGGCGTATTGATCGCGCACTTAGTGGTGGGAGTGACTACGGGCCGCTTTCTGCGCATTCCCGCTTCGGCAAGTCACTTGGTTTGGGTTTTCTATGCAGGTTTGGCTATCATATTATGGCTTCACAAACGGTCGAAAACGCAAGCCTCGATGCGTCTCAGCGGGTGGTGTTTCTTGGTCAGGCAGCAGAATTTCAGGAATTCTCGACGCTTGAGCAATACGTGACCCCATCCCTAGAATACTACGGCGAGACCCTTCTCCAACTGATGGCCACCTCCCGCGCCGACCTTCTCGCAGCGACCGAGGAGATCGCGCTTTCGGTCCTCCGCTCGGGCCGCTACGCGCCGCCCGAAGGGACCACGGGCTACTTCACCCAGCCGTCCAAGATCGGCGTCTTCGCGTTGGAGATGCTGGCTCAGGCCCGGGGCGAGACCATCGACTGGGAAAGCTTCCACGTCCCGCCCGACCGCTTCTGGCTGGATGTTGCGCGCATCGGATTAAATGAACCTGATCCCGCAAAGGCCGCCGAATGGGCGCAGGAGCTTTGCGAGGCCCACATGCGGACGCTGGCCACGGATGTCGAGAACGGGACCATGGGATCCTCCACGGGTCACGAGATCCGACGGGAGGCGCATTTTCTTTGGCCGATCACGACCGTTGCCTTCCTGCGGATGCGCGCCGGCCTCGGGCATCGGACGGATCCGGTGGACCATCCGCTGATGCGCACGAGCTTTCAGGTGCTGCACGACTGGCAGGTGCCCGCCGGCAGCTGGCCCGGCGCGCCATGGTGGGCGGAGGTTTTGAACAAAACGCAGACTATTGCCCCAGGCCTTGCACCACAGATTGGACTAATCAGATGA
>NZ_PGTY01000005.1 GCF_002797915.1 Yoonia maricola | reverse complement strand
TGATCAATTGACCAACCAAGAGACGTTCAATGTCGGGGCCGTGCTAAACGCGGATGGCAATGCGATCAATAACACAGGCGCAGGCACGCAGTTCACCGTGGGTCTCGGAGGCAGCATCATCAATGGTGGCGCGCTGACCAACGATGACGGTGCCAGCTTTACGATCGACGCCGGCCAGTCCGCCACATTTTCCGGCGTGACGAACAGCGACACCAATACAACGCTGACAGTCAACGGGACCCTTGATGTGACCGGCGCAGCCCCGCTGGATAATAACGTAGGCGCTACCTTGACTGTGGGCGCTGATGGGGACGTCAACAGCGATGTCGACAACACGGGTATCGTGGCGCTGAATGGCGGTGACATTGATGCGCTTGATAACAATGGCAACGGCAGTGTTACGTCCAATGGAACGAGTACGATCAACGGCACGCTGACAAACGAAGGAACAGTGAACGTCGCAACCAGCACGCTGACGGTGACGGCCTCTGTGACAAACGAAGACGATGGACAGCTGACCATCGGTGACCTTGCAACGCTCGATGCCTCATCTGTCCAGAACCAATCTGGCGGCACCCTGAGCCTGAACGGCACCCTGAACGGGACGTTTGTGAACCAATCCGGCGGTGTCGTGAATACCGGCAGCGCCGCATCGAGCGCAACCAACGGCATGACCAACGCAGGCACCTTGAACGTTCTGAACGGGAACACCTTTACATCTGCGGTAACAAACACCGGCAGTGCCGTTGTCAACGGGACGTTGGTGGGGGATCTGACAAACAACGGTGGTGATGTGTCGCTATCGGATGCGGCTGGCCAAATTACCGGCGCATTGACCAGCAGCGGTGGCACTGTTGATGTGGGCGGTGGCGAAACGCTGACGGTGACTGCGCTGACTAGCATCACCGGAGGTAGCCTGGATAACGCCGGCACCTTTTCCGGCGATCTGACGGTTGGCCCAGCAGGTACGCTGACATCAACCGGGGGGTCCATCTTTAACACTACCGCCGCGGCAGGGTTGATCAATAACGGATCGTCCAACTTTGCCGTGAACGGGACTGTGAATGGCAATGTGACGACGTCGACGGGCACCACAAACCTAAACGGTACGCTGAACGGGAACCTGTTTCACAATAGCGGCGTGACGAACTTTGACGCAGATGTAGGCGCTGCCGTCGGGCAAGGTGTTATCAACATCGGCAATGGCACCGTCAATATGGACAATGGTGCCACGGTGAACGGTATCGTACAGACTGGCGGTACATTGTCCGCGCAAGATGGTGCTACAGGCGACGTGATCAACGTAACTGGCGATGCTGTTCTGAACGGGACCTACGCGATTGATATCGACTTGACCGAGGGGCAACCTGCATCTGCAGACGTTTTGGCCGTCAGCGGCGACCTGTCGGGCAGCATTGTGATTGATTTGAACGAGGTTTCGGGCGACACCCGTCAAGAAACACCCTTTGATCTGATTACTTATGGTGGAACCAGCAGCCTGGTGGTCGACGGTTGGACCCCTGCACCGGCATTTTCGCCCTATGATTATTTTATTGCAGACAACGATGCTGGCGCAATCCAGCTTGAGTCCACAATATCGACAGGAATATCTGGTTTGGCTGCGTCGGTTGGTCTGATCCAGACGATCGGCAACGCAATCGTCAATCGGCCGACCAGCCCCTATGTATCCGATCTCGCCACTGATTTTGGTGATGATCCCTGTGGTCCAGGCGGCTGGACACGGTTTGCAACCGGTTCGGCTGAGGCCTCTGGGCGCTTCACTGATGAGTTCACCGATACGACAGGCTCCAGCCCGCTGACATTGGATTATCAAAGCCTTCAGCTGGGCAGCGACTTGGTATGTTTTGATGACCGTTTCATGGGTGACGACATGTCATTTGGAGCCATCTTGGGTGTTAATACCGGCTCTGCACGAAATGAAATTAATCGGTTAGACTCTGAACGCAATACGACAGGCGAGATCCTAAGTGTCACGACAACCGATTTTGAACAGACCTATGCTGGCGCGTATCTGACCGCGTCGCGCGGACGAATGTTCGCCGATCTACAAGTGCGGTTCGAACAGACAGACTATACTGCGGACAATAACGGCGAAGGTTCAAACGACATCGGTGTCGACAATGAAGAGTTTACGACGACTGGGACGACATTCTCTGGATCGGCAGGCTATTCCTGGAACATTCCACAAATTGAAAGTCTGAACTTTATCGGCTCATTCGGTCTCTCTTACTCGGAATACGAAACGGATGTGATCAATGCCGGAGACTCAACAATCCAGATAAATGATGCGACGCAAGAGCTTGGCTTTTTGTCTGGTACGGTGTCACACTTGTCCATATTACCCGACAACATCAGCTTTATGAATTATTTTGCGACGGCGACCCTGTACCAGGATTTCGCGCCAGAGCCGACAGCGCTGTTTACCAGCGATGGGGAAGAGACGCCGATCACACTCTCTAACATCGAAAGCTATGGTGAACTGTCGCTTGGCCTGAATTATGTCCGCCTTCTTGATCCGGCTGGTCGTGCCACGGTACCGCGTCAGTTTAACGCCGCCGTACGTGTAGATGGGCGTCAGGCCGAAGATCTTGATAGCTGGGGCATCACGGGACAGATGCGCATCCAGTTCTGAGCACATAAGAATCAGACCCATAACAGGCTTCAAGGCACGCAGATCAGCAGCGGCAACCTTGGACGGTATCGAGAAAGTGGGTTTCATTTATTTGGCGTAACCAGTAAGTTTCACCTATTAATTGCATGCATTGGATTTAACGATGAACACGCATTTTTCCCAGCAATATCGTCAGGGCCGCCTTACGACGTCGCTTGGTGCGGACACACTTGTGTTGTTGCGCATGGACGGCACCGAGGAGTTGTCTGGCGATTTTGAGTGGCGGGTTGAGGCACTATCAACGCAACCGGGGCTGGATTTGCACAGCCTGCTCGGTACGCATGCGACGGTCGAGATTGACCACACAAGTGGTGCGCGTGCTTTTGATGGCGTCGTCTGTGAGGCAGAGGCGTGTGGTGCGTCGGAGAACGGTTGGCGCTATAATCTGGTCCTGCGGCCATGGCTGCACGTGGCGGGCCTGCGCCGTAATATGCGCATATTTCACAACAAGACCGTGGTGCAGATTGTCGAGGAAGTGCTGTCGGCATATGCCTATTTGGGGAACCCGCATTTAGACCTGCGGCTGACGGAAGATTATCCCGTTCTGGAGTACACCACGCAATACGGCGATACGGATGCGGATTTTGTGCGCCGCCAGCTGGAACGCCACGGTATCAGCTGGTCATGGGCGCATGAGGATGGGTCGCATACCCTGCTCTTGACGGATGCAGAATTTGGCCTGCCGGAAGTTCCCGGCGGCACGCGTCCGTTTTATGGTGTTGACGGGTTCCACCGGCATAAGGAGGAACACTTCAGAACCTGGGCTGTGGGCGAACGTATCACGACCGGGGCTGTGCGGCTGACAGAGTATAATTTCAAGACGCCCAACGCTGCACAAGAGGTGGATCATACCGGCGATGCGACCCACCCCTCGGGCGAGATTGAAAGCTATGATTGGCCGGGGGATTACCTGCAACAGGACGAAGGTCGCGAGGGTGTGAGACGTCGGACACAGGCTGAGCGCGGCCAGGCGCCGCGCCATCATGCGCAAGGGGATGTGGTGAGCCTTGGCGCGGGCTGGCGGGTGGCGCTGAAAGGGGACGAGGTGCCGGGGGCCACTGGACAGACGTTTGTTTGCCTCAAGGCCGAGCATCGGTTCCGCGCGCAGTCTTATGGGTCCGGCGACAGCGGAAATGATGAACAGCCCTATGCCGGAAGCTACGTGCTGATGCCCACAGACACGCCCTACCGCCCCGAACGCCGGACGGTTGGTCCGAAGGTGCAAGGGCCTGAGACGGCGGTGGTCGTAGGCGAGGGCGAGATCGACTGCGATGAGCATGGCCGCATCCTGTGTCGGTTCCACTGGGATCTGGAAGGTGCGCACACCATGCGCGTCCGTGTGTCTCAAAACTGGGCAAGCAAGGGTTGGGGTGGCATGGTGATCCCCCGCATCGGCATGGAAGTCATCGTCGAACACCTGCGCGGTGATCCCGACAAGCCGATTGTGACCGGCTGCGTGTTCAACGGGGACAACACGACACCTTATGAGCTGCCCAAGCACAAAACGCGGTCCACGTTTATGACTGATAGTCACAAAGGCGTCGGCCACAACGAATTACGGTTCGAAGACGAGAGTGGCCAAGAAGAGATTTACATGCATGCCCAAAAGGACATGAACATCGAAATCTTGAATGACCGCTCAAAGCGCGTTGAGGAGGACCAGTCGGAATTTGTGGGGCAGGACAAATCTATTCAGGTTGGTGGTGATCACTCCGAGGTGATTTCGGGCAACATGTCGATTGCTGTGGGTTCGAACCCACTTTCGCGTGCATTGATGAATAAGACTCAGGTGCTCTTTTCGAAGCTCGGCGGCGTGATGGAGAAGGTCAAAATCCCCGATGTGTTGAATTTTGCAAAAGGCAACATGCAAATTTTCATTGAGAAGAACAAATCCGAGATTGTGAATGTCGCGTCATCCGAGGTTGTCGGCGTGGCAAAGTCGACTGTCGTGGGGCAATCGTTCCAGCAAACGGTTGGCAAGGCGATGTCAACGATTGTGCGGGGCCGTTGGGAATCTGATGTCGGTCAGGTTCAAGTGATGCGGGTCGGCGATCAGATCACCATTCAGGTGGGTGAGAAATCGACACTAACCATGTCTAAGGAAGGCGATATCCTACTTAAAGGCAAACGCATCAAACTCGACGCAGACCAAATCGACATGAACTGATCGTGTAATCGGTATGCCGCAAGATACACCCAAGCCACCGGTTACACCGACCCCGCCAGCGGACCCACCCTTGGGGCCGTATGTCTTTTTGCCGCAAAACCAACCTGTCGGTGGTCCTGCGGCAACGAATATGATGTCGAGTGATCTTCGGTTGCAGTCAAAAATTCCGTTTTCCGGAACCGATAGTGTGATGCAATGGCACCCCCCCATGGGCGCGCCGTTTTTTGAGCCAACTGGCCAAGCCGACATGTGCGTTGCGACAGATTTCGCGGTGGCCTCTCCCGCGAATATTCTTGTGCCCGAAGTTCCCCCTCCTGCTGAGGAGGAAGAAGAGCAAATCTGGAGTTTCTCAGGGCTAGACGGCTCTCGGAGTACCAAGGACGTCGGGGTTCGCCAGGGCACGCAACGTGGGGTGCGCGAGTATCTTGCCTCTGGTTACACGCGTCGCAATCCAGACGGTACTGACTGGTCAGACGACGACTGGGCCGGGAAGTGGGACGATCTCGAGGTCACGGTTGCTGAAGCCGAAGCCTCACATGAATTTTTCGATGTGTCCGTCGCGGAGGGTTCCTTTGGGGACGACGGCGATCTCTTTGCCGGATCGGGACGGGTCCTTGGCGCAGATAGCGATGCGACGGCAACATTCTCGCTTGGCTCTGAGGGGCTTGACGCGTCCGGGGTCGCGCAGATTAACGGCTCAGTCCTTGAAGGCGAGATTTCCAGCGACGAGGATCTGGCGCTTGTCGGCTCTGCGGATGGTTCGGTCTTGTCAGGGGAAGCAGAGGCGAGTGTTGAAGCTGTGCTATCGCCGGAAGAGGTAACACTGTCCGGTAAACTCGGCGGTGAGCTTAACGTGGTCGAAGGCACGATCGGCGGCGACCTTCACATAACGCCGCGTCGTATTGCCAACCCATTGATTAACCTTTGGAATTGGTCCACCAACGACGATGTCGAAGAGTTGTCTGAAAACTGGGACATCGGCATCATGGTCGGTGCCGAATTGAGCGGGCAAGTCGGTGCTCAGCTTGGTGCTGAAGGTGAAGTTACCTATGAGGACGGGCGTGCAGTTGCGGAGGCTGGTGTAAAGGCTGGCTTTGGACTAGGTGCAGGGGTCAAAGGGCGCGGTGGTATTGTCGGCCTCGACAAGGTTGCAAATATGATCTCGTCTTGGTGGAACAATTAAGCATGTGCAGGAGAATTCATCCATGCGACAGCACGCGAATTGGTTGGGTCGCTTCTTTTGCGTCCTTTTTGGATTAATGGTGGCAGGTACGATGGGTCAGGCACAACCGCAGGGCGAAAAATTTGAACTGATCGCTGTTGAACCGACGGTCACCTTTGATCTGTCCGGCGAGACGATGGATTTCAGCACGGCTGCTCCGGAGCGGTTTATCTGGAACGACAGCAATGATGTGCCGCGCGATTTTATCGAATTTGGCTTGTTTGATGCGTTCGAGGAGATCCGTATCGGATATGATCCGCTTGAACGGGACCGCTATGAGGTGCGCCTGTATCGGGCCCGTGTTGCGCCTGAACGCCTCGCGGTTGCTGCGGAATACGCGACCCTATTTGCCCGATCCTGGGGGAAGACGAATTTTGGTGTGACGGCGCATAACCCCCGTTTTGGTGAGGTGTTGGGCGGTGATGACACGAGCGGTGTCATGAAGATCAATCGGATCAGTGTGTTCAGACGGGGCGAAGAGCTTCTCGTGCTGCGTCAGCGTTTCGATGCTGAACGTTTCGAGACCTATTCCGAAGATATCGCGCGTATGGTCGGAAGTATCCGGTTCGAAACGGGCACCGATCCGCGCCCGTTCGACACCGCGTTGCAGGCAACGACTTTGCCGGCGGCTGAAACTCTTGAGTTCACGTCGCAGTTTCCACCGCACTGGAACCGCGTTCTAGGTCCAATCGACCAAGGTTCGCAGGGCGTTTTTGACTTTTGGGTAGACGGTGCTGACCGGCTAGGAAATGTCGCAGCGATGCTTGCATCAATACCTGCACCGCAAGGTTGGACGTCCGCTCCAGAAGAAACACCATCATACGATGATGTCGCGAATTCAGCTGCAGGTTTGGCGCGACTTGCGCTCGAAAATCTGGCGCCGGACACTCCATTTCAATTGCACCCTGTCGAAGCGACCAACTTTGCGTTTTTGCGGCCGCTCACGCACTTTAACGCGTTGTACACTTTCCGGGCTGAACAAGCCGAAGGTGAGCCGATGCTTAAGGTGAACGTGCTTCACACGATTGGGCTCGATGGGCGGGTCTTGGCGACGGTTATGCTCTCTGCCGCGCCATCGGAACCCTACCTCTTGGGAACAAGCATGCATGCCAACTATGTGCAGGCGATGCAGATTGAGGCGTTGCACAGCTATTACAGCGCTGTGCCAAAGGAATGATTTTTGGTGGCCCACAATCGGGCCGTCTTTGTAAACAGGAGTTTCGCTCGTGACAGGGCCCATGCTGTGAATTTTGAGGCACAGCATGGGCCCGAACGGCCAGAAAGGAAGACGCTATGAATAAATTGAGTACAGAAGGGTTCTTCGACGCCCGAGCGACTGAAGACGGCGGGATGGCGGTATCGCCAGAGGACATGGTGAAGCTTCGTTTTCTGCTGAACGCGGTGGACATTGACGCGAGCGGTGCACGGCTTGCGCTTCAGGTCGGTAAAGCCCGTGTCACCTTGCACGAAAATGGCACAATCCGTCTTGATGGTGCGGCCGTGGTTCAGACGGCAACGGAGAGCATTACGCTTGATGGTGCGTTGATCGAACTGAACTGATGGTCATCACGGTCAACATCAACGGGCTCAGCCTTTGCCATAAGGCATCTCAAGGTGTGGTGCGAAACACTCTGCCCGACGTCTGCAAAACGCCGCCAGCAAACAACGCGCCCCTCCCTTATCCGAATATCGCGTTCTCAAAGGACCTGGCCAAGGGCACGACATCGGTGAAGGCCGATGGCGGAAACATGTGCGCCATCAAAGGGTCCGAGTTTTCGGTTTCGATCGGGGACGAGCCGGGCTCTGGCGGCGGCGTGAAGTCTGGCGTGAACAAGGACAAAGCCACGTGGTTAAGCTGGTCTCCGGATGTTTATTTCGAAGGGCAGCCCGCGTGCCGATTGACCGACAAGATGCTGATGAACAAGGGCAACACCGTTTCATTGGGGGGGCTGGATCAGCCGCCGCTGACACCCAGCGAAATTGACGATTGGCTGTGTGAGGCCGCATGCGAATGCGCCACGGCTGTTTTCTTTCAGAACTGTGTGGCGTCAAAGATCGAAGAGCACCTCTATGATGATGGTGTCTATCCCGGCGGGTCGCGCATCTGGCGCGAAGTGTCGATGACGGTTGTGAATGGCGCTTGGCAGGTCATTTCAAACGGAGCAGGGACCGGACCCACCTCCAATGTTTTCACACCGGGTGGGGGCATTCGCCCTGATATCGTAACCGTTGACAGCGCGGGCAACCCGACGCGGATGATCGAGATGAAATTCCCCGGCGATACGTTCAACGCGAACCAGAATCCGGCAGATCCAAACAGCGCCTACAACCGGGCGGCTGATGATCTCGGGATTGAATATGAACAGATCGACGTTGAGAATGATTGCCCCTGCTGGGGCGGTGGCCCACCCGGTGAACCCGTGCCGGTCGAAACACCTGCGCCTGCGCCATCGCTTGAGGATGAAGGCGAATGGTCTTGGGGCAAAAGAATCCTCGTTGGCACTGGTGTGGTCGCTGGTGTGGTTGTTGTCGGGGTTGCGGGCGCAGCTTGCGTTGCATCCGTGGCATGCGCCGGCGCTCTGGTACTCGGTGGTGGCACGGCGCTGGCGACGCAATAGGGCCAGAACGCTCAGGAAGTTAAAGAGACGGTACCATGGACGAAAAGAACGAATACCAGAATCTCAACAACATCCCTGTACTGTCAGAAAAGACCGGCAAGGAAGTGTTGCGCTATGCAGGAGTGGGCACCCTTTTTCTAAGCAACACCGACCACCGCAAGGCACCCGCAATCAGCGATATGGCCGATGCATATTTGTCCGTTTTCAGCCGTGCGGTGACTCGTTTTCGGAAAGCCAATGGGCGTGAGTTACCCATTGTCGGTGACAACTGGCGTCACGACTTCGAAAATGCAATTCCTGAAGATGACTATACTCTTTCGTTCAATTTGGATTTGTTTGCTGAAGGTGTAATCCCACCATTTCGGCTGGATGTCTTTGCGCCCTACGATCTGGACAACCCCAATCTGAAGTCGAAGTATGGGCGCTGTCGTTTTCACATGCCTTTGACATGGCTCAAATCAAACCGCTCTGATTTCGTCGCCCATCTGCAACAATGGTGCAGCCATTTGAAACCTGAACAAGGGAGTTTTGGAATTGGGCTGGTGAGTACGCCGGGGATGGAGCGGCAACGCACGGTTGAGGCTTGGCCGTCTCTGGCGCGGTTTAGCGGATTAGACCATGCAACGAATATTGATTGGTCCGCGCGCAAGCCGCATGCTGGTCTACGTGCCGTGAACTGGCTCACGGTGCTGGACGATGTTTGGGTGGAAACACTGGGCGGGCGGGATGCCATTGCTGGTGCTTTGCACCCCGAAGGTCGCGTCCATGATTATCGGGGTGGGATCATCGTTCAGGCCTGCACCCATCCGCAGATGGGTGACATCAACATGCACGGGGTTCCAGAAGCCTATGTTGCCGTAGACAAGCTCATCGCACCACACCGTTACGTGGACTATCCCGACAAGCCCATGCATCTGTTCAAAGTACCGCCCCCCCTTGACCCGCATGTCACCACATTGGGATGGCTGCGCCGGTTTGAAGAGGCGACTTAGCGATGTCAGAACCCTCTACCCTATGCCTGTCGATCACACTCCCCACGGCCTCTCTTGAGGCGTGGCGCGACGCGTCCTTGGCCCCGCCACAGGAATGGAACGATTGGGCCATTCTCGGTGCCCAATCAGACGATTTTATACTGTGGCAAAGGATTGGGGCCGTTCGCGTGAGCTCAATCCTCAACGACCTGAAGGCTAAAGGGCAGCGAGAGGGATCTTTCTTTGAGACATCTGGCGAGGGTCGATACACATTGACGGCGTTGCTCGCGGCGGAAAATTGGCGCGAACAGCTGCTGCTTCTCGGCGCAGTCCGGATGCTTGAGAGATTTGGCGCCGCCGATGGCTGGGCGCTGATGCATGATTACGTTTTTGAGCGGGCCGGAACCGCATGGGCTGTTCGGTTTCCGATACATGGTCGTGCGGAGCTGACAGCCGCAGCCCCCCAAGACATAAAAGACGCCGCAGATGCCATCGTCGACCCGCTTTTGGCGGCAGCGCGTGCACGGACAGATTGATCCATGTGGGCATTGAAGAACAAAACCCCGTTTGCCGCTGGCAAAGCCTTTGATCGTGACCGTGAGGGGCACGAGGTTCTGTGCCTTGCGCTGCGGGCAACGCTGATCGCCCGCGCTGACGGCTTATGGGATTTGTCAGAGAGCCAGACCCCGGTGCGCCTGGCCCCTGAAATGGCGGGTGCTGACCTCGATGAGCTGACGGCGGACAGCGATATCGTGCCCTTTCTGGCAGGTGCCGAGATCACAGTGTCTGGTACTGTTCGCAAAGACATTCCACAGGACGGCAGCCTTGCGCACATCGGCGTCGGTAACATCGCGCAAGACATGCAGTTCTGGCCCGCGCGGCAAGCGCGCCGTGTCCAAGACAGGGTGGTCGTTGAAAATCTTTACGAAGACAGATTGCCCCTGACTTGGAGCCAATCTGCGGGGGGGCAACGGGACGATGGCAGCCTTCATCCATCCAATCCTGTGGGCTGCGGGTTTTTGACACCGGCGGGCTCGGACCCTGTAATGTTGCCGCGCGTGCTTGCACCTCAGGATCAGCCGAATCCGCTCCTGGACCCTCAGACACACCCTGTTGGATGCGGCCCCATTCACCGCCATTGGGCGCCCCGTTTAACGGATGCCGGTACCTATGATGCAGCATGGCAAGATCAGAGGGCACCTCTTTTGCCATTGGATTTCAAGCCCGACTTTTACCACGCGGCCCCGCCCGGATTGCGGCAAGCACAGGCGTTTCAGGGAAATGAGACCCTGAACCTTGTCGGTTTTGGAGAGGGGCAAAACCTCTCGCATAAATTGCCAGCCATTCGGGCGGAAAGCTTTACCGATATCGGTGTTGACAGGATTGACGTGCCGCTGGACCTGCGACGCATTGACGTTGATCTGGATCTCGGAACGGTCGGTTTGCTGTGGCTCGCAGCGCTGCCGTGCGATGGGCAGGACCACTTGATCCACTCCTCGACGATCTATCTGCGTCAAGTCAGCGGGATTGCGCGATGACCCAATTTAACCCTCTTTCGATCGCAGGCGTCGGGCTGGCGACAGCGCTTGACGCCGAAGGCGCACCGGACGCCACGGCGGCGCTTGCAGAAATCTTGGCGGGAACACCGACCAAGCGACGGCATCCAAATTTTATTGGTGCGGACGGAATTCAACAGCTCTGCGCGCCGGTCATGGACTGTCTCAACACCCGCGATTTGGTGGATCGTACGGCCCATCTCGCACGGATTGCTCATGCTGACCTTGGCGGGATTGCGCGGCCGGGGCGAACTTTGTTGCTTTTGTCCGCGTTGCTTGGCCCGGGTGCCCCGTTTGTGGACAAGACACATCAGATGATTCAGGCAGGCGCCTTTGGTGTCATCCCCGACGAAATCTATTTCGGCGGCGCGGCGGAGGCGGCTGGTCTTTTGGTTCGGATGTCGGAGGACATAGGGGCAGGACGGTTGCAAAGCGCGGTCCTTGTTTGTGCTGATACGCGCATCGCTCCGTTCGTCCTTGATCTGATGGCCGCCCAGAATTTGGCACCGGTCCGCGCGGCGAAATATCAGCCCCTGCCCGGCGAAGCGGGCATCGCGATCCATGTCACCGCCGCCAACACCACGCAGCCCCATGTGTCAGACCTGTTGCTCAGCCATGAACCCGCCGACCCGACCGCGCCGGGGCGTGGATTGATGGGGCTATCGCTGGGCCCCGCGCTGAAATCGTTCGGGGATTTGCCGCCCGGGACCAAAGTGATTGCCGACACGGACGGCCCGCGCCACAAAGCAGAAGAGCTCGGAGTGGTTTTGGGATCTGTTCTATCCCTCGAAGACGAGGATCTTGTTGTGCCGTCTTTATCGCTTGGCGCAGTCGGCTGCCCGACATTGCTGGTGTTTCTCGTCACGGCGATTGAATGCGTTGAGGGTGGTGCCCCTGTTGCCATCGGCTGGGTCAGCGGACTTCAGGGTGCGCGCTATCTGTTCTGCGTCCGAGCGCCATAAGAGGTAGTGTCGCAAAGTTTCCGTTAGCCTAGAAGTTCTTCTGCCGGATACACTTATTCTGCGAGCGCCACGAACGGCCAGGTGATGCTTTCCGGGGGAGGGCATCATCCGCGAAGTCACAGGGCAGGGGCGCTATAGGTTCTGGACGGCGGCTGCGTAGGGTGGGGTCATTTGACGAGACTGCGATCTGGCGTAATGTACGCGTAACATTGGCTATGACATAATAAACGCCGCTGAACATCAGCCTGTGTTGCACGAAGGGTTGTCGCTATCTCATGAAGTTGCTTGTTGTTGAAGACTCCAGGATTTTGCGCGAAAGCCTGGCCCTTGGGCTGCGCGGGGCGGGCTATCTTGTGGATGTTTCAGCGGATGGCGAAGATGCGCTTTGGCGTGCTGAGGCTGCCATTTACGACGTTGTGGTTCTGGACCTTGGCTTACCAAAACGGGACGGGTTATCCGTGCTGGCGGAAATGCGTGCGCAAGGCATTGCCACCCCGGTTTTGATTCTGACGGCGCGCGACGGTGTTGATGACCGGGTCAAAGGGCTACGGTCCGGTGCGGATGATTATCTGGTTAAACCCTTCGCCTTTGACGAATTATTGGCACGTCTTGAGGCGCTGACGCGGCGATCAAACGGGATCGCCAAGAATGTGCTGCACATTGACGGGCTCATGATCAATCTGGCGGATAAGACAGTGACGATCAATGATGTGCCTGTTGCCCTTGTCAGACGGGAATATGCCTTGCTTGAGTTGTTGTGCCTCAAGGCCGGAACGGTGGTGAGCCGGGCCGATATCGAGGCAAAGATTTACGATGAACATGTCGAACCCAACAGCAACGTGGTTGATGCCGCAGTATCGATCCTGCGCAAGGCCATCGATCCGCCAGACGGCCCATCGCGTATCGAAACCAAACGCGGGCAAGGATACAGGTTGCGCCGCGCATGAAGTCGATCCGGCGAAGAATGGCGCTTTGGATGACTGTCGCGGTGTTTGGCGTGACGGCGTTGTTTTGTGGTCTGACGTATGTATTGGTGCGCAACATGCTGATCGTGGATTTTGACCGGGCGGTGCTGGAGCAGTTTCAATCCGTCGCCAATACCGTCAAAGTCTGGACCGATGGCGATGTCTATGTCGAGCTGAACCCTACGGTGATGACGGGCTTTGCTGCAGGCGGCGACCGCGCGTTTGTGGTGCGTGATGTAGATGTGCACGAGATGATTGCGCAATCCATCAGCCTTGATGCTGCAGGGCTGACCATAGCGGGCCTTGCGGGGGCCAATCGTGACACGCCGGTTTTTGGTGAGGGAACCGCGCCCAACGGGGCCGACGCGGTGATTGTCACGCAAGTGATGCCAGCGCAATGGGGTTGGGATATTGATGATACAACGATTGAAGTCACGCCTGAAGCGCGCGAGAAACTGGTCGAAATCACGCTGGCAGTGGATGATACCCCGCTCACGGCGCGGTTGCGCAGTCTAGGTATGCTGACTCTTTCCATTGCGATTGCTGCAGCGCTTGCTGCAGGTGCGGCCGCGCTTTTTACCGTCAGTACGGTGTTGCGCCCTTTGCATGATTTAGCAGGTCGCGCTGCGAAAATTCGTGAACCGTCTTACAGCAGACCTTTTCCAGCAGACGGCCCGGTTGAATTGCAGCCCATTGCAGAGCGACTGAACGACCTGCTTGTTCGCCTTGCCGATGCGTCATTGGTTGAACGCAGGTTTACCGCCGACGCCGCCCATGAACTGCGCACCCCAATCGCCGAATTGCGCACGCTGACAGACGTGGCGCTGCGGTTTCCAACAGCACCTGAGCAGTTGGAGAATGTCATCAGATCCAGCAATGACCTGTCGATCAGGCTGACGTCTTTGATTGACGCGCTCTTGGGGATTGCCCGCAAAGATGCCTTGGCTGCCGGGCTGCAAATGGCGCCGACAAACCCGCCGGACATGATCCGTCAGATTATTGCGAGCAATGCCGTGACCATCGCAAAGCGTAATTTGGTGTTTGATGTGCAGGCGCCGCAGGATCACAAGATCACATCAGATGTCACCTTGTTGCAATCGATCCTGACCAACCTGATTGAAAACGCAGTCAGCCACGCGCCACAGGGATCGACGGTTTCTGTGATATACACTGTCACGCAAGCGGGGCTGCATCTGCGCGTCACGAACCCGGCCCCTGATCTGGATGCGGATGATCTGGACAAGGTGTTTGAGCCGTTTTGGCGCAAAGACGGGCAGCAGTCTGATCGCGATCATGCGGGGCTGGGCCTTGCCTTGTGCAAAGGCTTTGCTGACATTCTAAGCCTTGATTTGCAGGCGCGCGTTACTGCCGATCAGCAGTTTGAGATGATATTAAAGGCCACGTAATGTTTGCATAACATTGACACCGCTACGACGGGGGTATGCCGATATGTTCGGCTAAGCTTTCTACGGAGCCTATTGATGTTTTCCTGCCTTCGAACGTTACCACGCCTGAGTGCGTTATTGATACTGCCAGCTGTCATCGCATGTGACACGCCTGCCGATCTGAACGAAGGTTCCCCGTCTCAGGCCCGACCTGTCTGGAACCAAGCCTATCAGGAAAATACTGAAGCTGACACGGTCAGCCAAATTGTGTCGCAAGCCCGCGATGCCTATGTGCTGCTTGATCCGTTTTCAGAGGGTTTTGGGGCCGATCCAGCCGCTATTGTGTCTGAACTGCAGTCCAACGGGAATGAAGTCTCTGCCTATATCAGTATCGGCAGCGGAGAAGACTGGCGCGATGACTTTGAAGACCTGAATCCCTATCTGGTGACCCGTCAATGGGGTGACTGGGAAGGCGAGTACTTCGTGTCTGATACCGCAGGTGCACTGCCAATTATGAAAGCGCGTGTCGACCGCATCGCGTCTTGGGGATTTGACTGGGTTGAGTTCGATAACATGGATTGGGTCTATGACGATGAATACCGTGCGGAATACGGCTTTAGCGCTACGATCCCGGAAGGTGCCGCGTATTATCAGGCACTGTGCGATTATGTGCTTTCCAAGGGTATGGCTTGCATGGCGAAAAGCACCGTCGATGAGGCAGGGTCATTTGATGGCGTGACTTACGAATCCTATCCCGACGACCGAAACTGGTGGGATCAGGCCGGTGCCAAGTCCTTTGTGGCGGCAGGCAAACTTGTGGTGATCGTGCATTACGATGAACCCAATTGCGCGCAGGTCCGGGACGAATACCAAGCCATTTATGGCCCCGACCTATCGTTCATCTGCGAAGACCCACGTGTGGGCGGATACGTACATTTTTGAACCATAAGAGCTGAGAATGCGGCGCATTGTAAGCGATGTGATGAGCATCGTTTTGTCTGCCGCTGACCTGACACCAAGACGATAACCTGTTCCCTAACCTCAAAGGATACGACCATGACCATGCCTCTGCTTTATCAACTTCAGAATGCTGACTACGCTTCTTTGTCGGCGGGCGACTTTCGTGTCGCGGTCATTGACCCTGACGATTCAGAATTGACTGCGGAACAGGTCAGCGACCTGCAAACATCGCAGGACAAACTGCTCTATGCCTATACCAGCATCGGTGAGGCGGAAACCTATCGTGATTATTGGGAAGACAGCTGGACCACCAACCCTCCTGATTATGTGCTGGGCGAGAACGCAGAGTGGGAAGGTAACTTCCGCGTGGAATTCTGGGACACCGATTGGCAAGCCATCATCTATGAGCGCATCGATGATTTGTTGGCCAAAGGCTATGATGGTGCCTATCTGGATATCGTGGACGGCTACACCGTGGACGAGGTGATTGCCGCGTATCCCGGCACTGATGAGGAACTTCGTCAGGAAATGATCGATTTTGTGATCGGCATTTCCGAATACGCCAAGGCACAAGACCCGGATTTCGCGATTATCCCCCAGAATGCCGTCGGCCTGCTGGGCATGACTGAGGATGGCCCCGACAGCGGTGCAAACACCGCCTATCTGGAGGCTATTGATGGCCTTGGTGTTGAAGACCTGTGGTATAATGACGATGAGGTGTCCGACTGGACGCAGGGTGATCTTGATTACATCGCTTTGGCGCAGGCTGCAGAAAAATTCGTGCTGGCCACGTCTTATCCGACCCAAGATGCCTATCAAGAGGCGTTTATCGCCAATGCGATTGATGAAGGGTTGATCCCCTTTGCCGCCGAACGTGAATTGGATGGCACAATCGACGCCGTCAACGAGGGGATTGAGGCCGCCATGGAAGGCGGTGATTTCAACGCGCCATGGGCCGAAGACACGGCAGAGCCCGTTGACGGCGAGCCCGGCACCACCACTGATTTGGAGGTTGATCAGTTTGCGGTGCAATACACCAACATTGATGCAGATGAGATTGCGGCCTCGCCCTATGATTTGCTGATTGTCGAAGGCAAACCGGGTGATGCGGAAACGGCTGACTTGTCAGATGCGGATGTGGCCACATTGGTTGCCTCGGGCAAAACCATGGTGGGGTATGTATCGGTCGGACAAAGTGATGACGCGCGCCCTTACTGGGACACGTCATGGACCGATGATGGAACCGACACCGGTGTCTTGACTGATGCCGCCCCGTCGTGGTTGGCCGAACAGGCCGACAGCTATGACGCCGCGATTGTCGAATTCTGGGACGCCGATTGGCAGGGTCTGGTCATTGATCAGGTTACCGAGCTTGCGTCACGCGGTTATAGCGGCATCTTTTTGGACAACATGTTGTCCTATTACGAAGTTGCAGCCTTGCGCGACGAGTTGGGCACAGAGCAGTCGCAGCTTTATGCCCAAGAAATGATGGATTTTGTTGTCGCCATTTCCGAGGCAGGCAAAGCGGTCAATCCTGACTTTGTCGTGATCCCTAATGGTGGCCCTTACATCATCGGTGATGCCGGGTACACGACCGACAGTGCCGAGGCCGTGGCCTATCTTGATGCTATCGATGCCATCATGGCGGAAAGCTTTTTCGGGCTTGCCACGGGGTATTATGATGAGGCCGCACTTGATACCTTCCAGTCGACATTTGCGGATCAGGGTATCGACGTTCTTGCCTTGGAGTATTCTACCGATGCCGACGCAATGGATGCCTTCGCTACAGAAGCGGAGGCGCGTGGCTTTGCGGCGAGCGTTTCGGCGGATATGGCGCTTGATGCCTTGCCGGAACCTTTGGAAGAGGCGGCAGAGCCTGTGGTGATGACTGGCACATCCGGCGCGGATGAGCTGATCGGCGGGACAGGCGATGATGATATCGCCGGTGCGCAGGGAGCAGACACCATTACCGGCGATGCGGGTGATGACAACCTGCGTGGCAATCGTGGTCAGGATACGATTTATGGCGGTGAGGGCGATGATACCCTCGCAGGTGGCAAAGGCCATGACTATCTGGACGGTGGTGTAGGTGATGACATCCTGACCGGCGGCAAAGGCCATGATGAGCTGTTTGGCGGCGAAGGGTCTGATCAATTTGTTTTCGCCGCATCATCCGGCTGGGATGTGATCGCAGACTTCGACGTTGCCGTTGATGTTCTGGTGGTGGAAAACCTGGAAATTCTCGAAAGTTATGAAACAAGCGATGCGCTTGTGCTTGAGCTGGAATGGAACACACAGGTGGAACTGACCGGGCTGTCGCTTGACGATTTGGCAGATATCAGTTTCGCCTAAGGGCGCGACACAGCGGTTGCGTATTAATGTGACTGATCTTCGCAGGGCCTCCGATGTGCGTATCGCACGTCGGGGGCCCTTTTCGCGGCAGGGTGATCTGCTGCAATAGCAAACTGGAAAACATGTTTTAGGGCGCGCCCGTCTCAAAAATCGGGGCGTTTTATACCTAACGTGTTTCGCAATTACTTTGAGCAGTACACGCAAGGCAAAGCGCCCACAGTTTTACAGCGTTTATTCCAACCATGAGCCAAGTGTGGCCCCCGACCATCTGTCTGTAACGTTGATTTGGCACAAGGCTGGTGGGCAATCACAGTAACCGGTCCGCGCCAACCATGCTGGCATACCCAAACCCTATCGCAAATCTGCGATTACCACACCGTCACGTGGCAACTGCCCTGGTGCCACCAGATGGATTGTTGCATGCAGCTTAAGCACTTCACTGGTGATGGCTTCAAAGCTGGTGGCGTCCGTTTCCTGCGTTTCAAGCTTCACCGTCATCTCATCGCGCTGCCCGTCATGTGTGACCTCGACCCGTGCCCGCGCAACTGTCGGCATGCGTGCCACCAGATCGGCAACCTGTTCGGGGCGCACGAACATTCCTTTGATCTTGGTGGCTTGATCTGCACGGCCTTTCCAACCGGCCAGCCGCTGATTTGTGCGCCCACAATCCGATACGAAGGGCACGATGGCCGATAGATCGCCTGTTGCAAAACGTATGAGCGGGTAGTCAGGGTTGAGAGGTGTCACAACGACTTCGCCGATATCGCCAGCAGGCACGGGATCGCCGGTGCCGGGGGTGACGATTTCAACCAAGACCCCTTCGTCGATTACCATGGGTGCATCCGCGGTCGTCTCGAAGGCGATATTGCCGACGTCTGCCGTGCCATAACATTGCAGACAATGGATGCCACGATCGGTGTAAGCTTGCCGGACCGCGGGAAATAGCGGCCCGCCTGACACCAACGCTTTGGTGATTTGCGATAGATCGGCGCCCATCTCATCTGCCTTGGTCAAGATCGCGCCAAGGTAATCCGGTGTTCCGGCATAGGCTGTCACGCCAAGGTCTGCCGCTGCCCGCACTTGCAATTCCGTTTGCCCCGGCCCTGCAGCAAAGACCTGTGCCCCTACGGAAATGGCAGCACTTTCAAACATCGCGCCCGCGGGGGTGAAGTGATACGAGAATGTGTTTTGCACCACGTCGCCAGCACCGATGCCAGCCGCGCGCAATGCACTGGCGAACCGCCACCAATCGGCCCCTTGCCCGCCCGGTTCATAGATTGGGCCCGGTGACTGAAACAACCGTGTGATGCCTTTTGTTGCGATCCCGCCAAAGGGCGGGTTAGCGGCCTGCGCCTTACTAAGCTCTGATTTGCGCAGCACCGGTAGTTTTGCCAGATCGGCCAGTGACGTGATTTGGCTGGCGGCATCGGGGGCCAATTGCGCCTTTAATTGCGCCAGTTGATCTGCTTCGCGCGCATCCGTTGACCGGGTTTCGCGTGGGTCCAAAGTGCTCATGCCAGCCACCTCTTGCGGCGACGATAACTGCGTACGTCGCGGAATGATTTGCGTCCTTCATCGGACATGCCCAGATAGAATTCCTTTACATCGGGGTTATCGCGTAGCTCTGCGGCGGGGCCTTCCATAACGACCCGCCCGCTTTCCAGAATATAGCCGTGATGGGCAAACCGCAGGGCGACGTTGGTGTTCTGTTCGGCCAGCAGGAAGGAGACGCCTTCCTGTTCATTCAAATTCTTCACGATGGTGAAAATCTCTTCGACCAGTTGCGGGGCAAGACCCATCGACGGTTCATCCAGCAGGATCGTTTCGGGCCGTGACATCAGGGCGCGGCCGATGGCGCACATCTGTTGTTCGCCGCCAGAGGTATAACCTGCCTGACTTTTGCGCCGCTCTTTCAGGCGTGGGAAATAATTGTAGACCAGTTCCAGATCATCACTGACCTTGGCGTTGCCATCGCGCCGCGTGTAGGCGCCGGTCATCAGGTTCTCTTCAACGGTCAGGTGCTCAAAGCAGTGACGGCCTTCCATGACCTGAATAACACCGCGCTTGACCAGATCAGAAGGTGAGCTGTCCTGCACACGCTCGCCGCGATAAGTAATGGAGCCCTTTGTGACTTCGCCACGCTCGGAATGCAGCAGGTTCGAAATCGCCTTGAGCGTCGTTGTCTTACCAGCGCCATTACCGCCCAGCAGGGCCGTGATGCCACCTTTGGGCACGTTGAGGGATACGCCCTTCAGCACAAGGATCACATGGTTGTAGATCACTTCGATGTTGTTGACCTCTAACAGGGTCTCAACTTTCGTATCATCCAGCATGGCGCTTTGATCCATCATTCGGTTTTAGGGGTAGGGTGGCCCCCGCAAGGGCCACCCAATGCGTGTTTAGAGACAGCCTGGCTCAATGTTGTTCTCTGCTGCAAACGCAGCCGAGTCCGCAGCGATCAGCGGGTCAATCACGCTGTCATCGGGTGCGATATAGTCAGTCAGTGCGACCCACTGCGCGTCAGCGGCATTCCACTGCTGCACGATGCCAAGGCCCGAACCACCGTGGTTTTCACACGATACGCTGAACTCTGGCCCGATCTGGGACATGCCAAGTTCTGCCATGCGTGCTTCGGTGATTTCCAGATTGGCCATGCCATCGCGCACCATCGCGGCAGTCACATCAGACACACCATGGATTTCCTGCGCTTTGGCAATCGCTTCGGCTGCCAACATCGCCGCATACATGCCACGCGTGTAAAGCACCGAACCCATGTTTGACCCGTCACCGGCGGCATTGCCCGCGTCATGCACCAACGATTGGATTTCCGCGAACACAGGCAGGCTGGCATCAATGCGGTTCATGTTCAGCGACTTATAGCCATCCGCACCTGCACCCGCCGGGGTGACATCATGCTCGGCCCCGGCCCACCAGTTTCCGATGAAGTTTTCCATAGGGAAACCAATGTTCGCGGCTTCCTGTACGGCCACCTGGTTCATCACGCCCCAGCCCCACATCAGGACATAATCGGGGCGTTCACGGCGGATTTGCAGCCACTGTGATTTCTGTTCCTGACCGGGGTGGTCCACGGCAAGCTGGCTTAGTTCAAACCCATGCATCGCCGAAAGCTCTTCCAGCGTGCGGATCGGTTCCTTGCCATAGGCAGAGTTGTGATAGACCAGCGCGATTTTCTTGCCGGACAGATCACCACCATTTTCCTCTAGCAGATAATTCACCATCACCGATGCCGCATCCCAGTAGTTCGCAGGGTAGTTGAAGACCCAGTTGAACACTTCGCCATTGGCAGCCGATGTGCGGCCATAGCCCATTGTGTGGATCGGGATTTCGTCAACGGTCGCTTTTGGGATGATTTGATAGGTGATGCCAGTGGAAAGCGGTTGATAGATCAATGCGCCTTCGCCCTTGGTGCTTTCGTAGCATTCCACACCTTTTTCGGTGTTATAGCCTGTTTCGCATTCAACAATGCGGATCGCCTCTCCACCAATGCCGCCATCGCGGGCGTTCAGCAGGTTAAAGTAATCCTGATAGCCGTCAGAGAACGGTGTGCCGCCAGCCGCATAAGGGCCAGTGCGATATGACAGGTCAGGGATGACCAGATCGGCCATCGCTGGTGCAGCGGACATTGCCCCCGCTAAGGCCATCGCGGCCAGTGTCTTCATTTTCATCGGTTTTCTCCTCCCATAGGTATTTCCGATTGTGGAATGGGTGTTTTCACCCGCTTAATAAGGGAACGGCCAAAGCCGTAATTTCTCTTTCGCCAGCCGCCAAAGCTGGGCCAATCCGTGTGGTTCCTTGATCAGGAAGAACATGATCAGCGCGCCGACAATCACCAGTTGGAAGTGGGCAACGAGGTCGGTGGGCCAGCCCATGACATCAACGCCCAACCACTTGAGTGCGACAGGTAGCAGGACAAGGAATGCCGCGCCCGCAAAGCTGCCAAAGATCGACCCCAGCCCGCCGATGATAATCATGAAGAGCACCAGGAATGATTTTTGGATACCGAACGCCTCGCCCACTTCGACAGCGCCCAGATAGACCGCAAAGAACAATGCGCCAGCGATGCCCACGAAGAAGGAACTGACGGCAAAGGCAGTCAGCTTCGCCTTCAACGGGTTCACCCCGATAATCTCGGCCGCGATATCCATATCGCGGATCGCCATCCATGACCGGCCGATTGTACCGCGGGTCAGGTTCCGCGCGATGACCGCACAGACGGTCACGAAGAACAGGCAGATCAGATATTGCGCCCACGCAGGCGTGCTGGGGCCTGTGACGGCGACACCCGCGACCAACCGCTCGGGTGCGCTGATTTGGCCGGAGGCGGAGTAATTGTAGAACCAACTGACCTTGTTAAAGAGCCAGACGAGAAAGAACTGTGCCGCCAGCGTCGCCACGGCAAGGTAGAACCCTTTGATCCGCAGGCTGGGCAGGCCGAAGGCTGCACCGACCATGGCGGTGATCCCACCGGCCAGCACGATATGGATCATGATGTTCACATCTGGGAAAGAGGTCATCAGCTTGTAGCAGGCATAGGCCCCCACAGCCATAAAACCGCCCGTACCCAGCGACACCTGCCCGCAATACCCCGTCAGGATATTCAATCCAATCGCCGCAATGGCGTAGATTAGGAAAGGCACTAGCAGGGAACTCGCCCAATAGTCGTTGATCACGAATGGGATCACCAGCCACGCTACAGCCATTGTTACCCAGAACCCGATCCGGTCCAGCTTCAGCGGGAAGGTCTGGTTGTCGGCGACATAGGTCGTCTTGAAATCACCGGCTTCACGATAGAGCATATGATGTACCCTTTGTATGGTTCAGTCTAAGCCCAAATCCGGCTAGAATTCTTCTGTGGGAAGGCTGCCCTCCTCGCTGTAGGGTCCGGTCAGGCCAGAACCACGTGAAGGCACCCGGAAAACCCGCCATGACGCGCAAGAAGTACACCCTAACCGAAGAACTGAACCATTTGATCGACCAAAGGCAGGCGAACATCATTGGGAGCACCGCTTTCAATGAACGAAAGCGCCGCCTATTGCGGTTGCCATCTCGGCGCATTCCTCCAATTCTATCAGGCCTGCTTGCGGGTCTGGTTATCAATGGACTGATGTTCGCCATGGTGACCGTGTATCCGATGACCGGTCGATATTTTCTCGGTTTTGCCCTGTTCTTACTTGTTGCTTCACACGTCGTCTCTAGATTAACGAAGGAGCCCGGTTTTGCCGGCGAGATTGAGCGGATCAAGTCATGGGGCAGCAACCTGCGCCGCGCCGTATACTTAGATGTTGCAGATAACGCCGTAAGATATGCAGGTGATAAGACCGCCGAAGTCGCCGCCTTGCGGTATTTGCGTGATGTTGGTGAATTGTCCAAAGGAGAGTTTGCCGCTGGCCGTGCGATCGTGGAAGACCGCGTCAAACCGCTAAGGTGGATTGCTGTCTCTGCGGTCATTTTGGCCGTTCTCAACTTCATGGTGCTAATCAAAACGACAAGTGTGTCGTTCACCAACACCTTGTAGGCTGCGAAGCGGCTAGACCGTAGGGACCAGTTAAACCCTCTCAATGATCCGCTCCCCGAATAGCCCTTGCGGACGGAACACCAAAAACAGCAGTGCCAGCACGTAGGCAAACCAGTTTTCGGTGGCCCCGCCCAGATAGGGCGCACCAATTAGGTACTCGAACAGCTTCTCGCCCACGCCGATGATCAACCCGCCCACAATCGCACCGGGGATCGAGGTGAAACCGCCTAGCATCAGGACGGGCAGCGCTTTGAGCGCGATGAGTGACAGCGAGAACTGAACCCCGGACTTCGCCCCCCACATGATGCCGGCCACCAGCGCCACAAGCCCTGCAAGCGACCAGACCAGCACCCAGATGAAGTTCAGCGAAATACCCACGGACAATGCCGCTTGGTGATCATCCGCCACCGCGCGCATTGCACGGCCCTGTTTTGTGTATTGGCTAAAGCCGATCAGCCCGATCACAAGGATGATCGCGACGACCGTTGCCGCCATATCAAGTTCGTCGATAAAGAAGCCAAAGAAGTCGTCACCGCCCAAGCCCGCTGTCCATTCTTCCACCACCAGCGACCCACCCTGCGGCAGGCCCACGGCAAGCGTCTTGATGTCGGACCCCCACATCAGATCCCCCACGCCTTCAAGGAAATAGGCAAGGCCGATGGTGGCCATGAACAGGATGATTGGTTCCTGCCCCACCAAATGTCGGAAAACAAACCGCTGCACGCCCCAGGCAAAGATCACCATGACGATTAGGGTCAGGATGATGGCGGCAAGGACAGGGACGTTCCATCCGAAGTAGTGGATGTCCGTGCCGAAGATGGCGTTGATCAGATGCGCGAAGGGCACCTGACCGGACATGATGCCCGCCAACGTCAGGGCCGAAAAAAGCGCCATGACGCCTTGGGCATAGTTGAAGATACCCGAGGCCTTGTAGATCAGCACGAACCCCAAAGCGACCAATGCATAAAGCACACCCGCCATCAGGCCGTTGATCACAACTTCGATGCCGTAGAGGAAATCAGCGGACATAGGCGGCCCTCCTATGGATGATCAGATCAGTCATGTGCCACCCCCAGATACGCATCGATCACTTCTTGATTGTTGCGCACCTCATCGGGGGTGCCGTCACCAATCTTGCGGCCATAGTCCATTACGACCACGCGGTCAGACAGGTCCATGACCACGCCCATATCGTGTTCGATCAGGGCGATTGTGGTGCCGAATTCATCGTTGACGTCCAGAATAAAGCGGCTCATGTCCTCTTTCTCTTCGACGTTCATGCCAGCCATCGGTTCGTCCAGCAGCAAGAGATCAGGTTCAGCCGCTAACGCACGGGCAAGTTCAACCCGCTTCTTCAAACCATAAGGCAGTCGCCCGACCGGTGTTTTGCGGATTGCCTGAATTTCCAGAAAATCAATAATCCGCTCTACCGCCGCGCGGTTCTCGTTTTCTTCGCGCTGTGCTTTACCCGCCCAAATCGCCTGTGCCAGCATGTTGCTTTTGATATGCCCCATGCGCCCGGTCATGATGTTGTCGAGCACCGACATGCCCTCAAACAGTGCGATGTTCTGGAACGTACGGGCCACGCCTTGGCGGGCGACCTGATAGGGTTTCAAAGGCGGGCGTTTTTGCCCCCGAAAGTACACCTCCCCCTGCTGCGGTTTGTAAAAACCCGAGATCACGTTCAGCATGGATGACTTGCCAGCCCCATTCGGCCCGATGATCGCGCGGATTTCGCCCTCGCGAATGTCAAAACTGATGGCCTTGATCGCCTCAACCCCGCCAAAGCGCAGGGTGATATCGCGCAGGTCCATCATGACGCCGCCGATTTGGCGGCCATCGGTCGTAACGTAGTGTTCGACTGGAGAATTCATATTGCCCCCAAGAACCAAGCAAATCCGACAAGAGGGATGGCCGCAAGACTAGCGAAGAAAACGCCAAGCATCGCGGACATAATCGGGAAAATGAGTTGACCCAATTCACCCTCCGAAAAGACTATTTTGGAAGCACCATCTCGGTATGTAACTTGCGTTAAGAGCATAAGTGCGCCGATCCAAGCAATCGACCAAGGGAGGATGGAGAATTTGAGGCTATCGCTGCCCCAAATGAAGACTGCGGCAGCCACGTTTGCCGCGATCACAAGTTGAACTAGGATCGTTCGCTCGAACGCAGTCATGCCGCCACCTTTGTTCTTGCGATGACGGTCGCATCGCGAATGTCCAGCGTGGCTTTGATCTTGCCTTTGCGCCCATCCTCATAGGTGACTTCGGTTTCGGTATAGACCGTATCGGACCCGTCATAGAGCGCATCAATCAGATCATCGAACTTTTCGGCAATCACCGCACGGCGCACTTTGCGCGTGCGGGTCATTTCGCCGTCGTCGGCATCAAGTTCCTTATGCAGCACAAGGAAACGGTGAATTTGGCAGGCGGCGAGCATTTCGTCTTGCGACACGCTTTCATTGACCGCATTCACATGCCCCAGAACGGTATCCAGCACCTGCGGGTGCTGCGACAGTTCCTGATAGCTGGAATAGGCGATATTGTTCCGCTCGGCCCAGTTGCCCACCGCTGTCAGGTCGATGTTGATGAAAGCGCAGCAGCGGTCGCGGCTGGCGCCAAAGACGACGGCCTCAAGGATGTTGGGATAAAACTTCAGCTTGTTTTCGATATACTTGGGCGCAAACATGCTGCCGTCCGCCATTTTTGACACGTCCTTGATCCGGTCAATGATGCGCAGATGGCCTGAGGTTTCCTCGATAAAGCCTGCATCGCCGGTGGCGACCCAGCCTTCGGGGTCTTTGGTCGATGCGGTGCTTTCGGGGTTCTGGTAGTATTCCACGAATGTGCCGGGTGAGCGGTAAAAAACCTCACCATTGTCAGCGATCTTCACCTCAACGCCCGGCGACGGCACACCCACCGTATCAGACCGCACCTCGCCATCAGGCTGCTGGGTGATAAAGACGGTCGCCTCGGTTTGCCCATAAAGCTGTTTGAGGTTGATCCCGAGGCTACGATAGAAATCAAAGAGTTCAGGGCCAATCGCTTCGCCCGCCGTATACCCAACCCGCACGCGGCTCATGCCGAGGCGGTTTTTCAGTGGGCCGTAGACCATGTATTTGCCAATGCTGTGGATCAGGCGATCCTTGAAGCTGACGGTTTTGCCGTCCAGCAATTTTGGTCCAATGCTCTTGGCGTGCTCCATGAAATACGCAAACATCCAGCGTTTGAACCGGCTGGCGTCTTCCATGCGGATCATCACTTGGGTCAGATGCCCTTCAAAAATCGCAGGCGGCGCGAAGAAATATGTGGGACCAATCTCGCGCAGATCGGCATTCATCGTTTCGGCACTTTCGGGGCAGTTCACGCAGAAGGCTGACCAATAGGCCTGGCCGATGGAGAATATGAAGTCGCCCACCCACGCCATGGGCAGATAGGCCAGCGTTTCTTCGCCAGCACTCAGGTGGTCGAATTCAGAAGAGTTCTTGGATGTCTCAATCACGTTGCGGTTGGACAAGACGACGCCCTTGGGCCGACCGGTGGTGCCGGAGGTGTAAAGCATCACGCAGGTGTCGTCATAGGTCAGCGCATCGCGGCGTTTGTTCAGTTGTTTCGACAGGCGTGCTTTGGCTGCCCGCCCTTCATTCTGTATGTCGGCAAAGGACGTAATCTCGCTATGATCGTATTTCCGCATCCCGCGCGTGTCGAAATAAATCACGTGGTCGATCCCATGGACCGTTTCCTGCGCCTCGATAATCTTGTCGACCTGTTCCTGATCACCCGCAATCGCAAAACGCGCGCCGCAGTTTTCCAGCACATAGGTCATCTCTTCGACAACAGCGTCTTGGTAGAGGGGCACAGGAACGGCGCCAACGGATTGCACGGCAACCATGGACCAGTAAAGGGCAGGGCGGTTGCGGCCGATAACGGCGACGTGGTCGCCCACATTCACCCCAAGGTCCAGCAGGCCCAAGGCTAACGCCTCAACCTCGTCAGCGGTTTCTGCCCAGGTCCAGCTTTGCCATATCCCGAATTCCTTTTCGCGGTACGCCGGTTTATCCGCGTAAAGCTGTGCATTGCGCGCCAGCAAATGGGGCACAGACACCAGGGTTTCTGGTGGATGTTGATCCGTCATGCATCCTCCCAAACGCAATCGTGACTGACCTTCAATGCTCCTCCCGAAGGTCGGTCCTCCATGTGTGACAGACAAGTTTTACAGAAATTTATCCGAAATGTTGCGAAACCTTGCAAGGGTGTCGTGCCCTTGTGGCGGGCCGCTTTGCTGCTACAGATATGGGATGGCCCATATGTCCGCAAATCACGAGACATTGACCCAAGCGGGTCTGAACCTGATCAAACAGGCGATTTCGATCTATGATCAGGATCTGCGGCTGGTCCTGGCCAATCTGCAATTTCAGCGGATGTTTGACTTGCCCGATGCCTTGGTCAAACCCGGCGGATCATTCGAAGAAACGCTGCGGGTGTTGGCCGAGCGGGGCGATTATGGTGAGCTTGAGGACGTGGACAGTTTTCTGGCTGAACGGGTGGCGCAGGCCAAAGCGTTTGAACCTCACTACTTTGAGCGGACGCGTGCCAATGGCACCACGATCTCGGTCGAGGGCAGCCCACTTCAGGGCGGCGGTTGGGTGGCGGTCTATTCCGACATCACAGAGCTGAAGACACAAGAGGCGCTGTTGCGGTCGCGCTCTGCCGGTCTGTCAGAGGAGCTGATTGCCCGCTCAGAAGAGCTGGCGCGGGCAAACCGTACGTTGACCGCGACTGTTACGACCTTAGAGGAAACCAAACATCAGCTGCTGGCATCGCAGGCAAGGCTGAACCTGACCAACTCAATGATCCCGGCGCATATCGCGCGTGTCAATCGCGATGGGGTCTATACCTACACCAACCATAAGCTGAATTCGATCGTGCCGGGGCGGTCCAATGATATTGTCGGCAAACATATGATTGATGCCTTAGGGCAAGAGGTTTTTGACAAAATCGCAGATGCGTTTGCCGCAACGCTGACCGGTGACGCGCCGGTGGTGGAGTTCGAGCATAAAGAGGCGGGGCGTTTTAACCGCGTCGCCTTTACCCCGGATATTGATGAGGCCAATCAGGTTGTCGGCGCCTATCTGTTGTCGACCAATGTGACCGAGCAGGTGCGGGCGCGTCAGGCCTTGGCACATACGCGCAGGCGCGAACTGGCGGCACAGCTGACAAGCGGGCTGGCGCATGATTTTGGGAATTTGCTGACGATTATCCTGGGCGAGCAAGACAGGCTATCGCGGTTGGATGGGTTACCCGAGGGGGCTTTGCAGTATATCGATACAATCAAATCAGCGGCGCGGCGCGGTGGTGATCTGATTGCCGGCCTTGGTGATCTGGACACGCAACGCGCAATCAATATCCGCCTGACCGATTTTGACAGTTTCATCAAAAAGATGACCCTTTTGGCGCGGGCCGCTGTGCCTGATCGGATTGACCTGATTGTTGATAATCACGTCAGCGCGTCGCATTTGATGATTGATGCAGGATTTGCGCAGGATGCCTTGCTGAACCTTGTTCTTAACGCGATCGACGCGATTGAGGAGGAAGGAACAGTGACAGTTTCGGTGTCAGTGGATGCTGCGAATTTCCTGCGTTTCTGCGTCGAGGACACAGGACCCGGCTTTTCGCAAGATGCGCTAAGTAACGCATTAGCCCCATTTTTTACATCAAAATCGGACAGGGCCGGGCGCGGTCTTGGGTTATCGACCACCTTCGATTTTGCAAGATCAAGTGGTGGAACCGTGCGTTTGGCAAACCGTGATGCGGGCGGGGCGCAAGTATCAATACTTGTCCCTTATTTGCCGACCAAGCCTGTTGTACCCGGTGTCGTTCTTTTGGTGGAAGACAATATCGACATTCGTCAGACAGTCCGAAGCTATCTACAACGCATGGGGCATGCTGTCGTGGAAACCGATAACGTGGCAGAGGCGAAAACACTGGCTTTGGTTGGTGATGTCACCTTTGTAGTCACCGATCTGACACTGGCGAAAGGCGGTATAGGGTTGGAGTTGGCCGCATACCTGCGCGAGTGTCGCGGTGATTTGCCCATTCTGATCATCACCGGTTTACCGCCGGACGATCCGCAATGCAGGGCCGCGGCGCAGGCATATCGGGTCTTGCACAAACCTTTTGAATTTGATGCTTTGTCAGCGAAAATGCATGAAGTGACGCTGCCATGAAACCTGCCCCGCTGATCACTGTGCTTGATGACACACCGGAAATTCGCAGCATTCTGTCTGATGCGCTGGAACAGGCAGGGTTCCGGGTGCGATCATTCGGGCGCGCCGCCGAGTTTGAGCATGCCTGCAAAACGATTTCGCCTGATGCCTGTATTATTGATCTGGGTTTGCCTGACAGTGACGGGCTGGCCCTTGTGCACCGCTTTGCAAGCCAGTCTGACGTGCCGATCCTGATTATTTCGGGCAGGTCGCGCACATCCGACAAGATTGTGGGGTTGGAGCTGGGTGCAGACGACTACATCATCAAACCGTTTGAGGTCGAAGAGGTCATTGCCCGCCTGCGTGTCATTTTACGCAGGACGCACGCCGAAACTTCAAAAATCGAAGCCAAAAGCGTGCGGTTCTGTGGCTGGACGGCTGATCTCGACTTGCTGCAGTTGACGAAGGACACGGGTGAGCACAAAAGCCTGACATTCGCCGAGAATGAGATTTTGAAGATGTTTCTGGCCGCGCCGAACCGTCTGATCAAACGTGAACAGATACTCGACTATCTGGGAAGCAACGCGGATGATGCCTATGATCGATCCATTGATGTGAAGGTGTCGCGGTTGCGCACAAAACTGGGCGATGATGCGCAAAATGCGCGTATTATTAAGACCGTTTACGGGGCTGGCTATATATTCATTGCAGAGGTGCATGATGCGTAGTGCAACCTTAAACGGTTGGCCAAAGCAGTCTTTATCTACCATGTCGCGGTCTAAAGGCGATGCGGGTTTAGGATGACGTTGCTGTAAACTGCGCAAAGAATCAGCACGTTAAGTGGCGGACGTTGCGTCACTGACATCCTACTGTTGCAAACGCGGCTTACGTCGGTCCAGACTGGATTGTTCAACCGTGGGGGCGGGTGTGCGCTCTCCTTCTTTTGCAAGGAATTACACTATGTCAGATTTGATGATCACCGGCGTTATTGACGGGAGCCTTTCGGGCGGTTTGCCCAAGGCCATTCAGCTTACGGCAGTGAGCGATATTGCCGATTTGTCGGTTTATGGGATTGGCGCAGCCAATAATGGTGGTGGGACGGATGGTGAAGAATTCACCTTCCCGGCGGTCGCCTTGGCCGCAGGCACAACCATTTATATCGCGAGCGAAACCGATAGCTTTGAGGCTTTCTTTGGCTTCGCGCCGGACTACACGTCCAGTGCTGCCAATATCAATGGCGATGACGCGATTGAGCTGTTTCTGAATGGCGCTGTTGTTGATCTCTTTGGTGATATCGACACCGACGGCACCGGTGAGGTTTGGGAATATATGGATGGCTGGGCATCACGCGCTGTTGATGCTGGTCCAGACCCGATCTTTGATCCGGCTGACTGGACATTCAGCGGACCCAATGCGCTGGATAATGTGACCGATAACGCAAGCGCGCCCAATCCGTTTCCGGTGCCTGGCGCGCCTGAACCGCAGGTTTCTGTCGCGATTAACGAATTTCGTATTTCCTCTCCGGGTGATGACGATGACACCTCGAACTTCGTAGAGCTGTTTACCGATCCCGGCGCGTCGTTGGCCGGTAAGACATTGCTGGTCGTGTCGGGTGAGTTTTCCCCCGGGTCCATCGATTTTGCCATTGATCTGAACGATGCCGTTGCCGATGACGGTGGCTTTGTCCTGATCGGCAATGACCAGAACCCCAATCTTGGCACCGGCGATGTGGGTGTCGCGGGGCTTGACTTTTTTGGCTCTCCCCAAAGCTTTCTGATTGTCGAAGGGTTTACCGGTGCGGCGGGCGATGACCTTGATACCAATGATGATGGCACTTTCGATGCCGCCCCGTGGGACGCCATTCTTGATGGTGTGTCCTTGGTGGATGGGGATGCGAACGCTGACCTGAGCTATGCCGATACGGTGATCCCTGCTGATGGAATTTTCACAGTCGCCGGGGGCGCGCGGGATGTGGATGGCACAGGTGATTTTGTGGCCCTGACCTTTGACGATCAGTCTGGCGATACGCCGGGTGAGAGCAATGAGGCAGATACCGGTACCGGCGGACCGCGTCTGACCATCATGGAAATTCAGGGCGCGGGCCATGTGTCTGGCCTGACCAGTGCCACTCCGTTGGATCCGACGACGGGGACGGGCAGTGGGCTGGTGACCACCGGTGGGATTGTCACGGCGGTCGATACAAACGGGTTTTATATGCAGGACCCCGATGGGGATGGTGATATCGCCACCTCTGACGCGATCTTTGTCTTTACGGGTACGGTGCCTGCCGTGACCATTGGTGACGCGGTCGATGTCAGCGGTACAGTAAGCGAGTTTTACCCCGGTGGTCAGAGCACTGGCAACCTGAGCACGACCCAGATTTCGGGCGACCCAGAGGTGACGGTGCTGTCAAGCGGGAACGCCTTGCCTGCCGCTGTGATCCTTGGCGCTGATGGGCGGCCCTTGCCGACCGAGACGATTGAGGATGATGGATTTACCTCGTTCGATCCTGAAACCGACGGCATCGATTTTTGGGAAAGCTTGGAAGGGATGCTGGTGACAGCACCGCAGCCTGTGGCTGTTTCTGGAACCAACGGGTTTGGAGAGCTTTTTGTTGCTGTCGATGGCGGGGAAGGGGCCACGGGTCTGTCGGAGCGCGGCACGCTCAATATCTCGCCCGATGATTTCAACCCCGAAAAGGTGCAGATCGACTGGGACTTTGGCCTTGATGCGGTTGACGTGGATACAGGTGCTGTCTTGGAGGATGTCACCGGCGTTGTGTCTTATGATTTCGGCTACTTCCAGATTAACCCGACCGAACAGATTGTGGTGGCAGAACCGTCGCTTCTGGAGCCTGAAAGTACGTCGCTGGCCGGGTCCGAGAACCAGTTGACCATCGCCAGCTATAATGTGCTGAACCTTGATCCGATTGTTGAAGATCAGGATCTGACCAACGGCGCCAGCGCGAGCAATGTGGATGATGACATAGGCGACGGCAGGTTTGACACCATTGCAGCGCAGATCGTGGATAACCTTGGCAGCCCTGACATCATCGGCCTGCAGGAAATTCAGGACAGTACCGGTGCTGAAACCGGTGATGGTGTTGTGTCGGCTGCATTGACGTTTGAAACCCTGATTGATGCCATTGATATGGCGGATGACGGGATCATGAACGACAGTTCGGGCTATGCCTATATCGACAATACGTTCATCACCGATCTGGAAAGCGGCGGTCAGCCGGGCGGCAATATTCGCACCGGGTTCCTGTATAAAGAGGACCGGGTGAGCCTTGTTGAAGGGTCTGTACAGACGATCGGATCGCAGGAAGAAGGTGAGGCATTTGAAGGTGCGCGCCTGCCTTTGGTTGCGACGTTTGAATTCAACGGCGAGGAAGTGACCGTCGTCAACAACCACTTTTCGTCCAAAGGGGGCAGTGCGCCGATTTTGGGGGTAGAGCAGGACTTTGCGGACCGTCAGGAAGACGTTGATGTCAACGGATCGTTAGACGAGCGCCAAGCACAGTCCGAGGCTGTGGCGGGTTTTGTCGCCGATGCGATTGCGGCGGATGCTGATGCAAATGTTGTGGTCGTGGGGGATTTCAATGAGTTTGAATTTGTGTCCCCTTTGACTGGCCTTGAAGATGCCGGGCTGACCAACCTGACCAATACGCTGCCAGAGGATGAGCGGTATAGCTTCAATTTCCAAGGCAACAGTCAGGCGCTTGATCATATTCTGGTGTCAGAAGGTTTGGCAGAGGACGCGCAGTTCGACATTGTGCATGTCAATTCCGAATTCGCCGATACGGACGACCGCGGCAGTGATCACGACCCGCTGGTCGCGCAGCTGACCATTGGCGATGTCGCACCTGACACGGTTGATGTGGCCGTCGCGTTCGAGGACAGTGGGTTCTTTGGCACGCGCGCGACCGAGAGTGTTGACGGGGTAACCGTGGATACTGACCGCCTGTCTTTCATCAAGGATGATGTCTCATTCACGGACGTCGCTGTGGATCTCACAGCAGAGGACGCGGGATGGGAAAAACTGACCTTCATTGATGGCGAAGTCGGCGTCGCGTCGCGTGGCGACAAATTCCTTGCGGGTGAGTTTGGCCTTGTGAACGATGATGAGACCCTCGTGTTCACATTGCAGGATGGCGATTTGGGCGATGCGACCGCGGCCTTCTTTGACTTTGCGGACCTGCGCGGTGACGGCGAGGTTGAAGTGCTGTTCCTTGAAGATGGTATCCTGATCGGATCGCAGGTGTTGGATGCCAGCGGAGGCACGATCACCGCAGATCGGGATGGCGCAAGCTTTGATGCCGTCGAAATCCGCGCCGTCGGTGACACTGCCTTCTCACTCGATGGCTTTGGGTTCGAGCGCGTGGTCGAGGACGCGTTCGTCTTTGCTTAGGTTCTAGAGGCCCAAAACGTCAGATGCGCCGCCGTGTAACACCGGCGGCGCATCAAGGGCCCGTTCGGGTAGGGGCCAGATCGCAGGTTATCGAAACCAGCCGTTCGTTTGCGGAACTGAGAAGGTGTCAAAAGAACCCAGTTTGACAGATTTCTGCATCGCAGCGAAAGTTAGTTTTTACGACGATATCCATTCGCGGGAAGAGCATATGATGCCAGAACTATTTGCAACAACCTTTGTGGCGGGCCTTTTTTATGTCTTCATTCCTGGACCAGCGACGCTAGCGGCTCTGAGCCTTTCTGCAGGTTCTGGGCGAATGGCTTGCGCGATTTTCTTGTCATGTCATCTGCTTGGTGATCTGGCCTGGGCGATACTCGCAATCTCAGCGATCATTGGGGTTTCGCAGGCTGGACCGTTGCTATTCGATATATTGGGGCTTGCCTGCGGAGCCTATCTCATTTGGCTGGGCGTCAAGGCGCTTTGCAGTCATGGCGCAAACGCAGCCGTCATTGTAGATGTGCCTTGGAAGTCAGGCCTAATCTTTGGCTTCACAAACCCGAAAGCGTATCCGTTTGCGCTGGCGATGTTTACGGCTGTTTTTGCACGGTTCGAAGACGCTATGGCCTTCCAGAATGCGGTCATTCTCGTGCTTGCTGCATTCCTCGGATTCTGCGCGGCCACTGTGGGCGTAGTGTTTTGGACGGGTTTGCCCGTTACACGACGTCTTTTCGCGCGACACAGCCGTTTCATCACACGCGCAATCGGTGTGGTTTTCATTGCAGCAGGCGCAAAGTCGATAAGTGGGGCATTAACCAACATGCGACTGCGCGCTTAACGTATAGTAACTCTTGTAAGTCTCTGATCTCAAAGCAACGAAATGACATCACATCTACCCTTGAAAAACGAAACCGTTTTGGTCACCGGCGCAACAGGCGGGATTGGACGGACAATCGTTCGTCGTGTTGCAGAACTGGGTGGCCATCCAATCCTCCACTACCGCAGCAATGAACATAACGCGCAAGCGCTCTTGGAGGCGATAGATGGCCATGGAACACTTGTTAGGGCCGATCTAGCAGAAAAGTTCGGCGCAAGAGAACTTTGGGAAGCTGCGGAAAACAGCGTCGGTCGCATCGGGTCGCTGGTGAATAACGCAGGCATGCGAGTGACAACGCGGATCGAAGATGATTTCGATGATTGGTCACAGGCTTGGGATGCTGATTTGCAGGTCAATCTTCGCGCGCCTGCTGATCTGTGTCGCATGGCCATAAGGCATTTTCGTACATATGATGGTGGACGCATCATCAACATCGCCAGCCGCGCGGGGCAAAGGGGCTACACCGCAAATCATATGCCTTACGGTGCGTCTAAGGCAGGCCTGCTGAATTTGACCAAGACGATTGCCCGCTCGTTCGGCGATGAGGGCATTATCGCGATAGGTATTGCACCGGGCTTTGTACGCACCGAAATGGCTGAGGAATTCATTCGCGCCAAGGGCAAGGATGCTGCCGTTGGCGACATCCCGATCGGAGAAATGGTAGAACCTAGTGAAGTTGCCGAACTGGTATGCTTCGCCCTTCGCCCGGATCAAAGGTCACTCAGTGGTGCAACGCTGGACCTAAACGGTGCAAGCTATGTCAGATAACCGATAGCTGCTATTGAAGCTAATTGCGTGTGCGACCGCAAGGCCCGCGTTTTGCTCCTGCGTTGCCAATGCCTAATGTAGCTGTCTGATGAGCGCCGCTCAATAATTCCAGATCGTGCCATCTTGCAGCCGCACAACCGGGTGGCTTCCGGGTTTGTATTCATAGCGTGCCGCTTCTTTTTCGTCGAAATCAACCCCATGGCCGGGGGCGTCGCTGACATAAAACAACCCGTCGTGCATCTGGTGATCTGACGGAAACAGCGCGTCACATTCGGGCGTGCCAAGCACGAGGTATTCCTGAATGCCAAAGTTGGGTGCCCATGCGTTCAGATGATGTTGCGCTGCCATTGAGATGGGCGAATGGCTGGGCGCACCGTGAAAGCCCGTGCGCACATGATGCAGCCCGGCCAGATCGACGATCCGTTTCACAGGTGTGATCCCACCTGCATAGGTCACGGCCACGCGGATGAAATCAATCAGCTCATCTTGGATCAGTTTGTTGCAATCCCAGATCGTGTTGAAGACCTCGCCGATGGCGATAGGGGTCGTTGCATGCCGACGGATCAGCCGCAAGGCGTCTTGATCTTCGGCAGGTGTCGGGTCTTCCAGCCAATAAAGCCCCACCGGTTCAACTGCTTTGGCAAAAGCTGCGGCCTCGCGGGGTAGCAGGCGGTGATGTACGTCGTGCAGGATTTTTAACTCTGGCCCGAAGCTGTCCCTGATGTCGGCCAATGCGCCGGGCATGAACTGCATGTAGCGATCTGTGTCCCAGATTTCGGTTTGCGGGCGGATACCGCTAAAATCCGTGATGTAATCGCCAGCACTGCCCTTTTCATTTGGTACCGCATAGCCCGCCTTTGGCATGCCAGGGATGCCACATTGCACGCGCACAGCCTTGTAACCCTGCGCGACGTAGTGTGCGACTGCTTCCATCAGGTCAGGCAAATCTGCCCCTGTCGCGTGGGCATAGACCATGGCGCCATCACGACTTTTGCCTCCGAAAAGCTGATAAAGCGGTAAGTTGGCCAGTTTGCCTTTGATGTCCCACAAGGCGACGTCGATCGCGCCAAAGGCCGCCATGGCGATAGGCCCACCGCGGAAGTACGCGCCGCGATAGAAAAACTGCCAGATATCTTCAGAGTTTCGCGGGTCCATCCCAATAAGGTTCGGGATAAGATAATCCCGCAGGTAGGCTGCGGGCAGCGTTTCGCGGTTATTCAGCGTGGCATCACCCAGCCCGTAGATGCCTTGATCGGTCATGATCTTGAGCGTGACATAGTTTTTGCCGGGACCCCCGACAAAGACCTTTGCATCAGTGATTTTCATGAGTGGCATCCTCCTGCGAGGGGCTGTAGGGGCGGATCATCAGATAGCGTTCGGATGTTTTGCGTTGCACGCAGAACCTGTGGCGCTGGTAGAATCGGACGGCGGGATTTGTGATCAGGACACTTAGCTTGGTTGGTATCTGTTGTTGATTTGCACGCGTGATGACTTGCCCAAGCACCTGTGTGCCGACCCCATGGTTTCTGGCGTCGGGTGCAAGATAAAGCCGCGATAGATGCAATGCTTCTGGTGTTTGGTTGGTTGCGAGGCAGCCTGCGGCGCGGCCTTGCCACGCGATCATCTCATGGCCCGCAAGGTCAAGCGTTGCCAGCGTATCGGCAGGCCGCCACTGACCCCAAAGTGCGGTTGCATGGTCTTTCATACAGACCTCTTCCAACCACAGCACATGCGGGGCGTCAGCGGGGCAGGCCTTGCGCAGTTGCACAGAATGTCCTGCGTCACGCAGTGGGTTCATCTGCCCAGCCATCCTCCATCGACCGGCAAAGTGATGCCTGTCACATAGCGTGCCGCAGGCGAAGCAAGAAAGGTGACCGCACCGGCGATATCTTCAGGCTCTGCCCAACGACCCACCGGGATGCGATCCAGAATGGCTTTGTTGCGTTCGGGATCGTTGCGCAGGTCTGTGGTATTGTTGCTGACGACATAACCTGGTGCGACCGCATTGACGGTAATGCCCTTGGCTGACCATTCGTTTGAAAGGGTCTTGGTCAGCCCTGCAACCCCGCTTTTCGAGGCAGTATAGGATGGCACACGAATGCCCCCCTGAAACGACAACAGCGAGGCTACGTTGATGATACTTCCCGCCGCCGAAGTGGCCACGCGGGACTTGGCAAAGGCTTGGCTGAGGAAGAAGACAACCTTCAGGTTGATGTCCATCACGGCGTCCCAGTCTTCCTCTGAGAAATCCAGACTATCGGCGCGGCGGATGATCCCGGCGTTGTTGACCAGCGTATCAACGGGGCCGAACTGGCTTTCGGCCTGCGCGAAAGCAGCTTGTGCGGCGGCGACGGTGCCAAGGTCGGCTTGCAGCGCATCAGCTGTCCCGCCGACTGCTGCGATTTTTGCCAATGTGTCGTCCATGCCGGACCGTCCTACCGCCACGACATGCGCACCGGCCCGGGCTAGATCGACGGCAATCGCCTGACCGATCCCTGTGTTGGCCCCTGTTACAAAGCTGCGCGTGCCCTTCATTGAAAACCGGTTCATTGCATATCCTCCATCGCGACCATATCGACGTCGGTATAGTCCACGTTATCGCCGGCCATGGCCCAGATAAAGCTGTAGGATGACGTTCCTGCCCCGCAGTGTATTGACCACGGCGGGGACAGCACTGCCTGTTCATTACGCACGATCAGGTGGCGGGTTTCGTCGGGTTCCCCCATCAGGTGCAGGATGTTCTGCCCTTCATCCAGATCGAGGTAAAGATAGGCCTCTGACCGGCGTTCATGGTGGTGTGCGGGCATGGTGTTCCAGACTGACCCTGTACCCAGCTTGGTCATACCCATGACGATCTGGCAACTTTCCATGACGGCCGGATGTACGAACTGATAGATCACCCTTTCGTTGGATGTGTCGCGGTCGCCGAGCGGCACCTGTGCTGCGTCATCAATGGTGATCAGGCGGGCCGCGATGGTGCGATGCGCGGGGGCCGAGATGATGTAGAAATGCGCGTCGTCTGACCCGCTAAGTGTGACGGCCCCGGTGCCCATGCCAAGATACAGCATATCGCAGCGCCCCATCTGATAGGTCTCTCCGCCTGCCGTGACGGTGCCCGATGTGCCGAGATTGACCAACACAGCCTCGCGCCGGTCAAGCCATGATGGCGTGCCGGTCTGGTCAACGCCATCGATGGTCAGTGGACCGTTTTTGGGGGAGGCCCCACCCACGATCATGCGGTCGTATTGCGTATAGGTCAGGCAAACCACGTCATCTTTCCACAGGTTTTCGATCAGGAATTCATTGCGCAATTCAGTTGTGTCGAAGGTCTTGGCGTGGCGCGGGTCAATGGCGCGGCGTAGGTTGGTTTCGAGCATCGTTTCCTCCCGTGATGCATGATGGTGGCGTACGGCAATTACGCCGTGACGTTGGACCGCTTCCAGTCACCGCGCCACAGGCGGCGGTGGAAGGCGGGGAACTTGATGACTTCTTCCCAAAGAAAGAGTGACAAGATCCAAAAGGCGGACAGATCGAAATATAGGATGCACAATGCCGTTGCCGGTACACGAAATGCCCATTGTGACCAGATGAAGATATGCATGACGTAAACTGTATCGCCCGCCGCGCGCAGTGTGTTCCCGCAGATGGCATTGGTGGCGCGGGGGAACTGGATGATCAGCAGGATCGGCAGGAACCCAAACAGAATGGCGCGGGTGTCAGCCTCTAGGTTTGGATAAATCCAGTCGAGCGACAGGCACATCACCAGAAAGATGGTTGCCACGATCCCCGCTGCCACGAAGGCGCCGTTCCATGCGCGCGACAAGAAACGGTCAAGCACGTCTTCGGGTGTGCCTTTGCCCAACAGTTGCGCCACCAGAATGCCGGTCGCCTGGGTCCATTGCATCGCGATCTGTCCGGCCAGCATGTTCCAGGGCGCAATCAGCGTCATCGCGGCAAAACTGTTCAGCGACATATTTACGTAGATCAAGGAACAGACATGCCCAGCAAGTGTTGCACTGACAAAAGTTGCAGCGATGGGGAGGGCAAACCGCATGTGCCCTTGAACGGTTGGCACAAAGCTGTTGCGGTGCCAGCCCAAGACATGGCGCAGATGACCGTTGGTACGTAGTAAAAGGAGGCTCCAGAATATGGTCTGAACCGTGATTGCAATCGCGCTGCCTGTGGCCGCACCCGCAACCCCTAGCGCAGGAAACCCCCAATAGCCGTGGATTAGCACGATGCTGGCGCTGACATTGATCGGTACGGATAAGAGGTAGCCATAAAGCGGCAGCTTGCTGCGGCTGCATCCGTTGAAGAAGCTTGCGATGCATTGGCCGATGGCTTCGCCAAGAATGACGATGGTGAAGATCGACAGATAGGTCTGTGCCTGAACCGCGATGGCAGGTGAGGGGGCCAGTGCCGCGATCAGCGTACCGCCCCACAGCAAGATGATGCTGGCACCAACAACGCCAATACCGATGCTGATCGTCAGGCCCGATGCAAGCACGGATTTGAGAAAGACCGGGTCTGCACCGCCAAAGGCCTGCGCTGTGCGGATCTGCATCGCATGCGAAAACGCAAAGATCACGCCCAGAACGATACCACCCAATGCTGCAGCCAGCCCCATCGCGGCCAGTGCGCCTTCACCAATTGACGACAGCAGAAGGCCGTCAATCACGACCGTGCCATGCAGAAAGATTGCCTTGAGCGTCATTGGCCAGGCTAGCGTGAACACCTCTCTGGCCCCCGGCGCGGGCTTGGCGGCAGTGAGCGTTTGGGTGGCTGTCATGGCCTGCTTTCGTTTCACGCTGTCCCGCGTGCGGTTCTTGGCGTCAGTCGTTCATATGCTCAAAGTAATTGGCATTCGAAGCGGTGATCCGTGTGATGGTTTCATCAAGGCGCGACAGATGTTTCATACCGGCGGCAATGGCCGCCTGCGCATCGTGTTTCTTGACCCCGTCCGCAATGGCGCGGTGATCCATGACCAGATCAGGCATCCGCTGTTCTTTGGATAGCCCCAGCATGCACAGCCGGTCGACCTTGGCTTTTTCTTCCAAGATGACGTCGAAGGCGAAATCAGCACCTGCAATCTCGCACAGGATCTGGTGAAATTCGTAGTCGAGCCGCCCGAACACGTCCACTTTCTTGGCCTTTACGGCGATGTCCTGTTGTTCCAAAGCAGCATCCAGACGCGCGGCCCCGGCCGCATCGCATGCGTCGGCGGCGCGGAACAAGACCTCTTTTTCAATGGCCGCGCGCACGAACCGCGCTTTTTCGATTTCTCGCATGGAGAAACGGCGCACTTCGGTGGCACGCTGCGGGCGGATCAGCAGCAGGTCAAGGTTTGCCAGTCGGCTGAATGCATCACGCACAGGTTGGCGCGACACGCCAAATTGTGCTGCAATCTCTGCTTCTGAAATGCGATCACCTGGTTTTAGCTGCAATGTCGCAATCTGTTCATGTAGATGATCAAACACATCATCAACCACCGTGCGCCGTTCAGAAACTACGGGTGCTTGAGCCATAAGAGTGCTCCTTTCAAGCCGACCTGCTTTCTCAACTATCAGAACTCAGACTAGTATACCAGTCTAGCATTCCTGTTTCTTACTAGTATACTAGTTTGTAGTTGATTCGGCCCCTCGCCCGGGCACCGCTTCAACTGCGCTAAAGGGAGGGAAACATTGTCGGGTGTGAATCTAAGCGGAATCGTTAAGGCTTATGGGGCTTTGCAGGTTGTCCATGGAATAGATCTGACTGTCGCAGAGAAGGAGTTCGTGGTTCTTGTTGGCCCTTCTGGTTGTGGAAAATCCACAACATTGCGGATGATTGCAGGCCTAGAGGAAATCACCGACGGTGATCTGACGATCCACGACCGGCGCGTGAACCGGGTGGCTCCAAAGGACCGGGATGTCGCCATGGTGTTCCAGAATTACGCCCTTTATCCACACCTGAATGTCGCCGACAACATGGCCTTCGGTTTGCGTATCCGCAAAATGCCCAAGGCCGAGATCAAGACAACTATCGCCGATGTGGCGGAAATTCTTGGCCTGACCCCCTATCTTGATCGCCGCCCTGCTGATCTGTCGGGCGGGCAACGTCAGCGGGTCGCGATGGGCCGCGCCATCGTGCGCCACCCAAAGGTTTTTTTGTTTGATGAGCCTCTCTCTAACCTTGACGCTAAGCTGCGCACGCAGATGCGGGCCGAAATCAAGCGGTTGCATAATCGTTTGGGCGTCACTTCTGTTTACGTGACCCACGATCAGGTCGAGGCAATGACCCTTGCAGACCGGATTGTCGTTATGAATGATGGCAGGATAGAACAGGTTGGCACCCCGATGGAGCTGTTCAATAACCCCGCCAACACCTTTGTTGCTGGTTTCCTTGGTTCACCCCCGATGAACCAGATGAAGGGCATGCTGACCGAAACTGGGGCAAAGATCGGCGATGCAGAGATCAAGATCAACGGTGCGGTTGCGGGTCATGCCGGGCGTGACGTCATCGTGGGTATACGCCCTGAACATGTGACATTGTCCGACGAGGGCCAATCCTCGGCCCTGCCCATTTCACTTGATCTGGTTGAGCCGCTTGGATCTGAGGCGTTGCTACATGCGCGCCACGGTGAGGACACGCTTGTTTTCAAGGCCGACACCAATGGCGATATCGCGCATCTTTCGGGTGTAGGTGCCGTGCATGTGCCGTCTCATCTGGTCAAGCTGTTCGATGCCGAAACCGGCCGGGCGCTGAACCTTGGAACGTGACCCAGATGGTAGATGAAAACACAAACGCGGGCGGTCAACCACTCGAAGAGGCCCTGATCAAGGCGCGCGAAGCGCAGCGGCGCGTGACGGATGGGCGGTGGGTCCGTCTTTTTGATCACTTCAAGCGGGAATGGCAGATCTATGCGATGCTGCTGCCCACGATCATCTGGTTTGTCGTGTTTCTATATAAGCCGATGTACGGGCTGCAGATTGCCTTCAAGGATTACTCGATTTTTCGTGGTGTCGCGGACAGTCCATGGATCGGGTGGGAGCATTTTCAAACGCTTTTTGCCAATGATCAGTTCATCCGGGCGGTCAGAAACACGATCACTATCAGCTTTTACAATCTGTTGTTTGGTTTTCCCGCCCCGATCATTCTTGCGCTGATGTTCAACGAAGTCATGCACGCGACCTATAAGCGGACAGCGCAGACCATCGTTTACCTGCCGCATTTTATCTCTTCGGTGATCATTGCGGGTATCGTCATTACGGCGTTTTCGCCTACGGCGGGTATCATCAATACATTCATTGGATGGCTCGGGTTTGACCCCGTCTATTTCCTGACCCAGCCACAATGGTTCCGCCCGATCTTTGTGGGTACGGGCATCTGGCAAGAGGCGGGCTTTGGATCGATTGTGTTCCTTGCCGCTATTGCCGGTGTGAACCCGTCGCTTTATGAAAGTGCCGTGGTGGATGGTGCGAACCGCTGGCAGATGATGTGGAAGATCACGATCCCGTCGATCCTGCCCACAATCCTGATCATGCTGATCATCCGTATTGGCAACGTCATGGAAGTCTCGTTCGAGCTGGTCATCCTGCTTTACCAGCCCTCCACATATGAAACCGCAGATGTGGTGAATACCTGGATTTACCGTCAGGGTCTGCAATCGGGACAATACGATCTGGCCGCCGCGGCAGGTCTGTTCAACGCTGTTGTTGCCTTTGTTCTGGTGATGACCGCCAACACATTGTCGCGCCGCTTCTCGCGCACATCGCTCTGGTAGGGGGATCAGGCAATGATGAATTGGAACCTTTATTCACGCGGCGACAAGTTTTTCGCCATGGTGGTGTCTGTGCTGATCGGCATGTTCACGGTCGCCACCCTGTATCCCTTTATTTATATCGCTGCGGTATCATTCAGTTCGGGGTTTGCGGCACAGGCAGGCAAGGTGGTGCTGACGCCCATTGATGCCACACTTGAGGCTTACGGATATATCATCACCGATCCGAAGTTCTGGATCAGCTATCGTAACACCTTCATCTATACGATCGGCGGCACGATCATGTCGCTGATCTTCATTGTGCCTTGCGCTTATGCCCTGTCGCGCCCACAGCTTAAGGGGCGGCGGTTCTTTAACCTCTTTATCGCCTTTACGATGTGGTTCAACGCAGGTCTGATCCCGTTCTTTTTGAACATGCGCGACCTTGGGCTGCTGGATAGTATGTTTGGCATTATTCTTGGCTTTGCCGTCAACGCCTTCAACATCATCTTGCTGCGCAACTTCTTTGAATCCATTCCACAAAGCTTTGAAGAGGCCGCCCGCATGGACGGGGCCAATGATTTTCAGGTGCTTTGGAAAGTGTTTATCCCGCTGAGCAAACCTGCCATCGCAACCATCACATTGTTCCTGATCGTGGCCCGCTGGAACGGCTTTTTCTGGGCGATGGTCCTGTTGCAAAGCGAGGATAAGATCCCGCTGCAAGTGTTCCTGCGCCACACAATCAGCAACCTGAGCGACGATGACGAATTCGCCATTGTCCAAACCGCTGCCGGGTTCAGCGCCGAAACCGTCACTGCGGCCATCATTGTCTGTTCGATCATCCCTGTGCTGATCGTCTACCCGTTCGTTCAGAAATACTTTGAGAAAGGCATCCTGCTTGGGGGTGTCAAAGAATGAAAACGCAAATGGGAGGAAATCAAATGCGTAAACTAAGTTTGGCAGCTGTGCTGCTTACAGGGAGTGCGATATCAACACCCGCACTCGCGGAGGGGCATTTACAGATTGTGGATGAACCGCTGGAACTGACGATCCAGATGAACCACGCGCGTTACCCGATCTACGAAGAAGATTGGCCCGTCGAACAGGCCGCACGCGAGATGACCAATATTCATCTGCTCAATGACACAGTGGGCGCCAACATGCGCACGGATGAAAACACAGGTCGCACCGAAGCGCTGAACCTGATGCTGGCCTCTGGTAGTATTCCTGACATCGTAGGCTCCAGCCGCATCCGCGACTTCGTCAACCAGTTCGGCCCAGAAGGTGCTTTTGTGCCGTTGAACGATCTGATCGCAGAGCACGCGCCGAATATCGCAGCCTACTATGCGGAACGCCCTGATATTGAGGCCGCCGTAAAAGCCGCTGATGGCCAGATGTATTACATCCCCTATTTGCCGGATGGCAAATATGGCCGCGCCTATTGGATCCGCACAGATTGGCTTGAGGCGCTTGATCTTGAGGTGCCACAGACGGTCGAGGAATATGAGGCCGTTTTGCGCGCCTTCAAAACACAAGACCCCAATGGCAATGGTATCGCCGACGAAGTGCCGTTCTTTGCACGTCAGTGGCCAGAGCTGATCCGCTTGGTTACCCTTTGGGATGGCCGCGCGCACGGGTCTGACACCTATCACGACTTCCTTGTCGAAGACGGTCAGGTTTCGCATGGCTATATCGGCGAAGGCTATCGCGATGGCATCAGCAATCTGGCCCGTTGGTATGAAGAAGGTCTGATCGACGCTGAAATCTTTACCCGTGGATCATCGGCGCGTGACTTCTTGCTGTCTGAGAACCTAGGCGGGTCAACCCATGACTGGTTCGCATCCACAGGTGGCTACAACAGCCTGTCCAGCGAGATCGATGGCTTTGCATTCGAAGCAATGGCACCGCCGGCCTCTGTTGGTGGCAACCGCGTGGAAGAGCACCGTCGTATCCTTGTGAAGCCTGATGGCTGGGCAATTGGGTACACCAACGAACATGTTGTCGAAACCATCAAGTATTTTGACTTCTGGTTCACCGAAGAAGGCCGTCGTCTGGCAAACTTTGGCGTCGAAGGTACGCACTATGAAATGGTCGATGGTGAGCCGATCTTTACGCAGGAATTCCTGGATTCAGGTCCGGTCAACCGGTCACTTTATCAGGCTGGTGCACAGTTGCAGGCCCGTGGCTATTTTCAGGACTACAGCTACGAAGTTCAGTGGACTAACGAGTTCGCGCTGGCTGGGATCGAGCTTTATGATCAGGGCGATTACCTGATCCCTGATTTCCTTGGCGTGGCCTTCACTGCTGATGAACAGCAGGTCTATGACCGGACATGGGGCTCTATTCGCGATTATATGCTGGAACGCCAGCAAAGCTGGATCCTGGGCAATGGCGACGTCATGGCAGACTGGGATGCCTATCTTGCGCAGCTTGATCAGTTGGGTTGGCAAGAACTGATGGGCGTTATGCAATCCGCCTATGACCGTCAATACGGCGACTAATTCCTCCCGTTGGGGGCGGCTGTTATGGCCGCCCTCGGCTTTTCTTTTCTTCTCTTTCTTGCGGAATAATGACTGATGCCGGCACCTGCCCTTCCATTGCTTGATGAACCCAAAGCGGGCCGTTTGACCATCCAGTATGGTCCGGTCGCCGAGACTAATATCGTCGAAAACCCGCCCCGATTTACGTGGATTCCCGTGGTCGATGATGATGCCGCTTATGTGCTGCGCATCTCAGATGATCCGGCTTTCCCGAAAGCCAAGACGCAGGTTTATCAGAACCTGCCCCTTAATTTCTTTACCCCCGACAAGGTGCTTGCGCCGGGTGCGTACTATTGGTCCTACGCGACGTGGGACGCTGAAAAAGGGACCCCATCCAGCCAGTGGAGCACGGCGCGCAGCTTTACGGTGGCCAAGGATCTGGCCGAAACGCCGCTTCCGTCCCGCAAGACCCGGTTGGCGAAAGCCGCCACTGACCACCCGCGGCTGTGGATGACACCGGACCGGTTGGGTGATTTCAAAAAGGCTGTCAAAGCCGATCCAGACCACTGCACATGGGCCACGTTCTATGAAAAATCCGTGCTGCCATGGATGAAGCGCGATATCATCTGTGAACCCGCGGGATATCCCGATCACAAACGCACCGCCCCTGTCTGGCGGCAGACTTATATTGATTTGCAGGAAGTCTGGTATGCGATCCGCCACCTCGCCATTGGCGGGGCGGTCACAAACGATGCCGAGATGACGGCCCGCGCAAAGGAATGGCTGTTAGAGGCCGCGAGCTGGGACCCGATGGGCGTGACAAGCCGCGCCTACACCGATGAATGGGCCTACCGCGTGTGCAATGCAATCGCTTGGGGCTATGACTGGCTATATGATGAATTGTCCGAAGACGAACGCGCCATTGTGCGTACGTCGTTATTGGAGCGCACGCGGGACATTGCAGAACATGCGATCCTGAACGCCAAGATCCATCTGTTCCCCTATGACAGCCACGCTGTCCGGTCGGTTTCATTGGTCATTGTGCCTGCTTGCATCGCCTTGCTGGGCGACGATGCGGATGATGAGGCCCGTGACTGGTTGAACTATTCCATTGAATTTCTGTCCACCGTTTATTCGCCTTGGGGCGACAGTGATGGTGGCTGGGCCGAAGGGACGCATTACTGGATGATGGGCATCGCCTATCTGATCGATTCCGCGAACCGGCTGAAATCCTACATGGGGCTGGACCTCTATAAGCGGCCGTTCTTTCAGAATACTGGCGACTTCGCGCTTTATTGCAAAGCGCCCAACACGCGGCGTGCGACGATGGGCGATGACAGCACCATGGGCGATTTGCCTTGTGTCAAGACCGGCCTCAACCTCCGCCAGTTTGCGGGGGCGACAGGCAAAGGCGCGTACCAATGGTATTGCGACGAAAACCTGCGCACGAACCCCGGCACTGAAATGGCTTTTTACAACTGGGGCTGGTGGGACACGCATTTTGACGAGCTGGTGTTCCAGACGGATTTCCCTGTTGTCGATGCCACCCCGCCCGAAAGCGGGCTGCGCCACTTCAAGGGTATCGGCTGGGTCGGCGTGCAGCACGCCATGGATGACCCAGACAGCCACGTGCACTTCGTGTTCAAATCCTCGCCCTTTGGGTCCATCAGCCATAGCCATGGCGACCAGAATTCGTTCTGCATGTCGGCCTTTGGCGAAGATATGGCGATCCAGTCGGGGCATTACGTTGCCTTTAATTCGTCCATGCACCGCAATTGGCGGCGGCAAACCCGGTCAAAGAACGCGATCTTGATCAACGGGAAGGGGCAATACGCCGAGAAAGATAAATCCAAGGCAATGGCCGCAACAGGGCGTATTATCGCGGCTGAACAGCACGATGATCACATCTTTATCCACGGTGACGCGACCCCCGCCTATCAAAGCCTGTCGCCCGAAGTGACCCGCGCCGAGCGCGAGATTTACTTTGTACGCAATTCCTACTTTGTCATTGTTGACAAGGTTGATGCGGACACGCCTGTCACAGTCGATTGGCTGCTGCATGCCAACAATCCTTTTGAGCTTGGCAAGACATCCTTCCGAAACACACAAGAGCGCACAGGCTTTTACGGGCAAGTCGTCTGGTCCGAAGGTGGTAAGCCGCAGATTACGCAGAAAACTGAATTCACCGATGTGGACCCCGCCGATTACGAGGGCCTGCCGGTCAGCACCTGTTTGACGGCCCATTACCCTTCTTCAACGCGCCATAGGATCGTCACGTTGCTGGTGCCGTACCGGTTGGATGCGCCAAAGCGGATTTTCAACTTTATGGATGATCAGGGTTATGACGCTGATCTTTATTTCACCGACGCCGATGAGAACACATTCAAGGTTGTTCTCAAGAAACTGGCCAACAGCTGAACACGAAAGCAGGGACGCGATAATGACCGTTAAGAACCTATTCCCCGGAAGCGAGAACACGCTGGAGAGCGTCAGCAGCGGGCTGAGCCGTAAGATTGGCGCTTATAACGACAACCTGATGGTCGTTGAGGTACATTTTGAAGCGGGTACGACTGCCCCCCTGCACCATCATCCGCATGAGCAAATCACCTATGTGATTTCCGGTAAGTTTGAATTCACGGTGGGCGATGAGACCTACATCGTGGGTGCGGGGGATTCCCTTTATAAACAACCCAATATCGAACATGGCGCGACCTGCCTTGAAGCCGGCATGCTTTTGGATGTCTTCACGCCACATCGCGAAGATTTCCTTTGATCCAATGAACAGTAAGAACAACGTAACGGAGTACGCAAGATGACACATCCTGTGATCGGGTTTATCGGTCTCGGCCTTATGGGCGGTAACATGGTAGAGAACCTGCAAAACCGCGGCTATGAAATGGTCGTCATGAACCGCAGCAAGGGGCCGGTCAAGGCAGTGCTGGACCGCGGCAATGCGCGCGAGGCGGCATCCGCCAAGGAACTGGCGCAGGCCTGTGACATCATCATGCTTTGCGTGACGACGTCTGATGTTGTGGAAAGCCTTGTCTATGGTGATGACGGTCTTCTGGCAGGGATCAAAGAAGGTGCTGTGCTGATCGATTTTGGCACCTCCATCCCGGAATCCACCCGCAAGATCGGCGCGGATCTGGCTGCCAAAGGGGCAGGCATGATTGATGCCCCATTGGGCCGGACGCCAGCGCATGCCAAAGACGGCCTGCTGAATATTATGGCTGCGGGCGACAAGGCGACCTTTGATAAGGTCAAGCCGGTGCTTGATGAGCAAGGCGAAAATGTCTTCTATCTTGGCGCGCTTGGCGCAGGCCACGTCACCAAGCTAATCAACAACTTTATGGGCATGACGACCGTTTGCGCGATGAGTCAGGCCTTTGCCGTCGCCGACCGTGCGGGTGTTGACCGCCAGCAGCTTTACGACATCATGTCGGCCGGTCCGTCCAATTCGCCCTTCATGGGGTTTTGCAAAAATTACGCTGTTGATGGGGTCAGCGATCTGGGTTTCTCGATCAACAATGCGGACAAGGATCTGGGATATTTCCTGAAAATGGTCGAAGATATGGGCACGCGCGCCGAGATTGCCGAAGGTACGTCACATAATCTGCGCGCGGCTGTTGCCGCAGGCATGGGCGAGGGTAATGTACCGGAAATCTTTGACTATTTTTTGGAAGCAAAACGATAAACTCACGACGGCTGTGCAGCAGCACTCGATCAAAAGAAAAGAGATATATCTATGAAACTCAACGGAAAGACAGCCATCATCACGGGCGGCGGGCGCGACATCGGGGCCGCTGCGGCCCGCAAGCTTGCCTCTGAGGGCGCGCAGGTTGCAATCAGCTATTTTGAAAGCTCCAAGGGTGCAGACGCTGTCGTGGCCGAGATTGAACGCGCGGGCGGCAAGGCCATTGCGGTGCAGGCTGATCTGAACACGCAAGAGGGTGTGGACAAACTGGTGGGTGCGACGGTTGATGCCTTTGGCGGCGTGGACATCCTTGTCAATAATGCAGGCGGTCTGATCGCGCGCAAAACCATTGCCGAGATGGACCTTGCGCATTGGAACAATGTGATGACGCTGAACCTGACCAGCACCTTCATGATGACCAAAGCTTGCCTGCCGCATATGAAATCTGGTGCGATTGTGAACCTTGCCAGCCAAGCCGGACGCGATGGCGGTGGCCCCGGTGCGGTGGCCTATGCGACATCCAAGGGCGCTGTGATGACAATGACCCGTGGGTTGGCCAAGGAACTGGGCCCTGATATCCGGGTCAACGCGCTTTGCCCCGGTATGATCGACACTGATTTCCACAACATTCACACCCCTGATGCGGGCCGTCGCGGGTTTGAGGCGAACGCACCGGTTAAGCGTCAGGGCCATGTGGATGATGCGGCCAATCTTGTGCTGTTTCTGGCCTGTGATGACAGCGCATTCATGACCGGGACAAACATCGACATTAACGGCGGCATGCTGTTTTCCTAAGATAGCGGAGACAAGTCTGATGCGCGTTCTAGCCATTGGCGAATGTATGGCCGAACTGGCCCCCACAGAAAATGTGGGGGATTTCCGGTTAGGCTTTGCGGGCGATACCTTTAACACGGCATGGTATCTGGCCCGCTGTGCGCCACAGGTGGTGGTGTCTTACCTGACCTGCGTGGGCGACGACGCGATCTCTGACCAGATGCGGGCGTTTATGCGCGATGCCGGGATCAGTGATCGTTTCGTGCAGACCGTCCCGGACAAGACGGTGGGCCTTTATCTGATCTCTTTGGATCAGGGGGAGCGGAGCTTTTCCTATTGGCGCGGCCAATCTGCGGCCCGGTCCTTGGCGGATGATCCCGGCTTGCTTGCCACTGCGATGGACGACGCTGATCTGATCTATTTTTCCGGCATTACGCTGGCGATCTTGCCGTCAAACAAACGCGCGGTTTTGCTTGCAGCGCTGAGCAATGCCCGCCGCGCGGGCAAATCCATTGCATTCGATCCTAACCTGCGTCCAAAACTCTGGGGCGGTGCAGATGAGATGAAGCAAGAAATCATGCGCGGTGCGGCTGTCAGCGATCTGGTGCTGCCCTCGTTCGAGGATGAGGCCGATTGGTTCGACGATGCCAGCCCGCAGGCCACGGCCAACCGTTATCTTGACGCAGGTGCGGTCACGGTCGTCGTGAAAAACGGGGCCGATGCTGTTGTCTATGCCGAAGGCCCTGACATGGGCGAAGTACCGGTCACCCCTTTGGCCGACCTTGTCGATACAACGGCGGCGGGTGACAGTTTTAACGCCGGCCTGTTCGCAGGACATGCTGCCGGTTGCCCGCTTGAGAAGGGTATAGGCCAAGCTTGCGCGATATCACGCAAGGTCGTGGCACAACGTGGTGCGCTTGTCCCGCTCAACCCAGCAGAGTGTCTGACATGAGCGCTTGTGAACCCCAATAGGGTTATTTTCTAAGAAAGTTTCGGTGCTCATCGTAGCCATCGAGGAGTGGAGGAACGAAGAGACATAGCGATAAGATCAGGATCGTACTGCCTGAACTTTGTTCCCGATTGCGCTGTGGGGTCGTTCGGACCATTCACAACTGCCAATACGCCGCGATATGCCGCCTGTCTTTTGGTATGTTTAGCTGATCGGCAAAGATGCGCGCAGCTTGTACTTGTGCCCCGTCAGCGGCGCACCAAAGAAAGGTATCCAGGGCGTCCTGATAGCCAGACTTTAACGCCCGAATTAAGTGATCCTGATCATCGCGTAGCAGCCATTTGACCCGGAACTGCGCATTTTCGACCGTGCGGATATCAGCATTCGATGGTACCAAAATTGTTGCGGCCCCATGCATATCCGCTGGGGCATCCCGTATGATCCGAAGGATCGCCGGGAGTGCTGTCTCATCCCCCCAAAGCGACAGATGCTTTGTTTTTGGCATGCCGCTGCCGCCCGGTCCCATCACACCAACCTCGTCTCCGGGTTGCAGCGCCGCAATCCAACGCAGGGTCCGGCCTGTCGCGTGGCGGAAGACATCGATCATCACGGTATCATCAGCCGAGGCCGCGATGGTATAGACTGGACGATGCGGCAGCGGCATGTCATCGGGCCATATTGTGTGACCATCCGTACCGATCTGCGGCCAGCGCTGCATACCTCTGGCCGGGCTGATAAGACGGATGTGAAATCCACCTGCAATCAGTGGTGCGACATCACCAACAAGGCGCAGACGCAGAAACGCCGGTGATATCTGCGTGACGCTGTGGACTTGCAGGATATGCAAATTTTCTGGCATCCCATGCGGCAGGTTGCGCCATTCCACATGCACATCGGCGTCAAGATGCTGGTGGATCGCGTCCCGCAACACGGTCAGATCACCAGGGCGCGCGGACGTGAGCGACAAATGAACGGTCTTGCCGTCCTGACGTGCCGAAATGCTGCCATAGGTTGTTGTGACCTCGATCCCGTCCGACAATATGGTCAGTGGCAGATCATGCGCCGCTGCTTCTGCGCGCAATACCGCCAGAACACGGCCCGATCCATCGAAAATATGTCCGGTATTTGTTGCCATGCCACACCTTCTTTCCGGCGGGTCTGGCGGCTTGGCTAACACCCTTTCACCACTTCATGTCCAACGCCACTCCGCCGGTCAAGGCAAATCCGACAAAAACAGTTGACTTTACCTATAACCTTGCGATTTATGGACGCGTCAGCCGCAAGCCAGCACAAACATCCCTCACATTGATGAAGTTTCATGCTGGCTTTCCCGTCACCCAGAATATCTATCGCGCTTCTTGGGCTGTATTTGGCACAAGCTGTGCCGCTTTATCTGGTGGCCGCCGCACTCCCCCCGATATTGCGATCCGAAGGGATCGGCCTGAACACCATAGGCAGCCTTGGCGTCCTTCTGGCACCTTGGGTGCTCAAGGCACTTTGGGCGCCATGGGTCGACAGGCTGGCCAGAGGGCGGTTGGGCCGTAAGGGTGTTGTCGCCATTTGCTTTGTGGTGACCATCAGCGGTATTCTGGCCTTGTCCACGCTGAACCCTGTTGCGGATGCCGGCGTATTCTTTCCCATTTTGATGATGATGGCCATGTCATCGGCGACGCAGGATATCGCCTCTGATGGCTGGGCGGTCGAACATCTGCCGCCTGACCAGCAACCGGGCGGCAATGCATTGCAAGGTGCCGCGGTGGCCTTTGGCGTTTTGATCGGCGGGGCGGGTACGTTATTTCTTTACGATCTGATCGGCTGGACGACGACCCTTTGGGTTATCGCAGGGATCACCTTTGCGCTGATGGCACCGTTCTTTGCGCACCCTGAAGCAGAGGGTCGCTGCCCCTTACCCCCTGATGCTGGCAAACCTGCCCTATGGCGTTTTCTGCAATTCAAAGGCGCTTTGGCGATGATCGGGTTTGCCTTGATTTTTCGCTTACCCGAAGGTCTGGTAAAGGCGCTTGAACAGCCATTTCTGGTGGATCAGGGTTTCACCCTATCCCAGATCGGTGCCATCTCTGGTGGTTCGGCCGCACTGGTCGGCCTGGGCGGCGCTTTCGCCGGGGCGCTGATGATCCGCCGGTGGGGGTTGATTGGTTTCTTTATCTTTCTGATTTGCGGTCGCACGCTGGTCTTTGCCACCTTTTATGCTGCCGCCACCGTCGGTATGGACCCGTGGATCATCGTGGTGCTGTCGGTGTGTGACACCTTCCTGCGCTATATTGAAATCACCGGCCTCTACACGGCTTTCATGCGATTTTCTTCGCTGAAACAGGCCGGTACAGATTTCACCCTTCTGACAAGTGCGACACTACTGATGTATATGATTGGCAGCATGGTCGCGGGCCAGTTGGCGCATGCTCTGGGCTATGGCCCTGTCTTTTTGACCGCCACGATCCTATCCGGGCTGACCGGTTGGATTGCCCTTCTATTGCTGCCACCACAAGTGCGGCACCTTCCCGAACTCTCTGCTTCAAGGACACTGTTATGACTTTTGCGCGTCTTCTTCTTGGTATCGCTCCCGGCGCTTTGTGCGTCGCTGGACCTCTTGCCGCGCAGGAGGCGGAAGAGCCTTTCGCCTTGGGCGAAATCGTCATCGAAGCCTTGCGCACCGGTGCCACCGAAAGCGCGATCCCCGGTACTGTGCAGGTGATTGAGGCAGAGCAAATCGAAGCTCAGGCACAAAGTGGCAAGACCCTGCCAACAATCATATCTGACCTTGTCCCAGGCCTTGCCCCCGCAAACGGCACAATCGGGGGCGCAAGCCAGACATTGCGCGGACGTACGACACAGATATTGATTGACGGCATCGCCCGCACGTCCGAACTGCGCGGCTTTGACCGGGAACTTGCGATGATTGATCCTGCCTCGATCGCGCGGATTGAAGTCGTCAAAGGCTCTACCGCGCGCTACGGTAACGGGGCGACAGGTGGCATTATCAACATCGTCACAAATAAGGCTGACACTGATACCACACAAACAACCGTCAGCACGAACCTGTCATTCCAAGAGGCCGATAGCGACACATTCAGCTATGGTGGTTCGTTTTCGCATGAAAGGCGCGTCGGGGAGCTTGGACTGCGCATTGAGCTGTCCAATGAATACAACGGGCTGTCCTTTGATGGTTCAGGTGACCGCATTCCGGCAGATCCTTTGCTGGGACAGGGTGATGATCAGGATTCAACCCGGAGTGCCATTGGCTTTGCCGCTGATTGGACCCGTGGTGCGCATGAATTTGAGTTCCGCCTTGATGCCTATGCGTTCGAGCAGGACATTGATTTCTTTAGCGATTATGACACCTCGCCTGTCAGCGTCGGTGAGAACCCCTATACGGGTGAGCCGGTGTCGGACGAAGGACGCACCGCCAAACTGACCTATCGCAATGCCGAATTCGCCTTGGGAGAGTTGGAAGTCTCGGCTTTCGCAACAGATATCGAACGCCGCTCGGCCTTTACAGAACCCAGTGTCGTCAACAGTCAGTACTACGCCGACGGAGCAGGCAGCACCGAGCAGGACCCGGACTCGCAATCAGAACTGTTCACCACGACCTATGGGCTGGACGCGACCGTGCGCAGCCCCGCGGACTGGATCGGTGCAGAAGCGACACTGACCTGGGGTCTTGATATCGGGCGCGACGAGGTTGAGCAGCAGCTTCTGGACGGCACCGATGTCATCGCCCCAATGGTACAGGACAGTCTGGCCGCCTTTGCCCAGCTTGATGTGCCGCTCGGTGAACGATGGGAAATCAGCACCGGCCTGCGTGCGGAACGTTTCTGGTTGTCAGTGTCGGATTTTACACGGCCGGATTCAGTGTTCCTGTCCGGGACCACCGCCGTGGCGTTACCTGCGGTTGACGTCATCGGTGGAGACTTCGAATATGATGCGGTTGTCGGTAATATCGGTGCGGTATTCCACGCCACACCGACGGTGGATCTTTATGGTGGTTTCAGCCAAGGCTTTTCCATTCCCGATGTCGGTGCTTTCACACGGCGTGCCGCGGCCGAAAACCCGTTTCTGGCTGGCCAAACCGTCTCATACGCCGATATCGGCCCTGACGCGCAAATCGTGAACACATGGCAGTTGGGCACACGTTACAACAATGCGGCCTGGCGGGTCGATGTATCTGCATATTATTCCACATCGGACGAAGGCACGGTCTTTGACAGTTCCACCAACACCATCACCCAGCAGAAAGAACGCATATGGGGTGCCGAGGCGACCGCAGACTATAAAATTCGCGAGGACTGGAGCCTTGGCACGAACATCGCCTTTGTCGAGGGAGAATATGATGATGATCAGGACGGCAGCATCGACAGCTGGCTACCAAACAGCCGCATCCCGTCAACCTATACAGCAAGGCTCTATACCACCAAAAACTTTGACAACGGGCTGATCCTGTCGGGTGAGGCTGTCTATGCCAGCGGTCGCGACAAATCCGACTATCCAGAGCTTGACGACACAACAACTATTAACGCCAGCGGATCATATCCATTGGGTGCCGGGCGGGTGACGCTTGGGGTGACCAACCTGTTTGATACATATCAGTTCAACCCGACCGCCAGCAGCGTGCGCGAGAACCCAGATATTATCGTCGCCGAAGAAGGCCGCAGGATATCGCTGGACTACACTGTGTCGTTCTGACGTTAGCTTGGACAGGACTGCTGGGTAGGGGTCTCCTTTGTTCAGGGGCCAGGTCTTTTTTGGGAATTTCGCCAATTCTGCATCGCAACACTTTGACCACGCTGTACGAGCGCTTAGCGATGTCGCGTCAGGAAGCCACGAACATCATTCAGATTTGGTTTTGATGCCCAGCAGGCTGTATATCGGGCACAGCCCAAAAACGGCCGTCAGGGCGAGAATGCCCCCAATGGCTATCAGGATGTAGGCCACCATCGTATTGACTCCCAGCCCCATGACATTCAACAGGGGGGCCACAATCAGGGCCGCGCCGATGACCAGTCTTAACGCACGATCAAACGTGCCAACATTCGCAGTCATAGCAAGTTCCTTTGTTTTCTGACACGGGCCATTGGCCCGCCGTTACAGGTGCAAAGATACCAGTTGCCCCCATCCCAGGATTGATTTTCGTCAATCGGTACGTCGCTGCTTCTGCCAAAAGCCGCTGGGGCAAAATATCACAACAGAGGCTCACCACCAATGTCGGACACCGTCTTTCGCACCGAGGACGTCACCAAGGTTTACCAAACCGGCGACGTAAAGGTTTTCGCCCTCGCTGGCGTTGATCTGGAGCTTTATGCAGGCGAAATGGCTGTCTTGCTTGGCCCCTCGGGCAGTGGCAAATCTACGCTGCTGAATATCCTCGGCGGGCTGGACCACGCCACATCAGGTCGCGTCTGGTTTCGTGAAACCGACCTGACAGATATGTCCGACCGCGACCTGACACGGTATCGCCGCGACTATGTTGGTTTCGTCTTCCAGTTCTACAATCTGGTCCCCAGCCTGAGCGCGCGCGAAAACGTGCAACTGGTCACAGATGTATCCCCTAACCCGATGCCCGCAGAAGACGCGCTGGCGCAAGTTGGCCTTGCCGACCGTATGGATCACTTCCCCTCCGAGATGTCGGGGGGCGAACAACAGCGTGTTGCCATTGCACGCGCTATCGCCAAACGGCCAGAGATCCTGCTGTGCGATGAACCCACCGGCGCGTTGGACAGTACAACAGGCGTGCAGGTGCTGGAGGTGCTGCAAGACATCAATGAGCGCTTTGGCACGACCACGGTGATCATCACCCATAACGCTGAAATTCAGCGTATGGCGCACCGCGTTATCCAGTTTCAGGACGGCAAGATCAGCAGTGTTGCGATCAATGACACCCGCCTTGCCCCGGCCGAGATTGTCTGGTGATGCAGGCACTGGACCGAAAACTTCTCCGCGATTTCGCACGACTTTGGCGACAAGCCCTTGCAATCGCTATGGTTTTGGCCTGCGGTGTCGCGATCTTGTTGATGGCGCTGGGGACGTATAAATCGCTCAGTGACACGCGCGAGACCTATTATGAACGCAACCGCTTTGCCGATGTGTTCAGTGCCGTCAAACGCGCACCCAACTATCTGGCAGCCGAACTAGCCGCGATTGATGGGGTCTGGGCGGTTGAAACGCGCACCTCGGGCAGTGCGATACTGGATGTGCCTGGCAGCAACGTCAGCATCAGCGGACAAATCCTGTCGCTGCCTGTTGAGGGGCTGCCCCGGCTGAATGTGCCGATTGTCACCACCGGGCGGACGCCAGACCCTGCTTCAACGGATGAGGTCATGGTGAACGCCAATTTCGCCATCGCCAATGATCTCGTGATCGGCGACCACTTCTTTGCTAACCTCAATGGCCAGAAACGGCAGCTGACCATCACAGGCACCGCCCAGTCGCCTGAGTTCATCTATACCATCGGCCCCGGCGCCCTGATGCCCGATAACGCGACTTTTGGGATTTTGTGGATGCCCAAGCCTGCGGTGGATGCGGCCTTTGACATGACCGGCGCGTTCAATGACGTCACCCTGAAACTGTCATCCGGCGCGTTGGAGGCCAATGTGATCGATGCAGTGGATCAACTGCTTGATCCTTACGGGTCACTGGGGGCCTATGGGCGCGATTTGCAGGTGTCGGATGCGTTCATTGATTCCGAGATCAAACAACAGCGCAACATGGCCTCTGTCCTGCCACCCATCTTTTTTGGTATCTCGGCGTTTCTGGTCAGCATGGTGATGGGTCGGATCATCGCGTTGGAACGCAGCCAGATCGGCTTGCTCAAGGCGGTGGGGTATTCCAACCTGGAAATTTGCCTGCATTACCTGATGTTGGCCGCATTGATTGCCGTGGTCGGGATCGGGATCGGCTGGGGCGCCGGCACATGGCTGGCGCGCAGTATGTCCACCCAATACGCGCAGTATTTCGATTTTCCTTTCCTGATCTTCAGCACCTCGGCCTGGGTCTATGCGGTCTCTGCAATGGCCGCACTACTGGCCACCATGGCAGGGGCCATACAGGCCGCCATCAAGGCCGCCCGTCTTGCCCCCGCCATCGCGATGCTGCCCCCAGCCCCACCGCAGTTCAAACGCGCGCTGATCGACCGGGCCATGGCCGCGATGCGTCTGAGCCAACCGACGATCATGATCCTGCGCGCGCTGATCCGCTGGCCGCTGCGCAGTGGGCTGACGCTTCTGGGGATCGCGCTGGCAGTATCAACCATCGTGTCGCCTTCGTTCTTTCAACCATCCCTGAACAAGATTATCGACAGCGCCTTTTACGAAAGCAACCGACAGGACGCGATGCTGGTGCTGTCGCATGACATGACGCAGATCGTACTGGAAACCGCTGCTGACCTGCCCGCTGTTCTGCAAACCGAAGGACAGCAGTTTCACGCAGTCATCCTGCGCAACGGCAACCACGAAAAGCGCACACAAATTCAGGCCAGCCACCCCGCCACCGACCTCAGCCGTGTGATGGACAATGACGGCCATCAGGTCGCAGTACCGCCCGGTGGCGTTGTGCTCACCGACAGGCTCGCCGCGCATCTGAATGTCGGGATTGGCGATACGGTCGATGCCAGGTTCCTTGGCGGCAGGCAGGAAACGCACCCATTGATCGTGACCAATACCATCGCGCAGTATTTCGGGATCGGCGCTTATATGGACCTTGATTACGTGAACGGATTGTTGCGCCAATCACCGCGCATTTCGACGATCAATGTCTCGCTTGATGATACACAGGTGCTTGATCTGCATGACCGCCTTAAGGACGTGCCCAATCTTGCCGGCATCGTCATGATGTCAGACACCCGCCAGTCGTTTGCCGAAACGATCGCGGAAAACATCGGCATCATCAATACGATCTACATCATCATTGCTGTCCTGATCACTGTTGGTGTCACCTACAACGGCGCGCGCATTCAGCTGTCAGAGCGGTCGCGCGAATTGGCCAGCCTGCGCATCCTTGGCTTCACCCGTGGCGAAGTATCCTACATCCTGATCGGCGAGACCATGTTGCTGGCGGTTCTGGCACAGCCTTTGGGGTGGTGGATTGGCACATTGATCGCCGCGGGCATGTTCAACAGTTTCTCCAGCGATCTTTACAATCTGCCGCTCGTTTTTGAACCGGCTGTCTATGCCAAAGCCAGCTTTGTCGTGCTCTTGGCCAGCTTTGCCTCGGTCATGATCGTGCGCCGCAGTCTGGATAAACAAAACCTCGTTTCCGTAATGAAAGTAAGGGAGTAGCGCAGATGTCTTTGAAACCACGTACAATTGGGCTGCTTGGTCTTGGTGCCATAGTGATGCTGGGGCTTGGCTATGTTGCCTTTCAGGATGACCCGATCCCAGTTGATCTGCATGTGATTGCGCGCGGCCCGCTTGAGGTAACCGTGGATGCCGATGGCGTGACCCGGATCAAGGATATCTTTGAGATCGCGAGCCCCATTACCGGCACCGCCCTGCGGTCCCCGGTCGCGGTGGGTGATCCCGTCGTGGCAGGCGAAACCGTTGTCGCTGTGGTGCGCCCGGCCGCCCCAACCCTGCTTGACAGTCGCACGCTGCTGCAAGCACAGGCCAGCGTGCAAGAGGCGGAGGCGGCACTGCATGTCGCCGAAACCGATCTGGCGCGTGCGGTGGAAGAACGTGATCTTGCACGCTCTCATTTCGTGCGGACCGAAACGCTGGTGGCGCGTGATGTTGCATCGCTGACCCAATTGGAGGATGCGGTGCAGCAACTGGCCGTCGCCCAAAGCGCGGTTGAGGCAGCAGAGGCCCGTATCAACATGGCTCAAAGCACACTTGCCCGCGCTGAAACCATGGTACAGACACCCAATCCAGCGGCCGAGATTGACACAAGTTGCTGCGTCAATATCACTGCCCCCGCCGATGGCGTCGTGTTGAGCGTCGCTGGGACCAGCGAACGCCCTGTGCTGACCGGTGCCGCCTTGCTCAGCATCGGTGACCCGACCGAGCTGGAAATCGTCGCGGATCTGCTGTCGAGCGACGCAGTCCGTCTGCAACCCGGCGCACAGGCCGTGGTGGAACGTTGGGGCGGAACAAACAGCCTGTCTGCGACCCTGTCGCGCATCTCACCTGCCGCGGAAACCAAAACCTCTGCCTTGGGGATTGAGGAACAGCGGCTGGATGCAATCTTTGACATGACCACGCCGTTGGAAGACCGCGCCAATCTGGGCGATGGCTTTGCCGTCTTCTTGCGGATCACCGAATGGCGCAATGATGACGCGCTACAGGTACCACTGAGCGCTTTATTTCAGCGCAACGGCGATTGGGCTGTTTTTGTCGCGTCAAACGGGGTTGCGACCGAACAGATCATCCGCATCGGCCAGCAAAACACGCAATTCGCCGAGGTGCTGGACGGGTTGGAGGTGGGCAGCACCGTTGTGACCCACCCCAATGACCAACTGATATCAGGCGGGGCCATTGTTGACCGTCGCGTATTGGCCGCAGGGAGTTGAGCAAGATCAATCCTGCCCCCTGCGCCTGCCGCTAGTCTGGACCCGTCCCCAGCGAAAGGCACATCATGAAACCGCTTGTTGTATCACTCATCCTTTTCATCATCCCGACCTTCACCGTCGCACAAAACACCGACGCTGGCCGTGTCCTGTTTGAAAATCATTGTGCCACTTGTCACGGCAATGATGCCCAAGGGGCTGGCCCAATGTCACAGGTGCTGATGATCCCGCCCAGTGATCTGACACAGCTCAGCGCCAAGGCCGGCGGGACCTTCCCCATTTCCTATCTGGTCGCCAAGGTTGATGGGCGTGTCCCGCTTTTGTCGCATGGCAGCCCAATGCCGCTGTTTGGACCCTTCTTTGAAGGCAAAGGCGTGGCCATGCGCGGGGACGATGGGATTTTGATCATGACCAGCCAGCCGATCATTGACCTTGTGACCTATCTTGAAACGCTGCAAGAGTGACGTCTCGTATTCGGCAAGGCCATCACCATCGATGGTGGTGAAAACGCCCTGTCTCCGGCCCACGTCCGTCCAGATGCAGCTTGCGCAGGGAGTAAAACCGCAGCTTACCTGTTGTTAATGGGCCAGCAAAACAGGCATGTCCTGCTGTTTGATCATCGACTCCGTCGTGCCACCAAAGAAACGCTCGTTCCAGCGGCTACGCCCATAGGCCCCCATGACGACCAGATCAGCGGTGCGTTCACGCGCACGTCCCACAATGGCATCTGACACGGATTTGCGGCCCGTGACGTACTCCTGCACGACCACGTTGCAGCCGTGATGCGCAAGCCAAGTTGCCAGATCAGCGCCGGGATTATCGCCATCACCCCAGCGTGAGGGATCGGCGTCGAAACTGGCGATGGTGACCTCTTTCGCGGTTTTTAACAGGGGCAGGGCGGCGCGCACCGCACGCGCAGCCGGTACGCCGCTATTCCACGCGATCAACACGTTTTCAGGGGCCAGCGCTTTGCCGTTCTGTTCCACATTCAGGACCACCGGACCCGGCGCTTCGAACAGCAAACCGTAAACGATGTTGTTGAACGCCGTGTCGCTGTCGCGCAGGCTGTCCAGCAACACGCTGACATCAGCAAAGAGCGCCCGGATCGCGACAAGATCATGCATCGCCGATGGTTCAGCGCAAAGAGTGGCGACTTCACCGGTAAGACCCTCTTTTCCCAAAAACGCCCGCGTCTGTGCCTGCTTTTCGGCCAGATGTGCTGCCATCTTGTTGCGCTCGCCCAGCCATCCTTCGGGGACGACGGGCATCGCATAGGGCGACGCGGTAATCGAATAGGATAGAAGCGGCACAGCGCCGACATGCAGCACACTAAGCCGTCCGTTCTGCCCGCGGGCCGCGTCTACGATAGGCGCAAGATCAGCCGTGGTGCCGTCTGGGCCTTGCAGGGCGAGGAATGTCGCGTTTGTCATGATGGCCTCCTGTTTCGTGCATCGCCACCCTAGTGCGGCATGCCCCGCCGGGATTGAGATTAGTCAATCGCCCGCCACCCCGAATACTTAGGGTCAGGGCAACCAACGTGAGACGACCCCAATGGCTGACACAGCTCTTTATCAGGCGCTTGGTGTGCCCAAGGATGCCTCTGCCGATGACATCAAACGCGCTTACCGCAAGATGGCCCGCAAATATCATCCCGACGTGAACCCCGGTGCAGAAGCTGACGCCAAGTTCAAGGCGGCAGGGGCTGCCTATGAGGTACTGAGCGATCCTGAAAAGCGCGCGGCATATGACCGCTTTGGTGCAGATTGGGATCAGCCGCGCCCTGATCCTGCGCAGACGGGTCCGTGGCAAAGCGGCTATGCCTTTGATGAGCGGGATATCAACCCTGACATGTTCCGCGATTTCTTTGGCCAGCGTTTTGGGGCGGGATCCAGGCGACACGATCAGCATGCAGTGGTTGAGGTCGCACTTGAGGATGCCATCGCGGGGGCCAAGACGACCCTGACGCTGCAAGCCCCGCAAATCGACGAGACCGGCCATGCGACGATGCAAACCCGCCACATCGATCTGGCCATCCCCAAGGGCGTGCTGCCCGGCCAGCACCTGCGCTTGGCAGGGCAGGGCGTTGAGGGCGGTGATCTGCTGATTGAGGTCACCTTTCAACCGCATCCGATCTACCGGATCGAAGGGCGCGACCTGTATGTAACCTTGCCTATCACCCCGTGGGAAGCCGCCCTTGGCGGTAAGGTGCGCATGCCAACGCCCACTGGTGCTGTTGATCTGAACATCCCCGCAAATGCGCGGCAGGGCCAAAAGCTACGGCTGAAGGGCCGGGGGATACCAGCGGCGCAGAAGGGCGATCTTTATGCAGAACTGCACCTTGTGAACCCGCCGAAACTCTCAACAGAAGCCCGCGCACTTTATGAAAAACTGGCCCGCGCGCAGCCCTTCAACCCGCGTGCAAAACTCGGAGTGTAAGCCCATGAAAAAAGCAAAACCCCGCAACCTGCGCGTCGAAATGGTCGAAACGCTGTCGCTGTCGGAATTGACGGTATTCTGTGACGCCAACACCGATCTGGTGATCACGCTGGTGGACCACGGTGTCGTGACACCCGTGGCCCAAAGCGCCCCTGAATGGGAGTTCACCCCACCTCACATCGCCCGCGCCCGCAAGGCAGCGCGGCTGATGCGCGATCTGGGACTGAATGTGGCTGGTGTCGCACTGGTGCTGGATCTGATCGAAGAACGCGACGCATTGGCGCGCAAACTCGCATTGATGGGTGCCTGACACAGATGGAACAAATGCAAAAGACATCTTTGGAACGCGAAAACGACAAATCAGGCGCAATGCCTTGCGTGATCATGACAACCGAGGATCACGGGCACTTTGAGGTTGCAGAGCGCATTGCGATCATTTCATCCCAATGTGTCTTTGGGATAGGTGTGCTGCGCGATGCCTTTGCCTCGGTGCAAGCAACAGTGAATGGGCGCGCCAAGGTGGTCGAGGCCACGGTACAGGATGGCGTTGAAATCGTGCTGTCTGAGCTGAAACAACAGGCCATCGCCTTGGGCGCTGATGCTGTGATTGCGGTGTCGGTCCAGTACACGCCAGTTGGATATGGCGCACCCAATATGACGCTGATCAGCGGGGTCGGAACGGCGGTGCGATTGGCAGGGTAGTGACCCTGCGGCCGGCTGCAAATTAGCCGCTTGTTGCGCGCGATACATGCGGTGGTCTGCCTCACGCGTCATTAGCCTGCACTTGTGCCACACAATCAAGCCAGTCCAAGCCGCGGCGTCAAACCTTCATTCATGCTGAAAGGCTAGCGATGCTTGCGAAACAGCCGCTTGTTCAGCGCGACGAACCGGTCAATCGGCCACGTCCAGAAACTGCGGTCCTTGGCGCGCAGGTAGGCATACCCCAGCCAACTGGCCAGCCCCGCGCCGATCACATCGACGATCAGATCGCCCATCGTGTCCATCAGGCCGGATTTTTGCATGTTCAGGCCAAACCATTGATCCATCGCGAACTCAAAGATCTCCCAGCAGGCGCCCACCGTGACCGCCAGCGCGAATGCCACCAGACACATCGCCCAAGGCGGGGCGGCAAAGCGGTCACCCTCAAACATCATCAGCACAAAGACAAAGCCGATCAGCCCAAATCCGATGGCCGATGACCCATGTAGCGCGATGTCCCACCACCAGACCCGTTCATAAAAATCAAACGCCTCGCCCATGAAAATCGAGGCGATCACAAAAACGGTCGTTGCCGCCACAAAGGGCAGGGGCAGGGTGATGTTCAGCCGGTTGGCCAGCAGGATTGGTGCAAAAGACAGGCCCAATGTGGCCAGCGCGACAAACACCATCGACCAGCGCCCCTCAAAGGCGGCAGCAACGGCCGACAGCAGCAAAAGTGCCCAAAGGCTGCGCACCAGGATGCTTTGTTGTCGAAGCTGTTGGATCATGACTTTGCCCCTTTTTATTAAGGCGTCTGATCCCTATATGCAGGTGATGTCACAGTCTTTCAAGCACCGGCCACGCCGGATTGCCAGCTATAACATCCGCAAAGCCCGTGGCCTTGATGGGCGCCGCGATCCGGGGCGAGTGCTGGATGTGCTTAACGGGCTGGACGCGGATGTGATTGCCCTGCAAGAGGCCGATCGGCGGTTGGGTGACCGTCCTGCTGCGGTACCGCGCGATATGATTTCCCGGCATACAGATTTTGAGGTGGTGCCGCTGGCCAGCAATGATGTGAGCCTTGGTTTCCACGGCAATGCCGTGCTGGTGCGCCGTGGCTTTGGTGTGGCGCATCATGGGCAGATCACCCTGCCGGGGGCAGAGCCGCGCGGGGCCGTATCGGTCACACTGGACGACGGGCTATGCGTCATTGGCGTGCATCTGGGTCTGCTGCGCAGGTCGCGCCGTCGCCAGTTGCAGGCGATTGCCGCGCAAGTCAGCGCATCAGAAAATACAGTTGTCATCGGCGATATGAACGAATGGGCAGCGCGACGTGGGTTCGAGGCGTTGCAGGATGATTTCACCCTGCACAGCCCCGGACGCAGCTTCCATGCCGCCCGGCCTATTGCTGCACTGGACCGGGTAGCACTTGGGCACGGGTTGAACCTTGCGGACGCCGGCGTGGATGAGAGCGCGCTGGCAAGACGGGCATCAGATCATTTGCCGATTTGGGCGGATGTCTGAAAGGAGCCCATATTGCTCGAATGCTTCAACATAGGTGATGTCGGCTTCGGAGACTGCCGTGAGAAGAAGTCTAGAAGCTAGAATCCGAACTAACAAAGCTGAGTAGATGAAGTTTTGGAAATTGCATTACTCTGCGTAATCTTTACGCCACTTGACTACCTTTTAGGCAGTATAAGAAGACTTGCCATACTTATGCCAGAATTTTTAATCTACAGATTTGTCGCAGTGTTAACAATGAAAGAGTGTTATGATGACATGCTTTAAATCTAAAACTTTGGGCCGCCTCGGCCTGAAAATGGGCGTGGTGGCATCCATCCTTGCGCTCGCTACAGCGCCCCTCACCGCCCAACAGAATGCCCCTATCCAGCTAGAGTCAAATGACGGATCCATGTCCATCACCGGCCAATTGCTGAGCTTCGAGGACAATGTCTATATTGTCGAGGCAGACGGTCTGGGCACATTGCGCATCAAGGCAGGCAACGTCACTTGCACCGGCATTGTTTGCCCCCAGCGGCAAGAATACGGGCCAGAGTTCGGCATCTACGGGTCCCGCACCGTTGGCACAACACTGATCCCCAATCTGTTGCGGGGCTATGCCAGCGCTGTTGGTGCAACCTATGAAATTGTAGCAACCGACGACGCAGCGGAACGTATCGTACGCCTGACGAACGCCGACGGCACGCTACGCGCCGAAATTGACCTACAAACACGAGGTTCCGGCAGCGCATTCCCCGCGCTTGCAGAAGGCCTTGCAGCCATTGGTGTCGCTGATCGCCGGATGAAAGACAGCGATGTTGAAAAGCTGGCGGTGGCCGGTATTCCAGATCTGCGCGACACGCCGGATGAAACCGTTCTGGGCGTCGATGGCATCGTGATGATCACGCACCCCGATAACCCTGTGCGCAACCTGACATCGCTTGAAATTGCGAGAATCTGGTCGGGCGAAATCACAAACTGGCTGGAATTGGGCGGCGGCGATGTGCCAATCACCATCAACTCTTTCAGTGAAAGCTCGGGCGACCGTGCCGTCATGATGGATGCGTTGGTGCGTCCAAATGGCCGCGATGAAACAGCAAATGTGACGCGTTGGAGCGCTTATCAGGACATGGTTGATGCGGTCATGGCTGACCGCGGCGGCATCGGTTTTGTCGGCCGCTGGTTGGCGCGCACAAACGACGTCAACTTGCTGGATATTCGCGAAAGCTGTGGACTTCTGTCACCACCTACCGACTTTCGCATGAAGATCGAAGGCTACGCGCTGTCGCGCCGCCTTTATGCCTACACGGCACCGGGCACCATTCACCCCGAAGCGCAGGCTTTCCTTGACTGGACCCTGACAGGCGAAGCACAGGCCTACATCAAGGAAAGCAACTTCATCGACCGTGAGCTGGAGCGCATGCGCCTGGAAGATATGGGCATGATGCTGGTGCATACGGCCGCAGTCGAACCTGACTTTGACGGTGCACAATACTCCGACATGATGCAGCAATTGCGTGGCGCAGACCGGTTAAGCGTATCTTTCCGCTTCAACACAGGTTCCAGCATTCTGGACGTCGAATCCGAGCGTAACATCGGCGAACTGGCTGCGCGTATGGAAGCAGGTGAATTTGACGGTTTGGAAGTGTTGTTGGTTGGCTTCGCTGACTCGGTCGGTGAACGGACGCGGAATACCGCGCTGGCACAAAACCGTGCAGACGCAGTGACCCGCGTGCTGGCCCGGTCGCTATCCACACCGAATGCCCAACGCTTGCGTCCGATCAGCTATGGCGAGCTGCTGCCATTGTCATGCAACGAAGACGAAGTCGGACGTGAACGTAACCGCCGCGTCGAAGTATGGCTGCGGTTGCCAAACAGCCGGTCAGTTCTGCGGTAATCTACCCCAACAGAACACGACACAATTGAAAAAGGCGTCAGCATCCTGCTGGCGCCTTGCGTTTTTTGTCCGATACCAAGAAAAGGCGAAAGCGGACGTTACGTCAAGAACGACAGACGGCAGCTAAGTCCGCAAACCAAACATTCACCACATCTTGCGCGCACGGCGGCTCACTGCGCGAATGACCATCCGCACGCTACCCCCGCAAACAGCCTCGCAAGTATTTTGCCGCTGAACGGAAATGGCTTGGTCCTGCGGCCTCGGCCCAGCGGCCGGGGGTCCATTTATTGTTCGCCCCTTGCATCGGCCCGCCATAGAGCTGGGCATCGGATGTGCGCTGCAGAAACGCCATCAACTGATCGTAGTTTGCCTGCAACAGGGCCACGGCTTGGGGCCAGTCCATATCTGCCTGCCGCGCACGCAGATCCGCGTTATAGCGCTTGAGGTCGTTCCATTTGTACCCTTCGGCAGGGAAATAGACGGTCTTGCCCGCCAACCCATCGGCGTACCAGTCCAGATAGAGAGCGATCCAATGCGCCCTGTGCGCGATGACATCCTTGATGGATGTATCCTCTTCGCGCTTTTGCATCGCAGTCGGCGCATCAATCGACGCGGTCAGCTTTTGCAGCTTGGCGTATTCCTTTTGGGTCACAGCGATCAGTTCGGTCTTTGATGTGGCGGCCATGGCCATACTCTCCTTAATGATTGACCAACCACATCACGCCCCGCTGTCCGCGGGTTGCGAAAAATCAAATGACCTATGCCGCCCGTGCCAAGACCCAAGCCACCACTTCGGGCAGCAATTCATCCAATATCATCTGAAAACTGCGCGCGATTGTGTTAGCCTGATCATCGGCCAGCGCAACCGACTGGGCAAAGCGTCGGGTGCCCAGGACCCGCTGATCCCGGTCGCGCAACACGGTAGCCTCGAATGAGACCTGCGCCAACAAAGCACCGTCCGCCTGCCGTTCCACACCAAAGGCGTCGATCCGCGTCAGCAACACCGTATCAGGGATCGGTCCGTCGCCTTGTGCGCCCACAAAACCGATCTGATTTGCCGATGCCAGCGACCGTATCAGGACCGATTGCAACATGGCAGGCACAGCATCAGACCAGCTTGCGTCAGGCAAATAGGTTACTGTTAGCGGGTCTTGCTTGATCAAAATGCGTTCGGTGGTGATTGCGGCAGGGGCCGAAGGCGTCACCACAAGCAGGCTGCGCGATGATCGCACCGCTTGGGCCGGGACACTGACAGGTTGCAAGGCGTAGATATCGCGCAACGTGCTTGATGTGCCCAGCAGATCAAGCGCCGTGCATCCGGGTAAAGCGATCACACCCAATAACAAAAGACGACGGGACGGGGTCATGATGGCTACCTCCGATACTCAGGGACGCGGTTATCCAGAAAGAAGCCCGATGGGTCCTGTGCGATTTGGCGCAGCAGGTCGTTGAATGATCGCACGACAGTCCGCGCCTCGGCACCCAACTGCCCGAAATCGCGCATACCGGGGGTGATGGCTGCGATGGCCGCGCGGGCCTCGGCCACGCCAGAACGCAGGTCGGTCATGATCCCCGGCACATCCGTCGTAATCGCCGCTGCAGCCTCGGCCAGATCGTTCAGCGCGTCCCGCGCATCCGCCAGCGCAGGGCCCAGGTCGGTTGCCATCACCTCGTCTGCGCGGGTGAAGGCCTGATCGGCGCTGCCCAGGGTGGTGCGCAGATCGTCGGCCAGGGGGCTCACATCTTCAGTGACCAGCGTATTGATGGCTGCAATCGCATCATGCGCCTGATCAATCGTGGGGCCAAGCGTATCAATCGCTGTGTTGGCGTTTTCAAACGTCTCGGTGATCGCGGCAAAGCTTTTGTCAGCGGCAGCGAGGGTCGATTGCGTGGCCGGACCGACACCTTCAAACCCTTCGACAAAACCGGTGACCTGTGCTGTTGCCGCAAGCAATGTGTCTGATATCTCAGAAAAATCGGTCAACGCCTGATCCAACCCTGCGGTCGCATCATCGATATTCTGCAATATACTGCGCACATGATCCTGATTTTGGGGGCCTGTCAGTTCTTGCAGGTGCGCAATGATCGTCGCGGCATCCTCAAGCAGGTCTGGTGCGTCGCTCATCAAGGTTTGAAACGACGTTTGGCGCGAGGCGATGATGGGCACGCCATCGGCCTCTGGCGTCAAAAGCGCCGCACCGGGCGCACCGCCTGACAGGGCAATATAAGCTACCCCGGTCACACCTGAGGATTCCAGACGTGCCACTGTATCCACTGCAATCGGTACAGTCGCGTCAATTTCAACACTCACATAGGCTTGGCTGGGATCGTTTTCCCAGATACGGATGCCCATAACGCTACCGACATTGATCCCGTTGAACAGCACGGCAGCCGATTGGTTTAAGCCGGTGACGTTCTCAAACACCACGCCGTACCGTGTATATTGCCGGTCGACCTGTACGCTCGCCAGCCACAGAAAAAAACCCAGCCCACCCACTATTCCAAGGATGGTGAACAACCCAACTATAACGAAATGCGCGCGGGTTTCCATTAGCTTGCTTCCTTTTGGATCAGTGCAGCACGGGCACGAGGCCCTTTGAAATAGGCCTGCACCCAAGGATGATCGACCTCTAGCATCTGCGCCATCGTGCCAGTCGCCAGAACGCGGCCCTCGGCCAGCACGGCGATACGGTCACAGATCGCATGCAGGGTATCAAGATCATGGGTCACCAGAAACACGGTCAGCCCAAGAGTGCGGCGCAACTGGGCCGTCAGCGCGTCAAACTCCGCCGCACCAATCGGATCAAGACCGGCGGTTGGTTCATCCAGAAACACAATCTCGGGGTCCAACGCGATGGCCCGGGCAAAGCCCGCGCGCTTGCGCATCCCGCCTGACAGCTCTGACGGCATTTTTTGTAGGGCGTTCTCTGGCAGGCCAACCATGCGCACCTTTATCGCGGCCAGTGCGGCACGTGTCTGCGGGGAAAGGTCCAGTTGTTCACGCATCGGCGCTTCGACGTTTTGCTGCACACTCAGCGATGAAAACAGCGCCCCGTCCTGAAACATCACGCCCCAGCGACGGCGCAGGCGGCGATAATCGGCCACACCGGTATCGCGCACATTTTCACCAAACACAGTGATCTGCCCTGCGGCTGGTTTCAGCAGGCCGACAACCGCGCGCAGCAGAACGGATTTGCCGGTGCCCGAACCACCGACAATTCCGATAATCTCGCCCTTGCGCACATCCAGATCAAGCCCGTCATGAATCGTATGATTGCCAAATCGCGTCACCAGACCACGTACGCTGATAATAGGTGGTTCTGCCATGTCAGACCCCAACGATCGAAAAAAAGATCGAAAACATGGCGTCTGCTGTGATGACCAGAAAGATCGTCACGACAACCGAAGTCGAGGTTAAACGCCCCAGTGACTCCGTATCGCCACCCACTTGCATGCCTTCAAAACAACCCACGATCCCGATGATCAGCGCAAAAAACGGGGCCTTGATCATACCAACGCCAAAGTGCCAGACATCCGTATTGCTGAGCAACCGTGCCTGAAATACGCCCGGCGCGACGCCCAATTCGATCCACGACATCACCATGCCACCAAAAAGCCCCGCGAAATTGGCGATGACGCCCAGCACGGGCAACATCACGATCAGGGCGATCACACGCGGGGCGACCAAAACCTCAATCGGATCAATGCCCAGCGTGCGCATCGCATCAATCTCTTCGCGCATTTTCATTGCGCCAATGGCGGCTGTAAACGCAGAGCCAGAGCGGCCCGCGACGATGATCGCCGTCAGCAGGATACCCAACTCGCGCAGGATCGAAATGGCAATCAGATCGACAACGAACACCTCGGCCCCGAACTGGCGCAGTTGCGCGGCCCCTTGAAACGCGAGCACCACGCCAATCAAAAATGCCATCAAGGCCACGATAGGCACAGCACTCAGTCCGACCTGCTGCATATGGTGAACAATGGCCGTGCCTCTGATCCGTGTGGGCCGCAGGATCAAGCCGACAATTGTTGCGACCACCCGGCCCAGAAAGGCCACCATCGACAAGGCCGTCTGCATAGCCGACACAGTGGCACGCCCGATGTTTTCCAATCGATCCACAATTGTGAGGCGCGGCAGCTTTGGCGCGTCGCCTTCGGGCATGTTCTGCCGTAGGGTGCTGATCATATCTAATTGCGATGCGTTGGCCCCGGTGATCACCGGCGAAACACCCGCCCTTTGCAAGCGGCGTTCCAGCGTTACCACCGCCCAAGCCGCGGCAGTATCAAATTGCCCGACACCACTCAGATCAATGGTGTCGCCTGCACTCTGGCGCAGATCAAGGCTCTCGATGGTGCTAATCAAGAGGTCGCCTTTCAGCGCCAAAACACCCTCTGAAAGGGTGATTTGCGGCGGTGTCTTTTGATCGCGGAGAAGTAAGGCGCTTGCATTCATTTCAATACCTTATGCCCGCAATCTGCGACATATGTTGATCAAGGTCAAATCCAACGGCCTTGATATACATCAATTGAGCGGGCCTACGCGCAGTTAGGTTTTCGAACATCCACACCACCAAAAGAGGTCCGTCATGAAGAGAATTATTCCCCTATTCGCCATCTTGATATTGGCGGGCTGCGCCACTGAGGGGACATATCCCATATCAGGCGAAGAATGCGGACCCGATGATCCGGTTCTGACACTTGATGCGGCTGATTGCACCGTGCTGCCACTCTAGGCCGGCGCTCATGCAACCTGCATCCTTGATCGCTTTGGGCGCGCTGTTTCTGGGTGGTCTGGCGGCTGATCTGATGTCTCGTAAAACAGGGTTCCCACGGGTGACCCTGTTTTTGTTCATTGGTCTTGCGGCAGGCGGGGCCGGGTTTGACGTGATCCCGGCGGATTTGCATGCGTGGTACGACATGTTGTCGGTGATTGCGCTGACGATGGTGGCCTTCCTGCTGGGCGGGGCAATGCACCGCAAGGACCTGCGCGCGAACGGCAAAAAAATCATCCTGATCTCGCTTGCGGTGATCGCGGTGACGATCCTGCTGATCAGCGTCAGCCTTGTGGCAATCGGCCTGCCGCTGGGGCTGGCCTTGTTATTGGCGGCGATTGCCACAGCAACGGATCCGGCGGCGACCAATGATGTGATCCGGCAATCAGGGATCAACAACAGCTTTGGCCGCACGCTGAAAGGGATCGTGGCTATTGATGATGTCTGGGGGCTGCTGGTGTTCAGTGTCGTACTCGTGATCGTGGCGCAGTTAGAGGGGCATCAGGATATCGCCGGGCTATCGCTTGCCGCATGGGAAATTCTTGGTGCCATTGCACTGGGGCTGCTGATCGGGGCGCCTGCGGCCTTGCTGACAGGGCGCCTGCGCGACGGCGAACCCTTGCAGATCGAGGCGCTGGCGTTGGTTTTCCTCAGTGCGGGGCTGTCGCTCTGGCTGGAGGTGTCATTTTTGATCACCGGCATGGTGGTTGGGGCGGTCATCGTCAATCTGGCCGCCCATCACACCAAGGCGTTCCATGAAATCGAACATATCCAATGGCCGTTTGTTGTGTTGTTTTTCATCCTCGCAGGCGGTGCGCTGGACCTTGCCGTCGCGACCACCCTAGGTGCAATTGGTCTGGGCTTTATCGTCCTGCGGATCGTCGCGCGAATTCTTGGCGGCTGGCTTGGCGCGCGCATCGCCCGCGTCCCGCAACAAGAAGCGCGCTGGTATGGGGTCGCGCTTTTGCCGCAGGCGGGTGTGGCGATTGGGATGGCCCTGATCGCAGCACAAAGATTTCCAGACTGGGGCTCCCAGATCATCGCGCTGACAATCGGCACCACAGTAGTGTTCGAGGTTCTGGGGCCACTTGCCACGGCCTATGCGATCAAACGGACTACGCAGGGTAAGTAGCGTGGAACACGCCTACCACACCTTGCGCCGGTTGCTCTGGTCGGTGTCATGCAGATGCCCAATCAGATTGGCCAGCGTGACAACCCCCAACAGTTTGTGATCCTGCACTACAAGAAACTTGCGCGTGCCGGTCTCAGCGATACGCTTTAGCAGCGCGTCAATCGGCATATCCGGCGGGATCGTGGCCGCCACATCAAGCCCCGCAAACACGTCCCCGACACGCGTACTGGTCCAATTGTCACGATCAATCGCCGACAACACATCCTTATCAATCTGCCCGATCAGCACACCATCGGCCACAACAGGCGCAAAACTGACCCGTTCCGCCAACATCACCTGATTGACGAACGCTGATAGGGTTAACTCAGGCGAGGCGATAACCGGATCACGGATCATCAAGGCGCGCACGGTCTTGCCTTCAAAGGTGCTTTGCATCAGCTGGTTTTGAAACGCCGACTTGGCGGCGGCCAACACGAAAAACCCGATCAGGATATACCAAAGGCCCGCTGTCACAGCCCCCTGAAACAGCGCCAACACACCCAAGATCATCAGCGCATATCCAAAAACCGTTCCCGACTGCGCAGCAATCCGGGTGGCACGCAACACATCGCCGTGGCGGTTCCACAGATAGGCCCGCAGCACGCGTCCGCCATCCAGCGGAAAGGCCGGGACCATATTGAACACGGCAATGATCATGTTGATCATCGCCAGATAGACCAGCACGATCGTCAGGGCAGGGGCGCCCAAGGTCAGCTCGGACAACCAACTGACGGTCCAGAACACGACGGCAAGGCAAACGCTCATTGCGGGCCCGGCCAGCGCAACCCATAACTCGGCCTTGGCAGTTGGCACCTCACTCTCCAGTTCCGCCACGCCACCGAACAAAAACAGCGTAATCCCCTTGATCCGCACGCCATAGCGGCGGGCCACCACCGAATGCGCGATCTCGTGTAACAAAAGCGAAGCAAAAAACCCCAGCATCGCAATGACAGCAAGCGTGACATAGGCAGCCATCGTCTGACCGGGCAAGGTCAGGGGGAAATACTGGGTCGATAGCGTCCAGGTGATCAAACCGGCAATCAGGAACCAACTGGGATCGAGCTTGATATCAAATCCACCCAGTCGAAACAACTTGATCGCGTTTGAGAACATCATGACACCGCCTTTGTGCGTAAAATAGCACCGACTGACAGACACTTGATTGAGCAATGTCAAAATGCTGCCCGCATCTGTCGGTCAGGCAAGGCGCATGACTATGCCCGCCACATCCTTGACCAGCAGCCTGTTGATCTTTGCGCTTTGCGCGGGCGTCGTGTGGTTTTCCGGGGCGCGGCTGGCCTATCTGGCGGACACTTTGTCGGACCGCTTCAAACTGGCAAAATCGTTGGTGGGTCTGTTGCTGCTCTCTTTGGCGACATCGTTGCCCGAAGTGGCCACAACCCTGTCAGCGGCGATCAATCAGGCGCAAAATCTGGTGCTGAACAACCTGTTTGGCGGTATCGCCTTGCAAACAGCCATTCTGGGGATAGCAGATTTCTGGGCGCGGGGCGCGATTACAAATTATCCGCGCAAAGCCAATCACGCGCTTGAGGCGACGTTGCTGGTGCTTTTGCTGGCAATCACACTGATCATCACCACCACCGGCGAAACAGTCGTGGTGTTTCAAATCGGTGCAGGCAGCGTGTTTATCGCGCTCACCTACGCCGGCACGATCTGGATTCTGCGCCGCTATGACGGGTCGAGCGACTGGATCCCGGTTGATCTGCCCGACACCCAAGACCGCCCGTTTCTGGCCACCGCAGACGATGACAAGACGACAAACCATGCGCTGATCCTGCAATCGGTCGTGGCCTGTCTTGCGATCCTTGTCTTTGGGCTGCTGCTTGTTCTCTTTGCAGAACGCATCGCAGTGCAATCAGGGCTGGGCACCAGTTTCATCGGCGTGACACTGCTGGCCGCCGCGACATCCCTGCCCGAACTGACCACCAGCATCACCGCAGCCCGGCTGGGTGCCTACACGATGGCGATCTCGAACATCTTCGGCAGCAACCTGATCATGCTGGTCTTGGTCTTCCCCGCCGACATCCTTTATCGCGGCGGCCCGATCCTGCAAGGGGCGTCCACGACAGTCAGCCTTGCGCTGTCCTTCGGGATAGTGGTGACGGCGATCTATCTGACAGGCCTGATCGTGCGGCGCAAACCCAAGGTAGGGGTGCTTGGGCTGGATTCGGTACTGGTGATAGTCACCTTCGGAGCGAGTCTGCTGGCGTATTATTATGTGCGCTAGCGTGCCGGACAAACACCAGATTGAGATACAGCAATGGTGGCGCCCCGCTACACGTTATTCACGATCCGATCACCCTGCGCATCAAACAAAACGACCTTGTCATCATCAAAATCAAGGCTGATTGGCGCATCCAGATCAAATTCCCACTGCCCGACCAGCCGCACGGTCAGCTGGTGCGTATCACCCAGATCGACAATCACATGGGTGTCGGTGCCAAGACGCTCATAATGCAGAACCTTGCCCTGCAACCTGCCATCCTCAACCACCCGCAGATGCTCTGGCCGGACCCCGACACTGGCAGCACCGGCCCCCGGCAACAGGTCGCCACCCAAGAAGTTTATCGCAGGAGAACCAATAAAACCTGCCACAAAGCGATTCACAGGGTTGTTGTATAGTTCCAGCGGCTGGCCGACCTGCTCAATCCGGCCAGCGCGCATAACGACGATGCGGTCAGCCAGGGTCATCGCTTCGGTCTGGTCGTGGGTGACATAAAGGATTGGCGTTTTCAGGGTGCGGTGCAGTTCTGCAATCTCGATCCGCGTGTTCATGCGCAGGCCCGCATCAAGGTTCGACAAGGGTTCATCAAACAAAAACATGCGCGGTTGGCGCACCAGCGCACGGCCCAAGGCGACCCGCTGGCGCTGCCCACCAGAAAGTTCTGACGGCTTGCGATCAAGATAGTCCGCCAGCGATAAAATATTGGCGACATCCGTGATCCGCTGCCGAATTTCATCGCGGCTCAGATGCGCCAGCTCCAATGCAAATTCAAGGTTCTTGAACACTGTCAGATGCGGGTAAAGGGCGTAAGACTGAAATACCATCGCAACGCCCCGCTGGGCCGGGGACATCTCGGTTACGACCTCTTCGAACAGTTCGATCTGGCCATCGTCAGGCATCTCCAGCCCGGCAACCACACGTAATAAAGTCGTCTTGCCACAGCCCGAAGGGCCAACGATGACGATAAATTCGCCATCCTCAATGGTCAGGCTCACATCACATAAAACATGGTTGTCACCATAGGATTTCTGAACCTCTGTCAGGCGCAACGCAATCATGAGAATTGCACCTGCTTGCGCATGGCCGGATCGTTACTGCGCAACATAGCCGCCATCAGTCGGAACAGCAGTGCCACCTGCCTTTTCGATCATAGCGACAGTCTGTGCCTGATCATCGTTGATATCTGACACTGCAACATGCGCGCCTTCTGCAACGAAAGTCAGCCCAGTTTGACCGGCAAGTAATCCCATTTTACATTTCCTCCAAAAAACTGCCTTGCTTTGAGAAAGCTTGCACGGCGCATCTGAAAGGGATTGAGCGATATCAATCGGGTGATGGATGCAGATGAATGATCGTTTTTCGGCATCCCGCTGCCTATCTTCGCCAAAGGTGAGGCCGGAGCTACCTCAAAACCGAGGACTTATAATATTACATAAACTTCATTATGCGAAGTGTAGGTCGGGGTGGGGTACATTCGAAGTGCATATTCCGCATTAAAACAGGATGTTTTTATTATACCACATCGGCCCCCACCACACACAGCGGACATTGACAACATGCGTGTCGAAGGTCCGCCTTGCGGGACGAAGCAGCCGTCACGCTCTTTGCAGGTGAACGGCTGCTTTGCTCAAAGACCCAATTCTTCCGCTATGATGTCGATGATTGCGGTATGCACCGCCGCCCGATCAGTTCCGTCAGGGTCGGTACATACCGGGTCGTCATTCTCTTCCTCTAGGATTTCTTCGGCAGCGGGTTTGCACAACGGCATGGCAGTAAAGTGAAAGCTTGGATCAAAGCGCGTAAAACGGGCATTGGGTAACAGGTCAGTCAATCCGCTTTCGTCAAAGTTTGTGGCACGCATCCGATCAAGAGGGCCGCCAAAACCGATCATATGCACGTTCGGCGAAAGGCCGGCCACATTAGCTGCCGTCAGCCCCCAGACAAATCCCGGGTCAATCGCCGTTACATGTGTGATCCGCGCATCCGCATAACTTTCATTCCAGACATCGGGATCAATCCCTGGCATGTTAACGCCCTCGGACATAAGCATGGCGCAGGCCTCCATTTCATCTAGTCTTTCCCTGCAAGTCTCAATTATCCCTGCGTGGTTCCCAGTCAATCCACCCATCGAAAGCGCAGTCCACCCACCATAGGAAAACCCTGCCGCCATGATCCGCGACGTATCAACGTGATCCACGAACGCGGGGTCAGCCAATAAGACATCAAGTGCGATCGACATATCAGCAACCCGTGTCCAGTGATTTACCCCCTTGGACATGTCGAAATCACCCCAAGTCGAGTTTGGGTGATTTACCGACACAACAATCGCCCCGCGTTCCGCAAGACCAGATGCAAGCCAAGCCTGCGCCCGCGTGGTCCCCCCCATGCCATGGCTGAACATGACGATCGGGTGGGTGCCGACATGTACTTCTGCGTCAACGGCAGCTTCGACTCCGTGAAAAACAGGGTTTTCAGCGACGACCGCCAGATCGCCGCCGCCGCCGTTGGGGTACCAGATCGATATACCCGCCTGACTGTTATGGTGGGGCATTTCGATTTCAGCCGTCCTGACGCCAGCGGGGTCAGCCATCACAGAAGAAGCCGCGCCCATCAGTGCCATAGTAATTACGAAATTTTTCATAAGGTTTCTCCAGTTCTAAGGTTACGTCCCAAATCATGGAGGACGCGACGACTGGTTGGCGTCCTTGAACCGGTTTTAGGTCGTCAAGATCCGGTTTTAGGACTAGCAATGCAGCATTGATCACAAAGTAGTCGTCCCATGCCAAGCCTGCCCATCCCCGTATTCGCATCTGCTGTCTTGATGTTTCTGTTCCTTAGGTTGTGGGTCACACGCGGTAAGCTAAGCCCCATTGCAATCTTGCTGGCAGTTTGCGCGTTGCAGACAGGGATTTTGGCGCTTGCTCAGCACTATCTGGTTCCTGGTATGCGGATGGTTCAGCCGATCACTGCGACACTTATCCCTCCCGCTGCATGGTGCGCGTTTCAGTGGACCGCAGTGCGCCCCGTCAGAAACTCAGACCTGCTTCACCTCTTGGCGCCAATAACTGCGGTTGCAGCGCTGATCACCGCACCCAATTTTCTAGATATCTTCGTGCCGAGTGCTTTTGCCATCTACGGTTTCGCAATCCTCATTGTGTCGCACAAAGGTCCAGACGCACAACCGCGCGCCTTTCTGGTGGATGGCAATCTGCCCTCGCGTATCTGGCATGTGATCGGAGCGGCGCTAGTCGTCTCAGCGCTCAGTGATATAATGATTGTAGCCGCAATCGCATCGGGCTTTGGACACCTTCAACCTTGGATTATCAGTCTTTTTTCTATCGGAAACTTATTGTTGATCGGAATCATCAGCCTCTCGAGCCATCTGCAAGCAGAAGACACGAGCGAAGAAGAGCCGCTACGCACCAGTACTGAAGCCGAGCAACACGTATGGCAGCGTGTTCAGGCCTACATGGCGGATCATCGCCCCTATCTTGACCCTGATCTGACGCTGGCACGATTGTCGCGCAAACTTGGCGTACCTGCCAAGACCCTGTCCACGATAATCAATCAAGAAACCGGGGAAAATGTATCGCGCTACGTAAACGATGCAAGGATCGCCGCAGCGCAAAAGGCTTTGATCGACGGAGCGACTGTTACCGCTGCGATGCTGTCTTCTGGATTCAACACAAAATCCAATTTTAACCGTGAATTCTTACGCATCACCGGTACCAATCCAAGCAAGTGGTTGGCAAATGTGATGTCATCGAAAGCAGACATTAGCGGCATTGCAGAAGATCAGTAAAATGGGCTCCTCGCCGCCATTTGCACCCCACCTCTCCAATGATCGCATAGAAATTGGCGGTTGGGTGTCACCAAACCGGCGCTTACCTTAATTTCCAACTCCATGAGTGTTATTCAGCATGAAGGTATCATGACCAAGCGCACCTAAAACCCTCGTTTTTGGCACGCCGCTACACACCGCGTATGACGCAGCCACAAACCCCGTTCAAAACTAAAGCAGTTGTTGAAGGTTTCAGCATATACTGTGAAAGCTGCCCTTCGCGGCATTGCAGGATTTCGGTAACGTCACACCGGAAAGCCTTCACAGGATGGGTTCAGAAATAACATAGTTTACCAATCAGTTGGCCCCTTTTTGTAGAATGCACGATCAGAGAATTCACCACCATGGAGTTCTTCGACGATGTTTTTGAGATCAGGCACTGGTTCCGAGGCGTTTTCTAAGCTCAATAACTTGCGCCACGGCTCTGTTGCCGCACGGCCGATGATAGACGCATTGTCACACATAAAGCAGACCGCTGCGAACCAATCCAATTGGCCGTTTTTCATGGTGGCGATGCCATGATGCGGCGTGTGGCATCGCGCTTGTTCAGTACCAACAATATCATTCCAGGTTTCTGCAAGGATTAATTCTTTGTCGCGTGGAACCTTGACCCCAACTAGCTGCGTGTTTCCGTTGGAAACGTCGATGACCTGAGGGCAGTCGCAGACGTCTGTCGCATCGGTTTGGGCGCGTAACGTATCATTTATAAGGGTCAAGCATTGCTCGGTTTTCATACCAGAGACGCTAACACCTTTCATTGAGAACACGTATATCGCGTCATATGAATGGTTGTGTCTGCCCCAAATTCTAAGCACCATGTCGCCGTCCCTCGTTCGTTGCTACAAGATGGGCGACACCTAGCCTAGATGCGTTCAATCGCCAACGCGATGCCTTATCGCGAGAGATACCGGAAACCCAACGGTTAGATGATTGCGTTGAAAGCATGCGGGTGTGTTTGCGTCAAAACAGTCACGCGCGTGGAGCGCAGCATCTGGAACTCTGGGCTCAGCCCTGTCATTCGCTACGTTTTGCATGAACGTCAGGTGTCCGTTTATGATCCCTTATGTGACATCATTACCGTAATAGCTATATGAGACATCAAAACCGCAGGTTTTGGCAGCCCGATAGACAAAAACCGTACTGAACGGTGAGCGACCCCTGACGGACAGGTTGTTCCCGAATGGCTTGGCAAGGGATCTGCCCCGCCCTCTCTGCCGCAATAGAAACTAAACTTGTTGAATTCACTCACACGGGAGTTTCGATAAATTGCGAAACTCACACCACATTACCCCACCACAAGTGAATAACTTGTGCTGCGCCCGCCGGCCTCGTTCTTCGTCAACGTGCCCATTTCGATCAGTCCGGTGATGTCGCGATAGGCTGTATCCTGTGAGCACTTTGCAATTTTGGCATATTTCGTGGTTGTCAGCTTGCCCTCAAACCCGTCCAAAAGCCGGTTGAGCATGTCACGCTGCCGGGCGTTCAGCGTCATATCACCATGCAGTTCCCAGAACCGGGCTTTCTTGAAGACGTTGGCCAAAATCTCCTCTGCCCCATCAAAGGCGCGGTCCAGACAGTCCAGAAACCAGATCAACCATGGCGTGATATCAGGCCCGCCCTTTTGGGTGCTTTCAAGGATTTCATAGTAGACTTTTCGTTCCGCCCTGATCTGGGTCGACATACTATAGAACCGTTGCGAGCTGTCCTCTGATCGCGTGAGCGCCATATCTGCAATGGCCCGCGCGATCCGCCCATTGCCATCCTCAAACGGGTGAATCGTGACAAACCATAGATGCGCAATCGCCGCCTTGATCACAGGGTCAGTGTCGGGCGCGCGATCAAGCCACTTCAGAAACCGGTCCATCTCGGCATCCAGCCTGTCAGCAGCGGGTGCTTCAAAATGCACCCGCTCGCGCCCGTAGGGTCCGGACACAACCTGCATCGGCCCAGGTCGCCAGTGGCCAACGGTGATCTTTGTCATGCCGCTGCGTCCGGTGGGAAACATCGCCGCGTGCCAACCGAACAGGCGATCAGGGTCAAGTACCTTTTGATAGTTCTGGGTGGCATCCAGCATCATCTCGACAATGCCATCGACATGCCGGTCCGCGGGGGCCAGCGCCCCGATATCAATGCCCAACCGCTGCGCAATGGATGAGCGTACCTGATTGCGGTTCAGGCTTTCGCCCTCAATCTCACTGGTTTTGACAACATCACTTGTCAGCGTGCGCAACATCGCCTCGTTGCGCAGATCAAAGCCAAGCCCCTCCATCCGGCCCAAAAGCCTACCTTGCCTGTGACGGACAGCAGCCAGTTTGGACGACAACGCCGCGTTGTCCCATATGAAATCCGGCCAGTCATCGCGTTCATGAATGTAAGTCATAATATCCGCACATGTTGCGGATATTATGACACGCAAACTCCGCAAGGGCAAGATAATATCCGCAAAATATGCGGAGAAAGCTAGATCTATTCTCAGCAAAGCCTATTTTGAGGGCTCCATCAAAAGCAAGCCAAACCAACCCGCGTTCCGGGCTTTGTCTTCTTTGTCGGCAAAGCCAGCGGTGTCATCCCAAAAGCTTCAGTTGCCAAAAGCACAAAGCCGCCTGGCGTAAGGACTGTACGGCGGAAGTCCGATTTCCCGCCGTTTAAGTCTAACAGGAACCCGCGCGGAGACCAAGGACGAGCAGTATTGGACGCGTATCTTTTATAAAGTTGGCACCACCCATGGCGGCGCACCTTCGGCCTTTGGCGTGAACCATATCACCGGCCATATCAAAGCCTACCCGGCGGAAACACCGACAGACCTTTCGGGCCGCAACGCGCCCTCACCACCGTCCGAAGGTGGGGCTGATGCTACCACCGGCCCACAGACAGGGAATACAGGTGGGGCACGTCCCGATTTCGGGAAATATGTGCGCTGTGTTGCAGGCAACGAGATCGGTGCGAACGATTTTGCCGATAATGGCGATGGGACGGTCACCGATGCGGCCACGGGCCTGATGTGGAGCCAGGCAGACGCAGGCCAAGACATGGATTGGGAAGCCGCACTTGCCTATGCTGTTGAAATGAACGAGTCCGCCTATTTGGGTCATACAGATTGGCGCGTTCCAAATATCCGTGAGCTGCAGAGCATCGCAGATTATTCAGGTGTCTTTCCTGCCATTGACCATGAGGTCTTCACATGGACAGAGGCCGACCGTTACTATTGGTCATCGACATCGGGCTATTTCAACACCGCAGAGCCGGAGCATTATTATGCTTGGTATGTGGCGTTTGGCTATGCGCCGGGTGTTGATGGTGAGGATATTCACGGCGCCGGTGCGGTGCGGTTCATCGGCAAGGCAGAAAGCTCTCCGGCAGCAGAAGGTGACTATCGGCCTTTGAATGCTGTGCGTTTGGTACGCGACGCAGAGTGATTTCATTGCCAAAAGCTTGCAAAGCGGTTCCTGCAAAGGCTTTCATAAACCATAAGCAGACCCCGCACACGGCCCTCCCGACAGGGTGGGCCGTCTTGATCGCGAATAAAGGTCAGGCGCTGATCCGCATCTCATCGCGCGTGGCTGCGCCGGCCCAATCCACCAGTCCGGCGGGCACCTCGCGCAGCGCGGAAAACAGCGGCCGCCCGGCAAGATCTTCAAGAATCATCGCACTGCGCCATGCTGTCAGACTTAGCTGAGGGTCACCAATCCCATGTGATCGTCGCCCGTGATTGAGCCCATAGATCGGTGCATCCTGCGGCCCATCCCAGACAGCGCGATAGGCATGCGCCAGCTTCAATTCACCAGCCGGTCCACGCTCTAACCGCGGCGCGAGCGGGGCCAGACATTCGGGCAAAACGGTGCGAAAGCCGGTCGCGAGGATCACAACATCTGCGTGTATGACCTCCATCTCGTCTGCGGCACTGCGCGCCGTCAATGCAAAGGCAGGGCCGTTCTTGCGTAGCCCCGTCATTGTCCGGCCAGGGCGCAACGTGACGCCGCCCCTGCCCTCCAGATGCTGCCTGCGATAGATCATCTGGTAAACGGCGTCAGCGGTTTCCGGTGTCAGACCATCACTGCTTAGCTTTTGATCCGCCAAAATCTGCGTCTGCACGTCCAGCGGCAAGGCGCGATACGTTTCGCCGTAGCCGGGCGTATATATCTGGTCGATCAACCCACCTTCCTGCAAGTGCCAGAATGCGCTGCGACGGCTAAGCCAGGTCAACTCGGCAGGGCCGTCCCGCTTGCCCAGCAAATCCAATACGATTTCTGCCCCGGTCTGCCCACCACCAATCACGGCCACACGACGGCCTGCGACCGCAGGCGCGCGGTTCAGATAGGAAATACCGTGAAAGCAATCAGGCCCAACGGGCGTCCCCTCGGGGACATAGGGCACCGGCCCGGTGCCGACTGAAATTGCGCGGGCCGAGGTGATTTCACCGTTGTCCCCCCACAAACGAAAGCTTTGCCCATCATGATCCACTTCGCGGATATTTGCATCGAACTGACAGGCAGGCAGACCATGCGCCACCCATGCCATATATTGCGTGAATTCCTGTCGCGACACAGTGTCAAACCGTGCGGCCATGAAATCGTAAAAGCGTTGATGCGAGACAAGGAAATTCAGAAAACTCCACTCATTGGTGGGTTGGACCGGTGTCACCATATCCTTGAGGTAAGACGTCTGCATCGTGCTGTCCGCAAACGCCAGACCGGGATGCCATGAAAAGGCGGGTTTGCGTTCAAAGAACGCGCAGCACAACCCTGATACCCCATCGGCAAGTGCTGCAAGGCTTAGGTTAAACGGGCCAATGCCGATGCCCGCAAGATCGGTGATGTTTGTGTCGTGTGCCATATCAGGTCCTTTGGATTTGAGGGGGGAAGATTGCCAGAACAGCCCCGCACAGACCGGCAATGACAAAAGGTGCCGCAGACGACAGCGTCAGAAACGCAGACCCCAAACCAACACCAATCGCCAGTGACGCGATCTGAACAGCTCCATTCCAACCGGCGACCTGAAGCTGGGCAAAATCCTTGCGGGTCATGATGTCGGATAGGTTGAGTGTAAACAGAACGGCAGTACTCCCGCCGATGACAAAACTTATGACAATGAAAGCCGCCGGATGGGCCACAATGGTCATGAACGCACCAGCCAGAAGCAGGCCAAGACCAGCAAGGCGCGCAACCTGTCCGGCGGCCCGCGGTACAATAAGGCGCAGCGCAAGGAAAAGCCCCAGATTTGCCGCTGCCAGACATAGGCCCGCATACCCCGCAATCGCTTCGGGTGATAGCGAAAGCCGGGCCATCATCGCAGGTGCCAGACCTATCTGAGAGGCCCCAACCGCAATCTGCGTCAGGGCCGTGACACGAAACGCAGCAATATCTGGCGGGCGGGCCGTGGCCCGCAAGCGGGGGGGTGTCGCGTTGCGGATCCGAAAGAGACTTAGCAAGGCACCAATCGCGCCCGGCACCAGTGGTGCCAGAGGTGATAACAGCACAAGCAACCCCACAGAAAGTGATGCCCCAATGCGGCCCAAACTGCCCATTGATTGCACTTTGGCCAATGTTTTAAGGCTATCAGGGGCTTCAAAGCTCGCCTGTTGTGCCGCCATCAGCAGGCAAGACACCGATAGGCCCTGAACACCACGGATGACAATCAAAACCGTCAGGATAAGCCCCGAACTGATGCCAGAGGCCACTCCGCCCAACAGCCCGAAAAGCGCCAGATTGGCCATCAGCAGCCCGCAAAGCGCGCCTACGATCACCACCCGTCCCCCCAGCAAACCGGCGAAAGGCGGGCCAAATGCGCTCATCAATAATCCGGCGGCGATGGCAATCCCGATCTGGCTTTCTGATAGCCCAAGAAGCTGCGCCAGAACCGATACCATAGCGATAAATGCGGTCTGCTGAAACGCATGACCGGCAAGAATAGGCCCAAAAAGAAATGCGGGTGACATGATGGTATTGCGATTCCTGACTAAAATACTCAGTAATTAATGTAAGTCGATTCGTAAACGCAATAGGCAGTCATCAGCGGAAGGACGCGCATCATCCCATGGTTGAAATCACTCCGGCAGATTTGCCAGCCCTCGATGCCTTTTTGAACAGCGCCATGCGTGAAGAACGCCTGCTGAATGCGCGCATTTTGAATGGGCAGCTGCGTTTCCTGGACAGCAGCGGAAGAACAGTATCGGTGGGGCTGCATGCCACATCATCGCTGCGGTTCCTATGCGACGGACGGATCACCCGGTCACAAAACGGACAGGCCCGGGCCATCAGCACAAAAACACTGTTATCCGAACTTTCGGCAGATGGCGGGCCGACGTTTCAATCCCGCGTCCTCGACAGCCTCGCCGCCATTCGCGCAGCACCTCACAGCCAAGGACGCGCATCGGACTGGTCGTTTATTGATGCCGAACAAGCCTTAAAGGCCGGGCACCCGTTCCACCCAAATCCGCGCAGCCGTGATGAGATGACGACCGCAGATGCACGCATCTATGCGCCCGAACAGGAAAACCGTTTTCGATTAACGTGGATAGCAGCCCGGCCCGATGCACTGGTCCTCAGCGACGATGCCGCGGCTTTGTTTGGTCAACTCGCCCAGGCCGACCACATCACCGCAGACGACGGATTTATCCCCTTACCTTGGCACCCATGGCAAGGGGAACGCCTGCTTGCCTCACCCGACATGCAACGTCTGATCAGCAATGATCAGTTGCGCCCACTTGGCAAGGGCGGCGGTGATTGGGCGGCCACGTCATCCATGCGTTGCGTGCACGCTTGGCACGTTCCATTCATGGTCAAAACCTCGCTCAGCCTGCGTTTGACCAATTCAACGCGCCACCTTTCCCTCAAAGAGGTCAAGCGCGGTCTGCATGTCTCCGATCTGCTCGCCTCGGATATCGGGCATCAGATCCGCACCGCCTTCCCAACGTTGCATATCATGGGAGAGCCCGGTTTTGCCGCTCTGCGCGGCCCATCCGGTGAACCTATGGAAGAAACCGTGACTGTCCTGCGGGACAACCCCTTCCGCGACCCGGATCGGCCGGGACCCGTCCTGCTGGCGGCCCTTTGCGAGGCACAGCCCAACGGATATTCCGCTTTGGGCGCGTTGATCACCGCAATCGGACCGGATGCTGCACCCACATGGTTCAGCCGCTTTCTGGACAACGTTATTTGGCCCTTGCTGGAACTGCGCGCCCGCCATGGCCTGCTTTTTGGCGCACATCAGCAAAACCTGATGGTCGGGCTGTCTGACGGATGGCCGGTGGCGGCATGGGTGCGCGACTGTCAGGGCACAGGCCATCTGAGCAGCTTTCACGACAGTCTGACGCACGCCTGCCCCGGCATTGGCGAAGGGACCGAAAACATCGTCGATGCCGAATTGGGCGATGGGCTGGTGGTCTATTACGTCGTGATCAACAGCGTGATGAACACGCTGGCCACGCTGGTGCTGGATGGTTTGGCGACAGAGGCGGATTTGCTGACCATCTGGCGCAGCTTTCTGACCCGCGCGCGCAATACGACACCCGGCGATGACACGCTCTATACCCGCCTGCTCGACCGGCGCACGCTGACCTGCAAGGGCAATTTCGCCACCAGCCAAAGCGGCGTCAACGAAGCGGACGGCGACGCGCGCGGCCAGCTTGCCGCATTCTTCGAACTGCCCAACCCAATCAAAGAGGCCCTTATCGCATGACCCTACAACATTCCGCACGCACCGCATCAGACCAACCATCTATCGCCGACAGCCGGGCCTTTGCCCGCTGGGTCGATGCATGCTTTGCCAAGGACCCCAATTTAAGCGTCTTGGACATTGCGGCAGATGATATGCCAAAGACCCGCCTGCCCGGCTATATGATGCAGGCTGACGGCAAAGCACGCATCCACAGGTCTGGCTTTCTGCAGGCACCCGATCTTTGGCTGCAACACCCACCGATGCAACGGCAATGCGCGGGTCTGGTCGCGGGACCGGACAACCGCGATCACCCCTTGCGTCCGCCAAACCCAGATGGGGTGGTCTATGAACGGTATTTTACCGATGCGGATGTCACTGTGTCCTTCTCATCGGTCGATATCGACCGCGACCTTGATGTGTTCCACCGCTGGCAAAACGACCCCCGTGTCGCCTTTTTCTGGGAAGAGGACAAATCCAAGGACGCGCTTCGCAGCTTTCTCGAAGACCGGCTATCGGACCCGCATAACTTTTCGGTCATTGGCAGCTATGATGGACAACAGGTGGGGTACTTTGAGATATACTGGGCTCGTGAAGACCGGCTGGGTGCCTATTACGATGCGGGGCCTTGGGACCGTGGATGGCACGGCCTTATCGGCGAAACGGCCGCCTTGGGGCGGCGGCGCACATCGGCCTGGATCCGGGCGCTGACCCACTATATTTTCCTCGATTGCCCAATGACCGATCTGATCGTGGGCGAACCACGCGTCGATAACGCCAAGCTGCTGCGCTATGCCGATGCCTTGGCCTATCGCAAAATCAAGGAATTCGACTTTCCTCACAAACGCTCTGCCCTGATGCATTGTGACCGCGACGCGTTTTTCACAAAGGTTGCATTATGAGCGCCCCTTTTGATCACGCCCGGCGTCGGCTTTTGGCCAAGATGCTGAGCGAGTTGACATGGGAAGAGGTGTTGCACCCTGAGGGCACGGATCACTATCGGTTGCCTCTCGCTTCTGGCCCAACCTATCGCTTTCGGGCCATGCGCGGGATCTGGGACAATCTCGACATCGATCCGGGCAGTCTTAGCCTTGATAACAGCGCGCACCCCTGCCCGCTGCAGTTTGCGGTTAATGCACAGACAGAGCTTGGCATGACACCAGCCACCCATGCGACCTTTCTGCGGGAATTGTCCAATACGTTGCGCCAAGACATTGAATTGCTGCGGCTTTATGGCAGTGCGACAGCAGATGAGATGATCCACTGGCCCACCACCAAACTCCACGCCGCCTTGAACGGACATCCCAAGGCAGTCGCGAACAAAGGACGGCTTGGCTGGGGTAGTGCTGATCTGGACGCCTATGCACCGGAATACGCACGCCCCATTCAACTGTCTTGGCTGGCCATACATCGCAACCTGTTGCGCAGCGGTCGATCAGACAGCATGGATAACACTGCTCTGTTGGATCGGGCCATCGGCGCAAAGCCAGCCGAAACGCTGCGCCAAAAAGCCGGCGCCGCCGGTGCCCGCCCTGAAGATCACGTGCTGATGCCCGTTCATCCCTGGCAGATGCAGGCCCATCTGGCGCAGGCATTCACAGTCGAACTTTCCCAAAACCAAATCATCGATCTTGGCCTGCATGGCCCGGATTTCGTGGCGACCCCCAGCATCCGCACACTCACCCCTGCGACGGGTGGCCCGTTTGATGTGAAGCTTTCGCTTGGTATTTTGAACACATCCGCATGGCGGGGCATGCCGGGTAAATATATTGAACATGGCGGCGCGATCTCAGATTGGCTCACCGGCCTGGTGAACGACGACCCGGTTTTGAAACCATGCGTCACGGTCTTGCGCGAGGTCGCAGGGGATTGGGTGCGCCATCCGTTGATTGCCGCATGTCCCGATGCCCCTTATCGCCATCATGAACTGCTTGGCGCGCTCTGGCGCGAAAATGCAGATCACCGGGCTGGGCCGGGTCAACGGGCGGTGATGGCCAGCGCGCTTTTCCACGAAGGGGCCTGCGGGACCCCGTTGGCGGTAGCCTATGCAAACAAAGCGGGTATGCCGATAGATACGTGGCTTGCGGCGCTGTTTGAAGTTACGGTCGTGCCACTATGGCATATGCTGTGTCGTTACGGGGTGGGTTTCATCGCACATGGCCAAAACATCACCGTTATTTTGGAAAACAATATGCCTGTCGGCATGGCCGTAAAGGACTTTCAGGGTGATCTGGATCTTGTGGATCAGGACTTTCCCGAAATGGCAGATCTTGATCCTGCCATCCGTGCGCTGCTGCCACGCAAGCCGCCAGCCTATATCGTTCATGACATCCAGACCGCCCATTTCATCACCGTCTTGCGGTTCCTCTCTGCAGCACTCAGCCGATCAGGTGCGCTGGCAGAAGATCGTTTTTACGCCCTGCTGGCCAAAACGCTGCGCACCTATGCCACCGCCCATCCGGAACTGGCAGACCGACAGCAGATGTTCGACCTGTTCGCGCCCCTGATGCCGAAAGTCTGCATCAACCGCGTGCGCTTTGCGATTGGCTATGAAGACAGTGCCGAACGCCCGCTTCCTGCGCGTGGAACGGATTTGACCAACCCGCTTTGGACCATGCCAGACGGACCAATCGTCAGCACGTCGAACCGCTATGCCCGCACAGCGCAAACCACTGATATATCGTGAAAACGGCGTTGACGGCGCAGGATGAATGGGGCCTGACCCTAACGCGCTCTGATCGGGATGGTGAAGCTGCGCTGCGCACCGGGCGGAGGTGCTGGAAACGGGGCGGCTCCGCTGATCATGGCCACAGCGGCCTGATCGAACCGCGCATCACCGGATGATGCGGCAAGACTGACCGCCGCCAGAGAACCGCTTTCAGCGATCGTAAAGCTCACCCGTGCAATACCCGTTGCGCGAATGCGCGGCTGACGCTGGGACGCAATGCGTTGCTGGACAAGGCCCGGATAACTGGACACTGCGGCGTCACTTGCCGCTTGTTGGTTTGCTGCACCTGACGAGGCAGCCTGCCCCGCCGTCTGCCCACCAACAGCACCTGCACGCGCTGATGCCTGCGCATTGCCTTGTGGGGCCGGTGCTGGCGCTGGCTGTGCAGCCTCAGCGCGTGCGGCAACCTCTGGTGGGCGCGCCGTTGGTCGGGCGGAAACCGGTGGCGTGGTACTGTTGTCCTCTGGCACGGCAGTTGCTGTTTCAGGCACGGGTACCGTTGCCGTGACCGCTTTGGTGGCCTGCACAGTGTCTGACGGGGCAACAGGGGTCGCCGAAACAGGTGACGTCACGGATGGCGTCACAGGCGTCTGAACGGGTGTGATCGTATCGGGCTGCGCCACAGGGGCCGTGACGCCCGCCACCAAATCAACGAACGCCGTCCCCTCCATCGCCAATTCGGCACCGGTCCCACCCGCAATCGCGATGGGCGCCGGTGCCTCTTGCCATGCCAAGGCGCCAAGGTGCACAACCAGCGACACTGCCAACATCGCCACACCCACCCCGGCAGAGCGCGGCACTTGCGAAAGCGTACTCATTGCAGGCTCCGTTCTGCCACGACCATCACGCGCGACGCACCCGCCGCGCGCAAAGCCAGCGTAACCTCCATCAACCGTGCTGCTGATGCATCCCGGTCCGGCACGATGCGGGCAACCGCAGTGTCCAATGTACGCATATAGGCATCAACATCCGCCTCTGCGCCGCGAAACCGTAACACGCCATCGGCTGTCAGAACCAAAGCATCGGGCGGCTCTCTGCCTGCGATATTTTCTGTTCGGGCAAGGGTCAGATCAGGGTCCAGCGGGGGTGCTATCGTCCCTGCGACAAGGAAAAAGATCAGCATGAGGAACACGATATTGATCAATGCGATCGTAGGCTCTGGTTTGCGGCGCGGCGATGGGCGTTTCATTGCAAAACCGTCAGCGACAGATCCGGCACAGCGCGCAAAACAGCCAGAAGATCAATCAAACGCTGAGAACTGACACCCGGCTCCAATGACACCAACACCCGCGCACCAGTAAGTTCAGCTGGCAGGCTGCTGAACGCCACAGGCCGTCCTGCAAGCCGGACGTCAGCCTCACCCAGTTGCAAAAACGCGGCACCCGATGCAGCACCGGCACCCGACGCCGCCGCAGATACCTCTATCTCGCCATATCTTGAAAACGTTGATGTCAGCATGAAAAACAACAGCAGCAGAAAGATCACGTCCACAAGCGGGGTCAACGACAAGGCCCGCCGCCGAAAAGCGCGCTTAGGCATGCGCCGCGGCCAGATCACCGGCGAAATGGTCTGCCACGGGCTGCCTTGTCGGGCGGTGCGCGCGCGCCAGGGCGAGGTCGGCAAAGCTGCGTTCGCGGGCCATACGCGCCTCGAACCAAGTCAAAACCAGTGAGGTCGGCATCGCCACCGCAAGCCCAGCGGCCGTTGTCAAAAGCGCCACCCAAATCCCACCTGCCAGAATGGACGGATCAACCGCATTGCCAGCAGATTGCAACGCCTGAAACGCATCGATCATCCCAAGGACAGTGCCGAAAAGACCCAAAAGCGGCGCGATCTGCGCGATACTGTCAAGAATACGAAAACCGCCTTCCAAAACCTCCAGATTGGCATCGGCCTCCGCGTCCAGCCGGGCGCGCAGGTCCGCATCGGCGGGTGCTTTTATCGCTTTGGCAATGATCGGCGCCAGATGGCTGCGGCTGTCCAGCGCCAGCTTCTGCGCCTCGCTGACATCGCCCTGATCCCACGCATCAAGTGCGTTCCGCAGCAGCGTATGCCGCCCCACCCGCGCCGCGCCATGCTGCCAAAGCTTGTAAAACACTGTCGCGGCGGCCAGCACGGAAAGGGCCAGCAACAACATCACAACTGGTCCGCCAAGGTCAAGCGCGACCCCCAGACCGCTGCCAATCTGTTCCAACATGCCGGTCATTTCATCAACTCCACCCCAGCACGCGAGGACACTGAAAGAGCACTGTCACAGCTATCCGCACCCTCGCAACGCTGCACCCCGTTGATCAGAACACTGCCAATCCCATCGCAAGCAGTCCCGGCCAGATCAAACTGGCGCACCCGTAGGCTACCAGAGGGCAATGCGCCAAGGTCCAGCAAGGAAATCTGCGCAATCCCGCCTTCCGCATCAAAGGCCACGGCCTCAACAACAAGTGCGGCCAAATCGCTGCCGAACCCATTGCGTGCGACAAAGGTCAGCCGACAGGCCGTTTCAACCTGCGCAAGGCTGTCCAGCTGAAGCGACAGCGCCTGTTCTTGCGCCAGCGCCGGTGATGGCGGCACAGCAACTGAAAGTGCAAAAAGTGAAGCAATAAGGGGCCGAGTCACGCATATCTCCGAATCCTGACAAAAATAGTAGGTTTACTTTACGCTGATGTATCAGGATGTCGAGACAGATGCAGGGCATTTGTCGCAATGGCAGGCGTCAGTTTGCTCATCAATTGGTTGCCCTGCCCTGAAACCAGAACAGCCCCATGACGGTCCATCGTTCGGCATGAACGATCTCAACCAGCGCCATCTACAGACGGGTAAGCCGGTAAAGAGCGCGGGCGTTTGACCCGAAAGCCGCCTCCCGCGCAGGCCCATTCGGCACAAACGTCTTGGCAAGATCAAACCACGTCCCATAGGACGCCGCACAAGTCAGCACGGGCCAGTCGCTGCCCCAGACCAACCTTTCCGGGCCAAAGTGCGCAAACAAATGCGCCGCATAAGGCGCGATATCGGTGGCGTCCCAATCCGCGCTGGCCTCTGTCAACAGGCCCGACAGTTTGCAATAGGCGCCAGTTTCATCCGCAATGGTCGCAAGATCCTCTGCCCAATCAGCATACAGCCCGCCTGCGATGTCGGGTTTGGCACCGTGATCGACCACTGTACGCAAGTCCGGGTGGCGCGACAGCAGCTCGCGCAGTTGCGGCAAATGGCGCGGCAGAACCAGCGCATCAAACGCAAGGTCAGCAGCGATCATTGCCTCAAAAGCCGCCGTGAGGTCAGATCGCAGCATCCAGCTATCGTCGGCGATATCCTGGATCATCGGGCGCAGCCCCACCAGTTTGGGGTTGCGCGCAAGCCGCATGATATCATCCGCAGCAGCAGGGGCCGCAAAGTCGACCCAACCGACCACACCCAATACAAATGGTGCGCGCGCGGCGATGTCCAAAAGGAACGCTGTTTCGGCCATTGTGGGTGCGGCTTGCACCAAAATCGTGCCGTCAATGCCATGCAGGTCCAAATGGGGGGCCAGATCATCGGGCATAAAGTCCCGATAAAGCGGTTCAAGGTCCGGCGTCAGCCAACCGTAATCGCCCCGATCCAATGTCCAGAAATGCTGATGGGCATCGATGATCATGTGCCAATGACGCCTTTCTTGAGGATGATATTCCCGTAAAGCCGCGTTTCCCCCGTCTGGACGATGGCAAAAGCGGTTTTGGCACGTTCGTAAAAGGCAAAGCGTTCCAATTTGGCCAAGCTGGCGGGGGTGTCCGCTGTTGCTGTGATGATCTTTTTAAATGCGCCCACGATAGGTGGTACCGCGTCTGCATCTTCGACCACCTGCATGACCAATGCGGGGTCCGCGACAAATGTATCGAGGGGGAGCACCGTCAACACGGCTGCTAGAACATCGGTTGCGCTTACACCATCAAGCCGGTGACAGCGTTGCGACAGCGCAGTGCCCGGAAAATTCGCGTCCGCGATGACAATGTCATCGCCATGGCCCATGGCACGCAGGCTGTGCAGCAGATCGGGCGACAGGATCGGGGGAATATTACGCAGCATCAACAGGCCTCATTGGGACAGGCGCGTCATGGCGGATCAGACCTTCGGATTTCAGGTCAGACCACAACGCGGGTGGGATCTTGGTTTGAAAGATATCAACGTTCTGGCGGACTTCCTGCGGGGTGGCACCGCCAGGGATCACCGATTTCACTGCCCCGTGGCCCAAGGGAAACTGCAACGCGGCTGCAATCAATGGCGTGTCATGCGCCGCACAAACAGCGTCGAGCTTGTGCACCCGCTCCAGAATATCCGGCGGCGCGGGAGCATAATCATACCGCGCGCCTTCCACGGCACCGGTTGCAAGGATGCCGGAATTATAAGGCCCGCCCAGAATGATCCCAACATCGCGCTGCACACAAAGCGGTAAGAAGGTTTCAAGCGGATCTTGCTCCAGCAACGTATAGCGCCCGGCAAGCAAGAAGCCGTCAAAATCCGCCTCACCCAATAGGCGTTCGCAGATTTGCCAAGTGTTCACCCCCGCACCAATCGCCGCGATTTGTCCCGCTTCACGCAATTCGGTCAGCGCGCGGTATCCCCCGCGACTGAACAACTCGCGCAGCTTTTCGTCCTCGCCTGCTGCGCCATGGGTACCGGCATCGATATCATGCAAAAACAACATGTCGATCTGGTCGGTGCCAAGACGGGCGATGCTATCGGCATAGCTGCGCATGATCCCGTCATAGGTATAATCAAAGACGATCCGTTTTTGCGGCACATCAACGAAAGCCTCTGGCGTGACGTCTTCGGGCGCGCAATCCTCCAAAACCCGCCCGACCTTAGTCGATAGGATCATGGCATTGCGATCAAACCGGCGCAAAGCTTCGGCCATGCGCAGTTCGGACCGTCCCAGCCCGTATTGCGGGGCAGTGTCAAAATAGCGGATACCCGCGTTCCATGCTGCATCCAGTGTTGCCTGCGCCTCGTGCTCTTCAATCTTGCGATAAAGATTGCCCAGCGGCGCACCCCCGAACCCCAGTTGCGACAGATTCACAGGTGTCTGCGTGCGTAAATTCAGCGGGTGTGTTGTGGATAGGTCCATCATACCTCACGCAGTGTTGGGGCGGAAAAATTCAGGGTGCTGCAGCTCCAACGGTTCTATCCGTTTGATCAACTGACCAAGATGTTGCGACATGGCAATCTGTGCCGCCGTCGCGTCCTGAGCTTCGATCGCAGACAAAATGGCCTTGTGTTCCGCCACGGCTTCGCCCGGGCGCCCCTCTTCTGGCAGGATCAAAACGCGCGCGCGTTGCAATTGCAGCGACACTTGCGCCGCGGCATTGGCGACTTTCGGAAAACCTGTAAACGCCAGAATAAGATCGTGGAATTCCAAATCCGCCTCAAAGAAGCCCTGAAAATCCTGGTCTTCGACAAGCAAGCCCTGAAGGCGGATGTTGCGTGTCAACTTCATCAACTGGGCGTTGGTCCGTTCCAGCGCCACTTTGCGGACAGCGGCCACTTCGATGGCCTCGCGCAGAAAGTTCTCCTCGCGCAGTTCAGGAATAAAAAACCGCGAAACACGGGTGGCCGATTGCGGAATAATATCGACAAGGCCGTCGGTCGATAACCGGCCCAACGCCTCTGCCACAGGCGAACGCGAGACGCCCAATTGCGCGCAAAGGGCCCCTTTGCGCAACACAGTTCCCGGCGCAAGCGCCATGGACAGAATACTGTCGCGCAACGCTGTATAAACGCGCTGGCCCAGTGGTCCGTCCATTCCTGCGATATTGAGCATTGGTTTTGGTTCCGGCATGCGTCCTATCCTAAACTGACATGTTAGTTGACATGTGTAGCAAGTCAAGCTAGTCGTTACCTTACGAAACGCACCGCTGACACGCCAGAGGAACCGCGACATGAGCCAAGCGCCAAGGTCGATCACCCTGCACCCACAAGACAACGTGGCGATTGCATTGGCAGACATTGGCGCGGGCGAACATATCTGTGCGGCTGGGGTCACGGCGCTTGGTGCAATCAAGCAGGGTCACAAGATTGCGACAGTGCCGATTGCCGCCGGTCAGAATATCATGCGTTATGGGCAAACCATCGGGCAAGCCAATGTCGACATCGCGCCCGGCGAACATGTGCATGTTCAAAACCTCAGCATGGGTGAACATTCGCGCGACTATGCCCATGCAACCGCCGCAACCGCGCTTAAGGCCGCCACCGATGCACGCATGTTTGAGGGCTATCACCGCGCCGATGGGCGTGTCGGGACGCGCAACTATCTGGGGATCCTAACGTCGGTCAATTGTTCCGGCTCTGTGGCCAAGTTCATCGCGGAAGCGGCGGAAAAGTCCGGCCTGCTGGATGCCTTCCCCAATGTTGATGGGATTGTTCCAATCACCCATGGCACCGGCTGCGGGATGTCGGGCGAAAACGAAGGGTATGCGACACTGTTCCGCACGCTTTCTGGTTATGCGCAACACCCTAATTTTGGTGGTATCCTATTGATCGGGCTTGGCTGCGAAGTGATGCAGGTTTCCGCCCTTGTGGGGGGCCGTCCTATCCGTGCGGATGGCGCGTTGCGGTATATGACGATCCAGCAAGAAGGTGGCACACGCAAAACCATTGAAAAAGGTCTTGCAGAACTGCGCGGCATTGCGGAACTGGCGAACAAAGCCATGCGTGAACCAACCCCGATTTCCCATCTGACGGTGGGCATGCAATGTGGTGGATCTGATGGCTATTCCGGCATCACGGCCAACCCGGCACTTGGTGTGGCCTCTGACATGCTGGTACAGCATGGCGGCACCACAATACTGTCCGAAACCTCGGAAATTTATGGCGCAGAGCATCTTTTGACCCGGCGCGCCGCATCGGTAGAAGTTGGCAAAAAACTGATCGATCGTGTCCGGTGGTGGGAAGATTATACCGCCCGCAATCACGGCGAAATGGACAATAACCCAAGTCCCGGAAACAAACGGGGCGGGCTGACCACCATCCTTGAAAAGTCGCTGGGTGCTGTCGCCAAAAGCGGCAGCGCGCCCCTGACAGATGTCTATCTGTTTGGCGAAAAGATCGACAAGAAAGGCTTTGTCTTTATGGACAGCCCCGGCTTTGATCCGTGCTCGGTGACGGGGCAGATTGCCTCTGGTGCCAATCTGATCGTGTTCACGACAGGGCGCGGATCAGTGTCGGGTTACATGCCCACACCCTGCATCAAAATCGCCACAAACTCTGAAATGTATCAGCGCATGTCTGACGATATGGACATCAACTGCGGTGATATTGTCAGCGAAGGCGTGCCGCTTGCCGATAAGGGGGCCGACATCTTTGAGATGTTCATAGCCGTCGCATCCGGCAAACAGACAAAAAGCGAAGAACTGGGTTTTGGCGGGGTCGAATTCGTGCCTTGGCAGATCGGCGCAGTAATGTGAGCGGGGAGGCAAACATGACGTTGAACGATAAAACACTTCTGATCACGGCGGCAGGGCAAGGCATTGGTGCGGCCAGTGCGCGGGCCTGTGCTGCCGCAGGCGCAGAGGTGATCGCGACGGATGTGAACGGCGATTTATTGACGGCGCTGGACGGCGTGTCAGGGATTGAGACCCGCGTGCTTGATGTTACAGACCCCACCGCCATCACAGCCCTTGCCGCCGATTTGCCTGATCTGGATGGCCTGTTCAACTGTGCCGGCGTTGTGCACCATGGCACTGTTCTCGATCTGACAGACAGTGACTGGGATTTCGCAGTGAACCTGAATGTCACATCAATGGTGCGCATGTGCCGCGCGTTCATTCCGGGGCTTTTGCGCCGTGCGCAAACGACGGGCAGCGCTGCGGTGCTGAACATGGCCTCGATGGCGTCATCAGAAAAAGGGTTCGTGAACCGCACCGCCTATGGTGCAACCAAAGCGGCTGTCATCGGACTGACCAAGGCAATTGCCGCCGACTTTGTCACGCAGAACCTGCGCTGCAATGCGCTCTGCCCCGGCACAGTGGATACACCGTCATTACGAGGGCGCATCGCATCCGCGCCGGACCCTGTTCAGGCGGAAAAAGACTTTATCGCGCGCCAACCCATGGGGCGTTTGGCCACGGTCGATGATTTGACACCAACGGTCGTGCATCTGCTGTCGGATGGCAGCCGGTTCATCACGGGTCAGGCCGTTTTGGTGGACGGCGGCGTTACGATCTAGCGCGGGATTGATTTGGTTTGGGAGGGCCAAAACATGACATTTCTAGTCGAGATGAGAGGGATCGAGAAACGCTTTCCGGGTGTTCATGCCCTCAAAGCAGTGCAGTTCGACCTGCAGCCGGGCGAAGTGCACGCGCTGATGGGCGAAAACGGCGCTGGCAAGTCAACATTGATGAAAATCATGTCTGGCATCTACCCCCGCGACGGGGGCGAAATGTTCGTAGACGGCCAGCCAGCCACACCTGACGGGCCACGCGCGGCCCAAGACCTTGGTATCGGGATCATCCATCAGGAACTGAGCCTGATGAACGATCTGACCGCAGCGCAGAATGTGCTGATCGGACGTGAGCCGCGCCGCAGCTTTGGCCGTTTGGACGAGCCCGCGTTGAACGCGAAAACAGCCGAAATCTTCGCTTCACTTAACCTCGCCATGGACCCGCGCACGCAGGTCGGCACGCAGACCATTGCGCGCCAACAGTTGATCGAAATCGCCAAGGCGCTGTCCTATAATCCACGCGTTCTGATCATGGATGAACCCACCGCCGCGCTGAACGATGCCGAAATAAACGAGCTGTTCAAGGTGATCGCAAAGCTCAAGGCGGATGGTGTGGGCATTGTCTATATCAGCCACCGTATGGATGAGATCAAGCGCATCGCTGACCGCGTGACCATCCTGCGCGATGGCGCATATATTGATACCGTGGATGCGGCAGACACCCCACTGTCCAAGATCATCCAACTGATGGTCGGGCGCGAAGTCACCCAAAACGCCCCTGACATTCCCGACACAACACGCAACGACGTGGCACTGGAGGTCCAAAACCTGTCGCATGGCAAAGACGTGCGCAACGTCAGCTTTTCTGTCCGCAAGGGTGAGATACTCGGCTTTGCGGGCCTGATGGGCGCGGGCCGGACCGAAGTGGCGCGGATCATCTTCGGCGCTGATCCCAAAGACAGTGGTGCGATTTTCGTGCATGGCCAGCAGGTTGATATCCGCACACCAAATGCCGCCGTGCAGGCGGGCATCGGATACCTCTCTGAGGATCGCAAACATTTTGGCCTTGCTGTGGATATGACCGTGCGGGCCAACATAGCGATGGCGCATCTGGGTGAATTTACCAACAGATTGGGCGTTCTGGACGAAGGCGCGATGAATGATACCGCGCTGGCATATATTGACCAACTTGGTATCCGCACCCCGTCCGACATGCAGGACGTGCGGCTTTTGTCAGGCGGGAACCAGCAAAAGGTCGTTATCGCCAAATGGCTTTTGCGCGACTGCGATGTGCTGATCTTCGATGAACCGACCCGCGGCATTGATGTGGGCGCCAAATCAGAGATCTACGCATTGCTTGAGGATCTGGCAGCGCAAGGGTGCGCGATCATCGTGATTTCATCCGAATTGCCCGAAGTCATGCGCCTCAGCCACCGCATCGCGGTGATGTGCGAGGGGCGTTTGACCGGCATACTGCCTGGCGGTGCCGCGACAACCCAGGAACAGATTATGGAATTGGCCACACAGCGTGACACTGCATCTGTGGGCACGGAGGATGTAATATGACTGCCAGCACACCCGGTGCCCCAACTGCAACCTTGTCGCGCATCATCGCGGCAGGCACCCACCAGCGCGTTCTCGCCTTCGCAAGTCTGATTATTTTGTTGATCGGATTTTCGATTGCTTCGCCCAACTTCATGCAGACGTCAAATATGATCGCGATTTTGCAAGCGACATCTGTCAATGGCGTCTTGGCGATTGCGGTCACCCTGGTGATCATCACCGGCGGCATTGACCTGTCGGTTGGCACGATGATGACATTCTGCGCGGTGATCACAGGCGTGGTTTTGACCTATGCCGGTATGCCGCTGATGCTGGGTGTCATTGCCGCGGTGCTAACAGGGGCCTTGTGTGGCGCGTTATCGGGCACGTTTGTTGCCAAGATGGCGATCCCGCCGTTTATTGCCACCCTTGGCATGATGCTGATCCTCAAGGGGCTGAGCCTCGTGATTTCAGGCACCCGCCCGATCTATTTCAACGACACGCCGGGCTTTAGCGAAATCTCGCGGGGGTCCATCATTGGCGACATCATCCCGTCTGTGCCTATTCCGAACGGTGTGCTGATCTTGTTCATCGTGGCAATGGTCACCGCTTACATCCTGAACCGGACCGTGCTGGGGCGCTACTGCTTTGCGCTTGGCTCGAACGAAGAATCTGTGCGCCTGTCAGGGGTCAATACAGACCGCTGGAAAATCGCGATTTATGCACTGGCCGGTGCCATTGTCGGGATCGCCGGTCTGCTGATCGCCTCACGCCTCAACTCTGCACAACCCGCCTTGGGCCTTGGATACGAGCTTGAAGCCATCGCCGCAGTCGTCATCGGCGGCACATCCCTGTCTGGTGGCCGAGGGTCGATCCTTGGCTCACTGATCGGCGCATTGATCATGGCAGTGCTGACCAACGGGCTGCGCGTGCTGTCGGTTGCGCAGGAATGGCAAACCGTTGTCACCGGGGCAATTATTATTCTGGCCGTCTACGCCGACATGATGCGCCGCAAAAAATCCAACTGACAAGGCATTACCAAAACCCGACCAACACTGCGGTCAGGTTAAACGACAACCGAGGAGGAAATCACATGTTGTCACGTCGCGTAGTTATTGGCGCCCTTAGCGCCTCACTTGCTCTGGGGTCTGCGTCCACCGTCAGCGCCCAGGACGAAGTCTATATCCCCATGATATCCAAAGGGTTCCAGCACCAGTTCTGGCAGGCCGTCAAAACCGGGGCCGATCAAGCCGCAGAAGAACTTGGCGTGCGGATCACATTCGAAGGTCCAGACAATGAAACCATGGTCGACCGTCAGATTGATATGTTGGCAGCCGCGTTGGCAAATGACCCCGCTGCAATTGGTTTTGCAGCACTCGACAGTCAGGCCGCCATCCCCTTGTTGCGTGAAGCAGCCGAGGCGGGCATCCCGGTCATCGCGTTTGACAGCGGTGTTGACAGTGACATCCCGATGGCCACCGCCACCACCGACAATGTCGCTGCTGCCGCGCTGGCCGCTGATAAAATGGCAGAATTTCTGGGTGGTGAAGGCACCGTTGCCGTTGTCGCACATGATCAGACAAGCCGCACCGGCATTGACCGCCGCGATGGTTTCCTGAACCAGATGGCAAGCGCCTATCCAAATATCGAAGTTGTCACCGTCCAATATGGTGCCGGCGATCAACTGCAATCCACCGAGGTCGCCAAGGCCATCCTGACGGCAAACCCTGATCTGGACGGCATGTTCGGCACCAACGAAGGCTCTGCCATCGGGATCGTGAATGCCGCCCGCGAGATGGGCACCGAAGGCGTGACTATCATCGGCTACGATTCTGGCAAGGCACAGACGGATGCGATCCGCGACGGTTTGATGGCCGGTGCGATCACGCAAAACCCCGTCGGCATCGGCTATGAAACGGTCAAAGCCGCAGTTGCTGCGATGAATGGTGAGGACCTGCCAGAGGTCATCGACACTGGTTTCTACTATTATGATCAGTCCAATATTGATAACCCTGAAATTCAGGCAGTTCTTTACGATTGATCACACGACTGTCGCAGCCTGCTTCTCCCTCGGGCTGCGACATCCCCATTCTTTGATGTCAGAGGACCACATGAAATTACTACGTTATGGACCAACAGGTCAGGAAAAACCCGGCTGTCTTGATGATGAAGGCCGCGTGCGCGATCTGTCTGGTCACGTGGCCGACATTGTGGGCGATGTATTGTTGCCGGACAGTATGACACGCCTGAAGGATCTTGATGTTGCCACCCTGCCGCTGGTTGACGGCACCCCACAAGACGATCTGCGGCTTGGTCCCTGCGTTGGTGGGACTGGCAAGTTTGTCTGCATTGGTCTGAATTATGCCGATCACGCCGCGGAAAGCGGTCTGGACGTGCCACCCGAACCGGTGATTTTCAACAAATGGACCTCGGCCATTATCGGACCAGACGATGATGTCGTGATCCCGCGCGGATCGAAAAAGACCGATTGGGAGGTCGAACTTGGTATCGTGATCGGCAAAGGCGGCGCTTATATCGATGAAGCCAAGGCGATGGATCACATCGCTGGTTTTTGTGTTATCAATGACGTGTCCGAACGCGAATTCCAGATCGAACGCGCTGGCACATGGGACAAAGGCAAAGGCTGCGATACCTTCGGCCCAACCGGTCCGTGGCTGGTCACACCTGACGAGGTCGGAGATTACAACGCGCTTGGCATGTGGCTTGAGGTGGATGGCACGCGCCACCAAAACGGATCAACCGCGACCATGGTGTTCAAAGTCCCGCATCTCGTTTCATATTGCTCACAATTCATGAGCTTTCAGCCTGGTGATATCATCTCGACAGGCACACCTCCCGGCGTCGGGATGGGATTGACACCGCAGACCTATCTAAAGGGCGGTGAAACCATGCGCCTTGGGATTGATGGGTTGGGCGTACAAACCCAGAAAGTGCGCACCGCACAATAGGGCGGTGCAACTTGGCCAGCCGTGGCTGGCCAAGCAATGATCAGTATGCCGCGATCATATCTGTGACAAGATCATAAAGCTCTTGGGCAGGCAGGCCTGCAGCGCTGTTGACAGCGATCCACTGCTGCGCAGCCGGGGCAGCAACTTCTTCGTCAATCGCTGCAAGAATTTCATCATTGATGTTCAATTCCATGACAAAGTTCTCTTGCATCGCCGGACCCCAGTCAGCCATCGTCACATTGGTGTAGTAATCCACATAGTGATCAAGGGCCTCTTCCACGGATGACAGCAGTGCCACGCGGTTTGGCGTCGACAGGCTGTCGAGCGCATCGGTATTCACGACAACGGGGCAGTTCGACGTGCCGGGGTTCAGGTTTGATGTCCACCAGACACCGCTTTCGACGGTACGGAACGCCATATGCGCATGTGGTGCAAAAGCGGCAGCTTGGACGCTGCCTTCGCTCAATGCTTCACGGACATTAGGTGCAGGGATGGTAACTGATTCAGCACCAAGCGCCTCAATCGCCAAACCAACACCACCAGAAGACCGGATCGTCATGCCACGAAAAGACCCAAGTGACATCGGCGGTTGGCCAACCCCGATGATGTTGTTCTGCGGCTGGGGTGACGGCATCAACAAGGTCGCGTTCCAGCGCGACATATCTGCCACGACAGCCGGGTGGTTATAAACCGCAACGGACAACTCACGCTCCAGCTCCAGCGAAGAAACGCCAAGGAAGGGCAGTTCCAGCACGGAAAGAAGCGGTGTCTTTTCGGGGTGATAGCCGTTGCAGAACTGCGCCATCTCGAACGTACCAGCAGCGATATTATCCAGGTTTTCGCGGCTGGGCGACAGACCGCCGTAGTCGATGTTCAAAGTGAACTCACCACCAGTCTTTTCGTCGACCAACTCTGCCAGACGTTCAACATGTTCGGTAAATGCGCGGCGGCTTCCCCAAAGAGAAACATCCCATACAATCGGTCCGGCAGCTTCTGCGCTGGCGTCTGTTGGACATCCCGCACCGAAACAAGAGAACATATCGCGCGACACGCGCATCGGCCCCAAGGTTGAATTGATCACAAATGATGTGTCAGTGACCTCTAATAGCGTCCCGGTCAAAACCGGACCACTGTTGTTTTCCATCCGAAGCTCGACTTCCTGTGCAGTGACAGAGGCGGGCAACGCCAGTGCCACCATCAATGTGCCCGTCGCGGCACCTTTGCCTTTGATCCAATCAAACATCGTTTTTCCTTTCAGCGCGCTGTGGTCCCGCATTATATCACATACGGTGATCTGAGGCGACGCAAAGCCAATTATCATAGTTAATTAATGACCGTGTAAAATGGGAATAAGGCCAAACTATGCATAAACTTTGGCCTGTGGTTGACCTTACCGGTGCGTCTTAGAGAATATGCCGACAGAACCATGTATGACGCTAGGTTAAGCTATGCCAGCATAAGAGAACCGCGGCCAAGACGACTCACCCAGTAACCGCAGTTGTCAACTGTCTGTTCCTTCACGGGCCGGTTAATCCACGGGTCCTTTTTTGGACCCCGACGCAAAACCATGGCGATAAAATGGCTGCCTTATCAGCCCAAAGGGTGCCGCTTGCCTACAAGGCTCAGGGCAAGGCCCAAGGTTACCAATGTCGCTGAACACAATGCACCGACGCCAGCCGTTTCGCCCAGAAAAACCACGCCAAGGCCAAGTGTCACCACAGGGATCAACGCAGGCAGGCTTGCCCCGGCGACAGGCCCCAAAAGCTCGGCAGACCGGTTGAACGCATAAAGCGCGGCGACGCTGACAAGAACGCCCTGAAACCCGGCCTGCAACAGCACATCCGCCACCGGCGCATCGAAAATTTGTTTTGGTAAGGCCGCAACATAGATGGGCAAGTAAAGGACGGCAGACCCCACCGCAACAATTGCTGTCGCGTTCAGCGCAGGAATGGCCGCACGCCGAACGATCAAAGAATAGCTCGCCCACATCATACCGGTTCCAATCAAAATCAGATGGCCCGTCGTCATGGCCCCACCTGCTGCCGTAAACAGGGCAATCCCCAGCGTTGTCGCCACCAAGCCCACCAACCGCGTCTTGCCGATAGGATCACCCAAGATCACCCGGCCCAACACGACAGAGCCGATAGCCATCACCCCCGGATTAAGGGCCCCCGCCGCCGCCGCAGGGGCGGTCTTCATCGCCAAGGCAACCAGCAACACATATGGCGCGCCAAACGCGACCACCATGACAACAAGACCACCCAGCCCGATCAGGTCCGTCCCGATACCGCGCTGCAACGCGACCGGTGCCAGTATCAAGGCGGCCACACCAAACCGTAGCGTCGTGAGATCATAGGCGTTCAGGGTCGTCGTCACCCCAAACCGAAGCATGACCAAAGACCCAGACCAAACCGTAATGGCGACTGTGGCCCAGCCCAGACCGCAAAGCATATTCCGCGACATCCCATCTCCTTATTGACAGAACCAAGGATAGGCTTTGCGGTATGTTGAGAAAAACGATATGAACTCATTATATGATACAGGATACCTCAACAATAAATACCGCGGCAGACGCCAATGCGGTGAACCGCACGCTCAATCTGGACGCGCTGCGCAGCTTCGTCGCCATTTGCGAGACACGGTCGTTCCGCCGCGCGGCAAAGCAGGTCCATAAATCGCCTTCGGCTGTCAGCCTTCAAATCGGCAAGCTGGAAACATTGCTGGGCGTCCGCCTGCTGGACCGGGATGCGCGGCATGTCGCGCTCACGGACCAAGGCGGCATGCTGCTGGGTCAGGCCCGTCGCATTCTGGGCCTGCATGACGAAACCGTTGCGCTCTTTCACCGGTCCCCACTCGCGGGCCGCTTGTCGTTATATGCACCACATGATCTTGGCGTCACACTTGTGCCGGGTCTGTTGCGGCGTCTGTCCGAACGACACCCGGATGTTCAGGTGGATGTGCGGCTGGGAACCAGCGAAATTGTGAAACAGGGTCTCACGGACGGCACAGCCAATCTGGCCCTGTTCAACGATGTGGGGGCATCAGATGTTCCTGCACATGACCTGTATTCGGAACCCTTGAAATGGCTGGTTCTGGATGGTGGGCGGGCTGCGCAGCAAGACCCGCTCCCGCTGGCTGTGGCAGAGGTAAAATGCGCGTGGCGTGACGCAGCACTGACGGCGCTGCAAGCGGCAGCCCGTGCTTATCGGATCGCCTATTCCAGCGACACATCAATGGGGCAAATCGCGGCACTCAGGGCCGATCTTGCGATCGCCGCATTGCCTGTGTCGCTGGCAGATCGCGATCTGGTCGAGGCACCTTTGCATCACAACCTGCCGCAACTGCCGCTCACCCATATTCGCATCGCCGACGATGGCAGCGCATTGGCAAAGGCCTTCGTGGCACTGGTTGCGGCAGACACAGGATCCGGCGCGGTTTCACCGGTCCCTTGATCACGATGCCAGACTGGCATCCCCAGCGTAACATTGTAAGGGGCCGTCGCGGCCAACGCCGGACAGATAAGCCACAGAAATGTTTCAAAAACAGCAAAAACTGTGACCCCGGATAAACGACCCAACACCTCTTTTCACAGCGCCGCGAGGTGGGATGTCACTCCGTCTCATGCCTTGTAAGTTGCCATTCAGAAGATACGCATTGGTAAAGGAAAACGCAGATGAAAAAATTCATTCTTTCGACAGCAGCAATGGTGCTGACGTCGGCCATGGCCACCGCCAGCTTTGCTGGTGAGCAATATATCGATGAGACCGGTTTTGCCGTCTCAGGCTATGATGTTGTGGCCTATTTTGACCTGCCACAATCCGAGGTCGGGACAGCCCAACCTGCAGGTGTTCCGGGTCAGGCCGATATTATAGCCGAACATAACGGTGCTGTCTTTGCCTTTTCTACGGAAGAAAACCGCGACCGTTTTGTCGCTGATCCAGACAATTTCGTACCCCAGTACGACGGCCACTGCGCCTATGGCGTGGCCCAGGGCGGCAAAGTGCCCGGCAACCCCAACCTTTGGCGCATTGTGGATGGTGAACTGTTCTTGAACATCACCGAAAACGTCGTCAGCTTTTGGGAAGAGGACATTCCCGGCAACATCAGCGTCGCCGAAAACAACTGGACTGGGTTGGAATCCATGGGTGCGTCACAGAACACCATTCCGCAGTTCACCTCACCTGCCCCTTTGCAGTAAAGCATGAAGCGTCTTTCACGACGCGTGGTCCTGACCGGTTTGGTCGGGACCACAGCACTTTGTGTGACAGCCTATGCCATCGCAGGTGACAGCGAAACGCTGACCCCGCAACAGGCGTTCGCGGCGGCCGGGACAGGTGATATCCTTCTTGTTGATATCCGCCGCCCAGATGAATGGCAAAGCACAGGTATCGCCCAATATGCAGTGCCCATCGATATGCGGCGCGCTGATTTCGCCACTGCCGTCCTCGCTGCGCGCCGGTCGCCTACGCAACCCATCGCATTGATTTGCGCGCGCGGCGTCCGGTCCGCAAGGATGACTGCGCGTCTGACAGATGCGGGTGTGACCCCGATCATTGATATCCCCGAAGGCATGCTTGGATCTTTTGCTGGACCGGGGTGGGTCAAACGTGGTTTGCCTGTCGTGGAATGGGATACCGACAGCCAAGAAGACACAACATGATACCACCCAAATATGCAGCACTCCTTGGTGCTTTCCTGACCGTGGCTGGCGTTTCCACGACCGCCGCTGCGTGTTCGGCAGACACCCCCTGCGAGGTCGCGGACGGCACATATGTCGTCGCCCTGCCCCCCGATCATACCGCGCCGCCACCCGCCGTTGTTTTCGTACATGGCTTTGGCGGCAGCGGCACGGGCGTGATGCGCCGCACCGACATGGTGCAGACCTTCACCGATCGCGGCTATGCTGTGATTGCCCCTGACGGTCTGCAACGGCAGGGTGCCAACGGCAGGTCATGGTCATTTCACCCCATGCGGCCCCAGCGCCGCGACGAGATCGCCTTTCTGACCGCTGTGCGCGATGACGCGATTGCACGCCATGGGATCGACCCTGACAGGATTATTCTTGCAGGGTTTTCCATTGGCGGGTCGATGACCGCCTATCTGGCCTGTGCCGCCCCCGATACCTTTGCCGCCTATGTCCCTGTGGGTGGCAACTTCTGGCGACCGCATCCTACAGAATGCGCAGGCCCAGTGCGGATGTTGCATACCCATGGGTGGACAGATGGGACAGTGCCACTGGAAGGGCGTGTGCTGCGCGGCACAGACAGCCGCGATCCGGGTGCGCTTATGCAAGGTGATGTCTTTCACGCCATGGCGATTTGGCGCGAAACGAACGAATGCTTCCAGCTGCGACCAGATGGCTATGTCACCGAAGGGCCATTTCTGATCCGCGAATGGACCAATTGTGCGCCCGGCAGCGCCCTGGCCTTCGCACTCTTCCCCGGCGGACACGTCATCCCCCCGGATTGGTCCACGCTAGCGCTGGACTGGTTTGAAGCGCTCTGACCGCCCTACTCTGCTGCAATAGCGCTGACATCCCCATGATCCGCACCCAGCACCATCGCTTTCAGTCGGGCACGCTCATCACGGGCGCGCCGCACCACGCGGGGCTCGCGCAGGTTTTGCGGGCTATCAAGACGCAGCACGCGATAGGCCAGATCAGAGACACGCATCCCGCTGAGCTTTGACAGCGGGGCGGCCAGCACCAGACTGAACGCAATCGGCGCCAGCCACAGCGATACACCGCCCAGCACGATACCCGCCACCATGGCCGTACCGGTCACCGTCTCAACGATATGAAAGCGGAACACCTCGGCCCAGCTATAGCCTGTGCGCGACCTGTTTTGCGGCACCCAAGCACGCGACCAACCACAAAGGGCATAGATCACCGCGATGGTCTGCTGCACCATCATCACCGGCGCATAAAGGATCGACAGCAGGACTTCGATCAAAGCCGTGCCCGCAAGTGTGGGCCACCCGCCGTAATCCGTCCGGGTGCGCCCGCGCACGCCAAGGGCAAATGTACCGATGATTTTCGGCATCAGCAGCATCGTATAGATGAACGTCAGCACGACAAGGCCATCGATAGGCTCTGCGGTTGGCCAGACCGGCTGCAACGGATTTGCGCTACTAAAGTAGGAAACGGTTTCTTCAGGGATCGCCCAGATTGCTGACCAAATCAGGATCACGATAAACCACGCTGGCGACAACAGGAACGCGACCGCCCCTTGCAGCAGATGGAATCGCGAAATCGGGTGGAACCCGCGCGCATTCAGGATGCGCAGGTGTTGCAGATTACCCTGACACCAGCGGCGGTCGCGCAAGGCATAATCGATCAGCGTCTGCGGGGTTTCTTCAAACGACCCGCCCGCGCGGGGCAGAAAGCGCACGGCCCAGCCTGCACGCCGCAACATGCCTGCCTCGACAAAATCATGGCTCAGGATCAGGTCACGGCGACCACGGGTGCCGCGCATGTAAGGCAGGCGGGCACTATCGGCAAAGGCACGTGTACGGATGATCGCGTTATGACCCCAATAGTTGCCTTCGCTTTGCGACCAGACCGCCAACCCCTCGGCCAAAAGCCAGCCGTAGACGGCATTGGAAAACTGCTGCATCCGGCCAAACAGAGTTTCTGCACCAATCAGATGCGGAAAGCTCTGGATCAACCCGGCCTCTGGATCGGCTGAAAGCTCATGTGCCAATTGCCGGATCGCCGCCCCGCTCATCAGGCTGTCGGCATCAAGGACCAGCATCGCCTCATAACGGGCGCCCCAGTTTTGAATCCAATCCGTCAGGTTGCCGGTTTTCTTATCGGTATTCTGCGCGCGGCGGCGATAGTAAACGTCAAATCCGGGCACAGCCTCGGCCTGCAAGGTCATGAACGCCTTGCGTTCTTGTTCGGCAATAGCAGGGTCGGTGGTATCGCTGAGGACAAACAGGGTATAGCGGTCCTTGCACTGCCCCTGCGCCAGTTCCTTCAACATGGCAGACGCGTTGCCGAACACCTCCCATGGGACCTCGTTGTAAATGGGCATCAAGAGGGCAATATCCTGTGCCGCACCCCGTCTGCTGGAGTGGCGCGAAAAGCACGGGTAAAACACGCGGTTTGCAACACCCAGCACCACGGTACTGACTGACAAGGATACCCAGACAAAAGTCATCGCAACCAACGCCACAACCAGTATTTCAAGCACGTTCAACCCACCCCGCGACAGCCAGTCGGCAATCGCAAAGGTCAGCATCAACGTCATCAAAAGCGCAGGCGCAAAGGCCGCTGTGCGCCATAGCCGGTCCTTACGCGTCATCTCTGGCGGCGTTGTCTGCGGCGACGGCAGCCGCGCGAAATCCTGCTCTGCCATCGTCAACGGCGATTGGGGTGGCATTGCAAAGAATGGGGTCTGGGTCATGGCGTCCACCTATATAGCCAGCTTTCACTCAGCGGGGCGTCGTCCAGACGCAGCTGCGCGCGAAATTCAATCAGTTCGGCATCGCCCGGCAGGAACCGAAACGCGAGCCGCGCCCCGCCGGTTTCGGGATTGCGTTGCAGGATACCGCGGCCCACTTCGCCCGCACTCGCGCGGATCAGCAAGGTGACGCTATCAAGGTCTTCGGGCAACGCAGGCCCATCCTCAAAATCAATGGCCACGATGATCCCGGCTTCAAATGCCGCACCAATCCGCGTGTTCAGCACACGCAGGCCGGACCCAAAGGCGCTGTCATCGCCCCAGATCATCCGATAGGTCATCTTGTGTTCCTGACCTGCAGCCAATCCACCATCGGGCCGCCAATAGGCGACGATGTTGTCATAGATTTCATCATCCGTGGGTATCTCGATCAGGGTCACAGCGCCGCGCCCCCAACCTTCACCCGGTTCCACCCAAAGACCGGGACGCTGGTGATACAGCGCAAAGAGGTCGGCAAAATCGCCAAACGCACGGGCCCGCTGCATCAAGCCAAACCCTTTGGGGTTGTTGTCGCGAAAAGCCGAGATTTGCAGCGTCTTGGGGTTGGCCAGCGGACGCCAGATCGTTTCATCCCCACCATTATGGATCAGCAGACCATCACTGTCGTGCACCGCCGGGCGAAAATCCGAGAACCGATCGCGGTTGGTTTCATCAAACTGAAACATCGAGGTCAACGGCCCGATCCCTACATGGCCGATATCAACACGCGGCAGCAAAGTTGCTTCAACGTCCATGATCAATGGCTGGCCATGGGTGATCGTGAACTTATAGGCACCCGTGCAACTGGGACTGTCCAGCAAGGCATGTACCACAAAACTGTCACTGCCCGGCGCGGGGCGTTCAATCCAGAAAGAACGGAAGGCGGGAAATTCTTCACCGCTTTCCTCACCGGTATCAATAGCCAGCCCACGGGCCGAAAGGCCATAAATATCTCCGGTGCCGATGGCGCGAAAATAAGACGCGCCCTGAAAAACGGCGAACTCGGTATAAACACCGGGTATCTCCAGCTCTGCCCGCAAACGCAGGCCAGAATACCCCAAGGTTTCATCAACCGGCAGATCGGGGAATTTGTCGGTCTTGTCAAAGACCGCCATATCAAACAGCACAGGGCGTGCGCGCCCGTCTTCGACAACCGCCACATCAACCGGATGGTTATAATACAGCCCCGGCGGAAACATATCCACTTTCAGCGGGGTGTCAGGGTCATCGTGCCAAAGCGCGTTGCGGCCATCAAACCAGATCGAAACATAGTCTTCGTAACTAATCTCGGTCCATGGGGCCGGAATGGGTGTGGGTGGCACATGCGGTTCAGCCGCCAAGGCGCGGGCTTTTTCCAGCACGCTGGTCGGATCAAACGGGCTGGCAGCACCCAGTTGCAGGCCCGGCTCACCTGTTGGGGCGGTCTCGCTCAATGCGGGACTTGCCGCCACGGCCATAAGGCCAGTTAGAACATCGCGTCTGAGCATCCGCATCAAGCCTTCTTTTTCCAGGGCTGCGACTTGAACCAGCCAACGCCGTAGGCCAACGCAATGATCACAGCAAAGCCCAAGGCATTCACCCAGACCATCGTGACGTAAGAACGGCCCACCTGATCGAACAGAACGCCCAGAATACGCGCCAGAAACATCGACGTAATGAAAACAGCCAGGGATTGCTGACCCACCTTCATGATCGCAGCAAGGATGTAGGACCAGATAACCGACAGAATATGCCCGCTGCCACTTGGTAAGATGTTGGCACCCTTGGCCCCCACCAGCACCCATGCGATGTAGGCGGTTGCAAGGAAGTGGACATAACGCAATATGCCGAAATCAGTCTTCTGGATCAGAAAGCCAATTTGCCCGCGTATGTCCGAAAACAGCGCAACCTCGCGGTAAATGCGGAAATAGGCGATGGGCAGCATGATCAGCACAATTGCGACAGCCCCCCAAAACAACCGCCGGTCAACAGGCGGCGGGGGCAGCCAGCCAGCCATCAGGGCAAAGCCTGTGAAAAAGATCAGCTGCCAACCAAACGGATTAAAATACCACTCTCGGTCAGACCAAGGCTCTGCTGGGAAATTCCAGCCCAGTGCATTTGCACCAAGCCAAATTGACACTGACGCTAGGATCGCCAGCCCCACATGCACATTGGCCAGCGCCACCATCAACGGGATCAGCGCCAGAATGACCAGATACATCGGCAGGATATCGAAATAATTGGGCACATAGGTCAGCGTCAAAAGACCCAGCAGGTTTTCCTGAGGCCTGTTGAAAAACGGATGCAGGTTCAATTGACCCACATAATCGCGCCCATCAGGAAAGACACGCGTCATCAATACCATGGTCGCGGCAATTGCGATAAACAGGGCGACATGCGCCCAATAGACCTGCCATGTGCGAAATGCGATACGGGCGGTGCCCATCGCAAGACCTTGCTGGCGGAAAACCGTACCAAAGGCGATAGCCGAGGCCATGCCGGAACAGAATACGAAAGTTTCGGTCGCATCCGAAAAACCGAAACGCGCGGGAATCCAAAGTGTCAGCCAGTTGCTGGGCACATGTGCTATCAGGATAATGAACATCGCAATACCGCGAAAGAAATCCAAACGTGGATCGCGCACGCGCACCTGCGGCGCAGCAGCAGCGCTGACGGTGGTGCGTGGTATCGCAGACATGGGATCGGCAAGTGTCATCACAGGAACCTTTTACTCACTCATTCCGCAGCCACACGCGTTTGCAGATCGCGGGCATCGCGGATCATCTGCAAACGGGTTTCTGCAAAACCATCAACAGCGCCCTTGCGCTGTGTGATGCGCTGTTCAAGCAAAGCCGCAGTGGCGTCAAGTGACCCGGCGCGCAGTCCTGCTTCAATCGTGACCCGCTCAAAAACATCACGCTGGGCATGGCTGCCCCCCATCGTCTGAAAACGCGGGTGCGCGGTATGAAGCTGTGCAAAAGCAGCGTCATAGCGACCATCTGAAAATGCAGCCAACCCTTTGGTCACTGCGACACCAGGATCGCGCATGATATTGGCCACTTCGGTATCAGCGCGGGCATCTTTGGCGATGCGCGCAGTCAGGCGCGTGGCTGCATCAGCCCTGTCATCACCGACAAGCGCCATCATGTAATGCAGATCGGCAAAGGTCAGACAGCCATCATTTGTGCGGCTCTCGGCAAGATCAGCCAATTCGCCCCAGCGGTCGCCCACATCGACACCCTCCAATTCCAGCCGCACCAAAAGCGAACTGGCATTTGAAAAGTCGCGGTAATCATCCGTCTTGTCGCTGCGGATCTTGGTGTCATACAGCGCAAGCACTTCTTGCACCTCTCCTTGATCAAGGTGCAGCAGCGCCTTGTGCCACCAGACATGAAACCGAAAGTTATTGCAGTGGCCCCAGGCGGCCTGATTGCCATCAATCAGCGCAATCCCCTGTGCCGGGCGATGCGTCATATCATAAACATGGGCCACAGCATGCAGACCCCACGCATCGTCGCTGGCGTAATCCAACCCTTCCAGACCCACACGTTCGGCGGCGTCGTAACTGCCGGTTTCTTCCATGGCAAAGGCCAGACAGCCCAAGGCATAGCCACGCAAGGCGTGATCCGCGTCATGGGCATCAATGACCGCTTCGACCGATTGGCGCATGCCAATATGATCGCCAAGGATAAACCGAATGCCATGCGACAGCTTCATGCTGATCGTATCAGCGGGGTTGATCAGCAAGGCCTCTTCCATGCGGGCGATGGCTTGGCTTGGTTTGCCCGCCAGCCAATCTTGCAGCGCGTTACACCATAACTGCTCGCGCCGCGTCGCGCCGCCAGCCTCCAGTGCCCGTTGCGCTGTCTCGCTCGCCTCCTGGGCTGCGGCATAAAGCTCGCGGCGGCCCAGCATCAATGCTGACAACCCCTTCAGCGCATGGGCCATCGCAAACCCGGGCGCCAGCTCAAGCAGCTTACCTAAATGAACAGGCGCGCTTTGACCGTGCGACAGCACGCCAAGAATGACACCATTCCATTCGGAAAGTGCCGCACGATCTTTTAGGCTGACCTCACTGGTCGCGATATCAATCAACATGTTAGTATCCTTTGCAAAGCAATTCCCACATCCTCATTCCGTCGTAATTTAATGAGGTGGCGGTGAAAGCTCACATCACGTGGAAGATAGCTTGCGCAATCGTGATTATCTCTCACGAAAACGTGTCAGCTTTGCAAAGCGCCGATTACCGCCTAAGACCGGCCAGAACCTGCGCAAGGCTTTCTGTATCGGCGCCGAAACGCGGCGGGGGACGGCGGATTTCCACCGGTGTTTTGGAAAATTTCAGCGGATTGCCCAATAATTGCACGCTGCCTGAATCAGTTTGCGGATGCGGCACCTGTACGACTGCCCCGCGAGTTTGCGCCTGCGCGCTGCCCAAAGCCTGACCCACGGTGTGAATCGGCCCCGCTGGGACGCCAGCATTCTGTAATAGTTCAAGGATTTCCGCTGTGTCCCGCATGGCCAGTGTTTCAGTTATGGCCGCGGTCAGCGCTGCCCGATTGGCGATTCTATCGGGGTTTGTTGCAAAATCAGGGCTTTCCGCCAGATCGGAACGGCCTATCGCCTGACAAAACGCACGGAATTGCGTATCATTTCCAACGGCCAGAATGATGTGACCATCCTGCGTGGCAAAGACATCATAAGGCACAATATTAGGGTGGGCATTGCCACGACGCACAGGCTCTTGCCCCGAGGCAAGATAATTCGTCCCCTCATTGATCAGCCACGCCATCTGGCTGTCGACCAGTGCCAGATCAATATGCTGGCCCTCGCCCGTCGCATCACGGTGGCGCAACGCGGCCAAAATCCCAATCGTGGCATACATCCCGCACATCACATCTGCGACCCCCACCCCGACTTTCATCGGCGGACCATCAGGATCACCGGTCAGCGACATGATCCCGCCAAACCCTTGCGCCATCAGGTCGTACCCTGCCCTGTTGCGTTCTGGTCCCGTCTGGCCAAAGCCTGAGATCGAACAATAGACCAGCTCGGGCCGCTGCGCACAAATCGTGGCATGATCCAACCCGTATTTCACCAAGCCGTCGGGCTTGTAGTTCTCAATCACGACATCGGCCTCAGCGGCAATGGACCGAACCAGCGCTTGCCCCGCCTGCGTACTCAGATCAGCGGCGACTGAATACTTGTTGCGGTTGGCAGCCATGAAATAGGCACTCAGATCGCTGTTTCCATCCGGCGTCGGCGCATAAGGCGGACCCCAGCTGCGTGTATCATCGCCCCCGGTCTTGGGGTTTTCGATCTTGATCACAGTGGCGCCCAGATCACCCAACAATTGCGTTGCCGTCGGCCCTGCCAAGATCCGCGACAGATCCAGCACCAGCAACCCATCCAATGCACCCGCCATCCTAAAACGCCCCATCATAAGACTTGCGGTCAATCTCGGCGGCGATCACCGTAAAGCTGTCAGCTGACTGCGCCGCCTTTAGCGCTGTTTGCAGTTCGGCTTGCGACTGTACCCGATGGCCCTGTCCGCCAAAAGCTTGCGCCATGGCAGCAAAGTTGAATGGCGCGAAATCCACGCCCGTGTTTGGCAATTGCCGCTGGCGTTGTTTCAGCTCGATCAGCGCCAATGACGCATCAACGAAGACAACAAAGATCGTCTTCAATCCCAGCTCAGCCGCAGTCGCCAATTCGCCGGCCACCATCAACAGACCCGCATCGCCCGAAAAGGACACGATAGTTCTGTCAGGCTCTGCAATCTGCGCGCCCATCGCCAAGGGCACCGCACAGCCCATCGTGCAAAACCCCGATGATTGGGTCAGCGCGCGCGGAAAGTCGCATCGCCACATCTGTGACAGCAAAATGCGATGCGCCCCGCTATCAGCCGTCGCCAGCGTATCCTTTGGCAAAACGTCCTGACAGGTCGCGATCACCTGTGCCGGACCCCAAGTGTCAGGGCGTGGGAACGCATCATTCAAAGCCGCCTGCACCGCCGCGATCTCACCTTCAGGCCAAACCCCGGACAAAGCCGCATCCGGCAAAAGCGCCATTACAGACGCCCCACAGTCACCAATGATATTCATGCTGGACTGGTGCATATAGTGGTGATTGGGCGCGGCGGTCACATCGATCACCATCTGCGTGGCCGGATCCCATGGGTTCTGCCAGCCCGGTCGCATCTCAATCGGGTCGTAACCTACGGCAAGGATCACATCAGCCTGCGCGACAAAGGGCAAAAGCACCTTATCGTTCTTCGGCGACAGCCCTGCCCCACCCAGCGACAGCGCATGGCTTTCTGGCAAAAGCCCCTTGGCCTTATACGTCGTGATCACTGGTGCGCCCAGCATCTCAGCCGCCGTCAGGATTGCTGCACTCGCCCCTTCGACCACCGCATCCAGCCCCACAACGATCAGCGGACGCTTGGCGCCCGCCAAGGCAGCACGCGCACGGTCCAAATCTGGCCCGACCGGGGCCACAGCCGATGCAGGTGCGCGCAAAATGCCCGTGCCTTGCGCGGGCGCATCAGCAACAGAGATTGGTACATCAATATGCACCGGACCGGGGCGGCCTTCGGTGGCAATCGCCAGCGCCTTGTCGATGATGACATGGGCGGAACCTGCATTCAGCGTAAAGGTTTCCTTGGTGATAGGGCGGAACACGCGCGGCTGATCCAACACCTGATGCGTATAAACCGCCGCCTGTTCTGCATCCACACAGCCCGTCAGCACGATCATCGGGACACGATCCTGATGGGCGTTCTCAATCACGTTGATGCCATTGAGCGCACCCGGACCAACCGTGGCCACCATGATGCCCGGCGCACCGGTACGATGATATGTGCCTTCGGCCATGAAGCCTGCGGCGTTCTCATGCTTGCACAGCACAAAGGTAATGCCTGCCTTCTCCAACGCATCCATGAGGGTCAGCACTTCGCCGCCAGGCATCCCGAAAGCCCACCGGCACCCGGCCTCGTAAAGACGTTTGGCGACGACATCTGCTGCACGCATCATGGGACTCCGCTTTATTCAAAATTACCGGGGTGATGGGGTATGGGTCTGCGGGACGCAATGCAAGAACGCGTCATCAATTATTACGATAGGCTGCGACAATGATATCAATCAACTGCGCGTGGACCGTTGCCCGCGAAGACCCGTTCCCATTCTCGCAGATCGGCTCTTCAATCCCTTCTTCTACAGCAATCTCAGCGGCATTCGGCTTGCATTCGGCGAACATGGAAAAGTGACTGCCATTTTCGATTACCGTGTAAGTGGCGTCAGGAATAGCGTCCGCGATGCCCTCTGCCCGCGCGGTCAGGGGAATCTCACCGTCTTCGCTAAAGTTTACCAGCGTAACAGGGACCGAAACCCCGGAAAATGATGTCACATCAAAGACATCGGCAGGAACTGGATCAATCGCCACAACAAGGCCAACGCGCGCGTCCCCGTTATCCCGACTAGCGGCCTGCGTGTCCATCGCGTGCAGATCGACACCGCTCAGGCGCACCCAATCGCATAGCGACGCATTCAAATCATCCGTATCGCAATAGCTTGCCAGAAGCGCAGGATCAAACCGCGCGCCCGCAATGGCAAGCGCGGTATTGCCACCCATCGACAGCCCCACAACACCGACATTTTCGGCGTCAAAATGGGGTCGGAAAACCTCATTTTGCTCAATGGCGTCAAGCGTGTCCGACAGGTCCGACGGTCTAAGCCAAAGTTTCATGGTCTGCGCGGCCGAACGGTCTGGGCCGGTATTGCCGGGGTGCGTGGGCGCCGCCACGATGAACCCTTCTTTGGCAAGCGCCGTCGCCATCCAGCTCATCGCTTCTGCGCGTCCCGACAGGCCCGCACCATGCGACAAAAGGATGAGAGGAAACTGACCATCAGAAACGGGCGCATTCAGCATCGCTTCCGTTCCCTCAAAGAAAACATTGTCGCCAAGCAGCACGGTCTCGCCTCCCGATGCTGCCGGATACCAGATGGTCACATCAAGATCAGCCCCCCGCTCTTGCGAGCGTACTACAATCTGCTGCACGCCCGCGTCAGGTTCAACCGCGCTCGCAGGGACAGCCATCATCAAAACGACGACAGTCCCAACTGCCATCAGCATCTTTGAGCGATATCTCATAGGCTTCCTTGTCTCACTTAGATTGTGTTGCGACAACTCCAGCATTCATTATCACGGTGATACCGTTATCGCTATCCGCCGTCGCGGTCCCAGCGTCGCCTCCACCGCCTCTGTCAAAATCGCCAACAGATGGGTTTGTACATAATGGGCCACAAACTGATTAGACGCCCTCAACTCTAGCACCTGTGTATCGTCGGACCCAAACTGCAACAGCGCAATCCAGTTGCGATAATGTTCAGGATGCAACTCTTGCATCCGCTGGCATGCGGCGCGCCACGTGCGCGGGTCTTTGGCGGACATGGGGGTCGGCGTATCTTGGGAAACAGCCTTCTGCCCAAAATCGACGGCAACCACCTTGGCGTCCCGCACCGGATTTGTCTCGGTCATCCGTTCTTGGAAATCAGGGCCAACATTTTGCCAATAGGGCGCCGACAGTCGATATATTTCGGGATAGTTCAACCGATAGGCCCCTACCCTGCCCCGCACGCCTTGTCGCTTGCAAATGACCAGACGGTGTTCCAGCCAAAACTTGATCTCGCGTTTGACCGTACGTTCAGTCACATTCCACATCTTCGCCAGATCACGCTGGCCCACGCAGAATTCATCCAGACGCCAATTATAACGTGCAGTGATCAGTAACAACAAACGCGACACAGATATCTGATGGCGTGCATCCAGATGCAGCCCCGCGACCGACAAAGCGGTCAATAAATCATATTTCAATGAACTGGCTTTGACCCCAGTTAATCGTTTCGCATCCATTGCGATATCTCACTGTCTTGCCTCAAGCGCCGACATTCTTGCCGATTCTGCTTATGCTCAACCAAGACATGAATTCCCGTTTTCTGTCAACAGCGCCCTAAAAACGAGAAAATCATTCAAATATTATGAAATAGGTTAATATGGTTAAGGGGGACATTTATCGTGTCACCTTATTTGGGGCTGTATGTCACCATATCTAGAAAAACTATGATTTCATGTCACCAAATAAGTGCCTGTTTTGACCATTGGCCCCGTTTTTGCGGCTGATCTTCGCAAAATCGGGAATTTTGAAAATTGCGTTTTGCAGTTTTCTCTTTTTCCCGTTATCCACGAAGCAACAGCAAAAAACAAGAGCATGTCATGAGAACCCATTCCGATCTGCAAGCCATGAACGAACGCAGCCTGACACAGCAGGCCGCCGTGCGCCGCGCGACCTTTTCTCCTGGTGAGGTAAAAACGCTGCGCCCCTTCTCGATCTGGGAGATTAGCCAGTTCATGTTTGATGTCCCTGCAGACACATTACGCAAGAAACTCGCTGATGATCCGTCCCTTCCCCAAGGCGAGACCGAAGATGACGGCCGCCAGCGCTGGTTCAGCCTTGATGAAATCAACGAGCTGCGCCGCCGGATCAAGTTCCGCGGCAAATCACTGCTGCCCAAACGGCCCAAGGGTCGCGCAGTGCGCGTTGCTGTAAGCAATTTTAAAGGTGGCGTTGGTAAGACAGTTGTCGCCCAGCATCTGGCAAACGCCGCGGCCTTGGATGGCTACCGTGTGCTATGTATAGACTTTGATCCGCAGGCTACATTGACCCATTCGATGGGCATTGTTGAGGTCAAGGAATGGAACACGGTCTGGGGTATCATGTGCCGCGATCTGTGCCGCGAAGCGGACCGGATCACCGACAGCTATGACGACCCCGACGACTGCCCCTACCCGTCTTCCAACGAATTGCCGGAAGACGTGCAATCCATCGGCGCACAGCGGTTTCAGGATTTCATACAACCCACCTGCTGGCCGACCATCGACATTATTCCATCTTGCGCCAACGCGGCCTTCGTTGAATTCGCCAGCGCCCAATACCGCAGCCTGCATAAGGCGTGGAGTTTCTTTGGCTGCGTGGCCCGCTACCTTGATGAATTGCCTGACGATCAATACGACCTGATCATCTTTGATTGCCCGCCCGCGATTGGCTATCAATCGCTGAACGCCGCTTTCGCATCTGACATTCTCTATATCCCATCTGGTCCGGGCTATTGGGAATATGACAGCACGACCAGCTATCTGGGTCAGTTGGGCGATGCGATGGCCGATATCTCGGATGGGTTTGGCGGGCTGGCCGCCGATGCGGGGCTGACCCTGCCTAAATCTTTCATGGATGTGCGGCTGTTGATGACCCGGTTCGAGGCCAACAACCCGTTGCACAACGCCATGATGGAGGCATTCCGTAATGTCTTTGGCGCCGATGTTTGCCTCAACCCGATTGAGATGACGCGCGCAGTGGAACAATCGGGGCGCTTTCAGATGAGCGTCTATGAACAGGACTATCGTCAGATGACGCGCGAGACGTGGAAGCGTGCGCGCCAAAGCTTCGACCGGGCCTATAACGAATTCAAAACCACTGTGTTGAAATCCTGGGAGCTGGAGAGCGCAAAAGTGGAGGCAGATAAATGAGCGGTAAGAACAAGTTCGGGTTCGGCCCGATAGACACACCAGCAACACCCAAGCCGCGCGACCGCAATGTCGGCCCGATGGGCGCTGCGGTGCGCGATGCGGCCGAAAGCCTGCAGGAAACCACGGAAGCCAAGGTGGAACAGCGTCGTCAGAACGCGAGCGACGCGAAGGCGTACCGTGCAGCGCAGCAGGAGGGTCGTGTGCTGTCTTCGGTGCCGTTGGCCGAAGTGCAGACTACGGATTTGCCGCGTGACCGGCTTGATCTTGAGGCAGTGGCGGCTTCGACCGAGATGGAGGAACTCAAGGCGTCGATCCGTGAGCGTGGCCAGAAAGAACCTGTTGAGCTTTACCGGGATGCTGCGGGGCAGCTGCAACTGAAGAAGGGCTGGCGCCGCTTTACTGCGTTGTCGCAGCTTTTTGCAGAGACCGGAGATGCGCGCTTTGCCACGATCGTTGCCCGTATCGAAGCCGGCGAAAGTGATAGACTGGCGCGCTATATCGATATGGTCGAGGAGAACGTGGTGCGTGAAGACCTTAGCTTTGCTGAGATGGCGCAAGTGGCGATCCTTGCCGCACAGGATGAGGACACAGACGAGATTGATCCAGATGCCATGGTGTTGCGGCTTTACGGGGCGCTGCATAAGGTCAAACGGTCCTACATCCGCAGCTTTGTGTTTCTGCTGAGTGCGCTCGAGGATGATCTGAAGTGGCCCAAGGCTGTGTCGCGCAACCTTGGTGTTGATGTGGCGCGTGCGCTGAAGTCGGTTGAAAGTGCCGCAAAGCTGCGTGCGGCATTGCGGGCCTGTACGACCGAAGATGAGCAGACGGCGGTTTTGTCAGCCTTCCTTGAGGCCAAGCCAGAGAGCGTTGCGCCGCCAAAGCCAGTCGAACGCAAGGAAAAGCGCGAGTTTCATGTGGGCGATATGAAAGTGACGGCGCGCAAAGGCGAATGCCGGATCGTGGCCGAGGATGATTTTGCAAGCTTACCAAAGGCGCAGTTGGAACATGCGGTTGAGGCCTTTCAGCGCGCTTTGCGCGAGAAAGAACCGCGGGTAACGGGGCTTTGAAGAGCAGGGGGGTTACCCATGGGTAACCTCACCTACAACGCACAGAGGGGTTACCCATGGGTAACCCCTCTTGCATTTGGCGGGTTGCGACTGTGCTTTTCAACCCAGCAAATCTGCCGCCGGATTCTCGGTGATGTCCACATCATCATAGTATTTCTGGGCCTGCGCGAGGCTGCGGTGCAGGGACAGGCGCATGGCCGCTTGGATCGGCGCGCCGTCAAGGGCCGCTTGTGTCAGGAAGCCGGAGCGCAGCCCGTGCGGTGTGGCAAAGCCTTTGGGGAAACCCGCCTGCGTGACCCGTTTTTGCACGATTTGATAGATGCCATCAGAGGAGAGTTTGCGCTCAAGCGGGTCATCGTTCTGGGTGATGGGCCGGAAGAGGGGGCCATCTTCGATGCCCGCGATCTCGATCCAGACCGCCAACGCCTTTGCGGCGCGGCCTTTGAGGATCAGTTTAGGCGTCTTGCCGGTCTCGGTCGTCTTGGTTGCGACCAGATTGAGCCAGATCAGCCCGTCGCTGTCATAGTCCTTCAGGTCCACATCGGCCCGCATCAGCCCCGCGATTTCAGACCGCCGCCGCCCACCAGACGCCCAGCCCAGCATCAGAACGGCCCGGTCCCGGATGCCGCGCAGAGAGTGATCACAGGTGCCCAGCACGGCCTCGAGTACCTCGCGGGTGATCGGGTTGGCAGATTTGGTCGCCTTGGGTCTGGCCGCGGCGCGGCGTGCCTTGGCGCGGGTTTGGCGCAGCAGCGGAGCATCAAAGGGTGATGCGAGGTTCTTCATACGGTGGAAGGCGCGCCAGGAGGCGATACGCCGGTCCAATGTGGACGGGGCCGGGCAGGCGAGGGACTTGCGCAGGCCAAGCGAGATCAGGTTTTCTGCGGCCTTTCTGGCAGGGTCCAAGGTGTCAGCCCCACGTAAGTCCCGGCTGTGATCAAGAATGAAGCGCAACGCGATATTTTCGCGTTCCGGCCATGTCAGCGTCGTCTGGAAGGCCGCATCAATCCACGCCGTGATATAAATCAAATCCCGTTCATACGCGCGCAGCGTGTTGGGCGGTGTTCCGCGAACGTAAAGATCGGTCAGCGCGGTTTGGTTTGCTTCCGAAAGGGTAGGGACGTTTGGTTGATAGGGCGTTAACGGTGCGGACATAGCATGATTTTTGCCTGCAAATGGCCTGCAAATCAAGAGACATGATAACTGTAACTTATCATGTGTAGTTGTTATATTTCACAAATCTCTTGGGTACTGTGCAAAATATCTACATAATGCGCATTATGCAAAAGCCGCACAAAATTTCTTTCAATGAAATTGAAAGCCCGCAATTGCCGGATCGGGATGTGTTTGATCCTGACCCGGTGGATGAGGATGATCTGTGGTTTTTGCCCGGCCCAGATCACGCAGTGCTGGATGCACCGCAGGACATGCCAGGGCCACGTGCGGATCAGACCGCACTTGTGGATGTCCCGGCCTGGGCCGCCGCCGAGGCCGCACTGGCGCGTCCGCTGGCGGATTTGGGCATGCGCCTGGGCGGGTTGGCAGCCCGGCTGGGGCAGGGGCCTGCGGGGTTGCAGCACCGGCTCGCACTCCAAGAGGCGGCTGATTTGAGCTGGTTGGCGGGCGATCGTGTGCCGGCAGAGCGGTTGGCGCTGTGGTTGACCCTGCGCCTTGCGGGCGATCAGGAGGATGCGCAGGCCCTCGCGCGGGCAGGTTGGGCGGCGCGAAGGTTGCAGGGTGGGCTTGGCCCACGCGACGATCTGGCGGGGTTTTTGGGGCGGCAGTCGGAGAATGAACATCTGATCCATCAGATCGCGGATTGGCAAGAGGTCATGGGGCAGGCCGCGGCATTGCACCCGATCAGCCGGGCGGCGCTGGGATTTCATATTTGGCCGGTGGTGGGCTTGTCGGCGGGGCATCGATTGGGTGGGGCGGCCCCGCTGCCACTGATGGAGGCGGCGGTCGTTGCGGCGCGCTATGCAATTGCTGCGCAGGATGTTTTTTTGCCGCTGGCCTTGGGTGGGGCAGGGGGGCTGCAAGGGGCAGGCAGGGCGCAGGACCGCTTGCAGCGCTGGATTGCCGGGGCGGATCACGCCACACGGGCCGCGGTGCGGTTACTGGATCGGGTCGCGGCATGGGAAACCCGCGCCGGCGCCGCCTGCGCCGGTCTGTCCGGCCGCACCCCGCCGCAACTGATTCGCCTGCTGCGTGACTGGCCCTTGGTCAGCGCGCCCATGGCCGAAGCTGAAACAGGTGCCAGCCGTGCAGCGATCCAACGCAATCTGAATTGGATGACAGCAAAGGGCATCATCCGCGAAGTCACAGGGCAGGGGCGCTATAGGTTCTGGACGGCGGATCTGTGATAAAGTGTCTGTTTGATGTGGGGCTCTGACATGAACGGAGGAGCTTTGCGTGGACGGATTACTAACACCACCGTGGCCTGATTTCAGGGGGCTGGGTCAGAAACCATCAGAGCGATCAAGAAAGGACACATTCAAGCACGACAATCAGGCGTGCGAGGGAAGATTGCATTCGTTCACCAGTTGTTTGGTTTGGCTGTCTGAAAACAACATTTTACGGAACAAATGTAATCGTAGACGATTAATACAACAGTCCCCCTGATCATCCAAAAGAACGCCAATGGGGCATTGACGGATAGGTTCCCCCGACGCAAGATCATGTGCAACGTTGAAGAGGGTGCTTGGGGCATGAATGTTATGGACGATGGTCACGATGAGGATCATACAGTTCCCCCGCGCCGTGCCTTAAGGTTTGAACAACCTATCGATCTTTATCGCGAGATCCCGGAGATTGCACTTTTCACCAAGCACCGCCCGTTTGAAGGCGAGGACCCGCTGGAATTCCTGTATCGCCTGCGTGGGTCAACCACCCCAGAGGATGCGATCACCTATAGCGCCTTCGCCCCTGAACCCACCGTTGCGATCAGTTGGGGGCTGGAGGCAGTACGCAGCACATTGCACGAGGTGCCGCCAGACGACGCCGAACTGATCGTTCTTTTGGGGCAATGGCTGGACCATCCAACGGTCGAGAATCGCTGGCGCGTCATGCAGACAGCGCTTTTCGCGCCACGCCGGTCTGCCATTGTGTATCTGGGTCTGGCCGTCGGTTGGTCCGGTGGCGCGCTGGCGCCGAATGATCCGGTGTCGGTGCCGCGCTGGCGTGCACCAAAGGCAGTGAATGCAGGCGTTTTGCGAGCTTTGGGTCAGGTCCCGTTCGAGCGGCGATCTGTTTCCATGGCCCGTATTCTGGACCTAGCAGTTGGTCTATTTAGAGTGTAGACAAGGCGGCGCATAATCCACCGCAACTTGCATTTGAAGAGTAAAAGAGAGCCCAAAGCGCGATGATAACGCTGACACTGCGTATTGATAACCACGCGACGCTGGAGAACGGGGGGCCGGTCAGCCTTGTCCTTTCGGGTGAGGGCGCGCAGGTCGGGCGGAAGGCTGGCAATGACTGGGTTCTGCCTGACCCATCGCGCCATATCTCGGGGCATCATTTTGACGTCAGCTATGAAAACGGCAATTACGTTTTGACAGATGTCAGCAGCAACGGGACGTTCCTGCATGGGGAACGCTATCGCATCGAAGGCGGCCATGTGATTGCCGATAGCGAACGTTTTACCGTTGGCCATTACATCATTGTGGCGCATTTGCAGACGGCAGAAGCCCCCGTACCGCCCCCACAACCGCCGGTCGAACAACCGGTTGCCCCCGCACCCTATGCTGTTCCCCCTGCCGCGCCCGCCGCGATGATGGATGAATTTGATGATGTCTGGGGTGATATCGGCACCCCCGCCCGCGATACCGGCTCTTTGCAATCGGCCCCCAACCTGCAACAGGCGCAGCCCTATCCGCATGCGGTGGTGCAGGCACCCGGTGGCCCATCTGCGCGGGTTACAGGTGCGCCTCAGCTGACCTCACCCCCCGTCTTTGGAACCCCTGACCGCGCGACCAGCGCCGGGCAACTGTCCACCCCGCCTGCCTTTGGTGCACCACCGCCCCTACAGGGCCAAGTGCCCCCTGCGCCGGGTATAGCGCCAGCATCACCTGCGCCGGAACCCGCACCAGCCTTTGGCGCGCCGCCACAACCCTATGCTGATCCTGCACCCCAACAGCATCCACCCATAGCACCTGACGGTGGCGACTTGTTTATGCGCGGGTTTCTGGAAGGTGCAGGCCTGACTGATCCCACTGCCGTCCAAATCCCGCCAGAGGTTCTGGGCCGTATGCTGGGCGCAACCGTTCGTGTGGCCACGAACGAAGTCATGCAAATGCTTAAGGACCGCGCGGCGGTCAAACTATTCGTCAGCAACGAAGACCGGACCATGCGGGTTGCGACGGGCAATAACCCGATGAAGTTCATGTTGGACCCCGATCAGGCGTTTGAGACGCTGTTTCTAAAGCCGCGCGACGGCTATCAGACGGGGCCAGATGGGTTTGAAAATGCACTTGGTGATATCAGACGTCACCAGTCAGCGGTGATTGCGGCCTTGCAGCCTGCGCTTGCCGAATTGCTTGAAGGTCTTTCCCCGCCAGAGATTGAGGCAGATATTTCAGGTGGTCTGATGGGTGGTGGCGCACGCAAATCCTGGGAGGAGTTTGAAAAACGCTGGGAGCGGCGCGCGCTTGAGGGCGAAAATGGCATGCTGGATGCCTTCATTAAGTCCTTTTCCCGCCATTATGCAAACGCGCTTCAAAAACTATAGTGAGCAACATGAGTTTGGACTGGATCAAAACACCTATTTCGGAGGACGCCCCTTGTGGGATCGACCTGTGGGAAGAGGACGACCCCCAGTATTCCGACTACTACTTTGACGCGACTGACCGCCTGCCAGAGGGGGATGATTACGTTAAGCTGGGGCTGGCGCTTGGTGAAGGTGCCAAGAATCCGGATGTGATCTTTGACCCCAAATTTGTGGACCTGAAATCAGAGCTAGGCCAGATTGATGCGCTTTTGCAGCGCACGCGCGATATCCGCCTGCTGGTTTTGCGTACGCAGTGGTGCGTTTTGGCAGGAAAAATCGCCGATGCGGCGACCAGCATGAACGCCTTGGCGGATTTGATTGACGCTTTCCCGATGCAGGCTTTCCCCAACCTTGATGACGGAACCCGTGACCGGTTGGATGCGATCAACGATCTGGGTGCGATCGGTGCGATGATCCTGCCTCTGCGCTATCTTGATATTGCAAATTCCGGCGCATCGCGTCGCCGCTTCATGGTCTGCAACGGCGAAGCGACGCCACATGATGGCGAAGATGACCTGAGCGTCGAGATCATGAAGGCGGACATGGTTGCTCTGGCCGAAGAGGTCGCGTTGGAACATTCCGCGCTTGTGGCATTTCGCAGTGCGATTGAACGGATCGAGGCCGCCTGCGCGGCAAGCCCCAAACCGCATAAGCCCCAGCTTGATCAGGTGAAGGCAGAGATTGACGCGGTCCTTAACGTGATCGCAGAGGCCAATCCCAAGCTGGCACCCGAAACGGATGAAAAGGATAAAAAGCCTGTTGATGGTGCGCCCGCGCAAGCCAATACGGTCGCACCAGTGCAGGCCGCATCCAAAGTTGCATCGCATGACGAAGCGCGCGCGCGCCTGATGGCAACAGAGGCATATTTCGGGCGCAATGAACCATCGTCGGCGGCGGTTCTTTTGGTGACACAGGCGCGTTTGCTGATCGGCAAGACTCTGGTCGATGCGTTTGACATCCTGATGCCGAACACAGCGGCCCAGGCCAAGGTTGATTTTATTGCAGACAACGGGTTTGCCCTGTCGCACGGTCAGTTGCGTGCGCTCGCAGATCAGGTGCAGGTCGCAGATACCGACCCCGCAGAACCGGCCGATGGTGCGGACATGCAGGCCCAGGTTGTGCCCGCGCCCGTCGTCGTGAATACTGCGGCAGAGGCTGTCGCCGAAATGATGGCCGTTGAAAGCTATTTTCGTGCGGTCGAAAAATCATCCCCGATTCCGACACTTCTGGCCCGCGCCCGCAGCTTTGTCGGCAAAGACTTTGAGGCGCTTTTAAAGGAGCTTGTGCCACCACTCTGACTCTGTGCAACAGATAGAGCATTAAGTGTCAAGGCAAGGATTCATGCATTGACACCAAGTGGTTCTCGGCGTCCTATTATGTGCAAAAATGGAGTTATACAATGGCATCTGATACTGGTTCAGGTCATATTCGCAGAAATCGCCCACCGCGTGTAAACATTGCTTACACCGATCCGATCGATTCTGAGAAAAATGTAGAGTTACCTTTCGTCATGGGCGTGATGAGCGATCTGTCCGGAAACGCCCCCGGCGTGGAGAAAGCCCCGATTGATGAACGGTCGTTCGAAAAGGTGACCAACGCCACCTTGGACAAGTTCATGCAAGAAAAGGTCAAGCCAGGTCTTGCCGTGATGGTCGATAACAAACTGAAAGGCAGCGAAGAAGGCGAAAAGATGGGCCTGAACCTGCAGTTCAACTCGATGGAAGATTTTGAACCTGCCCAGATTGCAAAGCAAGTGCCAGCGCTGAACGAGTTGCTGGAGGCACGCAAGCAGTTAGCCGATTTGTTGCTTTATATGACATCCAAGCCGAAAGCGCAGGAACATATCAAAGAATTGCTGAACGACCCTGACAGGTTAAAGGTATTGGCCCAGCAAGCACGCGAAGAGGCAGAGGCCAAGAAGGCCGCTGAATAAGCCTAACAGGTGAATAGTGACGGGTCCTAAGTTCGGATCACAGATTTTCGAGGGGAACAGACGTGGCAGATAACAAGCAGGTTCAAGCCGACGAACAGCAAGGCGCGTTGAGTGAGTTAGAAGATTTTTCTGCTATCCTGAAGCAGACAATCAATCCGACGACGGAAAACGCCGAAAGATCCATCGACAACGCATTGTCGACCGTTGTGCAAGCGGCGGTGGCCGATCAGGCATTGATTGGCGAGGATGTGATCGAGTCTGTGCAATCGATGATTGCGGGTCTTGATGAACAACTTAGTGCGCAGATCAACGAGATCATCCATAACGACGACTTTCAACAGCTTGAGGCATCCTGGCGCGGGTTGGCCTATACGTTGAACAACTCTGAAACCGGTGCATCGTTGCAGGTTGAGGTGCTCAACAGCTCCAAAAAAGAGCTGGCCGCGATGATGAAGCGATATTCAGGTGCCAAATGGGACCGTTCACCGCTTTACCGTCAGATCTATGAACGCAAGATCGGCACGCTAGGTGGTGATCCAATGGGCGCTATCATTGGTGATTACTACTTTGATCATTCCTCGGCTGATGTCGCACTGATGACATCAATGTCCAAGATTTCAGAGGCAGCACTTGCGCCATTTATCTCGGCTGCGGGTCCGCGTCTTTTGGGGCTGGATTCATGGAATGAGCTGTCCAACCCACCCGATATCGAAGAACTGTTCACAGCCTCTGATTATGCGGGTTGGAATTCGCTGCGAGACAGCGAAAACGCCCGTTTCCTGGGGCTGACGATGCCGCGTGTTTTGGCGCGTGAACCTTACGGCCCCGACAGCACCATGACGGTCGAGGATTTCAACTTTACCGAAGAAACTGATGGGCATGGCGGCGAAAAGTATTCGTGGATGAATGCCGCACATGCGATGGGCGTGAACATCAACCGCGCGTTCAAGGAACATGGCTGGACGGTTCGTATTCGTGGCGTTCAATCGGGGGGTGAGGTGGCACAACTGCCAACCCATCACTTTGATACCGGATCAGGTGAAAAAGACCTCAAATGCCCGACAGAAGTCAGCATTGATGACCGGCGCGAAGGCGAGCTGTCAAAGGTGGGCCTGCTGGGTTTGGTACACCGTCAGAACACGGATAAGGCGGTTTTCCTGGGTGGTCAGTCGCTTTACAAGCCGAAATCCTATGTCGATCCAGAGGCGACAGCCTCTGATAACATGTCCTCGCGTTTGCCTTATATGTTCGCGATTTCACGCTTTAGCCACTACCTCAAAGCGATGATTCGCGACCAGATCGGTTCGAGCGCGGACAAGGATCAGATTCGCATGAACCTGCAAACCTGGATTGACCAGTATGTCACGCTGAACCCCGAAAATGCGGATGAGCGTGAAAAGGCCCGCAAACCGCTGGCTGACGCCAAGGTTGAAGTCGTCGAAGACGAACTGAACCCTGGTTACTACATGGGTAAATTTTACCTGAAACCGCACTTCCAAATGGAAGGCATGGATATCGGGATGAGTCTCGTATCCAAAATCCCGCCGCCGAAATAGATTATTTTTCGCAAATCTACTGCAGACGCTATTAAATAGGAGATCAGATAAATGGCTGTCGATATCTTTCTGAAACTAGACAAACTTAAGGGCGAGTCGGTTGACGACAAATATGCCGGTGAAATTGATGTCGTGTCCTGGGAATGGGGTATGACACAATCCGGTACCACCCACCTTGGACCAGGTGGTGGTTCCGGCAAGGTAAATGTCAGCGACATGACCCTGACAAAATATGTCGACATGGCAACACATGAACTGCTTAAGCACTGTGCGACAGGTACGCACATCGCGACTGGAGAGTTGATCGTGCGCAAAGCAGGTGCAATTCCACTTGAGTATATGCGCATCAAAATGACTGACATCATGATCACGTCCTACACCACCGGTGGATCTGATGATGGCATGGACCGTGTGACTGAAACCGTCACGCTTAACTTTGCTAAGTATGAAGTCACCTATGCGTCGCAAAAGAAAGATGGCTCCAAAGGGCCAGAAGGCACCGCCGGCTTCGATATCGCACGCAACGTGCCTGTCTAAGACGACTAAAACATCAGGCGGTCGCTTATCGCGGCCGCCTGATCTCTTTTCATGTTATAATGATTTCTTGAAATGGCGTCTCGCGCATCTTCATCTTCGACAGGTCGTCAGCGTCGGTCGCGTCGTATAGATGAACGGTCGCGCATTTCATTGATGGATGTTTTCCGTGAGGCCTTTAAAGAAGGTGACGGGCGTGCCCTGCCCGAAACGGTCGAAGAAGGTGGCAAAGCGATTGCGCGTCTGTCGGGCCGGTCTAACGCTCGCAGGTTGGGCGTTGATGAAGAAAGCTTGCGCGAACACGTCCGCAACCACCTTGCGACCTTGATGAATTCAATCCGTTTGGACGCGGCCATTGATCTTAGCGATGCACCGCATGTGGCAAAATCGGTGCTGAATTACGGGTTCCAGGATCTGTCAAATCTAACACGCAACGAACTGACTGCGCCGATGATTTCCCAGTCGATCAAGCAAAGCCTGATGGATCATGAGCCCCGCCTTGTGCCCGGTTCCATTGACGTCAAGGTAACCGCACTGCGCGAGGATCAACATCAGCGTGTCGCGGTTCATGTCACCGCCGACTTGATCGCGGACCCTGCCGATATCCCGGTAGAGTTTGAGGCGGATGTCGATACAGGCGCAGGGAAGGTCGTTCTGCAGGCGGATCGGATCTAGCCTATGAAACAGGCCTTCAAAGACGCCTATGAACGTGAATTGCTGCTGCTGAAAGAGCGTGCTGGGCTTTTTGCAAAGGATTATCCCGGTCTGGCCGACCGTCTGGGCGGCTTGATGGAAGAAAACCTTGACCCTTCCATCGCGGGCCTGTTGGAAGGTACGGCCTTTCTTGCCGCGCGTGTCCAGCTGAACATCGATCAGCAATTCCGTACATTCTCGACCGAGCTGTTAGAGCAGATTTGTCCTGATATGACGGCCCCCTTGCCATCAGCGATGATGGTGCAGGCCGCATCACAAGCCAAGCCAGAGGATTTGATCGAAGGGCGTACTCTGCCACAGGGCGCCTATATCGAGGCGACGTTTTCGGATGCCACGCGCCGTATTCCATGCCGGTTTCGACTGGCAGAGCCTGTCACCTTCTGGCCGATCAAAATCGGTGGTGCCGCCTATCATGCCACGCCCACCGCGCTGAATGCGTTAGGCTGCGACAGCGCCGAGGTGGATGGCGGCACGGGCCGCACTGCTGCGGGGCTGGTTGTTGATCTTGAACGCACCGATGGCAAACCCTTTGACGGGTTGGCCACCGATGTGCTGCCGATCCATTTCGTTGGTGCCATGCAAGAGGCGACAGCGCTTTACGCCCAGATCTTTGCGGGCACGGTACGCGCGTCCCTGCGGTGGGAAGATGACCATGGCACGCCGACCTTTAAACGCCTGCCCCCGCATGCGCTGCAACAGGTCGGTTTTGATCAGGACTATCCGCTTTACGGCCGCGACGAACGCCAGTTTCCGGGTGTCAGCAAACTGTTGGAGTTCTTCGCATTCAGCCGCAAGTTCCTTGGGTGCCAGCTGACAGGTCTGGCCCATGCGTTCAGCGGCATCCCGGCCTCGAAGATCAAGCTGATCTTGGAATTTGAACGATCCAACAGCTATCTGGCCAAACATTTTGAACCGCAGAGCCTGCGATTGTTCTGCGCGCCTGCTGTTAATCTGTTTGAGGATGATGCAAAGCCCATCAGCCTGGACAAACATGCGCATAAGCTGCCCGTAGCCCCCAATCGCACGCCAGTGACCCATTACGAGGTGCACCGCATTCTGGGCGTCCGGGCGCAATACGAATCCAACCGCCAGAAAGAGCCCGTTTTGCCGCTTTACGGGATCCCGCCGGTCGAAGGGGCCACGCGCGATGTACGTTACTATACCTATCACCGCGAACCGCGTGGGCTGAACTTTGAAGAACGGCGCGCTGGTGGTGCGCGTTTCCGGTATGAAGGCACGCAGACTTGGCTGACCTATTATGAACCACCCGCCGAACAGGATGCGAAGCTTCTGTTCGTCAAAGTGCTATGTTCCAATCGCCACCTGCCAGAGGTGCTGTCGATTGCAGACGCCACATTCTACCTGCTGGATGATCGCACTGTCACACTGACACCCATGGGACCCCCAACAGCGCCGCGCGAGGCTGTGGCAGAGCTGGAAAGTGACGCATCCCATCGCATGCAGGCAGGCGACAACTATTGGCGGCTCATTTCACTTTTATCGCTAAGCTATCGTGGCTTTATCGCCGCAGACGGCAAAGGCAACGTAGAGGCGATCCGAGAGATTTTACGCCTGTTTTCTGACGTATCGGACCAACTGACCACAGCGCAGATCAACGCCCTTGTCGATGTCCGCGCCCGCCACCGGGCACGGACGCTGAAACGCGCAGGCGGGTTTCACCCCGTGCGCGGGTTGGAGATTACGCTGACCTTTGACGAGGATATGCTTGATCCGGCCTTGGCCATTACGCTGGGGGCGGCACTGGATCATTTCCTGGCTGACTATGCCGCGATCAGTACCTTTACCCAATGCGTGATTGCCAACACCAAAGGCAAGGTGCTGAAAACATGGCCCCCCCGCGGCGGATCTGGACCCCTGTTATGAGCGGGGCCGGCTGGGGTTTTTTCAATGCCATGCGGCATTTTGAGCGGCGGGCAGGCAAAAAGCCCCGCGTCGGCCAAAGTCAACGGGTTGCCGAGGATATCGTAGATATGGGGCAGGACCCCTACACCGGTTTTGCCCCGGATGATCTGTCGGAATTTGATGCCACCGCAAACCCGCCCATCGTCCGCCCACGCTTTCTGGGCTTTTTTGGACCTTTCGGCCCTTTGCCCCACGCAATGACGCGCGAGGTTGACCGCTGGGCGCGCAATGGTGACAGGGCCTTTGTTCGTTTTGCCGATATCTTTGTTGCGCGGTTTCAGCAGCTGTTTTACCGCAGCTGGTCTGATGCCCGCCCCATCACCCAACATGACCATCCCTCGGGTGGGCAATTTCCGCGTTTTCTGCGCGCCTTTACCGGGGATGCATCCCCCGCTTTTGACAATATCGCCCCGGTCGATGACACGGTTCGCCTGCGCTACACCGCCTTGCTGATGGGCCGGGTGCGCAGCCCGGTGCGCTTGGCGCAGGTGCTGCGCGCCCATTTTGGCGTGCAGGTCAGGATTGAGGAATTCGTGCCAAGCTGGCTGGATTTTCTGGCCGATGACATGTCGCATCTGGGCACCCAAGGCATGACGCTTGGGCAGGATGTCAGGTTGGGGCGCCGCGTTCCATCGGTTTGCGAAAAGGTCGTGATCCATGTCTATTGCCCGACCCTTGCGATCTATCGCGATTTCATTCCCGGACAGACATCACATGCCGCACTGCGCGAAATGGTACTTGGATACATGGGTGGCTTTGTCGAGGTTGACGTGGCCCTTTGGCTGCCCCACGCCAAGGTCCCGCCCGCCCAGTTGGGCACAGTTACAGAGCTAGGCTACACAAGTAACCTGCCACCCAGCACCCCAAGGAACATCCCGGATGAAATGGTGCGCGCGGCACAATTTCAGGTCACGATTGAAGAAACATTTGCGTAAGGACATCTTATGGCTGCCGAAATCCAAGTCGAAAAATACGCCGGAAAACTGAACCGTACCGGCTATGACGCCTTTATCAAGGCGATGAGCATGGCGCGGGGCGAAGGGCACCGCCATGTCGATCTGATCCATTGGATGTATCACGTCGTGTCCAACAAGAATTCCGACATTTCGGTGATGCTGGGCGTGATGGGTTTGGACCGCGCAAGGGTGCTGACCGACCTGACAGAGGCGGTTGGCCGCTTGGATAAAAACGTGACAGAGGTGCCTGCGATTTCGGACAGCATGGGCCTGATGCTGAAAAACGGTTGGGTCTATGCGACGTTGCTGTTTGGTGAGGTGCAGGTCCGTTCCGGTCATGCGCTTGTCGCGATCCTGTCATCATCCGAACAGCGCAGCGTCTTGCAGCGTTTGTCCAGCACCCTTGGCACTATGTCGGCCGATGAAATTGCGCGCCAGGCTGATACGCTATGGGCCGACAGCGAAGAGGGCGATATGCAGCCCATGGACGGCAAAGGACTGTCAGCCGAAACACCGCAGGGCGAGGCGAGCGAGGGCGCGAGCACAGCACTTGGCCGCTTTGCCAACGACATGACAGCCGCGGCTGCCAAGATGGACCAAATCGTCGGCCGGGATGATGAAATTCGTCAGATCATCGATGTGCTGTTGCGCCGCCGTCAGAACAACCCAATCCTGACCGGTGAGGCCGGTGTTGGTAAAACCGCCGTCGTCGAAGGTTTTGCCCAACGCCTTGCTGCGGACGACGTGCCGCCCAAACTGCGTGGCACCAAGCTCTATGAGCTTGATATTCAGGCAATGCAGGCTGGGGCCTCGATGAAGGGCGAATTTGAACAACGCCTGAAATCCGTCATTGATGAGGTCCAGTCGTCGCCCACCCCCATCATCCTGTTCATTGATGAAGCGCATACGCTGATCGGTGCAGGTGGGGCCGCTGGCACAGGTGATGCGGCTAACCTGCTGAAACCGGCCTTGGCGCGCGGCACCCTGCGCACGATTGCGGCAACAACCTTTGCCGAGTATCGCAACTACTTTGAAAAAGACCCGGCGCTGACCCGGCGGTTCCAGCCTGTCGATGTGGCCGAACCGGATGTGGAACGCTGCTGTTTCATGCTGCGCGGCATCCTTGATCCGATGGAGGCGCACCACGGTGTCCGCATTTCAGACGAGGCGATCGTAGCGGCGGTTTCGCTGTCTGCGCGCTATATTCCGGCACGCCAATTGCCAGACAAAGCTGTGTCGCTTTTGGATACTGCCTGCGCGCGGGTGGCGATTTCGCAAGCCTCTACGCCTGCGCGGATTGCCGACCTCAAGCAATCCATCACCGCACTCGATACAGAGATCGCCGCCAAAGAGGCAGAGCGTGAACTCGGCCGCACGGATGAAGACCGGCTGGCCGAAGCGCTGGAAGAAAAAACCGCACTGGAAGGCGAGCTTGCCACGTTTGAGGGTCTCTATACCCAAGAAAAGGAACTGGTCGATAGTATATTGTCACTGCGCAAGGCTATTGCTGACGACGACGCGGCGGATAAACAATCAGGCGAAGACCAGCATGCCGAACTCAGCGCGAAAATGGCGGAGTTGGAAGGTGGCAACCCCGACGACCGGATGGTCTACGCCCATGTCGATGCGCAGGCTGTGGCGACGGTGATTTCCGATTGGACGGGCATTCCTGCCGGGCGCATGGTGCAAGATGAATTGGCCGCGGTGCTGACCTTGGCTGACCGCCTGCAAGAACGTGTGATTGGGCAAGACCACGGGCTGCGCACGATTGCCAAACGGATCGAAACCTCACGCGCGGGTTTGGGCAACCCGGACAAACCTATCGGTGTTTTCATGCTTTGCGGCCCATCAGGTGTGGGCAAGACTGAAACCGCGCTGGCCTTGGCAGAGGCTCTTTATGGGGGTGAGCAGAACATTATCACTATCAACATGTCCGAATTCCAAGAAGCGCATTCTGTCTCGCTGCTCAAAGGGGCGCCCCCCGGTTACGTGGGTTACGGCGAAGGCGGGCGCCTGACAGAGGCCGTGCGGCGCAAGCCCTATTCCGTGGTGCTGCTGGATGAAATTGAAAAGGCCCACCCGGATATCCACGAGCTGTTCTTTCAGGTCTTTGACAAGGGGATCATGGAAGATGGCAATGGCCGCCCTATCAACTTCAAGAATACGCTGATCCTGTTGACCTCGAACGTGGGTACAGATGTAATTATGGAAATGGCCCAAAACGGGGAAACGGAACCCGATACCGACGAATTGGCCGCAGCGCTGAAACCGTTCCAGCTGGATGTGTTCCCGCCCGCCCTTTTGGGCCGGTTGGTGTCGATCCCCTATTACCCGCTAGGCTCTGCGGCTCTGGCCGATATCACCAAGCTGAAACTGCGGTCCGTGGCCAAGCGGTTGAAGGCCTCGCACAATGCCGAAATGGTATATGGCGACGATGTGCTGGATCATATTATCGCGCAATGTGCCGACCCTGACAGCGGGGGCCGGATGATCGACAACATCATCACCAATGCCATTCTGCCGGAAATGTCACGCGAGGTGCTGGAACGTATGGTCGCGGGCGAGGAGTTTGCCAAAGTCACTGTCACCCACGGAGATGACGGTTTCAAATATACATTTGCATAGGGGTTTTAATGTCAGTCAGCTTTTACAAAGTCCGCCCCAGCGATCAAGTCTATCGGATCCTGCAAGCGCATTACGGGCACGCCGCATTCATGCAACGGCGTGATGAGATTATCGCGGTTTTTGGGCAACAAAACCCGCACATCAAGGATATCAACATTATCCGCCCCGGTCAGGTGCTCGCCCTGCCCGGGGCGCCGGATGGGAAAGGCGCATTCACAGTAAACCCGGTCATACGTAGCCAGGTGCCGCTGGTTGCGCAAAATCTATCCATGGCCGCTGACCCGGTAACCGATGCCCTGGCAGATATCACGGCAGGCAAACTGGCCAAGGGTGCTGGCGGCAGTTTTGTCAAATACGTCAGCACCCAGTCAGAGATCGCTTCGAAAAGCTTTGCGCAGGTCGCCCGGAACCATCAGGCCAAATCCCTGCTGCAGATCAGCAAAGGCCAGTATGACGGGCGGCGTATCAAATACATGGGCAAATATGATCGAGATCTTGGGGCGCTCAAGGCGTTGCACCGACCCGCACAATCCTCACGCGCGGTTTTGCATGTCAAACCCGGTGCAAGCGTGCCCGCCGCCGCCCTGATCAAAGAGGCCAACACGATGGGCCGGATCGTCAAGACTGCGTCACGCGGCGTTGTCATTTTGCGCGTGGCATCCATCGCCGATACATCAATGCAGGTCGTGTCACAGACGTCAGGATCGGGTCAGGCAAAGGTGCTGGCAGGCGCGGCAGGTGGTTTTGCCGGTGGTCTTATTGGTGGTGTGGCTGGCACCATGATCTTTGGCGCGATGATCGCGTCACCGGTGGGTTGGGTCATGATTGGTGGTATCATGCTGGCCGGGTCCACCTCTGTGGGGCTAAGTGTCTTTGGGGAAGAGCTGGCAACGCGGATGTCACATGGGCTGCTTTATGACCAGCATGGGCGTGCGATCAAGAAAGAAAAGCTGTTCGATCCGCATTTCAAACTGCCCTGACGCTAGAGAGATGCCAGAAATCCCGTAATACGCTCTTGGTACGCGGCCACTTCGGCGGGCAGGGGTTGCGGTGCGGCTGGCGCGGTGTCGGCGGTCACATTGCGCATCTTGCGGTCCGCCCAATTGGTCATCCACAGGACGGTGCGATCCCTTAGAAACGGGTTCGCGTTCACCACGGATGCACCCATGGTGTCAGCAACCTGTGCCTGCGGGTCAGCATTCAAGGCAACATGCGCCCCCGCTGGCCCCAGAAAATGCGCCAGATACAGCCGCCCCGGCGTCACCTGATGCCCGCGCGTCTGCAGGAAGGCTTCGTTCTCGCGGGCAAGATTGGCGACCATCGCGCGGCTCAGCTCGGGATCAAAGCGCAGGTCTAGCAGGTCGTCACGCGTCAGTGATGCGGCCAGATCGGGGCGATATGTGCTAATCATCCGCAACCATGTGCTATCGATAAATTGCCCCAGCCCCGTCGCGGTTGATCTGCTGTTTTGCGCGCGGGCGTTGCCTGCACTTTCCACACGGATGATCTGGTTGACCAGCGCAGTGACAGATGCCGATGACCCGGCGGTTCGCGACACTGCCAGCGGATTAACCGGGCGGCCGTTGATCAGCATCTCAAAATGCAGATGCGGGCCGGTGGACCGGCCCGTTGTGCCCACATAGCCGATCAGCTCGCCCTGGCGGACTTGAGTGCCATTGGCGATGCCGGGCGCAAACCCGTCCAGATGGGCATAACGTGTCTGCGCCTTGTTGGCGTGATCGATATAAACAATGTTACCATAGCTGGGGGATACATCGGCCCGGCTGATCTGACCTGCGCCTGCGGCGTAGACAGGTGTGCCAATCGGCGCTGCCCAATCCACACCGTTGTGGTTGACCGTCCGCAGCAGGATTGGATGGCGTCGCGGCCCGAAGTTGGATGTCTTTGTTCCCGCAACAGGCACGATAAACCCATGCCCAAGCCCGACACCACCTCCGCGGTTTTGGTTGGCATCATAGCAGCCAAAGGGTGCGGTCGGCTGCGCAGCTTTGACGACATAGCATTCAAAGCTGCTGGCCCTGCTTGTCACCTCGGCATAAAGGATGCGCCCGGCAGGGGCGAACCCTTGGGCCTTTTCTGTGATCAGCAGACGCAACCGATCATCTTGCAAGGCGATACGATCCAAGTCCTGCACACGGCTTAGCATGACCATCAGTTCGCCCACCAATTCCGGCGGGACGCCATTGCGCAGTGCGGTGGAATAGATCGCGTCCTTCAGTCTGATTTCACCATCTGCCCCCCGCGCGCGGACGGCGCGATCTGCGCGGTTGCGCAGGTTTTGGGCAAACCAAGGGTCGGCTGTGGTTTCAAATCGGCCTGGCCCGGTTTGCGCGATTGTTGTCAGATAGGCATCAGCGGAATAAAGCGACAGATGCAAAAGCTGCGCATCAAAACGCCCTGGCATCCGGCGCAGGGCCACCAACCCCCCCGGTTGAAGCGTGGTGAGCGTTTCGGCGGTGATGCCGGTTCGACCGGCATAGCGCGCGACATATGACATTATGCGATCGACCTCTTCGGCGCTGATATCATGCGCGGATAGAATATCGGCCAACGGCTCTGCCTCTTCGACGCGGACAAGCGCATCGCGATAAAGCGGATCGCGCTCTGCCGATGCAAGGCTGACCACCTGCGTGGTTGTATCTTCGATCACCGTTTCAACATAGCTGACCGTACGCAGGGCGGTGTCCTGTGTGCCGACAATCTCACCCCAGCTGCCAGCGTCATCATCAACTGTGACGCTGCTACCGGCGCTGACTGCGCCGGTGGGTGGATCATTTGCTGCGGTCGGTGGCGCGATTGCGGCCTCGCGCCGGGCCTGGAACGCCGCCAGATCAGAGCTGGAGGAAGGCATCGTCAGTTGCACCTGCTGGGTGGCATCCAGAAGTGTGTCGTCTATCAGCACCACCTGCTTGCCCCGCTGGGCCCGCTCTGCATCCAGTGGCGCGGATAGCGTGACAGAATTGACCCCTGCCACCGGCCCGTCTGGCAGGGTGATGATCATCGGCTCACCCCGGATATCCAGAAACGCCTCTGCCGCAGCGATTGATAGGGTTATGCCGGTTTCTGCCGTCTCCTCGGACTGGACAAGCACATTGTCATCATCAAATGGTGCTGGTTCATCACCGCCGCCAAAGGGCCAAAGGGCGACAATGGCCAAGACCACTGCGGCAGGAACCGCGCCGAGTGCACCAAGCGTGGCAACACGGCGCAGCAGACGCTTGCGGCGGCGCTGCCTTGCCGCCTTTCCTGATCCTGCAAAACTGGGGTCAACCTTGATCTTGGTCATATGCGCGGGCTAGCGGAACACGCCCGTCGACCCACCAATGTCCAACTGTGGCCCGCTGGACGGCGCGGCAGCAGGGGCGGTTGGCGTTTGCTGTTGGGTCGTTGTCTGCGTTTGGGTCGGTTGCGGATTGGTGGGGCGCGGTCGCTGCGCAACCGGTTGTGGCGTGGGGCAACGAACATCGGGAGAAAGGATAATCGTGCGGAACAGATCAACACTGGCAATTGGTTCGGGCCAATCGACACCCGCCCTTTGTGCAAAGTAATCGATCACAGATTGGCGTGACCCGCGGCCCCAGTCATTATCAATGCGCGCACGGTAGCAGTTCATGCGCGCAAGCTCTGTCTGGACGGCCGCCTTGACGATATCCTCTGGCGGGTCGACATGCCCTTCGGTCACAAGCTGTTGGAACAAAGCGGTGTTTTCGGCCTGCAATGCGCGCCGCGCATCCAGATCATCATGCGGGAACCCGATTTGGGCAACGGTGCTGGGCAAAAGGCGCAGAATGCCAAACGCACCCTCTTGTCCCGCGCCAATCTGCCCCAATATGATCGTCGGCGCTGGCAGCGACGGGTCAGGCAAGACGGCACCCGGCGATGTGTCCGCACGCGCCACCAATGGTGCGCCACCCGGCGGTGTAAAGGCCATCACCAAAATCGGCTGGTCGCCATCCCCGCCCACGCCTGCATCAAAGGCAATTGGGTCTGCCCGCCATTCCTGCGCCTGCACTGACTGGGCCAGCGCAAAGGTGGTAATAAAAGCACATGCCAGACTAAGCGTTTTGCAAAACATCACATTGGACCCGAGGCTAACGATACCTTGCTATCATAGGCCATTCGCGTCTGACGTGTAGCCTAATTCACCGGGGCCTGCATAAAAAATGTCCAGCGTTCTGAGCGCCGTGTGTCCACTTCGACAAATGGCGCGCTGATATGCCCGCGTTGCACGCAATCCTCGCGCCCGCGGATCCGAAACTCATCCGGGTCAAGGCATAGTGGTACGGTCCCGGGGAGCATTGTGTTGTTAAAGACGTCACGCGCATAGACATAAATGTAGCGCGAGGTCAGCGTTTCTTCGATCACATTGGCGCATTGATTCGGTCCGATCGTCCACCAGCCCGACGTTTCCCACGCATCGACCCGATAGAGCCCGATTGCAACATTTGTGACATCGAGTGTCTGATTACAGACCTGAAAATTGGCGATAGCGGCGTTTGGAGCACAAAAAAACGCACCAGTGAATAGCGCAGCAGCGCGCAACCGCAGGGCGATCAAAAGCCATGTTTTAAAGGATAAAGATGCCTCACGCGGTTGGACGGGAAGGGATGGGCGTGTCGGGTGCTGCATCACTGTTGAAGTTTTCCCGTCGATTATCATAGGCACATCTGGATTTTTCGGGAGATTATGCTAATCTTTCGCTTATGATGAAGGTTATTACTCTTGGTTTGGTTTGTACATGCATGTCTACGGCGTCAGCTGTGGCTATTGCCGCTGTGCATGACCTGTCGCACGAAACCGCGCCCGTTCAGACGGTCAGCGTGGCACCAGTGACGACTGAAACGGGTTTTATCATCCCATCATATGTGGCCACGATGGCACCGGTCGCGGTTGAAACTGCTTCGGTCGCTGATTTGACCACACCTGCACCGATTGAACCCGCCATCAATGGGTTCGAAGCGATGTATGTCGTGCATGATACGACACTGGCACCCATGGTTGCCGCCCCGATTGACGAACAGCCAGCTGCTGTCGCGGTCAGCTTTAGTACACGCACGGTGAATGAATCGCGCGCGCCCGGTATCTTTACAAAGCCAGAGTATGTGATCGGCGTTTATCGCTGATACAGTGCGCTGATACTGAAAAATCATCTACCTTCAACACCAGCAATCCGGCCATATCATCTTTTTGATGGAATAGCGCTTTATTGTCTTTCGAATTGGTTGACTTACTCTGCCGCTAAGCGACTACTAGGCGCACAGATTTCGTTAAGGGGGTGTGATGCGCCATTCATTCAAAAGTTTACTGTCCGGTATTTTAGCAAGCTGCGTGATCGGGACAGTGGTGCAGGCACAAGATGACGCCACAGCGCAGATCACGCTAGAGCTGAACCGCGTGGCCGATACAGCCGAAGGCACATGTCAGGTCGTATTCTTTGGCCAAAACGGGCTGGATCGTGGGCTGTCTGCAGTGACGTGGCGGTTGGCCGTTTTTGACGCAGATGGTGTATTTAATACGCTGCTTTCACTGCCATTGGGCGAGTTGGACCCAGGCAAACGCCGCATCTTGCAGTTCAACCTGCCAGCGGCATGTTCCGACATTTCCGAAATCATCGTCAACGATGTGGCCGCATGCCTGTTTGAGGATGGGACAGAAGCAGATGTCTGTCTGGATGATGTTGTCGTCAGCAGCCGGGCCGAGATTGCGTTTGGGCTGTAATTTTTTATGAGTAAGGCGCGTTTATGACCCTGACTATTTTTCAACTTGCCGCATTCTTCATTTACGGATTGCTGGCGCTCTTGTCGCTTTTTGCCGTGACGATCGGCATCCTGAAGGCGGCACAGTTTGCCCGCCTTGGCGTCGGCAGCCGCAAAGAGGCGGAACAAATTCTTGACGATTGGCTGAACGGTCGGGTCGATCAGGCCATCAAGGCTGCCAGTCAGCGCCGTAGCGTCCTCGCCCGTGTGCTGCAGGCCGTTTTTTCCGGAATACAGGCCCGTCCTGGCGACACCCCTTATGCCGAAGAGTTGAGCCGCCAGACGGCGATTATCGAACTCGCCTCACTTTCCGAACGTATGCGATTGCTTGATATGATCGTGCAGGCTGCGCCGATGTTGGGTCTTTTGGGGACGGTTGTTGGGATGATCGATGCATTTTCGGTGCTGGCGATCACAGAAGGTGCGATTGATCCTACAGCATTGGCCTCGGGGATTTACGTGGCGCTGACAACCACGGCTGTTGGGCTTTGCATCGCGCTGATCGCCTTTTTCATCGCGACGTGGCTGGAAACCCGGATTGACCGTGAACGCAACATGATGGAAGCAATCATGTCCGCGGCCATCCACGGCAGGGTTGATCCAAACTCCAAATTTGGTTGAGCAGTCAGGTGGCGACAACCTACACTCCGCTGCCGGAACGGCCACGACGCTATCGCGTCCCGTTGACCCCATTGGCTGACGCCATGTTTCAGCTTTTGATCTTCTTTATGCTGACCACCACGCTGACCCCGTTTTCGCTAGTCACCGTGCGCAGCACGCCGGATGCCGCTGAGCAAGGCGGCCCGGATACCAGCACAGGCGCCGTGGATGAAGAGGCGCTGCAACAGGCCAGCGCCAGCAGTCGCAATCAGGCGACTGTATGGGAATTGGGCGACGGGCAGGTCATTGTTGACGGCCAACAATTCGAGATTACCCAACTGTCTTTGCTGGCTGAAGCCTTGGGTACGCAGAATACCCCGGCAAATCTGATTGTCTTGGTCACCGATGCGGCCACAGTACAAGACGTGACAACCGCGCTAGAGGCCCTTGGCGCGGCAGAGATCACTGCCGTCCAACTGGCGCGCAGCAGATGAGTCTGGAGCGTTCAAAACTGCCCCCTGCACGGCAGCGGATCCAGATCGACAGTTCGCTGGCGATTGTGAATATCGTGCTTTTGTTGATCTTCTTCTTTCTGACGACAGGGTCCATGTCAAATTCCGCGTCCATCCCGGTGCAACTGCCCGATACCAGTGAACTGCCCCTCGATCTGTTGCCGCAACCCTTGCTCAGCGTTGATGCCGATGGGGCGATGATGCTCAATGGCGAACCGATTGCCCCTGGTACACTGGCTGCGGCAATGATCGACGAACCAACCATTCATCTTTTGGCTGATCGAAATGCCAATGCCGGGGCCTTGCTGGATATGCTGGCTGCCGAAGAACTGATCGCGGTCGAGGTGCGTATGGTCACCCTGCACCGCGTTCAACAGGACGGGACATGAGTTTCCTGCCTTATGCGCCAGTGTCGTCCGGCACCTGGGCGACCGCCATCAGCGGGTCAACCGTTTTGCATGGTGGGTTGGTTGTTTTGCTGGCGACGTCATCCATCACGCTCTTGCCGGACCCATCCGGCATTCCGCTACGTGCGCCAGAATATGAAATCACTCTTGAAATTCTCGACCTGCCCGCGATTGAGCCCGCCGACGACCCCCGCGCCATTCCGGAGGACGCGATCCCGCTTGATCCGGTGCTGGAAACCGCAGCAGAGTTGGAGGCCGTGATCCCCGATACGATTGCGCCGGTCGCAGAAGCCACCCCGATCCAACCCGAACCAGAGGAGGCTATGGCACTCGAACCCGCAGTCGAACCTGATTTCACGGAGCCAGAGCCCTTGCCTGTGCCCACCGACCCGGCCCCGGTGCCGTTGCCTGACCCTGATGCGTTGGCCATTGATGACCTCAGCCCCATTGACGATACGATTGTGTCACCTTTGGCAGAAACCGTCTCAATCGCTCCGATCATAGAACCGCAGGATGCGCCCATCGCGCAGGAACTGACCCTGTTGGAAGAGCCGCCAACCGATGTTGTCTTGCCCGAACCCGTGGCCCCACTGCCCGATGATGTCGTTCTGTTGCCCGATGTTGATGGCACCGCTGACCCTGTGGGCGAGCCACCCCTGCCGGATGTCTCTCCCGGTGATGACCCTGTCACGGGGGATACTGGCGGCGCCTTGGTGGATAACCCGACCATAGCGATGCAGTCTGTCGCGCAGTTGTTGCAACGCATTCGTGCGGCTTCTGCGCCGGCCTGTACCATGGCCTTGCCACGCCTTGCGGGCGCGGACACTGCCGGCCTGGCTTTGATCGGGGCGGATGCTGCCGCGCTTGATCAATACGCTGCAGTGGTGCTTGACGGGTCATCTTTTGCCGTGACCCAGTCGCGCGAACTGCTCGATCCCGCACAATGCGCCGTGGTCGACATGATCCGCCAGATCGAAAGCTATCCTGCGACCCGCCTTGGGCTGGCCATGCCCGATACCACCCTTGTAAGTGGGGACAGACTGCGCGCGACCGTCACCGGCGCGAGCGGCCTGTTTCTGACGCTTTTGTTGATTGATGATGGGGGCGTTGTGCAAGATTTGGCACGCTTCACCACTTTGCAAGATGACACTGCGGTTGTTGATGTCCCCGTCGCCCGTGTTGGTCAGGCGCGCACCACCAGACAGGCCTTTGTTGCCATCGGAACACAAGATGCCCCGCTTGATTTGGCGGCGTCCATTGGTGGCAGCGCTGATGACGTTCTGGGGAGCCTCCCCACCGATGTCTTGCGAGGTGCCGTCTTTGGGCTTGTAACGTTTGATGTGCGCTAAAGCGTCCGACGCAAAGCTTCAATCATAGGGATTTCCTTGAGACCGGATTGAGCGGCAGCACCTCTGCCTGTCGTACGTCGGGCGCGGCTTCAGAAATCCGTTAGAGGTCGGCTGTTCTAGGGCAGGATTTCCAGCTCTGCGATGGCCACTGCACCAGCGTCGTCGCCCAAGAGTTCGCGGCTGATCAACGGCATAAAGACACTTGCCTCTGTCCCGGATTGCATCGCCCCTGCGCGGACCAATGCAGCGTTAGATGCCGTTGCCAGCAGGATATATTTACCCGGTGATGCCGACGGCAACCTGAAGGCGAAGCGCCGGCTGTCAGCGCCTGGTGTGTCAAGCTGGCTCATCAATGAAAAGATGCGTCCGTTAGGGTCTACCAGCGCCAGCCAGTTCTGTCGCGTGCCGCTGTTATGGATAGCGCCCACGACCCCTTCTGCCCGGGTGACGGTGGATGCATCGACCGAAATTGCGATGTCCGATGTCGCGCTGCCCTGAAACATGCGCACGAAATCCAGTGCGGCACATTGCGCGGGCGTGACTTCAACACCAGTCAGCGCGGGTGGCTGGCCCAGAGCGACGGGCCAGTCTGCGGTCAATGCGTCCAGTGCGTCCGCTGTCTGAGCAAACCCGGTGATTTGACCGCCATCCCCGCCGTAGGGGACATGGGCATAGATGCAGTCGGTCGCAGTGTTCGCCAGATGGGTGTCTACTGTGTCAGGCACCCGGACAACCGCACCGTCCTGAGCGGTTTCGCCATCCGCTGCTGTGGCCATGTTCATGTAATACCACCCACCCCCGGCCCCTAAACCAATGATGATCAGAAGCGCAGGAAGCACACCTGCAATGCCACGGGATTCTTTGGGCAAGGACGTTGGTGCATCAGTTTGCCCATTCTGCGGCATAAAGGTTTGCGTTCTGCTGCCCGGTGCTGTTTGCAGGCCCGGCACCGCGCGCGCAGGCGGCTGTGTGCCGGTGGGGCTGGCGGTGCCAAACCCTGTGATCGGTTCATCGTTGCTGATGGCGCGCAGTTCGGAGATGAAATCTCCCATGCCCTGCAGCCGCTGCGCAGGATCTGGCTGCAAAGCTTTGTAAAGCAGGTTCTGAAATGCAAAGGGAATGGGGCTAAGGTCCGGCACGCTTTGGCGTTTTTCAACGGCTTCGACAATGCTGTCACCCATCGGTACCGGCTGACCCGTCAGACAGGCGATCATCAAAAGGCCCAGTGAATACACATCGCTTTGCGCCTGTGTGTCGCCGCCATAGGCGCCCAGCTGTTCTGGCGAGACATATTTCAGCTTACCGGCGAATTCGTTGCCGATGGTCACATCCTTGATCTTGGAGGATCGCGAAATCCCGAAATCAATCAGTATTGCTTTGGACAGGCTATCGTCTGGCAGCATCACGTTGTCGGGGGACAGGTCGCGGTGAACTACGCCGATGTCATGCGCGGTCTTCAATCCATCCGCCAGACGCAGGAAAAGGCTGCACACCTCATCCTGGGTCAGCGCACCACGGGATTTGAGCCTGTCGGACAGTTTGGTCCCTTCGATAAAGCCCATCACAAGCACGTGCAGGTTCATATCCGCATCAGGGGGCAGATAGGCAAAATAACGCACGATCGCATCGTGGTGCAGTTGGCGCAACGTGCGCGCCTCGCGTCGGAACATTTGACCAACGCGGATATCTTCGGCCATTTCCGGCAGGATGACCTTGATTGCCACCGGTTCGCCGGTGCCCATTTCCTCACCTTTGAAGACACGCCCCATCCCACCTTGGTCGAGGCTTCCTATAACGCGGTACATCTTGTTAATGACGGTTCCGATTTCCAGCGTCTGCAAGGGGGCATATGGGGGCGGTTCTGTGCTGCCGGGTGGCTGGTGCGGGGGAACGCTGGCCGATGTTTCGACCGCGCCGTCATCTTGCGAAAACGGGCCTGCGTCGGGTGGCGGCTGCTGCAGATCCTGTGCCTCTGTCTGGGGCCGCACGATCATGGTGCGGTCATCATCTTCCATCGGTGCGACGGCGGCAGGGCTGATCAGCGTTTTATCGGTGTCAAAATCGGGCGCGACAGGCGGTTTGGCTTGCGCAGGCATGGGGACCAACAGCGTCCGGTCATCGTCTGCTGGGGGTGGCACTGGCTTGGGCGGGTCGGTTTTGTCCTCGTTCACAGTGCACCACCAAACTCTGGGAACATGCCATCCGCCTCAAAGCCTGCGAGGGGCACCTGGCGGCATAGCACCGTGACAACAGAGACATTGTCCTTGCCACCGCGTGTGCGCACGGTTTCGACCAGTTCGGCACATAGACCTTCCAGATCATTGCCAGCGGCGTTCATCACGCGCTCCAGTTCATCATTGTGGTAATATTCGGTCAACCCATCCGAGCAGATCAGGAACACGTCTTTGTCGGCCAGGCTTCCTTCCAGCATGCCGCATTCCGGTACGGGTGACACGCCAATCGCGTGGGTGATGACATTCTTGCGCGGCCAGACATCAGCCTCGGCCTGTGTGATGGCCCCGGCATCAAGCAGCGCGCGCACCTCTGTGTGGTCTTCGGTGATCTGGGTTAGCACGGCACCGCGCAAACGATAGACACGGCTGTCACCCGACCAGATGCAGGCATAATGCCCCTGGCTGGTCAGCAAGGCAGCAACCGTGCTGCCGATGGTGCCGTCGTCCAGCGTCGCAGCGTGGTTCAGGATTTGGGTATTTGCGCGTGTCAGACGGTCCATAAACCGCGCGCGTAGATCGACGGCATCACCGGGGATGCCGATGGTATCAATCTCTGCCGCGATGGTCTGGCTGGCGAAATCCCCGGCAGCGTGGCCACCCATCCCGTCCGCCACCAACCACACGCCGCTTTCCGGGGTGGTCAGGATGCTGTCCTCGTTAATCTCGCGCACGCAACCGACGTCTGTCAACGACGCGGTCTCAAACGTAAAACTGGGCTCGCGCCGGCTACCCATTTTGTATTGTCTCTGTTTCTTGGGCTTGGGGTTGCGCCGGTGTTCTTTCGCGACCGCACAAAAGCCAGGACAGTGCCGCCAGATCCGGCAGGCCGTTTGTCGCCAGCCATCCGGCACTGCGATTGGGCAAGGCGGCGTGCCACCAATGGCTGCGGTGCAACTGGGCCTTATCGGCGTCCTGGGTCAAGGCATCCTGAAACAGTTTGCCAAGGTCGCCATCTTCGCGGTGGCCCCAGATCGTACCATCCTGACCAGCCTCGAACGGGACGCCTTGAACCTGCGGTATTTCAAATCCCGCCGTCAGTGTCTGTGCCCCGCGCGTGCCGTCTTTGGGCACTGTAAACGCCGCCACATGCGCCTCCAGCGCACGATAAGCCGTATCATCATATCCTTGGTGCACCGGGGGAGATGTGACAACACCAGTCAGCCCAAAAATCAGCGGAAACCGGCGCCCCACCTTGTCATGCGAGGGCATGAACAAACCAAAAAGCGGCGCGCCCAGCACATCCGGCCCCAGCCAGAAATACAGCGGTGGTGCCGCGGCCCATGCGGCCTCCCAGTTTTCGGCAAGATCTTTGCGCAAAACAGGCAGGACGCCTTCAAGCCAGACATCAAAGCGGTGCAGGATTTGATGTTCCAGCCCATGCGCCAGAAAGTCGCCAAAGGCTGGGTGTTTGCCATATATCACCAGATTCATTGCCATTACTCGATCAACGTTGGGCAGGCAAAATCGCTGAGTTCCGGCATCAGGAACGGGACGGCGATACTGTCAAACTCCATCCGAAAAGTGACCGAGCGCCCGTCAAGCTGATGTGTCACATTCAGGCGCGTGCCATCGCTGCGGGTACGGCCCGACGTGATGAAATCCATCAACGCCCACCGCCCGGAACCAAACCGCAGGCCGGTGCGCGTTTCGCTGATGCGGGGCAGGAAGGTGACCGACATATCGGCCGTATCCTCTGGCCAGGTAAAGGTCGCACCGGTTGCATTGGGGAAAAGTTGCGCGGTACGCCCTGAAAAGTTCAATATCGTTCCTTCGACGGTTGGTGAGTTACCGCTTTGCGCGATGGAAAACGTCACGCTGGGTGTCGCACTGCCCGGTTCGAAAAAGGCCTGCTTGATCCGTTCGGCCCGGCTGAACTGCGTCAATGTTGCACTGGACAGGCGCGCGCCCAACGGGCTGTCATCGCGGGCGGCAATTGCGCCGTCCGGGCTGCGCTGCGTGTGTTCGCGCAAGTAAGTTTCGTAAAACTGTTCCATCCGGCCGCCGTAGCCAAAGAATTCACCAAAGACTGACGTCGAAATATGCCGCGCACCGCGGGCTGCGAACGGATAGGCGCTGGCCACGTTCTGCGTGCAATAGGCGCTCACTTCCTCGGTCAGTGACCGCGACAGCTCTCCGATAGATGCGTTGGCGGTGACGGTCAGGAATTCTGACTCGATCTGATTGACAAAGTCGACAACCGTTTCGGGGTAGAACGGCACACCCTGCGCGAGCGTATTCAGCGCATCCTGCATGCCACGTTCATCCAACAGGATATTACCGCCACGTCCGGCAAGCTGTCGGTTGGTCAGCAGTTCCTGCATGCCCAGCAACAGGATATCGACAGGGCGCGCGTTTTCCGCCCCGGCGACCAGTTGATGCCACTTTTCAAAACTCTGTTCGATGGCTTCAAGCTGCCGACGCTGCGATGGCGCGGCGGGTGTATTCACTGCCCGCTCCTGAAATTTGTTCTGATCGCGCAGCATGTTCAGCGCGATCCGCTGCAATGAACCGGACCGCCGTTGCGCTTCGCTAAAGCCGACCTCGGCCAGTTGCCCGCCGATTGCGTCGGGATTGGCCAGATCTTCTGCGCTGACCTCCATCCCTTCGATCACGTCAAAAAACCGCGACAGGCGCGTCTCATTGTCGACCGTCTCGGCCAGTTTCAGGATAGGCGAGGCGAAAGGGGCTGATGCAATCGCCAGGCCGGGATATTGCGGCGCACCGCTTGACATCGGGACCAGTTCAATCCGGCCTAGCATCTGTGTCCATTGGTCACGGAAATCATTGGCGTAAAAGACATGCAGATCGCGGTTCAGGCCTTGCAGCTGGCGGTCGTAATCCACATTGTCACCAACATCACCCAACACCCATGCCTCGGCCTCCAGCCGTTCGGCGGCATTGGCGACTGCATCCTGAAAAAAGCTCCAGTAGCCAGTAAAGGTGTAAAGCCCTGGCACCTCTAGCGTGTCCAGCATGCGGCCATCTGTCGTGCGGAACACGACCTCTGCCTGCACGCCCGACATTTCGTCCATCAGGCGTAAGGGTTGCAGGCTGGCGGCCTGGCTCTGGATGGAACTGTAGGCCTGACGCGCCAGCGGCAAGGTCGCGATTTCGCGTTGTGTGCGGGTCACCAGCGTCCCATCGGGTTTCAGCGCTGGGGTCACCCGGTCATCCAGTTCCAGCATTGCGGCCAGATGTTCGTTGATCTCGCGGTATTCGCCATCGAGGCCCGGTGCGCTGTACTCTGGCCCCCAAGCCGTCGCAAAATAGCTTTGAATGGCCAGATCATCCGGCCGCCCATCCTGCTCCTTGCCCAGCAGGATATAAACCTTCAGCGCGTTATACGCCTCTTCGATGTTATTTGCCGCCAGCAGTGCAGGCAGGCGGTTTTCAAGATATAGCATCATGCGCGGGCGCAGCAGGCGTTCCAGACCGTCTGAATACGCCTCTAACGCGGATGTGCGTATCTTGGCCCGGCGCGACAGGCCCATGCGTTCAAACCAGCCCTGCTCGGCCGGGTTGGCATAACCGGCCGGCATGTCGCGTAGTTTGGCCAAAGCTTCAAGAACCGGCCGCGTCGCCGGGTCCGATATGATAGTTTCATCCAAAAGCGCCTGCGCCTCGATCTGGTAAGAGGTTGCGGCAGCTTGCGCGTCACGCACCAAGGTGGCGTTCTGCCAATAGCTGTAGCCAAAAAGCCCGAAACTGGCCAATACGGCCAGGGCCATCACGGATCCTGCCAGCGTGCGAAACAACGCGCGGCGGCGCATCGCCTTGATGTCGTATCCAACCCAGTCCCGTTCGGCAAAGATCACTTGCTTGAGCAGATCATTGAGGAAAAAACTACGCCCCTTGCCGGACATAAAACTGGGCTGCATCCCCCCCGTATCAAGGGCCATCGCGCCCAAAACCTGATCAATCGGCGTGCCTTCCTGTGTGCCGGAGGTAAAGTAAAACCCCCGCAGGATCGCCCCCGTGTCGGCTGACTTTTGGAAAATACGGCGCAGAAATTCTGTCACGTTACGCTGCAACAGGGCCATCTGCCCCGGAAACCCGAAAAGCGCGATACGCGCAGCGCTGTCTGGTTCTTCATTCAGACGGTCGGTTACCTCGTCCGACAGGCGGGTGATCAGCTTGTCAAATTCCGCTGGCACAGCGCGATAGGTTTCTTCGGCCCGGTCCTTGGTTTGAAACGTGATGCCCCAAACCGATTTGCGGCGGTTTTCACCATAGCTGGCAAAGAATTCGCGGAAACCGGCGATCTTGTCGGCCTTGGTGAACATCACATAGACAGGCACATCGATACGTAGTGTTTCACGCAATTCCGTCAGGCGTGCCCGCACGGCAAGCGCGTGGCTGTCGAGCTCATCATCGCTGGATGTCATCATATCCTCGACCGAAAAGGCGAGTAAGACACCATTGATCGGCTGATTGGGCCGGGCTGTTTTCAGTTGGCCAAGGAACGACTGCCAAGAAATCTTATCGGCCCGCACATCGCTGTCCTGAGTGGTATAGCGGCCAGCTGTGTCGATCATCACCGCCTCTTCTGCGAACCAGAAATCACAGTTTTTCGTGCCGCCAAACCCTGCGATAGCAGCGGTATCGGTACCGGGGAATTCCAGACCAGAGTACATCAGTGCTGTCGTCTTGCCCGCGCCGGGGGGTCCGATGATCACATACCAGGGCAGGTCATAAAGATAGGTGGCACCACCGGATTTCTTCAGCTTTGCGAGCGCCTCTGTCATGCGGTCGGCCAGCACGGCCCCATCGCCCACGGGCGTTTCGACCAGCGTTTCCTCTAACGCGGCAGCTGCCGCACGACGCTTGCGAAACCGCAAAATGGCGATCACTGCAATGGGCAAAAGGATCAGCGCGATCAACGCAAGACGCACCCAGACCTGCGACAGGAAAGCGACACCTGTCATTGGCAGCCCGAACCAGATCGCCGCAATGATACAAAGCACACCGATAATCTTGAGCGGGATCCGCATCCATGGCAGTGACCATAACCGGCGTGGCGACAGGTAGTAGAACAACCTCACAGGCTTTGTTCCTTTCGTAGTAGGATTTCAACGCGCCGGTTTTCTGCGCGCGCCTCGGGGCTGTTTGCGGTGTTCAACGGTTTTGCCGGGCCGATCCCGATCACTGACATGCGGGCGGGGTCCGACAAATGCGGGACCAACAACGCACGCACGGTTTCTGCGCGCGCCTCTGACAAGGCTTCGTTGGTGCGGTATTGGCCGCGGCCACTGAGCGGGACGTTATCGCTGTGCCCTTCGATGATGATCTCGCCTTGTTCAGGCTCCAGCACTTGGGCAATGCGTTCGCCAAGGGCACTGATATCCGACGTCAGCTCTGCCGAGGCAGAGCCGAAGCGCAACGCATCGCGCAGCCGGATGGCAATGAAATCCCCATATTCTTCAACCTCGACCACGCCGTCTGCGATTTCGGGCGCAAGGCGCCCCTGTATGCGCTCAAGCTGCCCGGTCGCTGCGGCCTCGTAGGGGACGAATTCGGGTGCAGTTTGAGATCGTTCGATCACCACCTCGGTCGCATCTGCGTGCAGGGAAATGATGTCGTTTTGCGCCGCTTGTGCATCCTGTGCCAAAATCCATGTCAGGGTCGCAAAAAGGGCAACAACCATAGCCCCGCCGATTGCACCGAAAACCCACATTGGTACGTTCGCGCCGCTGCGCCGCCCGCCCAGCACCACCGGCACCCATTTGTGCGACATCTCATCCGTCACGCGGGGCGTCACTGCCCGCAGTCGGTGATAAACCTCTTGGCGCAGCCGCGACAGCATCACTGGCCCGTTGGGGTCGGCGCGGTATTTGCCTTCAAATCCCAAGGCAAGGCAGGTCAGCATGAGTTCCAGCACATGACCGCGCTGTTGTGGAAAGGCGATGACCTCTTCCAACCGTGCGAAAAACCCGATACCCGCCGACCGGTCATTCAACAATTCGGCCGCCATCGAAAACTGTTGCCAGTATTGCGGATCATTGCCCGGGATGGTCTGGACGATATCGTCGGCGGTGGCGGCCAGCGCATAGCGCGCAACCTCGATATCGTCGGGTGCTATTCCCTTGCCTTGGCAGTTTTGTACAAACGTCGCGATTTCGCGTCGTACATGATCATGCAGCGGGATGGCCTGCATTTCGACCATGCCGGTGCGCAACCGCCCCAGCAGCATCAACAGATCAGATGCAGCCCCGATAATCGGGTTAGAGGCGTCGCCGATATCCAGCCCCTTACCCCTGAGCGCATCATCAAAGGCGATCTTGGGCAGATCATGGCGCGGTTGCGGTGTCTGCTGTGGGACATGACCGGGGAATTGATGATCCACAGGCGGGGCCGCAGGTGTCCAGCCGGGTTGCGGCGCAGCGGGTGGTTGCTGACCGTGATAGGGATAGCCCGTATTGGGCGGTGGGTATCCCGGCTGCGCTGGCGGATAGCCTGGGTGCGCCTGCGGCGGATAAGGCGGCTGCGGTTGGCCCGGCGGCGGCGCGTAGGCGGGCTGTTGCGGTGGATAGGGTTGTTGTGCAGGGGCTGGCTGCGGCGGCAGCCTGCCACCAAACCAGGTATCTTCTACCCCCGGCGGCGGACCACCTTGTGGGCCAGACGGCGGTGGTGCCGCTGGATGAGGTTGGTAGGGCGGCTGCGGTGGCGCAGGTGCCTGAGGTGGTGGCGGTGGTGCAGGGGCTGGCTGTTGCGCGGGCGGGCGCTCAGGAGGTTGTCCTTGGGGCTGCGGCGCGGCTTTGGGCGGCTGCGGTGGCAGCTTTTGCCCGAAAACGGTCCGGTCGTCATCATCTGATGCCATCTGTTACCGCTCCTCCGGTATCGCCCAAAGCTCAAGCTCGAGGCCGGGCCAGGCGCCTGCAAAATGCATTCCCATCGCCGGTGCCACCGAAAAATCACGCCAAAGCGGGCTCATCTTGTCGACGGTAAAATAAACATGGCCCGATACAACGCGGATTTGGGGCGGCGGATTTGGTGTGTGGACCAAGGGCACACCGGGCATGTTGTTGACGATGATTTCCTTCATCCGGGTCGATGGACCAACCTTGCATAGCTGTGGGAATTGCTGCTGGATCTGGGTCAACGGCAAGGCAGCGCTGACCTCGATAATAAAGGCGGCGTTTGCAAAGAGGTTCGGATCATCCACCAGCGCAGCAAAGCTGTTGTTGCGCCGCTGTTCCAGTGGCAGACGCAGCGCGCGGCCGACATCACGGCTTAGCAGGCGGCGGATATCATCGACGACCGGTTTGAATGTCTCTTTCGGTTTATCGTGGCGGTAGCGGCCATAGTCACGTACGCGGCGGTCGCGATCCTCGAATGTGGTTAGCTCTCCGGCCAAGGCCAGCAGGGTTTCATACAGCCTTTCGGGGTGAACAGATGGCAGGTGTTGCAAGTGGCGCAGGACGGGCAGGTTGCGGTTCAGAACCATCAGCATCAGATAGTCCTTGTCCTGAAACCCCCCGCCTGACGTGGGATCAGCCGCATAGCGTTCGAGCACCTCGATCCGGGCCTCAATCGCGCCGATTGCGGCTTTCAGATACCCCTCATACGTGCGATGTGCCGCGAGGATCAGACCGGTGGGCGGCATCGACTGATCTAGCGTGACCACAGTGCCATCGCTGACATCGGCCACACGCCCCAGGCAGATGCACTGATACCCCTCGCGCGCCTTGTCCCGCAGTGTCAGTTCCAGACGCGGGACGGCAATTTCCAGTGTTTCTTCGGTCCGGGCGGCAGCGGAGGTGTCGGCCACGCCCTGTTCTTCTTCCAGAACAAAACGGGTGCTGGCATCATCGCCCAGCCCGATATCGCGGTCGTTTTGCGGCATATTTGGTAAGGTCAACCAGATCAGCTTACCCACTGCGTCTTCTGGTACATCGATCTCGTTGGGCAGCGCGCCCGTGTGGGGTGCATCAAATGGTGTGCCGTCGGGCATGATTCCCGCGACCTTTTCCAGCTCTAGCCGGCCCTGCCGCAGCTGACCCTGATCAAACGACATTTCGGACACGCCCCAGGCGAACGGAGTCATATGCGCGGTCCGCGCTATGATGAAACGCTCTGTATAACGGTCGGATTGTTGCAGGTGCTGTGGCTTTAGAAACAGCCCTTCTTTCCAAGCAACTTTACTAAAACGAGACATCGAAAGGGCGGCTCCATCAAAATTTCCGCTGCGCGTGCGGATACCGCATCAACTGTGCGGCCAAGTGGCAGTGAGGTCAAGCGCACGACACCCACTTGTAGTTGCTGATTTGTCCCTAAATGCACCAAAAATGAAAAACTACAGCAATAGAGGAATTCCCCCATAGCCAAGCGTGATCTTGACGATATGTTAACTGCGATATTCATCAACCAGTGCGCGACTGATGCTGCCTCATGCATCAGCCAGAAAAAAGGTTTTTTGTTATGCTGCTGCCAAATCCTCTCCGTAAAACTCTCTCACTGCGTGCACTTGCCCTTGGCACGACTTGCATTGCGGCCCTGAGTGCAGCGCCTGCTGCGGCACAAGTCGTCTGGGAAGGCGACGACGGCACATGGGAAACAGGCGGGGGAACCGAATTGTGGGATGATGGCGGTACAGCGGTTGATTTTGGCGATGGGGATGATGCGGTGTTCAACGACGCCGGTGAAACCGCCACCGTTGCTGCCCCGGTCACCGCCGGTGATGTGACCTTTAACGCAGATGGCGTCACCATTAACGGTGATGATTTGACCATCAACGGCACCGTTGAGGTAACCAACGGCGGTGAAACCGCCACACTGGATGCTGGCGTAACGGGTGACTTGACAGTGTCCGGCGCTGGTACGCTGAACGTCGCAGGTGGCGCCGATGGCACTGTCACCAATGACGGGCCGGGTGGCGTCGATGTCTCATCTACCGCAGGTGCGCTTGACAGCAATGGCGGCACAACCAACGTGATTGGTGGCGGCGATATCACGGGCACCACAACAATCGACAACAGTACTGTCGTGGTAAACGGTGGTCAGCTGTCCGGGCAGACAACCGTCAACAGTGGCGGCATCTTGGATGTCGACAATGGTAGCACTGGCGCTGTGGTGAATGCCGGTGGCGACGTTGAACTGGATACGCCCGGAACGATAGGCAGCCTGACCCAAAACAGCGGGACGGCAACGATCAACGGGACCTTGGGCACGCTTGACAGCAATGGGGATACTGTCAACGTGATTGGTGACGGCAATGTCACGGGGACCACAACAATCGACAACAGCGAAGTCGTGGTAAACGGTGGTCAGCTATCCGGGCAGACAACGGTCAACGGTGGCGGCATCTTGGATGTTGACAATGGCAGCACCGGCGCTGTGGTGAATGCCGGTGGCGATGTTGAACTGGACGCGCCCGGAACGATTGACAGCCTGACCCAAAACAGCGGGACGGCAACGATCAACGGGACCTTGGGCACGCTTGACAGCAATGGCGATACTGTCAACGTGATTGGTGACGGCAATGTCACAGGAACCACAACAATCGACAACAGCGAAGTCGTGGTAAACGGCGGTCAGCTGTCCGGGCAGACAACCGTCAACGGTGGCGGCATCCTGGATGTTGACAATGGCAGCACTGGCGCTGTGGTGAATGCCGGTGGCGACGTTGAACTGGACGCGCCCGGAACGATCGGCAGCCTGATCCAAAACAGTGGCACGGCAACGATCAACGGGACGGTCACGGGTGATCTGACGGTTAACGCAGGCACGCTGAACTTCACCGGTGCGGTGGACGGGACCTTCACCAATGGGATTACGTTCCTTTTCGACGATGGCACACTGAACGACGTGATCAACGACGGCACGTTCGAACTTGATGGCACCAGCAGCAGTATTGTTGGTGACTTTGACAACAACGGGACCCTTGATGCCAGCAACGTTGGCGCGGCGGCGACCCTGACAGTAGGTGGCACCAATGACATTTTCACCAACGCGGGCAACATCACAACCGATGGAAGCAACGCAGTAACGATCACAGCAAGTGAAATCGTGCTGGATGACGGCAGCCTATTTAATGGCGACGCCAACCTGAGCAACGATGTCGTCCTGGATGGGGCAATCCTCAACAATACGACATCCGGCATTACATCTGACTATACTCTCCTTGATCAATTGACCAACCAAGAGACGTTCAATGTCGGGGCCGTGCTAAACGCGGATGGCAATGCGATCAATAACACAGGCGCAGGCACGCAGTTCA
>NZ_PGTY01000004.1 GCF_002797915.1 Yoonia maricola | reverse complement strand
CGAGATCGTGATACCACGGGCTTTTTCTTCGGGCGCGCCGTCGATCTGGTCATAGGCCTGGAAGTCACCAAAGTACTTCGTGATCGCCGCTGTCAGCGTCGTCTTGCCGTGGTCAACGTGGCCAATCGTGCCAATGTTCACGTGCGGCTTGTTACGTTCAAACTTTTCCTTAGCCATGAGAGGCCTCCTTCAATTTTATCGGGGCGGTGGGTTTCACCCACCCTACGGGTTGTGGTGGTAGGGCGGGGCCTGCCCCGCCGCACCGCTTATGCGTATTTCGCTTGGATCTCTTCCGAGATGTTGCTTGGCACTGGCTCGTAGTGGTCAAACTGCATCGTAAACTGCGCGCGACCGCTCGACATGGAACGCAGCGTGTTGATGTAGCCGAACATATTCGCCAACGGCACCATTGCGTCGATTGCAATGGCGTTACCGCGAGTGTCCTGACCCTGCACCTGACCCCGACGCGATGTCAGGTCACCGATGATGCCACCGGTGTATTCTTCAGGTGTGATCACCTCGACCTTCATGATGGGCTCAAGCAGTTTCGCACCAGCCTTGCGCATACCTTCACGCATACACATACGGGCTGCGATTTCGAACGCCATGATGGACGAGTCAACATCGTGGAACTTACCGTCGATCAAAGCCACCTTAAAGTCGATCACGGGGAAGCCAGCCAACGGGCCGTTATCCATGACAGACAGGATACCTTTTTCAACGCCCGGGATGTATTCCTTGGGCACAGAACCACCGACGATGCGGCTTTCAAACGAATATCCTTCGCCCGGCTCTGTCGGGGAAATGATCATCTTCACTTCGCCGAATTGACCAGACCCACCAGATTGCTTCTTGTGGGTATAGGTGTGTTCAACTTCGTGGCCGATAGTCTCACGATAGGCCACTTGCGGCGCACCGATGTTCGCCTCAACTTTGAACTCACGCTTCATGCGGTCGACAAGAATGTCGAGGTGCAATTCGCCCATGCCCTTCATGATGGTCTGACCGCTTTCAAGGTCAGTTTCCACGCGGAAGGAAGGATCCTCGGCAGACAGACGCTGCAACGCGATGCCCATCTTTTCCTGGTCACCCTTTGTCTTTGGCTCAACGGCGATCTCGATCACGGGATCAGGGAACGTCATTGTTTCAAGAACCACAGGCTCGGCAACGGAACACAAAGTGTCACCTGTCGTTGTGTCCTTCAGGCCGCCCAGCGCGATAATATCGCCAGAAAACGCTTCCGAGATTTCATCACGGTCGTTGGAGTGCATGATCATCATACGGCCAACACGTTCTTTTTTGCCTTTGGTGGAGTTCAGAAAGGTATCACCCTTTTCCAGCTTACCAGAGTAGATCCGTGTGAATGTCAGCGAACCAACAAACGGGTCGTTCCAGATTTTAAACGCCAGCGCAGAGAACGCCATGTCATCGTCCGCACGGCGGGCGATGTTACGCACTTCGTCTTCGTCGCCGGGCTTAAAGCCCATATAGTCAACCACGTCGAGCGGGCTTGGCAGGTAGTCAACAACAGCGTTCAGCAGTGGCTGAACACCTTTGTTCTTGAACGCAGAGCCACCCAGAACAGGTACGAAAGACATGTTCAGTGTCGCCTTGCGGATCAAGCTGCGCAGGGTTGCGACGTCAGGCTCGTTGCCTTCCAGATACGCTTCCATTGCATCGTCGTCCTGCTCAACCGCACCTTCGATCAGCTTTTCGCGCCATTCAGCCGCAGTTGCCTGCAGGCTGTCGCGGATAGGAGCTTTGGTCCAAGATGCACCAAGGTCTTCACCCTGCCACAACCACTCTTCCATGGTGACGAGGTCAACCAGGCCTTCCAGCTCGGTTTCCGCACCAATTGGGAATGCGATTGGCAGTGCGCGTGCGCCTGTGCGGTCTTCGACCATTTCGACACATTTGAAGAAGTCAGCGCCAATTTTATCCATCTTGTTGACGAAAACCATACGCGGAACTTTGTAGCGGTCAGCCTGACGCCATACAGTTTCTGTCTGCGGCTCAACACCAGCGTTGGCGTCAAGAACACATACAGCACCGTCAAGCACAGCCAAGGAACGCTCAACTTCGATTGTGAAGTCAACGTGGCCGGGTGTGTCGATGATGTTCAGGCGGTGCTTTGGGCTGTCGGCAGTTTCACCATCTTCTGTGCGTTCCCAGAATGTGGTTGTCGCAGCGGATGTGATTGTAATGCCGCGCTCTTGCTCTTGCTCCATGTGGTCCATGGTCGCCGCACCATCGTGCACTTCGCCGATGTTATGCTCTTTACCTGTATAGTACAGGATACGCTCAGAGCATGTCGTCTTACCGGCGTCGATGTGCGCCATGATGCCGAAGTTGCGGTATAGATCGAGGGGGTACTCGCGTGCCATCTTGATACTTTCCTATTACCAGCGGTAGTGGCTGAACGCTTTGTTCGCGTCGGCCATCTTGTGAGTGTCTTCACGTTTCTTAACGGCTGTGCCGCGGCCGTTGACCGCATCCATCAGCTCGCCTGCAAGACGCTCTTCCATTGTGTTTTCGTTGCGCTTTTTCGCAGCAGCGATCAACCAGCGGATGGCCAGTGCTTCGCGGCGCTCGGGGCGCACTTCAACAGGCACCTGATATGTCGCACCACCAACGCGGCGCGAACGCACTTCGACGGCTGGCTTGATGTTATCAAGGCTCTCGTGGAAGACCTCAACCGGGGACTTCTTCAACTTGTCTTCAACGCGGTCAAAGGCGTTGTAGACGATCCGTTCGGCGACGGATTTCTTACCGTCAACCATCAGGTTGTTCATGAATTTTGTCAGAACCAGATCACCAAACTTGGCGTCTGGCAGGACTTCGCGTTTTTCAGCGGCGTGACGACGTGACATCTAATCTCTTCCTTACTTAGGACGCTTCGCGCCGTACTTCGAACGGCGTTGCTTACGGTCTTTGACACCTTGTGTATCAAGCACACCGCGCAGGATGTGGTAACGCACACCTGGAAGGTCTTTGACACGGCCGCCACGGATCAGAACCACTGAGTGTTCCTGAAGGTTGTGGCTTTCACCTGGGATGTAGCTGATGACCTCAAAACCGTTTGTCAGGCGCACTTTGGCAACCTTACGCATGGCCGAGTTCGGCTTCTTAGGTGTCGTTGTATAAACGCGCGTACAGACGCCGCGTTTTTGAGGGCAGCCTTCCATATGCTGCGACTTCGACTTTGTGACTTTTGGCTGGCGCGGCTTGCGGATCAGCTGCTGAATCGTTGGCATCGTTTGATGTTCCCATCTATTCACATGTTGCGTCCGGCAAACGCGGGTTTCAAAAATGCTTCCAATTCGGAAAGCACAAAAATTCCGCAGTCGAACCCTTACCGGAGGTTCGGTGCGGTGAGCTCCAGAGGAACAAAGCTATAAAAGCGCTCGGTTCTTGGCCACGACGTGGTATGATATCGGGACGGCGAGGGTTCCCCCTCAGCCCGGATGAGCGGCGTATAGGGGGAGTCTTTGAGCCTGTCAACAGCAGGCCGAAAGACCAATTGCAGCATTACTGCACTTCTGCCGATCACCCCAATAATACCAACCGATATCCTATAACAAAGAGCTTTTATTGCTTAACAGCGGTGCCCTGCCCCACCTGTTGATCCCAAGGCGTCAACCCCACGCCACCCCATGAAACCCATCAAGATGGAAACCCCCATGACCCGGATCACACTCAGCATCATCACGCTGGCCGCTCTGTCAGCCTGTGCGACGACACCCAATGAACCCACAATCAGCGCTTCGGATGTAAACCGGGCCTTTGACGAAGCCACAGAAATCAGCAACCTGCCACTCACCGCCACCGCGAACCTGCCAACCGGAGCGGTCACCTACACCGGTCAACTCGGCGCAGATGTCAGCGGTGATGCGCAAGGCAGCATCCTTGGCGACATGACCATGCGGGTTGATTTTGCCGATAATGACATTGATGGCAGCGTGACCAACATCAACCTGATTGATCCCAACGGCATGCCAAACCAGCGTTTCGACGGCAGGCTTGATATCGACGGGGTGGAAAGCAGCGGGCGGCTGGATGCCTTTGCATCGGGTGAAATCACCGGCGTGGATAACGATGGGTTCGAGGTGGACAGCCAGATGCTGCTGACGCTGGACGGCGATGTTTACGATGATTTCGACAATGGTGACGCGGTCTTTGGGTCAGCCGAAGGCACCGCGCGGGGCGATTTCGATATGAACGTTGATGGCGTCTTTTTCGGCACCGCCGACTAAGCCTATCTAACCCGGTCCGGTACAACACTGTGCCGGACCTTCAACTGCGTCTCGCGGTAAAGGGTGAAAAGTCCCGTCGCCACAACAACAGCACCCCCCGCAAGCGCCAGCGCATTGGGCCATTCACCAAAGACCAGCACACCCAGCACCAGCGCCACCAGCAGGCTGGTATAACGGAACGGGGCGACAAACCCGATTTCGCCAGAACGCATCGCACTCACCGAGGCGATATAACCAAAAATCAGAAAACTCATCGCACCTGCCAGCTGCAGACCCGATGTGACGGTAAAGGGCTGCCAGTTGATAAACAGCGACCCAACGCCACCAAGGCAGGTCACACCCACGGCGGCGACCAAGGCCACAAACACAGACGGCACCTCGCGCGACATGCGGCGCACGGCGATGTCACGCATCGTGATGCAAGCGACCGCACCAACGGCATAAAGGCTGTAGATACTGAAGTCCGCGCCACCGGGTTGAATGATCAGGATCACACCGACAAAGCCCACAAAAATCGCCGTCAACCGGCGCCAGCCCAGCGCCTCGCCCAAAAACAAGGCGGCGGCAAGGCTCACGCTCAGGGGCAGCACCTGCAAAATCGCACTGACATTGGCGATAGGCATATTGAACAGGGCCGTCAGGAAAAAGAACGTGCCACCCAACTCACCCGCCGTGCGCAGCAAAAGAAAGCCCCAGTCACGCACCGCAAACCGAAATCGTAGCTGGCCCAGCACCCGGCACATCAGCGCCAGAAAAATGACGGCGCCGACACCGCGAAAAAAGATCGCCTGAAACAACGGAATTTCATCAGACAAGGCCTTCATGAACGCGTCGTTGACCGTGTAGGCGCACATCGCACCCATCATGAAAAGCGCACCGCGCATATTGTCTGAAAGAACTGGCATTGCTGAGGCGTATCAGCGTGCTCTTGGCAAGGCCAGTGCTAGCGCAAAACATGCACCGCGCATTTCGCGTGTCTTACCACCTTGGCCGCAGTCGACCCTAATAGATAATCCTGCATACCGGGCTGGTGACTGGCCACGATGATCAGATCAATATCGTTATTATCGGCATGGGTCAGAATAGTGCGGGAGGAATGGCCTTCGACAACGCGGGTGGTGGCACCGTCAACACCTTCCACCAGCGCTTTCAGGCTCGCGACGATATTGGCTTTGGCTGCTTCCAGATGACCTTCCGGCAGATATTCAGTGGCATATTTTGGCAATTGCTCCATCACATGAAGGCAGGTGATTGAACCGCCCTCCGTACAAAGTGCCTTGGCAATCTCCATGGCACCTTGTGCGTTCCGGTCAGCTTCGTATGAAACGGGAACGAGGATATTCTTGTACATCTGAGACTTCCTTCTTTGGTTGTCCCAAGACTATTCCAATGACCGCCCTCGCGCTTTGATCTACGTCACTCTTTTCTAATGCTGCTCCGGCACCAAAATCTCGCGCTTGCCAACATGGTTCGCCGAACTCACAACACCTTCATCTTCCATCTGCTCCACCAGACGCGCGGCTTTGTTATAGCCGATCGCCAGTTTGCGCTGGATGTAAGAGGTGGAACATTTGCGATCCTTGATCACAATCGCCACAGCGGTGTCATACAGCGCGTTTTCGCTATCGGATCCATCACCAAGACCCAGCACCAGATCAATGCTGCTTTCCTGATCATCAGCCGGGCCTTCAACAACGCCTGACATATACTCAGGCGGACCAAAGCCTTTCAGATGGTTGACGATCTCCTCAACCTCTTCATCGCTTACGAACGGCCCATGCACGCGGGTGATCTTGGAGCCACCAGCCATATAAAGCATGTCACCCATGCCCAACAGTTGTTCGGCCCCCATTTCACCCAAAATCGTGCGGCTGTCGATTTTTGAGGTCACTTGGAAAGAAATCCGGGTGGGGAAGTTCGCCTTGATCGTGCCGGTAATGACATCCACAGATGGACGCTGTGTGGCCATGATCAGGTGAATACCCGATGCCCGCGCCATCTGTGCGAGGCGCTGAATACAGGCTTCGATCTCCTTGCCCGCAACCATCATCAGGTCGGCCATCTCATCTACGATAACGACGATGTAAGGCAGGATTTCCGGCTGGAACTCTTCGGTTTCAAAGATCGGGTCACCGGTTTCATCGTCAAACCCGGTCTGCACCGTCCGGCTGAACATCTCATTCTTGGCCAGCGCATCTTTCACCCGGCCATTGAAACCATCAATGTTACGCACGCCCATCTTGGACATTTTGCGATAGCGTTCTTCCATTTCGCCCACGACCCATTTCAGGGCAACAACCGCCTTTTTGGGGTCAGTCACAACGGGCGACAGAAGATGCGGAATGCCGTCATAGACGGAAAGTTCCAGCATCTTGGGGTCAATCATGATCATCCGGCATTCTTCCGGCGTCAGCTTGTAAAGCAGCGACAGGATCATCGTGTTGATCGCCACGGATTTACCCGAACCCGTCGTACCAGCGATCAACAGGTGAGGCATCTTGGCAAGGTTCGCCACAATCGGATCACCGCCGATATCTTTGCCCAGCGCCAATGGTAGTTTCTGATTGCCGTCGCCGAAGTCACGGTGGGACAAGATCTCGCGCAAGACGACCTTCTCACGATTCTCATTTGGCAATTCGATACCAATAACGGACCGGCCGGGCACGGTGGAGACACGTGCAGAGAGGGCCGACATCGAACGGGCGATGTCATCCGACAAACCAATGACACGAGAGGCCTTCAAACCGGGTGCAGGCTCCAGTTCGTACATCGTGACCACAGGACCCGGACGGACAGAGACGATCTCGCCCTTCACGCCATAGTCATCCAGCACGCTTTCCAGCATGCGGGCGTTTTCTTCTAACGCTTCATCACTCAGATGATGGCGCTGAATATCGATCGGGTTCGACAGCAGGCCCAGCGGCGGATGCTCGTAGGACGCATATTTATCTTCAAACTTCAGCGCAGGCTGCGCCTCGGCCTTGGCCTGACGCGACGGCGCAGGCGCCCGTTTCGGCGGGTGCTGCACCACACTGCGCGGCTCTGGTGCCGGGGCCATGCTGGGCGGCGTAGGCACATTGACCTCTGGGATCGGCGTATGTGGCGCTGCCATACGCGGGGCCTCTTCGATGCCCTCGACCAGTGGTTCATCCTCATCCAACGGCTCAAACACCAATGGCGCAGGACCGCGACCTGCAGTCAACGATGGTTCAATCCGCACACCCGTAGGCGATGGCGGCACCGAGCGGCTCTTGATTGCATCCGCAATACGCGCACTCACGCGATCAGTATCCGCAGGCAGCGCATCAGCAACAGGCTCGGGCGTCACCAACTCTGGTTCAGGCATCGCCTCATTACGCTTAAGCAACCCGGACAAGAACCCAGCCTGCGGTTCAGGTGTTGGGGTCCGCGCAGGTGCAGAAAGCGGCGGGGCGGGTGGCATCTTAGGTGCGGTCAACGGCGGTTCACTCGTTGGGACAACAGGGTTGGCACGCACAACCGCTGCGGCGCGGGTGCGGGGGTCTTCCTGCAATGGCGGCACAGTGAAAGCATCTTCGAAAACAGGCTCGTCTTTGCGCGCTGCACGCGTTTCAGCGAACTGTTCACGCCGTGCCTGAACAGTCGCGTTCATGCCCTGAGCGGCTTGTGCTGACATCGCAGCCCCTTTGCCCAGAAGGCGCAATAGCGTCGCATAAAGCATCACCGTACCAAGCAAGATGAAGCGCCCTGCAACCCTCATCTCAGGCTTGGTAAAGCCCAACACAAACGCCATCAGCGCAAGCAGCCCCACACCCGTCAGCAAGGAAAAAAGCTTCACCCCAAAAATCGGGCCCAACGGCACAACCGTCAGGATCACCCCCAGAACAGTATCGCCAAACAGGCCACCCAAACCAAAGTTAGCAGGCCAAGACAGGCCGGGGGTCAAGGTCGCGGCATGCACCGAGGCCAAAATGATTGCAACGGGGGCGAAAATCAAACGACCAATGGCGCGTTCCTGCCCATGATGCAGCACAAAGCGGGCACCCCATGTCAGCAACACGACAGGCACAACCCAGATGCCCAGACCAATGACCATCATCAAGGGTGCTGCAGCCGAAGCGCCAAAATGCCCCAGCCAGTTCTGCACAGGGGCATCCGTCGCGGAAATCCAGCTTGGATCGTTGGGGGAATAACTGCCCACCATCGCGGCAATCAGCAGGCCGACGAAAATCAGACCAAGGCCCAAAAGCTCTTTGGTGCGTTTTTCAATCGCTGCCTGCGTTGTGCTGTCCAAAAGCGGGTCGCGCCGCCGGGATTGGTAAGATGCCATACTGCTATTCCTCAATCGTACAAACAGTCGCGGATCAAGGTCAGACCGCGCTGCATTTCTTGTGTTGGGGCCACCATGGCGACCCGAATGTAATTCTTGCCGGGGCTATGCCCGTCTGTCTCTTTGCTTAGGTAGGCACCGGGCAGCACACGCACGCCGGTGTCCTGCCACAGCTTGACGGCTGCCGTTTCACCGTCCGCGACAGGCAACCACAAAAAGAACCCCGCCTCGGGGGATTTGTAGCCAGCGACGTGACCCAGAATATCGTCCGCAATCTCATACTTGCGATGATACAGGGCACGGTTTTCCACAACATGCGCCTCATCATCCCAGACGGCCGTCGCGACCGCCTGCAAAGGTGCGGGCAGCGGCGTACCGGCAAACGCCCGCAACTGACGCATCCGGGCGATAGACTGCGGACCACCGGCACAAAAGCCAGAGCGCAAACCGGGCAGGTTTGACCGCTTGGACAGAGAATGAAAAATCATCACCCGCTCAGGATCGGCACCCATCTCGGTCGCGACTTGCAAAGCACCCGGTGGTGGCGTCTTGCGGTAAATCTCGGAATAGCATTCATCGGCGAAGATGATGAAATCATGCTTCTCGGCCAACGCGATCAGGTCACGCCAGTAGTCTTTACTGGCAACCGCGCCCTGCGGATTGGCTGGCGAACAAGCATAGGCAATCGCAGTTCGGTCCAGCACATCCGCTGGGAGCGCATGGTAATCCGGTAAATGCCCGGTCGCTTCGGTCGCAGGCACAAAGACAGGTTCCGCGGCAACCGAAAGGGCCGCCACTGCATAGACCGGGTAAAACGGATTGGGGGTCAGAATAACAGGCTTGCTGTTCTTTTCTTCGGGGCAAAGCGCCATCGCCGCATTATAAAGCCCCTCGCGGGTGCCATTGAGGGTCAGGATTTGTGCGTTGGGCACATCCAGCCCGTAACGACGGTTCAAAAACCCACCAATCGCGGTCAACAAAGGCTCTTGCCCGTTGTTGTCAGGATAGTTGCCAAATCCGGCCAGATTTTCCGCCAGAATATCCCCCACAAACGCAGGAAACGCATGGCGCGGTTCGCCAATCGTCATGTTGATCGTCTCGGACGCTTTCGTCGGCACGTCCAATAGTGCACGCAAGCGTGGCCACGTCGCTGCCGGAAGGTCCGAAAACCGCTCAGGAAATACCATAACTGCCTCAATACGCCGGATCATTTGCGCCCGGCTTTTTTACAAACTAGCGCGGGAGAGGCGGGCCTGTCCAGAAGAAGGGGCAGGTCAGGGGGTTTTTGTGGCTTTTTGGCCAGTTACCTAAGGGTTGCGGCATTGGTCATGGGCTGCAATCATTCACTATCAAAAGGGGACAAAGATCAATTGCCAACAATTGCATCCAGTGCTGACGATATGATTCCAAATATGTCGCCTGAGGTTCAACCGGGCGAGTATGCCTTCATCTCGACGCAAGACGCGGGCTTGATTGCCAAACTATCGCCCGAAGCCGTAGGCACATTCAAAGAAGCTGAAGGCCTTTCGATGCTGGTACCCGCGGCCTTTGCCGATGATACATCCGTGCCGATGAAGTGCATCACGCTCAACGTCTATTCCTCGCTTGAAGGCGTGGGGCTGACGGCAGCAGTGTCATCAGCTTTGGGCGAACATGACATTCCGTGCAACATGGTCGCTGCCTGCCACCACGACCATGTATTCGTGCCTGCGGATAAGTGCGATCAAGCAATGGCAGTGCTTACGGCATTGCAACAACGCGCGGCGAACAAAGCTTAGGCTAGCGCCCGCTCCGCTGCAGCAGCGACTCTTAACAACGCCTCCTCTGTCCCATTTTGCCCATTCAGCATGATCCCACACGACGGCACCCCAGTCGGCAGCGTCACCGAACACACATCCATCAGGTTCGCGACCCGCGTGTTGCGCAGCGCCAACAGATTCTCGGATTTGTAGTAGTCGTCATCGTTCAACAACCGCTCCGCATTGGGCGGCAGGATCGGCGCTGTTGGCATGATCACCGCGTCGAATTGCGCAGTCTCGGCATGGTACTGTTTGCGGATGTCGCGCAGCAGGTTCCAGCCTGCGCAATAGTCGGCCCCGCCAACCGATCTGCCTCCCCGCACCCGTTCCAAAATCTGCGGGAACATTTTTTCGGGATGCGCCTCGACCAGATCACGCCACCAGCCATAGCTGTCGGCGGCATAAAGGTTACCTGCCTGCGCGAAAGCATCAAAGAACTGCGCAAAGTAGCGATGTTCGATCTGCGCGCCCGCCGCTTTCAGGCGCGCCACGGCCCCTTCAAACGCCGCGCGCGGGGCCTCGCGCACATCGTCGGGCACAATCGTATCCAGCACCATCAGACGGACACCTTCGAGGGAGTTACCAGTCAAATCCGCAAGCTTTCCACCCTCCAAGATCGCCAACAACAGGTTGGCATCCTCGACCGAGCGGCACAAAGGCCCGACCGTATCAAAGGTCAAACACAGCGGCACGACCCCATCCAAGGACAACCGCCCATGCGTCGTCTTCAACCCCACCAGATCATTCCAAGCTGACGGTATCCGCACCGACCCGCCCGTATCAGAGCCGATCCCAGCGGCGGCCAATCCAAACGCGACCGAGGCCGCGGCCCCGGACGACGACCCGCCTGGCACGGCATCATGATCATTCACGCACGGGGGCGTCGCGGTGATCGGGTTCAGGCCCAGCCCGGAAAAGGCAATCTCGGACATATGCGTTTTACCTAGACAAACCAGCCCCGCAGCCGTTCCAGCCTGCAACACCACTGCGTCATGCTCGGGCACACGACCTGCCATCAACGCCGTCCCGGCTTCTGTCCCTATACCAGCCGTATCGAACAAATCTTTCCATGACACAGGCACACCATCCAACGGCCCACGGCGCAGGCCCGCTTTTGCACGTTCTGATGCCGCCTTTGCCTCGGCGCGTGCCCGCTCATGCGTCACGCGCGCATAAATCCGGTCGCGGAATTCATGGGCGTCGATAGCGTCCAGATACACCTCTGTCAGCGCAACAGGATCAATGTCCCCTGCCCCAATCCCGCGCCCTAGGTCCGCGGCTGTCATCCATCGCCAGTCTTGCATGTCATTCTCCCGGTTCGCGCATGACGGTAGCGGCCATGAGGCGCATGGACAATCCCGCCCGGGCGCGCATATTGCGACGTATGAACACAGACCTGATCATCGTTGGCGGCGGCCTGAACGGACCCGCCTTGGCACTGGCCGCAGCGCAAGCCGGTTTCACAGTGACCATCATCGACAGCTTGCCGCTGGACACCCGCAAGCGCGTCAACTTCGACGGGCGGTCATATGCGCTCGCCCACGCGTCCATGCGGCTGCTGCGCGGGATCGGCGTCTGGCCCAAGATCAGCGACAAGGCCCAGCCGATGCTGGAGATAAAAGTCACCGACGGGCGCGCAGGTGAAGGGCCTTCGCCTTGGATGATGCACTTTGACCATGCCGAAATCGAAGAAGCTCCTATGGGCTACATGGTCGAAGACCGGCACCTGCGGCGCGCCTTCCTTGATGCGATGGCGAAAGACAAACGGATCACCCATCTGTCTGGTGAAACGGTTGTGGCGCAGTCGGTGGATGCAGCCGAGGCCACAGTTACACTTGCCTCTGGCAAAGACATCTCCGGCAAGCTTCTGATTGGTTCCGATGGACGCAAAAGTGGCACGGCGGAACGTGCCGGGATCAAGCGTACCGGCTGGGGCTATGGGCAAACAGCCGTCGTCTGCGCGGTCAAGCATGAAAAACCACACGGCGGCATCGCGCATCAGTTCTTCATGCCGGGTGGTCCGCTGGCCATCCTGCCCCTGACCCAAGACCGCAGTTCCATCGTCTGGAGCGAGACTGACACGCGGGCGCAGGCCCTCATGGCGATGAGTGATACAGATTTTCTGACCGCCCTGCGCCCCGCCTTTGGCAGCTTCCTCGGGCAGATCAGCCTCACTGGCGCGCGGTTCAGCTATCCCCTCGGCCTCACGCTGGCCAACAGCTTTATTGCCGACCGCGTGGCCTTGATCGGTGACGCCGCCCACGGCGTGCACCCTATTGCCGGACAGGGGCTGAACGCCGGCCTGCGCGATGTAGCGGCCTTGGCAGATGTGCTCGAAAACGCACGCGGACGGGGCGAAGACATTGGCGGCGCGCAGGTGCTCGCGCGCTATCAGCAATGGCGGCGGTTTGACACAACGACGCTGGCATTGGCGACCGATACGTTCAACAGGCTCTTTTCGAACGACAACCCGTTGCTACGCGCCGCGCGCGACATTGGCATGGGGTTGGTCAATGCCGCACCGGGGTTGCGGCGCACGGTCATCCGCGAAGCGGCCGGGCTGACCGGAGACTTGCCCCGCTTGATGCGTGGCTAACCGCACGCGTCGAATCGGCGGTCGTTCACAAGCGCGCGGGGCAGAAAACCACGCGCAACGCATGTGTTGCGCGCTTTGACTATGCGAACAAGACACCATTACGCATCGCAACCAGCAACACGTAAATGACACCAAAGCACTGTTGAATAAGGCGAAATTGCGGCAGATATCGCAATATTAACATATCGCCCATGTAGATTGTAATTTTATTTACATTAAAATCAAGCATGTTCATATAGTTGCGAAAAGTTCTTTCTGTATACAATAGAATAAATTTACAAATCTATTAGTGGCGCGCTGGTCGGGATAGGTGACCGCCGCGCCGCGCAAACACAGTGTGGTTGCCGCCCACAGGCGCCCACACCTCAGATAGCAATACAATAAGGAGGAGCACCACATGGCAGAGGAAACAACAAACGCAAGGGCTGCAAAGGCTGGGGCGGACTATTGGAAGGCCAATGTCCGCATCATTCTGGTCAGCCTCGTCATATGGGCCGTCGTGTCCTTTGGTTTTGGCATCCTGCTGCGCCCGATGCTGTCCGGCATCGCTGTGGGCGGCACTGACCTTGGGTTCTGGTTTGCCCAACAAGGCTCTATCCTTGTCTTTCTCGCGCTGATCTTTTTCTACGCTTGGCGGATGAACAAGCTCGATCGCGAATACGGCGTAGAGGAGGACTGATCGCATGGAACAGTTTACCATCAATTTGCTGTTTGTCGGCGCATCCTTCGCGCTCTACATCGGCATCGCGATTTGGGCCCGTGCGGGGTCCACGTCAGAATTCTATGCTGCGGGCCGGGGTGTACACCCTGTCACCAACGGCATGGCCACCGCGGCAGACTGGATGTCTGCGGCATCTTTCATCTCGATGGCGGGTCTGATCGCTTTCACAGGCTATGACAACTCCACCTATCTGATGGGTTGGACGGGTGGCTATGTGTTGTTGGCACTGCTACTGGCACCTTACCTGCGCAAGTTTGGCAAATTCACCGTGTCCGAATTTATCGGTGATCGTTTCTATTCCCCAACAGCGCGCATGGTTGCTGTGATCTGTCTGATCGTGGCCTCGGTCACTTACGTGATCGGTCAGATGACGGGTGTGGGCGTAGCCTTTGGCCGCTTCCTTGAAATCTCGAATACGGCTGGTCTGCTGATCGGTGCTGCCGTGGTTTTCGCCTATGCGGTGTTTGGCGGCATGAAAGGTGTGACTTACACCCAAGTGGCGCAATACGTCGTGCTGATCATGGCCTACACGATCCCTGCTGTGTTCATCTCACTACAGCTGACAGGCACCCCAATCCCGGCGCTGGGTCTGTTCTCTGAGACCGCATCGACAGGGGCGGAAGGCAGTGTTTACCTGCTAACCAAGCTTGATCAGATCGTCACCGACCTTGGTTTTGCAAGCTATACTGAGGCACATAAAGACAACCTCAACATGGTTCTTTTCACGCTGTCGCTGATGATCGGTACGGCGGGTCTGCCGCACGTCATCATGCGCTTCTTCACCGTGCCAAAAGTGTCTGACGCACGTTGGTCTGCCGGTTGGGCGCTGGTGTTCATCGCTTTGTTGTACCTCACAGCCCCTGCTGTTGGTGCCATGGCGCGCCTGAACATCACCGAACTGATGTGGCCAAACGGAACGTCGGGTGAGCCGGTATCAGTGCAAACGATTGAAACCGCACCAGAGTACGACTGGATGCTGACATGGCAGAAAACCGGTCTTCTTGATTGGGAAGACAAGAACGGCGACGGCCTGATCCAATACTACAACGACGAGACCGATGCGATGGCTGAAACGGCTGCTGCAAACGGTTGGGAAGGCAATGAGTTGACCAACTTCAACCGTGACATCCTTGTGCTCGCGAACCCGGAAATTGCCAACCTGCCGGGTTGGGTGATCGGTCTGGTGGCCGCTGGTGGTCTGGCGGCAGCGCTGTCCACGGCTGCCGGTCTGCTTCTGGCGATTTCCTCTGCGGTCAGCCACGACTTGCTGAAAGGGCAACTGACACCAAACATGTCTGAAAAGGCAGAACTACTGTCAGCCCGTATCGCCATGGCAGTCGCCATCGCCGTGGCAACAGTCCTTGGATTGAATCCCCCGGGCTTTGCCGCGCAAACCGTGGCGCTGGCCTTTGGTCTGGCGGCAGCGTCGATCTTCCCCGCCTTGATGATGGGTATCTTCTCAAAGCGCGTGAACAACGTGGGCGCTGTTTGCGGGATGCTGTCGGGTCTGATCTTCACACTGGTCTACATCTTCCTGCACAAGGGGTGGCTGTTCATCGCCGAAACGAATTCCTTCCCCGACACCGTTGATGGCTCCCTCTTCGGGATTCAGTCCACTGCGATCGGCGCGATCGGTGCTTTGATCAACTTTGGTGTCGCCTACGGTGTCTCGTTGATGACCAAAGACACGCCGCAAGAGATCAAGGAACTCGTCGAAAGCGTCCGGATCCCCGCGGGTGCCGGTGGTGCCGTCGATCACTAGGACAAGCGGGCCAGCAGCGCATGTTGCTGGCCCATCTCCGTTATTGCGAGGCATCTGAATGGCCGACACAGCACTTGCCTTCCTCAAACAACTGCACCCTTACGACGCCCTGCCTGAGCGGGCGTTTCATGCGTTGTGGAAAGAGGTGATGTTTCGGACGTATCCCAAGGGTACAGCGATATATGACCTTGGCGAAGAACTTGACGGTCTGTTCATCATCGAAAGCGGTCAAGTCACAATCCGCGACGAAAACGAAAACCAGATTTCACAGCTTGGGCGCGAAAACTCCTTCGGCGAACGTGGGCTGATGAAGGGCGGCATCGCCGTGACCTCCGCCCGTGCGCAAGAGGATGCGCGCCTGATCTGTATTCCACCCCCCGTGTTCCACAAGCTGCGCGCGGACCACAAGGCCTATCGCCGCTTCTTTGACCGGACCCGCGAGGCAGAGACAACAGATGCACTCAGCCAGTTTGACCTGACACGCGTGCAGGTCGAAACGCTGATGGTGCCGAACCCGGTGACCTGCGCACCAACCATGACCATCCAAGACGCTGCGCGAAAGATGCAGGAAGATCGCATTTCCTGCCTTTGCGTGGTCGAGAAGAAGAAGCTGACAGGTATTCTGACCATCCGTGATCTGTCCGGCAAAGCACTGGCCCAAGGGTTGGCCCATGACACGCCGGTCAGCGAAATCATGACACCCGACCCTCGGGTTCTGTCGCGATCGGCCATCGGCTCTGACGTGCTGCATATGATGATGGAATACCGCTTGGGCCACCTGCCTATCGTCGAGGCGGGCAAGCTGGTGGGGATTGTCACCCAAACCGACTTGACGCGTTTTCAGGCGTCCAACACCGCTGGCTTCGTGTCCGAGGCCGCGCGCGCCAAGACCGTTGATGACCTTACCGCCGTCACCAAACGCATCCCCAACCTGCTGGTCCAACTGGTCTCTGCCGGCAACCGGCACGATGTCGTCACACGCATGATCACCGATATTGCGGACGTCGTGACCCGGCGCTTGCTGGCGTTAGCGGAAGATAAATACGGCCCACCCCCGGCCCGCTATGTCTGGCTCGCTTGCGGGAGCCAAGGGCGGCAGGAACAAACGGGGGTGTCCGATCAGGACAATTGCCTGATTTTGGAGGACGATCTGAGCGAGAAAGAACTGGCTTACTTTGAACCTTTCGCGCAATTCGTCAGCGACGGCTTGGACGCCTGCGGATACGTCTACTGCCCCGGCGACATGATGGCGACGAACCCGCGCTGGCGGCAGCCCGTTTCAGTTTGGCACGACTACTTCCAGCACTGGATCAGAAGTCCCGGCAAAGAGGCGCAGATGCTGGCCTCGGTCATGTTCGATTTGCGGCCCATCGGGGGCGACTTTAGTCTGTTTGATGGGCTGCAGGCGGAAACGCTCAAAGCTTCCGCCGCCAATTCGATCTTTACCGCCCATATGGCCACCAACGCGCTGACCCACGGCACACCGCTGGGGATGCTCAAAGGGCTGGCGACCATCCGTTCAGGCGAGAACCGCAATACGGTGGATATGAAACTCAGCGGCGTCGTACCCGTAGTGGACCTTGGCCGCATGTATGCCCTGCAAGGTCAGCTTGTCCCGGTCAATACCCGCGCGCGTTTACAAGCGGCTATCGCGGGCCGCGTCATCAGCGAAAGCGGCGGGCGTGACCTGCTGGACGCCTACGATCTGGTCGCCCAAACACGGCTGGAGCATCAGGCCCGCCAGATCAAACAGGGCAAAGCGCCGGATAATTTCTTACCACCAGCGGACCTGTCCGCCTTTGAACGCAGCCACTTGCGCGATGCGTTCGTGGTGATCAAAACAATGCAATCGGCCTTGATGCAGGGACGCGGCGTTTTGGGCTAACATGAAAAACAGGGAGGAGACCTGATGTTTTTCGAATTGATCGGCACCATCGTGGCCGGCGCTACCGCCGCGTTGCTGGTGTGGGCGTTAAACAGAACGCTGAAAGGGCGACTGCCGAAATGGCTGATCCCGGCGTCGGCGGGTGCTGCGATGCTCGCTGCGACGATCAGCAGCGAATACAGCTGGTACGACCGGACCGTGGCCACCATGCCCCAAGGCATGGTCGTCGCGCAAACAATCGAAGAAACCGCGTTTTACCGTCCGTGGACCTACACCGCGCCATTCGTTTCGCGCTATGTGGCGGTGGACCAGCAAAGCACCCGCACGCATCCCAACCAACCTGACCAACGCCTTGTTGATCTGGTGTTTTACGGTCGCTGGACGCGCACCGCCAAAGTGCCCATGCTGTTCGACTGCGCCGAAAGCCGCCGCGCCGATGTGGTTGATGGGATCATCTTTGCCGAAGATGGCACAGTAACTGACGCAACGTGGTTCCCGCTTGAAGCGACCGACCCTCTGCTGAAGGTCGCCTGCGAGGAGACGTAACATGACCCACCTTAGTCTGCGCTTGCGCGTCTTCCTCTTCTTTGGCCTCATCGGCATCGGAGGCGGTGTCGTTATTCTTGGCGCATTGGTTCTGGGGTATCGGCAACTGGGGATGCCAGAAGCGTTTTCGTCTTTCACGACCGTCGGGGTTGTCGCGTTTCTGGGCGTTTTGGCGCTGGTCACCTTTGTCTGGCGGTTGTTCGACGAAAACATCAGCAAACCCATCGAAGCGTTAGCCGCACAAATCCGGGTGCGCGCGGATTCCGGCATTGAGACCACGCTGGATGAAAAAGCCGCCCGATACCTTGGTGACCTTGCCCCTGCCGCTTGCGCGATCAGCGACAAGCTGGGCCAAGCATCGCTGGCCACAGCCGAAACCGTGGCGCAAAAGACCGCCCGCCTCGAACGTCAGCGCGCGCAGCTTTTGCGCATCCTGTCGGATATACCCGTCGCAGTGATCGTCGCGACGCAGGACGACCAAATCGTGCTCTATGACGGGCAGGCCGCCGACCTGATGGAGAACGAGGCACCCGCCCGATTGAACGCCTCGGTCTGTGACTATCTGGATGAAGGCACATTGCACGCCACGCTCGCCAAGATGAAAAAGCAAAAAGAGATGCGCCGCCCGATCACCATCAAGGGTAAGTCGGAGGCGATTTACTCTGGCCACATCCGTGTCTTTGACGACAACAGCGGGTATATGGTGATGCTTGAACCGCTGGACCCGGATGCAGCGCGCCCCTTGGTCTATGACTTTGATCTATTCGATCAGGTGCCAGCCACCGACATCACCGAAACCGCCCTGCGCGATCTGACGTTCGTTGTGTTTGACAGCGAAACCACCGGGCTTGACCCGCAGAAAGATGATGTTGTGCAATTGGGTGCCGTGCGGATCGTAAACGGGCGGGTCATCACCTCAGAGACGTTTGACGCGCTCGTTAATCCGGGGCGACCTATTCCTGCGCAATCAACCAAAGTGCATGGGATTACTGACGAAATGGTCTCAGACGCACCCGCGTTTGGCGTCGTCCGCGAGAGCTTCCAAAGCTATGCGGCAGATGCTGTTCTTGTAGCCCATAACGCACCATTCGACATGGCGTTTCTCAACCGTGGTGAAACGACTTTCCAGAACGCCGTGATGGACACGGTGCATTTGTCAGCCATCGTCTTTGGCGGATCGGCGGTGCATACGCTGGATGCCCTGTGCGACAGGCTTGAGGTCATTATTCCTGAAGACTTGCGGCACACTGCATTGGGCGATGCGATGGCAACCGCCAAGGCTTTTGCCGCCCTCTTGCCCATCCTCGAAGCACGGGGATTCCAGACGTTTGCTGAAGTGCGTAAAGAAGCGCTCAAGCATCGCCGCATTCTTGAGGTGCACGCATAAAGCAGCGCAAAGTGCCCGGCGGCCCATCTGGGGCGGCCCGGCAATCGGCTATAGAGAGAGAGGAAGATCAAGGGGGGCGGGCCCGCCTGCACGGTTCTCACTCTCGGCATGCCATCACTGACTTGCCGAAGCGTTGCTGTGGCCCTGCACCCTGTTGGGGGTGGTCTGTGGGCCAACGAAAACCTGATCTTGACCGGGGCGGTGTGACGCGCCCCGTGGGTGGATATCCGAAGATGACATTACCCGCACAAGGCTTGCGAAAGCGTGACGTGACCGTGCGGTGGGGTCAGGTGCCGGGTAGCCCCAGATCGAAACCATCCAGCGATTTCATCATCAGAAGGTCAGTGCGCGGCTGATCTGCGACAATGACCGATCTTGGACGCCGCCCAAAGGTCTGAAAGCCAAGGGACTGATAAAGGCCCAGCGCCGCCGCGTTCGTTTCGTCCAAAGTCAACTCAACCTGAGAAACGCCATCATTTACCAGCCAGTCAAGTGCGGCTTTCATCAAGCTGCGACCAACGCCGCGGCCTTGCATCATGGGTACTACGTAAAGCGGGCCAATGTCAGCGGTATGCCGGAGCCTTTCGACACTGCCCCGACGGAAAACAACAAAGCCTTGCAGGATGTTCCGCTCAAAAGCACCGAGGTAAACCGCGCCACAAATACGTTGTGCAAAATCTGCATCAGAGATCGCGCGCAGCTCGTCTTCGGTCAATAGAAACAAGTCCGGGGTCCGCTGTAGACCGTCAACCCAAAGGGTGCGCAAGAGGCTTGCATCATCAGGTGTCAGGCGGCGCAGCTCCAGGTCAGGCATCACCCCAACGGGCGCGCCTCATCCATCAGCATTACTGGAATACCATTGCGGATCGGAAAGGCGACTTTGCCCGATTTGCTGATCAGTTCCTGCTTATCTGCATCATAGGTCAGCGTTTCTTGGGTCATCGGGCATACCAATGCCTCAAGCATCTTGGGGTCAAATGCTGTTGCGCTCATTGCATCACCTCTTCACCTGATCCGCCACGCAGGGCGAATTCGATCAATGTCATGAGCGTTTCGCGGCGGGTGGTCAAGGACGGGGCCTCGAGCAGCGCCTGCTTATCCTCAGGTTCAAACGGACAGAGCATAGACAGGGAATTGATAAGCAACTCATCCTCGGCCTCGCCCAGGCTTTCCCAATCTGTGGACAGCCCTTGGTCAACCAGATAGCGGCCCAGCGCCTCCATGAATTTTTCACGATCAAAGCTGGTGTCTTTTTCAACCGGTCCCAGATCGCGTTCGAACCCACTCCAATCCACATTGCAGCGTCGGTAAGGCGTGAACCCTTCCACCTCTTGCGTGATGCGAAAACGCGAGGCACCGGACATGGTAATCATATAGCGCCCGTCCTCGGTTTCCGAAAAGGCAGTTACCTTGCCCGCGCAACCGATGGTATGCAGCTTGCTGTCCCCACCGGGCGCATCATAGGGCTGCACCATCCCGATCAGCCGACATGGGGTTTTCAGGACATCATCCAGCATTGCCAGATACCGCGGCTCAAACAAATGCAGCGGCAAGCGGGCACGCGGCAAAAGCAGCGCACCGGGCAACGGGAAGACCGGAATAGTGTCCGGCAGATCGGTCTTTGATATCATATCAGTGAACGTAGGTCGAACCTTTGATCAGGCAAATATCATTGACGAGAGCTTGCGACGGCCATTGAGCACAATGGGGTCTTTGGCATCATGTGCATCGAAAATGGTGAAAAGCTGGGTCTTTGCCGCGCCATCATTCCACTCGCGATCCCGGCGGAACAGTTCGAGAAGTTGGTTAACAGCCTCCTCGGCCTGCCCACTGGCATGCAAGGCTGTCGCCAAATCAAAGCGGGCTTGGTGGTTGTCTGGATCAGCCTCAACCGCATCCTGCAATTCAGTGACGGGGCCAGCGTTTGCGGCCTCGCGGGCAAGCGTGATCTGTGCATGGACCGCTTCCAGCAAAGGATCGGTCGAAATCTCGGCAGGGGCGCCGTTCAGGATCGCCTCGGCCTGATCCACATCATCAAGTGCCAGATAAGACCGCACAAGGCCCGCATAGGCGGGAGCATTGTTGGGTTCTTCCTGCAAAATCGCAGCAAAGGTTTCTGCCGCATCCGCAGCGGCCCCTTCTTCCAGCATCTGATCTGCCGCTTCAATCGCCGCACTCAGTCCTTCTGCCTCTGGATCACCGGCAAGGGCAGCAATCTTATCGACAAAGGCGTCAATTTCGGACGGCGGCAAAGCCCCCTGAAAGCCATCAACAGGCTGGCCATTGAAGAACGCATAAACTGTCGGGATCGACTGCACCTGCAGCTGGCCCGCATAGGCCTGGTTGGCATCAACGTCGATCTTGACCAGCTTGACCCGGCCTTTGGCTTTGGTCACCGCTGCTTCAATGGCTGGACCCAGTGTTTTACAAGGGCCGCACCACGGTGCCCAGAAATCCACGATCACCGGTACTTCTTTGGACGCTTCGATCACATCTGCGGCGAAGCTTGCGTCGGTGCCATCTTTGATCAGATCAGCGGCGGCACCTGCGGTTGCATCCAATTCCAGCATGTCTGTCTCCTTCAACATCTCGTTGCGTCCTATATGTGCGCTCAAGACGGTAAGGCCAAGGGGCAAAGCGGCTTTACCATTGCGCAAACGCCACATAGCGTGGCGGCATGACAAAAACACTGCTCACTTTCGGCGACAGCAACACCTATGGGACACCACCGGCACAGGTCCACAGCGAATATCGGCGCTGGGGGCCAGAGACGCGTTGGCCAACTGTGATGCAGGCCGCACTTGGCGCGGATTGGGCTTTGGTTGAAGAGGGCTTGCCCGGACGTACGACCAATCGAGCGGACCCTGTGATGGGCGCGCATATGGACGGGCAGTTGGGGCTGCGGATCGCGTTGGAGAGCCACGGACCGATTGATCTATTGACGATCATGCTGGGTACAAATGATCTTCAGGCACATCACGGCGCGACGGTTAATCAGGTGGTCGGCGGCCTTGCAGGGTTGCTCGCCATTGCCCGATCAGAGCCTTACCAACTGCGCCACAAAGGGTTCGACATTCTGCTGATCGCACCGCCACTGGTTCTGGAAGAAGGAACCTACCGCGATACGCTGCTGGGCGCCCACGAAAAGTCACGCAATCTGCCTTTTGCGATTGCGCAATTGGCCGATCATTGGGGGATCGCGTTTCTGGATGCGGGTGCGCATGTCAAACCCAGCCCGATCGATGGGCTGCATCTAGCGGCAGAGGACCATGTGACGCTTGGCCAAGCCATCGCCGCGAAAATCGAGGCGATGTGATGCAGCCCAAACTTGGCGCCATTGCAGTGGTGCAGCACGAAGAACGGTTTCTATTGGTCAAGCGCAAGAAGGAACCCAACGCCAAGACCTGGGGCTTTCCCGGCGGGCATGTGGAATTGGGCGAGACCGCGCTTGAAGCTGCAGTGCGCGAACTGGCGGAAGAGACCGGCGTGGTTGGGCGTGCAGAGCGCTACCTCACCAATGTTGATGCGATTACACGCGATGACGATGGGGAGATCCTGTTTCACTACCTTCTGGCAGTGGTGATCTGCACTTATCAAAGCGGCGCGCCGGTTGCGGCAGATGATGTGAGTGATGCGGGCTGGTTTACGCCTGATCAAGCTGCCAAGCTAAAGCAGAGCCCAAACCTGCAACAGATCATCGCGCAGGTCGTCGGCACATGATGGACCCAAGACGTGGTCAGCCCCTGCACAAACGCCCGGAATGTGGACTGACAGTATGACTACCTAGGTCACAATCGGTAGGGAACGGTGATCGGACCGGAGCCAATGATCGGCCTTGGCAGCACGTCTTGCAGGTTTTCAGGTGGCAACCACTGTCAGGCGCCCCGCACCTCAGCAATAGAAGTCTCGCCCAATCGCTGGACCAAGTTCTCTTCAATCTCCTCAAGAACGCTGGACACGCGTTTATGCAAGGCATGTTCGACAGAACAGGCCGGCGCTTCGCTTTTTTCTTGCGTTGCAACCATCCGTTCGTCCAAGGCGAGGTAGACATCTGCCAGAGTAATGTCCTGTGGTTGGCGCGCTAAACGCCATCCACCGGCATGCCCTTTTTCGGATATCAGCAGGCCCGCCTTTCTGAGTTTGCCCAAGACACGACGCACGACGACAGGGTTGGTCCCTGCGTGGTCAGCGATGTCGGATGATGTGCGCAGCCGATCAGGGCCCCCGGCCATGTGGCTCAGGGTATGCAGGGCGAGGGACAGACGCGAGTTGCGCTTCATGTGCAGTTTTTCTCCATACGACTATCATCTGTAACTTTTGCGGTTGCATTAGTAAAGTAACTGCGTAAGTTACGTGATCTAACGGATCAGATCAGGAGAGAGCTATGTCAGATAACCGACTTCCCGTCACAGTGCTTTCCGGCTTTCTGGGCGCAGGCAAGACGACGCTCTTAAACCGGGTTTTGAATAACCGCGAAGGCCGCCGCGTCGCGGTCATTGTGAACGACATGTCTGAGGTGAACATCGACGCCGATCTGGTGCGGGCGGATACGGCACTCAGCCGCACGGACGAAACGCTGGTGGAAATGTCGAACGGCTGTATTTGCTGTACGCTGCGCGATGACCTTCTGGATGAGGTCCGCAGGCTTGCCGCCGAGGGTCGCTTTGACTACCTGCTGATCGAATCTACCGGGATTTCTGAACCGCTTCCGGTCGCCGCCACCTTTGATTTCCAAGATGAACTTGGTGACAGCCTTTCAGACGTTTCGCGGCTCGACACGATGGTCACCGTTGTTGATGCAGTGAACCTGTTGAATGACTATTCAAGCCATGATTTCCTGCGTGACCGTGGCGAAACACTCGGGGAAGCGGATGATCGGACACTGGTCAACCTGCTTGTGGAACAGATCGAATTTGCCGATGTAGTGATCCTGAACAAGGTGACGGATGCAGGTCCAGAGCGCACGGACGCCGCCCGCAAGATCATTCGCAGCTTGAACGCTGACGCAAAGATCATCCAGACAGATCATTCGGATGTTGCTGCCGCGGCAATCCTTGATACCGGCATGTTTGATTTTGAGAAAGCGCATGAGCACCCGATGTGGGCCAAGGAACTCTATGGTTTCGCCGATCACACCCCCGAAACAGAGGAATATGGCGTTGCATCTTTCGTATATCGTGCACGGCTTCCTTTCATTCCGGAAAAAATTCTCAGTGTTCTGAACGGTGATCTGCCCGGTGTGATCCGCGCCAAGGGCCATTTCTGGATTTCGACACGGCCCGGCTGGGTTGCCGAATTCTCGCTCGCCGGGGCCCTGTCCAGTGTCAAACCGCTGGGCACGTGGTGGGCCTCGGTGCCCAAGGACAATTGGCCTGACCACGAAAGTGCGCGCGCCTATATGCAAGAGCATTGGCAAGAACCCTGGGGCGACAGACGGCAAGAGATCGTCTTTATTGGTGCCGGAATCGACTGGCCAGCGCTGAAAGAACGCCTTGATGGCTGTCTTGTCCCTGCGCTGGTCGCCACCGGGATTGATAGCCTGCCAAACTATCCCGATCCGTTTCCTGTCTGGCGTCGCGCGGAGCAAGCGGCATAATGCTCGCGCGCACTATGGTCAGGGACGCAACCGCCGGTGTTGCGATCGCTGAGACGCCAGAAGACCTGACAGCGTTCCTGAAACCCGGCTGTGCCGCCGCGATCTGGCGCAGGCAACCGGCACCTGGATTCCAGAACTGGATCGACACCCTGGATCCCACAAGGCTGCCACAAGGACGCATCATCTTGCGCCCCCACGCGGTGACCATGGCAGTGACGGAGCTGTGCGACATCGCCAAGACCCCGGCAGGCCCCGAACGTGAACAGCTTGTCGGCGATATCGGGGCGCTCGCGGATATCTTTGCGGGGCTCATACAGGCGTCTTATCTGCGCCTCAGGCTACAGCCTGTTACGTCAAACACCTGTCGCAAATTTCATATCGACGCTATTACAGCACGGCTGGTTTGCACCTATCGTGGCCAAGGCACGCAATACGGGATTTCGTCCGCTGGGCAGGACCCTACCCGCATCTTTTCCGTAGCGACTGGCGCACCGATCCTGCTGCGCGGCACGCGATGGCCCGCAACACCCGCCACCGGTCTGCTACACCGGTCTCCGCCGATCGAAGGCACGGGCGAGACACGGCTTGTGCTGGTGTTGGACGCAGTTGACCGCATGGAGGATGCGATATGAGCCGCAACCTTGGTGCGACCTCTCTGCGCCGTAAACACCGTGCGGCTGATCCAATGCGCAGCTACGATGCCTTGCCTGCGCCGTTGCGCCGCTGGCTGGCTGAGGCGGCTTTGCCGTGGTCGCCAGCTTCGGCGCGTCGCGTTTGGAACCGGGCCTGCGCAAGGGGCCTTGACCCCGAAGCCGCGCTATCTGCTTTGTCAAAGGCCGAGGCGCGCACGCTTTCGCGTGACCGTTTCGCAATCACCAACCAACTTCCAACGAAGACCTGAAGGACCTGTTATGTCACGACTGACCCGCATTGCCGCTGCCGCGTTGATTGCACTTGGCACAACGCTGCCCGTTGCAGCACAGAACGAGACGTTCACCATTTCCGTTACCTTTGATCCCACGGCCGAGGTGCCAAACCCGCGCGTGGGGTACAATGGTTGGATGTCCAACCAGACCGGCGTGACCGAGACCCTGATGGGCATTGATTATGACCTCAACCTCTATCCCCGGCTAGCCGAAAGCATCGCACAGACCGCGCCGACCACGTGGCAAGTCACATTGCGTGAGGGTTTGACATTCCATGACGGCACGCCTGTGACGGCGCAGGCTGTGATCGACGCCATTGCACCGATCTTTGATGAAAACCATCCAGCCCATAACGCGCGCATTGCGGGTGTGCTCGACCTCGCGGATATGTCCACGGACGGCGACGGCGTTGTCGTATTCGAAACCAACAGCCCGAATGCAGCGTTCCAATGGGGACTGTCCGACCCCGGTGTGGCCATTCTTGGCGTCCCTTCGAACGCTTTCCCGATCAACGCAACCGGCCCCTATATCTTCCGCGAGGCTGTGCCGGAGCAACTCTACCGGGTTGAAGCGGACATAGATTACCGTCAAGGCGCACCAGGGTTCGCGGAAGTCCGCGTTGTTGCTTCTCCTGATCCGGCCTCTGCCGCGCTCGCGTTTGAGGCGGGCGATGTTGATATGGTCATCAACTATCCTGAAAGTGATTTCGCGCGTATTCAGGAAACTGGCGCACTCGGGTTCACGGCGCCGACGGCGCGGCTTTATTTCTACTCGATGAATACTGCATCGGGGCCGTTGGCAGAGCCGCTCATCCGACAGGCGGTTTCATTGGCGATTGACCGTGACGGCATTGTCGAGGCTGTGCTCTCTGGGGTTGGTGGTGTCCCCGCAGGTACGGTATATCCGGCAGGTAAAAGCTGGGCTGCCGACATCGCACCCACCTATGATCCCGTGCAAGCAGAGGCGTTGCTGGCTGAGGCGGGCGCGGTCAAGCAAGGGGGACGCTGGATGCTGGATGGCGCGCCGCTTGAAATTGAAATCTTGACCTATTCCTCGCGCGCGGCCCTGCCGCCAACGGCCGAGATCACGCAAGCGTTCCTGCAGCAGATCGGCATTACGTCCAGCGTCCGCGTGGGGGAATACGGGGCCAGCAATGAGGCGCTGATGGCAGGCGACGGGGATATGTTCCTGCAGGCCTGGGTGATGCTGCCGCAGGGCGACCCAGGTTCTGTTCTAGGGTTCCTTCTGGCCAGTGACGGTGGATCAAACGCGGGCCGCTATGCGAACCCCGACATGGATCAGCTTTTGGTACAAGGGCAGACAACTTTTGAGCCGGCAAAGCGCGCGGCGATCTATGATGAAATCCAACAGATCATTGCGACGGATGTACCGCTGATGCCGGTTTTCCATGTCAGCCAGCCTGTGGTGGCCCGTGCCGGTCTCATTGGTTATCAGGTGCATCCGACCGAAACCTATTGGATCACACACGAGACACGCTTCGCTGAATGACAATCACGGCATATAGCCTAAGCGTGCAGCGCGCGGGTCGCACCATCTTGCATCCCACGACTGTAGACATCAGGCCCGGCGAACGCGTCGGGCTTGTCGGCGCTTCGGGGTCCGGCAAATCGACCCTTGGGCATGCGTTGATTGATGCCTTGAGGGCTGCAGGCACGGGCGTTGCCCACGTCCCGCAAAGCCCTGATGAGGCGCTGGACCCACTGCGATCGATGGTATTCCACTGGCGTGAGACCGAGCAGGCTTTGGGCCTTGCCGCAGATGATGCCCGCAGGAAAGACCTGTTTGATGCGCTGCATATTGGCACCGGCGACTTACGTAACCGCCCGTGGGGGTGGTCACGCGGCATGCAGCAACGTTTTGTTATTGCAATGGCTTTGATTGGGTCGCCAGACTTGCTGGTCATGGACGAACCTACGTCTGCTCTAGACCCGGTTGTGGCCGCAGACACCATGGATTTGTTGGACACCTATCTGAAAACGCGCAAGACCGCTCTCTTGCTCATTACGCATGATCTTGGGCTTGCTGCCCGTCGGGTATCACGACTGCTTGTCATGGATGCTGGACGCATTGTCGAAGATGCCCGCACAGCACGCATTCTGTCCACGCCGGAAACGGCGGCGGCCAAGGCGCTTTGCGCCCATCGCAATTGGTTGGAGTTGCCATGCTGAGGGTCGAGAACATCTCGGTCAGGTGCGGTGTCGCGACCACCCTTCAGGATGTGTCGTTCTCGCTGGGGTCAGGCCGGGCATTGGCCGTCGTCGGAGAAAGCGGTGCGGGCAAATCGACGCTCATCGGTGCAATCCTTGGGCTGGTGCCCTGCGCGTCAGGTCAGATAAGCTGGCATGGCGCGCCGGTGTGTCAGTGCCACCCCGCACTGGTGATGCAAGAGCCGCGCGCGGCTTTTAACCCGCGTCTTTCCCTCAGACGTTCGGTGATGGAACCCGTTGTGGCGCAAAAGATGCAACCGGACCTCAATCGACTTGACCAGCTTTGCCAAGGTCTGGAGCTCGACACCGGCTTGCTGGATCGCCATCCATCCGAGGTATCCATTGGTCAGGCGCAACGCGTCGGCATCCTGCGTGCGCTGATCGCCGCACCGCCGCTGGTCTTGTTTGACGAACCGTTGTCGGCCTTGGACGCAGTCACGCAAAAGCATACCGCCCGCCTGATTGCCCAGATGCAAATGCAAGAAGGGTTTGCTGCACTGATCGTGACACATGATTTGGGTTATGCTGCCGCCTTTGCGGACGACATTGCCGTGCTGCGCGCAGGACAGGTCGCAGAATACGGTGCGGCGCATGCTTTTGTCGCAGCCCCGCAAACCGCTTATGGGCGCAAGCTACGCGATGCGGCATTCGCCCTAGGCGCGTTGGAGCATGTCGCGTGATGCGTATCTTTGCCGAGCTTGTGTTGCGCGCTGCCGTGGTCCTGACGGGTGTGGCGTTGGCAACCTTTGCACTTTTGTGGCACGCCCCCGGTGATCCCGCTCTTGCCATCGCCGAGGCACGGCACGGTACGGTGGTCTCGAAGGAGGTTCTGGATCTTATCCGCGCCGAAGCTGGCTTCGACACAGGGTTCTGGACTGCCTTTTGGGCATGGCTTTCACCGCTCCTGATCGGTGATTTTGGCCAGTCGTCCGTCACAGGTCGCCATGTCTGGCCCGATCTTGTCACTGCGATGTCATACACGTTTCCCCTTGCACTCATCAGCCTCGCAATCGGATTGGTCGTTTCCGTGCCACTCGCCCTGGTTGCGACGCGCAAGCCCGGCAGTTGGATGGATCGCGGGGCAGTGGCGCTGGCCTCCATCGGTGTTGCCATACCGGCCTTTTGGCTAGGCTTGCTTCTGATCCTGCTCTTTGCGGTGCACCTTGGCTGGCTGCCCGCGATGGGCGCCCAAACCAAGGCACATGCCGTTCTGCCAGCGCTCACGCTGGCACTGGGCATTGCGGCGTCGCTCACGCGCATTCTGCGCTCTGGTATCCTTGAGGCGCGTACGCAAACCTTCTTACCGGCCTTCTACAGGCGCGGTGTTGCCGCCGGTGATGTCGCGCGAGATCATATTGCCCCCCATGCTGCCATTCCTGTTGTCACAGTCCTTGGTCTGGAACTTGCCTTCTTGCTGGAAGGCTTGGTCGTCGTCGAAGTCATTTTTGCACGCCCCGGTCTGGGCAGTTTTCTTGTTAATGCGATCTACGCCCGCGATTTTCCCAAGGTACAGGCGGTCGTGATCATTGCCGCCGTGATCTTTGTAACTGTGAACCTGTTGATTGACGTGATCTATCGCAGCCTTGATCCAAGAATGGACCGGCGCGATGCGTAGCGTTGGTGTTCTGGTTGTGCTGTTTTTGCTGCTGATGCTGTTTGGCCCGATCATGGCGCCGCATGACCCGACAGCCATCAACATTCCAAACAGGCTGCGCCCACCTGGCGACGCATGGATGCTGGGGACAGACGCCCTTGGCCGCGATATCCTGTCAAGGTTGTTGCATGGCGCGCGTTGGTCGCTGGGGCTGGCCTTTGTCGTCTCGGTTCTGAGCCTGATCATCGGCACCTGCATCGGCTTGATCGCGGCACAAGGCGGCAGGCTGGCCGACTGGATTGCAATGCGCACCACCGATACATTTCTGGCCTTTCCCGAACTGATTGCCGCCGTCGTGATTGCGGGTGTTCTTGGCGCTGGCACAGGAACGCTCATCTTTGCGCTGACCGTGACCGGATGGATGCGCTATGCCCGTGTGGCGCGCGGCATTGGTTTGTCGGTCGGCACCAGAGGATACGTTGTGCAAGCCCGACTTGCGGGCCTGTCGCCGTTGGCGATTGCACGGTGGCACTATCTACCGTCGCTTTTGCCGTCGCTGACAGTGGTATGGACCGGGATGTTCGCACGCGCGATCCTTGGCATTTCCACACTTGGCTTTCTAGGCTTCGGTGTCCAACCGCCACTGCCGGAATGGGGCACAATGCTGCTGGACGCACGCATTCACATGCGCTCTACCCCGCTGCAAATGATCTGGCCGGGCCTTGCCGTTGTCGTGTCAGTGCTGGCCATCAATCTTGCGGGCGATGCCTTGCGCGACGCGCTTGCCGAACAGAAAGAGACCGCATGACACGCGTTGATCGTCCAACGCTTGGGACTGCCTTGCGCATTCTGTCTGGCGTCTTGTTCACCGGGATGATCGTCTGCGTCAAAGCCGTGAGCGAAGCCGCGCCCCTTGGACAGATTGTCTTTTTCCGGTCCGTCTTTGCGCTCATTCCGCTGTTGATTTTTCTGATGCTGCGGCGCGAATTTCCGACCGGTCTGCGCACGAAACGCCCGCTTGGGCATCTTGTACGCTCTGCCTTTGGTGCTGCTGCAATGTTTACATCATTCGCGACGGTGGCCTTGTTGCCGCTGGCAGAGGCGACGTTGCTCGCACAGCTTTCCCCTGTGCTGACGGCGATCATAGCGGTGCTGGTCTTGTCGGAACGTTTAACCAAATGGCGCGTCTTGGGACTTGCCCTTGGCCTTGCTGGCGTCATCGTGCTGGTATGGCCGGACCTTGGTGGTGGGGCCGTGGATCAAGCGCGTTTGATTGGCATTGGTCTTGGGCTTTTGACCGCGCTCCTCACGGCTTTCGCGCTGATCATGGTGCGCCGCCTGACACGCACCGAAAGTCCGGGTGCGATTGCCTTTTATTTCGTGGTCGCATCCATGGCTAGGGGGCTTTTGACGCTGCCTTGGGGCTGGGCGCTGCCTGATGCACGGACGCTGATGTTGCTTGTGCTCGCGGGGCTTTTTGGCGGTTTTGCTCATATTGCGATGACAGTGTCGTTCAGCTACGCCGAAGCCTCGCGTCTTGCGCCCTTCGAATATGTCGCCCTGCTTTGGCCCATCATCGCAGACCTGCTCATCTTCAGATTGCCGCTTTCGACCAGCTTTTTGTTCGCGCTCCCCCTTGTCTTGGCGGGTGCCGCCGTTGCAGCGTTAGAGAGCAAACAAAGGGCCCGAAATGCCGCCTGAGACCGCGCAACAGCTTTCGACCGTGTCCAGCCAATTCATTGCGGATTGGCTTACAGCGTTGCGGCCTTTGTGCAGTGACGACCATTATCGCTCTCTTTTGGCGCGGTCGGACTTGCAGGACCAACCCCGGTCCCATGGTCGGATCACCCTGAATCAAATTGTTCGCCTGTACCAAATGGCAGCGGTCGAAACCGGGGATGAAATGATGGGCCTGTGGTGCCGTCCTGTGCGCCCTCGTGCGCTGCAGCACCTGTTGACCTCAGTGCGTGAGGCGACTTCATTATCCTCGGCACTTTACCGGTTCTCCACCTTCTGGAACCTGTTGCTTGATGACTACCAGTTTGCGCTGACGCAAACCGACGGTGCCTTGGTATTGCAGCTTGTGCCGCATACCGATCAGGCCGCACAGCGGTTTGGCCACATGCTGATCCTCAAGCTGGCCCATGGTCTGATTTCATGGTTGGCGCGGTATGAGGTGCCCGTCAAAGCCGTAGACTTTGTTTTTGAGCGGCCCGCCTTTGAGGAAGACTATGCCGTGATCTTTCCTGTGCCTGTGCGCTTTGGCCAATCCGAAACCTCGATTACCTTCGACGCGAATGTGTTGGGGCCGGTTCAAGTTCGGAGTTCTGCCGATCTGGATCTCTTTTTGGAAACCGCACCGCGAGACTGGATCTTTACGCGGTCCAGTGAGCACACCCAGTCTTTGCGGGTCCGCAATTACATCAGCCAAACGGACTGGCGCATCGCAAACCTGACAGAGACCGCGCGCGCCATGCACATGACCCCGCGCACCCTGATCCGTAGGCTGGACGCGGATGGCACATCGTTTCAGGCGATCAAGGATGCCCTGCGCCGGGATATTGCGATCGGTCACTTACAAACAGGTCGGCAGAGCATTGAGGCCATCGCGCATGAGGTCGGTTTTTCCTCAGCGGCCAATTTTCACAAGGCCTTTCAAAGGTGGACAGGCAATAGGCCCAGTGCATATCGGCGCGGGCCCGCCGCTGATGGATGATCTGTCACTTTCGGACAGTAAACTGTCACATCATGAGATGGAACAGATAACGCCAATATACTAACCTACCCTCAACAATATAAATTCAATCTGGGCGCAAGTCAGCTTCTCTATTTTACCGGCCGTTTACTTGAAAACGGCAGGATACGACAATGCGCGCGCATCCGAAGGATCAATCATATGTCAGACAAGTTGAACATCATCCTCACCGCGGCTCAGGATCATGCAACACAGATCGTTGCCCCAAATGTCGATGCTTGGAATGCAGCAAAGGCATGGCCGCGTGATGCGTCTGACAAGGCAGGCGTTGCAGGCCTGACAGGTCTTTATGCCCCCGAAGAATGGGGTGGTCAGGGGTTTTCGCTGGCGGATGGCATTCAGGTGTATGAGCAATTGGGTTTTGCGGATGGCGCTTATGCCTTCGCGCTGTCCATGCACAACATCTGCACCTTTGCGGGGTGCGGATACGGCACCGAAGCCTTCAAAGAAACATGGGCGCGTGATCTAACGTCGGGCCGCAAGCTCGCGAACTTTGCACTGACAGAGCCGCAATCAGGCTCTGACCCGATCAAGATGTACACCCGCGCCACAATCAATGGTGATGGTACTTGGACCATCAGCGGATCAAAAGCGTGGGTAAGCCTTGCGACTGAAGCCGACGTTTATTTTACCGTTGTCAAAACCAGCGACGCGCCAGGCCACAAGGATATGGCGATGATCGCCATTCCCGCAGATGCGCCGGGGATCAGCTTTGGGCCGCTTTACGACACACCGTCATACAACTTTCTACCTATGTCCGAGATGTATCTGGATAAGGTGGTGGTGAGTGAGGACAACATCATCCTGCCTATTGGTCAGGGGCTTCAAGGGTCTTTGATGGCCATCGACATCGCGCGCGTTTCCATCGCGTCAGGCTGTTGCGGGTTGATGCAGGCAGCACTTGATACCGCATTGTCCTATTCCAAAAACCGCAAGATGTTTGGCGGCAAGAACCTTGATCTGGACGGCATCCAATGGATGCTGGGCGAGGTGGCCACCGATCTTGAGGCATCCAAACTGCTCTATCGCAAGGCAGCAGAGGCGCTTGGGACGCCAGAGGGTCCGTTGATGGCGGCACATGCAAAGCGCTTTGTCCCAGATGCGGCCGTGAAAGCCGCCAATACCTGCACGCAGGTGCTGGGCGGCATGGGGTTGTTGCAGCCTTATGGCCTTGACCGTTTGTCACGCCTTGCACAAATGCTGCGGATCGTCGACGGCACAACGGAAATCAGCCGCGTGGTCATTGGGCGTGCCTTACAAAAACGTGCAGCGGGTTTGCCTGACCTGCCTGTCCCCAAAGGATTTGGCGAAGCCGATCAAGACACCGCTGCTGTAGCGGCTGAGTAAGTCAGTTGCTTGGCTGGTTACGCGCGTCACCCAAGCGACACTGAGGGGCTGTTTCGTCCACTCAGACATCCTGATGCCCGCAGGCCGGCATATATTGCGCGGCAATGGCCTTCTTGCGCACTTGAAGTCCGCGCGCGCGTGTAACAGGTTGAGGCGAACAGTGCGCTTTGATCCGGACACCCTTCGTCGATGAACTTAAAATATTCTTTTGCTGGTCTTGCCCTTATCGGCACCGTTGGCATGGCTGCGCTGCTCATTTTGCCTATGCAGAATGCGGTGTCAGAGACCGAAAAATTTAACGCACCCGGCCTTGACCCCATGACCATCGAAGAAGCCCGCACCGAATTCTGGCGTTTGACCCCTGCGCTGCTTTTGGTTGTGTACGAGGCATTCGGGGAAACCGAAGAAGACCGAATTTACGACACTCTGGCCAGCGTCACCTATGGGGACGCATTGGAATACCTCTATCTGGAACGGGTTGGCGCGATGGCTGGTGGCGGGCTTGAGGAGGCGGACCAGACCATCCACGAAATCAAGCTGTTGAATACCCGTGTATCGCGCGACGGTGGAACGCTTGCGATCGACGCATCATGGCAGGTTATCGGCACGGTCGGACATGCCGAACACCTTCACGTACGCGGCAACACATACAGCGCTGATCTTTCGGTTTCGCCGGTTGAGGGGGCTTGGCGCATCACCGACTTTGAACTGCTGGACGTTAACCGGGATACAGCGGGCGAAACCTTTCTTGCACCGCAGACAAACTGATGATCACAGTCGAAAACCTCACCTTTCGGTATAGCGCGACAAGCTTTCAGTTGCGTGTGCCTGAATTCACCCTGCAAGACGACGAACGTGTCGCCATTGTCGGCCCCAGCGGGAGCGGCAAGACCACGTTACTGAACCTGATCGCCGGCATTCTGACACCGGAGGCCGGGCGCATAGATGTCGCTGGCACCGATGTTGCTGCCCTGTCAGATGCGGCGCGCCGCCGTTTCCGCGCCAGTACCATTGGCTTTGTCTTTCAGGATTTCGCACTGCTCGACTATCTGTCGGCGCGGCAGAACATTCTCTATCCCTACCGGATCACACCCGCATTGGTTTTGGATGCAGAGGCCAGGGAACGGGCCGAAGCACTGGCCCGGTCATGCGGGATTGGCGACAAACTGGACCGGCATCCTGCGGCGCTAAGCCAAGGGGAACAGCAGCGTGTTGCAATCTGCCGGGCGCTTGTGACGCAACCAAAGTTGATCCTGTCGGACGAGGCCACAGGCAACCTCGATCCAGACAGTAAATCACGCATACTCGATTTGCTGTTTGAACAGGCGACAGAAGCTGGCGCCGCCGTTCTGGCGGTGACACATGACCATGAATTGCTACCACGGTTTGGACGCGTGCTGGATTTTGCACAGTTCCGCGAAGAGGCCGACGCATGAACGCTCTCTACCTCGCCTTCGCCTATCTGCGCTATCACTGGGCGCGTAGCCTTGTTCTGACATTGGTGGCAGCTCTGATCCTGTTTGTCCCGGTCGCAACACAGATATTGCTATCAACCAGCGAACGCGCGCTTGTGGCCCGTGGTGATGCGACACCGCTCTTGCTGGGCAGCCGTGGGTCGCAGCTGGATCTGACCATGGCCGCCCTTTATTTTTCCGATGAACGGCCCGATCCGGTGCCAATGCACGAGGTCGAAACGATCTGGGACAGCGGCTTGGGCATACCAATCCCGGTTCATACGGCCTTTTCATCCAGCGGGTTTCGGATCGTTGGCACCACATTGGACTATTTCGATTTCCGTGACCTGACCGCTTCCGAAGGGCGCGGCCTGTCAATGCTTGGCGATGCGGTCATTGGCGCTGACGTCGCTGAAACACTCGGCAAGGGCGTTGGTGACACATTGGTCTCATCGCCTGAAAACCTATTCGACCTTGATGGTGTCTATCCTTTGGAAATGCCCATCGTCGGCATCCTTGCGCCAAGCAATTCGCCCGATGACCAGGCGATCTTTGTTGATATCAAAACGGCCTGGGTCATTCAGGGGATCGGTCACGGGCACGAGGATGTTGTGACAGCCGCAGAGGTCGCCGCAGGCAGTGAAGCCGTCGCCAATGCGGCTGTTGTACAATACCAGCGGATCACAGACGAGAATATCGAGAGCTTTCATTTTCACGGAAACCAAGATGACTTTCCCGCCTCTGCGGTGATCGTGGTGCCGAATGACACGCGGTCTGGCACCATCCTCAAGGGACGGTATCTTGACAGCGAAAACCCGACCCAACTCATCGAACCGGCTGGTGTGATCCAAGGGCTGGTTGACCGCATCTTTCGGATCAGGTCGCTCTTGGATGTTGTTACGACAATCATCGCTGTTGCAGCGCTGGCGGCGATCGGGTTGGCGATCTTTCTCAGCTACCGGTTGCGGGCGCGTGAAATTGCCACGGCGGTCAAGTTGGGCGCGCGGCGCGGTATGGTCCTGCGCCTGTTGTCGGCCGAGACAATTACATTACTATCTTTGTCAGGAATCATCGCGGGGCTTGGTGCCGCCATCGTCTCGCGCAATGCCGATGCTTGGGTAAGCTGGCTGCTTGCCCTTGGTTCATAATCAACAGGAGGTCTTATGAAACGTCATTTTGTTACTGCATCTCTGGCCGGTCTTATTGCTGCAACACCAGCACTGGCACATTACGGGATGATTATTCCAAACGATCCGATGATCAGCCAGGAAGACGGACGCAGCGTCGCGCTGACCATGTCGTTCTCGCACCCGTTTGAAATGGACGGGATGATGCTGGACACGCCCGTCGCTTTCTCTGTCACGCATGAAGGCACTACGACAGATCTTTTGGGTGATCTGCAAGACGCCACCGTAATGGATGATCAGGGCTATACCCTTGATTACCCTTTGGACCGCCCCGGCACCTATATCTTCGCGATGGAGCCGCAACCCTATTGGGAACCGGCAGAGGACGCCTTTATCATCCACTACACCAAAACCTATGTGACCGCTTATGGTGACGATGAAGGTTGGGACACCGAACTGGGTCTGAAGACCGAGATTGTCCCGCTGTCCAAGCCCTTTGGCCTGTGGGAGCACAATGTGTTCCAAGGTATTGTGAAGATGGACGGTGAGCCGGTGCCCTATGCCGAGGTTGAGGTTGAGTTCTTTAATGATGGCGCGGGAGCGACGGCGCCAGATGATCTGATGATCACTCAGACCGTGAAGGCAGATGCCGATGGTGTCTTTACCTACGCACCGCCCTCGGACGGTTGGTGGGGCTTTGCTGCACTGAACACTGCTGATTACACCCTGCCGCAAGATGGCGCAGACAAGGCCGTTGAGTTGGGTGCCGTCATCTGGGTTCACTTCGAAGAGTGGACCGGACAGTGATCCGGAAAATCGCCTTGGCTGGCCTTATTGCTGTCGCCCCAATAGGGGCGTCGGCACACCAGTTGATCGTCTTCGCATCGGTCGATTGCGAGGCAGTGACAGTCGAGGCGAAGTTTTCCAATGGCAATGCCGTCCAGCAGGCGGATGTGCGGGTGCTGGATGGCCAGAATAACGTGTTGACGACCCTACCGATCAATACAGACGGCACCGTAACCGTACCACTTGACAGCGTAGACCATTCCGAAGGGCTGGTGATCGAGGTCGATACCGGCAGCCACGACAATTATTGGATCGTGACACCCGATGATATCACGCGGAGTTGTCAGAGTTGACTATACTGCGCACCTTTCGAACACTGTTTGCCGCTGGGTTAATCCTGTTTGTGGCCGGTGTCGCTATGGCGCAGGACCGCCCCCGCGTCGTTGCTGTGAACTATCCGCTACAATACTTTGCCGAACGTCTGCTGGGTGACGCGGCAGAGGTCGTATTCCCGGTGCCAGCGGACGTCGACCCCTCGTTCTGGCGCCCATCCATCTCTGATGTCAGCATGATACAGTCAGCTGACCTGATCTTGTTGAACGGTGCCGGTTTTGCCGCTTGGGTTGATCGTGTGTCCTTGCCGCGGTCCAAACTGGTCAACACGTCCGATGCGATCGAAGAACAGTTCATTGTCACTGAAAGTATGACACACAGCCATGGCGATGGTGGTGAACATTCTCATGAAGCGCTTGCCTCATACACTTGGCTGGACCCGACCTTGGCAACCTCTCAGGCAGATGCAATCGCGGCGGCAATAGTCTCGCGTGGTCTTGCGTCACAAGATCAGGTCGATGCCCGGTTAGAGATACTGCGGGAGGATTTTCAGGCTTTGGACACACAGGCAGCGACCGCATTAGGCGCGCTGGAAGGCACTGACATCATCGCGACGCATCCACGGTATCAATATCTGGCCAGACGCTATGACCTAACGATCGCATCACTTGAGTGGGAAGCTGGCGCCATGCCAACAGACGCCGAGATTGCTGATCTTCAAGCACTTGTAGACGAAACAGGCGCCCGCATTCTGCTATGGGAAGCCGATCCGCCTGATGCAGCATTCGAGATCACCGCCGCTCTTGGCCTGAAAAACGTGGTATTTGCACCGCTTGCGCATGGGGTTGAAGGGCACAGCTATTTTGAATCCTTCACGGATGCGCTTTCTGAGATGGCGGAGGCGGGTGTCCCGTAGCCAAGGCAACTCTTTTTGCCATCTGGCTCTTCCGCCAAAAAGATTTGTCAAAGTATGCACGACGCGTAAAGACCCACTTTCCGCCTGCCTGACCTGCTGCGTCGACGTTTCGACGGACGACGGCTCATTCTATCACAGCTACCATCGGCCCCAGTTGAAAGCCAAAATCGCTCCGCCCTTGATCATGGGCATGCAAGCGCGAGACTTTGCCGTCAAAATAAAGTGCGCTGGGCAGATCAAGATAATCCCGGAAAAAACTACCGAATTCATGAAAGGTCACGCCGCCGTTGGAAATCACGAAAACCGCCGTAGTGCCATCGGCACTGGTCCCCACCCCGTTGCGGATAAACCGCGAGGTGCTGTCGATCAGGAAACGGGGGTGTAACGCCCCATCAATCACCAGCATCGGGCCTGATTGTGTCGCATCGCGGCAGGCAGGCGCGCGCGCCACATAGTCCAATGTCTCATATACCTGCGCTGATCCATCATTGATGCAGAACACCCCGTTTGGCAGCAGCCCGAAATTCCCCGGCCCGGCATTGGTGATCACGCGCATCACCTCGGTCCCGTCTTCAATGTAATGCCCCACGGGCGAACGATCGTCGTGATACATCCCCGCATTCATCGCAAAGGCCAGCCGGTTCACCCCCGGCTGGCTTGCCAGCCTTGTAAAGCCGCCGATTACCGCGCCGTCGGCATCTTGGTAAAACAGGCGCAGGTTCTCAGACGTCGCATCAACTGTGCAGGCGGTATAGCTGCGACCCAGATAATCCACATCCTCGCAGGTCACCGCCGCTGCAGGCACAGCCCAAAACAGCAGCGCGACCAGACGCCAGCGCATCAGTCGTCCAGATCCTGACGCACATGATCCTCCGCCAAAAGCGCGCGTGTCGCGTCGATCTGATCAAACGTCCCGTCAATTTCGAACCGCAGTTCAGGCGCGAACTTCATCGTCCCACCTTTCACCACCAGATGCCGGATTTCGTGCTTATTGCGGCGCAGCGCCTCTAACGCCTCTTCCTTGCCCTGCCCACCCAGTGGCAGCACAAAGGCTGTCGCGATGCGCAAATCAGACGTCATACGCACTTCGCCCACAGTGATGGACATGCGTGCCAGTTCATCATCATGCACGTCGCCACGTTGCAGGACTTCGGACAGGGTCCGGCGGATCACCTCGCCCACGCGCAGCATGCGCTGGGTGGGGGCCTTGCCGTCTCGGTTTGATTGCTTTGCCATATGGGTCATTTAAGCGCTATGGCGCGCGATGCCAAGCAAGGCTTTGCGTCAGCGGCGATCCGGCGCTAAACGGGGGGCAAGACAAAGGGAAATGACATGACAGAGACACCAGGCATCGTGATCACCGGCGGTTCGGGGCGGATGGGGCAGATGCTGATCAAATCAGTATTGGCGTCCGATAAATGCCGTCTGGTCGGCGTGTTGGAACGGTCTGGCCATGACTGGATTGGCCAAGATGTGGGCAACATGATGGGAGGCCAGCCCGCTGGTGTAGATGTGACGGGCGACGCGGTTGAGGTATTCGCCAGGGCACAGGCGGTCATCGACTTTACCTCACCTGCCGCAACGGTCGGATTTGCAGGCCTTGCCGCGCAAGCGCGCGCTGTGCATGTGATCGGCACGACCGGACTGTCTGACGCTGATCTGAAAGCGATTAACGCCGCATCACGCCATGCCGTGATCGTGCGGGCAGGCAATATGTCATTAGGTGTGAACCTGCTGGTGCAACTGACCAAGAAGGTGGCCGCCGCCCTTGACGATGATTTTGATATCGAAGTGATCGAAGCGCATCATAATCAAAAGGTCGATGCCCCCTCAGGCACAGCTTTGATGCTGGGCGAGGCTGCGGCCGAAGGGCGCGGTGTTGCTCTGGCGGACGTTAGCGACAGCGGGCGTAACGGGATCACAGGCGCGCGCAAACGGGGTGATATCGGTTTCAGCGCCATTCGTGGTGGCGATATCGTGGGCGAACATGACGTGCTATTCGCTGCAGCGGGCGAGCGGATCGTGCTCCGCCATCTTGCGACGGACCGGGCGATCTTTGCCCGTGGTGCGCTGAAAGCCGCCCTTTGGGGGCAGGACAAAAGCCCCGGTGAATACGACATGATGGATGTTTTGGGCCTTTGATCCCAGACAACACAAGGACAAAGAATATGACCAACAAACGCATCGTCCTGTCCAGCGACCACGCCGCGATTGAGCTGCGTCAGCAGATTGTCGATCACGTCACGGCGAAAGGGTGGGAGGCCGTCGATATCGGCCCCAAGGCCGGTGAAAGCGCAGATTACCCGATACAGGGTGATGCAGCCGCACGGCGCGTTGCTTCGGGCGATTGCACTTTCGGGATCATCCTTTGCGGCACCGGTCAGGGGATCATGATGGCAGCCAACAAGGTCAAGGGTATCCGCTGTGGTGTCTGCTCTGATGTGTTTTCGGCGCAGATGATCCGCGAACATAACGACGCCAACATGCTGGCGATGGGCGCACGCGTCATCGACAGTGCCAAGGCGATTGAGCTTGTGGATGCCTTTCTTGACACCGCGTTTGGCGGCGGACGGCATGCACCGCGGGTCGAGATGATCAAGGCACTGGAAGGCTAGGGGCAGGCCCCTAGCAAAAAAGCGCCAATGGGTCTGGGCCATATGCGTCCTAAGTGAACCAAAGCCTGTATCACCGCGTAAGAAGGGTATCCTGCTGAAAACGGAGGCCCAGATGAAACACGTGATCCTGTCTTTGATCTTTGCGACTGCTGCCGCACCAGCAGCGGCTGAAAGCTATGTTCCCGTGAAAGATCAGGCGACGTTTCTGTCGCTGATTGAAGGGAAAGAACTGCGCAATTTCCTTTATGGTGTCCGGCTTGAGGTCTTTGCTGATGGCGGCATTGACGGCTCTGCCGTCGGGTGGGACATCGACGGCAACTGGAGCTGGCAGGATGGGTACTTCTGCCGCGAACTGAGCTGGGGTGGTGATCCAATCCCCTATAATTGCCAACTTGTCGAAGCACGTGGCGACGACAGGTTACGCTTCACGGTTGATCAGGGGGCGGGCGACTCAGCTTCGTTCCGGTTGCAGTAAACACTGTCGACGATAGACATATTCTCGGTTTTGGCCTGGACCTGAAGCGCAACAAAGCGTCATTTCGCCGATCATAATACGTAATTTCTAGTGTGTTTGGCCTAGGTTTTGGACAAGCAATGAACTGTCGTGGGGTCAGCGTGCGATTGGCCTTGCCAATCTGACTTTCACGTCAAAAGATATCTCATCAACGCAAAATGCGTCCTTTAGCCAATGATTGTATCGTCATCAGATACAACAACAGGGAGATATTACATGACATTCAGATCCAGACTGCTCATCACCACCTCGGTCGTGCTGATCGCGACCAGCGGTATGCTGTCGGCCAACACACATCCTGTGACCGGCGAAACGCTCGCCGCGGATCAGTCTTTTACCTATCGTGTCGGTGACGAAAGCCCATCGATTGATCCGGGTCTGGTTGAGGACACGGATGGCGCAGATGTCGTGCGCGATCTTTTTGAGGGGCTTTATAATCAGGATGCCACAGGTAATCTTGTGCCCGGTGTCGCACTTAGCCATGATGTGAGCGATGATGGCCTGATCTATACCTTCAACCTGCGCGAAAATGCGAAATGGTCGAACGGTGATCCGGTCACGGCTGGCGATTTTGTCTATGCTTGGCAGCGCGCTGCATCGCCTGAACTGGCATCCCCGTACAGCTGGTACATCGACCTGATGTCGATTGAGAACAGCGGCGCTGTCATCGCAGGTGACATGGAGCCGTCCGAACTTGGCGTGACCGCCATTGATGACCTCACGCTTGAGGTGCGTCTGTCACAACCATTGCCGTATTTCCCCCAAATGCTGACGCATGGCACCACGTTCCCGGTGCATCAGGCAACGGTCGAAGAACATGGCAGCAACTGGGTTTTGCCTGCAAATATGGTGTCCAACGGTGCATATGTGCTGACCGAATTTGTCCCGCAAGAGCGGCTGGTGCGCACCCGGAACCCACTGTACTGGGACAACGAAAATACGATCATAGAAACGGTGACCAAGCTGGTTATCACCGATGAAAACGTCGCCTTGACCCGCTATCTGGCTGGCGAATTGGACCGCACGGATGTGCCTGCGGGACAGTTCCCGCGCCTATCAGCGGAATTCCCTGATCAAGCTGTTTCGGTACCAGAGGCATGTTCTTACTACTACATGTTCAACCTGCGTGATGGCGCACCGGAAGAGCTGCAAAATCCCGATGTTCGCAAAGCACTCAGCCTTGCTGTTGATCGCGATATCATTGTGGAAAACGTCCTCGCTGCCGGTCAGAAAGCGGCATATACGTTCACGCATTGGGCCGTGGCCGGATTTGAAACGCCCGATATTCCCATGGCGTCTATGACCCAAGAGGAACGCAATGCAATGGCACAGGAGCTGCTGGCCGGGGCGGGTTACGGCCCTGATAACCCGCTCAGCATTGATTTGGTCTATAACACCGATGACGGCCACCGCGCCGTGGCAATTGCGATAAGCCAGATGTGGAAGCAAACGCTGGGTGTGGATACCTTACTATCAAATCAGGAATGGCAAACATTCCTAGACGCGCGCCAGAACGGCGACTTTGATGTCGCCCGCGGTGGTTGGTGTGCAGACTATAATGAAGCGTCAACCTTCCTTGACTTGATGCAGTCACAGTCAGGTTACAACGACAGCAAATACAACAACCCCGAAGTTGACGCGCTATTGGCTGAGGCCCGGACATCTGACAACCCACAGGCCAACTATGACCGGGTCGAAGAGTTCATCGCCCAAGATACGCCGATCATCCCAATCTATCACTATGCGGCCGACGACATGTTTGCAGAAAACCTTGAGGGTTGGCCCTATGAGAACTTCGAACAGCAATGGTACTCAAAAGATCTGTACAAGGTCGCTGAGTAATCACGTGACATGATAGGCCGCGCCCTTAAAGCGAGGGCGCGGTTTTCCCATTCTGTAAGGACACCTGACAAATGCTGAGCTTTGTTATCCGTCGCCTTGCCGTCGCCATACCGACCCTTTTGATATTGGTCGTGCTGTCGTTCATCCTGATGTACGCAGCCCCCGGCGGCCCGTTCAATTCCGAACGTCCCTTGCCGCCCGAAGTATTGGCGAATATCGAAGCGAAATACGGGTTGGATCAGCCGTTCTGGCGCCAGATCGTCAACTATGTTGTCAGCGTCGTGACCCAATTCGATTTTGGTCCTTCATTTCAATATAAAGACCGCAGCGTGAATGACGTCATCGCGCAGGGTTTTCCGGTAACGCTGACCTACGGTTTTTGGTCCTTCGTTGTCGCCGTCACTGTTGGCGTGTCTCTTGGCGTCGCAGCGGCCATCAAGCAGAATTCGTGGATCGACTATTTCGCCGTCGGCGTCTCGATCGGCGCGCAGGTGTTGCCGAACTTTGTGATGGCACCCATCCTCTTGCTGATCTTCACGCTTTGGCTGGGGTGGTTGCCGGGCGGTGGTTGGAACGGGGGCCAATGGCAGTTCCTGATCATGCCGGTGATCGCACTTTCCACATCCTATATGGCCTCCATCGCGCGGATCACGCGGTCGTCGATGCTTGAAGTCCTCAACACCAATTTCATCCGCACCGCGATAGCAAAGGGCCTGCCCATGCGCCGTGTGATCTGGCGGCATGCGATGAAGCCAACGATCCTGCCGGTGCTGTCCTACCTCGGGCCCGCCTTCGTGGGCATGATCACCGGGTCGGTCATTATTGATGTGTTCTTTTCCACCGGTGGCATCGGGCAGTTCTTTGTGAACTCTGCCTTTAACCGTGACTATTCCGTTATCATGGGGATCACCATTCTGGTGGGCACCCTGACAATCCTGTTCAACCTTGTGGTCGATATCCTCTACGCATGGATCGACCCCAAAATCCGTTACTAGGGGGACGCGCGATGTTACCGAACAGAGCAGCCGTCGAAGGTGCCGCCGACCAGATGGCCCTAGCCGAGGTCAAGGGCCGGTCCCTTTGGGCCGATGCCCGCATACGGTTCTTCCGCAATCGCGCCGCCGTCATTTCCCTCATCATGCTGGGTCTGGTGGCCGCATTCGCCCTCTTCGGCGGGATGCTCGCACAATACGAGCCGGATTTCGTGAACTTCAGCCTGATCGGCAGCAACGCCTATCTGGGCGTGCCATCGATAGAAACCGGGCATTACTTTGGTACTGACAGCAACGGGCGCGACCTGTTTGCGCGGACGGTGATGGGCACCGGCATATCGCTCATGGTTGGCGTTGTGGGGGCTTTGGTCGCCGTGATCGTCGGCACGCTTTACGGGGCAACGGCGGGGTATTACGGCGGCCGCGTCGATGGGGCCATGATGCGGATCGTGGATGTGCTGATGTCCATCCCCTTCATGTTCGTCCTGATCCTGATGCTGGTGATCTTTGGCCGGTCAATCTTTATGCTTTTCCTCGGGATCGGGCTGATTTCATGGCTAGACATGGCGCGGATCGCGCGTGGGCAGACATTGACCATCAAGAACAAGGAATTCGTCGAGGTCGCGGTCGCCACAGGTGTGCGCCCAAGCAAGATTATCCTGCGCCATATTGTGCCGAACCTGTTGGGTATCGTAATCGTTTACGCGACCCTGCTGGTCCCAAATATGATCATCTTTGAAAGCTTCATCAGCTTTCTGGGTCTCGGCGTTCAAGAACCTGCCACATCGCTGGGCGCGCTGATCAACGAAGGATCACGCACCATGCAATTCGGGTTCATGTGGCAAATCTCTTTCCCGCTTTTCTTCTTCGTCGTCACCATCTTTGCCTTCTTCTTTGTGGGCGATGGTTTGCGCGACGCGCTAGACCCCAAGGACCGCTGACCATGCCCCTTTTGGAAATCGAAGACCTGATGGTCACCTTTGACACAGCCGACGGCGACGTACATGCGGTGAATGGGCTGACGTTCAACATCGACAAGGGCGAGACCTTGGCGATTGTCGGCGAAAGCGGATCGGGCAAAAGCCAGACCGCCTTTGCCGCGATGGGTCTGTTGGCTAAGAACGGGCGCGCCACTGGCGTCGCGCGCTTTGACGGCAACGATTTGTTGGCGATGTCTCAGAAGGATTTCAACAAGATCCGCAGCAAAGACATGGCGATGATCTTTCAAGACCCCATGACATCGCTGAACCCCTATCTGCGGGTCAGTGATCAGATGGCCGAGGTTCTGATGTTGCACAACGGGATCAGCAAAAGCCAGGCGGTGACAGAGGCTGTCCGTATGCTCGATGCGGTGCGCATCCCCGACGCTCGCGCACGGGTCACGATGTACCCACATGAGTTTTCCGGCGGTATGCGCCAGCGGATCATGATCGCGATGTCGCTGCTCTGTCAGCCCCGCCTGCTGATTGCCGATGAACCCACGACCGCGCTTGATGTGACGGTGCAGGCGCAGATCATGCAGCTTTTAGGCGATATCCGGCAGGACTTCGGCACAGCCGTTATTTTGATCACCCACGACCTGGGTGTTGTTGCCGGTTTCTGTGATCGCACGCTGGTCATGTACGGCGGTCAGATCATGGAGGAAGGGACGACCGAAGGTATCTTTGGCAATCCGACGCACCCTTATACCAGCGGATTGCTCAAGGCTGTGCCGCGACTGGACGTAGATGAAGGCGAGTTGGTGACCATCGCGGGTGAACCACCCGATATGTCCAACCTGCCCAAAGGCTGCCCATTTTCCCCGCGCTGCCCTGTACAGCTGGAGAATTGTCGCGGGGAACGACCACCCCTTGAAACGCATGATGGCCGCCGCCGGTCGTGCCATTTAGCCGTCAGCGAGGTGGCGTGATGAAACCGCTTTTATCCGTTCGCGATCTATCGGTCACTTTCGACGTCCGTAGACCGGGATCATGGCCATGGACGCCGCCGCGCAAGCTGCATGCGGTGTCGGATGTATCATTTGATATTCAACCGGGTGAATGTCTTGGGATTGTCGGCGAGAGCGGGTCAGGCAAATCCACCATCGCCCGTGCCGTCGTCGGCACGATCCCGTCTTCTGCCGGGAACATCATGTTCGAAGGGCATGATCTGGCCAATATGAGCACAAGCGAACGCCGCGTGCACCGGCGCGACGTGCAGATGATCTTCCAAGACCCGCTTGCCGCGTTGAACCCACGCATGACAGTGGGCGAGATCATTGCCGAGCCGCTGATCACACATGAACCACATACGCCCCGCAAGGACGTAAAAAAACGGGTCGGTGCGCTAATGGAACGGGTCGGCCTGCTGCCCAACCTGATCAACCGCTATCCGCATGAATTTTCCGGCGGGCAATGCCAGCGGATCGGGATTGCGCGGGCGTTAATCTTGAACCCCAAACTGATCATCTGTGATGAACCTGTCTCAGCTTTGGACGTGTCGGTGCAGGCGCAGGTCATCAATCTGCTGATGGAATTGCAGCGTGATATGGGGCTGTCGATGATCTTTATCGCCCATGACCTGAGCGTGGTGAAACACATCAGTGACCGCACGTTGGTGCTTTATCTGGGGCGAGTCATGGAAACAGCGGATAGTCATAAGCTAACCACGCTGCCAGAGCACCCCTATAGTCAGGCGCTGATCGCGTCAGTACCGATCCCCGATCCTATCCTTGAAAAAGCACGTCCACGTCCCATTCTGAAAGGGGAACTCCCTTCACCACTCGCCCCGCCATCGGGCTGCGTGTTCCGCACGCGATGCCCCAAGGCGCAGGCATCCTGCGCACAGGCCCGGCCCGTGTTAGAGGATATCGGCGGCAACCATCTGGTCGCGTGTCCTTTCCATCAGGCAGAACATGTGCTGGCAGTGGGCACATGATTAAGGCCAACTAGCGTGGATATTAGTAATGCAAGCTACATACTCTTTTCGCTGCTTTGAAGCGGTCCGACTATGACGCGAAATCTTTAACTCCTGCATATGGGAAACTTTTACTCAAGCGGCCTGCGCGGGCGGTAAAAAGTAAAGCCGCCACTCTCACATGGTAAGAGCGGCGGCCTTTACGGGAAATCAAAACGACGTTCAGGCGATGGCGGCTTGCCGGCGTTTGGGCAGATCAAACACCAACCCACGCATCTCAATCACTGCGGCGGCGACTACCGCAAAGACGATATGGCCCCAAAGTGCGACCCATGTGATGCCCGAAAACCCAAGGAATGCTGGCATACCCGCAACCAAATGCGCCATGATGTAAAGTGCAAAGACCCAAAGCACGACACCGTATGCCACGGCTGTCAGGCTCCAATGTAGCTGGGGCAATACGGCGCGCTGCACTGGACGGGCAATCAGGAAGTAGCCTAACGTATAGAACACCAGCCCGGTCATGGAATGCAGAAGGTAGGCCGCCCCAGGGGGATTTGCGCCAAAGACAGTTTGTAGCGTTGACCCGGCCAACCCCACGGGAGCAAGCTTGGCGTAGCCAAAAAGCGGACTAAGCGCCTGACCAAATGTATCGAAGGCGACGGTAGCCAATGCGCCCGCGCTGAGAAGGGTGAAGAGAGTGCGTTTCATGAGAAAAACTCCGTAAAGTGTGACGACGTATTGCGCCTAACATGCAGGTTTCGCGCCGGTTGCGGGAGTAGCCTCACTGACAGGTGACGGCATAGGCCGAAATTGAAGCATTCATTGAAACACTGCCGCTGATTTGGTGACGCCAGTGTGAGAAGGGTGTCACTTTGAAACATTGGCGGGTGTATCGCATTGCGTCATGATTGCTTTAGCTCTTGGATAGACGCGGTGACCATTTTGTTTCTTGCCACGTCCCTGAATCTGAACGCGCGCTTGGATCATCCGATACAAAGAGCGACGGAAGTTCCGTTACAGCCCGTTAGACTCTTATCCAAGCAGCCGGAGGATATTATGAAGACATTGGGAACGACGCTCGCTCTCACGCTTTTGACCGCTAGTGCCGTTCAGGCGCATGTTACGATCACAATGGAAGGGGGTCAGCGCTGCATCACATCTGATGGTGTGCCCGATCACGATACAGGCCCATGGCGAGAAGGGGCCACGGTGGAAGCACAAGACCACAGGTTCTGCATGGACGCCACGCCAGAACTGACCGACACCGTCACCCAAAGGGTTCGTATCTCGGGTATTACGGTGACGGGAATTCCATTGCGTCCGGGCACGGCAGAATACTATGACCCATCTTCTGATCGTGGCTACTCGCGCGATCCGTCTTCGGGATGGAACGTCGAAGGGATCGGCGGGCTCATCATGGATGCACAGAACGCACATGTGGACGGTAACGGGATGTACCACTATCACGGCATTCCTTCTGCAGTGACCGGCGAACTCGACAGCACCCTCTTTGGCTATGCAGCCGACGGGTTTGAAATCCACTATATGGGCGATCAAGCGCAATCGTCATGGCAGCTGAAAGGTGGCGAGCGCGAGTCCGGTCCCGGCGGACCACATGACGGCACCTATGTACAGGACTACGAATTTGTTGCGGAATCCGGTAACTTGGACGAATGCAACGGCGCAATGCTCAACGGGCAGTATGTCTATTTCGCAACCGATACCTATCCGTTTTTCCCGCGCTGTTTCAAAGGAACGGTGTCGCCCGACTTCATCGGCGGACGCGGCGATCGGCCACCAAGGGAATTCATCGGCGGACGCGGCGATCGGCCACCAAGGGAAGACGGCTGAACGATAAGATAAGTATCTGGTTTGAAAAAGACTGCGTGGTACGTCCCATCGATACGCCCACGCAGTCTGCCGCACACTGCTACGCGACCGGGATCCACAGTTCGACAACGCCACGCCCTGTCGTCACATCAAACCGGTGGTCGTAGAGTTCGAACTCCGGCGCCTGACGCGGGGTCAGCCCTGCATCTGGCAATGCTTTGTTCCAGACAGTATAAACCGTCTTGGGAAAGTCGGCGATATGTCCTTTATGGACAAACACGGCGTATTTGCCGGCAGGGATCATCACATCATCCATGCCCTTCGGAATTGCTGTGTTCGCGATACCCGCAAACCCCGCAACATAGCGGAAATTGCCGTGCCCATCAGCATCGCAACACACGCCATAGCCCACGGCGAGGGCACGTTCATCAAACGCCCCCACACGCGCATTCAGCGTTTGCCAAAGCGGAGGGATAGGGGCGTTGTTGCCAAAACTACATCGTGCGCTCATTCCGATCACACGAAACGCATCACGCGTCTTCAGTTCCGGTGCGGGTACGTCGACGATCATCTCTTGTTGCATTTTCAAGGGCTCCATCAGGTTCAGGTTTTGCAAAGACCGCGCCTTGCGCACGCTATTGGGCAAGACCCGGAAATAGCTTGCAAAAGCACGGGTGAACGCCTCGTGAGAATTGTATTGCGCATCCAAGGCGATGGTCAGGATATCCCGGTCGCCATCCGCCAGTTCTGCGGCTGCGACAGACAAGCGCCGCGCCCGCAGATAAGCCATTGGCGACAGACCCGTCGCCTGCCGAAAGCTGCGCGCCATGTGGTAGGGGCTGACGGCGCAGACGTTGGCCAAGACCTCTAGTTGCACGGGTTCGTGTAGGCGCAGTTCCATCTGCCAGATGAGTTTATTGATCAGTGACAATGCCGTCTCCACTTGGTGTTCACATGGCACATGTCATACCGACCTGACCCACCGATACTTGATCAAGATTGCGGAACTGGATCGGCGTGGCGTCTATGGGTCAGGGAGGTCTAGTAGTCCCGTTCAAAGAACAGACCGATCCCAGTCTCACCCTCCTGATCCACGCTGCCTTTGGCTGTGATCTCATTGGTGATATCGAGGTTGAGGTTGATCTCGGTGTCGCCTTCGCTGGTGACAGTCACGTCCGTATAGACGTTTTCGGATAGGTATGCGCCTGCCCGCACCGCAGCATTGCCTTCGTCATCAGTCGTCACGTCAAAATCATCCAGACCGATGCTTTCACGCAGATTATTCAGCGTACCACCACCGCGCCCCGCCAATGTGCTGATCGCCGAGGCCAGTTGCACCGCCTGCAAGGGGCTGATGCTGTCCAGATCACGTCCGAAGATCAATTGCGATAGGACCTCATCCTGCGGCAGTTCAGGGATGGAAGTGAAGGTCACCTCTGGCTCGCCTGCAGGACCTTCAACGATGATGCTGATCACCGTGCCCGTGTCAGTTTCGGTTGTGGCAACCAGCCGGATGAAAGGATCAAAATCCCCCTGAAGGGTCGCGATCCCTTCGTCCAGTTCGAACCGTTGTTGCAGAATATCAATCCGCCCGCGCACCAGTTCAAAGCGGCCTACGGGGATCACATTGTCGCTTGTTCCACCGATGGTCAGCCGCCCGCCCAGTTCCGCATCCAGGCCGCGCCCGCGAATAAAAATACGCGAAGGTGCATCAATGACGATATCCAGCGGAAAGGCCCGTCCACCGCTGCTGCCACTGCTGTCACCATCATCGCTATCGCCCCCCAGAAGTCCGGCACGCACCAAAGTCTGTCGCACCCCTGCCGTTTCCCCCACATGGGTCACATCCGGCAAATCGCCCAGCGCGCTGATCGAAGAGGACGGCACCTGCACATTCGTCTCACCCAATTCCAGCCGTCCCGCAATGCGCGCACCCCCTTGCAACGGTCCATCAAGGTTGATCGTGCCGCTGATCTGCGACGAATAAAGCTCTGGATCCTGCAACACTACGTCATCCACGGTCACGCTGATATCAGCCTGATTTTCACCAGTCAGCGCCACTGGCCCGTTGATGCTGATCCGGCCACCGCTTTCCACGCGGGTGCTGAGGCCGATTTGCGCATTGCCGTTCGTCAGGCTGATCTGACCGCCAATATCGGTCAAAGCCTCGCCTAACGTGGGTGCGGCCAGCCGTCCGTCTGTAAAGGTCACGTTACCACTCAGCGATGATAATTCGGGCGGACCATTCACGCTTAGATCAAAGTTTGCCAGTCCGTTGAGCCTGCGCGGATCAAGTGCCGCGTTCGCCAGCGCCAGCGGCGCGCTGCCGTCCACATCAACGGCCAAGTTGCCCTCTTGGCTGACAGTCCCCACAATCTGCGCGGCCAGCCCACCGGGGCCAGTGCCTGTGGCGTCAATCCCCCAGTTTCCGTCTTCATCAAGCGATGCCGCCCCATTTGCGCGGATCGGCCCGCTGATCTGGTCGGTCAGGACACCCACATCGCGCAAACTGGCGTTGAACCGACCTTGCCCAAAACCAGAGGCCCCGTTCAAAGCCCCCACGATCGAGACTTCACGCGTGGATACCTCTAGCGTGCGCACGGCCAGTACCTCATCGGCAAGACCAATCGTGGCGTTTACCCGCCCGGTGCCTGCAAGTAACGGATCAAGCGTCGGGTTCCCGATGCTAAGGCTTTCGCTGCGCAGGTTGACCTGCGTGTCAAAGCGGCTCAGATCCGGCAAGAGACTGCCCGAAGCGGTGAGGTCAATGCTGCCCGCAATGGTCTGCCCGATCAGCGGGGCAAAGGTGGCCAGGCTTTCAACCTGTGCAGTCAGATCGCCCGTCACTTCGCGATCATCGGCAGGCGATGCAACACGCGCATTGAGTGCGACATCCGTCCCCGGTCCTTGCACGCGCAAGGAGACATCCGTCGCCTCCGCCTCTGCCGGGGCGGCGTCCAGATCAAGTGTGATCGGCCCGCTCAGGCTGGGGTCAAGCAATGCCGCATCATTGATGCGGAACGATAGATCGGCGGTGTTCGCACCTTCCAGAGACACATCTGCACCACCCCGCAGCGCCATTGCCGGTGTCTGCATCAGCAGATCAGCAACATTCACGCGCGTCGCACTGACGCGCGACACATCGGCGGTGAAAACGCCGTCACCCGCCAAAAGCGGATCAATCCGGGGCACCCCTGTGACCAGATCCTGCGTTTCACCGCTGAGATTGACGACAAAACGCTGACCATCCCCAAGTAATACGCCGTTCGCCTCTAGCTTCGCGGCCCCCGATAAGGGCTGTCCGGCCAGTGCGGCATAGCGGCTGAGGTCACGCACGTCGGCGGATACAGCCGCGTTCACGGTGCGCCCGGTATCAGATGCGTTCACCGTGCCGGAGGTATCAAAGGTCACAGCCGGACCAGTGCCGTTGAGCGCAAATTCAATCGTCCCATCCGTGCGCTGAGTCAAGTCACCTGCCACAGCGGCAGGGCCAGACAGATCGGGCAGAACCCTTGCTACGTCGCGCAGGCTGGCGTTCAGACTAGCTACGGCACCATCGTTTGTCAGATCGGCACTGGCCCGGACGCTGGCCGCATCAGTCTGCACGCGCAGGTTTTCCAGACGTGTGCCATCGCTATCGCGCACTGCCGTTGCTGCGATTGTACCGCGCCCGGCCAGCACGCGGTCAGCCTCGGGAACGCCCACCGACAGATCGTTGGTTTGACCAGACAGAACAACATTGAACAACCCATCAAGCGGTGTGGCATCGGCCTGCATAGCGACCTCGGCCCCGCCGCCAATATCCTGACCAATCAGGGTCGCGAACCGTGCAAGGCCTGCAACCTCTGCTGTCACATTTGCCTGCGTTCTAAATCCTGCGTCAGGCCCTGCAATCGTGGCTTCGGCCAGCGCGTCCAGCCCGGCACCGCGCAGGGTAAATCGCGAAATATCGGTCGGAGCGCCTTCGTTGCGAGACGCCACAAACACACCCCCAATGTCATTGCCAAAGGCCTCTGACGCGCCGGTCGTCGTCAATGCAAGGCCAGAGGCCCCGTATTGCAGGTCAACCGTGACCAGCCCCTCTTGTGCGCCCTCGCCGGATCGCAGGATACCACCACCCGCAAGGCGCAATTCTTCAATTCCAAGGCCGGGGCGGTCAAAGCCGTCTACCCTGATATCGGCTTGCCAATCTTCTGACAGAGCGGCGTCATAGGTGATGGCGATATCCATCCCATCGACAAAGGTGCGCGGCCCGGTCAACGGCAAAAGCACCGGTTCATTGCCAAGCGGCGTGATGCCCCCCGTCAGATCAATCATTGTGGGCCAGCCTTGGCTGCCAATCTCAACCGCGCCGTTCAGGGATACCCGGCCTGCATCCAAGGCCAGTTGCGGAATATCAATGCGCCCATCGGCGGTTTGCACCACGCGGGCGGCCAGACTGGCGTCGGTGCCAAAGAACCCTTGGTATTCAGGTGTAAACAGGGGTGACACATCGCCGTTCACATCAAGCGTGATCTCTTGCTCACCGTCGCTATTGGTCAGGCCGAATGTCCCTGCAAGCCGGTCTTCGCCGTCAGTCGCGACGGCCAATGTTGCCTCAAAGTTATCCAAGGGCGCGTTGCCCGCGACCTCTAGCTGCACCGCAGGCGCACCGGGAAGATCAAGGACACGTGCGGCAATGCCATCGGGGCCTTCTTCGAGGTTTAGCAACAGATCAAGCACACGGGTTTCATTGACAAAACTGCCATTTATTTCAAACACGCCCTCTTTGCCGCCGATGCGTTCGGCGATCACATTCGCCGTACCCTCTCCGCCACCCAATTGCGCAGAACCGTTGAGCGAGACCACAACCGGCTCGCCCAGAAACGCCTCGCCCAGTTCCACACGGTCGATGCGCAGCACATCAAGGGCGACACTGACAGGCAGTTCCGGTAGGGAAAACGGCGTTGCTTCGGCGGATGGTCCGGTATCTTCGGACACGGGCGCGCGCGATACGACAATGCGCGCCGCACTCAATTCCTCAACATCAATGGCGCCGCGCAGCAAAGCGCCCCGGTTCCAATCCAGCACGATATCTTCAAGGGTCAGCCACACGCCCTCGGCGTCAGCCACCGTCAATACATCAATCGTGGCCTCAGAGCTAAGCGCGCCTTCAAACCCCTGAACGGTGACTTCGCGGCTGACGCCAGAAAGGTTGTCTTCGATCAACCCGGTCAGATAGCCCCTGTCCTCATCCTCTTGCGTTTGGGCCGTCGTCATAACCGGCGCAAGGCACAACGCACCTATGATCAAAAACTGTTTCAAAACGCCTGTCCGATCCCGATGTAGACTTGCAGATCATCGCCCGCATCATCACCGCTGGCCTGCGTACCCAGATCAACGCGGATGGGCCCGATGCCTGTATCATAGCGCAGGCCGAAACCGGCACCGGCATGCCATTCTGCATCCTCGCCCGGTACGGCCGTCGCGCCAACCTGACCCACGTCATAAAAGCCCACCAAGGCGATGTTGTCGCGCACGCTATAGCGGGCCTCCAACTGCGCGCCGAGGAATGAAGTCCCCCCCGTTGTCACCGTCTCACCCGCTTCGGTCGTATCGATACCCAGCGATTGATACGGTTGCCCGCGCACAGTGCCGCCACCACCTGAGTAAAACAAAAAGTCGGCCGGTGCTTGTGATATGTCAGCCCCCATGACGCTGCCAACCTGCACTCGTGCGGCGAAGGTCAGTGCCTCTTGTTCGCCCACGGTCACATATCCGCGCGCATCGCCAAAAAGGCGCGCGCCACTGATATCACCGTCCGTGCTGATAAAGGGCGTCGCATCAAGATCGATGTAGTAACCATTGCTGGCATTTGTTGGTTCATCACGCCGGTCCAATGTGGCCTCAATCGGCAGGGTCAGCAGCGTATATTCGCGTGTTTCAAGCTCTGTTTCTTCGCGCGCGCGAAGAATACCGACACCGGCGCGGACCGTCAGATCATCGCTGAGGATACGGGAAAAACCGGTTTCCAAGGCGATCTTGTCCAGCAGATACTCTGGCTCATCCTCGCGCGAAATTTCACCGGTCAGGTAATACTCGGTATCCGGGCCAAAGCTGGCGGGCCGGGTGAAGGTCGCACCCAACGAATAGTCGACGCCCCCGGTTTCACCCGTGATCCCCGAGACTTCGCCATCGACGCGAAACCGTTCAGCACCACCCAGAAAGTTCCGGTGCAGCCAAAAACTCGACACTGTCAGACCCTCAATGGATGACAGTTCCAGCCCAAAGCCGAAGCGGCGCGGTCTGATCTCTGACAGTTGCGCGTTGATCGGCAGCGTATCATCCGCACCGATCGTATCACTTTCGGTCAGAGCCACGCTTGCAAATGTGCCGGTGCGCCGCAGCCGCCTTTCCGCTGCTTCAAGTTCAGACGGGCTGTAAACCTCGCCTGTGGGCAGGCCTGCAATTTGTCGGATGCGGGCATCACTGACGTTTTCGTTGCCAGAAATGGTCAAATCCCCAAAGCGCAGGCGTGGGCCGGTATCAAGTGTCACATCCACATCAAGCTTCGCATCCGCGTGGCGGGCGATGATGGATTCATTGCCGACGCGGGCCTTTGCATACCCCAGATCACGCCAACTGCTCAGGCTGCTGGAGACGGCTGATTGAATCCGCGCAGATCGCGCTGTACGGCGTGGCCCCACATCTTCAGGAAGGATGGTTTGTGGCGGCAGTGGCGCGATCTGGACTGTCCCAAAAGTGAAACGCCGCCCCGGATCAACCCTGATCACCACCTCGCCAATGGTGTTGGGGGCCGCAAGCGGTGCGATATTCGCGGCTTCGACTCCATCCACTGTGATCGAGATTTCGCCTGCGTAATATCCCGCCGCATAAAGCGCTGTCAGCAGGCGACGATAATCTGCGCGCGCCGCAGCAACATAATCTTGCGGCGCGGCCGTATCATCGAGCTCACGCAGCAAGGATGCATCGCTTAATTCATCACGCACCACATCAGATATCAAACGCACGTCTTGTGCGGCAACAGGTGTGGCGCTGATAAGCAGTGCAACGCACCAGCGTTTGAACATTTAATCGCGCCTCCTTTTACCGACAACGCATGCGAACCGGTTTTGTTCCCCAGTGTTTATCCAAGCCATCCGGAATTTACTAATCACTTCCTCAACCTGCGTCGTTTTTGTGCTATGTCGCCAACGCGCTACAGGCTAGATTGTGCTTATGAAAGACACCGTGCCCCCGCCACAGATGCCCCTGCGCCCGCCATCAGCAGTGATGCGCTTGCGCCGGATGGGTGCTGCCTTTCCCACCCGGTTGTCGTTCTTGCGCACGTTGATGCGCGCCCTTGCCACCGATAACGTGAAAGTTGCCCGCCCGGTCTGGCACGTGGACGAGGCTGGGTTTGGCCATGCCGTCTATACCCTGTGCTTTGGTGGATATGATTACGCATTGGTTGCCGTTTCAACGGATCTGCCCCCCGATATGCGCACCGACCGCGTGATCGCGACCGCATGGGACACGGCCTATGTGCTTTATGATGGTATTCCTGACCAAACCGAGATCGACCGGATCGTCGCCACTGCACCCCTTCAAGAAGCCGCCCGCTTTACGGCCCGTGATCTGGTGTTGAGCCGTGCAAACAAATCAGTTCGACTGTTTGACCATGTGACCGATGCGCTCAAGGCAGGCAAACAGCCAGACCCGACCAAGATCCGCGACACCGGCTATCTGATGCGCACTACAGCCGTTTATGGCAACGGCAAATTCGGCATTGCTGATCGGGGGCATATCACCGACCGCCCCGGTATGGGTGGCCCCTTCATGGCCGAGATGCTGACCGTGTGGCTGATCCGTGGATTCACCCATGATCTGGCCGAACATGTCGGCGGCGGCACCCTGTCGCGCGAGGCAAAGCGCCACCTTGGGATCGGCAATTCCACCGGTCTTGGCATGGCACCTTTCTTGGTGAACCATCCGCTGTTACTTGATGCTTGGATGTCTGTCCGGGAAACCGCCATAGCGCGGGTCCGGGCGATTAAACGGCTTAATGAAGATCAGATTGGTCGCATCTATGATTTGGTTATCCGCACCGCACAGTATCTGGCCGAATGGAATGTACCCGATAAGATCGCAGCCGACCGCATCGATATAATGCGCCGTGAATGGCCAGAATTTGCGGCGACTTTGACGCCAGAGGCGCTATCAGCCGACCAGCCCATAGACCGGATTATCACCGAAAGCGCGCGGCGGTCCATTGATACGCAAGAGCTGATCGCAGCGCTCATGTTGGAACCCTTTGGTGATCTGATTGACGGGCTGACCGAATGTATGGCGACGCCTTTTGTGCCGGAGTTGGACCCAGCGATGTCCTGCGCGGACCTCGCGACTTTGATAGATTGCGATTGGGATTGGGCATGCGACGTCGACTATGACGCCCCTGCGGAATGCGCCCAGTTTTGGTACGTGTCAGAAGAAAAACTGGAACCGCGTTTGGGCAACCGCCACGCAGAGCCGGGGGCAGAGCTTGAAACACCACTTGATATTGGGCGACAGGTAAAAGCCTTGGCCGGTGAACTGACCGCCGATAACACCCTCGTCGGCCAATTCTTGGCCCAGCATCCACAGCACCGCGCCGCTGCCCGGCGCGTGCAATCACTGGCCAAGCATCCTTATGGCGAAATTCGCGATAACCTGATCGGCGCTGACTGCCTGCCCATCGATATCCTGCGCTGCAAACTTGCGTTCTTTGGCGCGGGCAAATTTGACCCCAAGTCGGACCGCTGGACCCGGATTACGTTGGCGCAGGGTGCCCCGCTCTTTGATGAGTTGGACAATGCCGACGACTGCTGGCTACCGATCGCAACCATCTGATGCGGGCGCTGAACGAAGTGGAAGGGCTGGTCAAAAAGGCCGCACGCGGTGCGGGCTTTCCTGTTGGACAGTCCGAAGATCTTGGGCAGGTGGCAGCTTTCCTCGCCGGGACTGGGGGGAGCGTCGCGCCGGTCACCACTGCACTGCAAGAACCGATTTGCGAAGTAGATGTCAGATGGCGAGACAACGGTGTTGAAGTCATTCAAGGCCCCGCAGCCCTGATCGCCCCGATCATCAGTGATGCCTTTGCGATGGGACGCACGACCGCCACTTTGGCTGACTTGGCACACGCCCCTTTGGTCAGTGCGTTTTTGGCACACTCTGGCATCGCACAAAGATGGGACGGTCCAAGCGTCATCCCCAGCGATACAACAGTCCTGAGGCCTACCTGCAACGCAGTCACAATTCCAGAAGCCGATTGGCAGATATGGCTGGAACTGGCAGGAAAAACCTACGTGCCAGAGACCAACGCTTCACGTCTCGCGGGCGCGGGCGCTGGTTTGACTGACAACGACTAGGTGAACGGGTCGGTCGGGTATTTGACGCCCGCCAGATACAATCCCTGCGGCGGGCACACCGGACCACAGGCGCTGCGATCTTTCGCCGCCAATGCCTTGCCTACATCATCGGGGGTCCATGCGCCTGCGCCGACACGTTCCAACGTACCGACAAAACTGCGCACCTGATTGTGCAGGAACGACCGGGCGCGAACGTGGAAACGGTATTCTGTGCCGCTGGCATGCGGTACCGCCTCGACCTGCAACGCATCCAGCGTTTTTACCGGGCTTTTTGCCTGACAGATGGACGACCGAAAGGTCGTGAAATCGTGGTTCCCGATCAACTGATCCGCCCCGGCCTGCATTGCGTCTGCATCCAGCGGATGGTTGACCCGCCACATCTGCCCTGCCTCAAACGTCAGCGGCGCGCGGCGCGACATAAGGCGAAAAAGGTACTGCCGTTCGACCGCATCAAATCTGGCATGCCAGTCGTCTGCAACCATCGCACAATCCAAAATCGCGACGGGTGCGGGTTTGAGATGATAGTTCAGCGCCTCGGACAGCCGAAAAGGATCCCACTCTTTCTCCATATCGCAATGGGCGACCTGCCCTTTCGCGTGCACACCTGCATCTGTACGCCCCGCGGCTGCAATCGTGTGTTCGCGTGGTTCCAGTTTCGCCAATGCCGCCTCAATCGCGCCTTGCACGGAGGGCTGATCATTTTGCCGCTGCCACCCTGCAAAGGGCGCGCCATGGTATTCAATAAGAAGGGCATAACGAGGCATCCGCCCCGATTAGGGGGAGCATCGCACAAAATCAATCCCTACACATCCTGAACGACCGCACCTATCTTGCCATAAAGCATTGAAAGGGCCCGTTTTGGTCATCTCTACCATAGCCGACCAGATCACCCGTACGGTTGAGGGGATCAGTGACACGCTAACATCACCCTTCACCGATCCGGTGATCCGACTGGGCGTGACAGGTTTGTCACGAGCGGGCAAAACGGTGTTTATCACCTCGCTCGTTGCCAATCTGATGGACCGGGGGCGGATGCCGCAACTGGAAGCAGCGGCGACCGGCGCGATCCGCACAGCGTATCTGCAACCACAGCCCGACGACACGGTGCCGCGGTTCAATTACGAGGCTTATCTATCGCAACTGACTGCGCCAGAGCCGACGTGGCCTGACGGCACGCGTCAGATCAGTGAATTGCGCCTGTCTTTGCGTGTTCAGCCCAGCGGGCTGCTGTCTGGTATTTCCGGCCCGCGCACGGTGCATATCGACATCGTCGATTATCCCGGTGAGTGGTTGCTAGATTTGGGACTGCTCGACCAAACCTACGCGGAATGGTCGGAGGCGGCGTTGAGCCGTGCGCGCGGGCGACCCGGCGGCGAAGACTATGTAGCACTCGTTGCTGGCGTTGACCCAACTGTCCGGCTTGACGAACCCGAAGCGCAGGTACTGGCAGAACGCTTTACCGCGCATCTGCGCGAGGCACGCGAGGCCGGGTTTTCGGACTGTTCACCGGGGCGGTTCCTGCTGCCTGGCGATCTTGCCGGCTCACCAGTGCTGACCTTCGCCCCGCTGCCTACGACCCGTTATCCCCGCGGATCATTGGGGCGCGAATTCGAGCGGCGTTTTGAAAGCTATAAACGCAATATCGTGCAGCCTTTCTTCCGCGATCACTTTGCCAAGATCGACCGCCAGATCGTGCTGGTGGATGTGCTGGGGGCGATCCATGGCGGCCCCGCGACGCTGGACGATCTGCGTGGTGCAATGGCGCGTATCCTTGGGACGTTCCGTCCCGGCAAGAACGCGTTTCTGACCCGCATTTTCCAAGGGCGCAGGGTTGAAAAGATCCTCTTTGCCGCCACCAAAGCAGACCATTTGCACCACAGCCAGCACCCGCAATTGACCGCAATCACCGAGGCGCTGTTGCGCGAAGCCAAGGACCGGGCCGACTTTGCCGGTGCACAGACAGCCGCCATGTCGATTGCGGCCTTGCGCACAACAGTTGAGGAAACAGTGGATCACAAGGATGGCCCGTTAGACGTCGTGCGTGGTCGTTTGCTGGATACCAACAAACAAGCCGCCTTTTATCCCGGCAAGTTGCCGTCCGATCCCGCGCATTTGCTGGCTCCGGCGCGCGAAGGCTCGGACAGTTGGCTGGACGCGGATTACAGCATCATGAATTTCGCCCCCGCCCCGCTCACCCGCAAACCGGGCGACGGGCCGCCGCATATCAGGCTCGATAAGGCGGCACAGTTTCTGTTTGGAGATAGGCTATGACACGCGGCCCCGTTCTGATTGATCTCGAAGGCAGCGAGGCGGCGCAGCCTGACACGGCACCCGCCGTGCGGGATGATATCGATGCGCCTGAGGGCGTGGCCATGCAACAGGTTGCGGCTATTGCTGCACGCCGCCCATCGCGTTTGGCCCGCTGGTTTTGGTCCATCATACTGACGCTGATTGGCTTTATCGTCTCGCTTGCGGCATGGGATTATGTGACGGGGCTGTTGGCACGCTCGCCCGTTTTGGGCGGAGTCGCAACCGCGTTGATTGGTTTGTTGCTGTTCGTTTTGCTGATCATCGCCTTGCGGGAATTGGCGGCCTTTGGACGTTTACGTAAGCTCGACACTATCCAGCATCATGCGAAAGAGGCGCTGACTTCGCTTGATCTGAAACAGGCGCGAAATGTCGTTGGTGACCTTGAAGCACTTTACAGCAATCGCGAAGACACAGCATGGGGTCGGGCTGAACTCAAATCGCGTCAAGGCGACGTGCTGGATGCAGATGGGTTACTGGGCCTCGCAGAAACCGCGTTGCTGACCCCGCTAGATGCACGTGCCCAGCGCGAGATCGAAGCCGCTGCGCGGCAGGTGGCGACAGTGACAGCCATCGTGCCTCTTGCATTGGCTGATCTCTTTACGGCCCTCACTGCCAACCTGCGCATGATCCGGCGGATTGCCGAAATCTATGGCGGTCGGTCGGGTGCTTTGGGCAGTTGGCGGCTGACGCGCAGTGTGCTGACACATCTGGTCGCGACCGGTGCGGTGGCGGTCGGAGACGATCTGATAGGATCGGTCGCAGGTGGCGGGGTATTGTCCAAAGTCTCGCGCCGGTTTGGCGAAGGCGTGATCAACGGCGCATTGACCGCGCGCGTTGGCGTTGCGGCAATCGAAGTCTGCCGTCCCTTACCCTTTCATGCCGTCAAGAAACCATCCGTCAGTGGGCTTGTCGGCCGCGCGATGAGCGGGTTGTTCAACAGAGGCTAGTCAGCCCGCTTTGCTGAGGCGACGGGCAAACGCATCTGCACCTTCAGCCCCCCCAATGCATCATCTTTTGCAAGCTGGATATCTCCGCCATAGGCGTGGATCAGATCATGTGCAATCGCCAGCCCAAGGCCCGTCCCCGGCTTGGAGGTATCAAGACGCTGGCCGCTTTCGGTGGCCTTTGCGATCTCCTCTTGCGCGATGCCGGGGCCGTCATCGGCGATGGTGATCATGATCTGGCCCGCGGCACATTCTTCCGCGTGAAGCCGCACCTCTGAGGCAGCCCATTTCAGGGCATTATCCAACAGGTTCCCCAGCACTTCTTCAAAATCACTTTGATCCATACGGACACGCAAGCCTGCCGTAAAACTGGCCGAAAATGTCTTGCTCTCATTGCGGGCAAGCGCGTTAAACGCGCGTTCCATCCGGCCCAAGGCGGTATCCAGCTCGGTCACGACACCCGTGGATGCATCAGTCCCATCGGCCCGCATCCGCGCGAAAGACCGCTTGAGCTGTGCATCAAGCCGATCCAGCGCATCGACCGCATCCTGCACATCTGCGCCTTGCGTCATCAGATTGTCCAACTCATTACGCATGATCGCGGATGGGGTTTTGATCGCATGGGCCAGATCAGCGGCCTGACGGCGCGAGCGGCGCATGATATCGCGGTTTCGCTCCATCAGTGTGTTGATGTCATTGACCAGCGGAGCCACCTCAATCGGATAGCTTTGCACCTCAAGCCGGTCATCTTTTTCCCAACGGCCAGTGACTTCGTGCCGTAACTTGTTCAGCGGCTGCAAGACAACGGCAACCTGGGTCAAAGCGCCCAAGACACCAATGAAAGACACGAATGCAAAGGCAGTCAGCAGGGTATTGCGCAGGACGACCTGATCTTCCTCAAAGCTTCGCAATGATGACGCGACCTGAACATGCCACGTTGCACCATCGGAGACGGTCACCCATTGTCCGATGGTAAAGACAGATTCACCGTTCGGTCCAGCAATTTCACGCATCTGCCGCTCTTGTATGCGGATGCGGGGCCTTGGAAGCTGATCTTTATCCAAAGAAGGCGATCTGATGATGGTGCCGGTATCTGTCTCAACCTGCCAATATTGACCCGAAAACGGCACCTGATAGGCCAGATCACCGATCGCCGCGACAAGGTCACTGGCGCTATCACTGTTGTTGGACACCGCCACAATGGCTTGGGCATGGCGGGTTTCCAGCACTTCGATAAAGCGCGCCTGCGTTTGCGACGACAGATAGGACGACACGCCAGCCAACCCCAGCACAATGATCGCAACGGTCCATAAGATACCGCCCGTTACCGCGCGGGCGCGCAGCGATGTCATGCGGTTGCTTTGATCACGTAGCCCCTGCCGCGTACGGTCTCAATCAGGTCACTGCCCAGTTTCTTGCGCAACCGGTTCACAAAGACCGCAATCGTATTGGAATCGCGATCACCCTCATGCTGATAAATATGGTCCGATAATTCGTTGCGCGACACAAGGCGACCAGAGTTGTGGAAAAGATAAGACAACACCGCAATTTCCTGTGAGGTAAGGTTGGTGGGAATGCCGTCCACCATAACCTGATTGGTGCGGGTATCAAAGGTCACGTCATCCTTGGAAAAGACGGGGGTCGTCTTACCCGCCTTGCGGCGGATCAGGGCGCGCACGCGCGCGGAAAGTTCCGGCATATGGAACGGTTTGGTCAGATAGTCATCCGCCCCCGCATCCAAACCGTCCACGCGGTCGGTCCAGTCATTGCGCGCGGTCAAGATCAGGATTGAAGTGTCATTGCCCCCGCTCCGCAGGTTTTTCAGCACCGTCAGCCCGTCCCGGATCGGCAGACCAAGGTCAAGGATAATCAGATCATAGGGTTCAGTTTCACCAAGATACTGTGCTTCGGCCCCGTCGACGGCAACATCAACGGTGAGCCCTTCGGCCATCAGTGTTTTCTTCAGTTGGCTGGCGAGCACAGGCTCGTCTTCGGCTATTAAGATACGCATGTAAGATTGCTACTTTAGCGAGGTGGCAAAAGTTTGACGAATATGCGACAGGATGCTGTGGAACGTCAGGTAAATTTGACCTTCACGTCATAGATTGACCCAGAATGGCAAAGCGGGTCTTCGCGAAGAATGCGGCGAAGGTGCCAAATGAGCCCAATCTGACAGATGCCGCACAGTGTTCGAACGTCTGGATTCAGGGTGTGCTGTTGACTTCGTGCAGCCCATCACCGTACACAAATCCTATGATAAAGCCGTTCTTTTCCGTCACTAACTATTACCCACAGCTAAGATAGCTGCGGACGACTTTGTCGTGAATTTTCCGCTGCGCAGACAGCGGTTCAAATTAAAAATGACCTCCTGCCTGGCGGCAAGTAAGAGGTCATTAAAATGAAAATAAAGATGTCAAATGTAGCCCAAAGGTCCGTGGGGATCGTTGGGTTTGGAGCCTTCGGAAAACTGATTGCTCAGAACCTGTATGGGCATTTTGATTTGAAGGCCTACGACCCACGATCAGACCAACGCGATGTCGCTGCCGAACTTGGTGTCACTTTCACTTCTCTACAAGCCGTCGCACGTTGCGACGTGATCGTGATCGCGGCACCAGTATCGAGCTTCGAAGATGTTTTGACATCGATTGCCACCGTCTGTCATCCTGGAACGCTGGTCATTGATGTTGGGTCTGTCAAAGTACACCCTTCCGATCTCATGGAGAAATACCTTCCAGATTACGTCGATATTGTCGCGACCCACCCGTTATTTGGCCCTCAGAGTGCGTGCGACGGGATCGAAGGACTGAAAATTGCCGTTTGTCCAATTCGAGGGCTGCAACATTGGCCACTGGCAGCGTTTTTTCGCAAACATCTTGGCCTCCAAGTAATCATGACGACCCCCCATGATCACGACCGGGAAGCGGCAACAGTTCAGGGTTTGACGCACCTGATTGCCAAAGTCTTGCACAGAATGGGGCCTATGCCTTCTAGAATGACAACCCGCAGCTTTGATCTGCTCGTTGAGGCCGTTTCCATGGTACAAAACGATGCTCCGGAAGTATTTGATGCCATAGAGAACGCGAACCCATATTCGGCGGGCATCAGGCGAAAATTTTTCGACTTGGCTCATGAACTTGGTGTTGAATTGGAAAACAACGCATAACTTGAACGGCTTTTCCCAAAGCGGCCTCTCGCGGGGCCAATATTATGTGACGTGGAGCAATGATAAGGCGCAGAAAATCATTGGCATCGAACCAAGTGCTTCGACCTTCGGCAAATGCGGTTTGTTGGGGTACGGTTCCGCCGTTTAAGCCGCACGCGTAACGCACCGAAACCCGATATGCCCCGCCGTTTCATTTTGCGCCAATCCGATACGTGCCGATGGGCGGTAACGTCTGCAGTAATTATCGGCACAAAGATACGATCCGCCTTTTAAGGTCATGACTGTCTGGGCCGAAGGAGCATCGGTCTCTGGGGTCGCGCAACAGCCACCTTTTGCGTGGGATGCCTGATAGGGTGTTGCTGTCCACTCCCATACATTTCCCAACATGTTGGAAAGACCACGCCCCGATGGTTGCCCTGCGCCGGCGGGTACGGTGAAAGGATGCCCGTTCACCCGATGATGGCGATAGGGGAATGCATCGCGCCAAATATTCAGCTTGGGATCACAGGGCGATGATTGGGCCGCTGCATATTCCCATTGTGCTTCGGTTGGCAGCGCTTTTCCGGCCCATGTGGCATAGGCCAAAGCATCATCGCAGGAAACGTGCACCACAGGATGATCTTCGCGCGCTTCGATGGAAGAGCCCGGCCCTTCGGGACACCGCCAATACGCACCGGGCACGAATGTCCACCATTGGCGCGGGTCCGTGAGCCGGACAGGCTGCCGTGTCATTTGAAAAACAAGGCTGCCGGGTATGCAAGCGACATCAGGCAATGCGGATTGGTCCCCGGCATCATACGGGCGTTCGCAGGAGGTGACATAGCCGGTGTCTGCGATAAAGGCGGCGAATGCCGCGTTACTGATGGCGCTGGCATCCATCTGAAACGCAGGGACATCGACATGCCTTTCCGGCGCCTCTTCGGGGTAATGCTGGTCAGACCCCATAACAAATCGCCCGGCTGGGATATCAACCAGCGCCGCTGAGGTCATATCGCGGCCATTGACGCCACGCGGTTTCCGGTCGCTTGGTCAAAGATATGTACCGCTGAGGTGTCATAAGCCAGACGGATATGCTGACCCGGTGCCGCATCAGTATCTGGAGCGGCGATCAGCCGAAGCTCTGTGTGGCCAAGCATGCAGGTCACATGCGTTTCAATGCCCATCGGTTCAACCACCTCAACCACAGCCCGCAGCACACCTTGCGGATCAAGGCTCAGATGCTCTGGCCTGATCCCCAGAACGACCTCTTGGCCTTCGTCCAGCGCGACATCGTCGGGCAACCCTAGCGTGACGTCGGCATGTGCCAAAACAGTCTGGCCTTCTGTGGTTGTCACACGACCCTGCAACATGTTCATCTGCGGCGCCCCGATAAACCCGGCCACAAAAAGGTTCTCTGGCCGGTTATACAGTTGCAGCGGTGTGCCTGCCTGCTCAATCCTGCCTGCGTTCATGACCACGATCCGATCCGCCATGGTCATGGCTTCAGTCTGATCGTGCGTCACGTAGATTGAGGTTGTCTTAAGCCGTTGATGCAGGCGCTTGACCTCTTTGCGCATGACAGTACGGAGTTTGGCGTCAAGGTTTGACAAAGGTTCGTCAAACAAGAAGACCTCCGGGTTGCGGACAATGGCACGCCCCATTGCAACCCTTTGACGTTGGCCACCGGACAGGGCTTTGGGCCGACGATCCAGAAAATCATTGAGCCCCAATATGCTGCTTGCCTCATTGACCGCCTTGTCGATGTCCGGTTTCGGGCGCTTTTCAAGTTCAAGCGCGAAGGACATGTTTTCGCGGACGGTCATGTGCGGATAAAGCGCGTATGACTGGAACACCATCGCGATATCCCGATCCTTTGGCAAAAGGTCGTTCACGACAGTCCCACCGATACTGATGGCGCCCGCGGTAGGGTCTTCAAGCCCCGCAATCATGCGCAGCAACGTCGACTTCCCACAGCCAGACGGGCCAACAAGGGCGACGAATTCGCCCTGTGCTATATCAAGGGACACCCCGTGAATGACATCAACAGACCCAAAGGATTTCTTTATTCCATCGAGCAAAACCGTCGCCATATCTGTACTTCCCCGCACGAGGCAAAGTCCGAAAAGCAGCTTTCCTGATTGACTCGTATTTCATTATTGGTATTTATAATATCATTAATGAAATATTGAAAGTGAAAACTGTGGGGCCAAGCGATCGACTTCTGGCGGTGATGGAGTATTTGATGGCCGCAGGTCCTGAACCTGTGAAGCAGGTTCAGATATCGCGTGACCTTGGCATACCAACGGCAACAGTGAACCGTATCGTGCGCACTTTGGCCGAGCGGGGGTATTTATTTCAGACAAGTGAAAAATACTGCATCCCGAACTTTCGATTGATCCGCAACGTACCAATGTCTGAGGGCTATCTTTCTGTCCTGAGTGAACTCATGACCGAGATTACAGCGACGCATAAAGTGTCTGTTGAAGCCGTGGTTGTGACAGGTTTTGATCTTTTCTGGCACTCACGCACGGAACTGCCCGATGCAAGCGTCGCCATTCGGGCTGTGCGTGGGTTTCGCCGCAGCCTTTGGGAACTTGATGCAATGTCGCGCCTTTATCTCAGCCGTCTTGGCTGGGACGAAGTCAGCTATCGCTTCTTTACGGGCGGTTTTTTCAGATCCGGCCTTGAAATGGGCGGGCTCGCCCCGACCGAAGCGCGCCGCATCATCGAAAGCGTCGCGGACACGGTCTTTGACTATGATTTTGATGGGAACCACGTTGGCGTACGCCGCTTTGCCACCATCATCGAAGACGAAAACGGCAAATTCCTGCACCTGCTCAGCATCGCAGAGGCCGCAGTGCCGGTACGCGACAAGGACAAGCATATCGCTGAAAAACGCGACATCCTGCGCGATGCGCGGGAACGGCTCAAGGCGCAAATCAAGGCGGAGGCATCAGGCGCGAGACCGCATTACCCAAATCTGAAGGTCGTAAAATAAAGAGAACCGTTTCTAGGGAGGAAACCATGAAACCATCAATGCTAAAGAACGCAACGCTTGGCGCAGGCCTTGCAATGTCGGTTGCTTTGCCGACAGTTGCCGTTGCGGATGAAATTAATGTCGTCCTGTTTGCAATGCCTTACACACAAGGGCTTGCGAAACTTGAGGCCGATTTCGAAGCAGCAACCGGCCACACCGCTAATATCGAGGTGATCGGTCAGGACGTTTTTGAAAACCGGATCACCCTGTCTTTCACAGGCCAGACTGGCGATGTGGATGTGGTGCATACGCCTGTCATTCAGGTCCAGCGCTGGATCGAAGCGGGCTGGCTGCGGCCCATCACGGCAGAAGTGGATGGTATGGCAACGAAAGATGATATCCTTGCCGGACCGCTTGATGCCTATCTGGTCAACGGTGACCGCTGGGCGCTGCCGTTCTTTGCCGAAACCGGCATGATGGCATATCGCACCGATTTGTTGGCAGCAGCGGGCTATGATGCGCCGCCTGCAACATGGGACGAAATGCTGGAAGTCGCAGCGGCCGTAAAGACCGATCAGGTGGGTGCGCTTGCCATGCGTGTGGCACCGGGTCAGGGCTTTAACATGTTTGTCTTTCCGATGATCATGCGGGCCTATGGCGGTGCGTTCTTTACGGATTATTCCGGCGGTGATCTGACGCCAAACATGAACACACCAGAGGCATTGGCCGGCCTTGAGGTGTATTCACAACTGATGAACGACTATGGCCCCGAAGGCATTGGTAACTTCAACTTTGGCGAAGTTGCAGCTAGCATTCAATCTGGTCAGGTGGCCATGATCGTTGACGGCACATCGATTGCGGCGCGTGCGCTTGACCCAGAGCAAAGTCAGTTCGCTGATCAAATCAGCATTGCTGCGGTGCCAAGCGGACCCGCCGGGCGTTCGCCCGCAATTGCCGTACATGGCTTGGGCATTCCCGCAGACGCACCCAACCCCGAAGCATCATTCGCGTTTATTGAATGGGCCACCAGCGCGGAAACCCTGACCAAGATTGCGCTGTCGGAGCCGTACCCCGATTTCATCCGCGCATCGGTTGCCGAAAACCCCGAAGTTGTGGCGAAATATGAAGGGATTCATCCCGATTTTCTGAACCTCAAGGTGGAAATGCTGGGTGACGCGATTGGTCACTACCGCCCCTTGCTGCCGCAATGGCCCGAAATCGGCCAAATCGTTGGTGAAAACATCAATGCGGCGGTGAATGAGATCATGTCAAACGAAGACGCTTTGGCGCAGTCAGACGCCGATATCGCCGATATCATGTCTGAATAGACCAAAGCAGCGGTCTCGCCGGGCCTCCCCTCGGCGAGACATCTTTTTGCCAAGCAAAGTCGAGGCCAATGGGCGTTCAAACCCTCTTTCAGCGCAGCTACAACCAGATGCTCATGCCAGCTGTGTTGGCCGTTATCATTTTTGCTGTTCTCCCGCTGGTCGGCATGTTTGGCCTGTCGTTCACGGATTTCAACCTGATCAAAGGCTGGGGGGGCGAGGTTGGGTTACACAACTTTTTCAAATTGGCTGATGACAGACGGTTTATCGCATCAATCAATGTGATGCTCATGCTCAGCGTTGGCGGTGTGATCTTTCAGGTCGTCATGGGCACGCTGATCGCCGTTGGCTTGGAAAAAATCGTGCCCCGGTGGAAATTCATGCGCGGGATATTCGTGGTCCCCTTCGTGGTCCCCGCGATTGCCGTCGCCCTGATCTGGCTAAGCCTGTTCACACCAACACTCAGCCCGATCAACGCTTTTTTTGATATATTCGGGATCACGGTTCCCGCATTTCTGACAACGCAATACGGCGCAATCGCCGCGATTGTTATTGCCGACACATGGGCCAGTTTTCCGTTTGTTATGCTGTTAATCCTTGCGGCATTGCAGGGGATATCAAGCGATTTGGATGAAGCGGCATCAATCGATGGTGCCACAAAGATGCAGATCTTCTGGCGGATCACGCTCCCGTTGCTCAAGCCCGCCCTTTTGATGGTTGCCTTGTTTCGTTTCATCGAAACGCTCAAACATTTCCCTCTGATTTTCGTTATGACAAACGGCGGACCGGGGCGGTCGACGCAAGCCACGAATTATTATGCCTATATCCAGACCTTCCAGTCCTCGAACGTCTCTTACGGTGCGGCAATTGCCGTGTTCCTCTTCCTGTTTGCGGCCATCATCAGCTTTTATGTCGCCCGCGCAAACGCGAGGATTTCCGGTGCCTAGATCCAAGCACAGCTTTAGTTTGAAACAGGCCGCAGGCGTGGCCATGATGCTGGCCTTTGCCTTCTTTGCGTTGCTGCCCATCATCTGGGCTTTGGTTCTGTCGTTTCGCCCGACAAGTCACTTGTTCGTACCGATCTGGGAAGCGCCGACGGTTCTGACGCTTGATAACTTCAGCACCCTTGCGCGATCAGATTTTCCCTTTGCTTTGTTCAACAGCCTGGTGACGGCAGGCGCATCGACAGCGCTGGCCATGCTGATCGGGGTGCCGGCTGGTTTTGCGCTGGCAAAGGGCCGGTCGCACCGCAAGTTCATTGCCTCATGGCTGTTGTTGTTATTGCGGATGGCACCGCCGGTTGGTTTTGTGATCCCGCTGTTCCTGCTTTATCTGAATGTCGGGCTGATCGACACTTGGGCCGGTCTGATCGCGGCCTATATGGTGCTCACGCTTCCGCTTGTTGTCTGGTCTTCGTGGACATCAATGGCACAAGTGCCCGATGAACTGATCGAAGCCTGCCTGCTGGACGGGGCAACCCTGTTTCAAACGCTCACAAAGGTCGTGATCCCCGCAGCCCGCCCCGGCATTATTGCCACCGCTGTTCTGGCGTTCCTGATCGCCTGGAATGACTTTTTCTTTGCGCTGATCATTACCCGGTCCGACACGGTCACCGCACCAGTAGCGATCATGAACTTCGTGTCCTACGCCAGAGTAGACTGGGGCAGCATCGCGCTTGCCAGTGTCGTTCTGACAGTGCCGACAGTGCCGGTCATCATTTTCGCCAACAAATACATCGTCCAGTCAATGGGCGGCGCCGTGAAGGGATAAACATGTCAGAACGTCCGAATATTGTCTTTATCCTGACCGATCAGCAACGGATCGATACGATTGCGGCAAATGGCTTTGACCATATGGTGACCCCCAACCTTGATCGACTTGTCGCACAAGGGGCTGTGTTCGAAAATATGTACGTCACCGCCCCATCCTGCGCACCTTCGCGCGCGTCTTTGTTCAGTGGCACATATCCGCATACAAACGGCGTTTTCCGCAATGATGAACCGTGGAACTATTGCTGGGTCACCGAACTGGCCAAGGCGGGCTATCGCTGTGTGAATGTCGGCAAAATGCATACCATGCCGATTGAAGGCGACTTTGGCTTTCACGAACGGCATGTGGTGGAAAATAAGGACCGCGATCACCCGAATTTGCCGTTCTACCTCGATAATTGGGACAAGGCGATAAAGGCGCGCGGCGCGTTCAAACCATCGCGCGTGTCCTACAGCAAACGCCCCGATTATCATGACGCAATGGGGGCCTTTATCTGGGAACAGGACGAAGATTTGCACCCGGATGTATTTGTCGCAGATACCGCGTGCTGGTGGCTGGACCGCTATCCCGGACAAGAGCCTTTCTTTTTGCAAGTGGGATTTCCGGGACCGCACCCGCCCTATGACCCGACGCAAAGATATCTTGACCTTTATGAAGGCAAAGATCTGCCTCAGGCGATCCGCGATTATGACCTGTCAACGCAGCCTGCACCGCTTAGGGCGCTGCGCCAGAACCATCTGGAAAGCGGCCATGATGCGGTTCATCATCAGGAAAATCCCACCGCTGAACAATTGCATCATCAGCGCGCACACTACTATGCGAACGTAACCATGATTGACGATCAGGTGGGCAAGATCATCGCGGCGCTCGACGCGCGTGGGGTGTTGGAAGACACGTTGATCATCTTCACCTCAGACCACGGTGATTGCCTAAATGACCACGGCCATTCGCAAAAGTGGAACATGTACGAACAATCCGTTCATGTGCCCGCTGTGGTATCATGGCCCAATATGATCACGCCGGGTAAGCGGCTTTCACACCTGGTATCACTGTTTGATTTCGGCCCAACGATCCTTGAGGCCGCAGGCATTGCCCCCCCCGATTGGATGGAGGCACGATCCTTGCACGATGTATTGTTTGATGCCCCCACCACGCCGCGTGAACAGGTGTTTGCCGAACATGCGGATGACGCGATCCTGACGGGGACGCAATTCATGACCATGATCCGAAAGGACCGTTGGAAGTTGGTGCATTTCGTGGACACCGAAGAAGGTCAACTGTTTGATCTTGAGGCTGATCCGGGTGAGCGGATGAACCTTTGGGATGCCCCGGACCACCAAAATATCAAGGCTGAGCTGACAAACGCGATCCTGATCTGGCGCATTGAAAGCGCGCGAAAAACCCAAGGCTTCGTGCGCATGTTGTCTGGCAATACCGCAGGCTAGGTCCTGTTGCCTGTCCGATGTTTGACACCACAGCAATTGACACAAATTGAACATGCGTTCATTTTTTGCGCTGTAATGCTGGTCAGACACCCAACCCTTGCACTAACGCGCGATAGCTTTGGCTGGGTGATCCCTGATGCCTATAATATCGGCGTGGATATCTGCGACAAACACGCGGATGCCACACCGGAACACTGTGCGATTGTTGATATCGATACTGATGGTGCGGCAACCACATATAGTTTCCAAGACCTGAAAGACCGGTCCAATCAGCTGGCCAATGCGCTTGCACAATCCTGCACCACGGGTGACCGGATTGCCGTTCTGCTGCCGCAATGTTTTGAAACCGCGATGGCCCATGTGGCCATCACCAAGATGGGCTGTATTGCGCTGCCGCTTTTTACCCTGTTCGGGCCAGAGGCATTGCTGCACAGGCTAAAGGATTCAGGTGCAAGGACCGTCATCACCAACGCAGCCAGTGCTGCGGTGATCGCTGAACTCAGACCGCAGCTGCCTGATCTGAAGCGTGTTCTTTGTATTGATGGCATGCCGGACGCGGCAGACGATTTTCAGGCTCTTTGCGACAGTCAATCCACTGCCTTTACACCACATCCCACAAAAGCCGATGATCCTGCGATCCTCATCTATACCTCTGGCACGACCGGCGCCCCCAAGGGTGCGCTGCACGCCCATCGCGTTTTACTGGGCCATTTGCCCGGTGTTGAAATGAGCCACGATTTCTTTCCTCAACCGGGCGACAAAATTTGGACACCTGCGGATTGGGCCTGGATCGGCGGTTTACTGGATGTGCTGATGCCTGCGCTGCATCATGGCGTCCCTGTCGTCGCCTGCCGTTTTCCCAAATTCACGGCCAAAGCCGCGTTTGATCTGATCCGTGCGCATGGGATCACAAATGCTTTTTTGCCGCCAACTGCGCTGAAACTGATGCGTTTGGACACACCCGATACGCCGGTTCCCATGCGCTCTGTCGCGTCCGGGGGTGAAACTTTGGGCAAGGAACTGATCGCTTGGGGTCAGCAGGTTTTTGGCACCACCATCAATGAATTTTACGGGCAGACAGAATGCAATATGATCGTGTCGTCCTGCGCCGCCTTGCAACCGGCCGAGCCGGGTGTGATGGGCTTTGCCGTGCCCGGCCATCACGTTGATATTATCGATGAAGAGAGTGCCATGGTCTGCAATGTCGGCGCAGAAGGCAGCATCGCAGTGCGCGCGCCCGACCCGGTCATGTTTCTGGGGTATTGGAACAACCCTGATGCCACTGCGCAGAAGTTCATTACTGTTGCAGGCAAAAAATGGCTCCTGACCGGCGACAAGGGTTGCAAAACACCGACGGGCCGCATCCAGTTTATTGGCCGCGATGATGACATCATCAGTTCCGGCGGCTACCGCATTGGCCCTGCCGAAATCGAAGATTGCCTTTTGACCCACCCCGCCGTGCAATTGGCGGGCGTTGTGGGCAAACCTGACCCCGTGCGCGGGTCTATCGTGGCCGCCTATATCCAGCTTGCGGCAGGGTTTGAGCAGACAGATGGGCTGGCGGCGGACATCGCAGGCCATGTGAAAACCAAACTCGCCGCCTATGAATTCCCCCGTGTCGTGCGTTTTATAAACGATATGCCAATGACCACGACCGGCAAGATTATTCGCGCTGACCTGCGGGCGCGCGCAGAAAAGGAAGCTGAACATGAGCGATGAAGTCGTCCTCTATCACGTAGAAAACGGGGTCGCGACGGTCACGCTGAACCGCCCCGATCAACGCAATGCGATCAATCCAGAGGTCTGTGATGCGATCCGCGCCGCCTTTGATCAGGTTGAGGCGAACCCGGATGTGCGGGTCGCGATCCTGACCGGAGCAGGGACGTTGTTTTGCGCAGGGATGGACCTTAAGGCCTTTGCGGGTGGTGCTGGCGATACCATTCTTTTCGGCGAATACGGCTTTGGTGGTTTCGTCAAACGCTGCCGTACCAAACCCGTTATTGCCGCCGTCGAAGGGGCAGCCCTTGCTGGCGGGTTCGAAATGATGCTGGCTTGCGATATGGTTGTGGCAGGTGCCTCTGCCCAATTCGCCCTGCCCGAAGTCCGCATCGGCCTGATCCCGGGTGCGGGTGGGGCGGTGCGCCTACCTGTCGCGATCCCGCGTGTGCGCGCCAATGAAATCCTGCTGACAGGCAAACCCTTTACCGCGCAAGAGGCCGCCGATTGGGGCGTGATCAACCGCGTGACCGCTGATGGTGATGCGCTGATGACCGCAAAAACCATCGCCGCTGATATCGCGTCAAACGCCCCTTTGGCAGTCCGCCATACCCTTGCGATTGCCACTGCGGCCCATGCCGAAAATGATACGGCACATTGGCCCGCAAACGACCGTATCATCGCCAAGATTGGTCAAAGTGCTGACGCTGCCGAAGGCGCGCGCGCTTTCGTCGAAAAACGCGCGCCCGTCTGGCAGGGCAAATAAGGTACCGCGTAAGCCGGGTGGATGGGTTTATTCATTCGCCTCTGGCGGCAAGAAATCAACATCATGCGCGGCTGAAATCCGCACGACTTCCTCAACATCAGCCATATCATGCAGCTGCTCAAACAGCTCTTTCAACTGCCCCGCAGGCGAAACCCAGAAAAGCGCGCGCGTGGGTTTATCGGATTTGTTGAAGTATCCATGCGGTATGCCCTTTGGCATCCGCACCAGATCACCAGCTTTCGCCGTGGACCAGACGCCGTCCAGTTTCAGGTCCAGCTCACCCTCTTGGACCAGAATGAATTCATCTTGCGTGGGATGGATATGGACCGGAACGAATTCACCCGGTTGCGAATTGGCTTCAAATGCAAACGTCGTGTCGCAATGGGCCTTGATGTAATATGTCTGCCCCAGAATATTGAGTTTCGTACCTTCGCCGTTGCCTGTGATACCACCGCTTAATGCGTGCATATTGGATGTCCCCCTGTATAAATATCCGCTGATCTTGATAGTCGCATTCCAGGTTCGGAACAACATAATGTGGCCCAAACAAGCATCACCGGGGTTTCGCATGACGCAACGCTTGAATTGACATCCTCCTTGCGCCTGCAAAGATGTGTAGGAACAAAAGGGTGGTCTCATGCAAAGTGATGTTGTCATTATCGGCGCAGGTCTGGCCGGGTTGGTTGCTGCGCATGAACTTATCGCGCGCGGCAAGACCGTCACGATCCTTGATCAGGAAGGGCGGCAAAATCTGGGCGGTCAGGCGTTCTGGTCACTGGGCGGGCTCTTGATGATCGATACCCCCGAACAGCGGCGTCTGAAAGTGAAAGACAGCGTCGCATTGGCCACGAACGACTGGATGGGATCGGCGCAATTCGATCGGGCCGAGGATCACTGGCCGCGCCAATGGGCGCAGGCCTATCTAGAGTTCGCAGCAGGTGAGATGCGCCCCTGGTTGCATGAATTGGGCATGCGCTGGTTTCCCGTGGTCGGCTGGGCCGAACGGGGCGGTGGTTTTGCCAATGGACATGGCAATTCACTGCCGCGCTTTCATATCACTTGGGGAACTGGGCCGGGCGTCTTGCGTCCCTTTGAAGAACGGGTGTTGGAGGCGGAAAAGCAAGGCAAGGTGACTTTTGGGTTCCGGCATCGGGTCACTGGGTTTGACATCACAAATGGCAAGGTCGCTGGCATCACAGGCGATGTTCTTGCCCCCGATGACGCGATCCGAGGGGCCGCGACAAACCGCGATGTTGTTGATCAGTTTGATATCCGCGCGACCCAAGTCATCGTCACCTCTGGCGGGATTGGTGGGAACTTTGATCTGGTGCGGCGCAACTGGGATGCATCCAAATCGGGGCCTTTGCCGGACAAGATGGTGTCGGGTGTGCCAGAGCATGTGGATGGCTTGCTGCTGGATATCGTCAAGGATGCGGGTGCCGAGCTGATCAACACGGACCGTATGTGGCATTACACCGAAGGCGTGCAAAACTGGGATCCGATCTGGCCGCATCATGGCATCCGCATTCTGCCGGGGCCGTCGTCGATGTGGTTTGATGCAACCGGTGACAGGCTGCCTGCCCCATGTATGCCCGGCTTTGATACCATGTCGACCCTGCACGAGATTTGCAGGCGCGGGCATGATCATACGTGGTTCGTGTTGACCCAGAAGATCATCGAAAAAGAATTCGCACTTTCGGGGTCAGAGCAGAACTTTGACCTCACCGAGGGCGGTTGGAAAGATGTCCTCAAGGCACGCTTGGGCAAAGGGGCCACCCCTGCGGTTGAGGCGTTCAAGGAAAAAGGCGAAGATTTCGTCGTTGCCAATGACTTTGACACGCTGGTGGCAGGTATGAACCAACTGGGTGGTAACCTGATTGATCCTGCCAAACTGCGCGCCCAGATCGAAGCGCGCGATGCGCAGATCGACAATCCATTTACCAAGGATGCTCAGGTCAGCGCCATTCACACCGCACGCAAATATCTGGGTGACAAGCTGATCCGCACCGCAAAGCCGCATAAGATCCTTGATGACAGCAAAGGACCGCTGATTGCAGTGAAATTGCATGTGGTGACACGCAAGACGCTGGGCGGCATCCACACCGACCTGGATACGCGCGTCTTTGCACCCGGCGGACAGACGATCGACGGGCTTTATGCTGCCGGCGAAGCGGCGGGTTTTGGCGGAGGCGGATACCATGGCAACAACGCGCTGGAAGGGACGTTCCTTGGCGGTTGTATCCACTCAGGACGGCGGGCCGGGCGGGCCGCGGGCTGAGCCGACCTATTTTGCACCAAAACAGGGTCTATTTGGCGGATTAGTCACAACTTGCCTACTCTCGCTTTACGGGCTTGGAAGCTGGAAAAACACGCATATAGTGCAACTGTCAGACGAACAGGTGAGCAATATGAGTGATACAACAACGGTCAGCCGAACCCTTTTACCGGGGAATGGCGGGCAGAACACTGCAGCGATGGCTGTACCATGACACCAGAAAAACTGCTGAGTTACGATCTGCCACTGTTTCAAGGGATCGTAGCCGCCGATCTCGCCGATATCACCCTGAGCGTAAGCGAACAAAACCTCCAGCCGTGGCAGACGATCTTTGAACAGGAGGACACGTCGTGCGATCTTTACTTTTTATTGTCGGGATCACTGCTGGCGGTTTTATGGACTAAACAAGGGCGCGAGATTGTCTTCTCGCGGTTCCAGATTGGGGCCTATTTTGGAGAGCTGGCGGCCTTTGACGGCATACCGCGGTCATTGGCGGTTGTTGCCAAGACCGATGCGCGGGTACTGGCCATGCAGCGTGAAAGCTTTTTGCAATTGTTTGATAAGGTGCCCGTCATCCGCGACAGGGTCACGCGTAATCTGATTGACCGCATCCGCACATTGACGCGGCGCAACCTGGAAATGACGACGATGTCGGTCGAACAGCGGGTTGTTAAACATCTGCTCCGCTTGGCAGTCGAACAGGGCAAACTCTCGCGGGGGGCGGTGATCGAGGACGCGCCGACGCACGCCGAAATTGCGGGCTTTGTCGGGGCCAATCGGGAAATGGTGAGCCGATCCATCAGCAAGCTGGCAAAGCAAGGTGTGATCAAATCGGCACGCCAAAAGATCGAAATACTTGACCCGGAAGCCTTGTCAAAAGGCTTCGCCCATTTTTAATCCCATTTTCATCTTTTTCGTCAAAACTCGGACATGATCATGGATTAACCCTGCATTAACGAAACTTGAAGGTGAGCAATTTGACACGTATTTTTGGTATCTTAGGTGGTGAAGTAACATTGCTGCTGGCGGGCGGCACAGCTGGGCTGATCTTTTTGATCATCGGCTAAGGTCGCACCAAAGGCATTGCGGCGACTGCGCCGCATCCCAGCAATACGGCAAAGGCCGAATTTCGCAAAAATCCGACACTGTCAAAAATTACCCTTGGGTAAACCGCAACCCTTGGGTTAAACGACACGGACGTGATTCCGAATCAAGGAGACTGCAATGATAAGAAAGGTTCTATTTCTCCGCTGGTGCTAGCCACCGCGTTGCAGTGCTGTGGCACCTTTGTGTGCTGCGCAATTCTCTCCTACAGATTTCAGATCGGATACGTTCATGCATCCCCCGTTCTATACTGTCGATCACAAGATCGGCCCCGATATCCATCACCATGGTGATGCAAAGCCAGTCACGCGGCGCAGCCTGCCAGCGCGGCTGTCGTTGCGGCCAAGCGCGGCAGGCTGGCCACCCGTTCCGCTGCAAACAGCGGCGTTCACAGACAATGGCCCGCTGCATTTGCCAAGTGGTGCGATGCTGCCAGCACAAGCGACCTTGCGGGTCGTCCCGCCACCACAGCGGACCTGGCGTGATATCGTCGGGCGGCTGTTGATCCGGGTGGGGCAGCGTCTGATCCTGGAAAACCGCGTCTGAGGGAATTGACCCTCGGCGCGGAATCCTTACCTGTTAAGGAACCGCATCATATATAGGACAGCCGATGTTCCTTCGCACAGCAGCCACAGCATTCTTTGCACTGACCGCCCTGCCCGCCGCAGCCGCCTGCGTCGGCGAAAGCTATCTGGACCGGATGACACCCGACCAGCAGACACAGCTGTCTGCCGCTGTCGCCGATATGCCCTATGCCGAAGGGTTGATCTGGACCGCCACCAAGGACGACGCGACGATTACCGCTGTTGGCACAATGCACATCTACGACCCAAGGCTGGACGCGCTACGCGCAGAACTGGCAGACACCATCGCCGGCGCTGATCTGGTCATGCTGGAGGCAACGCCAGAGGAAGAAGCCCTGCTGCAACAGCTGATCACGACGGACCCCAGCCGCCTGTTTATTGTCGAGGGTCCCACATTGCCAGAACTGGTGGATGAAGACACATGGCAATTGATCGCCGCGGCCGCCACAGAACGGGGCATTCCGTCTTTCATGGCAGCCAAGATGCAGCCTTGGTATTTGTCGCTGACCCTCGCGGTGCCGTCCTGTGCAATGTCGGATATGATGCAGGGGATGCGCGGCCTTGATCACATGATCATCGAAGATGCCCAAGCCGCTGGCGTTCCGATGCAAGCTGTTGAACCCTATACGACACTGTTTGATCTGTTCGACGACGACAGTTTTGACGAACAAATCGATATGCTCCGTGTCAGCATGCTGGTGCCGGAGTTACAGGAACAGATGTTTGTCGCAATGCTGGATCGCTATTTTGCCGAAGACGTTGGGCGGCTTTGGGAGATGTCACGCATCGCCATGACAGATGTACCTGACCTCGCCCCCGCAGAGGCCAACGCCATGTTTGACGAAATGGAAGAATCCCTGCTGATCACCCGCAACCGCAATTGGATACCCGTGATCACCGAGGCGGCAACCCGCCATGATGATATCATCGTGGCCGTTGGCGCAGGCCATTTGATTGGGAATGATGGTGTGCTGCAATTGCTTGAGAATGAAGGCTGGGCCATCGTCCGCGGCAACTGAGACGAGCAAAGGAATTTCTAGAAATTCCTTTTGAGAGGCCAACAATTTTCGTCGAAAATTGTTGGCCTAAGCGTCTCCGTAATCGATCAGCCCTTTGCGCCCTGCATCCGTCAGTTCATACACACCCCGCGACACCCGGCGGAACCAACCGTAGTGGTCTGCCGCCATGATCTGTGTTGCCTGCGGCACCTCGGCCCAGTCTTTGACCGTTGCCCCCTTTGACGCCCCATGCACCGCCAGAAACCGTGCGCAGCGCAGCGCATCCTGACGATACCCGGTGATGATCCCGTGCCGGGTCGCCCCGCCATCGTTGGGGTCGCCTTGCAACCGGTCAAAAGCGCGCAAAAGCCGCGTTTTCTTTTTCTTTGATTGCCGGGCGGCGTAAGCGCCCGGATCGGCCAAGACCTCGACATGCCCATCGCGCAGGCGCACGGTCATAACGCCCAAACCAGCACGGCGGGCGAGTTTGACATTGGCTTTCAGCGCCTTGGCCTGCCCACCTGCCGGAACCGCCAGATAGACATGATCGGTGGTCAAAAGCCGCTCTACCCCTTGGTGAAACAGTGCCAGTGAAAATCCCAGTTTCAGCTCAATGACCACCAGGTCATTGCCACGACGGCCCACGACATCAGCCGCACCCACCTCGCCTTTTACCTCATAGCCTTGTCTTTGCAGATAGGCTTTGATGGGGGGGTATAGGTCGGCTTCACGCGGCATCAGGGTTCCTTTCCCGCGCAGCCAAATGGAAAAACACATCGGTGACAAGCCCCGCCGCCATATGGCAGCGGGGCGCCTTTACTACCGTCCGCCCAAACGACCGGGAAACTTGGGCGGTCGGCGATCAAACCGTTTATCACGAGCCGGGCCTGCAGGCGCATGCGCCGGCACGCCCTTGGGGTCAGGCCTTGCGGCGCGGCGGCTTTTGGGTGCGGGCATAGGGTTTAGACCCGGCTTGCGGGGTTTTGGTGTTTTACGGGGCATCTGATGCACCTCTCATCTGAGAATTGTCATGTGGCCAAACGGCCAAGCGGTTCGCCAAAACGGCGTTACGGCGTCATATCCATTGTCAGGGTGCTCCTCTTTGGAAAACGGGCGGGCCTTCATGGCCCATGGGATCAATGCGTGCTGGTTAGGCTTGGTTGTCCATTGTCAGCGTCCTCCTTTTGAGTGCTCACAAGATACATCACCGCCGCCTTTGGGTCAAACCGCTGCGATGGGGTGACACGCCCCACGCGCGCTTCTATATACGGGCTAAGTTTGATCCCTTTGAAAGTGATACCCATGACAACGCTCGTATTTGGCCATAAGTCCCCCGACACCGACAGCACCGGATCGCCCCTGATCTGGGACTGGTTTTTGAACCACACCGGCATTGAGGCAAAGGCAGCCCTGCTGGGTGAACCAAACACCGAGGCTGCATTTGTCGCCAAACGCTGGGGCTTTGATCTGCCAGACGTGATCGTGGATGTAGAAGACGACCAATCCTGCGTCATCGTTGACACCAACAACCCCGCTGAACTGCCTGCAAACATCAATAACGCCGATGTGCTGGCAATTATTGACCACCACAAACTGGCGGGCGGACTGGAAACCAAGAACCCGATCAACATCACGGTGCGCCCTTTGGCCTGCACAGCGACGATCATGCATCAAATGATGGGCGAACACGCGGGCCATATGCCCGAAGGGATCAAAGGCTTGATGTTGTCTTGCATTCTGTCAGACACTTTGGCCTTCCGTTCCCCAACGACGACCGAGATCGACAAGGATCTGGCCGAGGCGCTGGCCAAAGACCTTGGTGTCGATATCGAAACCTATGCAGGTGAGATGTTTGAAGCGAAGTCCGATGTCTCTGCCTTCTCTGACGCTGAACTGCTGCGCATGGACAGCAAGGAATACGCAGTGGACGGTAAGAAATTCCGCGTCTCTGTGTTGGAAACCACATCGCCGGGGATCGTATTAGACCGCAAGGCATCCTTGATGGAAACCATGCCGAAGGTCGCCAAGGAAGATAAGGTCGATGAGGTGCTGCTTTTCGTGGTGGACATCATCAAAGAAGAAGCCACGATGCTGATCCCCAATGATCTGGTCAAAACCGTTGCCGAGAAGTCCTTTGACGCAACCGTTGACGGTGACAGCGTCGTGTTGCCCGGCATCATGAGCCGGAAGAAACAGATCATCCCCGCACTCAAGGTCTGATCTAGCGCGGTCCCGGTTACTCCGGGACCGGCCAATTCTGTACAGCTGTACATACAGCATATGTACAGCGTCTGTACGCGTTCCATACCGTTCATAAAGGTAAATATATGACCCAGATTATCGACCAATTCGCCGACATCTCGGGCCAATATGACGCCGCTTTTGTGGACCTTTGGGGGTGCATGCATAACGGCATCACTGCCCTGCCTGACGCCGTGACCGCCATGCAGAAATACCGCGCGTCCGGTGGGATTGTCGTACTTGTGACGAACTCTCCCCGTCCGTGGGATTCGGTCGCGCACCAGATCAACGGGCTGGGCGTTCCGGATGATGCATGGGACGCGATTGCGACCTCTGGTGATAGCGCGCGGGCGGCGATGTTCCGGGGGATTGTGGGTGAGAAAATATGGTTCATGGGGGAAAGCCCGCGTGATGATGATTTCTTCAAGCCCCTGAAAATCATTGATGATCCAGTGAATATTCAGAAAGTGCCACTGGAAGAGGCCGAAGGCATCGTCTGCTGTGGCCCCTTTGACCCGCTGGCGGATGTTGATGTGAACCGGCCTGAGTTTCTTTATGCCAAACAAAAGGGTCTCAAGCTATTGTGTGCCAACCCCGATATCATCGTGGATCGAGGCGAGGTACGCGAGTGGTGCGCGGGCGCATTGGCCGCGCTTTATACCGAAATGGGCGGCGAGAGCCTGTATTTCGGCAAACCGCACCCACCGATTTACGACCTCGCGCGCCGTAGGCTCGCTGCATTAATGCATGCGCCATCTGATCCGCGTATTATGGCCATCGGCGATGGGGTCGGCACTGATATTCTGGGTGGCATGCAAGAAGACATCGACACGCTGTTTATCTCTGGTGGTTTGGCGGCGAAAGAAACCAAGACAGACCACCAGCCTGATCCAGCGGCCTTGAAAGCATATCTAGACGGGGCGCAAACCACCGCGACCTACACAATCGGGCAATTACGCTAGAGGAATCACTTGATCTTTCTGCATCCGCGAAGTAATAAAATTTTAATAACGCCGTGATATCGGAATTTTTGTTACTTTATGGAGCCCGACATGTTAGACAACGCACCCCGCGGCACGATCTGCATCGAAGATATCGAAATCGGCATGGTCCGATCACTCCGTAAAATGATTACGGATCGGGACATTGAGATGTTTGCCGAGGTCTCAACCGATCGGAACCCAGTGCATCTGGATGAAGACTATGCGCAAGATACGATCTTTGGTGGCCGTATCGCGCATGGGATGCTGACTGCTGGTTTGGTCAGTGCCGTGATTGGTGAGCAATTGCCGGGGCATGGGACGGTTTATCTGGGGCAGAACCTGAAATTTCTTGCCCCCGTACGCCCTGGCGACATGGTGCTGGCCGAAGTTGAGGTGACCGAGATTGATCATTCCAAGCGGCGGGTCACGATGAATACGCGCTGTATTGTGAATGATAAAAAGGTGCTGGTTGGTGATGCGACTGTGTTGGCGCCATCGCGGAAATTCGACTAGCACTTATTTAAGCCTGCGACTTTCTGCGCGCAGAAGCCCGTAAGGGGTGATAAGCGGTGCTTGCACGGCCCTGCGGCGTCGGCTACCCAAAGCCATGCATATCATTCGTGACACCGTTTTTATTGATCCATCCGACCGTGGTGCTGCGGCGGCGATTGGCAATTTTGATGGTGTGCATATTGGGCATCAAGCGGTCATCGACCTGACGCGCGAGGCGGCGAAAGCCACGCGCGCGCCTTTAGGCATCATGACGTTTGAACCGCATCCGCGCAGCTATTTCTCACGCGATCCCAAGCCCTTCCGCTTGATGAACGCAGAGGCACGCGCGAACCGTTTGGCCAAGCTTGGTGTGGAAAAGCTCTATGAGGTGCCCTTCAACGCCGCTCTTGCGAGCCTCAGCCCCCGCGATTTTGCGCAGACGATCATTGCCGATCAACTGGGGCTTAAGCACGTCGTTGTCGGGGCTGATTTCTGCTTTGGCAAAGACCGTACCGGGACGGTTGAAGACCTGCAAAACTTTGGCACCGAAATGGGTTTTGGCGTCACCATCGCGCCAATTGTCGCCATCGACACCGCCAACGTGTCCTCAACCGCGATCCGCCAAGCGCTGACCGACGGCAAGCCACGCGATGCTGCTGCGATGCTGGGGCATTGGCACCGGATCGAAGGCGAGGTTATTCGCGGCGACCAACGCGGCCGCGATCTGGGGTATCCTACTGCGAATATGTCGATCAGCGGTCTCCATCCGCCGAGGTTTGGCGTTTATGCTGTGAAGGTTGATGTGCTAGATGGCCCACACAAGGGGACATATGATGGCGCGGCGTCTATCGGGGTTCGCCCCATGTTTGGGGAAAACGTGCCGAACTGCGAGACTTTCATTTTTGATTTCAAGGGCGACTTGTACGGGTCCACCCTTTCGGTCGCTCTTGTCGATTTCCTACGCCCTGAGCTGAAGTTCGAAGGCGTTGATAAGTTAGTCACCCAAATGGACGCCGATTGCGTGACTGCCAGAGATATCCTCGCCGATGTCCGCTGAAATTCCCCGTGATGGCCTGACCTCTCGGTTCTGGGAAACCAAGCCGATGAAGGACCTGAACCAACAGGAATGGGAAGCGCTGTGTGATGGCTGCGGCAAATGTTGCCTGAACAAGCTGGAAGATGACGATGGGACCGTCGCCCTGACCCGCATAGCCTGTCGTTTGCTGGATGGCGAAAGCTGCCTGTGCAGCAACTACACTGACCGCCACAAATACGTGCCCGAATGCATCGTGCTGACGCCCAAAACCATCGAGGACAACCTGTATTGGCTGCCTATGACCTGCGGCTATCGCTTGGTTTATGAAGGCCGCCCACTTTATGACTGGCACCCGCTGATTTCGGGCAATCCGGCGTCGGTGCATCAGGCGGGTGTGTCTGTCAAAGGTATGACCATCCCTGAAATCAACGTCGATGAGGACGATTGGGACGACCATATAATTGAGGAGCCACTTTAGATGTATTTCGCCTCAGACAATGCAGGCCCCGCCCATCCAAAGGTGATGGAGGCGCTGGTCGCGGCCAACGCAGGCTATGCCATGGGCTATGGTGCTGATCCGATCATGGACGCGGTACGCGCGCAGATACGCGCGATTTTTGAGGCGCCGGAAGCCGCCGTTTACCTGATCATCAACGGGACCGCCGCCAATTCTGTCCTGCTCTCTGCGATGACAAAACCGTGGGAGACGATTTTTTGCACAGACTGCGCCCATATCCATGAGGATGAGTGCAACGCCCCGGAGTTTTATACTGGGGCAAAGCTGACCTTGGTACCAACCGCCAACGGCAAGATGACTGCGGATGGGTTGCGCGAGAAAATCCTTGGGGAGGAAAATCGCGGTGTGCATGGCCCACAGCGGGGGCCACTATCGATCACCCAGGTGACCGAAAAAGGGACGCTCTATACCCTTGATGAAATCCGGGCGTTGACCGCCACGGCGCAAGAGTTCGGCATGCAGACCCACTTGGATGGTGCGCGCTTTGCGAATGCGCTGACTGCTTTGGACTGTTCCGCCGCTGAGATGACGTGGAAGGCCGGTGTCGATACCGTCAGCTTTGGCGGCACCAAGAATGGCCTGCTGGGGGTGGAGGCTTGTGTGATTTTCGACCCCGAAATCGCATGGGAATTTGAATTGCGCCGTAAGCGGGGTGGGCATTTGCTATCAAAGCATCGTTATCTGTCGGCGCAGATGCAGGCGTATCTGGCCGATGGGTTGTGGCTGGATATGGCACGATCAGCGAACGCACGCTGCGTTCAATTGGCCGAAGGGCTGCGCAGGCACAATGCGGCGACGATGCTGTTTGAACCACAAGCCAACATGATCTTTTTTGAGATACCTCGTCGTGAGCATAAGCGGATGCTGGATGGTGGTGCGGTCTACTATGTCATGAATGGCGACCACAACGTAGGCGACCCCGATGAACCGCTGATTGGGCGTTTGGTCTGTGATTGGTCGATGACCGAGGATGGCGTCAGTCAGTTTCTGGATCTGCTGCGCGGATAATCGCGGCGACCTCATCACTGTGGGTCAGCGGTAGCATATGCGCAGCCTCTGCAATCTCGTGATCTGTCGCATTTGGGATACGCTTTACCAACACGCGGTGGATTTCCGTGATCACTGGCTGCGTGTCCGCCCCGCGGATCAAGGTCACGGGGATGTTCAACGCCCCTAGCCGCTCGGCTGAGGTAATCCCGGCGGCGTCTTCTTCAATTGGTGCTGCACCTGCGACGATCAAATGAATGCGTTGGGCCAGTTTGGCCTGCATGCGCGCCGGGATATCCGCCCAAGGGGTCGCCCCCCACAGGCTGTTAAAGACCTCTGCCGCGCGTGCTTCGTCGCCGGTCAACATCGCGCCCACGAAAGGGCGGAAGTTTTTGGCATGCTGCGCGTGCGCCGGCGTGCCTTTGGCAGCGGCGAAATAGACCGGTTCGATCAAGGTCAGCCGGTTGACCAGATCGGGGCGTTCAATAGCCAGCCGCAAAGCCGCAGTCGCACCAAAGGAATGGCCGATCAAATGCGTTGGACCATCGCAGCACGCGGCGGCGGCTTCGAAAACAAGCGTTTGATAGTCCCGCTTGCCGTCCCAATCATCGCTGCGCCCATGCCCCGGCATATCGATCAAACTCACCTGCCCGCCGACCGCTTCGGCCAAGGGCAGCAGAGCTTTGTGATTAGACAAGGCACAATGCACCATCACGGCGGGCGCACCTGCACCCACCGTGACCGCATGCACATGATGGCCTGAGACGTCGGGCACTAAAGCTTGCCAGACAGATACGCATCCAGATCGTCGATCCGGTCTTCGCCCCAGAAACGCTCATTCGTATCGGTGATAAAGAAGGGGGCGCCGAATGCCCCTGCGCTGACCGCATCTTCGAGGTTTTTGGCAAAGGTATCGGCTGCGGTGAGCATGTCCTTATCGGCCAATGCAGGATCGAGCCCGGATTCTTTCAAGCAGTCGCGGACGACATCGTCCTGGCTGATATCACGTTCTTCCGCCCAGCAGGCAGCACCGAAGGCTTTCACCAATTCTGCCACATCCTCACCCGCGTTTTGGGCGGCGATAATAGCATAGGCGGATGGCGCGCCATTCGTCGGCCAGAACATTGGTTTGAGGTTCAATGGCATGCCCAATAGTTTGGACCGCCGCGCCATGTCTTGCAGGCGGTATTCCTGCCGGTTGGGGTGACGGTCCTTGGGTGGGGTGCCGCCGGTACGCGCGAACAGCGCCATGATATCGAGTGGTTTATAGGTGATCGTGGCCCCATGTTTCTTTGCAATTTCCGCCGGGCGCGTGCCGCTGAGGTAGGTAAATGGCGAAAGGGTAGCGAAGTAATAGTCGATATGGGGCATTTTGCGGCTCCTTTGGCTGCTGAATTCTTTGCGAGACGGTAAGCTTGTGCTACCCGGTGTCAACGCCACGATTCTGTTACATTTGTGTAAACGCCCCTTCTGCCAAAGGACCCCTTCTTATGCCCACAATGATCGAGCCCAAGCTGATTTCCGGTAACGCCAATCAGCCCCTCGCCACATCAATCGCGCGCCGCATGTCGATGCACCGCGGCATGGAAGTGGGCCTGTGTGATGCGCGGGTCGAACGGTTCAACGATGGTGAGATCTTTGTAGAGGTGTTTGAGAACGTGCGCGGTGAGGACATGTATATCGTCCAGCCCACGTCGAACCCCGCCAACGACAACCTGATGGAGCTGCTGATTATCGCCGATGCGCTGCGCCGTTCCTCGGCTGCGCGTATCACGGCAGTCATTCCTTACTTTGGCTATGCCCGACAGGATCGCCGCTCAAAGGCCCGCACCCCGATCACGGCCAAGCTGGTGTCGAATATGATCGTAGAAGCCGGTATTGAACGCGTTTTAACCCTGGATTTGCATGCCACGCAGATTCAGGGTTTTTTCGATATTCCGGTCGATAACCTCTATGCCTCGCCCATCTATGCGCTGGATGCGATGCATAACTTCCGGGGCAAGATGGATGAGGTGATGGTCGTATCCCCCGACGTGGGCGGCGTGGCCCGCGCCCGTGATCTGGCGCAGCGCATTGGAGCGCCCCTTTCCATAGTCGATAAGCGCCGGGGCAAACCCGGCGAGGTCGCAGAGATGACCGTCATCGGTGATGTGAAAGACAAGGTTTGCGTGATTGTGGACGATATCGTTGATACGGCAGGTACGCTTTGTAAAGCCGCCGAGGTGCTGATGGAGAACGGAGCGAAAGAGGTTCATTCCTATATCACACACGGTGTGCTGTCCGGCCCGGCGGTAGAGCGGGTATCGAAATCCGTGATGAAAAGCCTCGTGATCACCGATACGATTGCCGCCACAGAGGCCGTGAAAGCCTGTAAGAACATCCGTATCGTGCCAACAGCGCCGATGTTTGCCCAAGCCATCCTGAATACGTGGAACGGCACCTCTGTCTCGTCATTGTTCGACCACAAGACGCTGGGGCCAATCTATGAAGGGCTTTATGCGGCAGAGTAGGCCATTGATGTCGCGTCAATGATGACCCAATCCGTTGATCCCGGATTGGGTCTGTTCTTCAGGCTCAGAAAAGGTATGTCGTCTTTAGTGAGACCGATTCAAACGTCGGCTCATACACGTCATCTGGCAGAGTGCCCGTATTCTCGAGATTATCGTAAATCAATTCAAGACGCATCGATCCCGAACCAACAGGGATCTGCGCACCAAAACCAACAGTCGCACCAGATGCCGTACCAGTATCAGTCTCGCCCGTCGGCTCAATCGCACCCTCGCCAGACATAAACGCAATACCAATGGTGCCAAACACATCAATTCCATTGCTAAGTTCGACACCTGCCAAACTGCGCAAACGTACGGTCGATGTATGCGTACAGAAATACGGGCCATCCGCAAAACCATCGTCGCATGTTACATCTTCAAACGACAGTTCTGCATCCCCGACGGGAACATCAATATCAATTTCGCCAGCATAGAAGTAGTTGCCTTGTTCCCGTTTATATCCAAGGGTCGCGCCGATGGTTGGATATCCACCACTACTGTTATCGCCAAATTCCGGCTCAGAAGTTGAGTCCGCATAGCCAAAACCAACGCCATAATAGACCCCATCGGCATGTGCAGCTGGCACCGTAAGCAAAAGCGCTACGGCGATTGCATTCACTCTTATTGTCATCTCAAATTTCCTATTCAAGTCAGGTATGTTGCGCCCGCTTATTGATTGGAATCCACATAAATTAGGCACTGAAGTGTATTGATTATGGTTTACGAACGTTGGTGTTACCAAAAGGTTAACGCGCTCAGTAAAGTTCCCAACCGTCGTCATTGGGCAACTCACCATAGGATGTCCAAGCGACGCGCACGCGCGCGACTTGGGTGTCAGACCATGTGCGGAAAACGATTGTGAAACCAACCTCAGTGATTTCTTCGGCCTGCACATCAGCACGGATGTTGGTGTTGTTCGATATATCCCACATCGACATCGATACCTGCACATGTGGCGGGGTCGCATAGGCCTGCGCAAAACTGACGGCTGCCCGTGACTGTCGCGGCCCTTCGCCACGCCACATCTGGCCGTCGTCTTCAAAATCAGAGAAAAGCACCACATCACCGTGGTCAATCCCGATTGTGCCACTCTGAAATCGACGCATTATCAATCCAACGTTTTCTTAACCCATAATAACACTTGGTTAATGAATCACTGATAGCTCAACCTGTACGGTTTTTAAATGTCAGGTGAGTTGTCGCTGTGAAATACCCATTTATTATAAGGTCTTTAACAACTTACGCGCTGGTTTTGGCACTGTCGGCTTGTGGCGGTGGTGGAGGTAGCGGCGGTGATGATACTGGCGGAGGAGGAGGCGGTGATGGTGATACTGGCGGCGGTGGCGACGACGGCGGAGATGGTGGTGGTGGTACGCCAACCAGCCCATTCACCGCACCAACCGAGGCGCAGGCGCTATACTTTGTCACCCAGATGCCGGATGAGTTCGCTGCCGTTAAAAACGCCTACAACGTCGGTGGCCTGACACCCTTTGCGGATCTGCCCGCACCAAGCACGCTGAATTATAGTGGCTTTATGGAACTTGCCTTTACCAGCACACCGAACGCGAACATCACCAGCCAGGCCTCTCTGTCGGTTGATATGCAAACTGGCGCGACCACCGGCAGCGCGTCAGAGTTCATGGGATGGGTCGCCAACCCCGAAACCGGACTGGAGGATCTGGCGCTTTATGAAGGCGATGTCGTGATGTCGGGTGGGAACATTTTTGCGGGCACGAGTGGGCAGACACAGTACAACATGCAGATCAACGGGGCGCTTAATAACGGCGAACAGGCTTTCACCGTCAATGGGCAATTGAACGGTTTCATCTACGGGCCGACCGCCGATGGGGTGTTTGTGTCGGGCAGCGACTTCGGGACGAACAGCGATCTCGATTTCACCGCTGACGGACAGGGTGTGTTCGGGACGGCAGCGCTTTGGGGGCTGAAAGACTAGCGGCAAAGGGCGTGGCCAGAAAGGCAGGCAATCCTGACCGCGGCCAGACGTTCAGAGCGTCGCGTGAGTTGACCGTTCTGCGGAACAAAGCGGACACTGGTTAATGTCGATTGAATGCCCGCCTTCTAGTCGTCAAATATGATCAATCGACAACTTCGGTGTCGAAATCAGAGATAGACCAAAATCTACAACCTCGACCCTGTTCAAACGTTGGACAGCGCCGATCGAGAACCAGGCAGCCGCGGCAGTTGTATCATCGTCCCTGAAATCGGTCTTAAGTTCACCAGATAAGTTCCGTGCTTTGAATATCAGGCGGAGTGCGAGGCCGCGCTGTCCTCGCTCGGACGTTCTTTCGTCAAACCACTCTGACTGTGCCCCCAACAAGGTGCCGATATCTGCGCTAAGGCCGGTCTCTTCTCCCAGTTCACGGAGTGCTGTCTCGTGTGCCTGCTCACCCCATTCCATACCCCCGCCCGGCAACGTCCAAGCTCCCGATTTGGGATGACCCGGTTTGCTAAATTGTGTCAGCAAAATCTGTTGTTGGGCGTCAACGGCCACCACATAGGCGGCTGCCCTTTGCCAATCGATACTCATTCCAGCGCCTGCTCAGTTTTCCGAGAAGGAGACTTTGGCCGCAATGCAGCAATCTTGCAAGTTGGGCTCATTCAAGACCTTTGCCGCCGCGCGTATCAAATGCCGCTTCACCACTCAGTGTTCGATATGTGTGCCGTAAAGTTTAGCCACGCCGGGCTCTACACGGAAAAGGCCCCGCGCAAGCGAGGCCTTTCTATTCACTTTTGGAACGCTTAGTTCTTCGCGGTCAGACCGATGTGTCCGCCAATAGCCACCATATCAGACAGCAGCTTGGCTGCGTCATCTACTGGACCGGGTTCGTTCTTGAAGGTCTCTTGCGCACGCCCGTAGGCTGCTTTCGCATCTTCGACCATCTGGTCATAGACCTCTTGCGTCACTTCGTCCTTGGGCAGCGCCTGTTCGGCCAGAACCGACACGCCTGCCGCTGTAATCTCGGCAAAGCCACCGGAGACAACGTAGGCATCAGACCCGCCGCTGTGCACCACTGTCAGGACGCCGGGGCGCAATGTCGTGATCGTTGGCGCATGGTCAGCCATGGCTGTCATGTCGCCATCTGCGCCGGGGATCTGAACCTCGGACGCCTCGACCGACGCCAGGCGGCGTTCGGGCGAGACCAGATCGAATTGTAGGTTTGCCATGATGGCTTCTCCTTAAGCTGCGTCGGCAGCCATTTTCTCGGCTTTGGCTTTCACTTCTTCGATGCCGCCAACCATGTAGAAGGCGCCTTCAGGGAAGTGATCGTATTCGCCGGCAACAACAGCCTTGAACGACGCGATTGTGTCTTCCAGTGGCACCTGAACGCCCGGCGAACCAGTGAACACCTGCGCCACGTCAAACGGCTGCGACAGGAAGCGTTCGATCTTACGTGCACGGGCAACGGTCAGTTTGTCTTCTTCTGACAGTTCGTCCATGCCCAGAATGGCGATGATATCCTGCAATGACTTGTAGCGCTGCAACATCTGCTGCACGTCAGCCGCAACGGCATAGTGCTCTTCCCCAACAATCGCAGGGTCCAGCAGACGCGATGTGGAATCGAGCGGGTCAACCGCCGGGTAGATACCCTTTTCCGAAATCGCACGGTTCAGAACGGTTGTCGCGTCCAAGTGCGCAAAGGATGTCGCTGGCGCAGGGTCGGTCAAGTCATCCGCAGGCACGTAGATCGCCTGAACGGAGGTAATCGAGCCGTTCTTTGTCGATGTAATCCGTTCCTGCATCGCACCCATATCTGTCGCCAGTGTTGGCTGGTAACCCACGGCGGATGGGATACGACCCAAAAGTGCCGACACCTCGGAACCCGCTTGTGTAAAGCGGAAGATGTTGTCGACGAAGAACAGAACGTCTGTACCGGACTGATCGCGGAAGGATTCTGCCATTGTCAGACCAGACAGGGCCACACGCATACGCGCACCCGGAGGCTCGTTCATCTGACCGTAAACCAATGCCACTTTGGATTTGGTCAGGTCTTCGGCGTCGATAACACCGGATTCGATGAATTCGTAGTAAAGGTCGTTGCCTTCACGTGTCCGCTCGCCCACGCCAGCGAAGACGGAGTAGCCAGAGTGCACTTTCGCGATGTTGTTGATCAGTTCCTGAATAAGAACGGTTTTACCAACACCCGCACCACCAAAGAGGCCGATTTTACCGCCCTTCGCATATGGCGCCAGCAGGTCGATCACTTTGATGCCTGTTACCAGAACCTCAGACGCTGTAGACTGCTGTTCAAAAGCGGGCGCATCCGCGTGGATGGAACGGCGATCTTTTTCACCGATGGGGCCTTTTTCGTCCACAGGCTCCCCCACAACGTTCATGATGCGGCCCAATGTGGCGTCGCCCACGGGCACAGTGATGGTTGTGCCGGCGTCTGTGACGTCCTGACCGCGGACCAGACCTTCGGTTGAGTCCATCGCAATCGCACGAACCGTATTTTCACCAAGGTGCTGGGCCACTTCCAACACCAGCTCTTTGCCGTTGTTGTCAGTTGTCAGCGCGTTCAGAATCTCGGGCAGGTGGTCATCGAACTGCACGTCGACGACAGCGCCGATGACCTGCGTGATCTTGCCTTTTGCATTTGCCATTTTCGTATTCTCCGGGGTCTAGAGCGCTTCCGCGCCCGAAATAATTTCAATCAGCTCGTTGGTGATCACGGCCTGACGTGAGCGGTTAAACTGGATCGTCAGCTTGTCGATCATCTCGCCTGCGTTGCGTGTCGCGTTGTCCATCGCTGACATACGTGCACCCTGCTCGGACGCGGCATTTTCCAGCAGCGCGCTGAAGATTGCCGTGGCCACACCGCGTGGCAGCAGGTCAGCAAGGATTTCTTCCTCACCAGGCTCGTAGTCATAAAGCGTGACGTCAGCATCTTCTTCCTGCTCAAACTTGGCGGGAATGATCTGCTGGGCCGTTGGGTGCTGTGTCACGACGTTTTCAAAGCGCGCAAAGAAGATCGTCGCGACATCGAATTCTTCGGCGTCGAAACGGCCAAGGATGTCTTTGGCGATGCCCTGTGCGTCGGCGTAGCCCACGCGCTTGACCTCTGTCAGGTCAACGTGCCCGACAAAGTGATCGCCCAATTCACGCTTGATCGCATCGCGGCCTTTCTTGCCGACCGTGATGATTTTCACGGTCTTGCCTTCGCCGATCAGCTTTTGCGCATGCGTCTTGGCCAGCTTGGCAATGTTGCCGTTAAAGCCACCGCACAAGCCACGTTCAGCGGTCATTATGATCAGCAGTTGCACCTGATCACTGCCCGTTCCGGACAACAGTTTCGGTGCGCTATCTGATCCGCCGACCGACGCAGCAAGCCCGGCCATCACGGCGTTAAACCGTTCTGTGTAGGGGCGCGATGCCTCGGCTGCATCTTGGGCGCGGCGCAGTTTTGCGGCCGCGACCATCTGCATGGCCTTTGTGATCTTGCGGGTCGATTTGACCGACTCGATCCGATTTTTCAGGTCCTTAAGACTAGGCAAAGCAAAGTCTCCTTTGTCTCAAAGATTAAGCGAAGTCTTTTGCGAAAGAGTCGATTGCCGCTTTGATTTTCTCTTCGGCTTCACCTTTGATCTTCGGGTCTTCCTTGGTGATCATGTCGAGCACTTCAGAAGCGTTTGTCCGCAGGTGGTTCAGCAAACCAGCCTCGAAGCGGCCAACCTCTTTCACGTCAACCTTGTCGAGATAGCCGTTCGTACCTGCATAGATGACGCAAACGATCTCGGCGTTGGTCAGCGGCGAATACTGGGGCTGCTTCATCAGCTCGGTCAGGCGTGCACCACGGTTCAGCAACTGCTGTGTGGCGGCGTCCAGATCGGAACCAAACTGCGCAAAGGCGGCCATTTCGCGGTACTGCGCAAGCTCAAGCTTCACAGGACCCGCAACCGATTTCATCGAGTTTGTCTGCGCGGCAGAACCCACACGCGAAACGGATAGACCAGTGTTCACCGCAGGGCGGATGCCCTGATAGAACAGCTCGGTTTCAAGGAAGATCTGACCGTCGGTGATCGAAATCACGTTGGTCGGAATAAACGCCGAAACGTCACCACCTTGGGTTTCAATGATCGGCAGCGCCGTCAACGAACCGGAACCGTTGTCTTCGTTCAGCTTTGAAGACCGCTCCAACAGGCGAGAGTGGAGGTAGAAAACGTCACCTGGGTAGGCTTCACGCCCGGGTGGGCGACGCAGCAGCAGGGACATCTGGCGATAAGACACAGCCTGCTTGGATAGGTCATCATAGATGATCAGCGCGTGGCGGCCATTGTCGCGGAAATGCTCGGCCATCGCGGTTGCAGCGTATGGTGCAAGGAATTGCATTGGTGCAGGGTCGGATGCGGTTGCAGCCACAACGATGGAATATTCAATCGCGCCGCTCTCTTCGAGCTTCTTCACCAACTGCGCAACGGTAGAACGTTTCTGACCAACGGCAACGTACACGCAGTACAGCTTCTGACCTTCCTCGGTCGCTGCGTCGTTATAAGACTTCTGGTTCAGGATCGTATCAAGTGCCACAGCAGTTTTACCTGTCTGACGGTCACCAATGATCAATTCGCGCTGGCCACGGCCAATCGGGATCATCGCGTCAACGGATTTCAGACCAGTCGCCATCGGCTCGTGTACCGATTTACGTGGGATAATGCCGGGGGCCTTACTGTCAGCAACGGCGCGTGTCTTGGTCTTGATCGGGCCTTTGCCGTCCAGCGGGTTACCAAGACCATCAACAACGCGGCCAAGCAGTTCGTCACCCACAGGCACGTCCACGATGGACTTGGTGCGCTTAACGGTGTCGCCTTCTTTAATGTCACGGTCGGAACCGAAGATAACAACACCCACGTTGTCAGCTTCAAGGTTCAGGGCCATCCCGCGGATCCCACCGGGGAATTCAACCATCTCGCCGGCTTGGACATTATCAAGACCGTAAACACGGGCGATACCGTCACCTACGCTCAATACGCGGCCAACTTCGGCCACTTCGGCTTCTTGACCGAAGTTTTTGATCTGGTCCTTCAGGATCGCAGAAATTTCAGACGCTTGGATCGCCATTTATCCGACCTCTTTCATTGTGTTCTGGAGTGCGTTGAGCTTGGAGGCGATCGACGTGTCGATCATCTTGGAGCCCACTTTGACAATAAGACCGCCAATGATGCTTTCATCGACGGTTTCTTTGATGGTGACAGATTTGCCCACTTGGGCTTTGAGCGTTTTCGCCAGCTTGTCCGCCTGCGCCTTGGTCAGCGCCTTGGCTGTTGTGACCTCTGCGGTCACTTCGCCACGCTCTTCGGACAGCATGTCCTGCAGAACGGCCAGCAGCTGTGGCAACACAAACAAACGGCGCTTGCTTGCGAGCAGCGCCAATACATTGCTTGTGGTGTCTGAGAGTTTCATTTTCTTGGCGATTGCGGTGATCGCGCCAGACTGTTCATCACGGCTATACAGCGGTGAGGTCAGCAAAGTGCGCAGATCGGCGCTTTCGGCCATCGCTGCTTCTAAAGTCGCAACATCTGATTCGAGTGCTTTGATCGCCTTGCCTTCTTTGGCGAGGTCGAACACGGCAGTTGCATAGCGCGCGGCGATGCCTGTCGAAATACCAGCAGTTTCGGACACGTGGAGCCTTCCGATATCTTGGGCCCGGTTCCGCACCCCCGATGAACGGGTGGCGAAAGGGCAACTTCTTTGGCCCTCACGAATGCGAGAGCGGCAAAATCTTGCGCGATGTAGCAGAGCCCTTCTGGTGCCGCAAGCACCCTGCGCTAAGAATCCACCGCACTGACCCGCATATGGGGCGTTCATGACAGATGAACAGGTTCTTGAGCCTAATTCGCAGTCAATTTCCAAAGATTTCACAAGAAACGGAAAAAGCGCGGAACCCGAAGGCCCCGCGCTTTTGTGAATCTTCATCCGATTGTTCGGATGAAGGGAATCGTTGGTCGTTCTTTAAGTCCCTACGCTGGCCAGCGTGGCCCATGCCGTGCCGGTAAAGACCTGCAATTCTGCGTCATCCTTGACCCAGGCCATCCATCCTTCGCGCGGTGTAACAAAAAGCCAGCCGCCACCGCGCCATGTTGCGATTTGCCCGCCTTGGCCCGCCCAATCGCCTGTTGGCGACGCACTCAGCGCCCAGGCTTCGCCTTCGCTTGGCAGCACGGGCGGGGTTACTGCATCGCTGTCTTCCAGCGTCAATTGGACAATCGTATCAAGCAGTTCGATCGCTTCGTTATGGGTGACATGCTTTTGGGCCTGTGCCGGCATAATGAATGGCATCGCAAGATTTGGGGTCTGTTCTGACATAAGGGTGCGCCTTCCGCTGAGAAATGGGATCGCGCGCAGTATTTGGGTCAAAGTGTCAGAAAAATCTTACATTAATGTACGTAACGTTAACCTTACATTAAGGGCTTCCACTTCATGACTGGTTAACAACTACTTTACGAGTCGAGTGAAGACCCATGTCAAAACGCGCGCTAATTACCGGGATTACCGGACAAGATGGTTCCTACCTTGCTGAACTTCTACTGGCGAAAGGGTATGAGGTGCATGGGATCAAACGCCGCTCATCCTCGCTGAATACCGAACGGGTTGATCACATCTATCAGGATCCGCAGACCGATGATGCGCGTCTGATCCTGCACTATGGCGATCTGACCGACAGCTCGAACTTGACGCGCGTGTTGTCAGAGGTGCAGCCAGATGAGGTCTATAACCTTGGTGCGCAAAGCCATGTCGCCGTCAGTTTTGATACCCCCGAATACACCGCCGATGTCGATGCACTTGGTACCCTGCGCTTGCTGGAGGCGATCCGCTTTCTGAAGCTGGATCAGACAACGCGCTTCTATCAGGCATCAACCTCTGAGCTTTATGGTCAGGTCCAGCAGACACCCCAAACTGAACTCACGCCTTTCCACCCCCGCAGCCCTTATGCCGTGGCCAAACTTTACGCCTATTGGGCCTGCGTGAACTACCGCGAAGCTTATGGGATGTATGCCTGCAACGGCATCCTGTTTAATCATGAAAGCCCACGGCGGGGAGAGACCTTTGTGACCCGCAAGATCACACGCGGGTTGTCGCAGGTGGCACTTGGCTTGCAGGACTGCCTTTATCTGGGCAACCTTGATGCGAAACGCGACTGGGGACATGCGAAGGATTTCGTCGAAATGCAGTGGCTTATGCTGCAACAAGAGCGGGCTGAGGATTATGTGATCGCAACCGGTGAGCAGCATTCGGTGCGCGATTTCGTGAAGTGGACCGCTACAGAGCTGGGCATGAAGCTGGCTTTCAGTGGCAGGGGCACGCAGGAAATAGCGACGGTTGTTGCAGTAAACTCTAACCGCGCCCCGCACGTGCGGCCCGGCGATGTCGTCATGCGCATTGACCCACGCTATTTCAGGCCCGCCGAGGTCGAGACGCTCTTGGGTGATCCGACCAAAGCGAAAAAGCAATTGGGTTGGGTGCCGACGACAACACCGCAGGACCTGTGCGCCGAAATGGTCGCAGAAGACCTAAAAATCGCCCAGCGCCATGCGCTTTTGCGGGAACATGGCATGGATATGCCCGTGGCGCTGGAGGCGTAACCCATGCGGATTTTTCTGGCAGGCCATAACGGCATGGTAGGCAGTGCAATCATGCGCAAGCTGGTGGCGACAGGCGATCATGATGTGGTCACTGTCGCGCACGCAACGCTGGACCTGACAGATCAGGCCGCCGTGCGGTCTTTTGTCTGGGCGAAAAGGCCTGATCTGGTGATCATCGCCGCTGCAAAGGTTGGGGGCATTGTCGCCAATCACACCCGTCCTGCCGATTTCATCCAAGACAACCTGATGATCGCCAGCAACCTGATCCACGAGGCCCACGCGGCAGGTGTGCAGCGTCTGATCCAACTGGGGTCGTCTTGCATCTATCCCCGCGACACGCCGCAGCCGATCCCTGAAAGCGCGCTGATGACCGGGCCGCTCGAACCGACGAATGAGCCTTATGCCTTGGCCAAGATCGCTGCCATCAAACTGTGCGAAAGCTATAATCGGCAGTATGGGCGCGACTACCGTTCACTGATGCCGACGAATCTCTATGGCCCCGGCGATAACTTTCACCCTGATCATTCCCATGTCCTGCCAGGCCTGCTGCGCCGCTATGATGATGCCGTCCGCAACCATCAGCGTGCTGTCACGATTTGGGGCACCGGCACGCCGCGGCGCGAATTTTTGCATGTCGATGATCTGGCCGATGCAGTGCTGTTCACGATGGGGTTGAGCCATGCGCAATACACGGCTGCGACCAAGCCCATGCAAAGCCATCTGAACGTGGGCACCGGCAAAGACATCAGTATACTGAAATTGGCCCATATGGTCGCCGATCTGACCGGGTTCCGTTGCGATACAGAAACCGACCCCAGCAAGCCGGACGGGACGCCGCGCAAGCTGCTTGATACATCCGTGATGCAGAGCCTTGGCTGGCAGCCGAAGATATCGCTGCGCGACGGTCTTGCCCAGACGTATGACTGGTACTGCGCGATGCAGGAGGCGGGCCAAATCTTGCGCGCCTCATGAAGATCACACCCGTTATTCTATGTGGCGGATCAGGCACCCGGCTGTGGCCTTTGTCGCGCAAAAGCTATCCCAAGCAGTTCTCGCCCTTTATTGGCGAGCACAGCCTGTTTCAGACCTGTGCCAAACGTCTGAATTCCGAGGCTTTCACCGCACCGGTGATCGTCACCGGCGACCCGTTTCGCTTTATTGTGCTGCAACAGTTACAAGACGTCTGCATTGAACCTGACACTGTGCTGATTGAGCCCGTGGGGCGTGACACGGCCCCTGCCATTATTGCAGCCGCATTGCAGGTCGCTGAAAGCGATCCTGACGCGCTGCTGTTGGTCGCGCCGGCAGATCATCTGATCCCGGACGAGGCCGCCTTTCGCGATAGTATCGAGGTCGCTATCCCTGCCGGCCGCGCAGGTCAGCTTGTCACCTTTGGGATCAAACCGGACCATGCTGAGACCGGCTATGGCTACCTTGAACTTGATCCGATGACGCAAGGCTGCACCGCGCCGGTCCCGCTGCGCCGCTTTATTGAAAAACCGGATGCTGACGCAGCGGTTAAGATGCTATTGTCAGGTCATTACCTGTGGAACGCCGGGATCTTTCTGTTCACGGCCAAGGCGATTATTGATGCTTACCGCACCCATGCCAGCAATACCTATGCTTGCGTGAAAGCCGCCCTTGATGAAGGTATGACCGATCTGTCGTTCATGCGACTTGCACCCGGCCCCTGGGCTGAGGCGGATGCGACGTCGATAGACTATGCCATCATGGAAAAGGCCACGAACCTCAGTGTCGTACCCTATCACGGCACATGGTCCGACCTTGGCGATTGGGCTGCCGTCTGGCGCGAAACGCAGGCTGACGGTGTCGCCACAGCGGGCGATACCACAGCGATTGATTGCCAGCGCGTGCTGTTGCGCAGCGAGGTTGAAGGACAAAGCCTTGTCGGGATCGGGCTGGAGGATATCGTGGCCGTCGCCATGCCGGATGCTGTGCTGATCAGCCACAAGGACCGGGCGCAGGATGTCAAACTTGCAGTGCGGACATTGCAGGAGAATGGCACCAAACAGGCAGAGGTCTTTCCCAAGGACCACCGGCCATGGGGTTGGTTTGAAAGCCTTGCCATGGGGGATCGGTTTCAGGTCAAGCGCATTGTAGTCAATCCCGGTGCTGCCTTATCCTTGCAATCCCACCACCACCGGTCGGAACACTGGATCGTTGTGCAAGGAACCGCAAACGTGACCGTAGGCAACAAAATGGACCTCGTGACCGAAAACCAATCGATCTACATCCCTCTTGGCACGCGCCACCGTCTGGAAAACCCTGGCAAACTGCCCATGGTCCTGATTGAGGTCCAAACAGGCGCCTATCTGGGAGAAGACGATATCGTAAGGCATGAAGATATGTACGCCCGCGCCTAAGGCGGAAGACCGGCGATCTTTGACCCTCCGGCAGGGGCCGTCGAGTCCCGACAGCGGGTGACTTCGAACAATACGAGTGCAAAGGTCAAACATTTTTGACGCAGACCGGACTTTCACTGCGACCCAGGCCAAGGGCGATAGTGCGGGACGAAGCGGACTTTAAGGTTGTCTGCTGCAAGGTCTGCTTAGTGCAAAATCGATGATTGAGTTGTTCCTAGACTTGCTGGCGCTGTTGTCTGTTGGTGTTGTCTTTGGGCGACGAGAATTAAGGATCACTGGCACTGTTCCAATGTGAAGGTTCATGTTAAACCATGATGATGACTGGCTTATCTACGCAACCGCCAGCTATTGCTGTCATCTGCCGTATTGCTTCGAAGAAGCTATGGCATAGCTGGCCGAAACTCCGGCTGGACGATTAATCCTTTGTTACTGCTGTTTTCAGCATCTTTCCTTCAGGGCTTCTTTCATGTTCCGCTTCAATAGGTCCAGGCTTCAACAGCGACTACAAAATGCACCGACCAGTCCACTTGAAGAGCTTCAAGCCCGCCTGAATGCCAGACCTGAAAAGACGTCGCTCGGTGGTGCGCCGATGACGGATGCTGAGCGCCAATGGGTACACTTGGCGCTGCAACAACGGCGGGCGCTGATTGTATGGCGCTACGTGGCAACTGCACTGACGTTACTTCTCGTCGCGTTTTTGCCGATATGGATTATTACGCTTGGTTACATGACCACAGACAGACCCTTAGTACCGGTAACGCGGGGTGGCGCTGCGATCTTTTTTGCTGTTGTGCTGTTTTGCGTTGGTTTGTCGGTCATGACGATCTGGACACAACGCGTCGCCTTTCAAAATCTTAGGCACGGCTTGTTCGCGCGTGTACCGAAAGACCTCGCTGCAATCACGGCCACCGGTCAGCTTCACCTTAGGGGCGATGATGAAGAAATCGTGGTCGCGATGGCCATCTCTCGACCTGGACAATCCGTGCGGCAGGACATCTACGATGTCCAGATACCTGCCCATTGGGCCAAGTATGTCACGGACAAACCGTATGAGCTTCGTCTGGCCAAGGTCTCGGCCAGCGATATCAGTACAACCATAAGATCACTGATCGTATTCCGGCATGGAGACATCGGTGGCATCAATCACTTAGCTTTGCAGTATGCGACTTATTCGGACGCTCTATATGTCCTGCTGGCTGCGGGGCCTTTCAGTGTTGATTCCGAGGTGAAGGCAGGGCTTGGAATGCCAAGGCTGCGCAGTGGGGCCGCTTTGCAGATCTACATCAGCAAGCCAATCGTCTGTGCCTTTATAGCCATGGGCGCTTGGATTTGGTTGGATGTGTCGAACGGTGTTCCGCCCGCTCTTCAGGCGGTCTTCGCAGTTTTTACCGCGGCGCTTCTTCCCTTGACCTTTACAGTTCTATCTCGTCGCGCAATCAACCGTCGCACGGTTCAGTATTATGAACTTCAGCGGTGACTGGTTCTTCCAAAACAAGTGGCCCACTTTGCGTACAGTCTTACCAGTCGCACGCCGCATCTTCGGCGCGATAAAGTAGGTAGCGGGTCGGGGAGCCCGGAACTTGCTCGCTGAGGTCGGTTTCCACAAATTCATCAACACAGGTCATGTCGTCGCCAATTAACCGAAAGCCGGTTGTCTCGATTAAGACACTCTCGAGACTAAAGCGGATGACGGCAAATGAGCCCCCATCACAATCGGTGTGAAACTCCAGCGGAGACATAAAGTTGGCCGCTGATTGAAGGACCCGTTGCCCGCCGTAGCCTTCACGGGCCGCGTGTCCCTGATCGGCCAGCAGGACCTCGACATCTACGGCTGTGATGTCCCTGGTGAGATCATCCAACTGCGAGAAATCGAGGCTGATGCGATCCACAACTTGATCGGGATGCGCTTGAAGGTGTTGCAAGGAATAGTCCCGCACGTAACACCCCAAAGGCAAACGTTCGGACATCACAGGAGTCGCCAAGCAGATTGCCGTGCAAATTGCGACGCGGACTTTGGAAATGATGTGCACCTTGCGCTGTCTCCTTCACCGAACCAACGACGCCGATGGCGCGAACCGTCGCGCGCAGCAGGACGTCACATACTACGGCAAATATACCTTCGGCAATGCACATCTCAGCAAGAGTGAAGGTTGGCTATAATCTACATTTACGACCCAAATGAACCGACAGGGTGCAATGAGGCCGCTGACGCACATCGTCGGAAAGGACATTTGTGCGCTGCACAGCATCCGTCACTTTGGGCTCCTTTTCCTCCTTTTCTACATGATGTGCGAAAGTCCAGTTTGCCGTTTTGGGTCAGTTGATGACGCAAAGGTCAAAGTCGTATGACGCCCGACACCTCAGTACAGTTGAACCTATGCGCCTGACTGCATAGACACGCATTACACATTTGGAGGTCGTCATGCGCGTATTGGTCACCGGCGGCGCCGGGTATATCGGCAGTCATACATTGTTGGAACTGATGGCGCAGGGCCATGAGGTCTGTGTGCTGGACAACTACAGCAACGCCACACCAGAGGTTTTGACGCGTGTGCGATCGCTCTCAAACGGGGTAATGCATGACTATGTGGGTGACGTGCGTGACGCAGATAAGCTTGATGAGGTAATGCAGGATTTTCAGCCAGAGGCAGTAATCCATTTTGCCGGGCTCAAGGCTGTGGGCGAAAGCACGCAGAAGCCGCTGCATTATTATGATGTGAATGTGTCTGGCACGCTCACTCTACTACATGCCATGGGCCGTGCGGGCTGCAAGCGTATCGTGTTTTCTTCATCCGCGACGGTGTATGGCGAACCCGTCTACCTGCCTTATGATGAGGCACACCCCACCAATCCCACATCTGTTTATGGACGCTCCAAGCTGATCGCAGAGCAGATCCTGACGGATTGGACCGCCGCCTATCCTGAAAGCACAGCAGTTCTGTTGCGTTATTTTAACCCGGTTGGCGCCCATGCCTCTGCCCAGATCGGCGAAGACCCCAAAGATATCCCCAACAACCTGATGCCCTTTATCGCGCAGGTTGCTGTGGGCAAGCGCGATGCATTGCAAGTATTTGGCGATGATTATGATACGCCGGACGGCACCGGGATGCGCGACTATATCCATGTGGTTGACCTCGCCCGCGCGCATGTTGCGGCGATCACTTACGCCCAAGACGCCACCGGCGCGCGCCCTTTCAACATTGGCACCGGCCAAAGCTATAGCGTGCGCGACATGGTGGCGGCATTTGAGCGTGCTTGCGGCAAGCCCATTGCGACAAAACAGGCCCCGCGGCGAGAAGGTGATATTGCGGCCATGCAGGCGGATTCCACGCGCGCGAATGAGGAGCTGAAATGGGAAGCGGCACATGATCTGGATGCAATGACGGCAAGCACCTGGGCTTGGCAGTCCAAGAACCCGAATGGCTACGACGGTTCCTGATACGAAAAATGCCTTGCACCTAAGGTGCAAGGCACAATGAAGACGAACCGTTGAAACCTCACCACTGAAAAAATCCCCAATTATTTAAATAGATAACTACCACTCTGTCTTCTGTGCGTTTTGTCACAAAGAAAACCTCGTTACCTGCGACAAAATGGTACCTGCCAAAATCGGCAAAAGCGTTGTCAGCACCTCATATGCGTCGTCTTTCGAAGGCGCCTCGACATAAAGCCGCAATTCAGGCGCGTTACCTGACAACCGCAAGTGCACAACCAGCCCATTTTGCAGGGTCATGCGGAGCCCGTCAGTTTCATCAACCTCGGCGCAGGTGCTATCAAGGGATGCCAGAAAGGCCTCCCGCTCAGTCGCGCTTTGGCGTAGCTGATCAATGAAGGCGACAGCAGCATCGACATCAACATCCTGCAACCTGTCGGCTGCCGTGAAACGCGCTGGCTGCTGGGCGACTGACGCCTTTACACCGGTCTTCGCGCTTTGCGCTAAAACTGCGAGAATGGGAAGCACCGCGTCACGGGTCATCAAAGGCGGCAAATCCCCGGTGGGCCCCTGCGCTGTGAAACCCAAGAGAAAACCCCCGTTCGCCTCATACCCGACCACGGCCCCTGTGCTGGCTTGCATGCCCGCGATCACATGCGGCGATCCAATCGCGGTGCGCAAGACATGCGCAAACCGGCCAGACTGGGCTACGCCTGAGTTGGAAGAGATCGGGGTGACAACTGTATCCGCGCCCAGCGTTTCGGCAGTGATCTGGCCCAGGATATCCCCCGGCACAACTGTCCCACCCTCATCCGTCAAGAGCGGGCGATCACCATCGGCGTCGGTCGAGACAATGGCATCAAGCCCATGCCCTTGCGCCCAATCGCGCAATTGGTCGCGTAAATCGGCGGGTACCGCCTCTGTATCAATTGGCACAAACACATCGGAGCGGCCCAAGGACGTCACTTTTGCCCCAAGGCTGCGCAGCAGATCAGCCAGACTATCACGACCCACAGCGCTTTGTTCATAAAGCCCAAGGTGCAGACCGCCGAGAGCCTTGTCAAAGGCCGCCTGATATCGCGCTGCATAGCGGGCCTGCACATCTGTGGCGTTTGTCACAGAACCAACGGCATCAGCGGTACTCTTTTGCCCCAATGCGTTTTGGATCAATGCCTCTTCTGCCTTTGTGATTTCACCCGCTGGGGTATAGAATTTCAAACCATTGCGATCAGCCGGGATATGGCTGCCGGTCACCATGATGGCCGCCGCACCATCGGCCATTGCCGCATGCGCAAGCGCGGGTGTCGGTACTGCCTCGCAGCACGTCACCGTCAGACCGGCATTCGCAGCAGCGTGTCCCACGACATCGGCCAAATCGGGTGACGAAGCCCGTAGATCATGCCCAATATAAAGGCCCTTTCCGATTGGACAGCTCAGGGCAAAGGCGTGAACGTAGCGCGTGACGCAAGCCACTGTTAGCTCTGTCACAAGGCCGCGCAGGCCGCTGGTTCCGAATTTAGGGGGCATATGCGTGATCCAATTGCAGGGTGTCGCATGACAGACAATCAACTGTCATCAACGCAAATGTAAACCAAGCTTCACCTTAAATCCAAAACGATATTGAACAAATTGCTTGGTAAGCTCCACGCCCCTGCCGCAATTGGGTCACCCCCTCATCATGTGGGTCACGCAGGTTGTTTGGACATTCTGACGACACATGGTTCCGGGGGGGACCTCTTGCATGTCATCTTTATCATTTTCATTCTACGTCACCGATCCCGGTGACATAGGTTTTTCGCATATCACCGATCTGATGGTCGTGGATGTCGGCGGCGTGGCACAGCTTTACAGTAGCACGCGGTATGACGGTGTGCTGCGCCAGTGGGACATCGAAAGCGGTGTGCTGCGCCTCGGTGACAGTGACCCCTTTGCGGGCGGGCTGATCGCCGGTGGGACAGGAAGCATCACCAGCCTGTCTAATGGTGTGCTGGTGGGCGGCGGTTCGGGTGGCGCGCTTGAAATCGTCAGCCTTGGCACAGATGGCGGCTTTGATGCGTCGGTCGCGTTGACCGACCTGCCACCTGCCTTTCAAGGGTTCCAATATGGGACGACCCTGAACATGTCTGACGGTATCCAAGTGGTGTTTGGCGCATTGGCGGGGCAGACAGGGCTGGCGCGTCTGACCTTTGATGCGGGCGGTGCTTTAACGGGTCACACGGTCTTGCAGGATGCAACGCAAGGCACGGCCTCTGGTATCGCTGCGACCACCGCCGCGACCGTCGCCGGGCAGCACTTCATCGTCACAGCCAGCGCCTTGCAAAACAGCATCACCGCAAGGGCGGTAGATGATGCAGGCATCATCACCAGCGAGACGACCATTAACGCCGATGACGGGCTTTGGGTCAGCGCGCCAACAGCGCTTGAGGCCGCCACAGTCGGCGATAGCACCTATCTGGTCCTTGCCGCTGCCGGAACAGACAGTCTGAGCGTGGTTGAACTGGGCGCTGATGGCAGCATGATCGTCCGCGATCATGTGCTTGACAGCCGCGATACGCGCTTTGGCGGGGTCACATCACTGGAGGTGATCACGGCACAGGGCAAAACCTATGTCATTGCAGGCGGGGCGGATGATGGCATCTCTGTCTTTCTTTTGCTTGAGGGTGGTTTGCTGGTCCACCGTGATGCGATGGAGGATACCGATGATTTCGGCCTTGATAACATTAGCGCACTTGCAGCCGCAGCCCGCAACGCAGGGATCGATATCTTTGCGGCCAGCAGCAGTGAGACCGGCGTGACACAGCTACGGTTTGATACAGGGCCGCCCGGTCAGACATTTACGGCTGTCGTGGATGGTGATGTACTGACCGGGACGACAGGTGGCGATATCCTGCAAGGCCATGACGGTGACGACATCATCAATGGCGCGGGTGGCGACGACATTCTGCGCGACGGCTTGGGCAGTGACATCATGACAGGTGGTGCGGGCGCAGATGTGTTCATCCTGTCTGCCGATGGTGAGACCGACACGATCACGGATTTCACCGTGGGTGAGGATAAGATCGACCTGTCACTCTGGCCGATGCTGCGCGACATCAGCCAGTTGTTCATTACGCTGCAACCTGATGGCATGCGGATCATCTATGGGGATGAGATGCTGAACGTCATCAGCACCGATGGCACCCCGATTGACTATCGCATGCTGAACACAGCTGATCTGATTGGTCTGTCACGGCTGCCCGTTGACCTGCGGCCCGGCTATCCCGGCCCCGCGACACCTACGCCGCCGCTGGGCGAACCACCCACTGAGCCTCCGACGGTCGACGCTGGCGCAAACAACCCGATGACCGCTTGGCAAATGATCAAGTCAGGCAACATTGATCTGCTGCGCGGTGCGGTCAGCGATGAGGCCGGTGGCATGGTCATCGATGGCAGCGACGCATCTGAAACGATTACGGGTGGTGCCGGGTTTGATCTTGTCTTTGCCGGTGGTGGCGATGACATCCTGCACGGAGATGCAGGTGATGACGCGCTTTTTGGACGTGCTGGGAATGACAGGTTATCGGGTGATCAGGGGGCGGATACATTGCTTGGCGGTGCGGGCGCGGACATCCTTGATGGCGGATTGGGGCAGGATATGCTGATCGGCGGCGCAGGGGCTGATACGTTCATCTTCAACAGCGGCACCGATGAGATTGCCGATTTTGAACAAGGCTTGGACCAGATCATCCTTGATCCCTCGCTTTGGACCGGTCTGACCTCAGCCGCGGATTTATTGTTCCTCTACGCTGATTTCACGGATGGGCAGGCGATCATTGACTTTGAGGACGGCAACGTCCTGATCATCAACGGGATCACGGATTCCAATGCATTCGCCGATGACATTGCACTGTTCTAAGGTCAGTTGGCGTTGGCGAGGCTATTTACCGTACTTGTCAGGCTGAACAATGACAACGCAGGGCCAAGCGCGCTTTCGGTGCCGTAAATCAGATCATCGCCTTCCAGCATAAAGTTCCGGGCCGAAAACAGCCCATCAGCTGAGGTCAGATCGATGTTGAATACGACGCGTTCCTGTGGGGGGCCGGCGATGCCGTCAGACACAGCACTCGAGGCGTATTCGCGCAGGATCAAAATCCCCTCGGGATTTGCGCTGCTCGCGTTCACCCCGCCGATAAAGGCAAGCGCTTCGAGAGCGGAAAACTCAACCTCTGGGAAATCAACGACAGACTGGCTGCCTGTGGCCCCAAGGGCAATGAACTTGCGGGCGTCGTCTTCCACATAAACACGGTCACCGCCGCGCATGGCGATGTTGGCGGTAGGGTCCCGTAGTAGCTGTTCAAACGGGATACCAAAGGTGCGCGACCCGCGCACAAGACGGACCTGAGGCGAGTTCAACTCGGGGTTCGGCCCGCCTGCCTGCGACATCAGATCAAGGATCTTCACGTTGCGATCAAGCAATGGATAAAGGCCCGGCGCCACAAAACCAGATGCCAGATTTGCGGTATTCGACGACCCCGGCTCGACCGAAAGCTGGACCTGAGCGGAGGGTACCGTTCTGATCAGCTCTTCTTCGATACGCTGACGCGCCGTGTTTGGCGCCATGCCAGCTACACGTAAATCCCCGATGTAGGGTACGAAAATCCGGCCATCTGCACTGACCGTTTCGGGCTGCAACGGCGTGACACCGGCGACCCCGAAGATCGAGTTCTCTTCGGCATCCCAGATCGTGATTTGTACAATGTCGCCTGCAGCAATCATCAAGGATGCCGGCTGTTCTTGCGCAACAATCCACGGCAGCGTCGCATCGCCGGTCACTGGCCAGCCTTGCAGAACGGGCAAGGTATCGCGGTTCACTTCATAAACAGCAAAATCATAAACCGGTTCTTCACCTTCGACAGCCGTATTGGCGTTGGACGCCGCCAGAACCTCTGACTGGAAACCAGCACCGCGGGGCAGACCGCAACTGGCAAGGGCAAAACAAGCGACAACGGCAACAAATCTTTGAAAGAGCAAACGTGATTCCTTTCGAGCAGCCCGAGGAACCTACACCGCAAAAGTTGTATGCAACAGCACTTGCTAAGGAAAATCATTCTGAAAGCATGGCAATCAGAAGTCGATGGCGAGGCCCTTCTTCTCCCAATCGCCATAGCGCACGGGTTCAGGTCCGTCGCGCCCACCCAATTCGGTAGGCAGCGCTGGGCTCTCAGCCTTTTTGCGGCGTTCTTCGGCCTCGGCCAACGCGCGTTGTGCGGCAGGTGGCAGGTCTTTGGGCTGATCAGTCATGGGACATGCACTCCTTGTCGATATCATTGGATTGATATACGCCCCCGCCACCCGGCTTCAAGTGAGACACCCATGAACCAGACAGGCCTGCCCGCCCGCCGCACTGCGCATTACCTGCTGATGGAGATCACCGGCGAAGGCCGTTTAATGGCCGAACTGATCGCCGGTGGTGCATTGGCGCGCCTTGAAACCGACGACCGCGCACGCGCCCAGCGCCTTGCCACGGATGCCTTGCGCGGGCTGGACCGCGCCGACAGGATGCTGAAACCGTACCTGAAGAAAACACCTCCCGATCACGTGATGAATGCTCTGCGCCTTGGAGTGATTGAACTGTGCGGTGGCGAAGCTGCGCATGGCGTGGTCAACGCCTATGTTGAAATTGTCGCCCGCAACAAACGCACTCAGGCGATGAAGGGGCTGACCAACGCCGTTTTGCGCAAAATCGCGGCTGAAGGCCCCGAGGGCTGGAATAAACGTGCTATCCCGCTGACGCCTGGTTGGCTGCGACAACCGCTTGTCGCCGCTTGGGGACGTGACGCGGTTGAGGGGATGGAGGCCGCCCATTTTGCAGGGGCGCCTTTGGATTTATCCGCGAAGGGCAATGCAGAGGCTGTCGCCAAAGCACTGGATGGCAACCTTTTGTCCACTGGTTCAGTGCGGTTACAGAACGCGGGGCAGGTTTCGACCCTCAGGGGCTACGCGGAAGGTGATTGGTGGGTACAAGATGCAGCGGCGGCCATTCCGGTTAAGCTGCTGGGTGACGTTAAGGGCCTTAGGGTACTGGATCTCTGTGCAGCACCTGGCGGCAAAGCGATGCAACTGGCCGCCTTGGGCGCAGATGTCACTGCTGTTGATATCTCTGAGAAACGGATGGAGCGCATTGCCGAAAACCTTACCCGCGTCGGTTTGACAGCGGCTTGTGTAGTAAGCGACGCCTTTGCCTTTGATCAAACGGGTTTTGACGCCATCTTGCTTGATGCCCCTTGTTCGGCCACCGGCACCATCCGCCGCCACCCTGATCTGCCCTATGCCAAGGACGGGTCAGAGTTTGGCGCGCTTATTGATCAGCAAGAGGCGATGATTGATCACGCGCTGACCCTATTGAAACCCGGTGGGCGGCTGGTCTTTTGCACATGCTCGCTCTTGCCTGATGAAGGCGAGGTGCAGGTAGAAGAGGCGCTTGCGCGGCACCCGGACCTGAGGACCGAGGCTGATGCCTTGCGGATCAACGGCATCGACGCCGATTGGATCACGGATGAAGGCGGCCTGCGGCTGCGACCGGATTATTGGCCAGACATCGGGGGAATGGATGGCTTCTATATGGCGGTACTGCGAAAGCCTGCGTGACTTAGGGATCTGCTTTTTCTATGGTTTGCCTAACCGATTTACAACGTAGGCAAATCAAGGCTACAGGCATTGGCCCAGATAACAACATGGCGTGAACGCAGGGCGCGCTTTATGCACCGCCACCATGCGCGGCGCGCCGGTCGTATGGCACTGGCGACAGAATTTGTCGCCACACCCGAACCGCGCACCATTGGGGTGTCAGAACGCGGTGCGCAGCTGATTGCAGGCAAATTTCTGTTCTCTGGTCTGTTCGTTGAAGGCAAAAACTATACCGTTTGGGATATCGCCGAAGCCTACCCCGACGTTGCCGATGAAATCCATGGCTGCGATTGGCTGGATGATCTAGTTGCTGTCGGCGACAAGACCGCGCAGGCGTTGGCACAAAAATGGGTTTTAGCGTGGATGGCAAAATATGGTGACGGGCGCAGCGGTGGCTGGATGCCGGGCATCACAGGGCGCCGCCTGATCCGGTGGATCAACCACGGGCCGTTTCTGCTGCGTGGAAAAGATGAACCCACTTCGGCAAAGTTCTTTCAAAACCTTGCGGGCCAGACCGTCTTTGTCGCGCGCCGTTGGAAGACGACCAAGCCCGGTCTGCACCGGTTTGAGGCCTTGGCAGGCACGGTCTACGCCAGCCTGTCGCTGCAAAGCCTTGAACACCATGCAGAGGGCGCAATTGTGGCCCTTGCACAGGATTGCGCCGCGGCGATTGGCCCTGATGGGTCTATCGTCACGCGCCAGCCCGAAGAACTGCTGGATATTCTTGGCCTGCTGAACTGGACATCACAAACGCTGACCCATGCAACGCGCCCGATCCCATCCGAGATATCGGACGCTATCGCCCGCATTGTCCCGACTTTACGGGCCTTGCGGCATGCAGACGGCAGTTTGGCCCGCTTTCATGGCGGTGGTGAGGGTGTTGACGGGCGGTTGGATGCAGCCCTGTTTGCATCGGGCATCAAGACACTGCCCAAAGACCAGACCCATATGGGTTTCGCCCGCCTTGCCGCAGGCCGCACGACGCTCATCGCCGATGCAGCGGCCCCGCCGGAAGGCCGCGCTTCGGCGCAGGCGCATGCCAGTACGCTGAGTTTTGAACTGACCTCAGGGCGCAGGCCCCTGATCGTGAACTGCGGCTCCGGCGCGCGTTTCGGCGATGAATGGCGGCGGGCCAGCCGCGCGACACCCAGCCATTCCACAATGATGATCGCTGGTGCATCATCCTCGCATCTTGGGCCGAAAGGGCGGATGCCCAATGGGGACGAGTTGCTGACCGAATTGCCGACACGCGTGCAGGCCGAATTTTCTGCAACGCATATGGGACGCAAGTTAGAGCTGTCGCACAATGGCTATCAGCGCGCATATGGTCTGACACATGCGCGTGTCCTGATGCTTTCCGCGAATGGCCGGTCCTTGGTTGGCGAAGACATGTTCAGCACGCTGGGCCCGGACGATCAGACCGTCTTTGACCATGCTTTGCCGCAAGAAGGCTTGCCCTTCGTGATACGGTTTCACCTGCACCCAGAGGTGAAACCGGCGATTGATGCCGAAGGGACAGCCGTCTCTCTTACCCTGAAATCGGGGGAAATCTGGGTTTTACGGCATGATGGGGCGGCGAAACTTAGCCTTGCACAGTCGGTTTACCTACAAAATCGGCAATTAAAGCCGGTTGCCACCCAACAGGTGGTTTTATCCGGGCGCGCAATGGCCTATGCGACGCGTGTTCGTTGGTCATTGGCCAAAACGCCAGATACGCCCCTCGCGGTGCGTGACTTTGCGCAGGCCGATTCATTGGACGCGATTGACTAGCCTCTTCTTAAGGACCCACATGACCGATCTTGCCCCGCTGCGCCGCGCCTTGCTTTCTGTATCTGACAAAACCGGGTTGACCCACCTTGGACGCGCGCTTGCCGCGCGCGGGGTTGAATTGCTGTCAACGGGCGGGTCAGCCAAGGCGCTGCGCGATGCCGGGCTTGAAGTGCGCGATGTGGCCGATGTCACCGGGTTTCCAGAGATGATGGATGGGCGCGTCAAGACGCTACATCCGGTTGTGCATGGCGGTCTGTTGGCCCGCCGTGACCTTGAAGGGCACCGCGATGCGATGGTGGAACACAACATCGGGCCGATCGACCTGCTGGTGGTGAACCTTTATCCGTTTGAAGAGACCGTTGCGAAGGGCGCCGATTTCGATACTTGCATTGAAAATATCGACATTGGTGGGCCCGCCATGATCCGCTCTGCCGCCAAGAACCATGCCTTTGTGAATGTCGTGACAGATGTCGAGGATTATGACGCGCTGTTGGCTGAACTGGACGCCAACGATGGTCAAACCACGCTGGCGCTACGTCAACGTCTTGCGCTGACGGCCTATGCCCGGACCGCCGCCTATGACACTGCCGTCAGCACCTGGATGGCTGGTGCGATTGGGGCAGAGACACCGCGCCGCCGGTCGTTCAGCGGCACTTACAAGCAGACGATGCGCTATGGCGAAAACAGCCACCAGTCAGCCGCGTTTTATACCGATGGCACAGACCGTCCCGGCGTGGCCACTGCGATGCAGCATCAAGGCAAAGAGCTGTCCTACAACAACATCAATGACACTGATGCTGCGTTTGAACTGGTCGCAGAGTTTGACCCTACCGATGGCCCCGCCGTGGCCATCATTAAACACGCCAACCCTTGCGGTGTGGCGCGTGGTGCTACGCTGCTAGAGGCCTATCAGAACGCTTTCGATTGCGACCGCACCAGCGCGTTTGGTGGAATCGTTGCGCTGAACCAACCTCTGGATGAGGACACCGCCAAAGCGATTGTCGAGATTTTCACCGAAGTCGTCATAGCACCGGGTGCCTCAGACGCCGCCAAGACTGTGTTTGCTGCCAAGAAAAACCTGCGCTTGTTGACCACCGATGGTTTGCCAGATCTGAAAGCGCCGATCACGACCTATCGTCAGGTTGCAGGCGGGATGCTGGTACAAGACAAGGACACGGGCTTTGTCAGCATGGATGACCTGAAAGTGGTGACGAAGGTTGCCCCGACAAAAGCGCAGATGGCCGATCTTCTTTTCGCGTGGAAAGTCGCCAAGCACGTCAAATCCAATGCCATCGTCTATGTGAAAGACACGGCAACCGTCGGCGTCGGGGCTGGCCAGATGTCGCGCGTTGACAGCGCATTGATCGCCGCCAAAAAGGCTGAGCGCATGGCAGCGACGATGGGATTGCCTGAACCGTTGACCAAAGGCTCTGCCGTCGCATCCGACGCGTTCTTCCCCTTCGCTGATGGCCTGATGGAGGCCGCTGCTGCAGGTGCCACCTGCGTGATCCAGCCCGGCGGGTCCATGCGCGATGACGAAGTGATTGCCGCAGCGGACGAGGCTGGCATCGCCATGGTCTTTACCGGCATGCGCCACTTCCGGCACTAAGAGGTCTGCAATGCGGTTGATGTTCATGACGGCGCTGTGGATTTTCCTGCTTGATCAGGTGATCAAGTTCTTCGTGCTCTTCAACGTCTTTGGGCTGAAGTGGGCGCAGGTGACGGTACCTTCTGACCAACTGCCCTACCCCCAATCGATTGAGGTGTTCCCGCCTTTCCTGACCTTGCGGATGGCATGGAACCGCGGCGTCAACTTTGGCCTGTTTGCAGAATTCGACATGCGCTGGGTACTGATCGCCGTTGCCTTTCTGATCACAGCGGGCGTGATCTGGTGGCTCAACAAGGTTGGCGGGACCAAATGGGTTTATATCTCAGGTGGGCTTTTGATTGGTGGGGCGATGGGCAATGTCATCGACCGGTTCTTTTATGGGGCGGTTGCGGATTTCATCAACATGTCCTGCTGCGGGATCAACAATCCTTATGCGTTCAACGTGGCTGACATCTGTATTTTCATAGGCGCAGTCGGGCTGGCGTTTCTTGCCGATGACAAAAAGAAATCAGCGTGACGTCCCCCCGACCATGAGGTACACACCCCAAGAACACCCTGAGGGATTTTTGATGCGCGCGCTTTCTTTCTCTGTTCTGGCCCTGATCCTGATCACCGCCTGTGGCAACACAGACCGGCCTTTGCGTGACTTGCAGTCTGCAGGCGGTGGCCCTGACGAATTTGCAGTGATCCCGCTTGACCCGCTTGAAATCCCCCAGACCCGTGATCTGCCGACACCGACACCGGGGGGGACAAACCGCGCGGACCCATCACCAAACGCTGACGCGATTGTCGCACTCGGTGGGTCGCCATCGGCACAGATCGCAGGCGGCGTGCCTGCGGGTGATGCCGCCCTTGTGGCGCAAACCAGCCGCTATGGCGTAGATCCGAATATCCGGGCAGTCCTCGCCGCAGAAGACGAAGCCAGACTGAACCGCGCGCGGCGGTCAAACGTCATCAACCCACTTGGGCGTGATCGATATTTCCCCGCTTACCGCCGCGAGGCGCTAGATGCATCTGCTGAACTGGCACGGCTGCAAGATTTGGGCGTGCGTGTGCCACAGGTGCCCAGTGAAACCGTTGACGCAGGCGAAACTGCTGGTTCGGGACTTTTGGGTCGGCTTGGCGTGGATGAAAACTGCGTCTTCACCACTGTTGGATCACCCGATGGCCGCCTGCGCCGCGTCTGTACGGACGACGCAGCCGAATAACCCTACCTCACATCCGCGTATGGTGCCTTGAACATGGGCCAAAGCAGCGTAGGTATCGGGACAACCAACGAAAAAGGATGCCCATGACACGTTTGTTTGCCGCGCTGGCCATCATGATATCAGCCATGGCCGCACAGGCCGAAGAGGTCACCACCTACACGCTTGATAACGGGATGGAGGTCGTCGTGATCGAAGACAACCGCGCGCCCGTTGTCGTTCATATGTTATGGTACAAGGTGGGGTCCGCGGATGAACCCGCCGGCACATCCGGCATCGCGCATTTTCTGGAACATTTGATGTTCAAGGGCACAGACGTTCTTGCTTCGGGTGAATTTTCTTCCATCGTCGCGGCCAACGGTGGCAGCGACAACGCTTTTACCAGCTATGATTATACGGCCTATTTCCAACGGGTCGCCGCTGACCGGCTTGAGCTGATGATGCAGATGGAGGCCAGCCGCATGAACAATCTGGCGATCACGCCAGAGGAAGTCAGAACAGAGCGTGGCGTAATCCTTGAAGAACGCAACCAGCGCACCGAAAACGACGCAAACGCACTGGCGCAGGAACAATTCCGTGCAGCCCTGTATCAGAACCACCGCTACGGCGTGCCCATCATCGGCTGGAAGCACGAGATGGAACAGTTGGACCTGCAAGACGCGCTTGATTTCTACGACCTCTATTATGCGCCCAACAACGCCATTCTGGTTGTCGCGGGTGACGTGAAACCAGAGGAGGTCCTCGCACTGGCTGAACAGTATTACGGTGTCATACCGGCCGAAGACCAACTGCCCCTGCGCGAACGCCCGCAAGAACCGCCCCAACGGGCCGAGCGGCGGATGACCTATGTGGATGCCCGCGTCAGCCAGCCTTATGTGGTGCGCAGCTATCTGGCCCCTGAACGCGATCCCGGCGCACAGACCGAGGCCGCCGCATTGGTCTATCTGGCCGAGTTGCTGGGCGGGTCGCCATTTACGTCCGCCCTTGGGCAAGCGTTGCAATTTGACAGCCAGACGGCGATCTACACCAATGCATCCTACAGCGGACAATGGTTGGATGACGGTACATTTTCATTCTCATTGGTCCCGGCAGAGGGTGTCAGCCTGTCTGAGGCAGAGGCTGCGATGGATGATGTGATCAGCACCTTCATGGAAAGCGAAATTGACCCCGCGCGCATGGACAGCATCCGCACCCAACTGCGTGCGTCAGAAATCTACGCGCTTGATAACACGCAACGGTTGGCCCAGCGCTATGGTGCGGCCTTGTCGCAAAGCCTGACGGTCGAAGACGTGCAGGTCTGGCCAGACGTTCTGCAGGCAGTCACTGCCGAGGATGTCAAAGCGGTTGCCGCCAAGGTTTTCGACCGTAAGCATTCCGTCACCGGCTGGGTCGTATCCAATGAAGAGGAGGCACGCTGATGCGCCGTTTTCTGATTGCCATTTGCCTGACTGTCCTCGCAACAACAGCACGGGCCGAGATTGACATCCAAGAGGTCACATCCCCCGGCGGCATCAATGCATGGGTGGTGGAAGAACCCGCCATCCCTTTCATTGCACTTGAATTACGGTTCCGGGGTGGTGCCTCTCTTGATCTGCCCGGCAAACGCGGGGCCACAAACCTGATGACGGCACTGTTGGAGGAAGGCTCTGGTGACATGTCAGCACAGGAATTCCAGTCCACGCTGGAAGACCTTGCCGCAAGCATCAGCTTTCGCGCCTCTGATGACAGTATCTCAATTTCTGCGCGCTTTCTGACGGAAAACAAGGAAGACGTGCTCGCCCTGCTGCGCCAAGCCTTGCTGGAACCCCGCTTCGATCAAGAGGCGCTCGACCGGGTGCGCGCGCAGGTGCTGTCCGGCATCGCCAGTGACGCTAAAAGTCCCAATGCGATTTCAAGTGCCGTGTTCAATGCGGCCGCCTACGGCGACCACCCTTACGGCTCTGCCATCGACGGCACGGCTGAAACGGTTAACGCGTTGACCAGACAGGATATGATTGACGCCCACCAAAATGCACTGGCGCAAGGGCGCATTTATGCCTCGGTCGTTGGTGATACCACCGCTGATGCCGTGAGCGGTCTGCTGGATGATTTGTTGGGTGACTTGCCACAGGAAGGCCCCCCCCTGCCAGACGACATCACATATGATCTGGAAGGTGGCGTCACCGTTGTGGATTTCGATACACCGCAATCTGTTGCCCTTTTCGGTCACCGCGGCATGAAACGCGAAGATGAGGATTTCTTTGCCGCTGTTATCGTCAACCGGGTGCTTGGCGCGGGCGGTTTTGAATCGCGCCTGATGACCGAAGTGCGCGAAAAACGCGGGCTGACCTATGGCATTCGATCTTACCTTGTGCCGCGGTTCCATGCCGAGGTGATGTTGGGCTCTGTCGCGTCATCGAACGAAACCATTGCCGAAGCAATTGAAGTGACACGCAATGAATGGGCGCGCATGGCAGATGAGGGCATGACGGCCGAGGAGCTTGACGCCGCAAAGACCTATATGACTGGCGAATATCCACTGCGGTTTGATGGCAATGCCGAGATTGCCAAGATCCTGGTAGGGATGCAGATGATCGGGCTGACACCGGATTATGTGATCAACCGCAACGACTTGGTCGAGGCGGTGACGCTGGACGATGTGAACCGGGTCGCATCCGAGTTGCTGCAACCAGAAAACTTGCATTTCGTGGTGGTCGGTCAACCGGTCGGACTGGAAAGCACGCCGTAAAGACCCCCGTTTTCCACTCGCAGAATCGCGGCTGGTCATGCTACAGTTTGTGCCATGGCCACCGCAGACCCCCAGATACAGCCACGCCCAGTGATCCGGCAGCTGGATGACGCCGCAATCAACCGGATTGCGGCGGGCGAGGTGCTTGAACGTCCGGCATCGGCCGTCAAAGAGCTGGTAGAAAACAGTATCGACGCGGGTGCCACTCGGATAGAGGTGGTTATCGCCGATGGCGGCAAGACCCTGATCCGCGTGACCGACGATGGCTGCGGGATGACGCCCTCAGACCTGCCGATGGCCATGTCGCGCCATGCGACATCCAAGATTGACGGCTCAGACCTGCTCAACATCCGCTCATTCGGGTTTCGAGGCGAGGCTTTGCCGTCGCTGGGCGCGACGGGCCGCCTGACCATCACTTCACGCGCAAAAGATGCGGAGGCCGCGATGATTGCCGTGGCTGGTGGTAAGGCCGAAGGCGTCAAACCCGCCGCCCTGTCCGCCGGGACGGTCATTGAGCTGCGCGATATGTTCTACGCGACGCCTGCACGCCTGAAATTCTTGCGCACGGACCGGGCAGAAGCGCAGGCGGTGGCCGATGTCGTCAAGCGCCTTGCGATGGCGGAACCTTTTGTGACCTTCATTCTGCGCGATGCATCCAAGGGCGACAGCCGCACGGTCTTTCGCGCAGATGCCGAAACCGGTGATCTATTTGATGCGTTGCATGGGCGGTTGCGGTCCGTGCTGGGCAAGGATTTCGCCGAAAACGCTTTGCGCATTGATACCCAACGCGACGGGTTTCACCTGACCGGCTATGCCGCCCTGCCGACCTATTCGCGCGGTGCTGCCGTAGCACAGTTCCTTTTCGTGAACGGACGCCCTGTGCGCGACAAGATGCTGCTGGGTGCCTTGCGTGCTGCCTATATGGACGTGCTGTCACGTGATCGGCATCCGGTTGCAGCGCTCTTTGTCGATTGCGAGCCAACGCTGGTGGACGTCAACGTTCACCCCGCCAAATCCGAGGTCCGGTTCCGCGACCCCGGCACAGTGCGCGGGCTGATCGTATCTGGCTTGCGGCATGCCTTGGCCGAGGCAGGCCATCGTGCCTCGACCACTGTTGCCAACGCAACGCTGGGGGCGATCACGCCAGAACAGACCGCCCCGCGCATCTATCAGATGGATCGGCCCAGTTTCAGTGCGCGGTCGATGACGTTTCAGGCGCAAGCCCCGGGCTTTGGTGAGGCGCCATCTGCGCGCATTGAACCAATGGTCGAGGATGAACCCGACGATCTGCCCCTAGGTGCGGCCCGAGCACAGGTGCATGAGAACTACATCATTGCACAGACCAAGAAGGGTATCGTGATTGTCGATCAGCACGCGGCACATGAACGGCTGGTATACGAGAAGCTCAAAGCGCAAATGGCCGAGAATGGCGTTGCAGCGCAGGCTTTGCTGATCCCTGAGGTCGTAGAACTGTCCGAGAATGAAGCAGCGCAATTACTGGGCATCGCGGATGATCTTTCCAAGTTTGGCCTGACCATCGAACCCTTCGGTGGCGGCGCCATTGCGGTGCGGGAAACCCCTGCCATTCTGGGCGAGGTCAACGCCGAAGCCATGATCCGTGATATCCTTGATGAACTCGCCGACCAAGGCGACAGTGCTTCGGTTCAGGCGCGGATCGAGGCAATCCTGAGCCGCGTCGCTTGCCATGGCTCTATCCGCTCAGGCCGCCGGATGCAGGCGGCGGAAATGAACGCGCTACTGCGCGAGATGGAAGCAACGCCGCTTTCAGGACAGTGCAACCACGGGCGACCAACTTATGTTGAACTCAAGCTCGCCGATATTGAACGGCTGTTCGGGCGCACATGATCCAGATTGGCGATGCAGTTTATGACCTGAGCGATCCAGTGGTGATCGGCGTCATCATGGGCGCAGTGATCACGCTTGTGGTGTTGATCTTGCTGATCATGACGGTACGCCGTGCGGGGAAATCAACCGAAGCGGTGCAATTCGTCGCTTCTCAGGTCGGGCGCTTATCGCAGGATGTAAATGCGCTGGGGCAAGGCCAGCAGCAGCTGGCAGGCAACATCCGCACGGTCAGTGACGCGCAGGCCACCGCACAGGTGCAGGTCGTACAAACGATGGAGACGCGACTGGCCGAGGTGCAGGCTCTGATGGCAGAGCGGCTGGCAGACAATGCAATTAAATCGGCGCGGTCCCTCGCGGAGATGCAGGAGCGGATGAAAGATACGCTTTCTGGTTCATCCGAGAAAACGACCAAGAGCCTGACAGAACTGCAAGAGCGGCTGGCGACCATCGACAAGGCGCAGACAAACATCGAAAAGCTGTCGGGCGATGTGCTATCTTTGCAGGACATCCTATCGAACAAGCAAACACGCGGTGCATTTGGCGAAATCCAATTGCAGGATATCGTGTCCAAGGCGCTGCCCGCCGACAGCTATACTTGGCAGGCCACCCTTTCCAACAATAGCCGCCCAGACTGTCTGGTACACCTGCCCAATCCGCCCGGCCCCATCGTCATCGATGCGAAATTCCCGCTAGAGGCCTATGAGGCACTGATGGCGACCGAGACCAAAGTGGATCGGGAACGCGCGCTCACGGCCTTTGGCCAAGCCATAAAGACGCATATCAAGAAAATTTCCGACAGTTACCTGATCGAGGGCGAAACCGCCGACGGCGCGCTGATGTTCCTGCCGTCCGAGGCAGTTTATGCCGAACTACACAGTCGACTGCCCCACATCGTACGCGAAGGGTTTGCCGCGCGGGTCTGGATCGTCTCACCCACCACCTGCATGGCAACACTGAACACGATGCGTGCGATCCTGAAAGACGCGCGGATGCGCGAGCAGACTGGCGAAATTCGCAAGGAACTTGCCATGCTAGGCGGTGATGTAGAACGGCTGGTGACGCGGGTTGGCAATCTGGATCGCCACTTTGGACAAGCTGCGAAAGATATCGAAGACATCAAGATATCAGCCGAAAAAGCAGGCAAGCGGGCGCACCGCCTTGATCACTTTGATTTCGAAGAACTCGCGCCGGAGGATACGGCAAAGGTCGTGCCCCTCGCGTCATCAGAGCAATAACGCATCGTAAAAAGGAACCACCATGGGCGCTCGGGATGTTGGCCAATTCGGCAATGACACCGCATTGGATTTTGCCGCAGAGGTCAAAACCTTTGCAGATGTCTGTGCCGTCATTGAAGACGACAGCAAATTTGCCCCTGATCTGGATGCCGACGACGCCAGCATCGCTTTGGCAGCGTGCGAAATGCTGGCAACGGCCATAGGTCGCGCCCCGGAAGACCTGCCAGAGATGACAACACTTGGCGATGAGGGCGTCACACCGGCGCTTTTGGAAACTGCCACGGGGTTGATCATCCATATTCGTAGCAATTCAGAACTGGCCGCGCTTTGGCAGGAGTCTGAAGAAAACGACGCTTGGCAAGCCTCGCTTGATGGGTTGTTGGCGCGGCTTGACCAATCCAAGCCATTTAAAGCGCCTGCGAAGAAAGCCAAGCAGGAAGAACTGCCTGAGGATTTCATCGGCTATTGCTACATCTGCTACGGCATGGTGACAGAACGCGATGGCTTGCTGTTTGAGTATGATGATCCGGAAGGCGGATCGTTATCGAACTATCCCCATCGTAAGTGCATCGAAGATCAGATCACCGAACCTGGCCCCTATTGGAACGATGATGGATCACCGACACCAGTGACAAGAAAGCAATTGATGCGCGGATTGGGCTACGAAATCTAACGAAAAATGCCTCGGTTTTCACCGAGGCATTCTGATTTGGGGTGGGATGACCCGCTTAAATTCCGATAAATTTCTGCGCAATACGCGGCACAATACCGTTGAAGAGCAACGGCGCATCGGTCGCTGCGAGGCAGATGCAATCCACCCCTTCTTCTGCAACAGGCGTATGGTGCAAATCTTCGTTCGCAACCTCAACATCGCCCGCACCAAAGCGGTCTTCCTCGTCAGTGAAAGCGCCTTGCAGAACAAGCGTAAGTTCTGTGCCTTGGTGCCCGTGATCAGGCACAGCAGTGCCTGCCGGAATACGCAACAGCCGCACGCTGGCGTCTTTGGACGTGTTCAAAACCAACTGGCTCACACCGCCGCCAACTTTACGCCATTTCAGGCTATCGAAATCACCGCTGATGTAATCTTGCAGTGGCCCGGGGAACACGCTGTTTTGCGTACGTATGGGTTTCGGCCGTTCTGCCAAATGCCCACCGTCGATCATCGCAAGCGTCGCAGCCAGCGCATCTTCGGCGACATCGACAGGGTCTGCATCTAACATGACCTCACCACCGACGGCTTCATATTCAGCCAAGGCAGCGCGGCAGGTGTCACACATGGAAATATGTGTTGCGACCACAAGATTAAAAGCTTCCGGCAGCGTGCCAGCGGCATAGCCGATCAGCAGTGGCTCGGTCAGATGGTGTTTGATCTGTTTCATATCATTCATCATTTCATTGCGTGGCGCAGTCTATCCAACGCCAACCTAATCCGCGATTTGATCGTACCCAGCGGCAATCCCGTTTCTGCGGCAATTTGACTGTGGCTTAGCTCACCAAAGTAGGCGCGCTCGATCAGTTGTCTTTGTTCAGCGGGCAATGTGGCCAAGGCCTGCCCGAGTTGTTCCGTTTCTTGTTGTAGACCCATCGCATCAACCTGATCAGGCTCAGCTTCGGGTCCCCATGGCAGGTCTTCTGGTTCGGGCCTGCGCTGCTTGCGCAGGATGTCGATCTTGCGGTTCCGGGCGATTGTGAAAATCCATGTGGATACACTCGCCTTCGAAGGATCGAACATATGAGCCTTGTTCCAAAGGGTCGCCATGACCTCCTGTGTGCATTCTTCAGCCAGATCCGGGCTGGCCCCCGATTTCATCAAAAACGACTTCACCCGCGGAGCGAAATACCCAAACAACTCAGCAAATGCCTTGCGGTCCTGATTGTCCCGCACAGCGTATACTTGGACAACCCAAGCCATACGTTTTGCTGTTGCTTCTGGGGTCACCTGCGTCGTCCTCTTCTTGCGCACGGGCTGCGGCTTGACATCACCATAGGCAACGTTGGGCGGCAGCGCATCCGCTTTTGTGAGGGCGTTGGTTTCCGTCAACATGTATTTGTTACGCCGCTGTTAAGCTTTTGGATCACCCCGGATGATATTTTTCTTTTGATCCACGCAAGTTGTGGATGCGTAAGAACAATTATAAACGAAAAGAAGAAGTTGGAGCCCCCCAGACATGCCATTCGAGACCGGGACAGCCGTGCCCAGAAAAATTGCGGTGATTGGGGCAGGTATTTCCGGGATGGGGGCGGCGCATGCCTTGGCCAAAGACCATCGCGTCGTGCTGTTTGAGGCGGAGGATCGTTTGGGCGGGCACGCTCGCACACGGATGGCAGGCAAAAACCGGGATCAAGCAGTTGATACGGGCTTTATCGTCTTCAACTATGCCAACTATCCTAATTTGACCAAGCTGTTCGACCACCTCGACGTACCCGTCATCAAAAGCAACATGAGCTTTGGTGCCTCTTTCAGCGGTGGACGCATGGAATACGGGTTGGCCAGCCTGAATGCTCTCTTCGCCCAGCGCAGCAACATCGCCAGCCCCAAGTTTTTGCGCATGGTGCGCGATATTCTCAAGTTCAACGCCAAAGGGTTGCAGGCTAGTCAGGATGAAACTCTGACGATCCGGCAGCTACTCGAAAACCTGAACCTCAGCGATTACTTCCGCGACCATTATCTGCTGCCATTCTCTGGGGCGATCTGGTCGACCCCGAAAGAAAAGATTCTCGATTTCCCCGCCTACGCGATGATGCGTTTTTTTGACAATCATGCACTGCTTGGGGCCACAGGCCAGCATCAGTGGTACACTGTCGATGGCGGGTCGCGTGAATATGTAACGCGGTTAGGTGCCGATATGATGCAACGTGGCATCGATATTCGCCTTGGCACCCCGATTGATGCGGTGCGCCGCACGTCCGTGGGTGCAGAAGTCAAAACGCATGGTGCGAATTGGGAAATGTTTGATGAGGTGGTTTTTGCCACACATTCTGACGACACATTGCGCATGCTGTCTGATGCAACCGCTGTCGAAAAATCGGTTCTTGGTGCGGTGCGCTATCAGCCAAACAAAGTTGTCCTGCATTCCGATACCTCGATCATGCCGAAACGCCGTCAGGTCTGGTCATCATGGATTTATTCTGAGGACGCCCAGCGCACCGATACCGAGATCAACCTGACCTATTGGATGAACTCGCTCCAGCCGTGGCTGCAGGGCGATGACATGATGGTCACGCTGAACAGCAACCGGCCTATTCGGGAAGAATTGATCTGGGACGAAGTGTCCCTTCGCCATCCCGTCTATGATCTTGAGGCGATTGCCGCACAAGAAGCGGCTGCCGCGATGAACGGATCAAACCGGACGTGGTTCTGTGGCGCATGGATGAAGAACGGTTTTCACGAAGACGGGCTGTCCAGCGCTCTTGACGTTGTGCATTCACTCAATAGCCTTGAACACATGCAACTTGCTGCCGAGTGACCTCTAGCATTCATCATATAGCAGCCGAAACCTACCATGGGCGGCGGGGGGCCACGAAAAACGCCTTTCGCTATTCCATCGATTATGTGCTGACAGATTTTGAGGCTGAGGCACCGACGCCAACATTATTCTCGCGTAATGCAGGTAACCTGATGTCGCTGCAAGACAGCGATCACGGGGGTGCACCCAAGCATGGCAAGGGGGCACCATGGGTGCGCGAGGTGCTGTCCGCCTATGAGATCACTGATGCCGCACGTATCGAACTGCTCGCACAACCGCGCGTGTTGGGGCACGTCTTCAACCCTGTGTCTTTCTGGCTTTGCTACAATGCTGACGATGCGCTAACGACAGTCATTGCTGAGGTCTCCAACACATTCGGCGACCGCCATTCCTATCTGTGTCGTCATGAAGATGGTCGCGCGATCACCAAGGATGAAACGCTGTCAGCGCAAAAGCTGATGCATGTATCCCCATTCCAGCCCATCGAGGGCGGCTATACCTTCCGTTTTGATATCCAGCCTGACAGCATCGGCATATGGATCGACTATTCGCGCGGCAATGGGGGGCTGATTGCCACGCTGACCGGGCCGCGTAAACCGATCACAAATGCCTCTATCATCAAGGCGACACTTCGCAGGCCCTTCGGGTCCCGACGCGTGCTGACATTGATCCACTGGCAGGCGCTCAAGTTATGGTGGAAGGGCGCAACATTCCGCTCGCGACCTGAGCCGCCTGCGGAAGAGGTCAGCAGATGAAAGCCCTGTCAGAGCGGCTGCCCGCATACTCGGTCTTTGCGGCCGTGTTGTCGGGTGCGGGCTTGCCCATCTATATCTACGCGCCGAAATATTATGCCGATACCTTTGGGGTCAGCCTTGCGGCATTGGGCGCGCTACTTTTTGCCATGCGTCTCTTCGATATGATCCAGGATCCTGTGTTGGGGTGGATCAGCGAACGGCTTACATCCTCAAAGAAACTGATTATCACCGGGACCGCCCTGATCATGGCCCTGTCCATGATCGGTCTTTTTGCCATCGCACCGCCCATCGATCCGCTATGGTGGTTCGGTATCACGGTGACGGGGCTGTTCACCGCGTTCAGCTTCCTGACCATCAATTTCTACGCACAAGGCGTCAGCAAAGCAGGCAAAGATCCCCAAGGGCATGTGCGGTTAGCCGCATGGCGCGAAAGCGGGGCCTTGTTGGGCGTCTGCATCGCAGCAGTCATCCCCACAGTGCTGATCGGTGTTGTTGCCAGCCCATTCGCCGCTTTCGCCTATGGGTTCGCGGCACTCACGATCGTTGCGGCCATCTTCATGTGGCCCGAATGGAAAGGGCGCGTGAACGCAGAGCCTTCGCAGATCAGTGGGATCATCCGCGACAATACAGCGCGGAAACTGCTGATCCTTGCCTTGGTAAACGCCACACCCCTCGCCGTCTCATCCACGCTTTTCCTATTCTATGTGGAAAGTAAACTGGGGGCCGTCGGCTGGGAAGGCCCTTTATTGGTACTGTTTTTCCTGGCCGCAGCGCTGTCTTCGCCCATTTGGTCGGCGCTGGCGCGGCGCTTCAGCCCCAAGCCCGTTCTGGTCGCCGCGATGATCCTCGCGGTCGCCTCATTCGCCTACACGCTCACTTTATCGCCCGGCGATGTGATCCCTTTTGCTTTCGTGTGCGTACTAAGTGGAGCGACCATCGGGGCAGACCTGACTTTGTTACCTGCGATGTTTGCGAAACGTATGGCCGCCATCTCGCCAAATGGCGGACAGGGCTTCGGACTTTGGAATTTGGTGAACAAGTTCACGCTTGCCTTCGCCGCGGTGGTTTTGCTGCCGTTACTGGAACGATCTGGCTTCACGGCTGGGGCAACCGATTTGCCCACTGAGGCCATCACCATGCTGACGGTGCTTTACGCGCTTGTACCGTCACTTTTGAAACTTGTGGCCATCGGCTTGCTGATCGCCACGAAACTTGAGGACTAAACGATGTCGTTTGTCACTTACATCCTGATCGGGGCCGCTTTGATGGCCGTCGCAGTGTTCCTCAAAGAACGCTACGTATCCTTCTGGGCGCAGAAATCGGATGACTATGCCGATGGCCCGATCTTTGATATCCGCGAACGGTTCAACGGGCCGATCGAATGCGAAGGGGTCATCTACGGACCAACCGGCAAGGTGTCTTCGCGGTTCGTGGCCGATTTTGAAGCCTCATGGAATGGCAACATCGGCACGATGAAAGAAGTGTTCCACTACGACAGCGGTCAGGTGCAGCACCGCGAATGGACGCTGACCCTAGGCAATGACGGTAAGATCAAAGCCGAAGCGCCTGATGTGGTTGGCGCAGGCACCGGGCAACAATCCGGGTCCGCTGTCCTGCTGAACTACCGCATCAAACTGACCGAGGAAGCGGGCGGACACGCACTTGATGTGACCGACTGGATGTACCTCATGTCCAACGGCAACATTATGAACCGCAGCCAGTTCCGCAAATTCGGGATCAAAGTGGCCGAGCTGGTCGCAACCATGCGCCCCAAAGACAAGGCCTACGCAGGAGAATAAGCCGTGAAGAACTGGCAAGGAAAACGCTACTGGCTTGTTGGGGCAAGCGAGGGGCTGGGGCGCGAAGTGGCCTTCTGTCTCAGCCGTGCTGGGGCTGAGGTGATTGTCTCTGCCAGATCTGAGGACCGGTTGAAGGAGTTGGTGGAGGAGTTGCCCGGCAAGGCGTCTTACATCGCCGTCGATGTGGCTGACCGCGCAGCGGTTGAAGCTGCCGCGCAACAAGCAGGTGAGATCGACGGCGTCGTCTATTTGGCCGGTGTCTATTGGCCCATGAAAGCGCAGGAGTGGGATAACGAAAAGGCTGACATGATGGGCGAGGTGAACTTCCTTGGCGCATCGCGTGTCGTGGGTTCAGTCATCAAAGACATGGTGGCAAAAGATGTAGGGCATATTGTCTTGGTCGGTTCTCTCTCCGGTTTTCGGGGGCTTCCCGGTGCCATTGGCTACTGCTCGTCTAAAGCGGGTATGATGTCGCTCGCGGAATCAATGCAGGCCGACCTGCGCACCTCTCCTATCGAGGTGCAACTGATCAACCCCGGCTTCATTAAAACGCGGCTGACCGAAAAGAACGATTTCAACATGCCGTTCATCATGTCACCAGAAGATGCGGCGAAAGAAGTGTTCGAACACATGAACACCGACACCTTCAAGAAAAGCTTCCCGATGGTGTTTTCCTGGGTCTTTCGCCTGTCGCAATTCATGCCGGATTGGATGTACTATCGGCTGTTTGGGGCAAAATAATCCTCTTCATCTTGGCCAAAAAACTCCCGCCGGAGGCTCCTGACCGCGCCTCCTAGCGCGGCATCGGATTGGTGGCCCGCTTGTATGGCGTCCAATCCTTGATTTCAGGATAATACCGCTGTCGCCATTGCCTGACGCGCGGGTGCATCAATTTACGCCATGCGAGCGGCACCAAGGCGATCATCGTCATCAGCGGATAGCCATAGGGCAGCTGCGGCGCCTCATCGTCATCGTAGGTTTGCAATAGCGGAAAGCGGCGGTTGGGCTTGTAGTGGTGATCCGAATGCCTTTGCAGATTGATCAATAACCAGTTTGACGCCTGCTGCGTTGCGTTCCACGAATGGCGCGGCAACACATGTTCGTATTTGCCATCCCCAAGGTGCTTGCGGGTCAGACCGTAGTGTTCGACGTAATCCACCAGTTCCAGTTGGAAAATGGCCCAGAACGCTTGTGTCGCGAAAAGAAACACACCCCACCAGCCGCCAATCGCCGCCGCCAACAGGACAAAACCAACCTGAAGCGCGAGATAAAGCCAGAACGGGTTTGTGCGGTGAAACCACGCAAGGGACTTGCGGGCCAGCATCCCCTTCTCGGCTTTGAATGACGACACCAGTGATTGATACAGTACGCGCGGAAAGAACCGATAAAAACTTTCGCCATATCGCGCCGTAACAGGATCACGCGGTGTCCCGATATAACGGTGATGGACCAGCAAATGCTCGGACCGGAAATGCGAATAAAGGACCGAGGCCAGCAGGATATCGGCCATCCAGCGTTCCAGCTTGGGTTTCTGATGCATCAACTCATGTGCATAGGTGATCCCGATGGTGCCTGACAGGATGCCCAAGGCCGCAAAAAGCAACCATTGTTCGATAAGGGCAAGGTGCCCCGACTGGACGACGTAAATCATGATCCCAAAGATCGTGACCAGTTGGACCAAGGGCCAAACCAGTGTGATCATCCGATACCACACCAGCTGGTCATCAGGTGTCTCAAGATCGGGGTTTTCATTGTTTTTGCCGACGACATAGTCAAGCCCGGTGAACAGATACCAGGTTGAGGCCGGTAGCAGCGCTATCGCCCAGCCCCCCTGCATCGCCGCAAAGATCGCGACGGGCACCAAGCCCAGCGACAGCCAGAAAGGCAGCGCTGTTGTGATGCGCGCGACTTTCGGTGTTTGCGGAATGGATGTCATATCGCCTCGCAATGTCAGAGATGTCTATTTTACAACCAGTAAAGCCGTTTCTCAATTGTCGCGTAACGTCATATGGGCCAGATCAAAGACCTTGCGCATTGCCGTGGGTAGGGCTGTCGGGCTGAAAACATCCGGTGTCAGGAAGGTTCCGCGCAAGGGCGTTGCATCGATATCAGCATAATCCACCATAATCTTCAGCCGTAAATGAAAATGCGTGAAGGTATGGCGCGCCTCGGCATTCAGTGGCTGCCAATCAGCCTCGTAGGGCGGGTTTTCCTCTGGTTCGTCGCCCCATTCCGAGCCAGGCCAACCCAGCATGCCACCTAAAAGGCCCTTCTCTGGCCGGGTTTCCAAGAGCCATGCACCATCCGTCCGACGCGCAACATAGACGATGCCAAAGCGGGTCGGCGTCTTTTTCTTCGGTGTCTTTTTGGGCAGTTCAGCCGCCGTCCCGGCCAACCGTGCCGCGCACGGATCACGCCAAGGGCAAATCCCACATGCCGGGTTGCGCGGGGTGCAGATCGTTGCACCAAGATCCATCACTGCCTGGGCATAATCACCGGGGCGCGATTGTGGGGTCAGCGCTTGCGCTTTCGTCGTTAATTCACCCTTTGATCCGGGCAGAGGCGCATGGATATCGTGCAAACGCGCCATGACGCGTTCGACATTGCCGTCAACCACGGTTTCAGGCCGATCAAAGGCGATCGCAGAAACGGCGGCCGCTGTGTAGGGGCCGATACCAGGCAGTTTCAGGAGTTGCTCATAGCTATCCGGGAACACGCCATCATGTTCCGCCACCACAGCACGCGCGCATTTCAGCAGGTTGCGCGCCCGCGCGTAATACCCAAGCCCCGCCCAAGCCGCCATGACATCAGCATCATCTGCCGCAGCCAAGTCACCCACTGTCGGCCATAACGCCAGAAACTTGCGGTGATAGTCGCGCACCGCAGCCACAGTTGTTTGCTGCAACATGATCTCTGACATCCAAACAGCGTAAGGATCAGGCAGAACCCCAGCCTTGCGGTCCGAAGGCCCCACACGCCAAGGCATTTCGCGCGCATGCACGTCATACCACGCCAAAAGTTCCGCACTGAGGTCACGCAATGTTTATTACCCGCATCAATCTACGCCACAGACTTGGCGCATTCTTCATCTTAGAGTAGGGCTTAGATATGAAACAGCCACGCCACACCAGCACCACACGCGGATTTTCCCGCGCGGCGACGTTGATGCAAAGCAAGATTCGCAAAGCCAGCGAAGATCGGGGCTTTGCCGTGACGCGGCTGTTGACGCATTGGGCAGAGGTCGTGGGCGAGGTAACAGCCGGGATCGCCACACCAGTGAACGTCAGCTACGGCAAGGGCGGCATGGGGGCGACGCTGACTTTGCTGACGACGGGCGCGCAAGCACCGATGCTGGAAATGCAAAAGGAACAGATCCGCGAGAAAGTGAACGCCTGTTATGGCTACCGCGCCATCGCGCGGGTGCGCATCACACAGACAGCGCCTGTTGGCTTTTCGGAAGGGCGCGCGACTTTCAACCCGGCACCCAAAATCAAGAAAATGCCCGATGCTGCGATGCAATCTGCGGCTGAAGACCTATCTAAGGTCGTGGAAAACGAAAAACTGCGCGCAGCACTGACAGCGTTGGGCGCAAATGTCTTATCAAAACAAAACCCTGATCAGAGGTAGATATGAAACGCAGAACTCTTTTGACCGTAGGTGGCGGTGCTCTCGTGGCCCTTGGTGCCGGTTGGACCCTCACGCGGCCCGACCCGCAAACCGGGCTTCTGCCCGGCGCGGCAATGGCACAAAGCGCGGATGGTGAGGCGCCGGAAGTTGTGGACATGGTACTGGGCGACCCCGATGCACCTGTTGAGGTGATCGAATATGCCTCTTTCACATGCCCACACTGCGCATCATTCCACGCCAACCAATTCAAGGCGCTCAAGCAAAATTACATTGATACTGGCAAGATCAGATTTATCTATCGCGAAGTCTATTTCGACCGCCCCGGTCTTTGGGCATCCATGATTGCGCGTCACAACGACAACGCCGACTTCTTTTTCGCATTTTCGGACGTGATCTACGCCGAGCAACGCGAATGGGCCGCATCCGGCGATCCCGCCACAATCGTCGAAGCGCTGCGCGTTTTGGCCAAAACCGCCGGTTTGGATGATGCCACCCTTGATGCGTGCCTCAGCGATGGCGCAAAGGCCGAGGCCTTGTTCACATGGTATCAGGAAAACGCAGAGCGTGATGCGATCAACTCTACCCCAACATTCATGATCGATGGTCAGCAATACTCGAACATGGCCTATGATGAGTTTGCGGGCATTCTGGACGGAAAACTGGGCTAAGGTCCACCTTTCTGATCAAACTCATATGTTGAATTGCGGCGGGCCCTTACGGGCCCGTTTGCGTATCAAACAAGCGACTCCAACACGCCTTTGACTGACAGAAAAAGAAGTGGAGCGTTGGATAGCTTTGACCGATGCTTAGATCTGTCAGAAGCTTTGTTTTCAATAGGATACCGTGTTGTCAGGCCGGGTGCGGCGCGTCTTTGATCTTTTGATTAATGCAGCACGCATAATGCGTTGAAATCGCGGACAGTCCAGATGATGCTCTGCGGTGCAATTCGCGATATGGCGCAGGCCTTTACTCAGAGATGCAAGCTCATTGATCTTTGCGTCTATGGAGTCGGCCTTTTCATTCAAGGTCGCCGCATCAAATTCAGGCCTGCCTTCAGTCCCAATCATTTTCTTGATTTCGTTGAGCGAAAAGCTCGCTGTTTGGGCCAGAGAAATGACAGAAATACGGATCTTTACTTCATCCTCGTAAAGACGTTTCAACCCCCGCCGCCCGATTGATTTGATCAGACCAATTTCCTCATAATAACGGAGTTTTGAGGCGGAGAAGCCGCTCAAGCGGGAAAGTTCAGTAATATCGAGCATGGTCTTGACCTCAAGTTGGCTTGAACTTGTATCTTGCTTCCTTCGGGAAAGAACATCAACAAAGAGAGACTGTTCAGATCATGGTACTTAGCTTTTACGCAAACGCCGTTTTGATTGGTATTGGCGCAACGGCCTTTATGGATTTGGTGGCACTCGCCCAACGGTACTTCTTGGCACAGCAATCACTGAACTATGCGATGGTAGGGCGGTGGCTGGGTCATGTGCTGCGCGGACGCTTTGTCCATCGTCCGATATCGGCCAGCGAACCTGTCATTCTGGAACGCGCGATCGGATGGGGTGCACACTATCTAATCGGCGTCTCTTTCGCCGCAATTTTTCTTTTGTTCATGGGGCAAGACTGGCTTATTTTCGAGAGCCTTACTCCAGCGCTTATATTCGGCGGGATGACAGTTCTTGCCCCTTTTCTTATTATTCAACCGGGGATGGGGGCCGGACTGGCTGCGCGATGCCTGCCAAACCCAACTGTCGCGCGCTTCAAGACTGTTCTGGCGCATCTGAGTTTTGGTTTTGGCATGTGGCTCACGGCCATTTTCTTGTCGGGACTTCAGTAGGGAAAGACACTTACCTGAGGGCCGGAAAACGGGTCGCCGCTTCACCTTGTTAAAAAACACTGTGCGCGCTTTTTTTGGGGCGCAGACGTTGGAAACCTCAGTTAGATCGGAAAATGCATGTTAAAATCTCGTTTTCAGTTTTTTGGAACGGCAGCCATTGGCTTTGGTCTGGCTGCTGGCACGGTTTACCTGCTGATGGCCCGCATAACACTTGCCCATATCGAAACTGTTTCCGGTCAGGTTCCGCTCGATCTGCGTCCGTCTGGCTATACTTTTCACGACGTTGCAGAGCTTTTCAACGGATTGGGTGAAGACGGGCTTCGTTACTACCTCACCCGGCAACTTCCGTTGGATACGCTCTACCCTGCGCTACTGGCGCTGACCATGGTGTGCACGATGTGTTGGTTCGGGCAACGCCTTCCGAATAGCAAACTGGTGCGGACCGGTATTGCACTTTCTATCGGAACGGCTGTTTTCGATTATTGTGAAAACCTTGGTATCGCTGTCATGATCATCAGCTGGCCAAATCTTTCGGAAACCTTGGTTCGCTTGTTCAGTGTAGCGTCAATTGCAAAATCAGGTCTGACTGTTTTGGCACTTGTCCTGCTCTTTCTGATCGCACTGAGGTGGATACGACAGCGCAAGGCGGACGTGCAGCAACAGCCACCGAACGAAAACTAAGCCCCGATAAGCACCTGCTATCATCCACGGGACTTGCGCGCCTATAACCCCAACCTGTCGAAAGCCGCGTCAATCGGACCCCAATCCACCAATTGCAATCGCACCGGCAGGGTCAGCACTTTCATCCGAAAGCTTGTCGGCAGGCGCACCGCATCTTTTTCGGTCGTCACCAACTGCGCGCGGCACGCCTCTGCCTCGATCTCAAGCCGTTTCATCAGCGCATCGGTCAGCGGCTGATGATCGCCCAAGGCCTCTGCCCGGACCAGCGTGGCCCCCATGTCGCGCAAAGTGACAAAGAATTTTTCAGGATGACCAATGCCCGCGAAAGCCAACAATTTCAGATCACGCCATGGCATGCCGGTCGGCAAAGGTGCCAGATGACCCACCAGATGCGGCACCTCAAACGACCAATCGGCTCTGAACCGGTCTTGGGCATCCGGCGGGCCAATGGACAGCACCAAATCGGCACGTTTCATCCCCACCGCCACCGTTTCACGCAAAGGACCGGCAGGGATGACCCGGCCATTGCCAAAGCCGCGCATCGCGTCAACGACGACAATCGACAGATCTTTACCCACATCCGGGTTCTGAAACCCATCATCAAGCAAGATCACGTCGGCCCCTGCACTCTGCGCCGCCTGCACGCCTGCGGCGCGGTCTTTAGCCACCCAAGTAGGGGCAAAGGCAGCCAGCAAAAGCGGCTCATCCCCCGTTTGATCGGCCTTATGCGTGCGCGCATCTACCTGCACAGGGCCGTCCAGCGTGCCGCCATAGCCGCGTGACACGACATGCGGGGTGTGCCCACGCGCGATCAGCCGTTCAATAAGGGCAATCGTTGTCGGCGTTTTCCCGGTCCCGCCTGCGTTGATGTTGCCGATGCAAATCACAGGGACCTTTGCTTCAACCTTGGGCGCCTGACGCATGCGCCGCGCCGTCGCGGCGGCGTAGAGGGCGGCTAGTGGCCCCAAGGCCAGAGCCGCCCATGTCGGTTGCTCTGGCCGGGTGAACCAAAATGAGGGCGCGCGCATCTAAGGCACCAGCTCTTCCAGTCGCAACTGGATAAATGCGGCGATGCGGTTCGTGACACCTGCGCCGCGCGATGTGACATCCCAAGCGGCATGTGCCAGCTGTGCTGTCTTGTCAGCCGAAAGCAGGCTTTCCACATTCGGCCCCAATTCCGATGGTGATCTGATCAACCGGGAGGCACCTGCCGCGTTCAGGCGCGCGGCATGGCGCTGATAGGGAGCGACCTGAGGACCATAGAGCACAGCCGTGCCCAAGGCTGCAGCTTCGAACGGGTCACGGCACCCGCCACCATCCAGCGTTCCGCCCAGATAGGTGATCGGCGCAATACGATACCAAAGACCCATATCTTCTTCGGTATCGACAACATAGACTTGCGTGATCTCGGATGGGGCAGGCTCTGACGATCGCTCGGCGACATTGAACCCGTATTTGCGCAATTCACTTGTGACATGATCCGCCATGTCCGGACGCTTGGGTACAAAGATCAACAGCAACCGATGGGCACGCCTGCTCGCCAATTGGTGCGCGCGGGCGATATCGCCACATTCCTCCAGCGATGCCCCCGCTGCGAGCCAAACAGGGCGGGTGCCGATTGCGGCGGCAATCTCGCTCCGGTCAGCTTCGTTACAGGGCAGGGTTGGCGCGCAATCTTCCATGGCACCTGTGACGACCACGGTTTCAGCCCGCGTCCCGGCCTGAACCAGCCGGTCAGCCGCAGTTTGATCAACCGCAAAGACCGCCTCAAATTGCGACAAAAGTGATTTCATCGCACCCGGCACCCATGTGCCTGTGACATCCTCAAGCCCTTCTGCCGAGGCGTCCACAAAAATCGTGGCGATACCAGCATTGCGTATTTCGGCCAATAAAAGAGGGGCAAGGTCGCCTTTGATCCAGACGCTTATGACCGGCTGCCAATGCGCGATGAACTTGCGAGTATCAGTGCGCCCGCGCGGCTCTGGCAAGGCACGATCGGCGAAAATCGGGTTCCAATCCAGCAGCGTGGCGATGACGCGGACGGGATCACCATCTTCAGACAGTTTGCGATCAAGGTTTTCGACCGCAGTCAGCTGGTCAGGATGACTGCACCGCGCCCAGATAATAGCGCCATTCGGACGCGGCGGTTGTTCTGTCGATTTATCAGAACGGTCCGGCGAACCAAGGCCCGCCAGATACGCCGCGATTGCAAGGGATCGTGCCATCTTGCGATCCTAACACCCTGGATCAGTTATCAAGTTCTTCGGTCGGCGAGGCTTCTTTCTCTTCGTCCCGCAGCCTGTGGATATGCGCGATGTAATAACGCATATGGGCATTATCGACCGTCCGCTGCGCGGCGCCTTTCCATGCGTTATAAGCCGTATCATAGTCCGGGAACATGCCCACAATATCAATCGCTTCAATGTCCTTGAACGCGTTTTTACTTGGGTCGATAAGCTCACCGCCAAAGACGAGGTGCAGGCGCTGTGTCATGGAATTCCCTTTGTAAGGTCTGCTATTTCGCGCACTCTAGGGGTTTGGCTGCTGTGGCTCAAGCCGCGTCAACAGATCGGTGTGTAATTGTGTAGCGCCGGCCAACACGCCGGGCACCTGCGGGTGTGCGTTGTTAAAGCGCAACGCTGCCCCATATTGGTCGGTCACAGTACCCCCGGCCTCGGTGACAATCAGGGCACCGGCGGCGATATCCCATTCCCAACTGGGGCGCAGCGTGATCATACCGTCGAACCGCCCCTGCGCCACAAGGCACAGCCGATACGCCAGTGACGACCGGAAGACCCGCTTGATTGGGGGTAACACGCCCCCTTTCCAGTATTTGCCATCAAAATTCGGCTTGGCCCCCAGTAGAGTCGCATCCTGCATGGGGGCTTTGCTGGCCCTGATCGGACTTCCATTCAGCATAGCACCTGCCCCTTGGGCGGCTGTAAACATCATATCCCGCATTGGCAGATAGACCGCCGCCGCAACAGGAACACCGTCTTCGGTAATCGCCAAGGAATGTGCCCAGTCCTTGCTGCCATCGATGAAGGCGCGTGTGCCGTCAATCGGATCGATGACAAACTGGCATAGGGTCTTCAATCGGGCTGTATTGTCTTCGGTTTCCTCGGACAGCCAGCCATAGTCTGGCCTTGCTGCCTGCAAAAGCCCTTCCAGCATCGCGTTCACAGCAAGGTCCGCCGCCGTCACAGGCCCCGCCCCGCCCGGTTTATCAGTGACGTCGGGGTTTTGCTGAAAATAGCGTTTTGCGATGTCACCGGATTTGCGTGCTGCCTCGGTCAACAGCGCAAGGTCAGTCGCCTGCAAGGGTAAGCCCCTCAACCAACAGTGACGGCACGACGCGCGACAGATGCGCGCGCGCGTCATTGGCCGGGATGATCGTCTTGAGCATATCGCGCAGGTTTCCTGCGACCGTGCATTCATTGACCGGATAGGTGATTTCACCATTCTCGATCCAGAACCCGGCGGCACCACGCGAATAATCACCTGTGTTCGGGTTAATGGTCGAACCGATCATGGATGTCACCAGCAGGCCGGTTCCCATCGCTTTGATCAGGTCTTCGCGGGATGCGTCACCTTGGGTGAGCGACACATTCGTCAGGCTCGGTGATGGCGGTGCGCCTGTGCCACGTGCCGCGTTGGCCGTGCTGTCCATGCCCAGCTTGCGCCCCGTAGCAAGGTCAAGTGTCCAGCCCTTGAGCACGCCGTCATCCACAATCGCGCGCTGCGATGTGGCCAGCCCTTCGGCATCAAACAGGCGCGACCCGGTGACGCGGGCACGATGCGGATCTTCGATCACGGACAGGCCTTTTGGTAACACTTCTTCGCCCACCGCACCGCGCAACCAGCTAGAGCCGCGGGCGATCATCGCACCATTCGTGGCCTGCAAGAGGCTACCGATCAATGTGTTCGCAACCCGTTCATCAAAGAGAACAGGAAAGGCACCTGTCTGAGGTTTCCGCGCTCCCACACGCGCGACCGCGCGTTCGGCAGCAATGCGCCCAATGTCGTCCGCATCACGCAAGTCGGCCTGAAACACACGACTGTCATAGTCATAGTCCCGCTCCATCCCTGTGCCGGTACCGCTGATCGCAACGCAGGATAAACCACGGTCACTACGGGCGTAGCCCGCCGAGAACCCGTTCGTCGCTGCAAGATGTATACGGCGCCGGCCATAGCCGGCAGAGGCAGATTGTACCTGGCTGATACCCGCATTGCGCAGTGCCGCAGCTTCGGCGCGTGTGGCGTCTTCTTGCAGGGCCGCCGGGTCAGGCTCATCGCTGGGGTCAAACAGTTCTAGACCTTCGGTCGCAGTGTTTGTTGTCAACTGCGCGGGATCGGCCAGCCCGGCGTGCGGATCTTCGGGCGCCTCCTTGGCCATTGCGACCGCGCGTTCTGCCATCTGGATCAAAGTGTCCGGCTTGGCGTCAGAGGATGACACGCAAGCCTGTCGCTGACCCACGAAAACGCGCAAACCAATGTCGATCCCCTCCGATCGCTCTGCTTGTTCGAGCGCCCCTTCGCGCACGGTAATTGACAACGACGTGCCATCCACCGCAATGGCATCCGCGGCATCCGCGCCAGCACGCTTGGCAGCCTGTAGTATTTGGTCAGACAGGTCAGAGAGGGATTGTGTCATCAGGTATCCTTTGCTTGCCAAAGACCTAGTGCGATGGGGTGTTGCCCGCAAGGCCACAGGATCGGGCAAAAGAAAAGGGCGCAGATGTTTCCACCTGCGCCCGATCTTTTACTGTCGTTGTTTAGCGAACGCGGTTGCCGTTCACGTTGACTTCGCCATTCGGCAAAATCTCGACCGATGTTTCCATCATGTCATCGCCGGTCGAGCGGGCAAACATGCCCACCATCATACGGGCACCCATGACATCCTGCTCTGGCACCAGACCCATGGCGACAAGGTTATCCAACAAGGCGTTAAAGCCCGTGATTTCAACCGATGCTTCGCCCTCTGGGCGCGGGAGTGGCGCAAAGCTTTGCATGTCTGTGTTGTCAAAGGTGAAGGCACCTTCGCCCGTGACCGTGGCACCGGCGGCATCCACATTCAGGGTATCAATCGTGACGGACTCTAGCTCATAGGGCATATCTGCATTGTTCATCGCCTCCTGCTGTTCCGGGTCGAACATATCAAACAGCGCCTTGGCCTTGCCGCTAAAGGCCATCTGGATCGTGGCCGGATCACGCGGCAGGACATTACCTGCATCAAACAGATTCCAGATCGTATCACTGATGCTCAGATCAATCATATCAAACCCGAACGCAAAATCAGAAGATGTGCCCACATCGCCGGTCGGCATGCGGAAGTTGATACCATATTGCGCAAGGCTCAACTCAATCGGCAGTGGGAATTCGCCAGATACAATGTTCAGCGCAACGTCATCGGTTGTGGCCGTATATCCAACGGTGCTGTTATTGATCTCAGCGGTCAGCACGGACGCCCCCATGCTGACAGATCCCGAAGCCTGATCACCCTCTGCATTGATGTCAAAAACATAGTCCGCGCTGTCGATAGTATAGCCACCCGCCATGGCAAAGCCGTCGCTGACAAGGCTATCGGGGTCGTCAGAATTCGCATCCAGCGGCATGGCCATCTCGGCCTGTGTGGCAAGGCCAACCATCTTGCCACCGCCAGTGATATATTCACCGCCGCCACCCGGAAGCTGAATATCGACCAGAATATCAATCGAGGCGACCGTGCCATCGTAGGAAATGTTGCGCAGATCATCGACCACCGTGTTGTAGGTCATATCCAGATCATTCATCGCGATTTCTGCATCACCGGTGAAGGTGACATCCCCATCTACGATATCTTGCAAGGCAATCTTGTACTGATCGGCGGTAATATCATAATTCAGCGCGTCTGGATCACCTCCGACGACCATCTCCATATTCTGCTGGCTGATCAGGATATTCACGACAGTGCCATCAACCCCTGTGATCGTCATGGGATAGCTCTCATCCATCGTCACGCGCACAGTGCCGTCGGATTGCTCATTGAACACAATGCTTTGCATCGTCACCTCGGCGGTGACATCCGTATCGGAGAGTTGCAACGCAAGATCGCGCACGGTCAATGTGCCGCTTGATGTTTCTTCGGCGCCAATGCTCAGGTTTTCTTCGCCGTAAAGGGACAACTGCGCTTTCCAGTCCTCCCAGACTTGCGCGGCCGTGACATCGGCTTGCGCGGCACTGCCAGCGATTAATGCGGCGATGCAAACAACGCTGCGCAACGGTGTGGAATAGGTCATAAAGTCTTCCCTCTCGTTAAGTGTCTTTCAGAACGGCCCTTGGCTTTCTAATATAGCACCGAAGGGCGTTACGATTGGTGCAATACGTAGCTATCCCAAACATAATCCGAAAGGGACCGCAGTGAAAAACATCAATTTAGTCGGGAAAACCGTACTGATCACCGGGGCCAGCCGCGGAATTGGCGCGGCTGCAGCCTACTCATTCGCCAAAGCAGGCGCAAACGTGGCCCTTGTAGCGCGCAGTACCGATGATATTGCTGAAATCGCCGGAAACATTGGGGATAAGGCGCTGGCAATCCCCTGTGACGTCTCACGCTACTCAGACGTGGCATCGGCGGTTTCTGCTACAGCACAGACCTTTGGTGGGCTGGACGTACTGATCAACAACGCAGGCGTCGTGGACCCCATCGGCCACTTGCAAGACACCGACCCTGAGGCATGGTCGCGCACCATCGACATCAACCTCAAAGGCGTGATGCACGGAATGCACACCGTGATGCCAGGGATGATTGCGCAAGGACACGGGACGATCATCAACATCTCATCCGGTGCGGCCCATGGCCCGGTTGAGGGGTGGACGGCTTACTGCAGCTCCAAGGCGGCTGTCTATATGCTGACGCGCGCCGCCGACAAGGAAGCGCGCGACAAAGGCCTGCGGATCATGGGCCTGTCGCCCGGCACCGTCGCTACGCAAATGCAGCGCGAGATTAAGGCGTCGGGGATCAACCCTGTCAGTCAGCTTGATTGGTCCGCCCATATCCCGCCCGAATGGCCGGCAGAGGCCCTGTTATGGATGTGCACGTCAGAGGCGGATGCCTATCTAGGTGAAGATATCAGCCTGCGCGAAGACGACATCCGCGAAAAAGTCGGCCTAGTATGATCCGCTGTGACAAGAACGGGGATGTATGGACCGTCACGATCAATCGCCCCGACAAGGCCGGCGCCTTGACCCGCGAAATGCTGGTTGAATTGGCAGAGATTGCGGAAAATGCGCAGAGTGCAAAGCTGTTTATCCTGACAGGCACCGGGCGTGTGTTCAGCGCCGGTGCCGATCTTGACGCCGCGCGTGCGGGTCTTGCGACTGATCCGGTGTGGGAGCGCCTTTCGACCGCGATTGCAAACCTGCCGGGGCTGACGATTGCAGCATTGAATGGCACCGTGGCCGGCGGGGCATTCGGGATGGTGCTGGCCTGTGATCTACGGATTGCTGTGGCCAGTGCCAAATTCTTTTATCCCGTCATGAAATTGGGGTTTCTGCCACAACCATCCGATCCCCCACGCCTTGTCACATTGGTCGGCCCCGCCCGTGCAAAGTTGATCTTGATGGCGGGGCAAAAAATCACAGCCGAACAATCACAAGACTGGGGGCTGGTTGATCAGATTGTCGCGATTGATGCATTGCATGACACCGCCGTTGCGCTGGGTGGTGATGTGCTGACTGCCGCGCGCGATCACATTGCTGGAATCAAAGACATGACAGTTTAGGGTCAGTCCTCGCATTCTTGTCGCGGCAGCTAAGTCGATTCAAGAATGCTGTAATTTCTATCATTATAGTTAATAATTAGGCGTATATTGGCATATTTGCCAACTATTTTGGGTAGCCACGCCATAATTTTGCCCATAAATTCAGCGAAAAATAAATTCAACTTATTAGTGTAGAAGGTAACAAGTTTTGAAAAAGCTAATCGGAATTATATTGCTGGCCGCGCTGTTCGCGGGGCCTGCCCAAGCACAACAAGCGTCATCTGGCGTCTCACCCTTTGTGATGAATACGTTGTTCGTGGTGTTCTGCGGCGTCCTTGTCATGTGGATGTCAGCCGGGTTCACACTGCTCGAAGCGGGCTTTGTACGCGAGAAAAACGTCATCAACCAATGCGCCAAGAATATTGGCCTTTTTGCCATCGCCTCAACTGCATTTATACTTTGCGGATATGGCCTGATGTTCCCAGGTGGCAACTGGATCATGCCAGGTATCCTGGGGTTTAACGGCGCCATCGAAGTCACAGATGTTGTTGACGGCGGAACCGGCTTCGTTGGTCGCGGGCATGCGGGTGCTGCGGATGTCTTCTTTCAGTCGATGTTCTGCGTCGCAACGGCATCAATCGTATCGGGTGCCATTGCTGAACGCCTGAAGCTTGTGTCGTTCTTTATCTTTACGGCCATTTTGACAGCAGTCATCTATCCCATCCAAGCCTCTTGGACATGGGGTGGCGGGTTCTTGGCATCTGAGCTTGGCTTCAAAGATCTGGCTGGCAGTACTGTTGTGCACGTCGTCGGCGGCGTCGCGGCGCTGACAGGTGCATTGTTTGTCGGGGCACGCGAAGGGCGCATTGTTGACGGCAAGAAAGTTGCACTTGGCAATTATTCACTACCAATGGCAACCTTAGGGACACTCATCTTGTGGATGGGCTGGTACGGGTTCAATGCAGGCTCCTACCTTAGCTTTTCAACAGATGCAGATGCGTCCAACGTCGCACGTATCTTCCTGAACACAAATCTGGCTGCCGCGGGCGGGGTCATTGTGGCCGCTTTCGTGTCATACCTGCGCGAGTTGCGTTTTGACCTGACCTACATGTTGAACGGGGCGCTTGGTGGCCTGGTGGCGATCACGGCAGAGCCGCTGTTCCCATCGCCATTCTGGGCGTTTGCGGTTGGCATGGGTGGCGGTCTGGTCGTCTATTGGGGCACGCAAATCCTTGACTACTTCAAAGTCGACGACGTCGTAGGCGCAATCCCTGTGCACTTGTTCTGCGGCATCTGGGGCACCATCGCTGTCGCTTTCACAAACCCGGATGCAACCGTTATTGGACAATTGTCCTCGGTGTTGATCGTCATCACATATGTTACGGTCGCGACCAGCCTGGCCTGGATTGCGCTGAAAGAAACGATTGGCATCCGCGTGACATCAATCAAAGAAGCCAGCGGGATCGATAAAAGCGATTTCGTGGTGGGCAACTGATCTTACGATCATGGTCTGGGCAACCCCAATCGGTTTGCCCAGATCAAAGCGGCAGGCCGTTGTCTGCTAAACGCAGTGATAATCAGTGACATTGTCGCGACTGGTGCGGCAATCTTGTTTCGGAGTACAGTAGATGAAAATGCTGATGTGTGGGTTTGCGGTGTCGCTTAGCGCTCTGGCAAGCGATGTGAACGCTGAGCAAATCTTAACAGTCGATGGTAACGACTATCCCTTGTCGTCCTTATTGGAAAATTGCCAAAGCATAACGGACGACCCTGCAGCGCAGATTGACTGCTTCAGCGCCATTTCCCGATTGCTTGATGAGCAAACCGGAGAGGCGGAGGAAGAGGGCGCATCAGTGACCGAGGCTTTGGATACGTTGCGGACTGTCGCCCAGTATCAAGACAGTGAGTCAGGCCTGTTGATCGCTGGATCGGACTGCAACATCCACATCGTCTATTTCAACAACTACTTTCACATCAGCCGCCGCAACATCTCTACGATTGATTTGTTCAGCGCTGTGTTTGATGCGTCGAAGTTACAGTATGATCGCACCGTACAGGTGCAAGGGGCGCAAGCACCTTTGTTTACAGGTTTCATGGATGTTGGCGCGACAGCCGCAATGCGCGGTGGCGTTGCCTTGGAATCAACGGCCAACAACTTCGCCGCCAGATCGCCCGGCATGTCGATTGATGTCTACGCCAACGAGGTTGTCGGTCAGCTTCCGCCGACAGAAGCGCAGACATTCAACTTTGTTCTGGTTCATCCCGCACGGAACCAAGCCAGCGGCGAAATCTGGGCCGCGTTTGAAGGCTTTGTAACTGCATGCAGAGCATCACCACCTACCTGGAGTGCAGGCGTACCCGAAAGCGGCTAAATCATGGCTGGATCGGCTTGATACGATAGCCAAAACCATCCTACTTTCAAAGGTATGTGTCTGGGCCTGCTAGACACAACGAAAAGGGATGGGGGCGGCCTTTATGGAACCAACAGCATTGATGGATCAGGCACGTAGTGCGTTTGATCAGGCCTTGGTCTTGGCGCAAGACTGGCTCTTGTCGCCCGCCGCATGGTCACAATTTGGGCTTCTGATCGGGGCTTATTTGCTGGCGCGTCTGGTCAACCGGATCATTGCACCCCGCATCACGTCCTTTTGGACCCCGGAAGCGGCCAACCAGTCTGTACTGGCCAAAGGCCGGCGGTTCGTTCTGATTTTCCTGCCGCTGCTGCTGCCCCTGCTAGCCTATGGGTTCACAGCAATAGGAGAGGTGGTGACCCGGTCGCTTTTTGGTTCAGGCGCGGTCATTGCGTTCGGCAAACGGGTGTTCCTGTTTCTTGCAGCGCGGGCATTGGCCAAACACATCATTACTGATCCGTTCCTGCGGACATTGGCCAAATACGTGCTGGTCCCGGCCGCAGCGCTCTATGCCGTGGGTTTCCTTGACGAAGTGATCGCAGCACTGGATGCCGCACAGGTGAACCTTGGCAATATCAGCTTTTCGGCGCTGGCGATTGCCCGCGGGATCGTTGCGGGCAGCTTCCTGTTCTGGTTGGGCCAATGGTCCAACTCGCAATCCTCGACCTATATCGAACAACAGCCCTTGCGCCCAGCGATCCGGCAGTTGGCCATTAAATCATCCGAGTTCGCGATCTTCGCCATCGCCTTTTTAGTCCTGATGAACATCATGGGGATCAGCCTTAGTTCACTCGCCATTATCGGGGGTGCGGTTGGTGTCGGCCTTGGGTTTGGGCTGCAAAAGATTGCATCAAACTTTATCTCAGGCGTGATCCTGATGGTCGAAGGGCAAGCCACCGTTGGCGACTATGTCGAACTGGACGGGGGCGAGGCCGGGACTATTATCAAAATGACCGCACGCGCCACGATCTTGGAGACCTTCGACGGACGCTGGATTGTGGTACCAAACGAAGATTTCATAACGACGCGGGTGGTGAACTACTCAGATTCCGGGTCTGCCAACAGACTAGAGGTGGCCTTTTCAGTTAGTTATGACACCGACATCAATAAGGTGCCTGCGATCATCGAAGCAGCCGTCGCCGAGCACCCCGGCATCCTGCAAAACCCCGAAGGACCCGATTGCGAATTGCGTGGCTTCGGCGACAGCGGTGTCGATTTCGGGGTGGAATTCTGGGTTGAAGGGATTGACGACGGCAAAAACAAATATGCCTCTGACGTGCTATTCCTGATCTGGAACGCACTGAAAGACCACGATATAGAAATCCCCTATCCTCACCGCGTGGTCGAACTCAAAGGCCAGATGCCCGCGTGACAGATGCGGTTGTCATCGGCGCAGGTCCGGCAGGGCTGATGGCGGCAGAAACCCTTGGCAAGGCCGGGTTTTCGGTCACTGTGGCAGAGGCGATGCCATCTGTTGGGCGTAAGTTCCTGATGGCGGGAAAATCAGGACTGAATATCACCAAAGCGGAACCAAGTGCGACGTTTCTGGCGGCTTACGGTGATCAGATACCAACCGCCCTGACAACAGCATTGCACCAGTTCGGACCGGCAGAGGTGATCACATGGGCCGAAGGATTGGGGCAACCTGTCTTCACCGGATCAACGGGGCGCGTCTTTCCAACCGTTATGAAGGCATCCCCGCTCTTACGCGCCTGGCTTGCGCGGTTGAATAGTTTGGGCGTAGAGATCGAAACCCGCTGGCGTTGGGAAGGATGGCACGGCGATACGTTAGTCTTTGAAACGCCAGCTAGTATGCGGACCCTATCGCCAGAAGTCACCATCCTTGCTACTGGCGGTGCAAGCTGGCAGCGCTTGGGCGCTAACGGGCACTGGGCCAGGCATCTGCCCGAAAGCGTCGCCCCCTTCCAACCCGCCAATATGGGCTTTTCCGTGAATTGGTCCGACCATATGGGGCCATATCTAGGGGCCGCAGTAAAGGCCGTAGCGCTGACAGCCGGGGATCAGACCTCGCGCGGGGAATTCATCATCTCGGCGCGGGGGATCGAAGGTGGCGGGGTCTATATGGTGTCGCGTGCGATGCGCGATGGTGCTGCACTGACCCTTGATATGAAACCGGACTGGTCGCATGACAAGCTGCGCAACGCCCTGAACAAACCACGCGGCAAGACCAGCCTGTCGAACCACCTGCGCAAGGTGTTGAAATTCACGCCTGTACAATCTGCGCTATTGGCTGAATTTGGACGGCCATTCCCAGATGACCTGACCACGTTGATCAAGACCCTGCCCGTTACGCACGCCGGACCACGACCAATGGATGAAGCGATCTCAACCGCAGGGGGCATACGCTTTGATGCACTCACCGATGATCTGATGATCAAACATAAACCCGGCGTCTTTTGCGCAGGCGAAATGCTGGATTGGGAGGCCCCAACGGGCGGTTATCTGATCACAGGCTGCCTTGCGACCGGGGCGATGGCCGGGGCAGGTGCCGTGCGATTCACACGACAAAATGGTGTAGTTTCCGCATCTTAAACGGACATGACGGATATCTCAGACAGTATAGAATCGCTGCAACGCCGCCTCACACGCCCCAATATGGCCTTAATTCAGCAAAAAGTGTTGCAAAATTACACCATCTTACTGCTATTTGACGTCTCGGTGATCTATAAAAAATCAGAATCAAAGCGAACCGCTGCCGACAGATACATAAAGCAACATGTTGTTTTTCATATATAATACGTACAATGTTACATACGTCATAAACCAAGAACCGGTCATAGGCGCCATATCGCCCAACTGCGCCGCCCGCCCCATAGATTTTCGTATCTAGGATTTACCTGCAATCCCTGATTCAATGCAGCAATGTGGTGGGGTCACGCTTTGACCTTCCCGCCCCGTGCATGAATGGAGTATTAATATGCGCTTTACAACAACACTTGCCGCTGCCGCAGCTATTGCAGTTTCCGGCGTTGCCGCCAACGCTGGTGGTTTGGCTCAAGAAGTCACAGAAGCACCTGTCGTCGTGGCTGAGCCAGCACCTGCGCCTGCTACGTCTTCTGTCAGCCCAACATACGTCGTTCTCGGTGTGCTTGCAGCACTGCTGATCGCGGCTGCTGTTAACGAAGCTGACTGATTTAAGTTTCAGACTTTGAAAAAGGCAGGCTTGCGGGCCTGCCTTTTTTGTTTCAGCGCCGCGCCAGCATCGCCAGCCGGATCAAGACACGTTCCATCGCGGCATTCTGTGGCGCGTTACTGGCAGAGCGCAGTTGCAAATCCACATCCGTCAGTGCCGTTAACGCCCGTTCCAAACGGTCACGCCCCCAATGGCTGGCTTGTCGCACCACCTTGTCGCGACGCGGGCCAAAGACCGGCGGGCGTAGCCTGCCAACACCAGCCGCTGGACCGCCCGGATCAGATGCCACGACATGCAACCTGCGGAAATGGCGCATTGCCCCAATGCTCAGCGCAACTGGTGTCACCCCCTGAGCATAAAGGTTGCGCAGCAGTGGACCCAGTTGGTCAGCCTGCCCTGTCGTCACAACATCAAGGATATCGTCAACATCAACCTCGGCCGATTGCGGCGCATTCGCGGTGATATCCTCTACACTCAGCGGGCTGTCATCACCGCGTTTGTAAAGACTTGTCTTTTCAATGGTCTGCCTGAAATCACCGGGTTCCAGACTATTGGCCAGCGCCATCAGCGCATCCATCACATCACGCTCTGGCACAGGAATACCTGCATCACGCAAGGCTTGTTCGACATCAGCCATCGTTGGCGGGTCATCATAAAGACCGATTGAAACAGCATTGCTGTGGCCTTCGACGACCTTGCGCAGGGTCGACTTGGCAGTCAGCGATCCGGCCGTGATCACGACCTGCGCATCACCTGCCTGCCAATCAGCAAAAGCTGCTGCAATGACCTTGGACAATCCATCGGTTGCGTCTTCCACAAAGGCCACGCGGTGACCGGGAAAGAACCCCTGCGCCTTGATCGCATCATCCAGCAAGGCTGGATCCTTGCGCAGATCGGCGGCACTGATACGGGTCAGTCGCATCTCTTCTTCGCCTTGCGGTCCGACCAGCGCATTGATCACCTCTTGGCGCTTGTCCGCAACGCGCATCGGGTCCGCGCCGAAAATCAGCAAGGCAGTATGGGATGGGTCCGGCTGTCGGAAATAGCTGTTAGCGGCAACGCCCGTCAGCTTCATTGCACGGGCTCTAACGACAGGACCAGAACACGGCTGACAATCAGGTCTGCCAAGATCACGGACAAGCGCGCCTCGGCATCGTCCTGCGTTGCTTGGGTCGCGACGGTCGATGCGGTGGCGGAATAGCTGGTAAAGGCCTCGACTTCTCCGCTGTCTATGATCTGGCCGCTGGTCGTGTCACGCAATGACCATGTGGCCGTGCCAATGATATTAAAGCGCGATGTATCCCCTTCCGAGGTGATAGCCGCAGACCTTTGACTGGATTGAACCGTCGCCTTCAGCACAAACGCAGGTGCACTACTGCGCCCAAGCCTGTCTTCCAACTGTTCGCGCAACCGAAAACCGGCAACACTCTCATCCGTTTCAAAGGCCACGCGCCCCCGAAACCCGTTGCTGGTGCTGTAAACCGGCGCAAAGCCACACCCAGCCAGCCCCATCAAACTGATGAGCAGCATACGGCGGGGGATCAGCTTAGATGACAATGTTCACAATCCGTCCGGGGACAACGATCAGCTTTTTGGGTGCCGCGCCGTCAAGCGCGCTTTGAACAACCTCAAGCGTCATAGCCATCTCTTCAACCGCCTCTTTGGAGGCGTCAGCGGCCACCTGAATCTCGGCCCGGCGTTTACCGTTGATCTGGACTGGCATGGTAACCGTATCCTCGACCAACATCGCCTTATCGGCAACTGGCCAAGGAGCGTTGGCAATCAGGCCTTCACCGCCCAGCATCGCCCAGATTTCCTCTGACAAATGCGGGGTCATTGGCGACATCAACTGCGCCAGAACCTTGGCAGCCTGACGTTTGGCGGCACCGCCAGCCTTGGACTTGGCCAACACGTTGGTGAATGCATAAAGCTTTGCAATTGCTGCATTAAAGCCAAATGTCTCGACCCCCATTGTCACGTCATGGATCGCCTTGTGCATGGCGCGCAGCAAGTCCTCATCACCCACGCTGGTGCCTTCATCCATCGCCGCAATGTCGGTTGCCACACGGTAGACGCGGTTGAGGTGCTTAAAGGTTGCGTCCGCACCCGAAGCAGTCCACTCCACGTCCCGTTCTGGCGGGCTATCAGACAGCACGAACCAACGGGCGGTATCGGCTCCGTACTTGGCCAGGATATTGTCAGGATCAACGACGTTCTTTTTGGACTTCGACATCTTGGCCGATGGGATCACATCAATGTCTTCCCCAGTTGCACCCAGACGCGCGCCGCTTTCGGTCCACTCGACATCCTCGGGCAGATGATAGACGGGGCGGTCCTTTTCGTCCCGCGTGACATAAATCTCATGCGTCACCATCCCTTGCGTGAACAGCGCATTGAACGGCTCTTCTGTGCCTTGCGGCAGGTGGCCAGTCATATGCATCGCGCGGGCAAAGAAACGGCTGTAAAGCAGGTGCAGAATGGCATGTTCGATCCCGCCGATGTATTGGTCGACGTTCATCCAATAGGCGGCATCTTCCATATTGGTCGGCGTGTCGGCATCGGGAGAGGTGAAGCGGGCGAAATACCATGACGAATCCACGAAGGTATCCATCGTATCCGTTTCCCGCTTTGCAGGCTTACCGCAAGATGGGCAGGCACAGTCACGCCATGTGGGGTGGCGGTCTAGCGGGTTGCCGGGGGTGTCAAAGCTGACGTCATAAGGCAGTTCAACCGGCAGGTTTTCCTTCTTTTCAGGCACCACGCCACAATCATCACAATGGACAACAGGGATGGGCGCACCCCAATAGCGTTGGCGTGAAAGTCCCCAGTCGCGCAGGCGGAACTTGGTGACGCCTTCGCCAATCCCATGCGCTTCACAGAATGCAATCGCCGTTGCGATACCTGCGTCGCCCGTCTGTTCCGTTTCGCCAGCAAAGCCGCGCACGTAGATCACCGGTTCAGATTTCGGCGGGACATAAGCGTCGCCGCCATCCTCAGGCATCGTGATGCCTTCGTCCTTCACAGGCGCATAAGTGCTGACCACAGGCAGCGCATACTTGCGCGCAAAATCCAAATCACGCTGGTCATGGGCCGGGCAGCCAAAAATCGCGCCTGTTCCATAATCCATCAGGATGAAGTTGGCGATATAGACAGGCAGATCCGGCTGACCTTCCAGCGGATGCTTCACGCGCAGGCCTGTGTCATGGCCCAGCTTTTCTGCCTTCTCAATTGCCTCGGCGGTCGTGCCACCCTTGCGGCATTCGGCGCAGAACGCAGCAACAGCTTCGTCTTTCGCTTCTAATTCTTTTGCCAGAGGGTGATCGGGGGAAATCCCCACAAAGGACGCACCCATCAACGTATCGGGCCGGGTCGTATAGACCTCAATCTCACCACCATCGGTGCGCTGGAAGGCAAACTGCAAACCACGGGATTTACCGATCCAATTCGCCTGCATCAGTTTCACCTTGGCGGGCCAGTTGTCCAGCCCATCGATGGCGCTCAGCAGTTCTTCGGAATAGTCGCTGATCTTGAAGAACCACTGCACCAGTTCGCGGCGTTCCACTTCCGCGCCAGAGCGCCAGCCCTTGCCGTCGATCACCTGCTCATTGGCCAGCACGGTCATATCGACCGGATCCCAGTTCACGACAGCTTTCTTACGGTAAATCAGGCCCTTGGACAGGAAGTCGATGAACAGCGCCTGCTGCTGGCCATAGTATTCCGGGTCACAGGTGGCAAACTCGCGCGACCAGTCAATCGACAGGCCCAGCGGCTTCATCTGCGCTTTCATGTCGGCGATGTTGCTGTAGGTCCAGTCTTTCGGATGTCCGCCCGATGCCATCGCCGCATTTTCCGCAGGCATGCCAAAGGCGTCCCACCCCATCGGATGCAGAATGTTATGCCCGGTGGCCAGCTTATAGCGCGCAATCACGTCACCCATGGTGTAGTTGCGCACGTGGCCCATGTGGATGCGGCCCGAAGGATAGGGGAACATCTCAAGCACGTAATACTTGGGCTTATCCGCGCTGCGTTCAGCCTTAAAGGTCTGGGCCTTGGCCCATGCATCTTGCCATTTCGCCTCGATCGTAGCGGGGGAGTAGGTGGTCATCTTATCGTCTTTCGAAAAAAGCAAAACGCCGGGCAATGGGCCCGGCGCTATACATAATCGGGCTTTATGCCGATGGCTATAGCGCGCCGTCAGCAATCCGTAACTGGCGGGCCCGTGCGAGGATCGCATCTTCGACCGCGCGCTGCGTTTCAATGGCAACAGGGCCGTTGGCGGTCAGCAGGCTGAGGTTTAACGCACGGGCATCCATCGCAGGGTCTGTCACCTGCACGGTGGCCCTGTAGGCACGGCCACTGCCGGGCGGGGTGCCAAAGCCAGTGGTGATGACGCCAGTAAAGGGATCAGCAGATTGGACTGGCAGGAAGCTAAGCACATCAAGCGATGCAGCCCAAAGATAACGGTTCACGGCCACATTTTCTGCGCCACGGGGGGTTGGGGGGGTGCCGCTTCCGCAGGCCACCAGCGCGCCCAAAGCTACAATCGCCAGCGCTTTGCGCCATATACCAAACATCATGCTCAAACCACGTCCCCTTTGATCGGGTCAATTGCGTTGCGGGAATATGTAGCGAAGGCAGGGCGCGGTCACAAGCGGTTAAGGGGACATCCGCCTTTGCGCGAAAAGAAAGAGCGACCCCAAAGGGGCCGCTCTTGCTATTTCAGGTCGTTCTGCTTCGATTAGAAGGAGAAGGACACTTCAACAGTTGTACCAACCTGGTAGTCAGGACCACCAACTTCGTCGTCAGCCAGTGCGTCAGTTGTTTCTGCATCAGTGTATGAAACAAGCAGTTCTGCACCGCCGCCGAGGTCATATGTACCTGCAACGTAGTAGTCAGTACCGTCGTCTTCCTGATCAAAAACACCAGCCAGAACTGTGAAACCGTTACCTACGTCGTAAGATGCGTCGAGGCCAGTTTTATCGATGCCTTGGTCGTAGTCGTAGTCAAGTGTGACTGCGATTGGGCCGTCTGCGTAAGCAACTGTGACACCGTAGTTGTCTTCGTCGGAACCGTCGTCTTCAGAAACGTAGTAAACAGTCGCTGTAACTGGACCGAATGGATATGCAACCTGGATACCAGTGGAGTTTTCACCACCTTCACCGTCAATAGCGCTCTTCTCGGCGTATGCCAGAGTGATGTCTGCGCCACCAAGGTTAACACCAGCGGAAATACCGAAGATTTCGTTCTCAGTGAAGTCACCGTTTGCAACGCCGGGTGCGTAAACACCAGCTGCTACAACTGCATCAGTTTCGTCATCAGTCAGACCTTCTTCAGCGTTTGCGGCAGCAGCAATCGCTGCAAGACCAGCAGAGACCGACTCTTCCTGATAGGCCAACGACATGGAGAACATGCCAACTTCACCGGACAAACCGATGGACAGCTGGTCAACTTCTTCTTCGTTTTCGAAGTCGTCGAAGTCAGTAGCGCCAAAACCACCGGCTACCAGCTCGTCGCCATCAATGTTCGCGTCAACAAAACCGTTGTCGCCAGCTTCGTGGCCCAGAGCGTGTGTCAGGACGTAAGATACAGATGCGTCAAAGCCACCGAAAGACACGTCACCGCGCAGAACGTTTTCGCCGTCGTTTTCAGAGAAGCCGTCAGCTTCCATATCACCGGCTGCTGACCACTGTGTGATCGCCGCGAATTCTGTTTCGCCCAAGTACAGGCCAGCTTCGTCTGTTGTCAGTGACAAAAGAACGCCGTCAGACTGGATCGCTTGCTGGTTGGTTTCGTCGAACAGGTCAAACTCAAGCGACACACCGGCGGTAACGCCGTTGTCCAGAGCAGCTGTACCAGTGATGTTCAGATCACCTTCCCAGTAGAAACCGTCGTTATCGCCGATTTGCTCGTCGTTGTCGTCGTCGCCATCGTCGTTGAAGCCCAGCGAGAAGTCGCCACCAAATTCAACGCTTGCGTGTCCGTCAGCGTATACAGCCGGGGCGCCTGCAAGCAGGATCAGTGCTGTTGTTGTAAGAAGGGTGCTTTTCATGGATATTTTCCCTCGTGTTTTCGCATTCCCAAGAATGCCAGTTTTCCTAGCATTGGCGTTTACCTGCGCCCTTCCATGTGAACACTCAAGAGAAATAGGGCTGTACTGTCGGTCTTTGGTTAAAATGATGCATCAATGACACACAAAGTTTTGAACGATGACACGGGTGCAATTTCGCTCTATTTCAGGCCGAAATATACCGTGATCCTTATTTCTTGGAGTCTGCCATGCCCCTAGCCGAAATTCAGGCCCGTGTCGCGAGCGCATGTGATGCGGCAGGTCGAAATACTGCGGACGTCAAGCTGATCGCAGTCTCCAAAGTGCAGCCCAATGCACGGGTTCAGGCCGTGCTTGAGCAAGGTCACCGCATCTTTGGTGAGAACAAGGTGCAAGAGGCCGCTAGCAAATGGCCCGATTTTCGCACGCAATATGCGGACATTGAACTTCACCTTATTGGCCCCTTGCAAACCAACAAGGTCAAACAAGCGATGCAGCTGGCAGAGGCCATTCACACGGTGGATCGCCCCAAGCTTGCCAATGCTATCGCACGTCATGCGCAGGATTTGGGGGCCTGTCCCGATCTTTACATTCAGGTCAACACGGGCGAAGAGCCGCAGAAATCGGGTGTTCTGCCAACCGATACCGACGCCTTTGTGGCCGAGGTACGCGCACTGGATCTGCCGGTGAAGGGGCTGATGTGCATCCCCCCTGTTGATGAAGAACCTTCGCTGCACTTTGCACTTCTGGCTAAAATTGCTGCGCGTAACGATTTGACAGGGCTTTCGATGGGCATGAGCAGTGACTTCGAAAGCGCTATCGCTTTAGGGGCCACGCATATCCGCGTCGGCTCGGCCATTTTTGGTGAGCGTGTTTACGGGTGAGCAACGATTACAACCCGCCGCAAGACCCGCTGGCGATTTTGCATGATGATCACGAAGTGCTGCTGGTGGATAAGCCCAGCGGCCTTTTGTCCGTTCCCGGCAAAGGCGAACATCTGTCGGATTGCTTGATCACCCGCGTCCAGAAGGTTTTTCCGACCGCCCTTTTGGTCCATCGTCTTGACCGCGATACATCGGGCGTCATGATCTTTGCGCTGACCCCCCACGCCCAGCGCCATCTTGGACTGCAGTTTGAAAAACGCCAAACCAAGAAAACCTATGTCGCACGTGTTTGGGGCGAGATGGCAGAAAAGACCGGCACCGTCGATCTGCCCCTGATCGTCGATTGGCCAAACCGGCCACTGCAGATGGTTGACCATGAGAACGGCAAACAAGCGGTGACCGACTGGCGCGTCATACGCGCCCGCGATGGTGAAACCCGCGTACGGCTGATGCCACGCACCGGACGGTCGCATCAGTTGCGGGTGCATATGCTGGCACTGGGTCATCCCATTCTGGGAGATCCGTTTTATGCGGAAGGTACCGCGCGGGATTACCCGCGCCTGATGTTGCATTCAGAGACGTTACAGTTTCGCCATCCTGACGGGGGCCAAGGGATACGCATTACAGCAAAGGCACCGTTTTAAGCTGGCCAAGGATGCCTCCGGCGGGAGTTTTCAGGCCAAGATGAAAAAGGGAGCCCACGCTTTATCCTTTGGCGAATTGCGCGATGGCGTCGATTTCTGATTGTACAATCTCATGACCGCCCGCGTGCCAGTGAAGCGAGACCTCTGCCCCTTGTGCTGTCAGATAATTTGCCAACGCTTGGGTCATTGGTGCAGGGCAAATTGGGTCGCGCTCACCGGCGGTGATCAGAATACGTCGTCCGTTCAGTCCGGGTTGCGGGGTTGGCGACCATGGGATCAGCGGGTGCATGAGGATCAGATCATCGACAAGGTCGGGTTGACTGAGCGCAACAGCGGCAAGAATATTCGCCCCGTTTGAATAACCTAAACCCATTGTCTTTGACGGTGTGACAGAGTCTTTTTCGGTCTGAATGAAGGTTACCATCGCAGAGGTGCGCTGCGCGAGATCATCCATGTCGTAGACACCTTCACCCGTTCTGCGGAAGTACCGCAGCGCGCCATTTTCTGACACATCGCCACGCGGCGAGGTGACGTGCGCACCCCGGATCAGCTGTTCCGCGAACCCATGAAACTGGGTTTCATTGCCGCCCGTGCCGTGAAAGGTCAGGAACAGCGGACGACCCGCCGTTCCTTCGGTGCGTTTTGCGACGTAAGCCATGTCAGTCACCTAAGGGCTGCAACAGGCCTTCCAACCGGCCCCGCAGATGTTCGTGCTGGCTGGGCAGTTTCAGGGCCTCGCCCAGATGTGCGGTATCTTCGTCGCGATCAAAGCCCGGCTCATTCGTAGCAACCTCAAACAGAACGCCACCGGGTGTGCGGAAATAGATCGCGTAGAAATAGTCACGATCAATAACCGGGGTGACCTGATAACCAGTGTCCAACAGCGCCTCGCGCACTTCCAACTGACGCGCGCGGTTTTCAACCGCAAAGGCGATGTGGTGCACCGACCCTGCGCCTTGCGACGCATGCCCTGCTGTTGGCAGTTCTTCGATGTCAATCGTATTGGCATCATTGCCGCCGGGGACGATAAAGCGGGTGACGTTGTCTTGACTATCCAGCTTTTCATACCCCATGAACTGCAACAGCTCACCGCTGACGCCCGCATCCTTCAGACGCATATCGGCAGAATGGAAGCCACGGATACCCATGACCTCGCTCACGCCATTGCCCGTCCAAGGGGTGCGGTCATCATCGCTTTCGACCAATGCAAACTGGTCGCCATCGGGGCCATCAAACAGAACACGCTTTTCACCAAAGCGCGTGTCTTGGGCAACGCCTTTCACCGCAAACGCCGCGAACCTATCCAGCCACGCCTGCGCAGACCCGGTGGGAATGCTGAAGGCCGTCCGCCCGACCTCACCCACACCTTTTCCACCGCGCCCCGCATTGGGGAAGGGGAAGTAGGTCATGACAGTGCCGGGCGACCCGGCCTCATCACCATAGTAGAGATGATAGACGTCAGGCGCGTCGAAGTTCACGGTCTTCTTCACCCGGCGTAAGCCGAGCACGTTTGTGAAGAAAGCGTTGTTCTCGCGGGCATCACTGGCCAAAGAGGTGACGTGATGCAGTCCTTTGATTTGATTTAGCATATCGCGCTCCTATTCCTTTGCAGGGATAGATAACGATTTCACAAACGCACTTAAGGCCGATAGGCGCACCTAATTGGTGCGTACCTGCACATGATGCTACTCGGCAGCCCAGCCAGAGATTGCTTTGACTTCGAGAAACTCCTCAATCCCCCACACACCGCCTTCGCGGGCGCGGCCGGACATCTTCATGCCGCCAAAGGGCGAACCCGCGCCGCGACCTTTGCCATTCATCTCGACCATACCAGAGCGCAGCGCGCGGGCCATGCGGTTGCGCTTGTCACCATCTTGGGATTGGACATAGTTGGTCAAGCCGTAAGGCGTGTCATTGGCGATCTTCACCGCATCCACTTCATCCTCGAACGGGATGATGGACAGGACCGGACCAAAGATTTCTTCCTGCGCGATACGCATGTCGTTGCTCACATCGGCAAAGACAGTCGGACGGACATAGTACCCGCGGTTCATCCCCTCTGGCAGGCCGGGACCGCCAGCAACCAGACGGGCACCTTCATTGATACCAACCTCGATCATGTCCTGAATTTTGGTCCATTGGGTCTTGTTCACAACAGGGCCGATATGGCGACCGGGTTCGGACGCGGGGCCAACTGTGATCTTGCTTGCAATCTCTGCCGCCGCTTCGACCGTCTGGTCGTAGATCGCGCGTTCAACAAGCATCCGGGTTGGCGCATTGCAGGACTGACCAGAGTTGTTCATGCAATGGACTACGCCACGCTTCACCGCTTTTTCATCAGCATCGGCAAAGATCACATTGGCACCTTTGCCGCCCAACTCCAGCGTTACCCGCTTGAGCGTTTCGGCCGCCGCGGCAGAGATCGCCTTACCGGCACGGGTGGACCCCGTGAAGCTGATCATCGCCACATCTTCGTGGCGCGACAGCTGGCTGCCAACACCGGCACCATCGCCGTTCACAAGATTGAAGACGCCAGCGGGCACGCCTGCATCATGCACGAACTCAGCGAACAGAAGGGACGAGAGAGGGGACTCTTCGGAGGGCTTCAGCACCATGGTGCATCCGGCCAGCATCGCAGGGATTACCTTGAGCGTCACTTGGTTCATTGGCCAGTTCCAAGGTGTGATCAAGCCAACAACACCAATCGGCTCCATCGCAATACGGTCATTCGGGGCATGCGGACCAAGGGGTTTGATCCATTCGACATGTTTCATCGCATCGAGGGAGTTCTTTAGATGCCATGGCAAACAAGGCGCCTGACTGCTGCGCGCCATATCAATGGGCGCGCCCATTTCCAGGCTGATTGCTTCTGCCATTTCCTCGACCCGCGCTTCATACTGATCAAGAATGGCTTTTACATATCCAGCACGGGCCTCCGGGTCTGTTGCCGCCCACGCAGGGAAGGCCGCCTTTGCCGCAGCAACCGCTGCATCCGTATCCGCCTGATCGCCCAGCGAGATCACAGCACAGGCATCCTCAGTTGACGGATCAATCACATGGTGATCATTGGCGTCCACAGGCGGAACCCATGCACCGTTGATGTAGAAATTGCGGCTTTCGATCATCGTGGCTCTCCCTAGCTTCTTAAGAAATGTGGCATCGCAACAGGCCTTGCGCAAGCGGATGTGGTATTACGGTCATATCCTACCTATATTGGGCTTGGAATTCATACCACAAGGAGTACCAAGATGGGTCTGCGCATCAACGATACGATCCCTGATTTGACGGTCGAAACCGATCAGGGCAGTTTTTCTTTACATGACTGGATTGGTGACAGCTGGGCGATCCTGTTTTCGCATCCCAAGGATTTCACTCCCGTTTGTACAACCGAATTCGGGGCCGTTGCGCAACTGGCTGATGAATGGGCCAAACGTGGGACCAAGGTGATGGGGATCAGCGTCGATGGCGTTGAGGACCACAAAAAGTGGAAGAACGATATTGAAACCTTTGCCAATAGCAAGGCAGGGTTTCCCATTATCGCAGATGAAGGGCTGAAGGTCGCCAAAGCATTCGACATGCTGCCTGCGGACGCCTATCTGCCTGATGGACGCACCCCGGCAGACAGCGCGACGGTCCGCGTGGTCTTTATCATCGGACCGGACAAACAGCTTAAACTGTCCATGACTTATCCGATGAACGTCGGTCGTAACTTTGCCGAAGTACTGCGCGCGCTGGACGGTCTGCAAACGGCGGCTGGCAAAGGCGTTGCAACGCCAGCCAACTGGAATGTTGGTGACGATGTGATCATCCCGGCGACGGTTAGCAACGAAGACGCACAAGCCAAGTTCGGGGATTTCACAACAGTCTTTCCCTATCTGCGGACAACGAAACTGAAAGACTAAACGCAAAAGGCCGCCTGTGAATTCAGGCGGCCGTTGTCATGTTCTGCAACTCTTTCTTAGAATGTGTAAGAAACGCCTAGTGATAGATACGGCAGTGCTTTTATATCTGCCGCGTCACTGATTGCGTCTCGAACATCGGGATCAGCGTCGATAGCCGCCTGATCAGCCGGGTTTTCTGCTTCATATTCTATATCAATGCCGCCGGTCAGAATGACGCCAACCTCAGACGTCATCGCCCAACCGCTGCCAAAACGCCAGTCGTAACCAGTGGTGATCATCGGTGCCACCTTGTTGGCGAACTCAGCTGTGACATCAGCCTCATCGCCATTGACCTGACCTGATGCACTCAGATCTGTGTTGGACAGGAACAGTCCACCAGAAATGCGCCAGCCGTTTTGCATTGGATAGTAGTCAGCCAAAGCGGCCAAGCCGCCAAGGTTGAATTCACCCTCGACAGTGTCGCCATCGTCGGTCTCATCGAAATCAAGGCTCAGACCGCCCATAAAAGCGCCACGTGCGCGCCATTGTGGGTCAATCTGATAAGCACCTTCTAGGTTCAGCCCAAAGGTCGAAAGGCCTGTGCCGACCGTAAAGTCGCCAGTGTCTTGTGCAGCGGCCATTGCGCCAATTGTTGTTAGGGCTGTGGCTGTCAAAAGTGTCTTAAGGTTCATGGGTTTCCCTCGGAAAGAATATTATGGTGATGGCAATGCGAACGTTTGATTACCAGTTTGTGAATAAATGCTTAATGCGACCGCATCGAAACATAGAATTTTTATAAAGATTTTAGGTTGTCAACCAATAACACCCGGTCGATTGACCGGGTGTTATCCAATAGCGGTCTAAGAATTCAAAAAGAAGTCGAAGGCCTAGTCTTCGGCCTCTTCTTTTGTGATCTCTTCGCCGGTTTCCTGATCAACCATCTTCATGGCCAAACGGACCTTACCGCGATCATCAAAGCCCAGCAGTTTGACCCAAACTTCCTGACCTTCTTTCAGAACGTCGGAAGGGTGGTTCAGACGGCGGTTTTCGATCTGGGATACGTGCACCAGACCATCACGCTTACCAAAGAAGTTCACGAAGGCGCCAAAATCGACAAGCTTCACAACTTTCCCTTTGTAGATGACGCCTTCTTCCGGCTCTGCCACGATAGAATGGATCATATCGTAGGCTTTCTTGATCGCATCAGCATCGTTGGACGCCAGCTTGATGATACCTTCGTCGTTGATATCGACCTTCGCGCCAGATGTTTCCACGATCTCACGAATAACCTTACCGCCCGACCCGATGACTTCACGGATCTTGTCGGTTGGGATCTGCATGGTCTCGATCTTGGGTGCGTGAACTGAGAATTCATTCGCGCCGGTCAGGGCTTTGCTCATCTCACCAAGGATGTGCAGACGGCCAGCTTTGGCTTGGGCCAAGGCTTTGGACATGATCTCTGGCGTGATGCCTGCGATCTTGATGTCCATCTGCAAGGATGTGATGCCATTTTCGGTACCCGCAACCTTGAAGTCCATGTCGCCAAGGTGGTCTTCGTCGCCCAGAATGTCGGACAGAATGGCGTATTCACCATCGTCTTCCATGACCAGACCCATCGCCACACCAGCAACCGGTGCTTTCAGCGGCACACCTGCGTCCATCATGGACAAGGAACCACCACAGACGGACGCCATGGAGGACGAACCATTTGATTCAGTGATCTCTGACACCAGACGGATGGTATATGGGAAATCGGTTGCCGCAGGCAGAACCGCCTGAAGCGCGCGCCATGCCAGTTTACCATGGCCAATCTCGCGACGGCCGGGGCCGCCTACACGACCAACTTCACCAACAGAGTATGGTGGGAAGTTATAGTGCAGCATGAAGTTGGATTTATACATGCCGGTCAGCGCGTCGATCATCTGCTCGTCATCACCAGTACCCAGTGTGGTCACAACCAGACCTTGGGTTTCACCACGTGTGAACAGGGCAGAACCATGTGTGCGTGGCAGGATGCCAGTCTCGGATACAATTGGGCGGATGGTGTCGAGTGCACGGCCATCGATACGCTTGCCGTTCTTCACGACATCGCCACGCAGAACCTGGCTTTCCAGCTTTTTCAGCGCAGCACCAAGGTTGCCGTCTTCCTGTTGCTCTTCTGTCAGAGCCTCAACAATCTCGGCCTTGGCGGCAGTCACAGCAGCAGTGCGTTCCTGCTTGTCGGTGATTGCATAGGCAGCACGCATCTTGTCTTCACCAGCGGCTTTCACAGCGGCTGACAAGTCAGAGTAATCCTCTGGCTGGAAGTCAAACGGCTCTTTCGCGGTGTCTTCGGCCAGATCGATGATCAGGTCGATGACAGGCTGAATGCTATCGTGGGCGAATGTCACCGCACCGAGCATTTCTTCCTCGGTCAGCTCATAGGCCTCAGATTCAACCATCATCACGGCGTCTTTGGTGCCGGCCACAACAAGGTCCAAACGCTGTTCTGGGTTCATGCGCAGGTTGTGCATGTCGTCGATTTCAGGGTTCAGGATGTATTCGCCATCCTCAAAACCAACGCGGCAAGCTGCGATCGGACCCATGAACGGCGCGCCAGAGATCGTCAACGCAGCAGAGGCCGCAATCATCGCAACCATATCGGGGTCGTTGACCATATCGTGGGACAGCACGGTGCACATCACCAGAACTTCGTTCTTGAAGCCAGGGACGAACAGCGGGCGAATGGGGCGGTCGATCAAGCGGGATGTCAGCGTCTCTTTTTCAGTAGGACGCGCTTCGCGCTTGAAAAAGCCGCCTGGCACTTTACCGGCGGCATAATATTTCTCTTGATAGTGGACAGTCAGCGGGAAAAAGTCCTGCCCCGGCTTTTGCTTTCGTGCAAAAGTAACGTTGGCCATGACGCTGGTTTCACCCAATGTCGCGATGACGGACCCGTCTGCTTGGCGGGCAACCTTGCCCGTTTCCAGTGTCAGCGTTTCTTCGCCCCACTGAATTGATTTCTTCACTTCATTAAACATGATGTTTTCCTAGTTGGCCCAGTGCGGGCCTTTTTGCGTAGGGGGCGTATTCCCCCTCATCCCGATATCTTGTTTTGGCGCTGGGATGCGGGCGCCTGCTTCTCAAGATTTGCGGGGCTTAGCGGGTTTTGATGCGTTTGGGAAGGGGGTCGCTGTAACGCCCGAAACGATCCAATCGCCCGACAGCCAAATGTTTTAAAACAATCGGGAATAAACCCCTGCTTTGGGGCGTAACCACTGCGGAGCGCAACAAGTAATAGGAAAAAGAACATCCCAATGACAAAATTTACATCCGCAAGCCTTATCACCTGTATTTTGACCAGTACTGCCTCTGTCGCAACGGCGGATGAAATCAGTATCGAAATTCAGGCCCCGTCAATCAGCGCCGCTTTCGCCAATCAAGACGGTATCGGCGCAGAAACATCAGCACGTATCAGCGCAGACTATACGTTTGAGACGAATGCCGGTTTCCGGCTAGGCGTCTGGGATATGGATCTGAGCGATAATGAAGGACAAGGCGGGGCGCCCACCGAACTTTCGTTCCGGCAGGTTGATTTTGTCGGCTTCAGCAAATTTGACGCAACACCTGAACTTAGTCTTGAGTTTTTGATTGGTTTGCGCGCACTCGGCCTGAACGACCAGAACTTCACAAGCGAGGGGCGCGAGACAAATTTTGATGGGGTCGGCGGCGTTTTCGGCGTAAACGGCGCGCATACCATCATCCCAGGCGGCGCGATCTACGGCAACTTTGAAACCGCGGTGCTGTTTGGTGACGGTGATACAACGGCCGTTGGTGAGGCGACGGCAGAAAATGCACGGTCTGATTTGAGCCAGACGACGATTGGTTTCGGATACGAGCATGACTTTGCATTGGGCGACAGAAGCACAACACTCAGCATCGGCTATGAGGCGACAGTACTCAGCGGTCTTGAAGACCCAACTGACGTCACGGTTGGATTCGATGGCGTCGTGCTAGGTGCATCGGTTACATTCTAATCCCAACCGGCTTTGAAACAAAAAACGCCCACCGATTGGTGGGCGTCTTCTATAATCCGTTCTCAACCGTATCGCCTTAGCGACGCAGGCCCAGACGCTTGATCAGGTCTTGGTAACGCTCTTCGTCTTTGGCCTTTGTGTAGTCCAAAAGCTTGCGACGCAGGGCGACCATTTTCAGCAGACCACGGCGGCCGTGGTTGTCTTTCTTGTGGGTCTTGAAGTGCTCTGTCAGCGTCGCGATGCGGCTGGACAGGATCGCGACTTGCACCTCGGGGGAACCAGTGTCGCCCTCTTTGGTTGCAAATTCCTTCATGATCCGTGTTTTTTCTTCAGCAGTAATCGACATCGGGGTCTCCTTCATATCAAGGGTTAATGGCGCGATCCGGGATGTCGTCCAGAAAGGCCCGTGGAGGGTCCGTGCGGGGGTGAACCCCGCGCGGATGCGGTGCAATAGGAGGATTCTGCGTAAAAGGAAAGGGTTTTGTTAGGCGGCGACCAAAGTGATCTGTGCCAGATCAAGGTCAGAAAGCTCAAGAAAGGTCGCAACGACCGTATCATCCGCCATTAACACCAGCCCGTCTTTTGTATCAACTGTGCGCAACTCTGGCGCGTCGCCTTCATATGTGATCTCGATCATGTCTTCTGCCGCGTCAAAATCTTCAACGATCAGTTCGTTATCGACCAACAGCGCAAAGGTATCGGCACCCGTACCGCCATGCAGGTTGTCGCCCGTACCGCCCATCAGCGTATCATCACCGGCACCGCCGTTGATATAGTCGAGGTCCGCATCACCCCTGTCGTAAAGGATGTCGTCCCCGGACCCGCCATGCAGCGTATCCGCGCCACTGCCACCAACCAACGCATCATCACCGAGCGACCCAAGCAACGCATCGTCGCCAGCACCACCCATCAACACATCGTCACCGCCGCCGCCATTCAGCGTGTCATCACCCGCACGACCGGCCAGCACATCGTTCCCAATGTGCCCGTTTAATTCATCATCGCCCTCACCCGCATCCAGCGCATCATCGCCGCGCCCGCCTTGCAGGATGTCATCGCCCGCGCCGCTGGCCAGATGGTCATCGCCATCTTCGCCGTCCAGATAATCATCCCCTGCCCCGGTCAGCACGATATCATCCAGATCGCCAGAAAAGATCACCGTGTCTTCGTCGCTGGGGTCGATCAGATCATCAATTGGTTTGATATCGACGCTCGGATCATCATCCTCAGCCGTCTCATCCATCACCGAAGTTTCTTCTTCATCCGCGTCCGACATCACGACAGCCGCCATAGCGACCCCCATCAATCCAAAAAGAGCAAGCATTCCGCTAACCTACCACTATCCGAGTCGCCCCCACCCTGACGGCAACTGGATAGCATGAGAGCACAGCGAAACCGCGTGAAAACTGAACGAATGGTTAATGCCTAAAGAGCATCCCAAAGGATCGGTTGCTGCGTATAGCTGATGTAAAGCGGGTGCTTGGGGTGCCCGTGTTTGCTGATGCCAAGCGAATAAAGCGGCTTACCGGTTTGTCGTAAAAGCACTTCCATCTGCGGACCGCGATCACGGTGTGTGCCGTGGGTGCCCCAAGCGGCGATCACCTGATCAGCCCATGCGACCCCTTCAAGGATCGTCGTATCATTCTCAGGCCCAACCGGGTCCTTGGCCTTGCGCATTTTAAACGGGTCAGTGTCGCGCCACGCAAAGATATTCGTCACGCGAAATGCGCCAAAGCCCAGCGCCCGCGCTCGACGCTCACAACGCTCGACTGTGGGATCGTTTTGTACTTCGGTGGCCTTTGATGGGTTCAGCATCACAAAGAGCACACGCTTGCCCTGCGCGTCCCACGTCCGGGTCAGCGCATAGCGATAGCGCTCGCAAGCTGAATAGACAGCCTCGGATGGCGCATCGTCTTTGATATGCCTGCGGGTGATCACCTAGACGACAAAGACGCGGGAGGGCTGCAATTCACCACCGCGATAGGTGCCAACGGCAATGGCCTTGCCCTCAAACGAAGCCCAAACCTCTTCGCCAAATTCCACGTCCGTCGCAATAACCGAAGCAGGGTTGCCATTGCGCAGCTTGGCAACGCTTTCGGCCAGACAGCGGACCTCTGGCAGATCAGAGAGGCCAACCTCCAATGGCTGCAAATGCGCATCCAGATCAGGCGTCTTCGCCAGCGCATCCACCTGTTCCAGCGTCACGCCATCGGTAGCCTGAAACGGCCCCGACCAAATCCGACGCAGTGATTTGACATGCGCCTTACAGCCCAACGCATCCCCCAAGTCGCGGGCGATAGACCGAACATAGCCGCCTTTGCCACATGTCATTTCCAGCACAATGTGATCAGCGTCAGGTCGATCAACCAACACCAGTTCTTCGACCCACAACGGTCGCGCCGCCAGCGCCATCTCTTCGCCATCGCGGGCCTTTTTGTAAGCACGCTCACCATCCACCTTCACGGCAGAAAACTGAGGAGGCACCTGCATAATGTCACCAACAAACGCACCCAAAGCGGCTTTGATCTCTGTCTCGTCCGGGCGAAGATCAGAGGTGGCGATCACCTCACCATCGGCGTCATCGGTATTGGTCGCCTGCCCCAACCGCACGGTGAAGGTATAGGCCTTCAACGCGTCGGTGATATAAGGCACTGTCTTGGTCGCCTCACCCAAAGCCACCGCCAGCACACCTGTCGCCTCTGGATCAAGCGTACCAGCGTGCCCGGCCTTTTTGGCATCCATCGCCCAGCGCACCTTGTTCACAACAGCAGTCGAGGTGATGCCAGCGGGTTTATCCACAACCAGCCACCCCGAAATATCGCGCCCCTTGCGTCTGCGTGCCATGTCATTGCCCCTTGCTTTTGTGCGCGCTTGCTATTGGGTCCGCAGGGACTGGTCAATATCGCGCACGCCTTGACGCTGGGTGTCGCCCCTTTCATGCTTGGTTTGTCATATTGCAACGGAGCGTCTCCATGTCTCAGCCGATCGTGCAAAAGGGCAACTGCCTTTGCGGGGCCTGCCGGTTTGAATTGGAAGGACCGCATAACTGGGTTGGTCATTGCCATTGCGAAAGCTGTCGCAAAGCAACGGCCTCGCCCATGACCACATGGATCGGACACCCTAATGGCGCATGGCGCTTTGTTGGAACGACGCCCGCATCCTACGAAAGCAGCCCCGGCACGACACGCGGCTTTTGCCCGACCTGCGGATCGCCGATGTTTTTCCGCACGACACGTTTTCCCGACGAGGTGCATTTTTATGCAGCACTTCTTGCAGAGCCGGATAAGGTTGTACCAATGGCGCACTACCATGCAGATGAAAAGCTGTCTTGGCTTCACCTCGCCGATAGGTTGCCAAACCTTTAGGGCGGCAGATCATCAGAATAGGAAAGACCAAAGATGGCCACAGCACTTCTTGCCCGAAACCGGAACTTCCGCTTGCTGTTCAGTGCTGGTGCCCTGACGAACCTCGGCGATGGTTTGGTGGTGCTGGCGCTGCCATGGCTGGCCACGTTGATGACGGACAATGCGCTGATGATCGGCGCGGTCGCAGCCGCAGGGCGGTTGCCATGGTTGTTTTTCGCCATCCCCGCAGGTGTGATCATTGACCGAGTAGACCGGCGCAAGCTGATTGCGCGGGCTGATCTGCTGCGGGCCGTGATTGCATTTGCGATTATGCTGCTTGCCTTGCAAAGCCATGATGAAGGGGGCGTTTGGCTGCTGGCGGGGCTGGCCTTCTTGCTTGGCTCCGCGGAAGTGCTCAGGGACAATGCGGCGCAAACGATCCTGCCATCCATCGTCGCCTCAGAAGACCTTGAAAAGGCGAATGGGCAGTTGTGGAGCACCGAACAGCTGACCGGGCAATTCATCGGCCCGCCTTTGGCCGGGGTATTGATTGCAGCGGGCATCGCAGTGCCTTTTGGCCTGCATGCCGGGTTTCTGGTTTTGGCGGCAGGATTGGTCTGGCTGATCACACTGCAGCCGACGCTCAAAGCGCAAACCGGGTTTGGTCAGGCCCTTTTGGAAGGGATCGCCTTCATGCGCGGTGATGCCCTGCTTTTGAGGCTGGCAATCGTGCTGGGCATCGCAAATTTCATCGCCACGGCAACGCTGACGGTACAAGTGCTTTTTGCACAGGATGTACTGGCGCTTTCACCCGCCGCTTACGGTTTGGTCCTGTCAGCCGCCGCGATGGGCGCGATTTCCGGCAGCCTGCTGGCACCATGGCTGACGCGGCTTTTCGGTATCCAACTGTGCCTTTTCGCATCGGTCGCTGGGTGGGGGATCGGCTATACAACCATCGGTCTAACCTCGCAGGGGGTCGTGATGGCCTGCGCCCTTTATGGTGTGATGGCCGCCGCGATGCTGTGGAACGTCATCACCGTTTCATGGCGGCAGCGCCGTATCCCGTCCGAACTCTTAGGCCGTGTGAATAGCATCTACCGCTTCTTTGGCTGGGGATCGATGCCGCTGGGTGCGTTGGCCGGTGGCCTGCTCGTGTCGGTTTTAGAAGACGATATGGGGCGCGAGATGGCGATCCGCGCACCGTTCCTTTTGGCAGGGCTTAGCTGTGCTGCGTTGTTAGCTTATGCAGTGTTCAAGCTGAGCTTGGACTAATTGCCTTCCAACACTTCCAAGAAAGCATCACCAAACCGTTCTGCATATTTATCGCCAATCACACGCGTCAGGTGTTCCATATCAGCGCCGCGTAGTTGAGCAACCTTGGCCAGCATTGAGGCCGAGCAACTCATCGGTTTATCGGCCCCGTGCGGCCCACGGTTGAGCGAAGCTTGCACCTGCATCAGACGGTCGTAAACCGCACCTTCATCGCGCCCCGCCAGCTTACGGCGCATAGGATGCACCTCTTCGGTCGCACCGGCGATCACCTCAAGAAAATCACGCCCATAGTTTTCCAGCTTCTTGGCCCCGACACCGCCGATATGCGCCATCTCATCCAGCGTCATAGGCCGCTTCTCGGCCATCTCGATTAAAGTGCGGTCGTTGAAGATGATATAGGCCGGGGCATTCGCCTGCTCTGCCAGATAGCGCCGCTTCGCTTTCAGCGCTGAAAGAAGCGGGGCATCTTCCTCGCTCACCAACATCCGCACCTTCGGGCCTGAACCACGCGCCGCTTTGATTGTATCCTTGCGCAGTTCAATCGTCGCCTCACCCCGCAGGATAGGGCGCGCATGTTCCGTCATCCGCAGTGCGCCATGCCGTTCACGATCAGGGCGCAGTAGGTCATGGCCCATCATCTGCCGGAAAATCGCCTGCCATTGCCTTTTGTCGTAATCCTTGCCGACACCATAAGTCGGCAGGCTGTCATGGCCGCGTTGTTGGATTTTATCTGTGGCGTTACCCAACAAGATATCGATCAGATGCCCAGCACCGAACCACTCTTCTGTCCGCAGAGCTGCCGACAAAGCCATGCGCACAGCCGTCGTGCCATCAAAAACCTCAGCCGGTTTTTCACAGAGGTCACAATGCCCGCAAGGGCCAGGCGTTTCACCGAAATACTCAAGCAGATTCTGACGGCGACAGCGCAACGCCTCTGCCAGTCCCAATAGCGCATTCAACCGCCCATGATCCGCCGCGCGGCGCTCTGGCGGGGCCAACCCTTCATCAATCTGCTGGCGGCGATAGCGGATGTCGTCGGGACCAAAAAGGGTCAGGGTTTCAGCAGGTGCGCCATCCCGGCCCGCGCGACCAATTTCCTGATAATAGGCCTCGATCGATTTGGGCAGGTCCGCATGGGCGACCCAGCGGATGTCGGGCTTGTCGATCCCCATGCCAAAGGCAACTGTGGCGCAAACAATCAACCCGTCCTCTTGCTGGAAGCGGCGTTCCACAATGCGCCGGTCCTCCGCCTCCATGCCGCCATGGTAATGGCAGGCGCGATGGCCCGTTTCGGACAACGCCTTGGCCAGCGTTTCGGTCTTTGCGCGCGTTCCGCAATAGACGATACCCGACTGCCCTTTGCGCGCAGCGGCAAAGTTCAGAATCTGATTGCGGGGGCTATCTTTGACGGCAAATGCCAAGTGAATATTCGGCCGGTCAAAGCCGCGTAGAAAAGTGGACGGTTGCTGCCCACCAAAAAGCTTTTCAACAATCTCTTCGCGTGTTTCAGCATCCGCAGTCGCAGTGAAGGCGGCCAATGGCACACCCAGCGTGCGCTTCAACTCACCAATCCGCAGATAATCAGGGCGGAAATCATGGCCCCATTGGCTGACGCAATGGGCCTCGTCCACCGCGATCAGGCTGATACCTGCGCGGCGCAGCATGTTCATCGTGCCGCCCGAGGCAAGGCGTTCGGGCGCCATGTACAAGAGCTTGAGCGTACCGGCCTCCAACGCCTGCCAAACGGCATCGGTTTCTTCGGGGGTATTGCCGGACGTCAAAGCACCGGCCTCAACACCCGCTTCACGCAAACCGCGCACCTGATCACGCATCAGGGCAATGAGGGGAGAAATGACGACAGTGACGCCGTTTCGGGCCAAGGCAGGCAATTGAAAACACAAGGATTTCCCGCCGCCCGTTGGCATGATCGCGAGAGTGTTTTCACCTGCGATCACGGCATCAACGATCTCTTCCTGACCCGGGCGAAAGGCATCAAAGCCGAAAACGTCACTCAGAAGCGATGTGGTGGACACGCAGATACCCTGTTTTTTGCAATTCTTGCTGCTCTTGAGCGTGACAATCCCACGGTAAGAATCAGTTAACAAGAGGCAGTGATGCGGCAAAAATACAAAAGGCCGACACCCCCGAAAGGATGCCGGCCCAAGGAACGGGAAGGGGGACGCCTTCCTGCTTAGCTGTTGATGTCGTAGTCGCGTTGGGCGACAGCTTGACCATCAACTTTCAGAATGGCGATCACGTCACGCTTTGGGTTTGCGCCAACATTGACGCGAACATCTGCGTTTGCACCGGCATTCACGGTCTCAGTACCCAACAAGGCGCCAAGTTCGCCTGTGCCATAGTCGTAGATTTCCACAACGCCAGCACCTTCGGCACGTACGATGCCAAGATCCAGAACGGTGCCGCTTTCCAGGTTTTCGTTGTACTCAAAATAGCTGTCAGCGGAGGCAAAAGAAGCGGTGGCAGCGATGGTAGCGGCGACGAGTGCGATTGATTTGATAGACATGGTTATGTTCCTTTAGATTTGTGTATGTGCAGCGGGAGAACTGCTATGTGTTTTGGTGGTGGCGACCCGTCATCGGGCCACCACCGAGGGGGGATTACTGGTTGATGTCGTAGTCGCGCTGCGCAACGGTCTGGCCGTCAACTTTCAGCAGTGCGATCACGTCCTGCTTTGGACGGGCACCAACATTGACGCGAACATCTGCGTTTGCACCGGCATTCACGGTCTCAGTGCCCAACAAGGCGCCGACTTCACCTGTTGCGAAATCGTAGATTTCGACAACGCCTGCGCCTTCAGCGCGGACCAGGCCAAGATCCAGGACAGATGAGCTGTCCAGATTCTCGCCGAATTCGAAGTAGTTGTCAGCGGTAGCGACAGAAGCAGTAGCAGCGACTGTAGCGGCGACGAATGCGATTGATTTGATAGACATGGGTTTGTTCCTTTTCAGTTTTTGTGGTGCGGCGTTCGATGCCGCGTTTTCGTATGTTTGTGCGGCGCATCTGCCGCGGTTGGGTTTGTTTGTGCGGCGGGGTGTGCCGCGTTTCGATGAGACTAAGATTGGTCAGAAAGGCCGGTTCGGGAAGGTGCACACCGATCACGAAAATGGTGATCGATGTGATCGGCGTTGGTGCTTGACATGCGAGTTTTCGTTCTACCGGAACAGTTCTGCGCATTTATGCACAGAAAAGGAGTCCTCTTTGTGCGCCAGTTGCCCTTGGGGCAGCCAAAACTGGATCAAAAGTTTTTCACCTGTTCACAGATTTCAGTTAGGCGCATTTCTGTGAGGTGCGATTATTTCTCCAACCTCGCGCCCGCGTGACCCATGTGACAGGAAATCAGGGGCTTAGCAGTCCCCGACTTCGCTATCGAAGCAGCCGCACCCACGATTTTGAGTCGTTGCCAAGCCCTGTCACACCCCGTAACCCTATTGGTTCAGGAGGTATCTGATGGGCGAGATCATTTTAGTTCGGCACGGGCAGGCCAATTCAGGTGCAACCGATGAAGAAAGCTATGACCGGTTGTCTGATCTGGGCCACCAACAGGCAAAATGGCTGGGTGACTACCTTTCTGACCGCGAAGGCGCCTTTGACAAAGTCATTTCCGGCAGCCTGCGCCGCCATAAAGAAACCGCCGCCGGCATCGGTTACCAAGATCCCCACATCGACCCCCGCCTGAACGAGATGGATTACTTCAATCTAGGCCAAGCGTTGGAAGATGTGCACGGTGTGCCCTTCCCCGGCCCCGATGAATTCGCCAGCCATGTCCCCCAAGTAATGGAAGCTTGGCATAAAGCCGAGATTATGGGCGTCGAAAGCTTTGCTTCCTTCGAGGACCGCGTGACCTCTGTTCTGCAAGAGGCGGCAAGTCCGGGGGTACGCGTCTTATGCGTCACCTCTGGCGGGGTGATCGGCATGATCATCCGCCATCTGCTGAACCTTGATCCCACGCGCATGGCGCACGTGCTGCTACCGATCATGAACAGTTCACTGCACCGGGTGCATGTCATCCCCCAAGGTCCGATCCTTGCCAGCTTTAATGCCGTGCCGCATCTGGACCGGGATGACCGCATTCATGCCCAGACACATTACTAAAGGACCACGCCCATGCTGAAACTGCACTACGCCCCGCGCACCATCTCTGTCGCTATCGCCATTGTTCTCGAAGAGCTGGAAATCCCGTATGAAGCCGTCCGCATTGATTTCGCAACCGCCGAGCAAACCAAACAGGACTATCGCGAGATCAACCCCAAAGGCCGGGTGCCCGCATTGGAAACCCCCGATGGTATCCTGACCGAGACCCCGGCGATCATCGAATACGTGGCCCCGCAACTTGTGCCCGAAGATGCCTTTGCTGCGGCCAAGATGCGCGAACTCATGGCGTATCTCAACGGTACGATGCACCCCCATCACGCCCATGGGCTGCGGGGGGAGCGTTGGGCTGATGAAGAAAGTTCACTCGCCGATATGAAACGGAAAGTGCCAGAGCGGATACGGGATTGTTCCGTGCATCTTGAAGAATATCTGCCCAGCCTTCCCTTTCACACCGGCACGTTAGAGGTGCTTTCGGATGCCTACCTCTATGTGGTCCTAACCTGGCTACCAGGCGATGGCGTCGATATCACCCATTTCCCGCGGCTAGAGGCGTTCCAGCACCGGATGAACACCAAAGCCTCTGTGCAGGCGGTCTTTGAAAAAGGCATGCTGTGATGACCCATATCTGGGTCCGGTCCGAGGCCCGTCCGCACGAAGCACGCGTCGGGCTGACCCCGCAAGGTGCTGCCAAGCTGATGTCGGCCGGATATCAGGTGACCGTTGAGGAAAGCACACAACGCAGTTTGCCAACCGCCGATTATGCCGCCGCCGGATGCGCGATTGCATCTGAATTTTCTTGGGTTGATGCCCCGCAAGATGCGATCATCTTCGGCCTCAAGGAACTGCCCGACGACGGCACGCCACTCCGGCACCGCCACATCATGTTTGGTCATGCTTATAAGGGGCAACCATCAGGGAAGATCCTACTAGACCGGTTCAAGACGGGCGACGGTACACTTTATGATCTGGAATATCTGACGGACACAGATGGACGGCGGGTTGCGGCCTTTGGCTATTGGGCGGGATATGCCGGCGCGGCTGTGTCGCTGATGTGCTGGTTGGCACAACAAAACGAACAGGTTGCAGGACCTGTGAAAGCCTACCCCAGCGCGAACCATCTGCTAATGGAACTGCAACAGGCGTTGGTGGCGCTGGGGACCCGGCGCCCAACCGCGCTGATCATCGGCGCTTTGGGGCGGGTCGGCTCAGGGGCGGCTGATCTGTGTCATGCCATGGGAGTAGCCACGACGAAATGGGATATGGCTGAAACCGCCTCAGGCGGACCATTCCCGCAAGTGCTGGCGCATGATATCTTTCTCAACTGCATTCTGGCGCGCCCCGGCACGCCAGTGTTTGTGCCCTCCAGCACCAAAGTGGCGCCGCGCGCGCTCTCGGTCGTTGGCGACATCGCCTGCGACCCCGGCAGCGATTTTTCCCCGATCAAGGTCTATGACCGCACGACCACATGGGATGCGCCTGCGCTCCGGGTACATGACCACCCTGTGCTCGATGTCACGGCAATCGACAACCTGCCCTCTATGCTGCCTACCGAGAGCAGCGAAGACTTTGCCGAACAGCTTTTGCCGCATCTGATGACACTCGGGCAGATTGACGATGGTGTCTGGGGGCGGGCACGGGTGTGGTTTGAACGGGCAACATCCTGACCGGACGCAGGTTTCGTGAAAGGTAAGGTGGATCATGATCCACCTTACTCAGGCGGGACGGTAAAGATCATCCTCAGCCGCCGAAGGATCCACACCAAGGGCGGCCATTCCGGCCTCAAGGTGATCAGCCAAATGCGGTGACCCTTTCAGATAGTCCGCGGCAGGCGTCGTCGCTTCGCGCTCCGCTGTTGCTAAGGCTTCGGCGAAATCCTCGGGCTCAAAACTCCCGCGCCCGATCCAAAAGACGGCGACCAGCCCGACTTTTTCGTCATCGGCAAGCTGATCAACAAAGCCATCAAACTCATTCTCGGCCCGGTCAAGCTCGCGCGCCAGAATGATCACCTCGGCGATCTTATCGGCTGTGATTGGTAACATCGGATATCCTCCTTTGCGTCCAGCATGGCGAAGCGACACGCAGGCAACATTGATCTGGCGCAAGCTTTAGCCAATCCACATCGACTTACTTCTTGTCGCGCGCAGCTTTCTCTTCCTTGGTCAGCTTGTTGTTCCAAACATTATTGCTCAGACCCAGTTCAGCCGCCAAAGGCTTGGTTTTGCCAACACTGACCTTGCCGCCTTTGTTCAGAAATTCCTGAATAAGAGCATCGTCAGTGTTTTCTTTGGGAACATGTTTCATGTGAGAGACGGTAGTCCAGTACGGCGCGGCGAGCAATGGTGGGCATGCGGGACAAAGCGTACCTTGGATCAAAGCGCGCCAAGATTCGTTTCGCCGAACCGTTCAATAAACGGCCCTTTTGCGAAGGCTAGCTAAACGCATCCAGAAGAACATTGGCCGCTGCAGTCCGCTCGGCCCAATCTTCACCCTCGATGCATTTCCACTCCGCCCCCAAATCATCCAACCAAGAGCGCAGCTTGACGGTGAACCACGCTCGGCGCGCCGGATCAGGGAAATGTCGTGTACCGTCATCTTCCCAAGGCGTGGCATGGTCGAGCAAAAGGTAAGTCTTCCCTTCAACCGCAGAACGTGCCCAGTCTACGAGCGGCTTATGCACTTTACCTAACAACGCTTCGGCCCAAACTAACGTTTGCAAGGCATCCGTATCCTCGACAATAATCGGTCCACCTCGCGCCGCCATCGTATCGGCCACCGCTTTGTGGCCCGCCATGATCGCCTCAAAGTCTGACGCGACCCAATCTTGCCCATGTCGGAATACGGCGTCGTAATCACGCCCATATTCAGGGATCGGCACACTTTTAAGCCGTGCGGCCAAAGCTTGGGACAATACCGTCTTGCCAGTGCTTTCGGCTCCCACCAGAACAAGGCGGCGTTGGTAGTGGCTCCGCACTGGAACTGGCACATGGCTCCAATTGCTCGTCAAATCTTCTCGGATTGCGGTCGCCGACACCGGCACAACCTTTCGCTCCGGGTCCACAGGAAAGGGCCGCGCATCGACTTCCTGCGCGAGGCGGTGGACGTAGCCTTCAGAACCGAAGACCCAATCAATCGGCTCGGGGTGAAACTCCGCAATTGCTGCGCGCCAGATAGGCCAAAAGTCGTGGTGATCCTCTGGTGCCTGCGGAATGTCGCGATGCATGTGCAGCACGCGATAGCCGGGCCACGACAAGCATTCCCTCATCCACTTGGCCCTTAGGTGTCCGTCAATCGGCTCTGCGTCATGACTACACACTAGCACCGTCATCACATCACACCGTGCTTTCCCGACCTCGGCACAATAGAGATGGCCCGCATGGGGTGGCATAAACTTCCCCAGTAGAAAGCCGTGTGTTTTCATGTCGTCAGAGGACGCATCGCAGCCTGACGCCACTGGAATAACCCTGTGATAGCAAGGCATAGGAACACGACGTAAAGTGCAGCCGTCGGCTCCAGTCCGCGGGTGTAGAAAAGGCCAATCGCCAGCACATCCACGGCAATCCACAAATACCAGCTTTGCAGGTATCTTCGCGACAATAGGAATTGTGCAGTTATGCTTAGCGCCGCCACTGCCGCGTCCCAGTACGGGGCGGCTGCATCGGTATGGGCCGCCATCAGACTCGCAACGAATAACCATACAATGGCGGTCGCCCCGAGATAAAACGCGAACATGCCAGTTCCCAAAGGCGCCACGATGACCCGACCGTCGGGCGCACGCCCGTTTATCCAGACATAGAGGCCGTAGAACTGAATAAAGAAAAAGTAGACCTGTAGCAGCGCATCACTATAGAGCCGATATTCCCAGAAGATGAAAAAATATAGCGTTACCACGGCAAAGCCGAACGGGTAATTCCAGATCGAACGTCTGATGATCAGACTTACGTTCAGTATTCCACATACAACCGCGAGCCACTCGATAGGGCGGCTGCCAACCATGCCCCAGAAGAACTCCAACATATCGCTTACCCTTCTCGCTTAACTTACCGAGTTTAAACAGCAATTCATTGGGGTGATACAACCAACATAATCCGACCCTTCCAGCGCCGATATGTTCAAGGCCATCAACAGTCAGCAAAAAGTTGTGCAGAGGTTTGGCTCCCGCACTAGCAGACATCAGCTGTGATGCAGTAACGCGGTAAAGTGGGCTCTAAACTGCCACTGGCCCTATGCCCGCTTCTCCAGCGTCGCTACGCCCATCACCTCAAGCACCTTGGCTTCGATATGTTCGGCGTTCATACCGGCCACATCATACATCGCCTTGGGGCTGGCCTGGTCGATAAACGTGTCAGGCAGCACCATGGAGCGGTACTTGATACCATCATCAAAGACACCCTCATCCGCCAACAACTGCGCGACATGCGATCCGAAACCGCCCACGGCCCCTTCTTCGATCGTGATCAGCGCGTCGTGATCTGCCGCCAATTGCAAAATCAAATCCCGGTCCAACGGTTTGGCAAAGCGCGCGTCGGCCACGGTCGGCTTGATCCCCTTCGCCTCCAGCGCCTCACAGGCCGCCGTGACCTCTTGCAAGCGGGTCCCAAACGACAGGATCGCGACCTGTTTGCCATCACGGATCATGCGGCCTTTGCCGATCTCAAGCAATTCCGGGTTCTCTGGCATTTCAACGCCCACCCCTTCACCACGCGGGAAGCGGAACGCAATCGGGCCTTCGTCATGCGCCGCGGCAGTCGCCACCATGCGCACCAGTTCGGCCTCATCTGCCGCTGCCATAACGACGAAACCAGGCAAGTTTGACAGATAACCCACATCAAAAGACCCCGCATGGGTCGCGCCATCGGCACCCACAAGCCCTGCACGGTCAATCGCAAAACGGACCGGTAACCGCTGGATCGCCACATCATGCACAACCTGATCATAGCCGCGTTGCAGGAAAGTCGAGTAAAGCGCACAGAACGGACGCATCCCGCCCGCAGCAAGCCCCGCACTAAACGTCACCGCGTGTTGTTCGGCGATACCAACGTCAAAACAGCGGCTGGTGTAGCGTTCCATAAATTTGGTCAGCCCTGTGCCATCAGGCATCGCCGCCGTGACGGCGCAAATCTTGGGATCATCAGCGGCCAGCTTGCACAGGCTTTCAGCGAAAACGGATGTATAAGACGGCGCGTTGCTTGGCGCCTTCTTCTGCTCACCTGTGACCACATCAAACTTGGCAGTCGCATGGCCCTTATCGCTGGCACGCTCTGCAGGGGCATATCCCTTGCCCTTCTTGGTAATCGTATGAATCAGGATCGGGCCATCGGCCCGGTCTTTGACAGTACGCAGCACTGACAAAAGCTGCTCCATGTCATGTCCATCAATCGGGCCGAGATAAGAAAAACCAAGCTCTTCAAACAACGTCCCACCGACGGTCATATGCTTGAGCATATCCTTGGCCCGCTTGGCCCCTTCGCGGAACGGTTCGGGCAGCAGCGAAACGGCACCCTTCGCGGCGGCCTTGAATTCCTGAAACGGCTCGCCTGCATAAAGGCGCGACAGATAAGACGACATGGCACCCGTCGGCGGGGCAATCGACATCTCATTGTCATTCAGGATCACAATCAAGCGCTTGCCCAAGTGACCAGCGTTGTTCATTGCCTCATAGGCCATGCCCGCAGACAGGGCGCCATCGCCGATCACAGCAATTGCGTCGCCACCTTCACCACCCAGGTCGCGGGCGACGGCAAAACCAAGCGCCGCAGAAATTGAGGTGCTCGAATGGGCCGCACCAAAAGGATCATATGGGCTTTCAGAGCGTTTGGTAAAACCGCTGAGACCTCCCTCGGTCCGTAGCGTACGAATACGGTCACGACGGCCCGTTAGGATCTTATGCGGATAGCATTGGTGCGACACGTCCCAGATGATCTTGTCCTTGGGCGCATCAAAGACTGCATGCAGCGCAACCGTCATCTCGACCACGCCCAGGCCGGCACCCAAATGCCCACCCGTCACCGAAACGGCCGAGATCGTCTCGGCCCGCAACTCATCGGCCAACTGACGCAGCTCTGCGTCAGACATGCCCTTCATATCGTCAGGCGTGTTGACGCGGTCCAAAACAGGGGTGCGGGGTTGGTCTGACATAGCGACCTTTCTTAATGCGTACGCGCAATCACAAACTGAGCGGCTTCTTTCAATGTATCCGCATCGTCACCATAAGGAGATAGCGCATCGCAAGCCTCTTCCACCAGAGCAGCCGCGCGGCTTTTTGCCCCATCAAGACCCAGCAAAGACACGAAAGTGGCCTTACCGGCGGCGGCATCCTTGCCCACTGCCTTGCCTACGGTCGCGGCATCGCCAGTCGCATCAAGCACATCATCGGCAATCTGGAAAGCCAGACCCAAGGACGTGCCATAGATCGACAAAGGCTCGCGCTCTGCCTCGGCCATGCGCGGACCAACAAGGGCGGACCAGGAAATCAAAGCGCCCGTCTTGGCGGCCTGCAAATCCATGATCTGCTGCAAATCCAGTGGCGCTGCGGCGGTTTCGGCGGCAATATCAGCGGCCTGCCCACCCACCATACCGCGCGCACCCGCAGCATTGGCCAATGACATCAGCAGGTTCAACTTGGCACGCGGCGCGCATTCGGCCTGCACCAGCAATTCAAACGCCAGCGCCTGCAAGCCATCACCAGCCAGAACCGCCGTGGCCTCATCCCACTTCTTGTGGACACTCGGCTGACCACGGCGCAAATCATCATCATCCATGCAAGGCAGGTCATCATGCACCAGCGAATAGGCATGGATACATTCAATCGCAGCGGCAGCACCAGCGGCGGCCACTGGATTGATCCCCAGCATCCGCGACGTCTCCAAAGCCAGAAAAGCACGCAACGCCTTGCCACCGGATGCCGCATAAAGCATCGCCGCAGGCACATCGCCTTCCAGCCCGCTCAGAGCAAAGCCAATGCGGGCTTCGGTCAACTTCGATGCTTGCGCTAATGCGTCTTGCAGTGGTTTGCGTTGCAAAGCCGCGATCTGATATGTTTTCATGCCATCAACCATCAAGAGGTGCAGTCCCTGCGGGCGTACCGGTTTCACCCAAGGTGATCTTGGCCACCTTTTCCTCGGCTTCTTTCAACTTCGCCTCACACCGCGCTTTCAACGCAGCCCCCCGCTCATAGAGGGCAATACTTTCGTCCAAAGCCACATCGCCGCGCTCAAGCTGACCGACAACGGTTTCCAACTCTTTAATCGCGTCTTCAAAGCTCATCTTTTCAACGTCGCTCATCGGCCTCTTTCCTCCAGAACCTTCACATGGGCTGCCGCAGATGCGCCCAATGCCGCCAAGTCATATCCACCTTCGAGACTCGATACCACCCGACCCTCACAATGCCGGTCGGCCACATCACACAAGCGCGCGGTCACCCAACCAAAGTCTTCGGTCGTCAGGTTCATACCCGCCAATGGATCATCCATATGTGCATCAAATCCAGCCGAAATTATGACGAGTTGCGGAGAGAATGCGTCAACACGTGGCAGCACCACCCGCTCCATCACATCACGGAACGCCTTTGATCCTGTGCCCCCAGGCAAGGGTACGTTCAGGACATTATCAACGCCAACCTCATGGGCAGCCCCCGTGCCGGGATAAAGCGGGGACTGATGGGTAGAGCAAAACAGGATACGCGGATCATCCTCAACCAGATCTTGCGTGCCGTTGCCGTGATGCACATCAAAATCAACAATCGCCACCCGCTCAAGCCCATGATGGTCCAACGCATGTTTGGCCCCAACCACGACATTGCCGAAAAAGCAGAAGCCCATCGCCGTCTGCCGTTCGGCATGATGGCCGGGTGGACGTACAGCGGCAAAAGCATTCGCCACCTCGCCACCCAACACCATATCAACAGCACGTACGACACCACCGGCGGCGCGATAGGCAGCTTTCAAAGTGCCAACTGACATATGCGTATCAGCGTCCAGTGACCGCCAGCCTTCTTCGGGTGCCGCCGCACGAATAGCATCTACATGTGCCTTCGGATGTGCACGTAAAAGATCGTCCTCAGCAGCCAAAGGGGCCTTCACGCGCTCTAGCGGCAAAGCGTCCAGCGCACCCAAAACCGCATCCAGCCGCGCCACCTGTTCGGGATGGCCGGGGGGCGTCACGTGGTCTGCGCAGTCTTCATGAGAAATCAAGGCTGTTGTCATAGGCACAAAAGACGAGATTCAGTGCAAAAGCGCAACCATGTTCCCGTTCGCTACCATCCACCTTCTTTGCGGCTTGCCGTTGGCAGGCCTTACGTTAGCCTAAGGATATGTTTCGCCTTCTGCTGCACTTTGTAATTGTACTTCTACTGACCATGCTTACGCAGATTGGCGGCTTGGCATGGCTTGTCGGGCTTTTGTTTCAAAGAGGGCTGCTTGCCTTTGTGTTGACGTACACCGCGATGACAGTGGCGGCGATCCCGATTGCGCCCAGCTTTGGCAGAGTAGCTCTTAGCTGTGCCGCGGATGGCCCTCTCCAGATACAAAGCTGGATGTACTGCGGCTTGAACCGCAACTACGTAACCCCGGAACTTGCGGATGTTCTTGAACAAACTGCAAGCACCATGGACCAACGTTATCCCGGGACAACAACGCTGATACTCGACGCGAATTTTCCATTCTTTGACAACTTCCCGCTGCTTCCACACCTGTCACATGACGACGGCGAGAAGGTGGATCTGGCATTCTACTATGAAGATGAGACAGGCTATCTAGCCGGCGCAACACGTTCCCCTATCGGCTATTTCGCCTTCGAGCAGGGGCCAAGCGATTGCCCGCAAGAATGGCCGTCGCTGAGGTGGAACTTCGATGCGCTGCAGCCCTTGTGGCCCGACTACGCGTTGGATCCAGAACGCAATCGTGCTGTGTTACAACTTTTGGCGAATGAGCAGCGCATCGGACGGATTTTTGTTGAGCCGCACTTGGTGCAAAGCCTTAACGTGGCTCATCCTAAAATACGCTTCCAAGGATGTAGGGCCGCCCGCCACGACGATCATATCCACATACAGCTGAGATAAAGGTAGTGGCAACATCCGGCTGGCCCTTTACTCCGGCGCCAGCATATACCCGGCCCCGCGCACGGTCTGCAGATAGCGCGGCTGCTTGGGGTCAACCTCGATCTTGCGGCGTAACCGTGTGATCTGCACATCAACAGCGCGTTCCTGTGTCTGTCCGCCAGAACGGCTGAGTTCTTCAACCAACCGCGTCCGCGTCACAGCCTCACCCGGGCAGCCCGAGAAAATACGCATCAACTGGCTCTCGGTCGCTGTCAGGCGCACCAGCTTTTCGCCATGCCACATTTCGCCCCGCTCAATATCATAGCGCACAGGCCCCATGTTGAGGACCTTGGGCAAGACAACCACCGGTTCTGTGGCAGGCATACGGCGCAGGATCGCGTTGATCCGCAACAACAGTTCTTTCGGTTCAAACGGTTTGGCCAGATAATCATCTGCGCCCGCCTCTAGCCCCGTAATCCGATCATCGGTGCCGCCCTTGGCGGTTAGCAACATGATCGGCGTTGTGATTGTCTTGCGCAGGTCACGGCACAACGCCATGCCATCTTCCCCCGGCATCATCACATCCAACACGATCAGGTCGAATTCCAACCCTGACAGGATACGCCGCGCATGGGCGGCATCACGGGCGGTGCTGACCAGAAAACCAGACCGTATCAGAAACTTCTGCAACAGGCCGCGAATACGTTCATCATCATCAACAATCAGCAGGTGGGCGTCATCGTTACTCATTCCGGTCTATCCTTCATCGCCTCATAATGGTGGCGCGTCTCTTCATCCATCATCGCTTCCAGCACCTGCCGAAACCCGGCAACCGCCGCCGGACCTGCAGCACGATATGCCGCCCGCATCCGGTCGCGCTGGGCATCCGACAATGCGCGTTCCAACTCTGCACCAGCTTCTGTCAAATGCAAATGGCGCTCACGTTTGTCACGCTGCCCCACAGTGCTCGCCACCAAACCGTCTTCGATCAAACTACGCAAGACACGATTAAGCGATTGTTTTGTAACGCCAAGAATGGACAACAGATTGTTCACCGTCGTACCCGGACTCCGATGAATGAAATGGATCGCGCGGTGATGGGCGCGGCCATAGGACTTTTGCGCAAGGATACGGTCTGGGTCAGCGGTAAAGCCGCGATAGGCGAAAAACATCGCCTCAATCCCTTTTCGCAACTGCTCATCCGTCAGGAACAGCAGGCTCTGGCCCATCTGCGGCGGCATCCCGTCGTTCATGCACGTCCTCCCCTTGGTCTACCACCACAATACGTCAGCTTTGTTGACATTCCAAGAATCAACTCGTAAGAAAACGCAGAAACTACGCAATATTATGTCCGAAACGGACCTACCTGCGTAACAAATGCAAAACGGATGGAGGATACGATGGCCGGTGCATATGACGACAGAGACGGAAAGATCTGGATGGACGGCCAGTTGGTCGACTGGCGCGATGCAAATGTGCACATCCTGACACACGCCATGCACTACGCCTCTTCGGTCTTTGAGGGCGAGCGGTGCTATTCTGGCAAGATTTTCAAATCGCGCGAACACTCTGAACGTCTCATCAAATCAGGTCAGCTGATCGACTTTGACATCCCCTACTCGGTCGATGAAATCGAAGCCGCCAAACAAGCCGCCCTCGACGCGAATGGCCTGAAAGACGCTTACGTGCGCCCTGTTGCGTGGCGCGGGTCTGGTGAAGATATGGGTGTCGCAGCGGCGAAAAACCCCGTCCATCTGGCCGTTGCCGTTTGGGAATGGGGCAACTATTACGGCGATGCAAAGATGAAGGGCGCGAAGCTGGACATCGCGAAATGGAAGCGCCCCAGCCCGGAAACTGCCCCGTCACAGGCCAAGGCCGCGGGCCTCTATATGATCGCCACCATGTCCAAGCACGCGGCCGAGGCGAAAGGCTGCTCCGACGCCATGATGTTCGACTACCGCGGCTATGTGGCCGAGGCGACGGGCGCCAATATCTTCTTTATCAAAGACGGCGAAGTGCACACACCCAACGCCGATGCGTTCCTCAACGGGATCACCCGCCAGACGGTCATTGGCATGCTCAAAGACAAGGGGCTGACCGTGCACGAGCGGGTTATCATGCCCGAAGAGTTGGAAGGGTTCGAGCAATGCTGGCTAACAGGCACGGCAGCAGAGGTCACGCCAGTAGGCCAGATAGGCGACTACAATTTTGAGGTTGGCGCAATCACACGCGAGATCGCTGAAGACTATGAGAAGCTGGTCAGGGCCTAAACCACCGCCACAATTGGACGAAGGGGCGCAGTTGCGCCCCTTTTTTCATTACAAATCCGCATCGCGTGCAAACTGTCTGTAGAATTTCGCGCGCTGCGCCCAATCCCTATGACGGCTGCGTCGTTGCAGGATCAATGTCGCGCGGCTTGGCCGCTTTTTGCGTTCAATCCTCGCGGCGCGCAGCATCATGGCACCTGAAACAGTCTTTGGTCTGTCGAATACATGTTTTGTCATCTCATCCTCCGATCTGATGACCGATCATAGCATATTTTCAAGGGATTCGCGCCCCAGTCGGCAAACCCCGGTATTGCCCGCGCCCAGCCATGCAAAGCACGCATTCTCATAAAATTGTATCTATGCGCGAAACATTAAATACATAAATGCGTTCACCACAGACAAAGTTCGGGCGGCTTTCCATGGGATAGTAATACGGTTCAAATTGTCAGAAGTTTCATGGTCCCTTCCAACGACGCAAGCGCGGCATCCGCGCGCTTCAAATCAAAACTCTCAAGCAGTGAAATGCAGCTGCGCCGCATCCTCAAATCTGCGCCACAGGATCTTTGGCTGGATACGGTGCGACGTACCAAAGGCCCCGAACATGATGGGCTGGTGTATTGGATGCTTAGCCAGACAGAGTGCGATTTCGCGATTGCCGTGCATGCCTTCTATCGGAGCGACCCCGCACAGTATCTTGATAATCCTCGGCCACTTCCGCAGCGGCCGGGTTCATCTGACTTATTTGCCCTTGTGTTATTAAACTGGGACACCGGTTCTTACCGCACGCATCGTTTGCAGGTGGATTCATCGGACGCAGAACCGCGCATAATCGCGCGGGTCAGGCAAAAGGTGATGGCACACCCACAGGGCGCTTTGCCATTCAAAATCCCACAGCGGTTTTTAGAACCAGCAGGGGGTGCGCCGATCAAGGTGCCACCACATTTGCTCCCAAACGAAGCACCTCATCTATGGTCGCTTTTCGCTGAGCTGGGGCTTGACGTCGATGCAGCGCCACCCGGCTTTGCCCGCAAAAAGGCATGGGTCAAATCTCTGTTTAAGAAGTTCCGCAAAAGCCGGACTTAGTTTCCAACATTCCCCGTTGCCTTGCGTTGCTGCGCGCGCTGCAGGCCCAGCGCACGCTCGCGCCAGATGATCAGCACACCCGCAGCAATCACAATGCCGGCGCCGATCAGCATGGTCCCGGTCGGGACTTCATCGAAGATAAAATAACCGATCAGCAAGGCCAGGATCATCGAGGTATAGTCAAAAGGGGCGACCAGCGACGCGTCGGCATAGCGATAGCTTGAGGTCAGCAAAATCTGTCCGATACCACCCAACAACCCGGCCATGATCAGCATGACTGCAACCTGCCAAGGTGGGATAACCCAGCCCCACGGCAGGGTAAACAACGCCATCACCGTCGATGTGATCATGAACCAGAACACAATCGCCGCTGTCGTTTCTGTCGCCACCAGCTTGCGCACAAAGACCTGCGCCAATGCCGCCAACACTGCACCCATCAGAACAACAACGGCGCCCAATGTCTCGGACGTGTTCAAAGACGCGCCCACAGACAGACGCGGCGACAACACAATCAAGACGCCAACCATACCCATCGCCACAGCGGACAGGCGGAACAGGCGCACATTTTCATTTAGAAACATCGCGGCAAAGACCACCACCAATAGCGGTGCGGCATAGCCAATGGCCGTGACCTCTGGCAAAGGCAATAGCCCCAAACCGGTGAACCCCAGCCCCATGGCCGATGTTCCAACCAACCCACGCCAGACGTGCCCCATCGGGTTTTTGGTCTTCCATCCATCCCGCAACTCATGCCGGATCGCCAGCCAGCCCAGGATAATCGGCAAGGCACAAAACGACCGAAAGAACACCGCCTGCCCCGGCGGCACGTCGACCGAAGCCGCCTTCACAAGGCTCGCCATGCCCATGAACATGCAGACCGACATAACTTTGAAAACGATGCCGCGAATGGGCTGCATAGTGGTTCCCTTCATCGCTACACTAGGACGCAGTTCCACCACAATGAAGCCTTTTTCCCTTGCTAATGCCTGACGTTAGGGTATCGACAACCAACTCAGGCTAAGAAGCAGTATATGCAAGATAAAAATCAGACCCCCGCAAATATGTCCCCTCGCGATTGGGTTCAGATTTTAGCAAAATACCGCGAACCAAGCAGCTTCCGCAGCAGCTTTGAACTCGCCATTAGTTTGATCCCCTTTGTCGTGCTTTGGGTGCTGGCCTGTTGGGTCGCACAATACAGCTATTTCGCGGCATTCCTGATCTCTTGCGCCAATGGGCTTTTCCTGCTGCGCCTGTTCTGCATTCAGCATGATTGCGGGCATGGGTCGTTTTTCGGCAACCGGGACGTCAGCGACTGGATCGGACGCGCTTTGGGCGTCGTGACGTTGACCCCGTATGACGTTTGGCGGCGTACACATTCTATTCACCACAGCCATGCCGGCGACCTTGATCAACGCGGCATTGGCGATGTGATGACGTTAACGGTTGAAGAATATCACCAGCGAACAGCCTTTGGGCGTATGCTGTACCGTGCGTATCGGCATCCGCTGGTGATGTTCGGCCTTGGGCCAACATATTTGTTCTTCCTGCAAAACAGGCTGCCACTGGGCCTGATGAATCAAGGACACAAATACTGGATCAGCGCGATGGGCACCAATGCTGCGATCCTGACGATCCTTGGCACCATCGTATATTTCGGCGGCTTTCAGGCGCTCTTCCTTGTCTTCCTGCCGACGACATTGATTGCAGCCTCCATTGGTGTCTGGCTATTCTACGTCCAACACCAGTTTGAAACGACGCATTGGGAACAATCGGAAGACTGGCAATTGCACGAGGCCGCTTTGCACGGCAGCTCTCACTATGACCTGCCACCGATCCTGCGCTGGTTCACCGCCAATATCGGCATCCACCACATACACCACCTTTACAGCCGCATCCCGTTTTACCGGCTGACAGAGGTTCTGCGCGATCACAATGAGTTGGTCGAGGTCAGCCGCATGACCATCGCTCAAAGTATCAAATGTGCCAGCCTTGATCTATGGGATGAAAAATCAAAGCGGCTGATCTCTTTCGCAGCAGCGCGCAAGCTGGCTGCATAGGAAAGATGTCGCAGTCCCGGACTTGATCCGGGAAGTCCTGCTACCCCGGCGTTACGCGTAGCACCTGCCCTGCATCCAGCAGGACCAAAACCGCACCATCGTCCAAGACTTCGACATCGCGGATGCGGCCGACATCGGTCAACATCCGTTCCTCACCGACGACGCGCCCACCTTGTATTTTTAATCGGACAAGCCCGCCGGGGTTCAGTGATGCAATCAGCAAATCACCTTGCCAATCGGCATAGGGTCCATCGTAAAACATCATCCCACCTGGCGCGATCACGGGATCCCAGTAATAGACCGGTTCCTCAAACCCCGCAGCGCGCGCAGCGCCCTGACCTACATCAGAGCCGCGATAGTTGATCCCATAGCTGACAACTGGCCAGCCATAGTTCAGCCCAGCCTGCGGTTGGTTCAACTCATCCCCACCGCGCGGCCCATGTTCAATCGTCCAAAGCCCGCCGGGGCCAATGGCTGCCCCTTGCATATTACGATGGCCCAGCGACCAGATTTGATCATCACCATCCCGGCCAACAAAGGGGTTATCGGCGGGCACCGTGCCATCCGCATTGATACGAATGACCTTCCCATGGGTGCTATCGATGTTCTGCACAAGCGTGCCACTGTCCCCCGCACCGCGATCTCCGGTTGTAATCCAAACGGTGCCATCCGGCATAGGAATGATCCGACTGCCAAAGTGGCGACCATTGCGTGCAGGGTTGTCCTGCACAAAGATGTCGACGACCCCACTCAGGCTGCCATCAGCGGCCAACACGCCCCGCGCCGCGGCAGTCACCACGCCACCGCGCACAGATTTGGAATATGTCCAAAAGATCGTCCGATCCTGCGCAAAGCGGGGTGAAACTGCCACATCCAGCAAACCACCCTGTCCCTGTGCGGCAACATCCGGCAAACCGGAAAGCGGGCCAGATACACTGCCATCAGCGTTGATCAGGCGCAAAGCACCGGGTTTCTCGGTCACCAAAAACTGCCCATTGCCCAAGGGCGCAATCCCCCACGGGCCATCCAAACCATCGGCAAACACCTCAACCGAAATCGTGGTTTCGGGAAGTGCAGGCGCGCGGGTCTGTTCTGCAAAGGCCGGTGCAAAATCAGCGTTCGGGCGGCCTTGTGCAACCTGCGCCATCGCAGCGACACCGGCCGCCATAACAAGCGCCAAAATAGCAAGAATGCGGATCATGGTCAGTCCTCCTTCAACCGCAAGATAGCCCAACGCGCGGCATCCGCCACCGCCGGATCAGAATCATCAACCAAAGGTGAAACGGCAGCAGCCAACGCCCGATCACCTGAATTGCCAATCGCGTAAGCGACATTGCGCACAAACCGGTCCCGCCCAATGCGTTTGATCGGAGAGCCAGAGAACAACGTACGAAAGGCGGCGTCATCCAAAGCGGCCAGCTTTGCCAAAGGGGGTGCCACCAAATCATCGCGCGCCGCCAACTTGGCATCGCGGCCCTCATGCGCAAACTTGTTCCAGGGGCAAATGGCCAGACAGTCATCGCAGCCATAGATGCGGTTACCCATCAGGGGGCGCAGCTCTTCATCCACCGGGCCCTTATGCTCAATCGTCAGATAGGAAATGCAGCGCCGTGCGTCCAATTGATATGGTGCAGGAAAGGCTGCCGTCGGGCAGATGTCCAAACAGGCGGTGCAAGACCCACAGTGACTGACCTCGACCTCATCGGGTGCCAAATCCACAGTCGTAAAAATCGCTCCCAGAAAAAACCAGTTCCCCAAATCGCGGCTCAGCAAATTCGTATGCTTCCCCTGCCAGCCGAGGCCCGCGGCCTGCGCAAGCGGTTTCTCCATCACAGGGGCGGTGTCAACAAACACCTTAATCTCGGCCCCCGGTTCCTGTTCAATCAACCAGCGCCCCACACGCTTGAGCCGCTTCTTGACCACATCATGATAATCACGGTTCTGGGCATACACACTGATCGCGCCCACGTCATGCTCCTCCAAAACCGCCAAGGGATCATGCTCTGGCGTATAGGGCTCCGCCAACATGACAACCGATCGGGCGGCGGGCCACAACGCCGCCGGATCACTGCGCCAATTCATCCGCTCTGCCATCCAGCCCATTTGCCCATGCATCCCGGCATCGACAAAGGCCTGCAATCGCTCTGGCAATTCCGGCACCGCGTCCGGCCGGCACACACCAACAGAGGCAAACCCGGCTTCTTTGGCGAAGGCAATCAGACGGTCTTTCATGCGCGCACGCGGCGGTTAGAAATCCAGATCAGCATAATGAGCCGCTGGTTGAAACCCTGGCACCTCATCCGCCAGGATCGACCGAAAGGCAGGGCGGGATTTGATCTTGGCATACCAATCCTTAAGTACCTCATGCCGGTTCCAATCCACATCGCTGGTGTAATCAAGGCACGATAGTTGCGCGGCAGCTGCAAAATCCGCCATCGTCATATCATTTCCCGCGAGCCATCGGCGCTCGTCCAGCAAACGGGCCATGTAATCAAGGTGATACTTAATCGCCTTCGCTCCGGCCTTTACATTCGTGCTATCAGGATAACCGCGCCCCATCACCTTACGAAACACGCGCTCACCCGTCAGGTTGATGGTGACCTCGTGATAAAACTTATCATCAAACCAACCTACTAAACGGCGCACTTCGCAACGCGCATCAGGGGTTTTGGGCAGCAAAGCAGGCGTTGGGTTAGTCTCTTCGATATATTCACAAATCGCGACGCTATCCGACAGCGTGCGCCCATCCATCTTCAATACCGGGACCTTGCCCGCAGGGTTGCGACGCAGAAAATCTGGGTCCTCTTCCCAATAACGTTCTTCAACCAGCCCCACTTCGATCTTCTTTTCGCCAAGGCATAGACGGACTTTGCGGGAAAACGGGGACAGAGGGTAATGATACAGGGTGTTCATGGTTTGCTCACTCAAAGGACTGCCTCTTCAATGCCGCAAGCCGCCGGGCTGATCAATGGCAGGGGTCAGTTTTCAAAGCATTCCGCGCGCCCATCCGCCGCAATCGTCGCCGCACCACTGAGGATCGAGGCCGCACGGCTGCGCGTGAAGGAGCTTGGGTTGCTCGCAGAGCGGTTCTTGGGCGACGGCAAAATGGCGGCCAGACGTGCCGCCTGCGTATTGCTCAGATTGGATGCATCGACGCCAAAGTAATGCCGCGCCGCCGCCTGCACGCCAAAGACTCCTTCATCGAACTCAGCCACGTTCAGATAAATCTCAACAATTCGGCGCTTTGACCACACCGCCTCGGTTAGTGGCGTCCAAACAGCTTCAATCGCTTTGCGCAACCAACTGCGCCCATGCCACAGGAAGACATTCTTCACGACCTGCTGCGAGATGGTCGAAGCACCTCCGCGCCCGCGTTCTACCGCCGATTGGATCGCATTCACATCAAGGCCCCAGTGCAGACAGAAATTTGCATCCTCTGCGGCCACAACAGCGCGAGCCATGATAGGTGCCACATCCTCAAGATCAACCCATTCCTGTTCAACGCTGACCAAGCGATGCGCCTCTGACCGTATATAGGGCGTCGTCGGGGGGTTGATGACCGCATAAAGCAGCGTCCAAAGCAGCGCGAAAGAGAACACCGCAAAGAGACCCCAAAAAATTACCCGCCGCGTCAACCGCCGAAACCGCTCTATCGGGCCGAGTTTCTTGGTCTTCTTCGCAGGTTTCTTCTTAGGTGCCGGTTTTTTCGCCGGTTTCTTCTTTGCTGTACTCGTTTCTGCCATCGCCCCCATAAGCCATGGCAGCGGTTAACAGGTCAAGAAGATGCACCACCCCCACGCGTATTTCAACGCGGGGGCGTGTCATTTATTCCGCAGGGATCGCTGCGTCTTCAATGCTTAGTGGCGCGGGCAAATGCACCAGCATCTCTTTTGGGCAAACCTGTACGAAGTTGTCCTTCTCAAGGTCCCAATGTTGCAGAATGTCGGCAGCCTTTCGGCTGCCCGTCTCTTCCGCATGGCGCTCGATCAGATTTTTCAACTGGTCATGCCAATGATCCACCGTAACCGAATTGGTCACCAGCGTTTCCATATTGATCAGATCAGCCGCTTCCCCTTTGGGATCATAAAGATAAGCCATCCCTCCGGTCATCCCGGCCCCAAAGTTGGCCCCAATCGACCCGAGGATCACGGCGACACCACCAGTCATGTATTCACAACCATTGGTCCCGCAGCCCTCGATCACCACTTTCGCGCCAGAGTTCCGCACAGCAAAACGTTCGCCCGCGCGACCGGCGGCAAAGAGGTAGCCATCGGTGGCACCATAAAGCACCGTGTTGCCGATAATCGTGTTCTCAGACGCAACCAGCGGGCTGACCATCGGCGGACGCACAACAATCGTGCCCCCCGACAGACCCTTGCCGACATAATCATTGGCATCACCGGATACTTCCAATTTCAGCCCCGGTGCCGCAAAAGCGCCGAGCGATTGGCCCGCGCTGCCGCGCAGTTTCACCGTCAGGTGGTCCGGCTGCAACGCGTTGCGCATGCCGAACTGCTGCACGATGTGCGACGACGTCCGTGTCCCGATGGTGCGCAACGTGTTCTGCACTGCATAGTCCAACTGCATCTTCTCACCGTCGTTGAGGAAGCGCGCCGCGTCCTTCACGATCTGCGCATCCAGCGTGTCATCGACAACATTGCGGGGCTTGTAGCGGTCATAGGTGATCTTGTTGGCACCATCGACCGTGATCAGCAGCGGGTTGAGGTCCAGATCATCGAGATGCGCTGATCCACGCGACACTTGGGTCAACAGATCAGCACGGCCAATCACATCGTCCAAAGACCGCGCGCCGATAGAGGCAAGGATTTCACGCACCTCAGTCGCATAGAAAGTGATCAGGTTCACGACCTTGTCGGCATTGCCCGTAAACTTCTCGCGCAGGGCTTCATCCTGCGTACACACACCCACAGGGCATGTGTTCGACTGACATTGGCGCACCATGATACAACCCATCGCGATCAGCGCGGCGGTACCAATGCCGTATTCTTCCGCACCCATCATCGCGGCCATAACGATGTCACGACCGGTGCGCAGGCCACCGTCTGTGCGCAGCGTAATCCGCTCGCGCAGGTTGTTCATGGCAAGTACTTGGTGCGCTTCGGTCAGGCCCATTTCCCACGGCAAACCAGCGTATTTAATCGACGTCGCAGGCGATGCACCGGTCCCGCCATTGTGCCCCGAAATCAGGATCACATCAGCCTTGGCCTTGGCCACACCAGCGGCAATCGTGCCGACACCCGACGATGACACCAGCTTGACCGTCACCTTACAACGCGGGTTGATCTGCTTAAGATCATAGATCAGCTGTGCCAGATCCTCGATCGAGTAAATATCGTGGTGCGGCGGCGGTGAAATCAGCGTCACACCTTTGGTTGAATGACGCAGACGGGCGATCAGGTCTGTGACCTTCATCCCCGGCAACTGGCCACCCTCACCGGGCTTGGCGCCTTGGGCAACCTTGATCTCAAGTTCTTCACAGGCGTTCAGATATTCAGCCGTCACGCCAAAGCGACCCGACGCCACCTGCTTGATCTTTGCAGATGGATTGTCACCATTTGGCTCTGGGTTGAAGTGTGCGGGGTCTTCGCCACCCTCACCACTATCCGACTTCGCACCAATCCGGTTCATCGCAACGTTCAATGTCTTGTGCGCCTCAGGGCTCAGCGCCCCAAGCGACATACCCGGCGTCACGAAACGCTTGCGGATGGCCGTAATGCTCTCCACCTCTTCAATCGGGATCGCTTTACCCAGCGGCTTAATCGCCAGCAGATCACGCAGATGGATCGGTGGGTTTGACTGCATGGATTTCGAGAATTGCTGCCAAAGCGCATAGCTCGCATTGTTGCACGCCGCTTGCAGCATATGCATCGTCTGCGCTTCCCAAGCGTGCTTTTCACCGGATCGGCGGGCCTTGTAGAAACCACCGATAGGCAGCACGTCAGAACCGCCTTTCCAGCCTTTCGCGTGCACTTCTTCAACCTTGGTCTGGATACCTGACGTACCAATACCAGAGATGCGCGAATGCATGCCGGGGAAGTATTCGGCGACCATCGCACGGCTTAGACCAACAGCCTCAAAATTCAGACCGCCGCGATAGGAGGACAACACCGAAATACCCATCTTTGACATGATCTTTAAAAGACCTGCATCAATCGCTGCACGATAACGCTGCATCGCCTCGGTCAGCGTGCCGTCAATCAGCCCGCGACGCAAACGGTCCGCAATCGAATCCTGCGCAAGATACGCATTCACGGTGGTAGCACCACAGCCGATCAGCACGGCAAAATAGTGCGGATCAATGCATTCCGCCGCACGCACGTTGATCGAACAGAAGGTGCGCAGACCTTTGGAGGTCAGGCCGGAATGCACCGCAGATGTCGCAAGGATCATTGGCATCGCAACTTGGTCTGCGGACTGGTTCTGATCGGTCAGCACAATATGCCCGGCGCCAGAGCGAACAGCATCCTCTGCTTCTGACCGAATACGTTGCAGACCGGCATTCAGCGCACCGGGACCCGGCTCAAACAAGCAGTCGATAACAGCCACGTTGTCACCAAAATGGCGGACCATTTCATCAAACTCGGCATTGCCGACAAAGGGACTGGCCAATTGCAAAATCTCAGTCTGTGAACTGTCTTCGTCCAGTACGTTCTTGAGGTTTCCAAACCGCGTTTTCAGCGACATCACCCGGCTTTCGCGCAGTGAATCAATTGGCGGGTTGGTCACCTGAGAGAAGTTTTGGCGAAAAAAATGCGACAGCGGTCGGTAGGTTTTGGACAGCACGGCGGAAGGCGTATCATCGCCCATCGAAGCAATCATTTCCTTGCCATCCTCGGCCATCGGGGCCAGCACCTGCTCCAACTCTTCGATGCTGTACCCGGCCGCAACCTGACGGGTGCGCAGATCAGCGCCTTCGAACAGCGCCTTCTCTGGCACATCGCGCATCACGGCATTCAGGTCAACGACCTTCTTGACCCAATCGCCAAACGGCTGCGCCGCGGCCAGTTTGTCCTTCAGTTCCTCATCATGGAACAACCGGCCCTCTTGCATATCCACAGCAATCATCTGCCCCGGACCAAGCGCGCCTTTCTCAACAACCGATCCTTCATCGACAGGCACCATGCCCACCTCGGACCCTGCAACCAGCAGGCCATCACCCGTCACAACATAGCGCAAGGGGCGCAGACCGTTGCGGTCCAGACCACCGCAAACCCAACGGCCATCTGTCATCGCCAAGGCGGCGGGGCCGTCCCACGGCTCCATCACGGCGTTGCAGTAACCGTACATATCCTGCCACGCCTGTGGCATTTCCACCGCCTGCTGGGACCATGCCTCTGGCACCATCATGGTCTTGGCCATCGGGGCATTGCGGCCCGCGCGGACCAGAACTTCAAATACGGAATCCAATGCAGAGGAATCCGACGCACCCGATGGAATGATCGGCTTGATATCCTCGGCCTTGTCGCCAAACGCACCGGATGCCATGCGGATTTCATGGCTTTTCATCCAGTTGACGTTGCCTTTCAGCGTGTTGATCTCGCCATTATGGGCCAACATGCGGAACGGCTGGGCCAGAGACCATTGCGGGAAGGTGTTGGTAGAATAACGCTGGTGGTAGATCGCAAAGGCGCTTTCGAACCGCGCGTCCATCAGGTCGGGGTAAAACTCCGCCACCTGCTCAGCCAGCATCATACCCTTATAGATCAGCGACCGGCAGGACAGAGAACACACATACATGCCACCGATGCCAGCAGCGGTCGCTGCCTTCTCAATCCGACGACGAATGATGTAGAGCTCACGCTCGAACTGTTCCTCATCCAAACCCTTGTCGTTACGGATCAGAATCTGTTCAATCTCTGGCCGCGTCGCGTTAGCCTTGTCACCCAGCACTTCGGTGTTCACCGGCACATGGCGCCAGCCATATATATAGTGACCCATGCGCAGCACCTCGGTTTCCACAATCGTGCGGCAACGTTCCTGTGCGGCAAAATCCGTACGAGGCAGGAAAATCTGACCAACAGCAATCAGGTGATCCTGATCAGGCTCATGGCCTGTCCGCTGGATCTGGTCATAGAAGAACGGAACCGGGATCTGCACATGAATACCCGCGCCGTCACCTGTCTTGCCATCAGCATCCACAGCGCCGCGGTGCCAAACGGCCTTCAGCGCATCAATGCCTTTTTCGACAACATCGCGCGACGCAGTGCCATCAATCGATACCACAAGACCCACACCACAAGAGGCGTGCTCATCATCGTCCTTATAGAGACCATTTTCAGCCATCCACTGACGCTTGGCTTCCTCGGTCGCGACCCAAGTTTCGTCATATGTTGTCATTGTATTTCCTTTCACGGGCGGGGCCATCACAGGGGATGGGCTTGAACTTCAGGTCTTAAGAGATCGCAATCCCGCAGCCATGTTTCGGGCTGCTGCTCAGGAACCCCGGTTCACCGGGATAGATAAACTCCACGGGGCGGTTGCTTTGCTCAAACGCACCTTCGGACGTGGTCACCATACCTGTTCCTGACAAAAACATCCGCCAGTTGCGGCTGATGAATTCGCGCCCCTTGGAGGACCAGACCTCATTGCCAGCCTCATCAAAGGCTGTGATGTCATAGGTCGTCTCGGCCAGCGTGACCCCATCAATCGTGATCTCGCGGCCAGTCAGCGTGTCCTGACCCACATAACGTGTGGTACCGATTTCATCCGAGAGGGTGCGGAAGTCATAATCATCCACACCGCTTTCAATCAGATCAGAAAGCGAGGCAGGCTCTGCCGGGTCGCTTTCCAACACCTCACGATGCCCGCTCATGACATGAAAGCTGCTGATCCACTGGGTTTCATTGTCGATCACGCCGGCATAGGTCACACCACGCTCATCAAGACTGACGCGACGTTGATGTCCTTCGGGATCACCCTGACAGGTAAAGTGATGGTTCACCTGACAGCTTTCGCTTTGCACGGTCAGATAGGCGGTACAGCCCGCAGGTACGTTGAATGTACCGGGTGCATCCTGTGCGGCGGCAGGGGCCGCAAGACAGATCAAGGCAAGTGCCGTTCTCATGGCCGAAATCCTGCGTCAATTTCGTTGCATTCATACTTCGGCGTGTCCGAGAAAAACCCAGGCTCGCCCGGATAGATGAATTCAACCGGTGACATATCGACGATCTGATCAGGGTCTTCCTGCGGCCAACTTTCCCCAAAGAAGAAAAGGCGGTGCTTTTCACTGACAAACTGGCGGCCGTTGCTGGCGTCAATTTCATTGCCGTCCTGATCAATCGTGCGGCCTTGAAATTCGGTGTTCAGCAAAACCTCGCCATCAATCTCGGTCGTCTCGCCGGTCAGCAGGTCATAGCCAACATTCCGCTCGGTCCCATCCTCGGTTTCCAGCGTAAAGTCCCATGTGTCGATCTGGGTCTCAAACAATTCAGTCAAGGAAGCAGAATCTTCGGCCGGGGTGATAAGGCGCTGGTTTCCAGTCACCTTATAGGCTTCGATCCATTGAAACTCTGAATCAACCTTCTGCACGCTAAAGACACCCGCCTGCGTCAATAGGGCGATCCATTGATCACCCGGATCATCCGCATCGCATTGCCAGACATTGATCATGACGCAGCCCTTGTTCTGCACCGTCAACACCGCTTCACACCCCTCGGGTGCAGCAAAGCTTTGCTGGGCGGCGGCGGGAGTAGCTGCAACAAGTGCAGTCAGGATCATCCAAGGCTTCATCATTTTTTAACCCTTCAGGTCAGTATTAGTGACGTATGTGTTGCGATGTGTATGTACGGCATGTGTACAGGTTGTGTACGCGTTGCATATCACTCGGCGGCGACGTTTGCTGCCTGTCCCAGATACTCCAGCATCGCGGTCGCAGCGTCACGCCCATCGCGGATCGCCCAAACAACAAGCGAGGCTCCGCGCACGATATCGCCAGCGGCATAAACACCCTGAAGGCTGGTCGCACCCGTGTTGAAATCGGCCTTCACCGTCCCCCAACGCGTCACTTCCAACCCATCGACGCCCCACAACTTCGGCAGGTCTTCGGGTTCAAAGCCAAGCGCCTTGATCACAATATCGGCGCCCTCGACATAGTCGGAGCCTTCAATCAACTCAGGTGCCTGACGACCAGTGGCATCTGGCGCCCCAAGGCGCATTTTCTGAACCTTAACACCTGTCACCGCATCGCCCTCAAAGCCGTTCGGCGCAGACAGCCAGACGAACTCAACGCCCTCTTCTTCTGCATTCTGCACTTCACGCTGCGATCCGGGCATATTGGCGCGGTCACGGCGGTAGAGACACTTCACGCTCTCAGCGCCTTGGCGCACAGCAGTACGAACACAGTCCATCGCCGTATCACCACCACCAATAACAACGATACGCTTGCCTTCGGCGTTCAGTTCACCGCTGTCAAACTCCGGCACATCATCACCAAAGCTCTTGCGATTGCTTGCAGTAAGATAGTCGATGGCATCGACGATGCCTTCCGCACCTGACTCTGGCAAATCACGCGTCTTATAAACGCCCGTCGCGATCAAAACTGCATCATGCTTGCCGCGAATGGCGTCGAACGACAGGTCTTCACCCACATTACAGTTCAACACGAACTGCACGCCGCCATCTTCCAGCTGCGCCATGCGCTGCATGACGATATCTTTCTCCAGCTTGAAACCGGGAATGCCGTAGGTCAGCAGGCCGCCGCCACGGTCATAACGGTCATAAACCGTGACCTGCACACCCTGACGGCGCAGCATATCCGCCGCGGCCAGACCACCGGGGCCGGCGCCAATAACACCAACGCTTTCACTCCGCTCCGCATGCGGACGGATGGGTTTGACCCAGCCTTCCTCAAACGCCGTATCGGTGATGTATTTTTCAACAGACCCGATGGTCACAGTGCCATGGCCAGACTGTTCAATCACACAGTTACCTTCACACAAACGGTCCTGCGGGCAGATACGGCCACAAATCTCTGGGAACGTATTGGTCGCTTGGCTGATTTCATAGGCTTCTTCCAGCCGGCCTTCCGCGGTCAAGCGCAGCCAATCGGGAATGTTGTTATGCAGCGGGCAATGGGTCTGGCAGTAAGGCACCCCGCACTGGCTACACCGGCTGGCCTGCTCGGCGGCCTTGTCGCGGGCGTACTCTGCATAAATCTCGCCGAAGTCTTCTTTACGCAAGTTCGGCGGGCGCTTTTCAGGCATATCCCGTTCGACTTTGGTGAACTTCAACATCTTCTGACCAGCCATGGCTATTCTCCCGTTTGGCGAGGCGAGCCGCCTTTTAAAACGCCGCAATCGAAATGAAAAGGCAGCATTACTGACCTATATGAAAGAAAATCGAAGGTTCCACAATGACATGAGGTCAAAACTATTAAAATTTAGGTCCGATATGAGACCTATATCCGCTCTTCCCCCTAAATTCAGGCAGGTTAGGTTGAGCGAGACGAATCAAAGACCGGACCAATGACGACATTTCACCTGCTTCTTATCGCATTGATCCAAGGGATCACCGAGTTTCTGCCGGTGTCATCGTCGGGTCACCTTATCCTTTTGCCATCCCTGTCAGGTATGGATGACCAAGGCCAAGTCATCGACGTTGCGGCCCATGTCGGCACACTTGCTGCCGTCATTCTTTACTTCTGGTCTGACGTGAAATTGGCACTGGGCGGCACATTGCGCCTGATCCGGGGCAAGATCGACACGCAAGGCGCGTTCCTTGCGCTCTGCCTGATTATCGCGACGGTTCCGGTCATTATTGTGGGCTTGATCCTGAAGGTCACAGGGCTGTCAGACGCCATGCGCGGGATCGCAGTGATCGGTTGGGCGATGATTGTCTTTGGGGTATTGCTGTATTGGGCCGACCAGCGTGGACCGGCAGAAAAGACAGCCCCCGAATGGTCACTCAAAGATGCCTTCAAGATGGGGCTGTGGCAGGCTGTTGCCCTCATCCCCGGCACATCCCGGTCAGGTATCACAATCACCGCCGGGCGGATGCTGGGCTACACCCGCACCGACGCGGCCAAGCTGGCGATGCTGATGTCGATCCCGACGATTATCGCATCAGCAGCGCTCTTGGGGTTGGACGTCATAGCGGCAGGCGACATTGGCGAAATACGCGATATTGGCATCGTGATGGGCATGTCATTTGCGGCGGCACTGCTCGCCCTGACGCTGATGATGCGCCTGCTCGAATCGGTCAGCTTCACGCCCTACGTAATTTACCGGATCGGATTGGGCGTCGTGTTGCTGTGGATTGCCTATACTTAGGTCTTGAGGTTCTTCGCCGATTCTTTGATCGCGTCGTACTGACCAGAGGGACGGAAACGCCATAGGTAGTCTGGCAAGACAGCCTCCATCGCGGTGGGGCGCATGCCTAACGCGTCAAAGCTGCGCGCATCTTCGGCCACGATATTATCAACGGCTAGATTGATGACCTGATCCTTGGTCACAGGCCCTTTGATCAGACCAAGAGACACGGCACGCACAATGCCAAAACCGCTTGCCATCAACCGCGCCATCCAGAACGGCGTATTCACGATCAAACGACGGCGGCGGATCACACCAAGCATAAGCTGCATCAGCTCGCGGAAGCTGTGCACATCAGGGCCACCAAGTTCATAAACGCCACCCTCGGCCTGTCCCAGCACACCCTTCACGGCAGCGGCAGCAACATCATCAACATAGACCGGTTGGAACCGCGTATCGGCACCGATCACAGGCAGAACAGGACCCATGCGAGACATGCCAGCGAAACGGTTAAAGAACTGATCTTCGGGACCAAAGATGATGGAGGGGCGCAGGATCATCGCATCGGGCATATGCGCGAGCACGCCAGCCTCTCCCGCAGCTTTGGTTTTGGAATACGCCGATGCCGCCTCAGCATCCGCGCCAATGGCCGAGATATGAACCATCCGCGACACACCATGGGCAGCAGCGATACGGGCCATACGCGCGGCACCTTCGGCCTGCACGGCAGAAAACGTGTTCTTGCCAACTTCATCCAGCACACCTACGCAGTTCACAACCGCGTCGGCGCCATCAGTCACAGCTGCAACGCTGGCGTCATCGCGGATGTTGCAGAAAACAGGCTCCACCTGACCGACGACACCGTAGGGGCGCACGAACATCGCCTCGTTCACATTGCGAACAGCGACGCGGACGCGCCAGCCCTCTTTCGCCATGCGGCGGGCAATGTAGCGGCCGACAAAACCGGAACCGCCGAAGATGGTGACAAGCTGAGACATCATGGTAGCCTTTAGATAAGTCGCTGCGTCAGGGTTTACCCCCCGGTGCCACCCTAAGACAAGGCGCAATGGGCACGGAATCAAACCGCCATCTGCTTTTTCATCTCGAATCGCGTTGACAGCGCAAGGATCGGCGCGTAAATCGCCCAAACGTGACCTGCCCAGGTGGCGGAATTGGTAGACGCGCCAGCTTCAGGTGCTGGTGTCTGTATGGACGTGGAGGTTCGAGTCCTCTCCTGGGCACCATTCTTCCAATTTTATTACATGATATCAGTACAATGCCGGATATAACATCTTTCGTTCCCCAAATATTCCCCGTTTCTCAAGATGGCCTCGTGCGGCAAAATGGGGCGAATGCCTCCAAAAAAAACCGCTCCGCCTACCGTATCTCTCGGTAGATACGTAGTTATGTAATGTACTCTTTCACGGACATACCTTGGACGGCCCTGCGAGCACAGAATACGCAGTCAAGGCGTGGCGCAACTCCGTTTCAGCATAAGCTGTCGGTAACTGCCCCTTGGCGCGTGCTTATCGAGGCGGCTAGTCCTCCGCACAGCAGAAGCGATTAGTGTGGGGTTTGTTGAGACCATCGCCGCATAAGGCTCATATGCGGCCTTATGTCTCAAACGCACCAAGCATGGCGGCGTGTGAGGCATGGCTAAGGCCCAAGTCATTTAGAGGCTAGAACTGGAGGTCATGCCTTGAATGTCCGCTATCATAGACACGAATAATGGCGGCTTTCATGGGTCTAAGTCCTTTGGCGATTGAGGAAAAGTTTGGCAGGTCGTGACGCCTGTGTGATCAGGCCGATTGCATAAGCAAGGTCTTACCCGCCCATTCGGCGCTGATGGCGGCATCGGCCAAGGCCTTTGCCACGTCACCGCGGGCAGCTTTGGCTTTGGTGTCGACGTCGTCACCAAAAACCATGTCACCGTCGCCAGCATCGTCTGTCAGGGCGACGGGACGTACAATAGCATACGTCAGACCAGAATTTTTCAGATGTTCGTCTGCATCGTGTTTGGCTTGTAGGTAGTGGCCCATATCCGTGTCGGGATCAGGGTTTTCTGCACCGACAGTGCTTAGCATGACGAACCGTGACACACACGCTTTTGCAGCTTGGTCCACCAGATCGATTGCCCCATCACGGTCAATCTTGTCCGTCATTTCGGCGCTGGTGTCGCCACCTGATCCGGCCGCAAAGATAACGACATCGCAACCGTCGCAAACCCCGTCTTGCAGATCAGCAAGATCGCCGCTGCGCAGTTCAGCCTGTACTGGCAATTTACTTGTGTCAGAACTTTCGCGCACCAAGGCAACAGTATCATGGCCCTGCGCGACAAGTTCATTCATAAGCCGTGTTCCGGTGTTTCCGGTGGCTCCGGCGACGAGGATTTTCATACTCATTTCCTTTATGTTGGGGTCGACCTATTGCTTAGGTGCCATTGGTCCCGCGGCTTTTGTGGCGGCCAGATAGCCGGGCTGCTTTTGCAGGTCTTCCCAGTATGTTTTGATCCTTGGCGCGTCGCCTAGGAACCCGGTGGCGTCCAAGTTCGCCAAAAGATAGGAAAACTGGATATCCGCCAAGCGTGCGGTCGCGCCAAAAAGCAATCCGCTGTCGGGCAAATGGCTTGCGACATAATCAAGATGCATGTGCAGCGACTGGCGTGCACCATCCGACGGATCATACCCTTGCACGACAGGCATAAGAACGTTCATGCAAGCCGCCGCAAACGTGCTTTCTACGTAGTCGAGCAGCTCTTCGTGCCGAATGTAATCCGTCGTCTGCGGGTTCGGGCGATGTGTTTTGTCGCCAAATTTGTCGATGATATACCGCAAGCAAGTGGCGGACTCCGCCAGTTTCAAATCACCGTCCTCGATCACTGGCGATTTGCCTAAAGGGTGCACATCCTGCAACGCGTCAGGTGCGCGGAACTGGTCGGTCCGATCATAAGGGATCAGATCATCGGGTTGCCCCAAGTCTTCCAATAGCCAAACTAAACGGATGGCCCAAGAATAGGCAAGGCAGTGAACTTTGATCATCAGATCAGCCTTCTTTCGCGAAATGTATCGACTGTTTTTGTCAAGCGGCGCAGTTGGTGCCTTAGGGCAAATAGATCGCTTTGGCGTTGACGAATTCCTTCATGCCAAAGCCGCCGTGTTCGCGACCAAAACCAGAATCCTTCACGCCACCAAACGGCATGTTTGGATCAGCTGCACCAAATGAATTGATCCGGACCATGCCAGTATCAAAGTGGTCCCGCGCCAATTGCAGTGCTTTGTCTTCATCTTTGCTAAAGATACCACCGCCCAGCCCGTAGCGGCTGTCATTTGCGATACGCATGGCATCGGCGTCATCTTTTGCCTTGATGATTGCCGCGACAGGCCCGAAAATTTCATCATCATAGGCGGGTGTACCCGGTTGGCAATTTGCAAGCACGGTTGCTGGATAATAGTGTCCGGTGCGATCCGGGGCGGACCCGCCACACAGCACATTTGCGCCGCCTTCGATGCTTTTGCTGACCTGTTCGGAAATTGTATCAAACTGCTCGGCACTGGACAGCGGTCCAAGCTGGGTATCATCGTCTTTGGGATCACCCATCTGGACGGCCTTCATCTGTTCGACGAAGGCGCTGGTGAATGCGTCATAGACAGCCTCGGTCACGACGAAACGTTTGGCCGAAACGCATGTTTCACCGTTGTTGTACAAGCGGCCTTGCACACAGGTTTTTACGGCCAGTTCAATATCCGCGTCCTCAAGCACCAGGTACGCGTCGTTCGATCCCAGCTCTAGCACGGATTTCTTCAGGTTTTTCGTGGCAACCTGTCCAATATGTCGTCCGCCGCCATCGCTACCTGTCATGGTCACACCGCGCACGCGCTTGTGTTCGATCATCACGTCAGAGGTATCGTGGTCCGCGATCACAACCTCGAACAGCCCTTCTGGCAGTCCGGCTTTCAGGCAAATGTCATGCAGCATCAGGCCACTGCCCGTACAGATTGAGGCATGTTTGAGGATCACACCGTTACCAGCCATCAGGTTTGACGCAAGCACACGCACCGGTTGGTACACTGGAAAATTCCACGGTTGAATGCTGTAAATAACACCAATCGGCGGGTAGGTGACCATGCCACGCTTTTCACCACCGCTGTGTTTGCGATCTTCATCGGCCAAAATGTCTGGACCGTGTTCCGCTGTATATTCAAATATCTGTGCGCACAGCTCGACTTCTGTATGACCGTCACGCAGCAGTTTGCCGGTTTCTTCGGTCATTAACATCGCAAGGCTGTCGGCATTGTCGCGCAGCGCCGCGGCAATCTTGCGCAGATACGGCGCGCGGTCTGCGTGACCTTTGGTACGCCACGCAAGGAACGCTTTGTGACATTTTTCGATTTTGTCGAAAGCGACGTCTGATGTCATAACGTCGTAGGTCGCGATCGTTTCTTCGGTTGCGGGGTTGATCGTGGATATCTGTGTCATGTCAGGCACCTTCAATGGGACGTTTCATAACAAACCCATTGCGACCCGCATGGTTCCATCAATGCGATGCATGACCCAAGGTCATGGGAAATTATCCTTTGGTTTTGACGAAGGGCCCTTGGCCGCGCACAACGATTAGGTTGTCAGATATCGCGCGGCTATTTTTCTGATCCATTCACAAGTTAGTCAAACATCCCGTGAACTTCGATAAACATGCGTGTGTGCAATGCGCCTGCTGTTTCTGACGACAGGATGCATGTCCCGGCCTTCATGTGGATAACAGACCCGTCCCGATGAGGTTTAATTTCGGCAATCAGATGTGCGTCAGTCTCGGACATCTTGCCTGTCTCTTTGTTTTGGAACTTCAAATCCGTACCCTCTGTGAAACTGCGCGGGCTGTGACAGTCTCACAGATCAAAAGACCGCTCTATAAAGTATGACATATGGGGGCAGATATATTTTTGGCTAAGATCGATGGGGCCATGAACCTGCGGGCCGTCCGCCTCCCCTGCCCCGCTTCTGGCATTGACAGCAACAAAATTGGCTTCGGCTGTCTTATGTTAAATAGTCAATCAGCATCCGGTCGGTCGTCTGCGCCACGGTGCTCCATAAATCGACTTGCTGCCAACAGGCTTGCCGCGAGTATTGCGCAGATCACCGCAAACACCCCCAAACCAACACCGGACGCAAGGCCAAGTGCGCCAGCGACCCAAAGGCTTGCCGCTGTCGCCATGCCGCCGACATTCTTGTCGCCTTGGATGATCGCGCCCGCACCCAGAAAACCAAGCCCGCCGATAAGGCCTTGAATGACACGGGTTGGGTCGGCGGCCAGTTCCGCTGTCCCCATGCTGCGCGACATTTCGATTGCGGTAATCGTAAAAATTGCAGAGCCGAGCGACACCATCATATAGGTGCGTACACCAACCCGCCGCCGTCTGACTTCGCGGTCAAGGCCAAGAATACCGCCTGCCACAAGCGCAAATATAAGCCGCAAGAACCAGTCCGCTTCTGTAATGCCAATGTCCAAGGCGTTGAATATCTCGTTCATGGCGGCTCCTGCAGGTCATGCGATGCTTTGGATCGAAGCGATCTTCGCAGCGATATCCAACCTGTTGTATCTCTGCCTTACAACTACGAAGCCAACAACTCGCGGCGGTTTTCGTTCCCAGTAATGCCGGTTGGCAGACAATGCGGCCAATCAGCTTTTGTCGGTCACCTTTGATAGCACTCCGGATCGTATGCGGGAACCAAATATCCTTTTGCACGTTACCTCCCTGCCAGGCGTTGACCGCCAATAAACTAACAAAAGGAACCTACTTATGCGTATTAAAACACTTATCATCGCTACCTTGTCTGCAATGACACTTGCCGCCTGTGAAACAGTTCAAGGCGCTGGCGAAGACATTTCGAACGCAGGTGCTGCCATCAGTGAAGAGAGCCGCGACGTACAGGCTGAGCTCTAAACGTTAAAGAGATCATGTTATTCGATGGGCCGCGTTGTGCGGCCCATCATGTTCTTGCCCCCCGTTTAACAGTAAGGCACAGTTCATTGGTCTCGTCCCTCAGACATCTTTTTTTGTTCATCCTTTCCGCCTGCATCGCAACTTTGCTTGCCCTACCGGTGCAGGCGCAAACGAATACGCAAGATTCAGACACCTCAGAAGTTCTTACACCGCAAGCCCCGGTTGCGGTTGATCCGGTCAATTCTGATACAGACATTCAGAACCGGATTTCAGCGATCATTGATGCCACAGGATGGTATCAGGACATCACAATTCAGGTTCAGGAAGGTGTCGTTTTTCTAGATGGGGTTGCGGATACTGACGCACGCGAAGAATGGGTGCGGCAACTGGCGGCCAAGACAACGGGCGTTGTTGCGGTGGTCAATCGCATGACAGTCGACGAACTTGGCGCGTCCACAATCAATATCAAAACCTATTACTGGTTTGACGGATTAGAGATTTCAGCGATCAAACTAAAGTCAGCGCTGTTGCGCCTGGTGAAATCCAATTTGACCGAAGCGGGCATATCTATGCCTGATGAAGCCCGCGAGGTGATTTTCCCAGATGGCGTGCAGGTGCGGACGCAGGTCGAACATGTCGATAGCAGTGCGGCTTCGGTCGCAGCCTTGCCAGAACCTGATCAGCCACCGGCAGAGCCCGATCAAACCGGTGCCGAGGCTGATTTGAAGAACGATTTTCTACCGCCGCAATCCGATGATGATCGGTTAGAGGAAGACGCGAATGATTTACTTGCCTCACGGTAGGGTGCTCAGTGCTTAACTCTAGGGCAGAACAGTTCGCGGAACCAACGACTTGTTGGCGGGTTTTTACCATTCATGCAACTTCAACACGCGAGGTCAACTATGACACATTTTGCCCACGGTCCAATCCAACAGATTCCAACAAACAACGAAACAGTCTTTGCATTCCAAATTCATGGCCACATCGACGATGACGCCTCCGAGGCACTGGCCAAATTTATGAATGATGTCTTTGATAAACACCCCAAAGTCAGCATGCTGCTGGAAATGACCAAATTCACAGGCAGTGACTGGGATAGCATGCTAGATGGTGACGTCATCAAGTCACGTTTTAGGTCACTGCAACATGTCGCATGCTACGCCGTTGTTGGTGCACCGGACCGCGCGGCAAAGATGATTGCAGTTATGGATAAGGTCATTCCCGTCGAGGCACGCGCGTTTGATACGCACGAAATCACTCAAGCGTGGGACTTTGTCGGGGCGCAACCGATTGTCGCCTGACCGCGATGCGGGTTGCATCGTGACAACAGCGCCGTGTTCTGTACCGTCATGCAGGGTGCGGCGTGCGATCCTAACCTGTTCCCTCGGTTCCCTGCGGCGCGATTGGCAAGGGCTGTTTGAATGTCAAAGTAAGATAAGGGAATGGGATTTCTATGCCAGCGTCATCAAGCGCGCGCTTTACACCTGCAACAACTTCGTCGCGCGATGTGCGGACCTCGACCGGTTTTGATCCCGTCCACCATGCAACCTCAAAATTGATCGAGGATGACGCGAATTCCTGGGCAAAAACCTGAATCGGTTTGCTGTCTTTTTCAACCGTTTCGCATTTTTCAACGGCATGGGTGATAACGCTGCGTGCTTCGTCTACGTCGACATCATACGCAACACCGCAAATGATGGTCACGCGGCGTTTGGGCTTATCTGTGCGGATAATAACAGGGTTTTTGAACAGCATCGAATTTGGCACAATGACCAGCTGACCGTCGGTGCGTGAAATATGGCTTTCGCGGATGGCGATATGTGTCACTTCGCCCTCAATGCCCAGACATTCGATATGGTCCCCGATCCGCATCTCACGGCGGAACAGGATGATGATGCCCGCAAGAAAGTTTTCAAAGACATCTTTGAACGCAAATCCGATGGCCACCGACCCAAGACCCAACCCGGCAAGGATGCTGGCGGGGGTCAGCCCCGGAAAAACGATGACGGCAGCGATCATCAACCCGGTGACCCAGGTCATGATTGATGCCAGAAGCGTGGCAAGTTCCCGCAGGCTTGTCCGTAGTTTGGTACGCGCCATCAGACTGGAAATACCAACCCTGACGATCTTACTGACCACCGCTGTTAAAATAAGAACGACAAGAGCAACAACGATCTGTGGTGACAGCTCAATCGCTGATCGACCAATTTCGCGCAATTGCTCCATTAAAATCCCAACTGGCTCCAACAGAGTTCTCCATTTTGTGACGCATCACACCTCAACGCTTACCGCGTGATTTGGTTCACGCTATTTTTCGGGCCAACGAAGTATTCATCCCGGCCAACACGCCCAGAAACGCGAATGCGATCAATCCAAGATAGCGTTCATAGATCCCATCTATCCCTGTGGGTAGGAAAAAGAAGAATGGCGCCGATATCGTCCAGATGATCGACACGGCAACCAGACTGTGACCATACACGCGCCCAACCTGATATGCGCCGCCCGACATCAACCAAGGGGACGCGGTCATGATGACGCCCAACGCGTAGACAAGGTAGACGTGTATGACGACCCCCTCGTTATCGTTGTCGCCATACTCGTTGCGCGTACCGATCAGAAATACGATCAGCGCCATAAGCCCAACACCGATTAGACCAACGCTCCATCGTGGACCACCCAGATGAATATGTGCGGCACACAGCGCGGTCGCCAGCAAAGACCCTGCAAAGGCGCAAATGCCAATATCCACGATGAATTCATATCGCCCGGCGCCAAGGTTACTGATGGTGTCGGCCAGCCAGTCGTGATCGGGCACAACGAAATCCGCAACCAAGATGGACGTCGCGAAAATGATGCATCCGGCAATCGCAGCATAGCTTAGATATCTGGCTAGATCGGGCTGAAGTTGGCTACGCCATGTCCTATCGAAATCGACATTATTCATGGTCTTATCCACTGTAATTTACATTGAAAGACTACAACGTTTACCGGGCCGGTTTGTTCCAGTGGTGCGGTCTTATCGGAAATTCAGGAAAACGGCGGAACGATCCGCATGGCTTGGTGTTGACACGGCATCAAGGCTGGCGCGTCCAGCCATCATTCAAAACAGGAGGAAAGAATGAGAAACTTTCTAAGCACAACAGCCGTCGCACTGACAATGACAACAGCCGCATACGCGGACGGTCACACAGCGGTCTTTTCAGATGCACAGTTTGACCCGGCAATGAACATCAATGCCACCGAAATAGTCGGCATGCGGGTCTACGCATCCGAGGCCAGCATCGAAAACAACATGACCATCGCCGCTGATGGCGAAACCGAATGGGATGACATCGGCGAGATCAACGAGATCCTGTTGACCCGTGACGGTGATGTACAATCAGTGATCGTGGGCGTTGGTGGCTTTTTGGGCATCGGCGAAAAAGATGTGGCCATCAATATGTCTGAGCTGCGCTTTGTGAACGAAGAAGGCGAGACAGACGATTTCTTCTTGGTGGTCGAAGCCACGACAGTGGGTGTCCAAGATGCGCCGGCGTATGAGTATAGCCAGTTGACCAACTCCATGGGCGACGGTGACGAAATGGGTGCATGGACAGGTCCGGACATCGAAATGGACGGTTTTGCCCGCATGATGCCAGAAGACCTGACAACAGAAGATCTGACAGGCGCGCCCGTCTTTGGCGTGAATGACGAAGAGGTCGGCGAGATTGGCGAACTTTTGGTCACAGACAACGGCAAGCTTGACCGTGCCGTGATCGACGTGGGTGGTATTCTTGGTCTGGGCGAGCGTGAAGTAGCCGTATCCCTGGACGAGCTGACAATCCTGCGCATGGACGACGGTGACGACGTGCGTGTCTACATCGACGCATCCCAAGAAGCATTGGAGCAGCAGCCCGAATACGACGGCTAACTACACATCTGGGGCAAGGTGTAACGCCTTGCCCCATTTATACATTCTTTAAAGGATTTGCCTCATGATTACGACAGCGCGGCTCACCGCTCTTTTCAGTGCTTTTTTCCTTGCAACAGCATCCTCTGCTGACCAGGTCGGCAACGTTGATGTTGACTGGTTGGGCAATGACATCGTGATCGAGGCATTTTCAGATCCGCAGGTTGATGGGGTCACCTGTCACGTATCGTATTTTGAGCGTGGCCTGATCGACCGCCTGAAAAAAGGCAACTGGTTCGAAGATCCATCAAATTCAGCTATTTCTTGCCGTCAGACCGGGCCGATCGTCATTGGTGATATTGATCGCAGCGACGAGGGTGAAAGCATCTTTTCGGAACGCCGCTCAATTATCTGGAAATCGCTGTCAGTGAAACGCATCTTTGATGAGGCGAACCGCACTTTGATTTACGTGGCCCACGCCCGCGAGGTTCAGGACGGCAGCGCAAAGATGGCTATTTCCACAATCCCGCTTTACGAACCTTCCAACTAAGCGCGGGCCTCTGCTGCGTATCGTCATCGACGCCCAGATTGAAACGATGTCTTTACATTGGTGCTTCGGCAAAGAATTCTTCTGCGAATGATGGATGCACCGGTGTCGCTTTGGTCAGCGACACCGCGGGTGCTTTGGCTGCAATCAGGGCCGCCGCCAATGCGATGATGTCCTCTGCGCCGTGGGCTGCAATGGCGACCCCGGTCAACGCATCATCGTCGGCGTTGATCTGGTAAAAAGCTGTGTTGCGATTAGCGGATGACAGGACGTTTTGCGCCAATGGCGTCAGATCGCCACTGCGCAGTGTTGTACCGCTGGTGTCACCAACGAAAGCGGCAGGCGGGTACACAAAGGCCGTGGTCGCCACCAGATCAAGACTGACCGCTTCGGCATCACCGCCATGCAACATATGCGCAAGCGCTGTGCCATCAGCCGTCGCCACAGGTGTCAGCGGCAGCCGGTCGGCGATATCACCGATGGCGTAAATGCCGGGCTGGCTTGTCTCAAACCGGTCAGAGATCGCAAGCGCCCCACTGTCAGCGGTATTAAGCCTGTCGGCAAACTGGCCCAGTTGGTCAATATTGGGCGTCCGACCCGCGGCCGCGACAACGGCATCGGTCGTATCGGTCAGCCCTGACGCGCATGTATATCCAAGCGATGCGCCGTTCTGCTTTACTGCCGTCACGCCGTCATCCGTTCGGATGCGGATGCCTGATGCCTCAAGCCCCTTTTGGACATGAAGCGCCAGATTTTTGGGAAAGGTATCCAGCAGATGCGGCCCGTTATGGACCAACGTCACATCCGATCCCAGCGCATGAAAAATCGCGGCAAATTCGCAACCGATGTAGCCGCCGCCGATAATGGTGATCCTATCCGGTCGCGTCGTCCAGCCAAGCACGTCGTTACTGTTGCTAAGCAAAGCGGCACCGGGGATATCCATGTCGGCCGGGCGTCCGCCACAGGCAAGAATGATTTGATTGGCCGAATATGTCGTATCGCCGACCTTCACACAGCGCGCGTGAATGATCGTGGCCTGACCGCGCACCAGCGCAACGCCCGCATCGTCAAGATTACCCGCGTAAATGTCGCGAATATCTGCGATATGGGCATCGCGTTTCGCGATAAGCGCCGGATAGTCGATGGCTGTTTGCGTCGCGATATTCTGTGATGCAACGGCTTGCGTTGCGCGTGCGATCTCACCAGCAGACCAAAGTATTTTCTTGGGCACACAACCGCGGTTAACGCAGGTGCCGCCAAGTTCGGCGCGCTCGATAATCAAAACGCGCGCGCCAAGCTGGGCTGCCGTGGTCGCAAACGCCATACCAGCGGAACCACCGCCAATGACGATGCTGTCATATGCACGCTGTGTCATGCGTTAGTCGGCATCAGGTTTTTTGGTGTCTTCATCATTCAGATCGGTGTCTTTGGTATGATCCGGGTCACCTTTTTTGCCGGGATCGTTTTTCAGATCATGGTGCTGTTCTGAACCATTAAGTTCGGGGTGCTTTGGGCGTTCTGGCGTGGCCATGGGAATGGTCCTTCTGTTGGGGTTGTATTCAGAGGTAGGAAAAAACAGCAGGATCGCTGTCGGACATGCGCTTTGCTTGGGCCTCCATGCGGGCGCGTACCTCTGCGGGCGACATATCCATGGGGCCTTGCACCGCGCACGGATAGCGAAACGACTTACCTTTATTTGTAATGTCGATGCGGCCTTCGAACGCGCTGTTTGCGGGATTGTACCAAATGTTCTTGATCTCGGTGGCCATTGCTTTTCTCCTGGTTGTTGCAGAACAAACAAACAGCGGACCAAATGGTTCCTTTGTTTCAGGCAGTTGTGGGCTCTGGTGCGCTGTGGCGCGACAGCCAGTACAGCGCGAAACCACCAACAGCGATGCCCGCCACCGCATTCGCCGCAGCGATGGCATAGAAAACGGCATCCGACGTTGCGAACTGAGCGGCAATGAACGACAGCGGCACGTAAAGGACGGCCGTGCGCACCAAATAAAGACCCAAGCCATAGTGTGACCGACCCAAAGCATTGAATGCGCCCGCACTGATGATCACCACGCCATACCCCCAGATGCTAAGAGGCACGATTGTCAGATAAGACGTCGCGGCTGCGATCACGTCCGCATCCTGCGAAAAAACGCCGACAATCGGTGTTGCTGCAAACCAGAAAAACAACGCTAGGACTGCGGCCCAAGCGGCGCAGACAGCATAGCTAAAGCGTAGCGCTTCTGCGACGCGGTCGCACTTTCCGGCGCCCCAATTCTGACCCGAAAAAGGGCCGATGGCCGACGACAGGGCAAGCATGGGGATGACAGAAAGCGATTCAATCCGTGTCGCCACACCAAATCCCGCAACAACCACCTCGCCAAACGCTGCAATCAGTGCGGTGACAACCGCGATCCCGATTGGATTGACGGCATTGCCGATGGACGCGGGCACACCAACGGCAAGAACGCGTTTCCAGGATTTCGCAAGAACGGACATTTTTGGCAGTGTGAGGTCCAGCATTTTTTCGCGCAATGCCACCAGGGCGAATGCACCAAAAACGGTCACAAGCCATGCGATCAAAGTGCCAATCGCGGCACCCTCGATGCCGAAGGCGGGCACAGGGCCAAGCCCAAAGATAAACACAGGCGTGATTGCGATATTTGTCAAAGCAGAACTGACCATTACAACGCTGGGCCAAAACGTATCACCCACCGCGCGCACGATAGAATTTGCGACAATTGGCACGACCAACAGCGGGATGGCAAGAAACCAGATGCGCATATACCGCCCGATCAGATCCAGCGTTTCGCCAGTTGCCCCCAACAGGGTAAACAGGGGGTCGATCATGAAAAACCCGACAGCAGCCACAGCCATAACCAAGATAAGGGCCAGTACCAGACTGTCTGTCGCCAGACGCTTAGCATCATCACGCGCGCCTGCCCCGACAGCACGCGACACAACCGACGACGCGCCCGCGCCAAGCCCGATTGCTAAGCTTGAAACCGTAAGCGTAACCGGAAAGGTGAATGATAATGCGGTCAGTTCCTGCGTACCCAGTTGTCCGACATAATAGGTATCAATCAGCGACACCGATATGACGGCAATGATGCCAAAAACCATTGGCCCGGCCAGTTGAAGTAGTTTTTGCCAAGTTGGTCCGGCGGTTAAGTCACGTTTATCAGCCACAGGTTGTCCTCTCAAAGCGTCACACGACAACGCCCTTGATCCTGAAAGGTTCACCAATCTTGTAAAAAACCTAGCAAGCGCTGTTCAGTGACGCGCAGTCCGTCGGTTGTGACTGGCGTGAAATCGGGTGCTGGTTGACCGGCCAAGTCTATGATTGCAGGGTGGATATAGCTGTTGCGCGCAATTGTGGGGGTGTTGTGCAAGACATCTGCGGCGGCGGTGGCCATCTGCGTGATTGTTGCTGGCCCCGCGCACGCGACCTCAAACGCAGCACAACTACCGATCCAAGTACGGAACGATTTTGCAGTCGCGCCGTCAATGCCCGCCGCTTCAGCAATGTAGGTATTCAATGCGCCAGACGTCAGCGTCTGCGGCGCACCTGCACTATCGACCCAGGTCAGAACGGTCCGACCAGGCAGGTCTGTCAGATCGTCCAGAATGCCCGCCAGTTTGGCATCCTTCATCGTTTGCTGCACCTTTTGGCCGCCCTTGGCGTCGTAGCGCAGTTCGATTTCGCTGCCCGCGATATCAATGTGTTTTTCGCGTAAAGTCAGCGCACCGTAGCTGCCGTTCTCCTCTGCATATTGTGGACTGCCGAGACGAATGGCCGTCCGATCAATCAGTGTCACTGCCGCAGCAAGCGCATAGTCGCGTGTTCCCGTTTCGGCCGCCAGATCACGTTGCAGTCGGCGGCGCAGGCGTGGGAGGCATGCGCCAAAATCTGCAAGACCGTCAAACTTTGCCTCTGCTTGGGCTTCCGTCCACGATGGGTGGTATATGTATTGCTTGCGCCCCTTTGCATCGCGACCCGTGGCCAGCAAATGGCCAAGCGGATCAGGGCAGTACCAGACGTCCGTGTACGCTGGGGGAACCGCCAATGACTTGAGCTGTGCACGCGTCGTTGCATCGCGCAAGGTGGCGCCGTCCAAATCAAGATAGGTAAACCCCCGACCGCAGCGTCGGCGACCGTAGCCCGGCAGCGTATCGGGATAATAGACAAGCGCTTCAGCACTCACGCTTTGCGAACCTCAGACGACAGCTTAAGAACTTTTGTGCCGTCGTCCTGGCTGATCTCAAGTGCCGGGTCGTCGCTTGATCCGTTGCGGGTCACTTCTGATCCTTTGATTGTGCGAGTGATTGAGGATGCGTGCGTTTTGTCGACTTCGCCTGTCGCCGTGCCGTTGCCCCAATCCCATTCCACTTTATCGCCTGATTGATAGCCCATGTGTACATCTCCTTTTCGTGGGTCCAACGATAAACGCGAGGGTACGTCACTTGGTTCCCTAGCTGTCAGACGTAAGCATGGTAATCTCATCCTTGATGACCTGACGATCTTCGTCGCGTACAACATCTGCCAAGTTGTTTAACAGTGTCAGGGCGTGTTCCAGCACCAACGCATCAGGTTTGATGTACTGGCGGCATAATGGAAAACTTGCGGCAAAAAGCCGGGGGAATGTCAGCGGTTTGAACGTGATGCGCGGCAAAGACCTGTCTTTGATTCCGTCCTTGTACGTACTGGCCACCGTCAGTGCGGCCGCAAGTCGGTTCAAGCAGTCTTTTGCGGTATAGGGATCGTTTACACCCGGCGACAACGCGCGGGCGATCATTTCTACCAGCTGTTCAGCTAGAAATGTCGGGTTTTGGTTTTCGGTCCGACCTGCGCCAATAGCGTAGCATTCAAGGATCTCCTTGGCGTCAGCCTCATTTTCCTGTGTCCCAGTCCAAACTTCGAAGACTGGAGTCTGTTCGGTGACAAATGCGCCAATTGAGGCCGCAAGGTTGACCCGAAAGTCATAATCATCGGCCAATTTTTCGAGTTGTGAAAAGTTGACCGTTTGTATGTAGCCCGATGCACCGGCCGTCAGCGTGATATCAGGCGCACGGTCGGGCGGGGTCACATACCGAGCCTTCTCGTCTTGGTCGTCGATCAAATCGCGGACATGGCGTTCTAACGCTGCACCAATGCTGGCCGAAATCTGCGAAACATTGATGGTCTCGGGCACATGGTGAACGAAATATATCAGTGTAAAGACGCAAAGCAAAGTCAGGCCAAGCGCGAGCAACAGGGAATAATGCGGCACAAATTGCGCCGCCCCCCCTTCGAAATCATCCTGAACTGTCCGCAAAACGACCAACGCATAGACAAAGGTGGCGATTAGGATGCCAAGGCTCCACTGATTACCACGGTCGCGCATGAAGTTGCCGATCAATCGCGGCCCAAAGTTACCCGATGCAAATGACACAGCCACAAGCGTCATTGAAAACATCACACCTGTGACACCAATAATAGACTGGGCAATGACGGCCAGCATCGATCTTGCGCCGTCGGCTTGGGTGTCCAACCACCCGCGGGGCACATTAAACGGGACAACAGAGGGCTTGCGGTCGACCCAGATCATGCCGCTGGCAAGCAGCAACCCCAAAAGCACCAAAAGAGACGGCAAAAACCAATAGCTTGCCCGAATATCCTGTAGCAACTTGAACAGATATGCTCTTTTTCCCACCCATGCCCCCTTGCGACACAAATGCGTGTCCACTCTATGAAACGATTACGGAACCAAAAGCGTTCCGCAGTTGTTATGGTTCGAATACCCAAAAGGACTGCAACCATGCCACAAGACCGTGCACATGATACTATCGTAGAAGAAAGCGAAAAACTGTCTTCTAAGCATATCTTTGAGGTCATTCGCCGCGAAGGGCAGGAAGAACTCGAACGCCCTAAAGCGTCTTTGTTCTGGTCAGGCATCGCCGCGGGGATGATGATTTCACTATCAGTCTTGGGAGAAGCGATCTTTCGGACATACCTGCCCGATACGCCGTGGCGCTATTTGCTAGAGAACCTTGGATACAGTCTTGGGTTTATCGTTGTGATCCTTGGTAGCATGCAGCTGTTCACGGAAAATACCATCACCACAGTGTTGCCTGTGATGCGTGATCCCTCTGCTTCGATGTTTCAGCAAGTCGGGATACTCTGGTTCATTGTTCTATTTGCAAATGTGGTCGGTGCCTTTATCGCGGCGGCCGCCTTTGCTTACGGATTATTCATCCCCGCTGAGCTGCTTCCTGCGATCACTGAATTGTCCGAACACGCAACTGGCTTTGCCGCAAGCGAGGCATTCCAGCGTGCAATCCCTGCTGGGGTGATCATTGCCGCGATTGTCTGGATGCTGCCAAAGTCTGAAGGGTTCGAGCTATTCCTAATCATGATCTTTACATGGTTGATCGCCGCCGGTGATTTCACCCACATCGTGGCCGGCAGCGTCGAAATGGCATTTCTGATAGTGCAAGGGGCCCTAACCCTTGATGTGGCAATGTGGAATTTCTTTCTGCCTGTACTGGCCGGCAACATCCTTGGCGGCACGGTCATCTTTGCGTTGTTGTCGTTTGGACAGGTCCGGCATGAATTGCCCACTAAAAAATAATGGAACCAATTTGGATCAGGGTCGTTGTGTAGGTGAAGACAGCGGAACAATCGGAGGAAAGACAAATGGAATATGCTGGTTTAGGCGGTCTGATACTTTTGGCGCTCAACATCTGGGCAATTATCTCGATCTTTGGGTCGGGTGTGTCAACAGGAAGTAAAGTGCTTTGGACGCTGCTTGTTCTGGTGCTGCCGCTGATTGGTTTCATCATCTGGCTTGTTGCAGGGCCGCGCGGCGCAACAGCGACTGGATGATAGTATTCAATGGCGTCCTCATATCTGGGGCGCCATTTTCTCTTATGCCACAGCCATCCAAATCACCCGCATTAGAAACCGTAAGACCGGAGGACCGGCGTAGACTGATCGCAAATGAGCAGGTGTGCATTGGGTGGATACAGGTCGGCCTGGCCTTCTTAGCCGTGGCGCTGGGTACAAAGGCGGCGTTTGGACTTGATCAAACCCCATTTTTTGCGACGGCGGGTGCGCTGCTCTTCGTTGTCGCATCAGTCTTGATGTTCGTGCAGACCTCAAGGCGCGCGCTTTCGGTGCAAAGTTGGATCATTGATAACAACATTTTGGGCCCATCGTGTCGGGGCATATTTGTGATCGCGGCATCACTCACGGTTGGCGCGGTTTCCACGGGCATCCTTTTTTGGCTATTCTAGCTGAAAAAAAGCGCGCTAAAGATAGCGCGCTGATTTTTTATTCTGAAAAGTAGGCTGCTGGACTTTCTGCCGTGGGGTTATCGGCCTGATAGGCGGTCCAGATCGTGAAGCCCGCAAACAAGACTGCGGCCCATACAAGCGCAAATACGATACCAATCAATGGACCGCGATGGCGTCGCGCTTGTTTTTCGAGATTTGTGTTCGAAGCTGACATAGTCATCCCTTTCATTTTAGGTCCTTGGTGACTTAACACCCCAACTGCGCAAAAGTTCCATCCGCGCGGAACGAATACCCACTTCGGATGTTCATCTGTGAGGGAGATCAAAGAATGCGATCAACGATTAACACGCTGTGCCTTGCTGTATTAACGATCATTGCTGTCTTCATAGTGCTACATCAGGCGAAAGCGCTGTTTGCGCCGCTCTTGGCGGCCATTTTGCTTGGCGTTGTCCTCACACCACTGTCGGAGCTTTGGGAGAAACTGCGCATCCCTGACGCGATAGCCGCTTTTTTATCAGTGCTGCTTGCGCTTGCATCAATCTTTTTCATCATTCTTTTGTTAGAGCCCTATATTTCACAGGCCATCAGCCAAGGACCGATCATTCAGGCCGAGTTGCGCGAGACCGTGAAAGAGGCCCAAAGGTTGTTGCGGGGTCTAGAGGAGATTTCTGACGATGTCGTTGCGGCAATCGAACCCTCCGGTGCGGCAAATGAGGGGTCGGGCGAAGGGGTGACGTTGCCATCGCTTACCGATGCCTTGTTCTATGCCCCGCAGTTTGCGGCGCAATTTCTGATCTTCACTGGCACGCTCTACTTCTTTTTGCTGGCTAGAAACGCGGTCTATGACTGGCTAAGCGCGACCACGGCACCGATCGGGCAAAGCGACCTGCGCCGTGCCGCAGCACAGGTGTCACGCTATGTTTTGACGATTTCAGCCATCAATTTCAGTTTTGGCGCAATTGTTGCCGTGGCCATGTACTGGATCGGCATGCCATCCCCGATTGTTTGGGGGCTCTTGGCCTGTCTTTTGAATTTCGTTTTGTATCTTGGCCCGGTGGCCTTGATCGCGATGCTGACTGTCACCGGTATTGTCGTCTTTGATGGCGCGGCCAGTTTCCTGCCGCCCGCAGCCTATATCGCAATGAACGCTGTCGAAGCGCAGTTTGTCACGCCGACGCTGGTGGGCAAAAGCCTGTCGGTGAACCCGCTGTTGGTGTTTGTGTCTTTGGTGTTCTGGTTGTGGCTGTGGGGGCCAATCGGCGGTATCATCGCGATCCCGCTATTGATCTGGACGCTGACGGTCATTCAGGGTTTCAGCGATCAGGTCATTTCAGACGGAACACCGGGCAAGATCTGAGCATCTTCACGCGCGGGCCCGATTTTGTAAGGCAAAACAAAACCCTTGCGTTTTTCCGGTGCAAGCTGGGCGTTTTCCGCCGCGCGTGCGGCCCACGTATCGCAGGCTGTTTGTGGTTGGTAAAACGCGTCTTCCGCGTCCCGCCCAAGCCAGTGTTCAAAACAACGCCGCTTTAGCTGCGCAACTTCTGCCTTTGACTGCGTCTTGATCCCGGCCTCTGTGTCCCAGTTCATGCTGCGTCCGTTCAGGTTAGCGGATGAAACAATGCCCAGGCTGTCGTCAAAGATAGACACTTTGGCATGCAGATAGACCAAAGGTGCCCCGAAATGTGCATCCCTACCCTTCGACGATAATGGCTTTGGTTGTGCAGGTGAGCCGATAAATGCCCTGTCTCCGAAACTGTCGTAGATCAGATCAATGCATTTGACCTGAATATATTCGCCGTAGGCTGCATCAGGGCCCCAGTCGTCAGTAAATGCGATATCCTCTGGGGCCGCGGGCAGCATCATAACAAGCGACAAACCGGGCTGCTGTGTCGCCCGCAGCGCAAGGGCGCGCGCGATAGGCTCATCGCGGAAAAACTGCGTTTCGAAATAGATAAACTGATCTGCCTTCTTGATCGCAGCCAGATGTGCATCAGCAATTTCTGACACCACCGGGATGGGCGACATAAAGGGCAATGCGATTTTGCGTTTCGCCGATATCGTGCGCAAAAGCGCATTGGTGTGACCTGCATCTTTCCCTGAAAAAACGCCTTCCATGTCTAGCAAATGCTGGCGTGCTTCTGCTGCCGCCTCTCCGCTGACAACGACCTGCACATCGTGCCAGGTGTCAACGCCCTCGCGGTTATGACGCGGGGTATCATAGCGGCGGTCGTTCACATCCAAACCACCGATATAAAGCGTCTGCGCATCAAACACCGCCAGCTTTTGGTGGTGCGTCACAGGGACCAGCGGGGGTGGCGGAAATTTACGAGGCGACAATGTATCGCCACGCCGCACAGCGAGGTCCTTTAGATAAGGTGTTTCATCAAGATGGGTGCCTACGTCTTCTTCAACCTTGCGCAATTGTGCGCCGACCTCTTTGAAGGATCGCGGCCACAATAGCGTGCGCGGCAACAGACCAACCCGTGCTGGATGCATCGCGACCCGCGCATTCAGGTTCTTGGGATGGTTTGAAGCCTCTGAAGCTGCGATCAACGCGCGCAGGCATTGCCACGCGTAACGGTGTTCTTGCATCCGCACGACAGGGTCGAAGTCCGTCAAGACCATGCGTATCGCCACACCACGGTTGAGCGTATGCACGATCAGATCAAACCACGTGTCCCCAATAGCGCGCGCCGCATCTGAACGCAGTTTGGTCCACGGATCAAAGATACGGAAACCCGCCACAACGTCCTTTTCGGCCGCCATGAAAGCGGATTCAAGCCTTGGGTACGCCTCTTGCGCGGTAACGAGGACTTCAAAATTGCGGGGATTGGTTTGGGTCAATAGTCCCGCGCCTCCGGTTGGAATTCTGCGGCATTGAAATGAAGTGTCAAAGAGTAACGGTCTGGCGACTTTTCAATGTCGATTTTGCCGCCAAGCTGCATGGCAAAAGCATTCATCAGTTGGCTGCCTAAACCGGTGCTTTCCTGATCTTGGGTCGGACCGACAGAGTTTGTCATAACGAGCAGGCAAGCCGTGCCATCCTGTTTTAGTCGTACGTCGAACATGCCAGCCTTGTCTGACTGGTCACCAATGTACTTCATCGCATTTGTCGCAGCCTCAGCCACAACAAGCGATAGCGGCACCGCTTGGTCAGGGTAGAGCATGACGGGATCTATTTGCATCTGAAGATCCAGCTTGCGTCCCTCGCCTATGATAAGTTCGGTAGATTTTTCAACGATCTCGGTGACAAGATTGCCTACGTTCACGCGCCCAGCATCCTGCGATTGGTAAAGGTCGCGGTGGATGGTCGCCAAACTTAAAACACGGTCCTGAACACGGCGTAAGACGGCTTTGGTCTCATCCGCTTTGGCGCTGCGTATTTGCATGTTCATGATGGATGAAATTAGTTGCAGGTTGTTTTTGACACGGTGATGAATTTCTTTAACCAAGACGCCTTTTTCGCGCACCACGTCCTCCATCACCGCCTCGTCGCGCAGGACTTCTTCGCTCATGCGGGCGAAATTTTCCTCCAGTCGTTCAATCTCGATTGGCGCCAGTGGGTTGGGTTCATAGACATGATGCATACTGCGGTCATCAGCAAACGCATCCATTTTGCGGCGCATGCGGGTCAGGTGCCGGATCACCAATGTATTCATGGCCAACATTGCCACGCCCATACTGGCCAACCACATCAAAACGGGAAAGGACACGGCCAGCCATGTGTTCGTGTCACCCGTATCTGAGCGGGGTTCCCAAACGGCCATCACAGCAGCGGGGCTGCCATCGATTGTGACAATGCTATAGCGACGTTCAATACCCTGCATATTCAAGGTGCGAAATGTGCGCAGCTCGGCTGTCGATAGATCGTTCAATGGTATATTACGCGGGATCTCTTGCGCGGCACTTTCAAATGATATCCTGCTTGTCAGGATACGCCCGTTTTCGTTGAACGTAATCAAATCTACCAGCCCAAGTGCCTGCATACGGTCACTGATATCTGGCAGGTTGTCATGTGGAATTGAGATAGAAACGAAACCAGTGAATTCACCGTTCTGTGTGAACGGTTCAGACACGACGAACACCGCCTGATTGCTGGCTGGGGCGGCTTCATTCAGAATGATTGTGGCCTGTTGGTCGGCCATGGCGGCATCGAAATTGGGCGCGTCTCTGAAGTCCAGCTCCTGCGCCACGGAAGAGCATGTGACAATACCCGAAAGCGGCAGGACGCCGATAAAACTGTAATCCGGGTTTGCATCAACAAAGCGTGACAGGTTTGGGGCACAGGCCTCGGGGTTGTTCAACAAATCCGGGGCAACGGTACCAAACAACCTTGCTGCACCAACTGCGCGCTCGATCAACAGCTGTTCTGTGCGCGCAGCCCGCTCCGTCAGGCCCAGCAGTGATGCAGCCACTGTGCGGTCCGCTTCAACCGCAATCCTTTGCGTCTGATAAAGCGCGACCAGACTAATCGGCAACAGGGCTAGCGTAAGCAGTGCCACGAGTTGCACACTAAGACGGCGATACCACTGTCCACCTGTCATGACGGCAAATTGGGACTACCGACCACTGCCATTGTGGCGCTATCGGTCAGTTCAAGAGCCTCATCATCATCCAGCTGCAGGATTTCGGTTAGCTTGGCGCGCGCACGGTTCACGCGGCTTTTCATGGTGCCAGTGGCGACGCCACACATCTCGGCGGCATCGTCATATGAAAAACCGGACGCACCAACCAAGATTAGGGCCTCGCGATGCTCGTCCGCCAGTTGTTCAAAAGCGACTTTAAAGTCCATCATCTGCAACCGTCCATCATGATCGGGTTTAACCGATAACGTGTCAGAAAAAGCGTTGTCCACATCGGCAACTTCACGGTTCAGCTTGCGACGGGACGAATAATAATTGTTGCGCAGGATGGTAAACAACCAGGCACGCATGTTTGTGCCAGCCTCGAATTTATCCATATTTGTCCATGCTTTCAGGACTGCATCCTGCATCATATCATCTGCTGTGGCGCGGTTGCGGGTCAGACTAAGCGCAAAGGCGCGTAGGGCCGGCAAATGCGTTACCAGCTCATCTTTGGGATCTGGATGACTCATTTTTTGCCTTTTAACTCTTCGTCCTGGGCGCGCAGCACCGACAAGAGGTCTATGATCTCGGTCGGCATATCGTCATTCTCCAGATCCGAAAAAACTTTTTTCAGATTCTGGTCAATGTATCTGTCGATCTTGTCCTGCTTTGGGTCTTCTTTACTTGCCATCGCTTTTTGTTGCCTCATCTAAGAAAATCATAACCTTACGGGAACCAACCGATAAGATCCGCGTTGGTTCCAAGATTAATCCAAAAAAGGTCAAAAAAATGAACGACACGGCACCGGAGCAAAATTTTTCCGATCTGATCGCGGCTGAGCTGCCTTATTTGCGGCGATATGCCCGTGCGTTGACAGGGTCACAGTCACGTGGTGACAAATACACCGTCGCGACGCTTGAAGTCATCCTGAAAGACAGAAGTGACTTTGAAAACGAAAATACGATGAAGGTGAATCTCTTCCGGTGTTTTCACGCGATCTGGTCGACATCCGGCCAGATGTTCCATGATGACGGGGATGGTCCGCGCGCGCGGGCGCACGGGTTGCTTGCGAAGTTGACAGCCAATTCACGCGAGGCGTTGTTGCTGCGCACCATCGAAGAATTCAGCATTAACAAGATTGCAGTCATCATGGATATTGATGAAGACGAAGTGCGTCGCTTGATTGGCGTGGCCAATAGTGAGCTTTCCGCCAGTGTGCAGGGCCGCGTCATGATTATCGAAGACGAACCGATCATTGCTGCCGATATCACCGACATTGTTACTTCATTAGGTCACGAGGTGACAGGTGTTGCGCGTACCCATGCCGAAGCTGTGGAGCTGGGCAAAAATGAACCCGTTGATCTGATCCTTGCTGACATCCAACTGGCTGATAACTCATCGGGTATTGACGCGGTGAACGATCTTTTGAAAACCATGGATGTGCCCGTGATCTTTATCACGGCCTTCCCGGAGCGGCTTTTGACAGGTGATCGACCCGAACCAGCCTTCTTGATCTCAAAACCTTTCCAAGAGGCGCAGGTTCAGTCGGCGGTTAGTCAGGCAATGTTCTTTGCCTCAACGGCCACGCTAAAAGCTTAAGATGATGGATATGAAATCGTATCAGGCAGATCATGTGCCTGATACGACCCCGGTCTTGCGGGGGCTAACCGATATCATCGATCAGGTGATCGATCTTGCCGAGGCAGAGAAGATATCGCTACGCGAAGTCTTGCACACAATCGGTGATGCAAGTTTCGCACCAATCCTTTTGTTGCCCGCACTGGCGGTCGCAACACCGCTCAGCGGTATCCCGTTGTTTTCGACCACAATGGGCGTACTGATTTTCTTGATTGCAGGTCAAATGCTGTTACGGCGCGAAAATCTATGGTTACCGCGTTCGATTTTGCGCCGCGAGGTCAGAGGCAAACTGGTGCGTGACGGTTTCAACAAGTTGTACCCCGTCGCCCGCTGGATCGATGCACGGACAGAACGGCGCATGCGTGTCGTCGCGCGTCGCCCTTTGGTTTTTATACCACAGCTTCTGTGTCTGCTGTCGGGTATCATCATGCCAATACTGGAATTTGTGCCATTTACGTCGTCGATTTTGGGGGTTGGTGTCGCCATACTTGCATTGGGCATGTTGACGCGTGACGGTCTGCTAACAATGATCGGGATGATCCCTTACGGCATTGTTGGCTGGCTTATTACCACAACCGTCGCGTAAAAAGCCCCCGCCATTTCTGGCAGGGGCTTCTATTTTACTCTACAACAAGTGCTTTCAACATCCAGGCTGCTTGTTCGTGGAACGCCGAACGCGCGGTTGCCAAATCCTCGGTGACGGGGTCGTTGCTGTCGCCCGCTATCGTGATCAAAGCATGCAAACGGTGCGCGATCCGTTCGTGATCGGCGGCTAGTGCCTTGCACATATCCCCCGCTGAAATTTTCTCTGGGCTGTCATCAACGACGGACCGGTCGCGGATATCGCGCATCGCCATCGGTGCCATTTGGCCCACCGCGCGAATGCGTTCGGCCAGTTCATCGGCGGCTGCGAACATGTCCTCGTACTGTCCTTCGGTCAGATTGTGAATCGAATAAAACAGCGGACCTTCGACATTCCAGTGGTAGGCATGTGTCTTGTAGGTCAGCATGTAGGTGTCAGCTAAAACATCTGCCAAGCCTTCAGCGATTGTGTCAGGCTGGCGCACGCCTGTTGAAATGTCGCGAGGTTCAGCAACTACATTGAGAGGCTGTGTCATACTTCAATCTCCTTTTTCTGATTTCGTTCGTCATTAACGCCGCACAGCGCGTATGATCAGCGTCAGCACGAACAGGACGACGAAGATGAAGAAAAGAATTTGGGCGATGCCTGCCGACGCAGACGCGATACCGCCAAATCCAAATACGGCCGCGATGATGGCAACCAATAAAAATGCGATCGCATAGTATAGCATGGTAAGCTCCTTTATTCTCGTATCGCGCAGATCATGCTGCGCAGATTTCAAGAAGCTAACGAACAAATTGAATTTTGGTTCCATCTTCGGCGACGAAACGATTTGCCGATCTACGCGTTGGGACGTCAACAGGAAAGCTATGACAAAGGGGACACCGTTATGACGATGCACCAAAGGCTTGCTCGCGACTGTGGCTATCCATGGGCCCGGCGGCGGGGGCGATGCTACGTTGCCAGCGACGCCCCAGGGTCGGGTTCAGGCGTGCCCTGCGCCATCGCGGCCAGCACCATATCCGACGTGAAAGGCAGCTCAATAAAAGCTGCAGGAAAATCAAAATCAAAGGGGCCGCCAATGACCACGATATGCGCTTTACGAATGGCTGCGACCCGTACGACACGCCTGAGGTCATCGTCATCTGCCACAAGTGTGCCCTTCACAATCATTGTGCATTCAGGGCCGCAGCTGTGAGTAGCAAGGCCAATATCAGCCAAGGATGCGCCCGTGGTGATTTGCGCTTGGGGAAACTGACTGGTCAGCAACCCCTCTACATCCATCGCGACGATCGGGTCAGGTTCGATAATGATGAAGTTTTTAGTCACGTTTACCCCCACGGATACGTTCAAATACATGACCAGAAAAAAACGTGCATTAATCTATGACATAAGGAGGGAAGAAAAAATTGGCGACCAAGTGTAAACATTGTCCCCTGCGCGGGCGCGACCATTTCGTACCGATGTCGCAGGAAGAAGTGAACGTTATGCAGCGGTTCAAAGTTGGCGAGCTTATCGTCGATGCCGGCGCGCCCATTCTTATGCAAGGCTCCAACAGTCCTCAGTTGTTCACTGCACTGCACGGTATGGGTCTGCGCTACAAATATTTGGAAAACGGTAAACGTCAGGTTGTGAACTTTATCCTGCCCGGCGATTTCATTGGTCTGCAAGCCGGGGTTATGGGTGAAATGGGCCATTCGGTTGAAGCCACGACAAAGATGACGTTGTGCGTCTTTAACCGGTCGGCGATCTGGAGCTTCTTTAAGGACAACCCCGAGCGGGCGTTCGCCGTCACATGGCTTGCCGCCGTCGAAGAACATTTTCTGGGCAATGCACTGGCAACACTTGGTCAACGCAACGCGCTACAATCGGTGGCTTGGGCGCTTGCAAAGGTGTATTTGCGTGGTGAACAATTGAACATGGTGTCCAACGGCCAGATGCCGCTGCCTTTCCGGCAACAGGATCTTGCGGACGCGCTGGGGCTGTCGCTTGTTCATACCAACAAAACACTTGCAAGACTGCGCAATCGCCAACTGGCGCAGTGGTCCGATGGTGTCCTCAGCATCGCTGACATTGATAAAGTGGCCGATATTGCGATGATGGATGAAACCAGTGTCCCGCAACGGCCCATACTGTAGACTTTCGATTTTTGCAGAAACTTTGGAACGGATCTGCGGATCTTTTGTTGTCTTCATGTAACCTCAATGAAGGAATGAAAGCATGAAAATCGCATCAATTCTCGCAATCGTTATTGCAGCAATCGCAATTGGTTTTGGCATCTACATGGTCGATATTGACCAGACACAAGAGGCAAGCCTGCCCGACGTGGATGTCAGCGTAGAAGGCGGCAGCCTGCCCGAATTCAGCGCTGACGTCGGTGACATCGAAACAGGCACCGAAGAGATCACTTTGGAAGTGCCAACGATCGAATTCGAAAGCCCTGAAGAAGACGATAGCTAAAATTCAGATCAATGCCCCCGGCTGCGGCGTCGGGGGATTTGAACGCGAAGAAAGGAAATTCAGCATGACAAAGAGTGCAGCAATTGAAAAAGATCTCGACGCCGGAAAAGACAGCGTCGCGTCTGATGTGAAAAAACGCGCAGCCAAGACAGTCGAAAAAGGCGTCGATGCCGCGCAAGAAACATTCGAGCAGGTCGCGTTCCAAGCAGAGCTTGCGACGGAACAAGCGAGCGAAGAACTGCGTAAAGTGGCCGAAACGGGCACAAAGTTTGTACGCGAAAATCCCGGCACAGCCATCGTCGGCGCGTTGGGTGTCGGTATCCTTTTGGGTCTTGCCTTGCGCGGTCGCGACTAATCAATCATCACGTCCGTAAAAAGGCCCGCCGCACTGATGCGGCGGGCCTTTTTTATGCCGCAGCGTCCTGACTGATCGTGACAGTAAGCTGACCGTCGGCCGCGCGTGTGACGGTGAATGCCTCAGGCGGGCTTTCCCCAAACGCATCTGCAAACATCTTGATCAGGACTGTTTTGACATGCGTGAACTGGTCGTCCAGCAGCACATCGGCCACATGGCCTATGTCTGCCACCTGCGCGCGCACTGCGTGATCTCGCAGCTCGCTCATCCAGACGCCGTCTTGTTGTTCATGCACGGCAGGCTTTGCGCCGCCAAAACGTGCATTAAATAGCGCGGCAATCATACTAAGTGAAAACGTATTCCCGAACGGCCCAACGAATGTGCTGGGCAGATCTGCAGGGTCTACGGGCACCGACGCACGGTTCATCGATGCGTCATGGCGCGCAAGAATGTCGTCTGCATGGGCTGTCGCTGTGATGCACCCGTCGTTGAACGCCAGCACATGCGGGCTAAACAAAACCGGTGCTGTCCCCCTGGGCGTGGTTACATCGATCAGGACAAAACCGACCTCTTTCAACGACATGTCAAAAAGCACGTCAGTGATTTGTCCCGTGATGTCTTTTGCTGTCGCGTGGCGCAGTTTCAGCCCGATCAGGTCTGTGGTTTTCATTGCTACGTCTCCTCTTGGTCGCAATCAAAATGGGCCCACCGGCGACGGAAGGCCCATTTGACTAGGCAGTCTTTTCGAAATGAAGGATGTGATGCACACCGACGTCAGGCGGTGGCGCGTCCTCGATCAGGTTGGCACGCATCAGACGCAGCCCCACCAGAATCGCGTTGGCCTCAGAGGCCCAGACCGCTGCTTCCTGCGGGGAAAAGCGCAGCAAACGAATATTGGGATCGTCGCGCCCGTCCTCAAACCAAGCTGCCGCAAACGGGCTCCAAAGCGCATCTAGCTTGGCGTCATCCTGCACGAATTCCATGTGACCGCGGATACTGGCGTGATAGTCTTGCTTGGTTGTCGCAAGGGTCATTTGGCCCTGTACACCACTGCCAACAGCCGTCGCGAGGTCGGTATCGGAAGATGTGATAAACCAGATGGCGTTTGCATCTTTGTCAGCAAAATGCGTCATCGGTTGCGGATGTTGCCCGCTTTCGGGCGCCCACAGCATAACGATACGCGACCGGTCCAACTGTTTCCACAGCTGGCCGGTCGCATCTTGGGTCGTTTCGGTTTGGCGGGCCATATCAGCGCTTGTTGACCCACTCATCAAGTTCCTTTTGGACCTCGAGCTTTGCCTTACCGTATTTTTCACTGATCAAACCAACAAGCTGTTCACGCTCGCCTTTCGCCTGTTCAATCTCATCGTCGGTCAGTTCGCCGTATTCCGCGCGCAACTCACCCTTCATCTGTGTCCAGTTTCCTTTGATCTGTTCCCAGTTCATAGCAATCTCCTTTTTCTCATACGGTGTCTGTGGTGGACGCGGTGGCAGGGGGACACCGGATACCCTTGCCCTACTCGTCAAAACTGTATCAAGCGGCTTGCGAGCCGGGTTCGCCTATGTCCAACCGCGCGAATTCTTCGCGCAGGACCGCCACATTCCTTTTGTGGCTCTTGAACGCAAAATCGAACAAATCACCGACAAGCGGGATAGACCCCACCGCCAGATCAAGGCCTGTGTTCCAGACCATCCGCCCCAGCGCGCGCTTGCGGATACCGTGGCGGTAGCCCGCGTTGATCATCACCGCGGCTGGTACGATGGTCACCGCGTCGCCCACGCCCGGCACAAGGCCCAGAATGGAATCCCAACCAACGGGAAAGCCAAAGACGGTGAACTTGCTGTCCAACGCCTCTGACCATCTTTCGAATTTCGCCAGCTCGGTCGACATATCAACGGCGGGCGATGATGTAGACGGCGTGCACAATGCCGGGGATATAGCCCAGCAGGGTAAGCAGGATGTTGAGCAAGAACTGACGCGAAATGCCAACTTCTAACAATACACCCAGTGGCGGCAAGATAACCGCAAAGATAATACGGATGAGGTCCATCAAGATGGCTCCTTGAATTGTACGTCGTGTTGTCCGACTAACCCCCAGCCCGTCATATGGTTCCATCGGTGTGGCTGAATATTAATGACGGGAACGATTTGGCGGGTGGCGTGTTGGTTTGCGGACAACAGACACGGAAAGGAGATGCCACATGTCCAATGCATCCGACCTGAATGACACAGCACGTGCACACGTCGAAGACATCGGCGCGCAGGCCAAAGCAGCCGCCACACAAGAGGCTGTTTCGCAAGCCGATAAGGTAAAACAAGCGACCGCAAGTCAGGTTCAGCAGGCCGCCGACGCAGCAGACGCCGCCGCCAGCCAGCTTAACCCAGCTTCGCCACAGGCCGAAGCGATGAAGCAGGTTGCCGACCACATCGAAGGTGTCGCATCGCAATTGCGCCAAGCAGACGTACGCGAACTCGCATCGCAGGTCACAGATGTGGCCCGCAGCAATCCGATGCTATTCATCGGTGGTGCCGCAATCGCAGGCTTTGCCGCTGCCCGTTTTTTGAAAGCACGCGACCCGCAACCGCACAGTGGCGCAGACAGTGATCCATGGGCGTCATCGCGCGGCTACGCACCGGACAAGACCAACCATCGTACAGTGATGGCTGATATCAACGGAGGCCGCAGCGATGTCTAAACATACGATTCAAGAGGCCCCATCGCTTTTGGTGGACACGCTGCGCCAATTCACGTCGCTTGTGCAGGGCGAGGTGAAACTGGCCAAGGCTGAAATGTCCCGTATCGTCACCCGCGCCGGTATCGGCATCGCGTTTCTTGCGGTTGCATTTCTGTTGGCGCTTGTGTCCCTCAATGTTCTCGCATCTGCCGCTGTCGCGTATATCGCGGCCAACGGTCTGTCAGTCGGCACCGCCGCATTGATCGTGGGCGGGATTCTGATCGTCGCAGCAACCGGTTTTGCCTTGGCGGGCAAGTCGCGCCTTAGCGCTGACGCCCTGACGCCGGACAAAACAGCGGACAGCATTCGCGACGACATCACAGCAATCAGGGAGGCATCCAATGTCTGACATCAAACATATTTCCCAACGTGTCGAAGCAGACCGCGCACAGCTTGCATCATCGCTCGACGCGCTGACCGACACCGTTCAACCACAAAAGCTGGCGCATGACTTTACGGCGGCGGCCAATGACATAGGCCGGGATCTTGCGCAAAAAGCGTGGGGGACGCTACGCGATAATCCCGCAGGCGGGCTGCTTGTGACCATCGGTCTTGGGCTTTTGGCCAGCGGCCAACAGCGCCGCCCGGCACCGTCCGTGCGGCCAACATCCGTCGCCGTAGAACCGGACGCCGCAATGACGGGTTTTGATGCCCGCGTCGCCGAAGCAGACGCACAGTTGCGCGCCGAAATGACTGGTGAGATGGAACAGCGCCCGGAAGCATCACGCCTGAAGGCTGCGTTGAACACAGGGTTGGATCAACTATCGCCGCAAGCGCGCCAACGGGTCGTCAAGGCGCGTCAGGCGGTCGTGTCAGCACAAGAAACGATCGAGCGTAAATCACGCAAAGCTGTACGCAAAACAAAGGGTTTTGCCTATGAACAGCCGCTCGCCGCAGGCGCGCTTGCCTTGGGCTTTGGTGTCTTGGCAGGCACGCTCTTGCCCGGCACGCGCCGCGAAGACGCACTTTTGGGGCGCCGCCGCGATGCGTTGATGGCAGACGCCCGCAACGCGCTGGAAGAGGAAATGCTGAAAGCGAAGGTAAAGGCCGAAAGCACAATCGCCAATAAAACAGGTGTCGACGTGGGTGAGCGTCGCGCTTAGGACTAGACAATCAAGTAAAAAAAAGGGGCGGCATCCAGTGCCGCCCTTTTTTATGTCTCGATGTTGCCCAATAGCGAACGATAGTCGTAGTCGAGCATCAATTTGACGCCTGCGGCTTTGATTTTTGCGGCATCAGATTTGGTCGCTGAAGATAGCTCCGCATCGCTGGGCCTGCGCAAAATCACCTGCGCAATGCGGTCTTGGTGTCGCGCAACAATATCTGCGTAAATATGCGGGTCATGCTGCCCTGTGTCGCCCACCAGCGTGAATTGCAGATGCGGGCTGGCCGCGAGGATCGTTTCAATCGCTTCGGTCTTATGGTCGCCATGGGTGCCCGTGACAAACTGGGTTTGCGATATGCCAAGATCGCGCAGGAAATATGGACCCAAAGGCAATCCAGTGCGGACAAACACCGCCTGTAGGTAGTCATAAAGGTTCCATGGCGAAGAGCTGACATAAAAACACGCAGCCCCCTTGCCCTTCAAATCTCGCAGCAAAGCAACCGCGTCGTCAAAAACTTCGCGCTGGTGCACGTTGCCAGTCGCAGAGGTCCACAGATTGCGTATCAGTGAATACGCACCGGTACGCAAAAGCGTGTCATCAATGTCTGAAATCACGCCAAATGCCGCTGCATGGGCGTTGAAAACCGGTGTCGGATGAACCTCGCTCGCGCCCGCCGCCTGGATATTCACAAAAGCAGGCACGTCGCCGGTCGCGGGAACGCGCAGGGTAAAGAACCCTTCCTCGTCGGTCTGTGTCGTAAGATCGAAATCTGGTGCCGTGATCATCAGATCACGCAGTTCATCGGTGGCAAATAGACTTAGAAAATCTTTGAAATTGCGCCACTTGGATTGTGGACCTACCGGACTGATGGCGCGTGCCTTGGCAAGAACGCGGCCCCGCAGGACGATGTGATCGGGGGTCGTGTAACCGCCATAGCAGTTGATAATCGGATCGTCGCGCGCGGCGCCGTGTCTGATTTTTTCAAACCCGCGTTCGAATATGTGGGCAACGCCGGCTAAGGCAAGTTTCACGGCCATTCAGTGTCCTTTGTTTTGGACGTCAGCCGGTTTGCCAGTGGATGATTTATCGGCGGCCAATGTCGATTTGGTCGCTGATGGATCATCGATGCGCGCTTCGGTCTTTTTCTTGCTAACAATGGCCATCACGGTGAAGGCCAGCAGCGTAAACAGCGCGAGCATAATAACAATAAATCCGCTTTCCATGTGTCTACTCCCTTCGTTGTGGTGTCTGTGAATGAACGCGCAAGTTCTGTGTCAGTTCCATGATGCGTGATGGAACGATCAACAGGCGCAGACGTTGGGTCGGTAATGTAACCATTCTCAAAAAGGGAGATATCACCATGACCATGTCACATCTCAAAGACGTATATCACGACCAACTTCAGGATCTTTGGAGCGCGAACACCCAAGCGGCCGACGCCGTCACCAAGCTGGGCCGCGCTGCACAAGACAAGGATTTGTCCGAGGCCCTGATCGCGGGCGTAAACGGTATGAATGAAGGTCTGCAAAAGATTGCCGAGATTTGTAACCGCCATGACATCGCCCCGAACGGCGAGCACTGCAAAGGCATGGAAGGGCTGGTGGCAGAGGCGCACGCGCATGTGCTGGACGCTGAATTTGGCGACGACGACGTGCGCGACGCGATGATCATCACCCAATATCAGCGCATGGTGCATTATGCATTGGCAGGCTACGGCTGCCTTGTCGCATTCGCCAACCGTCTGAACGAGGACGAAGATGGCGCGATCCTGCAAGAATGCCTTGATAACACCTACGACGGTGACCGCACGATGACGGCGCTTGCGACGGGCGGCATCAACGCGGCAGCCGCCTAACCATGACAAACAGGAGCCCGGACATGACACGCGGACGCCAAGCCGACAGCCCGACCGATATTCCAGCCAAAGGTTGGAAAGACATCGCATTTCGTCTCAAGGACGAAATCGGCGAAGACAGAGTTGGGCTGATCGCGGCAGGTGTTGCGTTTTACGGGCTCCTGGCCCTGTTTCCGGCGATCACCGCAATCCTTGCCATCGGTGGTCTGCTGGTCGAGCCTAACCAAATCGTCAACCAATTGTCCGCGCTTTCAGGCATAGTGCCAGAAGCGGTGATGAAGATCATCACTGAACAGGCAACGGCTGTCGCCGGTTCGCGTGACGGTGGTTTGGGGCTTGCCGCGCTGGCGGGCATCGCCCTTGCGATTTATTCGGCATTAAAAGGCGTGGGAAGCCTGATGGATGGCATGAACGTCGCCTACGACGAAGAGGAAGAGCGCGGGTTCATCCGCCTTAAGCTTGAAACACTCGCCCTGACCCTATTTCTGATCGTTGGGCTGGTTATTTCAATTATGGCGATGATCGGTGTCCCTATCCTTTTGAATGCGCTGCGTTTTGGTGCTTTTGCGCAAACTGCTGCAACCATCGTTATTGTTGCTTTGATACTGGCCCTGTCTCTGGTCGGTTTGGCCGTGCTTTATCGCTATGGCCCGTCGCGTGACGCCCCTGAATTCCAATGGGTCAGCCCCGGCGCGATTGCCGCGTGCATTATTTGGCTGATCGGGTCCGCTGGTTTCGCCTTTTGTGTCGCGAACTTTGGCTCGTACAACGAAAGCTTTGGCGCGTTGGGCGGTGTCGTCGTGTTGCTGATGTGGCTCTAGATTTCGGCCTTTATCGTCATGCTTGGGGCCGAGCTAGACGCCGAAATGGAGGCGCAAACCAGATATGACACCACCGTGGGGCGCGATGAACCCATGGGCAACCGCGATGCAGCAAAGGCTGATCACCTCGGTGAACCGCAACAAAGCTGAACCTAAAGGGTTTACCTACCAGTAGTTAGGTACAACCGCAGTCGCCAAAGGCTCGTTTGATTGTGTCGCAATCTGCCTTTGAAGGTCGTGTAAACTATGACGAGTGTAGAATTACCAATCGATGCGACCGTGGCCGTTCATGATAGGTGGCACCGGGTCACGGATATCGCCTTGGGTGGCAAAGGCGTGCGTTAAGCAGCACCAAGAAACGGCAACACGTGCGGTTCAACACTGTCAACAATGCGTAAAGCGCCATCGAATGCATCCTGGTCCGCATAGGCACCCGGGAACGCGATACACTCCAGCCCTGCGGCCAAGGCGGCCTGCATGGATACGCCAGTGTCCTCAATCGCAAGGCTTTGCGCCGCTGAGACGCCAAGCGCGGTCATCGTGCGATAGTAAATCTCGGGGTCGGGCTTGGTTGCTACAACGCTTTCATCGTCCCCAACGAAGTCAAAAGCACTGCGTTGCAGACAGTTATTAAGGGCGATAAAAATCGCTTGGACGTTGTTACGCGACGTGGTGGTCGCAAAGCCCACTTTCATACCACTATCCTTTGCAAATTGGATCAGATGCAAAACCCCGGGACGCGGTGTAAGCCCCTCATTCACCATCATATCGTCAAAAATCGCTGTCTTGCGCGCGTGTAGATCATGGGCGTTTACCTCAACCCCCATTTTTTCGGCGTAGTCGCTGATTCGTTGGCGGCCACCCGGGTTTTTTAGCATGTCGCGGTAATCATCGCGGGACCAATTCCAATCGATGTTGGCTTCCTCAAATGCACGATTGAATGCGTTGTGTTGCAGTTCCGATGTTTCGACAATCGTGCCTATCGATCCGAATATTATGGCTTTCTTTGTCATCTATGAATTCCTTGTCCCAATGCGTCAGCGGAATTGAGGGCGCACTAATCCTTGTCGCGACAATTGGGCGATGCTCGGACAACACCACAGACAAACAATCGTTCCCACATCTACGCAAGCAAGACTCTGCATTCTGGGTCGCGAAATGATGAGGACGCATTGCGTTTCAGGCATAAGGCCAAGTGTCATAGTCGCGCAGCACTTGCGCCAAACGTTGTCTAAACTCTGTTGAGGGATGAACGACACAAACCATCCCAAGGCGTGACAGAATACGCGGCTAGTTGTTTGACGGTGCGTTCACCCAATTTCTGAACGCCTGTTATCCTTAGGTTGATGACTACAATGCTGCTCTCCTCGTCGCCGCGACCGTTCATGACCCGATGCAGGTTCTCCACGAAACCCGGTATCTACTTATCATTTGAGTTAACACTGATGACGTGATTGCCGCAGGAGTCTGCTCCTCCGCAACCGTGCTGCACTGACATTCCCAAAAAGTAATCTATTTGCGCGGCTCTAAGCCGGTTTTCACTTTGGCACCGACGTCTTGTCAGATTACATCCTTGAGCCCAAAGCCAAAGCTGCGCTCACTTAGCCGGATCATTGCACATCAAGCAAATCAAGACATGTGCCGTCCCAATGCCTTGCCGTTTGTCTGCCCCTCTGGCCGCCAGCCTACTGGATCTTCAACCCACCGGTTGATGTCGGATTCCCGCCATCCCGCGCCATGCACGCTGATCCTGAGCTGAGCCGGGAAGGTGCCTTCTGCGATTTTGCGGTAGATGGTTGACCGGGACAGGCCAGTTCTGGCGAGGACGGTGTTCAGGCGGATGATACGGTCTGGCTCGGACATAGGTTGACTGGCTCCTGCTGGTTGTTTTTGGGTCGTTCTGAACCAGTCAGCCCTCGCCACGTTGGCCGCGCAAGACCGTCCGGCCCATCGTCGCAGCGGGGCGTGGAATGGGCGGCAAATCGGACGGGTGTCAGAGCCCGAGTCCGCGTCCTCGGGTGATGTCGATGCCGTGACAGTAAGCCAACTCCGCACCGAGTCGGCGGCCCGAGTCCATCCGGATGCCCAGCTCGGCCTTGCGGTTGGCAAGGAGAGATTCCAGTTGCGGATCGCGCTGCAGGCTCTTGGCCATCTCGCCCATCTCCGCGCGTGTCGCGCCGTAGTCGGACATTGTGCCCGACCGGTAATGCGACAGGCTGGTCCGATCAAGGTGCTGCCAGCGCTCCACGAACTGCGCGGCCCGGCGCTCTGGAGAGGTGCGCAACTGTGTCTCAAGTTGAAGCGCCCGGATAGCGCGGTTGGCCTGGCCCAATCCGGCCTCGCGGGCAAGGGACGGGTCCTTGGCATAGGCCGCCTCGGCATCGCACCAGCCGTGAGGCCGGACCTTCTCGAAGGCCGCGCGAGACTCAGAAAGGTTGCGCAACTGATCGGGTGTGCCCGTGCCGCCCCGCTTTCGAGCCGTGACAACCGCATCCACCGCATGGGCATGGCGCTTGAGGGCGTCGGTGCGTGCCTTTCGCAACACTGCTTCCGGGTCGTCCGCCAAAGCCTTTTGCGACGTCTCCGCGCCGGGCCGGACATCTCTCCTTGCGTCTTCCCCTCCCGGCCCCTGTACGGCAGGCGCGCCAGACGCATCGTTTCTCCTGGGCCGCGCCCCATCCACCCGCCCGCTGATGCCATCGCGCAACTTTTCCGGCACCACCTTGCGCAGCACCTCGATGACGCGCTCGCGGAAGGTGATGCCGCGCCGCTCGGCAAAGGCCGACGCCGGATCGGCCTCCGCGTAGTCGAGCGCCATGTCCTTGGACCGGTCGCGCGACAGGGTGCGGATCAGGCGATCCTGCGAGGCGAACTCGTCGCGACCGTAATGCAGGTTCAGTTCGTCCCGATGCCGCGACAGGGCGACATAGCTGCCATGGGCATCGAGGCCCGGCGTCGCGAGAACATGGGTACGGTCCACCGTCATGCCCTGAGCCTTGTGGATGGTCGCGGCATAGCCATGGTCAAGGCGGTTGTAGTCCTTGAGGTCGAAGGCGATGGAGCGTCCATCGTCGGTATGAACGGACAGGGACTGTGTGCTGGCCCCATGGATGGTCCCGAGCGTGCCGTTCTTTACGCCAAGGCCGCGGTCGTTCTGCAGGAACATCACCCGATCGCCGCTGGCAAAGCGACGGTCACCTCGCTCGACCGTCAAGGAGACGTCCTCGCCCAGATCGTCCGCCGCCCGTTTCCGCTCCCGCGCCAAATCATTCAAGGCGTACACCTCGACGTTGGTGTGGGTGAGGATGATCCGGCTCCGGCCAGGCTCCGCCTGACGGTCGCGGTCCCAGCGGTTGATCAGATCAGCGCGCGACTGTTCACGTGTCTCGGCGGCATGCACCATACCTTGTGCCTCATAGGACTGGATCGCCGCCCCGATCCGACCGGTCGCCAGATCGCGGGTCGCGTCACGCTGCCAATCTTCGCGCTGGCGACGCACCTCGCCAATCTCCGCGCCACCGTGCCGCTCGTGGAGCGCCCGGAAGGCTGCGCCCGCTTCGATGGATTGCAGCTGCTGCTGATCGCCGACTAGGACAACTTTGGCTCCAGCACCGGCGGCATGGGACAGGACCCGTTCGAGTTGCCGCGTGCCGACCATGCCCGCCTCGTCGATGACAAGGACATCGCTCGAGGTGAGCCGGTCGCGGTTCTGCGACCAACTGTGTTCCAGGCTGGCGATGGTGCGCGACGCGATGCCCGATCCGCTCTGGAGACCGTCTGCCGCGATACCGGAGAGGGCTATGCCCCGAACCTCGTAACCCGCCGCCTCCCAAGCCTCTCGCGCCACGCCCAGCATCGCGCTCTTTCCCGTCCCGGCATGGCCCACGACGATCCCGAGATCACGCCCAGCGGTAATCTGCGTCAGAGCGACGGCTTGCTCGTGCGACAGAACCAGACCGCGCGCTTCCGCACGCGCCAAGGCTGCTTTGCGATCCGCATCCCGCACGTCGTGACGTTCCTTCTCGGCCAAGACTTTGGCGGCGCGATGCAGACGCTGTTCGGCCGCGATCATCGCGCGGGTGGTGAAGCGGTGTTCGCCGCGCCTGTCCTGACCGAGCTCCACCAGATCAGGCGCGCCTCGGATTGCGTTGTTCACCGCGTTGAACTGATCGATCCCATCGCTGTGCCGATGTGCGAAACGTGCCATGTCGCGTTGCGTGAAGGTCGATTGCTGATGGGTAATCGCGTCCAGTGCAAGCGAAGGTTCCGCGATGATCCTCTCTCCGTTATCGCGCGCGATCTCACGATGTAGTTCGGCCCGGTCGGCAGGGCTCCCTTCGCCCACGATACGCTGCGCGGGCGCGCCGATCTGGCTTTGCGGCTCCGGCGCGATGCCTTGGTCTTCCAGACTCCTGTGATCGATGCGTGCGTCGATGTCGAGTTCAGCCAGGCGCTCGTTGGCAAGCGTCGCCCAGCGTTCCCTCCAACGCTCGACCATCCCGGCGCTGTTCCAATCGCGCACCTTTTTGCCAAACCCATCTTCATCGACGGATCGCATCGTCAGCATGACATGGGCATGGGGTTTGGGCAGTCCATCCGCATCCCTGTCCCAATGCACGTTGAGATCGGCGATCATGCCCCGGTCGACGAACTCAGCTTGCACGAAGTCGCGGGCGAGCGCGATGCCCTCTGCCTCGGACATCTCGCGCGGAATGGCGAACTCCACCTCGCGCGCCAACTGCGCATCGCGCCTGACTTCGACCGCCTCAACCGCGTTCCAAAGCTGTTCGCGGTCGGACCATGCTTCGGGCGTGTTCTGCGGTAGCAGCACTTCGGGATGCACGACACCGCGCTTGGCGGTGAAGTCATGGGGCCGGTCCAGCCGCTCGTCGCGCAACCGCGATGCTGCGCGGTAGGCAGCGGACGCCACCGCGCTGGAACCAGCTGCGCGCCCGATGACCTTCACGTGGAGATGATAGATTGCCATGATGGCGCAATCATCTACACAAGAACGCCCACGTCGGAACGACGTATAAGCGCGCCCTCCCTCAATAAAATCTCGGGAAGGACCGGCGCGTCCCCAGCCGTCCTGGCGACTCTGCTGCCTTCTGCAAGATGCCCCGCTATCCTCTCTGCATCAAAACGTTATGGAGGATGCAATGCGCAAACCACGGGACTACGACGCGGAATTGAAGGCGCTGGAGCTGAAGGCGAAAGAGCTGAAGACCCGCAAGGTGCAGCAGCTTGGCGAACTCGTTATTGCCACCGGAGCGGACGGGTTCAGCGCCGAAGAACTCGTCGGTGCGTTGATCGTGCTGGCCGAGACAACGGATACTGCAAAAAGGGAGGCGTGGTCAAAACGCGGGGCTGCGTTCTTTCAAGGACGGTCGCGGAAACCTGCAAAAGCGATTGACCGCGACGCGAAAAGCGCTGCGGCGCAATCTGGCGGCACGCCATCGGCATCAGGTCACCCAGGCGCGGCATGATATGCGCAGCTGGCAGGTCGCTCGCCGCAAACGCACCCGGCATCTGATCGAATTAGGTGGACTGGTCGTCAAAGCAGGGATTGTGGAGATCACCGGCGATGACCGCGCGCTGATCTACGGTGCGCTGCTCTGGATGGCAGCAAAGCTCGAAAGTGAACAAAGCGCACATGCGCGGGAGGTCTGGGCCGAGAGGGGGAAAGGGGCGTTTAAGGCGGATCAGAAGGACGGGTAAGGGGCAGTGTTTGGATTGTCATCACCTCGCCAACTGCACGAGGTTATCTCTTCTACCGGTCAGATGATCAGCCCATTGTTCCATCAACGCGCGCCGTTGCTCGAGGAAATCGTTGCGGTCGTAGCTGCGTTCGATAACTCCGCCTACCTTGTGTGCCAAAGCCGTCTCTGCAACCGCATAAAGGCTGGGATTGATTTCTGACACCCATGAACGGAAGGTCGCACGGATGCCGTGCGGTCTATACGGTTCGGGCCACTCCCATTCAACTTCACGGCTGCGCATAACATTTTCGATGGCTTGATCACTCACGGCCCTTTGGCGGTTTTCTCTGGAGTAAGGAGACGGGAATAGATACCCGGCACCTGTTTCGGTAAGGGAGCGATCATAAATTGCCTGCATCTCAGCCGTGACCGGCACCCGAAAATCGGCTTCCTGCCCTTTGCGTCCCTTCAGTGCCTCTCCTGCCACTGTCCAAATGCCCTCCGAGAATTGATCTGTTCTGGCAAGCCGAAGCGGCTTTAGGCGCGTTCCGCCTCCGGTAAGAATGTAAAGCATCAAAGCACGCTCGACTGTCCGGTCCGCATTCAGCGATTGGTATAATCGCGGTATATCTTGCCATGATAGGGCAGGATGATTGCGGACCTTATGCCCTGTGTGACCCAAAAGTTGCTTAGCGTTCAGAACGGCGTTCAGGTTGACGTCCAATCCCATAGCGGCGCCATGTTTCATGACCGCACCCAATCGATTGAGTGCTTTCTGTGCAGTCGGAGCTTTGGTCTTCCAAATTGGCGTCAGTGTCTTCACGATATCGCGTTGATGGATGTCTTCGATCTTGAGGTCGCCGATCAACGGTAAGACATATAGACGCAGAGGCGAGTACCAACGGCCAGCCCTACCGTCGTCCTTGAGACTTCCCTTCAGTGCGTCAAATGCCATCGGAGCGACCTCCGTCAATGTCAGCGCTTTTTGTGCATCTTGCGCCTCACATTCCAAGCGCCGCTTCTCATCTATGGGATTGACCGGGTTACGCTTGTCGGTCATCAAATCACGCCATCGATCTCGCTCTATTCTTGCCTGTGCAAGTGTGTACGACTGGACCGATCCAAGTCCCAGTTCGTACCGTTGCTTCAAAAAAGTGTAGCGGAATATCCAACTGCCTTTTGCGTGTCCTTTTGCATCTCGTCCTGTGACGAGCAGGTAAAGACCTCCACCATCGGCATACTTTCCGGTGGTCGCAGTCTTTAGAATGTTTGGTGCCAGCTTTGCCATCCAATTCATTCCCCAAATATTCCCCAATTTCTGGGGAATGAATTGGCATACTGTGATGCATAGTGAAACGAACAACAAGATCAAAGACTATGTTTTTATGGCTAACACGGGCAATTGCGGAACAAAGTGGAACTGGGTGGAACATGTATTTGGTGCCTCTCCTGGGCACCATTTATCAAGACATTATTGCTGATTTCATCCGATCTGCCATGTGTTCTGGCGGATGGACTTTCAGTACCACCAGCGAAACGCCCCTAGTTCCGCGTCATAAATCGCTGGTTCACCACCCCTTTGAAACAACGCGGGAAGTAGGGGTACGTATCCGTAGCAAAATAAGTGTAAGTGCCGTTCACAAGCGCACCGTTGCATGCGTCAAGCGTTCCGCTACCGGCGACATATTCAAAATCTTCTTCGAAGGTGCCGTCATAAGCCTCACCGGGGGGTGTCGGGCGTGTGCCGGACTTCAGCTGCCATGAAGAGGTTGCCGTTGTAGGGCTATATAATATCTCGAACCCATCGGGAGCATATCCTATCAACGTGCCTCCCTGAGACGCCAGTAAATCGTTGGAAACGCTATGGTAGTGATACAAGCCTGACCGATCAACATGGCCATTTTGATCATCCATGCCAAGACTGCGTGGGTCATGCATTGCCTGTTGGCGCCAACCGCTTGCCGGATCATGGCTGAATCCACGGCGCCCGTTCGGATCATAATATCCAGCCGTATAAGGCCGGATTGGGACGCCTGTGACTGAGACACCGACGGTCATCAGGTTATCTGTGACCGTATCGGCCATCTGAGGTGTTGTTGGAAAACAGAATTCCAAATTCTGTACCTGGAATGCATTGGGATTGGCCGGATTGGGGAATTGACCCATTTCGTGATTAGGTGCACCGTTGGAAGTGATGCAAGTGAGATCACCCCTCACCTCCATATTGCTCGCATTGTCGTGCGCAAAGGTGGCTGGCGCGTTGATAACAATCAGAAGCGCTGCAAGTCGAAAACTGGACATCTGTTTTCCCTTTTCTTCGGTTTCATTAGAGTTGAAACGTCACGCAAACAGGTTTCCGTCGGAACAGGGTGTTCTTTGATTGTTCGGAGACCTCCAAAGGCCCTAGCCCAGCGCCACCAAATGATTGTCCCATTGCAAGGCTGGTGTCTGCACAGATACCGCATCATCGCCCAGCGTCATCAGCATTCCGGTTCCAGTTGAAATCATCACACCATCTGGGGCCGGCGCAGCACCGCTGGCGTCTGTAATGGCAAAGCTGTCCTGTAATGCCCCGGTGCGGGCATCATAACGCTGTACCATCCCGCCGCGCGGCGAGGTGGCGATCACCTGGGCTTCATCTGCGCTAAACGCGATGCTGCCGACGTAGCTTTGCATTTGACGCAGATTATTTGCAGGAACCTTCAGCAACTGCACTGCGTTGGCACGCTGATGCAGGCCCGCCAGTGGCGGAGACAACGTATCGCCCTGCCATTGCATCCCAAAGGCAACGGTGCCATCGCGGGCGACAGCCAAGTGCCTGATGGAGTTTTTATGCTGGTCGGGGGCAAGCGTTGCGGTCTCAACCACCCTGTCCTCTGCGATATAGCTGAGGTTCGGGGCCATCGTCGCGATGTTCAGTTTGGTGCGTCCGCTGTCAGGATGCGTGTCGATCCCGCCATTGGCCACAACCAGCACATCACTGCCGGGCAACCGTTTGATATCATGGGGTCCGATACCGCCGCTGCTGAACTCAGCGACACGGGTATAGCCTGCCGTCACGTCCCAGACGCCAATGCGCCCCTCACCTGCCTCATAATCGTTTTCGGTAGTGTACAGAACGGACCCGTCCGCGCTGAATACACCATGACCGTAAAAATGGCGTCCAGAGGCCGCTGTGAGCGTATGCAACGTCTGACCACTGGTGCAATCAATCACCAAGGCAAAAGTGCCAGGGCGGCGGGCAAAGGCGACGGCTTGGGGTCGTGTCGGATGTGCGGCAGCCGCATGTCCGCGGGCAGGCAAGGGGATTTGAAACAGGATCGCGCGCGCCGCATCAATGCCACACAGGACATAAGCACCATCAGCGCGCGCGGCAGCAGACAAATAGGCCGGTGATCCGGCGTCGGCCCATGTGGGCAAAGGGGCCAAACCTGTGGCCAATAGCCCCGTCAAGAATTGCCGCCGGTTCGCCATATCTAATCACCATCCAGTGAATTAAAGCCTGCTTCCACCCCAAGGTGCAGTCCGATCTGCAGGCCCGCAATGGCGCGGATTTCATCGACCCGGCTTCGCAAAGCTTCAACCTTGATCCGGTCGGTCGGGGTGGCGACACCAGCAAAAACTGGATCATCAAGCGCTTCGATCTGCCCAATGGCGCGCGCAAAGACGGCATCTACATCGCTGACAAGCGCCGGGTCACCTTGGCTGAGACGTGTAGCCAGATCGCGCAGGCTGTCCAATGCGACCGCGACATGCCGGGCAGAGCGGCCAGAGCGCCAGACCTCGGCCCGTGTAGGACGCGGCTGATCAAAGGTGCCCAAAGGCCGCCCTAAACGCGCATCTGACGTGAGTTCCAGGCCCGTGTTCAAGGCTTTGAACAGTTCCTGTGCGGCCTCAGCGTCCGTGCGGTACAGGCTGTTTTGGGATGGGTTTGTCAGCAATGCCGCGTAATTATCCTGCCAATCGGTCGCGATGTCTTCTGTCAGATTGGCGATATCGGCGGTGACCGTTTGCACCAGTTGGCAGCGGTACGCATCATCACCTGCAGTGCTGATGGTCGGATCGTAAAGCAGGAATTCCAACGCATAGAAACCACGCGCGGCAATCGACATATCGCTGTAGGCTTCCGCAGTTTCGACAATGGGGTCCGCATCGCGGATCAGGGTCGCCAGCGCTTTGGGTGTCGCCCCCCTACTGTCGGGCCAAAAAGCGAGCGCATAGCCGCGCTCTGCCGTTTCAATGGGACCAAAACGCAGGTGACTGACAGCAATCCAGGCATCGAATGCATCGCCGTAGGCCGCGCGCAACGGTTCAGATGTTGCAGTGCAATCGGCGGTGGCAGCCTCGGACAGGGTTTGTCCGCTTTCCGCCAAGGTCGCGATACGCGGCAGGATGTGGTTTTCAACAACATCTGTGGCGATGCTTTGGCTGACGGCCAAGCTGGGACAGATCATCAGGGCAATGGTCGCAAGGAGGTTTTTCATAAGGACTCCACAAATTTGATTAATGCGTCACGGTCCGCTGATGGCATATCGATGACCGCGTCACGCTGCTTTTGCGCTTCACCACCATGCCAGAGGATCGCTTCCAACAAGGACCGCGCGCGCCCGTCATGCAGGAAGTACGTGTGACCACTGACCTGTTCGGTCAGCCCAATCCCCCAAAGCGGCGGAGTGCGCCATTCATGGCCATTCGCCTGCGCCTCGGGACGGAAATCAGCCAGTCCTTCGCCCATGTCATGCAGCAGCAAGTCAGTGTAAGGCCAGATCAGTTGAAAGCTTTGCGCGGGCTGGTTTTCAAGGCGATGGGTGACAAAACTGGGTGTGTGGCAAGATGCGCAACCGGTCGCGTGGAACACCTCTTTGCCGCGCAGTACGGTTGGGTCATCCACATCGCGGCGGGCGGGCACGGCAAGGTTACGGCTGTAGAAGGTCACCAGATCGAGGATTTCATCGTCGATTTCATGCACGCGGTCATCGCCATCACCGTGAATCGCATTCTGACAATCAACCTGCAGGTCGGTACATTCGCCCGCGCCATTAGGGTTGAGCGGTGATGATATCCCGATATCCCCTGCAAAGGCATCGGCTGATTGCTGACGTACTGTCGGATTACCTGCCTTCAGGCCAAAGCGGCCCAACATGTATTGGTCAAATTCAGTAGACCAGACGATATTGGGCCGACCGGAAATACCGTCACCATCCACATCATCGGGGTCTGCATTGGCAAGAATATCGGCCGCCGGGATCGCCTCGAGCAGACCCAGCCCGATCATCTGTGGTGCAACGCGTGGGCTGAGCATGATGTCGGGATGCAGCGGGCCATAGTTAAGGTCGGTCAACGTATAGGCAGGGCGGCGCAACGATGCGGTTTCACCGTCCGACAGGGTGATCACCTCTTCTGTATAGGTGACATCAATCTGCGCTTCTGCGGGATAACCCTGCACACCGAAATCCTGAATTTGTGTGCCGTAGGTGGGGTCTGGCAAGGTCGCGAGGTACGCTTCCAACTCTGCCGTTTTTTCAACATAACCACCGGGGATCGACACACGCATCAGCATCGAAATGGCATTGTCGTCGCCATGCTCTGGTGGATGGCCGCGCCCGTCCTTGATGTGGCAGCGCTGACAAGAGCGGGCATTGAACAGTGGCCCCAACCCGTCAGAGGCTAGTGTAGAGGACGGCGACGAGACCCAAAGCTTGCGAAACAGGCCATTGCCAACCTTGAAGGTCAGTTCTTCCTCAAACGGTATATTGCCAGAAGGTTGCGAAAATGCATCCGCATTGCCCCGGACCCGCACAGTTGCAGCCCCGGCGCTGCGTTCTTCAAACTGGCTGGCGGTGGAAAAATCGGTCGGCGGTGCTGTGACCGCCGCAATACGCGCGGCTTCCTCAGCGGTGCGGGGGATGACGTCAAGATGCGGTTCACTATAGGGGTCGGCATGAGCGAGGCCTGTGGCCGAAACCGCCGCGATCCCCAAAAATCTTACTGCCTGGCGCACGACCGACCTCTCGCTGCTTCTTATTCCTATCATTATAGTCAGGAAATAGAAACTGCGAGTGCTTTCTTGCATGTAAACACTTTTGCCGCGGCGAAAAGAAACCGATGAAGACTTTGAGGTTGGCCTCAATACGGCCTAGACATCAAAAGGCAGTTTCACACCCTTTTTCTTGCACTTTTGGACATAGGCTATTTGCCAACCACCATATTTGCCCATCTGCGCCTGTTGGGCCATCAGCATATCGACAAAGGCCGCGCGATGGCCGTCTTTCTTGAGTGATTTGAACAGTGATTTTTGTTCTTTGGTCATGGAGCAGCCAATGCAGTGACCCTGCCGTTTGAACTTGCAAACATCAATGCAGGGGCTGGGGATTTTGGGCATTTAAGGCTCCATCACAAAAGGCAGCCCCCTTGGTAAAGGGCTGCCTTTCTTACTTAGGAAGGCGGGTGCGTTATTGGAAGACGGCCTCTGGATCATCAAGGCTGTCAGAGCCTTCAATTTCGATGCCATCAGCGCCCAGCACTGCAATCACACGTTCGATCGACCGGGTCTGATCGATCAGGCCATTGACGCCGCCCATGATCAAGGCTTCGCCGGCATCATTGCCGCGCTCAAGCATCATGTCATAGGCAAAGCCCGCTTCGGCAGCTGTCTTGATCCGGCCAAGGGCCAGCACCGCATCCGCCAGTTTCAGCCGCATCTCAGCGTCGAGCGCGGCATCGGTTTCGGCAACCAGATCGGACAGGGAGGGGCCCGATGTGATGGTGCCGTCGATCCCTGTATAGCTGCCCAGATAGACCGACTGAATGCCCACGCCGTTGTAGAAGTGATCGTTGTGGGTGTTGTCAGCAAAACAGGAATGCTCTTCTTCGGGGTCGTTCAACATCACGCCAAGGCGCATGCGTTCACCCGCGGTTTCACCGTAGGACAGCGACCCCATCCCGGCAAGGATCGCCGAGATCCCCGCATCGGCATCCGATGTCAGCTCTGCGCGTGCCACACCGCCATCAGCCCATTGTGCCGCCATCCATTCCAGATCGGACACCAGCAGATCAGTGGCCGCTACCAGATATTCACCACGACGATCACAATTGCCGCCAGTACATGCATCACCCGCAGCGTAGTCTGTCCAGGGCCGGTTGCCCGCACCTGCGTCATGCCCGTTCAGGTCCTGACCCCAAAGCAGAAATTCAATCGCGTGATACCCGGTGGCAACGTTAGCTTCGACACCATCCGCTTCTTGCAAGGTCTCTTCTAACAGCGCAGGCGTAATGATGGATGCATCAACCGTTTCACCGCCCAAGGTGAAGGACGCGTTGGCGATGACGTTCAGCGCAGCGGCTGCGTTTTCGTCGGTGGGGCCGCCATAGGATGCATCGACATAGTCGATCAGACCTTCATCAAGTGGCCAAGCGTTCACCTTGCCTTCCCAGTCATCCACGATGGCGTTGCCAAAGCGGAAAACTTCGGTTTGTTGATACGGCACGCGGGCCGCAAGCCATGCGTCCTTTGCAGCCTGAAGGCTCGCGGCAGATGGTGTTTCAACCAGCGCATTCACCGCCGTTTGCAAAGCCTGCCCCGCCGTCAGGCTATCGGTGTACTGAGCAGCGGCCATATCTGCGTAATTGTCCAGAACATCAGACCTTTCAACCGCCAAGGCAGGCGTCGCAAGGGCCAGACAAAGCGCCGTTGACGCAAGATAGATAGATTTCATTGGGTGTTTCCTATGATTGAAAGCTTTAGCGCGCCGGGCTTTCCTGATCATATGACAGGATGGCTAAGCATTTGCGCCAAACCTGAGTGAAACAATAAGGCTTGTCAATCCGACAAATTTAATCAGGAACCTAGACATCCACGAAAAGGACGTTAGAAACCATTTCTGAGTAAAATACTCATGAAAGGGATTGGATCATGAAAAAGACAACAACCGCATTGCTTGTCTGTGCGACGACAGCGACGGCAATTGCATCATCAGCGGTCGCGGAGGGTGAGCTGAACCTCTATTCATCACGTCACTACGACACGGATGAGCGCCTCTATTCCGACTTTACGGAAATGACCGGCATTACAATTAACCGCATCGAAGCCAACGCTGATGAGCTGATCGCACGGATGGAAGCCGAAGGCGTGAATTCACCGGCTGACATCTTGCTGACAGTCGATACATCGCGTCTGGAGCGCGCCAAGGATGCAGGCGTGCTGCAATCTATTGATAGCGATGTGCTAGAGGCTCGTATCCCAACAAGCTTGCAGGATGCCGACAACCAGTGGTTTGGCTTTAGCCAACGTGCACGCATCATCTTTTACGACAAGACCGATGTCACAAACCCGCCGATGGACTATGTATCGCTCGCCGATCCGGCCTACGAAGGCATGGTCTGCCACCGGTCATCCACCAATGTCTATTCACAGACATTGTTGTCGGCCATCATTGAAAACCACGGCGAAGAGGCCGCGACTGCGTGGGCGCAGGGTTTTGTAAACAACTTTGCCCGTGATCCGCAGGGCGGCGATACTGACCAACTGCGCGGTCTTGTGTCAGGCGAATGTGATATCTCGATCTCGAACACCTATTACTTTGCACGCGCGCTGCGTAAAGAAGTGGATGGTCTGGATGCCGAAGCACTTGCAAACATCGGATGGATTTTCCCAGCACAGAACGCCGAAGGCGCACATATGAACCTGTCAGGTGGCGGCGTGGCTGCACATGCGCCAAACCGCGACAATGCAGTCGCTTTCATGGAATACCTTGCCTCTGATCAGGCGCAGCAATATTTCAGTGCCGGGAACGATGAATACCCTGCGGTGCCGGGTGTGGGTCTATCGCCATCCGTGGCTGCTTTGGGTCTTTTCCGCCCGGATGCGGTGGACCTGACGGAAGTGGCCAAGAACCTGCCTGCGGCGCAGGTTATCTTCAATCAGGTTGGCTGGGAGTAAGTCCCAACACGATCAAATTGAAAAAGGGCGCAGCACAAGCTGCGCCCTTTTTTGCCACAAACCCGCGCAGGGGTCGTGTCACTTATGCACCTATGCTGACCTCTTTGGCGGATATGTCCAATCGCCCCGCTCCGGTCCGTATGGCTTCTGGCGTCGGAGGCGGGAAATCAGCGTCCTGCAGCCCGGCCTGCGCCTGTACCCATGCGCGGTCACCGTCAGCCCCCGTTGCCATCTTGTTGGCGGTAAACCGGGCGACACGGGGTGCAGCAACACTGGTGCCGTTCAGACGCACCATGGATCCGCTGCGTGAACCGGCGCTAAGCACACCCAACAAGACAGGGCTGTCATCCCCGCGCGCTGATGCATCCGGCCCGTCGCGATAGGCAACAGGCTCTCCGCGTGGTGGAGTAATAGGTCCGGCGGCGGAATAATCCGACATCTTACCATTGCTTTGCACCAGCGCCCCAATCACCAAAGGTGACGGACCGCAGGCAAACCCGCTCAGCGTGCCTGCCCGCCGGATCAAGCTATCTGTACCCGGCGGATCAACCGCAAGCGGCGCACCATACTTGTCAAAGCGTTCATAGTTGGCGTTGTTGAAATAAGGCTGCCGTCCGCCCCGCCGGAAGCCGGGCAATGTATCATCACGCTCAACCCAGACCTGCACGTCTTCGTCAGGAGCGATCTGATCTGGCGTAACCTCGATTTTCCACCGGCCTGCAGGCGCGAGTGGGGCCGGTGTCAGGCTTTCTGTCGGGTTCAGCGTCAGCGTGATCAAACCGCGGGCGGTGGGAAGCGGCGCGAAAGCAAAGGACAGGCGCGCCACTTCGATGCCCTGATCATTCAGCAAGGATTGATAGGACCCGGCAGCAATACTCACAGGGCCGCTTTGTAGCCCATCCGGTGTTGTGGCGCGCACCGTGACGAAGTTTGGCAATGGGGTGGCCCCACTGTAAGGCATCCACAACTGCACTTCGCTGGCCGTGCGGTCATCGGGCATCGCCACGAAATCAAGCGTCTTTGCCGGGCGATTGCCCCCCCCGTTGAACGCCAGCTTTGCATGGGTGCGCGACAGGTTACCGTTGCCGGCCGGTAGCACCAATCGCAGTTCTTGATCGGGGTCGCAGTGCGGGCCTGAGGGGCCGAAATAATCCTCGATCGCCCGCGCAATCGCACTTGTGCCATCGTGCGGTCCGCCAAAATTCCCATAGCTGAAGTTGAATACAGCAGGCGGGCGGGTGCCATCCTTGCACCGGAACCGCGCTGCTTGGCGCGTCAAACGGTGCAAAGCAAGAACGAGACTGGGCAGGATGCTCCCACCCGAAACATCCTCGGTCACGCGGGTTGGCAGGATGGCGCACAGGATGGGCCTGTCATCAGGCGCGGCGTCCATAGGATAGCCCGCTGCCAAAGCCGTAATATGGGTTCCATGCGAACGGCGCAGAGATGTCGGTGAAAACGTCCCGTCAGCATAATCTATCACGCCAGCCTGTTGATAGAACCGGTCCTCATCCAGCAGTTTGGATGATGTGTTCGCCACCAACAACGCGTCGATCTGCGCTTTGTCGAGTTCGACGCCCACTGATGCCAGCCCCGGTGCCGTACCCGGCATGGTTGGCAAGACCGTCGCATATGCGACCCGTGTTGATGTCAAACCGTCACGGAACACATCATTGCCAAATGCAATGCCATCATCAATCACTGCCGTGATCACAGTACCATTCGGCACCTTTATCGTCGGCAGGGCCGCCTTCTGTTGTTTGGCCTCCAGGTTAATAAAATCCGGATCAATCACAGCGCCAAGGATCACCGACGCAACGCTGTATTCCTTCTCTGACCAGTTCAAAGCGCGCAGCACCTCAGCGGTCGCAAAGACGACGACAAGCTTGTCTTTAAAGACGGTCTTTCGGTCTTCTGCAGTATAATCGGACGGGATATGGAGCTGCGCCTTCAGGCCCCCATCAAGCTTTTTGACAAAAGCTGCGATGCTGGTCTCGCGCAGGTCCAGCAGTGCGGAATACCAGATCGCAGGCACCTCTTGGCCTTTTTCCCGGTCGCGCGGCTGGGTGAACGCCTCTTGCTGTGCCAGTCGGAAATCCAAAGCGCTGCTGGTGGCCCCGCGTTCGGCCACGCCTTGCCATCGCTGCCCGGAGGGGCGTTTTTCTGATCTCTCTTTATCCTTTATGCGCATGGCAGGTCCTGCCATTCGGCAACCGCCTTGCCCCATAGCCATTCCAATGGGGCCGACTGCACTTCGTTTTTGGATGGTTTGCGCGTTGTAGTAGCCCATGGATTGCCGTTTGGTCCTGATTTCTTTGGTTGCAGATCGTCTTGCGCCTCGTACAGTTGGTGCCAGTCAAAATCATCAGCGGCATCAAAACGTGTGCCGTGGAAAGTTGCACTGGTGCTGTCTTGCGCGGTTGGATCGCAATGTTCATGAATGAATTCCGCCAGCGTCAGTCCCAAAAGTGACCCGGCAACGCTATCCATCGGGAAATGGACGCCAGCAACGGTTCTGTTGATCGCAATGCGTGAAGCAAGACGCATCATCATTTCACCCCAAACGCCATCTTGCTGATATTGTGGCGTGCCGGACGCGCGCAACAGTTTCCAAAGCAAGCGTGCGGCGATGAAGCTTTCAGTGGCGTGGCCGCTGGGCAAAGACCCATGCGTAGGCGTCTGGATCATTGGCTGCACTTGCGGTGAAAATTCGATGGGGCGCTTTGCGGCCAGCGTGTACTTGATCCGCATGTGGTTGTAGGCACAAAAACGCAACGCCGCATAAAGCAATTCTATTGTGAATGGCGTACGGGCGGGATCAAGAAATGAAATGGATGCCAAAAAAGGTACAGGTGTAGGTAATTGCGCCAGAATCTCTGCCCCACGGTCCTGCCGCAAGTCGGCGTAGCCTGACAAATAAGACATCTGGTCCTTGAACTGTTGTATTGTAGGCGCAGTCATTTCAATGAGGGGCCGGGCCTGCACTTTGGGTGGTTGGCCAGACTTGGAATCGACACGCCAAAGATAAGCCGTCGCAGTTTCATCACAGCTCGCAGAATAAGTTACGCGTGTTCCCAACTCAAACATAAAGATATTGGCACGTACTTCTGGTGAAAGACGTTTGAGGTTCGCCGGGTCTTCGCAACAGCCCTGAACAATGTTTGGGTCCAGATTAAGTGGTGCACCCACAATGCCATCGCGTGTTGTTAAAAGCGACTCTGCGCCAAGCGGGCTTTCAGTCGCGGCAAAGCCTGAAAATCCCGAAAAACCTGAAAAACCAGAGAAACCTGAAAAACCGGAGAAGCCTGAAAATCCCGAAAAACCGGAGAAACCTGAAAAACCGGATTCTGGCCCACCGCCATTACCACTACTTGCCATTATTAAATCTCCTTAGAATAAATTTTTAATCAATCCGGCACACCAGTTTCACGCAGTGTTGCCGCAAAATTTTGCCCTACATCAAAGTTAGCACTAGGTGACCCTTTAAGCCAAGCACTGACGCGCAGTCCCGGCTGTAGCCTTAATAACTCACGAGTGGTTTTACGGGCTTCATCTTCATAGCCCAGTCGCATTTGCGCCACAGCTTGCACCCTTAATGTAGATGTATGTGTCCGGTTCAGGCGAAGCGACGCCTTTGCCAACACAACTGCGCGCTCGTAATCCTCAGCAGCAACGTTGGCCGATGCCGCCAAAGCCAAAAAGAAGAAGCGATGTGGGTCAATTGGCGCTAAATGCAATGCGCGCTCAGCATCACGCTTGGCGTCTTCACCTTTACCTTGAAATGCAAACAGCGTCCCACGTAATACTCTGCCGCTGGCGTCATTTGGATTGACATCAAGTGCCGCATCGTAGCGGTCTTCAGCCTCGTCAAGCTGGTGCAGAAGATTGGTCAACACATTGCCTTCACTAATCAGAGCAAGTGCATTTTCTGGGTCAATATCCAATGCCTTCCGTGAAAAGCCAAGGGCATGTTGCGCTTCCTCTTTAGGATTCTCGGACCATCCCTGCTGCACGCGCAGCACATGCCATCTTGCCATCCATGCGAGTGCAGCCGGATGATTTGGAACACGCTCAATGAGAGTACGCAGCATTTCTCCAGCCAAATTGAAATCCACGGGTGCGAACCGGTACATCAGCCCGACGGCCCCAATCAACAGAGAATAATTTCGCAGCGTCGAAATGGGTTTTGAGCGAACCCTATCAATTTCGTTAAGCGCGATAGCTTTCCGGACTTTGGCAACGATTTCTTCAATCGCCTCTAAACCGTTCAGAATATTGGTCACTTCGATAGTAACACGCTCGGCCCACAGGACCTTATTCGTACTGACTTCGGACAGCTGAAGCATCATGCCGATATGGGTATCATGCGTCAAGATTGTGCCAGACAGAACGAAATCAGCTCCCAGCACGTCACCAATTCTATTCAAGCTTGCATCTTGCCCGCGGAAGGCCGTTGTTGAAAGGCGTGAAATCACGTTGATATCGGCAGAGCGCGATATTGTTGCAATCAGATCATCCGCAATAATCTCGCCAACAACGTTTGTATCGGGTGACGTGATCCACGCCCTGAGCGGAACGACCGCAATGGTTGGTAGAAGGTCCTCGGCCGCAATCTGTGGCAAGAGCCGCTGGCGCCCGACATTGGCATGGACACGAAACGTACCAAGCGTTTCCTGCGTGGTTTGTAGCCTTTGCTGACTAAGGTCTTCAAAATCGAAATCCAACTCACCATGGCATTGGTCGCGCACTTCGACGGACACCACAACCTGCCTGGCTTGCCCAAGCGCTGCAATTCCTGCAACGCGCATATGGCTGCCATCGGTTTGCCCTATCGGCAGCAGATCAACACCGATGCGGGCGCTTTGGCCGTGGTCAGATGCGCCAAACCCAAGAGCAAAACGTATTGCCCCCGCAACATCGGAAAATGAAAAGATAGCGGCATCATCATTGGCAAGGATACGTTTATCAGCGCCACCGCCCATCGCCTCTCGTTCAAGGGCAACATGATCGAGTAAGGCCTCAGGGCTCGCTGGCTGAATACAAACCCATGCTGCTTTTGAAGCAAAGGCAGACCCTTGATCTGACGTGACAAGGGCCTGTGGCGGCGTAGTATCTACGTGGGTCGGGCTTAGCAGGTATCCTACCTTTGGGCGCGTTTTCAGAATGCTGCGGTCCGTGTCACCCAATGCGCGTCTGATATCTGCAATGCATTGCGTCAAGCTGTCGTCGGTGACGCTGACATTCTGCCAGACCGCCGAAATCAGGTTATCTTTCGTGACAGGATGCCCAAGATTATCAACCAATATTGACAGGACCTGCGCCGATTGCGGCCTAAGGCTCACATGCTCGCCCGCACTATCCAAAAGGCAGCCCCGCCCTTTGTCATAGGTAAACAGGCCCAAGCTGATCTGCACTGGCACATGTATTCCAGATGTCACCATGTCTCCCCACTTCGCACTTCAGGCCGCAACTGAAAGCAAAGTTCCTATTTCCCAAAGATAGGTTACTGCGGATCGGCTGGTGTGCAAGTAAAATGGATACGACGTTAGGTTGCGTGTCCGTTGTGCCACTAGGGTCAGGTCCCAACCAATCTGTGCAATCAATTCGGTAATTTTCAGAAAATTTCAGGAAAACCTTCAGGACTTTCGCCCGGCGCAAAAGTTAACGTCGGGTCACTGCTTCGCTGAGCACCTGAAGATAATGACGATGACCTCTTCCAGTCAAAGTCCTTCAGTCCCCCGCAACGCGATAGCACAGATGAAAGGAGAGGCCGCCATTATTAATCGGTGAGTTGTTTAAGAGTGGTTATGAAGATGTCCAGATGACGCTGTCACAATTCAGATCAGCCGCAAGCAAATCTGAGTGGGGTTAGTGAGTGAGCCTAAGTGTCGATTGGTCGTTTTTTTTGGTTGTCTCCCTGGGTCTGGACGGTCCCGGTTCAGACCCAGTCATCTGTTCCAGATGCCGCTATTTGTGAGTTAGAGCGCATTTGAAATGGTAATGAGTGAAACAGATTAGCAGACCTTTTCAGGCGATCCAGATGACCGGATCGATGTTGAAGGGGACGGTAACGAAGATTTTAGAGAGTTATTTTAGCACCATAAGGGCTCGGTACATGTTGTATCGGGCCCGTTTTCTTTGGTGCATGGAAACATAACACAACGTTACTCAACCCGTATTAGCGTATCCCAATGTGTCTGCGCCAAGGCGATCATCTCAACCGGCCCACTGTCGAAAAATCTTCCGCCACGCGCTGCAAAAAAGACGTATAATTTACCGTCATGAATGCGCCAGACCTCTGGATCACCGGGTACTTCTTGGCCCAACGACATCGCCCGTGTGCAGTAGCCGCCAAACTGTGGGGCGTATTCCTCTGGGTTTGCCCGAAACAGCGTTGCCTCCGCTTCCGTTGCAAACCGCCAAACCGCCCCTTTCCAGTTGGCAGTTATGGCATCTGTACCATCCACGGCCACACCTGCATTGAAGTAAGCCGTTGTGTCATAGCCACCAAGCGCATGGCCCGTTTCAGATAGGCTAAAGCGGCTTATTGTTTTCGCAAAAACAACAGAAGGCGCAGACATCAGGGCGCTGAGCGCAAGCGCTGTTTTTCCAAATATGCGGCGGCTTATCTGGTATTGTGTCATTGGTTATTTTCAATCCAAAAAATACGCTTTGGGAGATGATTGACTACCATCGATCGGCGCTTGCGACCTAATCACGTTTGAATGATCTATGCCCGACCGTATTTATCGGCAAACCGTACGATATCGTCTTCACCCAGATAGCTGCCTGATTGCACCTCGATCAGTTCCAACGGGATTTTACCGGGGTTTTCGAGTGCGTGGATTTCGCCCAGCGGAATATAGGTCGATTGGTTTTCCGACAACACCAGCGTTTCATCGCCACGGGTCACCTTGGCGCAGCCGCGCACCACAATCCAGTGTTCAGCCCGGTGATGATGTTTTTGCAACGACAGCTTAGCACCCGGGTTCACAGTGATCCGCTTGACCTGATAGCGGTGGCCCGCATCCACGCTGTCATACATCCCCCATGGACGGTAAACGACCCGGTGATGGTCCAGCTCCGGCCTGCTGTCTGCCGTCATCTGCGTGATCAGTTCCTTGATCTCCGCCACCCTGTTCTTGGGCGCGACAAAGACCGCATCCTTAGTTTCGACCACAACCGTATCCTGTAAACCGACCGCCGCCACAAGGCGGCTGCCAGCGTTGATATAGTTGCCCGATCCTTGCAGGCTAATCACGTCACCAATGGCGCAATTGCCGTCCGCGTCCTTCTCAGACGCCGCCCAAAGCGCGGCCCATGATCCAACATCGCTCCAGCCTGGATCAATTGGAACGACCACCGCTTCATTTGTATGCTCCATCACCGCATAATCGATGGACACATCGGGGCAGGCCAGAAAGGCCTCTGCGTCAAAGCGCAGAAAGTCCAGATCACCCGCTTTGCCAGCAAAGGCAGCCCGGCAGGCCGCCAGCACATCGGGACGGTGGGTTTCGAGTTCTGCCAGATAACGGCTGGCCCGGAACAGGAAAATCCCACTGTTCCACAGATACCCCCCGGTGGCGAGATAGTCCGCCGCGGTCGTGGCGTCCGGCTTCTCAACAAAAGCAGCGACGGACAGCGCAGGCCCCCGCCCGACGCTGTCACCGGTGCGGATATAACCATAGCCGGTTTCGGCATACGACGGGTTGATCCCAAAGGTTACCAACTGGCCTGTTTGCGCATGGGGCGTAGCCGCTTTGACGGCATCAGCAAAGACATCCGGGGCGGCCATCTTGTGATCAGCTGGCATCACCAGCATCACTGGATCATCCCCATCTACTTGCGCCTGCAAGGCGGCCAAGGCAATCGCAGGTGCGGTATTACGCCCGGCAGGTTCCAACAGGATCAATGCTCCGTCCTTGCCAATCTGGCGCATCTGCTCTGCAGCCAGAAACCGGGTCTCTTCATTACAGATCACCAGCGGGGCCACACAAGGCAGTCCACCGATCCGCGCGACTGTCGCTTGCAAAAGCGTCGTCGTGCCATCAAGGCTGAGGTATTGTTTTGCATAGTGCTTGCGCGACAAAGGCCACAGCCGCGTGCCAGAACCACCTGCCAAGATCACAGGCAGGATGGGCGATAGCGGATCGTCTGGCGAATGGGGCATAATCAGCTTTCTTGTAAAAGTTAGTCTGCTACTTATCACCGGCGGTACAGAGGCAACAAGAACTGTTGCAGCACCTGACCTTAAGCAATTCGAGAGCGGCATTTATCGTGGGTCTCTTAGGTTCAATAAGCTACAGTCTGCACCACCTATTCCGCGACTTATTTTTTGCGTGTTGCGGCAGCCTTATCATGGCTTTCAATTTCCATTTCCCGTAAGATCCCAAAACAGCAAACCCGTTTGAATTGGACAACCAATGCCTTTGCAGAATACCAGCGACAGCTATGGCGCATTTACCAAGCTTTTCCATTGGATCATCGTCATTCTGTTTGCTTGGCAATATCTCAGCGGCAATATCATGACAGAGATGCAGCGTGGCGATGTTGTCGCCAGCCTGACCCAGAACGATTACTACAACTGGCATAAATCTATCGGGCTTGTCGCCTTGGCGATTGCTGCCTTTCGCCTGTTGAACCGGTATATTGGGCGGCTACCCGGCTGGGCGCCGACGCTTTCAGGGGGCGAAAAGAAGGTTATTCACCGGCTTGAACAAGTGCTTTATCTGGCGATGTTTGTGATGCCGATCAGCGGGTTCATCTATGTCATGGCAGGCGGGTTTGGTGTGCTGATGTTTGGCGAATTCAGGCTGCCTGATCCTATAGGCCGGTCAGAGACCCTCGCTTTTATTGGCAAATGGGTGCATATCGTGTCTGGCTGGGTGCTGGCTGCGGCTGTCGCAGGCCACCTCTTTATCGTCTTGCGACACCAGCTGTTTATGAAAGATGGGTTGCTCTTGCGGATGCTGCCCGCCCGGCGCAAATAAAGGCCAAAGCAGTTGGGAAATATGATGAAAACAATAGCTCTTGTCCTTGTGGCGCTCATCGCTTTGCTGCACCTCTATATCGCTTGGTTTGAAATCTTTGCGTGGACGTCGCGCGGGCCTAGTGTGTTTGACACCTTACCGCCCGATCTTTTTGCGCAAACCGTTGAACTGGCCGCCAATCAAGGGATCTATAATGCCTTTCTGGCAGCGGGTTTGATTTGGGCGCTTTTGATCAAGGACGCAAAGTGGCAGTTCAACATTGCCGTTTGCTTTTTGCTTTTTGTAGCAAGTGCCGGTGTTATGGCAGCATTGACGATTGCATTAAAATCGGGGCTGCCACAGTTTGTGCCAGCAAGTATCGCACTGCTCCTATTGCTGCTTTCGAAAGAAAAGGCCGCAGACTAGGGTCCTGACCCTAGGGCCATTAGACTTGCGTGCGGTTCAACGCAGTCTCAACCGCGTCATGCAAGGCCCCGTTGCTTGCCAGAAATGACCCTGATGACAGCACATCTCGGTCAGCCCAGAGCGGGGTAAACCGCCCGCCTGCTTCGGTCACAATCAACATGCCCGCAGCGATATCCCACGGCCCAAGGTTGCGTTCCCAATAAGCGTCAAACCGGCCCGCGGCGACATAAGCCAGATCAAGCGCCGCTGCCCCCCAGCGCCGCAAACCCGCAGTTTGCGGCATCAACTGTTCCAGATCATCCAGACAATGCGACAGATAGGTCGTGCGCCCGCCCGCAGGCACGCCCGACGCCAGAAGCGCCGCATTCAAGGGCACGGCTTCGCTCACCGTGATCGCACATCCGTTCAGATAGGCACCCTTGCCCTTTTCAGCGCAGAACATCTCGGCTTTCACCGGGTCGTAAATGATGGCCGCAAGTGGCGCATCTTCCTGAAACAGTGCGATCGACACTGCCCAATGCGGCAGCCCCTTGAGGAAATTTGTGGTCCCATCCAACGGGTCCACGATCCAACGCAACCCGTCAGCGTCACTGGCGCGCGCGTTGGTCTCCTCACCCAGCCAGCCGTAACCGGGAAAGCGCTGCATGAGGTGATCAAAGATCACCTTTTCGGCATGCACATCAGCTTCGCTGACAAAGTCGCCTTGCGTCTTTTCCGTGATAGTTAATCCCGCCAACCGCTCTGACGCGCCCAGCAAACCCTGCCCTGCCAAAAGCGCTGCTTGCGCCATGATACAGAGTGTCTCTGATGCATCATCGGGCAGGAATGGCGACATGTTATCCCTCATAGCGCACCCGGTGGCACAGCGTCGCCGGATCATGCAAAATCCCGTCATAGGCGGTGGGCAGATCGCGGAACGCCGTTTCACCCGATATCAAAGCATCCAATATCGGGTCATTCAACAGCGCCAGCGCCTTGGCCAGCCTACGACCAAAATCCCAGCGGGCGGCTTGTCGTGCTGGCACACGCCCAACCTGAGAACTGATGAGACGCAACCGGCGCTGATGAAACCGCCCGCCCAATGGCACGTCGGTGCTTTGCGCGCCATACCAACTGGCCTCAATCACTGTCGCCTCAACCCCCGCGAGCGCGAGCGCAAGCGACAAACCGGCGGCACTGGCTGAGGCATGGATGACGACATCGGCCTCCTCAGGTGCGGTGTCAGGGCTCGCAAAACCACAGCCAAGCGTGGTGGCAAGCGTACCACGGCCGGGGTCGATATCTACCAAAGTCACCTCGGTGCCCGGCACCTTGGCGGCCAGATAGCCGACAAGTGCACCAACGACACCGCAGCCTATCACCACAACGCGGTCGCCCACACTGATCCCGGCATCCCAAGTGATGTTCACCGCCGTTTCCATATTCGCCGCAAGCACCGCACGAGCCGCAGGCACATCGGCAGGTACAGTCAGCGCCATATGCGCCGGAACAGCAAAGCTTGATTGGTGCGGAAACAGGCTAAACACGATCTCACCATGGCGATCACCGCTCTGCACCCTGCCGACAGCCGCGTAGCCGTATTTTATTGGAAAGGTGAATTCGCCCTCCTGAAACGGCGCGCGCATATTGGTATGTTCGGATACGGGAACCTGACCTGTATAGACAAGACGTTCGGTCCCACGGCTGATGCCAGTGAACAGGGTTTGGATGTCCAACTCACCATCATTGACGTGATAAACCGTGTCACAATATTCCACTGTTTTGGGGGCTGTGATCCACAGCGCACCAGCGATGGTCATAGGCTATGGCCCGACTTCAGCGCCTTTACGGACAGGTAGTCGTGATTGTGCAGGTTACGCCCAACACGCAGGGGCAATTGTTCAACCACGGTGATATCGCTGTCATGGAAGGTCTGCACCTTGGCGGGGTTATTCGTCAAAAGCCGGATTGCCCTAAATCCCAACGTGCGCAACATCACGGCAGCCACGCGGAAATCACGCTCATCATCCTCATAGCCCAGACGGTGGTTCGCCTCGACCGTATCAAGACCCTGCGATTGCAGATCGTAAACGCGCATCTTGTTGGCCAAACCAATACCGCGCCCCTCTTGGTTTAGGTACAGCAGCACGCCAGAGCCTTCTCGCCCCATGCGGGCCAGTGCCGCGCGCAGTTGCGGGCCGCAGTCACATTTCAGGCTGCCCAATACGTCGCCGGTAAAGCAGGCCGAATGCACGCGCGATAGCACAGGTTGATCGCGGTCGGGCGTGCCGATTTCGATCGCGTAATGCTCTTTGCTGCCATCAGGATCTCGGAAGATATGCAAGCGGCCAAGATCATGGGTTTCCAACGGCAATACCGCAGCAGATACCTGTGCCAGCACAGGCGGGATCAGCAAGGCCTCAAGCGCTTCGTCGGCCACAAGTGATGCGATGGGCAGATCATCAAGGCGCGCATCGTCGGCCACATTGAACATCGCAACCGCAGGCAGGAGTTCGACCATTTTCACCAGCTTGATCGCCAAACGGTGTAGGGGTGTCTGCGGGCTGCGGATCATGTGCAATGGACCAGCAAGGCGACGGTCTGCATCAAACTGCGTATCAGCAAGGTCCTTGAACCATGCCAATCCCGCAGGCGCAGGCGGTTGCAGGCGCACCACCGGGTCACTGATATCCAAAGTGGTCGGCATGATCGCCTGCGCACGCTGGGCGGTCAAGATCAGCTCTGGTGTATCAAACCGCTGGCAAAGGGCATCAAACCGCGCTTGCGACAGCGTTTCGACGGCGACAACCACGGCGCGGTTGCCGTGATGCGTCAGAAGACAGGGCAACCCCATTGCAAGGTCGCCGCGTGCCCGCGCAAGACGTTCGGGCAATGTCGGCAAAAGACAGTCAGATTTGATATGCATGGCGGCGGTCTCGTTTCTGGTTAGAGGCGTGGGCCTTGGGGGTTCAGCATGGCATTGGCACAGCGAGCAGGGGCGATCGGCAGCGCATCAGCAGGGCTGAGCACACAATCAAACAAAACATCGCTGCCTAGGTTATACACATTTGTTTCGGGGCGACGGGCCTGCGCCAAGGTCCCAATAGGGGCGGTCGTCAGGCTTTGTGGGCCGGACCCGATCAGTAAAGGCGCAATCGCCATATGCAACCGGTTGAGCAAGCCCGCTTCAAGAAACTGGGTGATCGTGATCCCCCCGCCTTCGATCAGGACGCTTTTGAAACCACGCTCTTCCAAGGCGTTTAGTATATCTTCTGGGTCGATCCACGAGGTGCGCGATAGGGTAATCGCCTCAACCCCTTCTGGCCGCTCTTTTGGAACCGCCTGAATAACAATGCGGCGGGCTGAGGTATCAGTCAGCAAGCGTACGTCATTGGGCAAACGTCCATCAGGGTCAATCACGACGCGGGCAGGGCTGGTGCCATCGGCCAGACGCACGGTCAGTTGCGGGTCATCATGCAAGGCCGTTTTGACCCCAATGACCACCGCATCAGCCAAAGCCCGCAACCGATGCAAATGCGCCAGACCATCCTTGCCAGACACATCCTGTGCATCGCCGGTTTCGGTGGCAATGCGCCCGTCCAGAGACTGACCGATCTGTGCAAATACCTGGGCCGTGGCCGTCGGCTGTGCCAAGGCACCGTAAAGCGCCAGCGCCTGCGCCTCGCCCCAGGACCAATTGCCACAACACAGACAGGCCGCCCCTGTTTTCACGTCAAGAATCCTTTCCCATACTCTATGGGTTACGTCTACGTGCTGCATTTTATTCCCCCATTCCGTGTGGAACGGCAAAAATATCGGTATGCCCGATATATCCGACCGTTTCCGCCACGTTCGCACGGCGGTCGGCGACCCAGGCCTGCGCCTGCGCAAACCCCGCCTCTGCCGCGGCCTCACCAATTCCGCTTAACAACTCATCATGCAATTGGACTGTCGCGCCATTCAACCGCCAAGGGCTATCACCGCGATGCACGTCAAATCCATGCTTGACGAAAACCTCGGCAGCGACATCAGCCGATGTTGGCCCTAATGCGGGGCCAATCCCCTTGTCTGTCCGCTGGTGCGCGTTGAACGCATCTGTTACGTCCGCGTCAGCCGCGTGTCGTGGCAACCATCGCATCTGTCCGTTGTAATTGAGCGCTGCGTAAAACGGGATACCTGCGTCTTGCAGCCGTTGGGCCAGCGCTGTCACCCACTCCAGCGGCATCAAATCAAGCAGGGCCGAAGCTGTGACCAACCGCACACCATCCAGCGGCAGCTGATCAATATCGCGCAGGTCAAACACAACCCGCTCCGCCCCCGGATGCCGCGCTAGCGCAATATCCAAGAGCGCCGCATCGCCATCGACAAACCGCCACTTGCAGCCGGTATCACCAAAGGCGCGTGCAGTTGATCCTGTGCCGCTGCCCAGATCCACCACAGTGGCCGTTGATCCCGCACATGCCACGGCCTGTGCCAGCAGACTGGCATCACGTGATGCATGATCCACCGGTTCGCGCAGGGCCAGCCAGTCTGGTGAGAACCCCATTTAGATATCCGCCTCGTACCAGCCGCGCGCGACATGGCTTTCTTCCAGCGACACTTTGATGCGGCACACCCGGCCACCGTCGCCCAAACCCGTCGTCTTGGCCGTGTCGCGCAACTGTTGCCAGATGTAATGGCACAGGAATTCGGTCGTCGTAATCTTGCTTTTAAACGCGGGCACCTCATCCAGATTGGCGTATTTCAGCGGTTTAAGCGCCTCTGCCAACGCCTCAAGCGCCAGTCCAATATCAACGACCAACCCGTTGTCATCCAGATCCTTGGTATAGAACGCTGCATCAACAACGAACGTCGCCCCATGCATACCCTGCGCAGGGCCGAACACCGGCGAGGGCAAGGAATGGGCGATCATCACGTGATCACGTACTTCAACTGCAAACATTTATTTCCCCAATCATATCGATTTGTTTGAACATTAGACTATCATTTCGCGGACCCAGCGCCATAAAGCCACCCGCAAAGGCCAGATATTGCCCGATAGAAATCAAGACTTTACCTGCCTGAGCTGGAACATCCACCGCTGCCGCGGCAATGACGGACGCATTGCCCCCGACCGGACACTTGCCACCTTGCAAGCCGAAATGCCTGTCGATCAGATCGACGCGCTGATCCTGCAAGAGGCTGATGAAGAGGTCCCACCACATAATGGCCTGTTGGATATCGCGGCAGTCGAGGCCGCCACCGGCCTGCGCTATCTGCACGGCGACCCCGCGCATCGCTGGTCGGATGACAGCCACGGATTTCTGGGCACGATCGTTTTTGTCCGGCCCCATATCACGGTCGACCGCATCACCCTGCTTGATCTGCCCGGACGCTGCCATCGCGGTGCTGTCGTCGCTGATCTGACGCGTGATGGGCAACCGTTTCGCCTCGTCGGCACGCATCTGTCGCTGATGCAGACCCTGCGCTGGGCGCAATTGCGCACCATCTGCCAATATATTTTTCGCCAACCGCGCCAACCCGCCATTCTGATCGGCGATCTGAACGAATGGCGCCCTTGGGGCGGCTTTGCGCTGTCCAAGCGGTTTCTGAGCACAGATCTGCGCGGCCCGGTCAAAGCGACCTTCCCGATCAACCGGCCCTTTCTGCCGCTCGACCGCGTGCTGACCACGGCCCCGGCGGAAGTCACGCAAACGCATGTCCTTGACGGTCCCGGTATCCGCATGACCTCTGATCACCGGCCCCTGCTGGCGCATATCAATCTGGGCAGCTAACATCACACATCCCCATCGCGCGCGCGCGTCCAGCGGTGCAGCCATACGGGGCTAAGCGGCGTTTCATCCACGCCTCGTAGGCTGAGCCTGATTTCAGCAACATCCAGATCACCCGGCGCAAACAGAAACGTCACGCGTGTGGCACTGCCATCAGGCAATGGGAATGAGCTAACACCCAACACCTCGGCCCCGTTATTGGCGGACACGACTGGTACGGCGTCCTCTGCAACAGTCGCTACATCCACGACAAAGCGGCGATGGCCGGGCCGGTCATGCTCGCGCCCGCTGCGACCTTGAATGATAGGCGCCAAATCACCCACATCAGGGGCAGAAAGCGTCCATGTCAGCTTGTAGGTATAGGCATGCTCCTGACCCGCTAAAAGCGGGTCTCGCGGACGCCAGAACGCCACGATATTGTCCAGAAACTCTGTCTGCGTTGGCAGTTCCACCAACATCACAGCACCCGGCCCCCAAGGCTCCAACGGTTCAACCGTTGCGGAAGGACGGTCATGATAGCGCGCCTCGGTGTCCTGATAATCCTCATACGCGCGGGGCATCTGATAGAGCCCAAATCGTGCAGGGTTGTCATCCATGAACACGGATGTTTCTACATTGCGTGGGTTTGCGATGGGTCGCCAAAGCCGTTCGCCGGCACCATTTGTGATGGCCAGCACGTCGCTATCATGCACATGCGGGCGGAAATCGTCTGATACGGCGGCCAGCATCGGACCTTTGAGATACATCGACGTAAGTGGCGCAATGCCGATATCACTGATATCGACACGCGGGAAAATTGTGGTCGTGATCTCCATCTCAGTGTCCGTACCGGGGCGCATTACCATATCCAGATGTGCCGACAGTGACGGGCTGTCGATCACCCCCTCAAGATGTACCGTGTCGCCCTGTGAGGGGTGCAGGCGCAGGTGGAGGAACCGCGGAAACTCTTCCGTTCCATCCCCCCCTGTGCCCAGCGCCACGGTGCGCGCCGACAGCCCGTAAACCATCGCCTCGCCAATCGCGCGGAAATAGCTGCCGCCTTGCATGACCAGCACCTCGTCCATCAGGTCGGGCGCATTCAGCGGATAACGCAGGCGCATTCCTGAAAAACCAGCGCCGGGGCTTGTCTGCGGGATATCGTCGAAATAACGGTCGTCGAAATCAAACAGCGCCGGGCTGAACGTGATCTCGCGCAGGCCCTCAGGCGTGACCTTATCCACCTTGATGGGATCAGGAAAATAAAGGCCCGGTGGCATCAGATCGACCGAGAAACGGTTGCCATGCGGCAGTTGCGCTGACTTGCCCACCAACGGGCGGATGCCCCGGTAAGCATTGTAATCCAGCCCCGCAAATGGCGGCGCAAGCGGCGTGGTATTGGGGGTATAAGGCAGTTGTTGCAGGGCCTTGGCCACATCGCGCAAGCTATCCTCAGGTTGGGCCATTGCAGGCAGTGCGGTGGTGACAGCGAAGGCCGCTGTACTCATCAATAAATCACGGCGGTTCATATAGGTTCCCTGTTCAATAGCGGTATGAGCATCGGTGCAATGATCAGGGGCACAATCACCGGCGCGAGCCACAACGCGCTGGTTGTCGGGTTGGCAAGCGCGAGAGCAAGTATCACAAGACCCACTGCCGCCTCAGGCCAACCGGCCGGCACCATCAGGCGTGCCTTGCGGGCCGATTTCCAGCCGCAGTCCTGCCCCAACAAAATGGACCCAACAGAGGTCGCATGACGCAATGAAATCAGCGGGCCGATGAGCGTGGAAATGACAAATTCTGACAGCCAAGCGCGCAAAATCACGCGTCGTCGCCACATGGTGCGGGCGCGGGGCAAAAGATCAATCAAGGCGCACAGTTTAGGCACAAGCAAAATGACCGCGACCAAAGCGATTGAGGCATAATTACTGACTGGGATCGCGCCAAGCCCAAGCAATACCAAAAGCAACAACCAGATCGGCGCAGACAGATAGCTGAATGCCCCGGTCACCAGATGCATCCGGCTCACCGGGTGCAGGCCGGGGCTGGTCATGACCCGCAAATGCTGCAAGTTGCCCTGACACCAGCGACGGTCGCGGCGGAAGAAGTCCTGCAGGCTCTGCGGCGCATCTTCGGCACTGCCGCGCAGATCGGGGGCCAACTCAATATCCCAACCAGCCCGGCGCATCCATGCGGCCTCAACAAAATCATGGCTGAGCAGATCACCGCCAAAGGGCGCAGGGCCAGACAGACGTGGCAAGCGCGCTGCTGACCGAAACGCGGCCACGCGCATAATCGCATTGTGACCCCAGTAGTTGCCCGCCTTACCAGACCAAGCAGCAAAACCACGGCCGAATGCATGCCCCAACAAGCGTGACGAAATACGCTGATGGCGGCCAAAGCGGGTGCGACCGGGAATGAGCGAGATCGCAGCCTGCAATAGGCCGGTACCGGGCCGGTGTTCCAACTGCCAGATCAGTTGCCTGATGCTGTTCGGTGTCATCCGGCTATCGGCATCCTTGATAACCATATAATCAAAATCATGACCATAATTGGTCAACCAATCGGCAATATTACCGGGCTTCTTACCTGTATTATCAGCTCTGCGACGATAGACGATGCGCCCCTGCGCAATCAGGTCAGCCAGTGCATTTTCCTCCACCGCTATCTGCGGGACAGCGGATGTATCGGACAGAACAAATACCGTTGTGTCATGCCCAAGGCCAAGCGCATCCAAACCACGGGTAAAGCTGTTCAGATACATGGCCAAAGGCGCCGCGTCCTCACCGCACAAGGTAACCAAAACAGCCGTCCTACCCTTTGGTATCCACTGCTTTGGCGGCATGCTCTGCGGTGTAGTAGCGGCAAAGAGCCCCATCACCGCAGTCACAGCGCCACCTGAAATCCACAAGGCGTTCACCATGATCAACGCAGCCACGACACCGGTCAATACGCTCCACTCAGCCACCGCGCTGGTAAAGGCCGCCACGACCAGAGCCGACATGGCAAGAGTTGTGCTGATAAACGGCACAAAGCCTGCCCCAACGGTCTGTTGCAAATGCCCGCGTCGTAAAGCGCCAAACTGCCGCTGCGCAGGGGCAGTTGTCTGAGAATAAGGTGTAAACACGCGACGTTACTTTCCCTGCTCTTACGCCTTGGGGCCGACCGGTGGCCACATGCGGGAGAAAATACCATCCTTCCGCACCACACCATGATAAGCCGCTGCACCAATGTGCATCGCAACCAATATGGCGATCGCGTAAGATCCGTAGAAATGAACAGCCTTCGCAAACTCCGCCAAAGCCTCGGATCGCGGAACAAGCGCGGGAATGCCCATCGCATCAAGCGCTTCAATCGGGAATCCCCCGGCCCTCACCCTGACATAGCCCGCAAGTGGCATAATCAAGAGCAGGGCATAAAGGCCGAAATGCGTTGCATGGGCCGCAAATTCCTGCGCCTTTGGCAATGGCGCGGGGTTGAGCACAGGCGGATTCCGCCAGCGGTAAATCAAACGCACGAAAATCAGGACCAAGAGCAGCACCCCGATATTTTTGTGGGAGATGAAAAGGAAGTTCTGGAAACTCCGGTCCAGCCCCTCACGCACCATCAGGAAACCGACCGGGATCATGCCAAGCACCAGTAATGCCATGGTCCAGTGGATCAGTCGTGCTGGAACGCGATATCTTAAAATACTGTTTGTCATGGGTCGTACTCTTTCTTTTTTGCGGGTCTTGCGAATATTACGCCTACCTTGAGCGTATTATTCACAAGAAATGTTTTTTAGAGTGCGCCGGATGAGACAACCAACATCAAACAAGCCCCTCGGGGACCTGCCTGCAAAGCCAGCCAGCATTGCTGCATCGCCGTTGCAAGTTTTCTGCGGTGGTGCCCTGATTGGCGCGTTTCTATTGGTCTTCCTTTATGATGTCCTCTTTGGCGTCACTGCTGAAAGTGTTCATTTAGTTGCCATTGGCGTGGGCCTGTACACGGCTGCCGCAACTTTGGCAGCTTTTCGCCTAAGTCGCGATTTTCCGCATCAATCCTTGGGCGTGTGTAATCTGGTCACGCTGGGGCGACTGGTCATTGTTGGTGTGCTTTGCGTTGTCGTGCTGGCCCAGATCGCGCCGAATTGGGCGACATTTGGCATCGCTGCATTTGCATTGGCCCTTGATGGCATTGACGGCTGGCTGGCGCGCCGCCAAGGCCTCGCCTCTGATTTCGGAGCACAGTTCGATGTTGAGGTTGATGCCGTCTTCGCGGTGGTTCTTGCGCTCTATGCTGCCACCAACGGGGCCGCTGGCCCTTACGTGATCCTGCTGGGTCTGCCGCATTACCTGTTCTGGATCGCGCGATTGCAACTGCCATGGTTGAACCAGCCGCTGCGACCAAGCTTTGCTCGCAAGGCCGTCTGTGTTTTTCAGATCGGTGCGCTGATTGCCCTGCAGATTCCGGTTTTTGCGGACGGGCGGCTGGACCTGATCATAGCTACCGTCACGCTGGCGCTTGTCTGGTCGTTTGGCCGCGATATACTTTGGCTCTGGCGCAAGCGGGGGGCAGAAACTTGACGCTGCGCAGTGTTTCAGCGGTCATTTTGGCTGCGATGATTTTGCATCTGGTACTCGTCCAACCTAATCACCCGGCGGCCATGGCTTGGGACGCTTTGTTGCTGTTCCCGTTGGAGCTGCCTGCTATTTTGCTGGCGCTCCTCGCCTTTGGCACATCGCGTACCGGGGTTATTCTACGCCTCGTGCTCGTAGTGGCACTGATCAGTATTTTCGTCCTCAAAACTGCTGATTTCGTCATGTTCACTTCGCTTAATCGCGGCTTCAATCTAGTCGGTGATATGCCTTTAGTCGGCTCTTTCTATGACCTGATCGTCGGCAATCTGGGCGCGGTTGCCGCCATCGCCGCTGTCATCGGAGCAGTGCTGGTCATCATAGGCCTTGCCCTCATACTATGGTGGGCAATGCGCGTTTGGGCGCGGCTGCCCCTGCGGCGTCCTTTGCCCGCTTTGGCAGCTATCGCGGCCGTGGCAGGCGCGGCCCTTGTGATAACTGATGTCGGTGCAAAGATGGGCCGTTGGAGCACGCCTTTCCCCTATCCCGGCACCGCCTTTACCGCGCGTCTTGGGGTCGAGCGGTTTCGGACCGCCCAAGACACGATCGCAGACTTGCGGGTGTTCCGCGCCGCTGTTGCGAATGATCCTTTCGCTGGTCAAGCGGGGCTGTTTGATCTGGTCGACCGCGACGTGATCGTCGTTTTCGTCGAAAGCTATGGGCGCACCAGCCTCGACACCCCATTTTATGCCGATTTGCACCGAGAGACGCTGGCCAAAGGCGAAGCAGAACTTGCGGCGCTGGGCCTTGCCACATCGTCGACGTTGCTGGCCTCGCCTACCCAAGGCGGGCAAAGCTGGCTGGCACATTCCACCTTTGCCAACGGCCTGTGGGTGCCCAATCAAACCAGCTATCGCGCCGTGCTATCGAGCGGCCGCCAAACACTGTTTCATCTCGCGCAAGACGCTGGTTTTCATACCGCAGCCGTGATGCCGCAGATCACACTTGATTGGCCCGAAGCACAGGTCATGGGGTTCGAGACAATCCTGGCCGAGGCTGATCTGGGCTATGCAGGTGAGCCTTTCAACTGGATTACAATGCCTGATCAGTTCACCTTTGCCGCGATGGATCGTCTGTTGCGTGACCAGCGCACCGATGACAGGCCGTACTTTATCCAAATGGCGCTTGGGTCATCCCACGCCCCTTGGGTGCCAGTGCCGGACCTCGTCGATTGGGACGATCTGGGCGACGGCACGATCTTTGACCCCATTGTCGCAGCCAGCGATACGCCACGTGTGGTTTGGAAAGACTACGACCGCGTCCGTGATCAATACCGGCTGGCGGTAGATTATGCTTTGCAGACCGTCTTTGCTTATGCCGCCCTGCATGCAGATAACCCGCCTTTGATGATCATCGTCGGGGATCATCAGGCCGCAGGCTTTATCGCATTGGATGAGCGTCCGCATGTGCCAATGCATATCGTTGGACCGCAAGCTCTGGTCAATCTTCTGTCCGACGCCGATTTTACCCCCGGCCTGATCCCGACCAAGACGACGCCCATACGCCGCATGGACCTGATGCGCGCGCATATCCTGCAAGCCTTGTCCACACGGCAGATCACCGAGGTGGCCCAATGACGCGGGCGGGCCTATGGCGCATCGGGCAGTTGGCGTTCACAGCGGTGTTGATTGCGTTGCTGTGGTCGGCGGCTGATGGACCAGAGATCATACACCTCCTGTCGCAAGCCGAACCCCTTTGGTTGCTGGCCGCGGTGGCGGTGTTGATCTGTCAGACTGCCTTGTCCGCCTTGCGCTGGAAAGTCACCGCAGCGCATCTAGGGCAAACCTTGCGCCTGCCCCACGCAATCAAGGAATATTTCATGTCACAAGTCGTCAATCAGGCCCTACCAGGTGCCGTTGTTGGTGATGCGGCGCGCGCGGTGCGCGCCCGTGCGCAAGCGGGCCTTGCCGTTGCAACGCAAGCGGTTGTTTTCGAACGGCTGGCCGGGCAAATAGCCATGTTTCTGACGATGGCCGGCGCTTTTGCTGTCACTTACCTGTCGGTGGGCGGTCTGGAGTGGCCGATGACCTATGCCGCGCCGATTGGTACGGCTGTCGCGATCGGCTGCCTCATCGCAGCACTGATCGCTGTGGGGCTATGGTTTCCTGCTATGATGGGGGCAAAACTCTCTGGCTGGATGCGTCCGTTTTACACGGCACTCCTGTCCAGGCAGGCCTTGCCTGCGCAGATTGGGCTGGGCGTGTCGATCACACTGTGCAACCTCACAGCCTTCGGGCTTTGTGCTTGGGCTGTTGGCGTCAGCCTCTCTCTTGCCGCCATCCTTGCGATTGTACCGGTTATCCTGTTTTCGATGCTCATCCCCTTCACCGTCAGCGGCTGGGGCATCCGCGAAGGGGCCGCCGCCGTCCTTCTTCCCCTTGCAGGCACCACAGCCAGCGAAGGTGTCGCGGCCAGCGTCATGTTTGGCATCGCGATGCTGCTTGCCGTCGTGCCCGGCCTGATCGCACTGGTGTTGAAATGAGGACCGCACTTGCCGTTCCCGGTGATCTGGCCACGCTGACGGGTGGGTATATCTATGACCGCAGGCTGCTGCATGAATTGCGTGCGCTTGGCATTGATGTCACTCATATTGCTTTGCCCGGCAGTTTCCCGGAGCCGCCTGCGCGCGATATGGACGCAGCCTTTGCGCAACTGGCCAGCATCCCCGATGATTGCCCTGTGATCATCGACGGCCTTGCCTTTGGCGCGATGGACCCGGCGCGCACAGCGCAAGTGCGCGCGCCCATTGTTGCGCTGGTCCATCATCCGCTCGCCTTGGAGAACGGGTTGGATGCGGGCCGCGCGCAAGCGCTTTATGACAGCGAGCGCGCGAACCTGTCCCGTGCCGTTCAGGTCATCGTGCCAAGCCCCCATACGGCGGCCCTACTCGTTACAGACTATGGCGTGTCCCAAGACCGCATCCACATTGCCCGCCCCGGTACAGACCGACCATCTGAACCTGCGTGTCCGGTCGATCCGCCGCTCATCCTTTCGGTCGGCATCCAGCTGCCTCGCAAAGGGCATGATGTTTTGCTGAAAGCGCTTACCCAGATCACCGACCTGGATTGGCAAGCTAAGATCGTCGGTGCGCCACTGGACGCGGGTTATGCGCAAGAATTAGCAGACCTGCGCCTATCGTTGGGACTGGCCGACCGTGTGAAACTAACCGGCCAGATTGGCCGTAATGCGTTGAGGGCGCTCTTCGGCTCTGCGACCCTCTTTGCTCTGGCGACACGATTTGAGGGATACGGTATCGTCTTTGATGAGGCGCTCGCACATGATCTGCCGATCGTCTCTTGCGCCGCTGGAGCAGTGCCTGACACCGTACCGCCTGACGCCGGGATTTTAGTGCCACCTGACGCACCAGAGGCATTTGCCAACGCGCTGCGGCAGGTCTTGAGTGATCCTGATTGCCGCCAAACGCTCACCGCCGCAGCCCGGACCGCCGGGCAGGCATTGCCTACATGGCAAGACACCGCCGCGATCGCCGCATCCGCGATTGCCGCCACAAAGGCCGATAGCTCATGACCCCTGCATTTCCCGTCACCAAAGCGCATTTAAACGCGATCCATAAGTCACTGGATGTCTATTACCGCGATGCCGAACGCACCGCGCGGATGGACCGGCTGAACGCGCAGTTTGTACCGAAAGCTGGGCTTGCCTTTGATATCGGTGCCCATGTGGGCGACCGCACGGGCAGTTTTCTGCGACTGGGGGCCACGGTGGTCGCGGCTGAGCCGCAACCGCATGTGTTCCGTGCGCTGCGGTTACTTTATGGCGGGTGCGACCGCGCCAAGCTGCACCAGACAGCAGTAGGGGCAGAGCGGGGAACGCTCGATTTGCATGTGAATACCGACAATCCCACCATCACCACCGCATCGCCCGATTTGATCGCGGCGGCACGTACATCGACGCAGTGGCAAGGTCAGGTTTGGGATAGCCGGATCACGGTAGAGGTCACCACGCTGGACAGGCTGATCGCCATATATGGAATCCCGGATTTCATAAAAATCGACGTTGAGGGGCATGAGTTGGAAGTGCTGAAGGGTCTGAGCCAGAAACCCTGTGCCTTATCATTCGAGTTCACCACGATCCAAAAGGACGTTGCACTGGATTGCCTGACCCAGATGAACACACTTGGACGTTATGAATTCAACGTCAGTCTTGGCGAAGGTCACGCGTTCGTCAATCCAAGCTGGACGGATGCGCGCGCGATACAGTCGCAGATTTCAAGACTGCCAATGCGCGCAAACTCTGGCGATGTCTTTGCGAGGTTGCGATAGGTCGTAAGACAAACTGACGTTTGACCCATACTGATATTCCTATATCAATCGCCAGATGGTGCGGACGATAATGACATGGTTTATGCTGGCAGGCGTGATAGCGGGGCTATTGGCACCAAAGGTTTCAGCGCTCGCCCTGCATCTTAACATGCCGATGCAGGTTCTGCGCATATTCCATGGTGAGCAACTTTTTGGCAGTTTCGGCACCAAATTTTTTGAAGCCGCCGCACATTGGGCGATTGTGATGTTTGCTACTGGCATTTTTTGTGGTGGATGCGCCGGCCCAAGGGCAGCCTTGGCGTGCCTGCCGCACCGGATGCGACATTGTCCACCGGTATGATCCTTCTGATCATTGGACTTGCGATCTTCTTTCCACTGATGGGCGGGACGCTTGTTGTGGCCCTGATCCTTGACTGGCTTTTGTTCCGCAGGCTGGGCTGGTTCCGGGCAACACCTGCATAAAACACGCGGGCTGCGCATCCCGTATCACTGACTGGGCGCGGCATCACCATGGATGCGCAAAAATCTGGTGATTTCATCCATGAAGACCTGCCACGCAGGTTCATCCCCCAGAATGATATGGTTTGGGCTATCCAGTTCCACGAATGTGGCATTTGGGATCGCTTCGGCCAATTCGCGCCCGTGTGATACCGGGATGCGTTGATCGGCGCGGGCGTGCAGCACCAGTGTGGGTACCCGTACCTGACCCAGCAAGTGGCGGACATCAATATCGCCAAAGGCCTCTTGAAACCGTACAGCGTTTTCAGCCGAGGTGGACCGGCGTTGAAAGTCATCAAACCACGCCAGCCGGTCGGCATCTGCGTCAGGCATGAAGGTTTGTGAAAAAATGTGTCGATAGGCCGGGTTTGACGTCCCCCAGCCGTGCCGGGTCAGGGTCAAAACCGCCTCGCGTTGTTCTAGTTGCGCGGGCGTCATCGCGTGCCGCCACCCGGCAGCATACCCCCCCACCAGGACCAGCGCAGACACCCGTTCGGGATGCCGCACGGCATAGGCGATGGACACAGCGCAGCCTTGCGACAGACCGAGCAAAGGGAAGCGTTCTATGCCAAGACTGTCCACGACCGCTTCAAGATCATCAACGAAGGCAGTAAAATCCAGCTGGCGCACATTCCAGTCCGACAGCCCATTCCCGCGTTCATCATAGCGGATAAGCGTGTGATTGTTCGACAAGGTCCGAAATGTATCGCCCCAGATTGGGCTGTCCCAGTCAAGTTCCAGATGATTAAGCCAGTTGGCCGCTTTGACCAAAGGCGGCCCATCGCCGGTACTGGCATAGGCGATACGAATGCGGTCGGCGGTGGTGCAATATCTGATCGTCTGCTCATGGTTGCGGCGCAGCGGAATCTTGAGCGGTGGTGCTGCAGCATACCAGGACCCCGGTTTGTTTCCGACCATCTTGCGATAAGTGGTGGCGACGACATCTGCCTCTTGCTGCTGGTCGCATTGCGTCAGCCGCTGCCACAGAGCAAAGGCTGCATCATGAGATCGCGGCGCGATACGCACCCAATGGCGCAACCATTTCAGGGCGATCTCATCCGACAGATCAGAGGCGGCAGTCAGTGCCTTGATGATATGGCCCTGCATGCTGAGGATCATTTCGCGCTCTTGCGTTAACCAATCATCAAAGCGGTCCTGTCTGGGCATGCTTAAATGCGCCAGCGGGCGACGCGACACCAGCAAGGCCGCCCGCAGTAAATCGGGTGTTTGCGGCGTCTGGTTCATATAGGTCTGGCGAACCACATCCAGATCAAGCCGGATATGGCTCATGTCAAGGTGAACATTTCGTCTGTTGGTGATTAACCGGGGCATATCAAGGTTAAGCACAGCGCGCAGTCGCGACAAGGACCAGCGTAGTGATCCACGCGGATCCTTGGTGTCAGCAAAGAACAGCTCGCACAGGTATTCGCGCGAATGCGGGCGCCCAGTAATAGCCAAAAATGCAAGGATAGCCCGCGTTTTAAGTGACGGGACAAGCTGTAATTCCGTATCGCCCGCAAACAGGGTCACGGCGTCCAAAACGGTCAGATCAAGGGGCTGTGGCATCACGCTTTACCAAGCTGTACAGGATTACGGCCGCGCACGCATTTGAATGTCTTTGCTGTCATACCGATGAATCCTGCGTCCGTGTTACTTGGATAGGTTACGTCTGATGCCCTGACTTTATTCCGGTTTCTTGATGATTAAGAATATGGGTTGTGGGGACCGCGACATAAGGGTTGCGCAAGGCAACTGCAAATTCAACCCGCAGAGAATTGTGACGCAGCGACATCGTCCGGCCCCGTGGTTGTCGCCGCCCGTCCTCTGAATTCTGAAAACTTTCTCTTTTTGTGACAGAAAGTGAACACTGATACGTTGAACAACAAGAAGCAGCACAAGGATACCGCTATGCGAACCCTCACCCTCGCCCTCACCGCATTGACGCTGTCTACAGGTTCCCTTCACGCCGAAAGCTACACAGCCGATGTCTGGGCCGATAACTGGTTTGAAATGCGCGTCGATGGCCAACAAGTTGCCGAAGACAGCGTTTCGATCACCACTGAACGATCATTCAACGCCGAAAGCTTTGCCTTTGATGCTGAACCACCGTTTGTGATCGGCCTTGTGGCCAAAGACTTCAAGGAAAACGACACCGGGCTGGAATACATCGGAACGGGCCGACAGCAAATGGGTGATGGGGGTGTTATCCTGCAGATCAAAGATGCCGCCGGGGACACGGTGGCTATCAGTGATGATGGGTGGCAATGTCTGGTCATACACACAGCACCTCTTGATAAATCCTGCGAAAACGAGAGCAATCCTGTCGCGGGCGAAGGCGCTTGCGGGTTTGAGGCCAGTGAAGAGCCCGAAGGCTGGGATACCGCTGACTTTGATGCGGCAGATTGGCCGGTGGCCAGTGTTTATTCCGAAGCGCAGGTCGACCCCAAAGATGGGTATGATCAAATTAGTTGGGACAGCGCCGCGCAGTTGATCTGGGGCCCCGACCTTGAGCAAAGTAACACGGTGCTGTGTCGCCTGACCGTCGAGTAAAAGGAGCAAAGCACATGAAATTCCTCACACTAATCGCAGGTGTATCGCTTTCTTTTGTCGCAGGCACAGCACAAGCACATGATGATCACTGCGCCGCCGTTGCGGCCTCTGTTGATGACGCAGGCTTTGCCGATCAGGTCACTGTCACCTGCGACGATAGCCATGCGTTCATCACCTCGGACACGTATCCCGACCATGAAAAAATGACCGGCATTGTCGGCACAAACGAGCAAGTGCCGGTGCCCGGCGAATACGCTGCGCCGATTATTCTTGAGCCAACGCTGGGTAACACACCTTTGACCCGTGATGCGGCATTGGGTGTCGCGGTGAACGGCGTGCCGATTTATGACTACACGGCTGGCGGCGAAATGACCGAGGCTGACCTGGCCCACCATCAGGCCGAGCATGACACGGTTCAAACCGAGCAGCTTGATGCCTGTGGCGGGCATGCCGGGCGTGGGGACGACTATCACTATCATGCCGAACCCACCTGTATGATCCAAGAGATGGCAAATGTAGGAGATGACGCGATTATTGGTTGGGCTTTCGACGGGTTCCCGATTTATGGCGACAATAACCCTGATGGAACAACCATTGCCGAAGGTGATCTGGGTGTTTGTAATGGGCAGATCGATGATCTCTTTGGCTATCGTTATCACACCTCCGAAGACGCACCCTATATCGTGCAGTGCCTGATGGGTGAGGTACCCGACTTTGACGCATTGCCGCGCGTGCGCCCCCTTTCCGTTGCTGGCGGTGGTGGCGCGGAACCCGGTATCCCACCGCGCGGCGGTGTGGAGGATTTGGTATTCACCGAAAACGAAGAAGGAAGCAGGAGCATGGATTACACCTATGAAGGCGAAAGCTATTATATCCGCTACGCGCCATCCGGCACGTCTGGCTGTTATCAATTTGAAACGCGCACGGTGACAAACGGCGGCGAGGTCAGCAGCGGTGAACGTTGCCGTTAGGCCATGATGTGGTTACCGTAAGGCTTCGATAGCCGTCGCCAATGCTTCATATTCGCTGATCAATGGCTCTGGGTCCGCACTTTCTTTGCACAGCCGTGGCACTGTTACGGTGGCGAAATGCGCAACGGTGATGTCCGGCCAGCTGGATTGCTGCCGTTCCAAAACTGCTGCAGCTTCCTCTGTACGCCCGAGTGTGTTCAAGATCATCGCATGGCCAACAAATGTATAAGGTGTCTCGAAAATAAATGAGGCGAGCTGTTTGGCCTCCAAAGATCCTGCGCCATCACCGGTATTCAGCTTCAGCCAGGCAATCCAATTCAACGTGATCCAGCGGGCGGGATTATCCGGCGATAGGGCGCTGTCAAAGGCAACAGCCTGTTCAACGACGGCATCCGGCGGCACGCTGCAGGTATATGGGATCACAATAGATAGAAACCGTGCCAGATCATGACCCGGATCAAGATCGAGAACACGCAGCATCGCTGCAGTGCTGTCATCTACACGTCCGGCATGCCAGTGGGCTTGCGCGATGTTGAACATGACATCGGGATGAAACGGTTGCAGCTCTGTCGCCCGCCTGATGTGTTCCAGCACCACATCCTGCACTTCTGGCGTATTATATCGCGGGTAGAAGTTGGCCAGCTGCGCCAGTTTGTCGGCCATCACAGAATGTGCGGTGCCAAGATCTTGGTCGCGGTCAAGCGCAAGTTGCATCAACGCAATCTTTTGTTCTTCCCAGACCAGCGAATTCGCAGCCGTCGGGCTAGGCACCCATGTGGCCATCACGAACAACTGTTCTGCCGACAGGCTTTCGGGATCACGATCTTCCAGAAAATCTTTTGCGGCACCCAAAAGCCTGAGGTTCAATTCATTCCCCAGTTCATCTGAAACTATTTGGGCGAGGTCTTCTTCATTCGTGACCCTTAGTGATTTGCTCCAGATCAGGCGGTGATGTTGCAGGTCCAGCAATTCGATATGAATGCGTTTATTGGTACGGTTCAGATTGCTGACCAAACCGCGCAACGCAAATTCAGCATATCGTGGGGCATCCCCGCCTTGCGACACCACAGCGATGGATGGGTTACGGATAAGGCTTGCGCTCAGCGCCGCTTCAACCTGCGCTGTGGCGGTCGGTTCGCCCACAAAACTGGTCATGGCCAGCCGGACGCCGGTGGCAGGTGAACCTGGCCTATCGCCGAAAAGCGGGACCAAAAAGAACACAGCTGCCACTACCCCAACCGTGACCAAGGCAGAGGCCGCAGCAACCATCAGCAATATCTTTTTGTTTGGGCGTGGTTTATCCGCAGGACTGTCAGTGGCGGGGCTCTTCCTTGTGGTGATGATCGGACGGTAACTGCCGGTTGGAATTTCGACACAAAGATCGCACTGCGCTGCATCGCTGCCTTCAAAGCTGGCAAGTGCTGTGCGCAACCGCCCCATTTCGACCCGGACGCCACTGTCAATGGATGGATCAAAGTCCTCGGGCTTATTCAACACATCAATGCCGATGGAATACGCCTTAAGGTGTTCGCCCTGTCCGCTCAGCTCCTGTCGGAGGATGTATTCCAACAAGCTGAGCCGGCGTTCGCTTTTGCCCAGCACTTCGGATGCGGCCACGCATGCGAGGTATTCTTCTATTTGGGCATCTGAACTCATTCACTCAAATTCATAACTAATATCAAAAAGCATGCGAGGCGTTCAAAAAGGGCTACCGGTAAACAAGCGTTAAACAAGGTTAACGCGAACTTTATCCGGTTACACCACTTTAGCAATGTTTTGGATTGCCGCAGGTCGGCACCTGACGGGTTACATCGGTGATCTTATTATTTTTGTTATTATTCATATCATTACCTGACTTTGTAACCTGTGACTCACCCCGCCGTAACGTGACCGACCAACGGGTGAAGTGTAACTTCCTGGTGTGATTAACCACGATCTTGGGTCAGCGACAGAATCCGCTCCACAAGATTTCAGACATCAAGTTAACTAGGAGATAGGTACATGAATAAGCTCGCAACACTTTCGCTCGCCCAGCCAACTTCTCAAAAAGGGATGGTGAAATGGTTCGACTCGACCCGTGGATTTGGCTTTGTGGTCATTGACGGAGTTGAGACAGACTTTCTATTGCACCAAAACGTGCTGCATGGCTTTGGACGTACAAGCATTGCCGAAGGCTCTGGCGTGGAATTTGCCTATCAGAGCACGGATAACGGCTATAAGATAACAGAACTTTTTTCGATCACGCCCCCCCAAATCGATGTATCACGCGCCCCTGAGGTAGAGCCTGACATCGTTTTCGAAGAACGCGTTCCAGCGCGGGTGAAGTGGTTTGATCCCGCCAAGGGCTATGGTTTTGTCAATCAGTTCGGGAGTGCGGAAGATATCTTTGTTGGCATCGCCATCCTGCGAAAATCAATGCTGGGTGAACTACAATCAGGCGACGCGCTCTGCATTCAGATAGCCGAAACAGACGGGCGCAAGAGTGTCTTTTCCGTCCATGACTGGTGCTAAAGCATTCAGATAACCCTGATCTGTAGGACATATGAAAGATGACCTATTTATATCCCACGATCCAACGCCTGAGTGACACGGGAAATCTGATGTTTTGGCTTGTCCGCCATCACCGTCAACAGGCAAAAACGGCGCCTGAAAGAAAGCGCCTGTTCACCAAACGGCAACGTGACGATTTCATGCTTGTCTTGCGGGCGCAGTGGTACGGTTTTGACCGGAACGAGACGCTTTATCTGCTCAAGCTCTTTGACGAAAAATATGGGAACGCGGAAGAGCAGAAGGCCTGAGGTCTAAACGATGTTGATTCGGTCAGATGTTCCAAATCGCCATGAAGGATTGCGACACTAGCGGCCACAAAATTCTTAAAAACAAGATATACTGCCACGGCTTGCTTGATCAGGCCTTTACCTTCACCTAAATCCTTATAGATATACTCAGGAAATGGTGATAATGATTGTCTCACCCGCGCTATGAAGGTTTTTTGACATGCTGTCAGTTGCTCCGCTTCACGCACCACAGCCAGCCCCACGTCCGGCGCAACTTTTGCCCGGCCAATGGCGCGGTGTGTTGAATGCCCTGCGCGTTGTGGCATTGCGATGTCGCGTCGCCGCACGCACTGATTTGTTTGAAGCCTGTGCGCTGATCGCCAATACACCCGGCGCCGCACAGGATGCTTATGCGCAAGCCTTGTTTCAGTGCCTGCGCGAGGCGATTACAACCAAACCTGTGTTCTTTCAGCCGGGAACCGTTGAATTGTCATTTGATGAGGCATGGCTGGTCCGTGCCCTGATGGCCGCTGCGCAAAACGATGGGGACAGCCTGACATTTTTGATCCGATCGCGCGTCGCCAAGATACACCAACGGCACATCAGTTTCCTGATCAACGGAATCGCTGCGGAATTCAGCAAGAATTAGAATTATTCTAAAAAGTACTTGTCTGTGAAAAAACCTAGTCTATGTATGGAATCAAGCAAGCCAGCTTGATGCCAGCCAGCACTATCTATTCAAATGCGGAGACCGGCAATGACACAGACAGCCATGGCGCTGAGCACAGACGCCAAAACACAAATCGCCGAAGCCTTGAACCAGTCAGTGGCGGAAACCGCTGTGACGACAATGTTGGCGCAGAACTTTCACTGGAATGTTAAAGGCATGGCTTTTGCCCCGCTTCATGAACTTTTCCAGCAAATTTACGAAGATCACTTTACCGCGCAGGATGATCTGGCTGAACGCATTCGTGCGATTGACGTTCACGCCGAAGGAATGCTTGCAGGAATGCTGAAACGTTCAAAAGTAGCAGAACACGATGGCCACGCCAGCGACAAGGACATGATTAAGATCATGTTGGACGCACAGGAAACGCTTGCGGCAACGGTTGCCGGATGTGGTGAGCTGGCGGCCAAACATGGCGACACGCTGACAGAGGACCTGTGCATCGCACGGGGCCAGACACACGAAAAATTCGCGTGGTTCTTACGGTCCCATCTGGCGTAAGTGTTACGAAAAGACTGAAAAGACGGGCTGCTTTGCGGCCCGTTTTTTTGTCCACAGCCGCTAATGTAATGTCGGTTGGTAAGCTGCCGCCTGCTTCACCGTCTTGGGCGCGGCGAGGTTCATTTGCTTCAGCGCAAGGCCAAAGGTCGTCGCAAGGCTGATCAGGATCGGCGCCATGTCAGGCCGCACCATAAGGATAGCGATCAACATCGCATCGTCGCGGTCGCCTTCGGTAGCTGTCGCAATCAGCTGGGCAAAGCTGGCTTCATCTGCACCAATGCAGCGGCACCCTAACCCATGGCGCGCCAGTGGCCGCCTGCCATAACGCGTGCATAATCTGCAGATTTGGGCAAACGTCTCGACGGCTTTATCACCGCGCGCCGCACCCAGCGTGTTGGTCAGATCGGCAAGCATGCTGGCTTGGGTGTCAGGACTGCTGCACCACATACGCAAATAAACAATGGAGGCCGCATTGATCGCATCACAGTCATCCAACAGTCCGACAGTGCCACCACCGGGCAGTTCAGTCCTATCGCTCATTTTGTCAAAATCAACTTTCCTGCGCGGGTGATGCGCAGCACATAGACTTGATCATCTAAGATGATATGGGCCTGATCGCCGTCCTTGATCAGCTCGCGCGCATCGTAGCTGGGGAAATTTTGCAGCACGGAGGCTGCGACTGGGGGGGCCTTTTGCAATCCCATCACACCCCCCGTTCACGCATGTTGCAACGGTCCAGCATCCACTCAAGCTGGAGCCCGGCGCGGCTGCTGTCATCTTGTTGCAAGACACGCAGAACTTCATCCTTGGAAGGAACATTCAGGTGAGAATCGCGCGGTGGCATTGGCGTTGCGTCCTGGGGTCGCTGCATGGGCGAGAAGTCCTTTCATCAGGCAAATGTCGGGCTTCCCTTGTTAGGAACAGGGGTGGCTGGAGCTTTTAACAAACCTGAGCGATTTTATAAGATATGTCAATCCGACAAATTTAGTCGGAATTAATAAGCTTTGCTATGCCAACGCAGGCTTCGGTTTGATCCGTTTCTGTCGGTGTGATTCCCAATACCCGCGCCCGGATTGCTGTCCAAACTGCATTCTGCACCCCGCCACCCGCAGTATATAGCCGCGCCGGCTTGGGGCCGCCGCGTGCGGTGATCGCGTCATAGGCTTGCCGTTCAATACGCGCGATACTTTCCAGAACGCCATGCAGGAAATCGACATCATTGTCCGGGCGCGGCGTCAGACGCGGCGCAAGATCGGGATCATTGATCGGGAACCGTTCGCCTTTTTGAAGTAGCGGGTAGTAATCAAGCGGACTGGCAACACTGGGGTCGATTTGTTGTGAAAGCTCTGTCAGCGTCTGTGTGTCGAAGAGTCCCATAAGCACCCCGCCTCCGGTGTTGGATGCGCCGCCAACAAGCCAGACATCCCCCAGCTTGTGCGCATAAAGCCCCATTTGGGGTTCATCGATACGCACGGGCGACAGGATCTTGATCGCCAAAGTCGTCCCAAGCGACGTGACAGCGCTACCTGTCTCCAGCGGGGCAGTGGCAAGGAATGCTGCGATGCTATCGGTGGTGCCTGCGTGGATGATGGTGTCAGAATTCAGCCCAAGCGTGGCCGCGATATCGGGGGAGATGACCCCAAGCGCCGTGCCGGCAGGCACGACCGATGGCAGCAGTTCGGTGCGCAACCCCAACTGAGTAAACCAGTCAGGCCACGTTCCTGTCTCAGGATCATAGCCCAGTTTCAATGTATTGTTTTCGTCGCTTACGCCGCCTTCGCCCCGCAAATGGGCGACGATAAAATCGGCCTGATGCAACAGATAGGTTGCGCGGCTTTCCGCATCATGCGCTTGCAAGCGCAGCGCCCGCGCAAGGGCAGAATTGCTGCCTTTGGTGATATGGATGTCCGGGGCATATTTTGCGATCTCAGCCGCCTCATCGGTGAAACCAGAAGAGTTATACATCAGTGCCGGAGTGACGGGTCGTAGGGTCGCATCCGTCAACACCATCGTGCCAGATGTGCCGTCAACGCCGATATGGCGCACATCGGCAATGTTGTGACCAACATCCTTGAGCGCATTGGCCTGCGCCTTGATGCAATCCTGAACGGTCTGCCACCATTTACTGGCGTCAATTGCGTCGGGCTGCTGCGGCAGATGCGTGGTTTTGACGGTACTCAACACATGACCCGCCGCATCAATCACCGCGGTGCGCACACCGGATGTACCCAGATCAATGCCCAGTGACAGGCGGCCTGTCATCTTGCGGCCAAGGCTTGGCGGTACTTCTCAGCATCCCAGTTTAGAAGGGCCGCTTCGGCCTCGGTCCCAATGGGTTCAGCTGTCCACTCTGCGGGCAGGCGCGACAGGCAATCGGACAGGCATTTGATCATCGCGCGTTGCGATGATGTAGCGCCGCTCCGCAAGTACACACCCTCACCGGGTTTGAGCACAACTGGCGGTTTTTCATCGTGGTCTGCGGTAGGCAAGGCCCGGCCAAGGAAGACGACGTGATCGGGGTAGTAGGATCCGCCAAGCGCCAGATCGCAGACCCGGGGATCATGTGCCATCCAGCTTTCGTGGACAGTTTCGAACCCTTCCATTGATGTCGTCCCATCCGCAGACGTGTTGGAAATCACAGGCATCGCCAGCCGGTCTTCGACCGTTTGCATGATCGCGTCAGCCTCGGCCACTTTTTTCCCGCAGCAAATCAACCCGTGGTTTTGCAAGATCACGACCTGTGTGTCTGGCGTGACCCGCGCAAGAATTTCGCGTGTCAGCGGCAGACCGGGTTTGGCATAAGGCACAAAAACCGCATGCAGGTCGGCCAGTTTTTCTGCGGCGACCTCGCGTCCTTCGGGGCTGATCGCATGAACCAGTGTGGCGATGGAATGCGTATGCGCGACGACTGGCCAATTGAGAGCTGCGTGAAATGTCGTTTCAATCGATGGGCGGAGGGTGTTGGCGGGATCAATCACTGTGTCCTTGCAACTGCCGTCACCATCGCCTGCGGCCTCTGCCTTGGCGGCATCGCGATTGACAGCCACAAAGATCGAGGCACGTTCAGCATCTGCTAATTCAGTACCAGAGGCTTTGATCCACATGACCGCACCCATCTTGATCGACGTATTCCCGCCGGGGCCTTGGACGCGCAGCGGGTCTTGCCCCAAGCGGGCAGAAAAGGCGCAGAAATCTGGGGAGGGTCCGGTCATAAGCGTCACCTGAGCGTTGGGATTATGTAAGTCGCAGGCGGGTGGCCTGCGAAAAGATTGGTCGTTGCATCAGCATGAAGCCCACCTGCGATGAACAGGCTGTCCCAGCCCACCGTCTGCGCGCCCGCGATGTCATGTTCCGGGCTGTCGCCTACCATCAGAACGCGTTTGGGGTCTGGTCTGCCTAACGCATCAGACAACACATCAAAGATTGCCTTATGTGGTTTGCCATAGAACATGACCCGCCCACCGGCATCAGCATAAGCGTGGGCCAGCGCACCGGGAGATTGGACTGTTTTGCCGTTTGCACGTGGCGAAGCATGGTCGGGGTTGGAGCAGATGAGCGGCAGCTTCAAGGCGCGTGCGCGGTCAAGGATAGCTTGCTGTTTTGGGTGTTCGGTCGCATCTGGCAGGCCCATCAGCAAAACCGCGTCGGCTTGATCAATAGTGTCTGTAAAGACCACCGGTAATGCACCGGCCCATTTGGCGGCATCCCCTGCAGCGGCAGTCATTGGCAACAATGTTTTGATGTCGCGCAAGCGACCACTCCCAAACTCAAGATGAAGCGCCTCACCTGATGTCATCACAATGCCAAAGGCATCAGGTGCAAACCCCATGCCCGTTATCCTGTCTGCATTCACGTCCGCACGCTTGCCAGAGTTCGACAGCACCGCCAGCGCCTTGCCTTTCAGCGCATCAATCGTGACCACTGCATCGGGATAAGGGGAAGTGCCGTTGTGCAGCACCCCCCATTGATCAAAGACAATAGCGTCATACTGATCTGCGATGGCCAGTATGCTGTCGATCTGTTGCATCGCCTATTTTGGGTCCGGCGTTGGTGGGACAAGGTTTGCGATATAGGCCGCGGCCTCATCCTTGGTCAGGGCGGCGGCCGCTTTGTTCGCCATACCCGCTGCCATGTCACCGAAATAAAACTGATAACCGGGTATCACTTGGCGACGTTTGCGCAGTGGCATGCCTTCGTAAGGGAACACGTCGGACCGCGCGTTCGCAACCTTGTCGTGACAGGCCAGAATGTAATCAGCCCGCTTGTCGAGTTCTTCGACAGATTTCCAACCCTCGTAAGAGTTTACAAACCGTGCAGGCACCCAATAGCGCCAACCTTCGTCCGGGTTAGGCTCCATGTTGCGTTCCTGAAAGATCGCATCACCGGCAACCACAATATCGCCCATGCTGGTTTCCACAGTCACAGCCATATGCCCAACCGAATGGCCGGGGGTATGGAACATGGTGATACCGGGCAGCACCTCGCATTCGTCTTCGACCGCTTCGAATACGCAACCTGCATATGCGGGCTCAATCCCCAGATAGCCGCTTTCGTAGGTGCGATAATAAAGTGGCAGCGGGTTGAAGGCCATTTCAATCTCGGCCTTGGGCGCGATGTAGCGGGCGTTTTTGAACTGTTTCATGTTCTGCACATGGTCCCAGTGCAGGTGGGTAAAGACGATGGCGTCAATCTCATCCGGGTGCACGCCCAGCTTTTGTTCAAGGTGTTCGTGTACTTGCAGGCAACCGCGCTTGTCGCATTTATGGTGATATTTGGTGGCGCGTTCTTCGTCGCAAAGCCCGGTGTCGATCAGGATCTTGTGGGTGCCGGTATCAACATAGTGGCAATAGACCGGGTTCCAGATCTTTTTGCCTGCGGGACCTTTCCAGAAAATATACGTGCCAAGGTCAGCTTCGAGCCAGCCAGTGTTGATGGGATAAATCTTCGTTTCTGCGACGCCCATAAGGTCCTCCAATGTCGAGTCCCTGCTTTTGTATACAAAAATATAAAAGTGTCTACAGTTAGCTACGAATTTTTCAAAACCCAGCAGTTAAGCTTAGTTATTCACTGCCAAAACACGCATAAAACTCTCAGTCATGTGTTTACGCATACCGTCAACGGCAACCTGCGTATCATCTGAGAATATCTTGGCGAGCAATTCTTCATGGTTCTGCACCGATGCAATCAGATCCGCCTGCGTTTCCAGTTTTTTCGCACGAAACGGCCCGGTCTTGCGCCGGAAGTCAGAGGCCAGATCGCAGATATAACGGTTATCCGTTGCACGGTAGATCGCAAGATGCAGCGCCTCATTCGCACGGATATAGGCAAGACGGTCATTTGCTTCGGCTGCGGCTTTGCAATTCTCTTGTGCCGCCTCAATCTCGGATCGCGCCAGCAAAGTCAGGCGTTGATTGGCTAAACGTGCGCAAACGCTTTCTATTTCCTGCATCGCTTCAAACATTTGCGCCAGTTCTTCGCGCGAATACTGGGCGACGCGAACACCCCGTTTTTCACCACTGACCAGCACGCCCTGCGCTGTCAGACGGCTGAGTGCTTCACGGACAGGCGTACGCGAGACATCGAAACGGTGGGCAAGTTTTGTTTCGTCCAAACGTTCACCCGGCGCCAACTGGCCAGAGGCAATGTCATCCAGCAAAGCGCTTTCAATGCGCTGGCCGGTCGACGCCCGCAAAGATGTACTGTTCTTGTCCATGATCGCCCCTCTATTCGCATACGCCCCCCTTGGCTCTAGCATGTTCTTTGGCGCAAAACCACTAAAACCCGGATATTTGAATATTTTATGTTGCTTTTGTATACAAACTGATGTTTCCCTTTGCACAACGAGGGGGAGAAGATCGTCAATGCCAGAGATTAGACTGCAACATCTGCGCAAGGATTATGGCGTTTTGACGGTGATTGAGGACCTTAACCTTGAGATGGCGGATGGGGAGTTCACCGTGCTTGTCGGCCCGTCGGGCTGTGGCAAGTCCACGACCCTGCGCATGATCGCGGGATTGGAAAGTGTCACCGGCGGCGAGATCATGATCGGTGATCGTGATGTATCGCAACTGGAACCCAAGGAACGCGATCTGGCGATGGTGTTTCAGGATTACGCGCTTTACCCGCATATGGACGTGGCCAAGAACATGTCCTTTGCCCTGCGTCTGGCACGCATGAACAAGACCGATATCGATAAGCGCGTCAAAGAAGTGGCCGAAACCCTTGATCTGACCGCGTATCTGAACCGCAAACCGGCAGAATTGTCCGGCGGTCAGCGACAGCGCGTCGCGATGGGCCGTGCGCTGGTGCGTGATGCGGGCACTTTCCTGTTTGATGAACCACTGTCGAACCTCGACGCCAAGCTACGCGGGCAGATGCGTGCCGAATTGGCGCTGATGTCCCAGCGGATCAAGAAGAACATGATCTATGTGACCCATGATCAGGTCGAAGCGATGACGCTGGGCGACAAAATCGTGGTGATGAAGTTTGGCGAGATCATGCAGGCAGGGACCCCAGAAGAGCTGTACCGTAGCCCGGCGAACAAGTTTGTCGCGGGCTTTATCGGATCGCCGACGATGAATTTCCTGAATGCTGAATTGGTGGACGAGGCCGGGACGCTAAGCGCCAAGGGCGATGGTTTTTCCATTCCGCTGCCGGATGCGCGCAAGGGTGCCTTGCAGGCTCACCGCGACCGTAACATCCATCTGGGCATCCGCCCATCCAGCTTTGCTGAAGGGCCCGGTGGGCTGAAGATGCCGGTGATCCTTTCGGAATACATCGGTGCGCAATCTGTGCTGATCTCTGAGCTTGGTGGTCAGCGGGTATCGATTGAAGTCAATACTGTCGCCCCCATTCGGGCCGGCGAAGAACGTGAATTCACGGTGCAAGGGGATGAAGTCCATCTCTTTGATCCCAAAACCGAAGCGGCGCTTTAAGCGCCGCAAAAAACCATCTGGGAGGATGATATGAAAGTGACGAAAAAGAATGTCTGGTCTGCGGCGATTGCCGTGTCCCTGACGTATACGGCGGCTTATGCGGATGGCCATACGGCTGACGTTTACGCCCCTTATGAAGGCACAACGCTGGTCGTGAACTTCCCCGCGCACCCACACTACAATGCTGTGCTGGATGTCCTGCCTGAGTTTACCGAGCAGACCGGGATCGAAGTTGAAGTCGACCAGTTGCAGTACCTGCGGATGCGCGAGCGCCAGACGCTTGAGCTAACCAAGGACGAAGGCGATTATGACCTGATCGCTTATGTTGTGTTTTCCAAGGCTGACTATGTTTATGCCGATCAGTTGGAAAACCTCGCCAAGTACTTCATGAACCCGCGTCTTGCTGATCCCAACTATGATGCGGCTGACCTGATCGACGGTTATGTCGCCAACATCGGTGTTGCGGGCGGCGACAAGGGCTATCTGCCCGGTCAGACAGGTTCGCTCTTTGGTATTCCGTTCGGGGCCGAGACGTCCGTACTCGCCTACCGCAAGGATATCTTTGAAAAGCACGGTATCGAGGTGCCGACAAACTATGATGAGCTTCTCGAAGTGGCCTGTCAGATCCCCGAGGTTGAGCCGGGCATGGGTGGCATGGCGTCACGTGCTGCATCTGGCCATCAGGCCAGCCACGCGTTCCTGTTGCACCTCGCGCCCCTTGGCGGTCGTGTCTTTGACGCTGAATGGAACCCGATCATCAACAGCCCAGAAGGCGTTGCCGCCGCGAATGCGCTGAAAACCATCGTTGATTGTGGCCCTGAAGGTGGCACGACGTTCGGCCCAGCCGAAGCCGCGGCTGCGTTCCAGCAAGGTCAGGCGGCCATGTTTATGGATTCGATTGCCTTTGCGTCCGGGTTTGAAGACCCAAGCCGTTCCACCGTTGTTGGCAATGTCGGCTATGCGATGCACCCCGAAGGTGTGCGCCGTGGTTCGCAGACCGGTGGTTTTGGTATCGGCATCCCGTCGAACGCCCAAAACAAGGAAGCTGCATTCTTGCTGATGCAGTGGCTGACCAGCAAAGAGCAGGACCTTGCGATTGCTATGGCAGGCGGTAACCCATCCCGGTTCTCGACCTACCAGAATGCCGAGCTGAATGAGAAATTCCCTTATTCGGCAACATTCGGTGAAGCGCTGCAATACGCTGACCCTGACTGGCGCCCGATCATCCCAACCTGGGGTACGATCAACGCGGATATCGGCACAACCATGAGCCAGGTTCTGACCGAAGGTCTGGACCCGCAAGAGGCGCTTGACGGTGTGGCCGAACGCGCCCGCGCCACGATGGACGAAGCCGGTTATTACACCTGGCAGTAACCTCCCAAGTGGCGGGCCGGTGCGTTGTGCATCGGCCTGCCACACCCCCCACCTTTTTATCCACAAGAAAGCAATCGGCACATGAGCACCGCACGCGCCAATCGCCTGACGCCATATCTGTTTCTGGCCCCCGCCGGGATCGTTCTGGCAGTCGCGCTGTTCTACCCGATTTGCTATATGGTTTATGCCAGTTTTCTGGACTGGAACCCGAGCCAGCGTATTGGCGAAGCTGACTTCATAGGTCTGCGCAACTATACCAAGCTGTTCAGCGATGCCGCCTTCCGCGAAAGCATGTGGGTCACGATCAAGTTTTCTGCCGTGGTCGTCACCATCGAAATGATCCTAGGCGTAGGCCTTGCCCTTTTGCTGGATCGCAACATTCGCGGCATGTCTGTGCTGCGTACCCTTTTCATCCTACCAATGATGATCGCGCCCATCGTTGTGGGTCTGATGTGGCGCTATATGTACCACCCGACCGTCGGCATCTTTAACCGCACGCTGACGGATTGGGGGTTTGAACCGATCCCATGGTTGGCCGATGGGGATTGGGCCTTTGCATCCATCGTGATTGCCGACATCTGGCAATGGACCCCGTTTATTTTCATCCTCTCGCTTGCCGCGCTGCAATCCCTGCCTGCCTCTGCCATTGAAGCCAGCAAGATTGACGGCGCAAGCGGATGGCAGCAGATCATCTATATCAAACTACCGCTGATGTTGCCGGTATTGATCGTCACGCTTCTTTTACGCCTGATCGACAGCTTCAAAGTGCTTGAGGTCATCCTCGTAATGACCAACGGTGGGCCCGGTCTGTCGACCGAAATCCTATCGATCCGCATCAACCGTACTGCATCCGAGTTCCGCGAACTGGGCGAGGCGGCGGCCATGTCGAACCTGTTGCTGATCATTCTGCTGATCCTGACCTTTGCGATGTTCATTTATAACAAAGCGCAGGAAGTGCGCGCCCAGCGCATGCGCGCGGTGGAGGAAGAGGCATGAGCCAGAAGACTTACGACCGCCAGAACCCGGCCTTCTACGTGCTGATCGTCATGCTGGTGATCATGGCAATCGGCCCGATCTACCTGATGCTTGTCACGTCGCTGAAGCTGAATGTCGATATCATGTCCGACACCTCCAGCCTGATTTTCATGCCCACGCTGCGCAATTATGAAACCGCATTGTGCGATTTCCTGTGGTATGAACCAGAGCACCTACGCCGCTGTGATCCCACCTTTGGGCGGGCGCTCACGAACTCACTGATCATCGGTCTGGTGTCCACGGCGATCACGCTGGTCATCGGCACGATGGCCGCCTACGCGCTGGTGCGTTTCCGCTTTATGGGCCGCGATGTGGTGTCGATCTGGACGCTGATGATGCGTATGGTCCCACCTGCGGTTTTGCTGGTGCCGGTCTTTGGCATCTGGACCTTCCAGTTCGGGATTGATGGCACGCGGGGCGGCATCATTCTGGTTTATGTAGCCCTGAACCTGCCCTTCGTAATCTGGATTTTGCAGAGTTTTATCGTACAAGTGCCAATCCAGCTGGAAGAGGCCGCGCGCATGGATGGCGCCGGTCCCTTCCAGGTTTTCTTTCTTGTCGTCTTGCCCCTGATCAAACCGGGTATTGCAGCCGCGTCGATCTTTACCTTCCGGGTCGCTTGGAACGAGTTCCTGCTCGCCAACGCGCTGGCAGATCGCAACAGCCGCACAGTGCCCGTCACAATCGTGAACAGCCTGACCGAATTTGATATCGACTGGGGTGTCATCATGGCGACGGGGATGTTGCTGGCTGTGCCACCGATCATCTTCACCTTTATGGCCAGCCGTCAGATTATCACTGGTATGACTGCGGGGGCAGTAAAAGGGTAATGTCAGTCCTTCTTCTTGCGACCTATGACACCAAGCAGGAGGAAGCAGACTATCTGATCCTTGGGCTAAAGGCGCAGGGTGTTCCGGTGGAACAATGCGATATCTCGCTCAAGGCAGGGGGCGAACACTGGTCGCCCGCGGCAAAAGTCGCGGGCATGAAAGCCGCAACTGAACGCGCGATTGCCGAAATCAACAGCGCCCCGCAATCCGGGCGGCGCATGGTCGTCGCAATAGGAGGCGGCACGGGCGGGCAGATTGCGGTGAATGTGCTGCGCTCATTGCCGCTTGCGATGCCCAAGGTGCTGGTCACAACGCTTCCCTTCGATCCGCGCTATGTCATCGCTGACAGTTCCATCGTGCTGGTGCCCACGATTGCAGACCTTTGTGGATTGAATGCCACCACGCGTGCAGCATTGGACCGGGCTGCGGCAATCACCGGTGGTCTCTATCATGCGACTTTGCCCACGGGCCCTGCATCACTGACGCCCTCTGTCGGCGTGACGTCATTGGGGGTGACCGGCCCCGGCACAGATGCGCTGTGCGATCGCCTGCGCGCGGATGGGGATGAGGTTACCGTTTTCCACGCCAATGGCTTTGGCGGTGCCGCCTTTACCCGCTGGGCGCAAAACGGCGCGTTCAAATCGGTTGTCGACTACACCCCGCATGAGCTGACGCGCTGTTACATCGCCGGGGTCAATGCCGATATGCCGGGACGCTTTACCGCTATGGGCAACATACCCCGCGTGATCCTGCCCGGTGGGGTCAACTTTATCGGCATGGGCCAGGCGGATCTGATGCCAGAGGTCTATCGCACGCGGCCTCACTACAGCCATTCACCGCTGTTCACCCATGTGCAATGCACAACGGAAGAGATCGTAAAATGCGCCAATATCCTGGGCGAGGCGATATCACAGGCCACCGCCCCCGTCCGCGTGCTAATCCCCATGGGCGGTTTTTCTTCGGAAGACAAACCTCATGGCGCCATCGAAAGCCCTGCCCTGCGCGAGGCCTTTCGCGACACCATTACGCAATACATCGACGCTATTTGCCTAGACGGGCACATCAATGACACGGCCACTGCGATGGCCACCGTTGACGCCCTACGCGCCATCACAAAGGACTAATCCCATGTTCGACCCCTCCGATATCGAAGCCAAGAAAGACGCCCTGATCTGGTCCGCAAAGCGGTGCTTTGATCTGGGGCTACAGACAAACGCGGGCGGCAATCTGTCGGTGCGGCTGTCGTCTGGGCCGGGGATTGTGATCAAGCCATCGGGCATCGGTTTTGCCGAATGCAGCCGCGACAATCTACAAGTCGTGCATCTGGATGGTACGATTGAACCGTCGGCGTTTAAGCCATCCAAGGATATGGATTTCCACCTTGATCTGTATCGGATCAGGTCCGACATCAACGCCATCGTGCATTGCCACAGCCCGTGGGCAACTGGTTTTGCCAGCGCAGGGATCGAGATCCCTTGCCTGACCGTGCAGACCATCGAAAAGATCGGGCGGATGCCACTGATCCCCCTGTCCGACAACGGCGGACCACAGACAGAAGTGGAAATCAGCCCGGTGTTTGAAGATACCTCCGTGCGGGCCGCGGTACTCGCCAATCACGGCACCATCGGTGTGGGGAAAACGCTGACGGCGGCACAGTATCTGGCTGAGATCATAGAGGAAACCGCGCACATCGCATTCGTGCGCGATACGCTGATGGCGGCGCACGGAAAAACGGCGGCTGATCTGCCGGTTTACGGGACAGCGAAAGAGGCGCGGGGGGAGTAGTCGTTGCGGCTACAGAAAATCCTTAAAACCCATCTTTCAAGCTGATAAGAAGTGCAATGATCATTGGGGCAAGCGCGAGCGCGACCAGATAAGCCCAAAAGTCTTTTCCAAGGAACAGGTATGCGCCTCCGGCGGCCACAGCGCCGAAGGCAAGCCAGATAAAGAGACGGAGGGTCATCCTGCGTATATAGCCGATAATTCCACCGCCCTGTTGCCAGCGCAACTTGTCTCTGCGCGCAATCTCTTGGTTCGGAGTAAGGATCAAATCTCGCGTTTGCTTCTCGAACTCCGCATAGGTGATTTTCCCATCATCATAGAGCGTCTCAAGCCGTTTGATCTCATTTTCGCGATCTATCATTCTTGCATCCACTTAAGGGGTCGCAGGCACTTTGAACAAAGTGCTATGGCGCGCAGACGCGCATTAACTACTTAGGCCTCGCGTTCACTTCAAAGTCAAATACTCGTTGGTATACCATTCCGCCACATCCGGCATCGCATCCAGCACCTCGCCATCTGCGCCCCGCATGATCCCCGCCTCGAACAAAAACTGCGTGATATCTGCGATCTTGCCGTCGTCGATCAGCCCGACGGGCTCGCCTGCGTCTTGTAGGTAGCCACCGTCGACCAATGCTTCCATTGATGCGCGCACCAACTCAGGGTTTGTCAGCATGCCTGCGGTTTCGGCGATCAGGATATCGGCGGCCTCCTCCGGGTTACTGGCCGCAAAAGCGTAGCCCCGTTGCGCGGCTTGGACGAAGGCCGTTGCCGTTTCGGGGTTCTCTGTCAGCCATGTGCCGTTGCCCCCAAGAAACGTCGTATGCTGGTCTGGCACGCCGTAGTCGGCATAGCGGAACGCCCGCTGCGGCCGATCCAGCAGGACCGAATTCACGCCTTCCCATGTGCTGACCTCTAGGGTGAAATCGACGCTGCCATTTGCCAGCGCCTCATAAGCAGAGGTGCCCAAAGTGACCGTGTCGAATGCGCCCGTGCCCCCATCATTGCGGATGATGGTTGAGATCAGCGCGTCTTCCCATGCGCTGCCGAAGCCTGCATAGATCATACCATCCAGATCGGCGGGCCGCTGGATGTCCTCGCGGTCCCCATTAAAGACCAAGCGCCCGGTTTCGTGCTGCACGACCGCCATAACGGCGGTCATGTCCGCGCCTGTCGCGCGTTGTGTGTGAAAGCCGACGGCGCTGAGGATGCCGAATTCGGCCACGCCAGCGGCGACCAATGTGCCAGATGAGGTGTCGGTGTAGGGCAGGATATCGACGTCCAGCCCGGCGTCTTCGAACCAGCCTTTGGATTGTGCCACATAGAGGCCGACGTGGTTCGTATTGGGTGTCCAATCGAGGGCCACGCTTAGTTTTTCCTGCGCAGTGGCGGGTAGCGCCAATGCGATGAAGGCTGCGGTGACGACATGTTTCATGGGTTCTCTCCGGTTTGGTGAAGTAGGGTTTCAAGAAGGTGTGCTTCGATGTCGTGGGCTGCTGCACTGGGTGGTCGTCCCAGCCGGGGGCGCGGGATTGGTACAGTGATTTCGGCGATGACGCGCGCGGGGCGGCGTGACAGCACATAGATGCGATCGGATAAGGCGACGGCCTCGCGCACGTCGTGGGTGACCAGCAGGGTGGTCCAGCGTGCTGTGCGCCAACGGTCTTCGAACCATGTCTGCATGTGGGTGCGGGTCAGCGCGTCAAGCGCGCCAAAGGGTTCGTCGAGCAGCTGGATGGATCGCCCTTGCACGATGGTCCGCAAGAGGGCGGCGCGTTGGCGCATTCCGCCGGACAGTTGTGCGGGATAGTGGGTGGTGAAATCGGCAAGCCCGAAATCGGCAAGCAGTGGTGCGACCTGCGCGCGTGCGTCTTTACGGGGGATACCCTGCACTTCTAACCCCAATGTCAGGTTGTCAAGGATCCTGCGCCACGGCATCAGCGCGTCGCGCTGGGGCATGAAGGCGAAGCTGTTTTGGTGGGTGGCGCCGGTGATCTTTCCGGTTTGCAGCGGCGACGCGCCGGTCAGCAGCCGAAAGATCGTGGATTTACCTGCGCCCGAGGGGCCAAGGATCGAGACGAATTCACCTTGATCCACATGCATGCTGATGCGGTCCAGAACGTGGGTGTCGCCAAGCGTGATGCTGACGTCTTTGAGGGAGAGGGCCGTCATCGGTGCCCCTCCACATCGCGCCAACGCAGCACGATCCTTTGCAATAGGGCGGTGGCGGCGAAGAGGATCAGCGTGAGCAGTGAGCTGATTACGACGGCGGCCAGCACGATATCGGGGCGAAAGCTGTTTTTGGCGTTCAGGATCACGATCCCCAGCCCCGCACGCGCGCCAACGTATTCGGCAAAGATCGCGGCGACGACCGCGTAGGTGATCGAAATGCGCAGGCCTGCGAAGAAATAGGGCATGGCGGACGGGAAGCGCGCGGCGCGGAAGATTTGCACGCGGGTGGCACCCATTGAGCGTATCAGGTCTTCGATTTCTGGATCGGTGGATGCATATCCGTCAACCAGCGCCACCAGCATCGGAAAGAAGGTGACCAACGCGACCAGCAGCACTTTTGGCGTCAGATCGAACCCAAACCACAGCACCACGAGGGGCGCTATGGCGACCAAGGGCAGTGTCTGGCTGACTACAAAGATCGGGAACAGCGCGCGGCGCACGCGCGGCATGAAATCCAGCACGATTGACAGACCGAAGGCCACGGTCAGCGACAGGGCGAACCCCGCGAACGTGGCCTTTAGCGTAGGTACGGTATTGTTCCACAGCAAAGCGCGGTTTTGCACTATCTGGTCCAGAACGCGCGACGGTGCGGGCAGCATCAGTGGCGAGATGCCTGACAAGCGGACATAGATTTCCCAGATCGCAAAGGCGCTGACCACACTCAGGACGGCAGGGATGCCGCGGGCCAGACCTCTGCCAGTTTGGCGAGGTACGGGGTGCTGCATCAGATCAGCGCTTCGATGGGCTGTTGGCAGAAACCGTCAGATCAATGGTGACATGGCCGTTTGGCGGCCCAAATTGGCAAAACGCTTGTTGCAGGGTGGCAAAGACCGGGCCTGCATCACCAGTCAGCCGGGTGCAGAAGTTTTTCGACCGATCAAAGGTGCCGCTTTGTTTCAGGAAGTCGATACAGCCCACGATTTCGGCCATATGATCACCCGCGCCCATCACATAGAGTGAGAATTGAACGTCGGCGACTTGCCCTTTTTCAGGGGTCGCGGCAATCGCCGCCAATGCGCTTTGTTGGCGTGATGCCAAAGGCTCTTCAGGGTTGGCCAAGGCACCGGTCTGGCAAATCGGATCATCGGGTTCACCCGGGCAACCGCGCGATAGTGTGGTGCGCAGCACGACATGTGTGCCGGTTGCGGCGGCACTCGCATAAAGATCGCGCAGTGCGGGAAACAGCACCTCGGGCGGACCAACGATAAGGGTCGAGATATCATCAGTCTCAATCCGCAATTGGTTGCGCCACGGATCAAGCGCGTTGAGGGATGATAAGATGACGTCAACAAACCCGTCAGTCATCGGATAAAGGGATACTTGTGCGCCTGCAAACATATGCATGTCCTCCTTGCTACGCTGGCATTATCCAGATCAGCTTTGAGGGTCCGGGGGCTTGGCGCCCCGCATCTCAGCCGCGGCAAAACGCGGCTCCCCTGTGGTATGGTATGTGTGGCAAACTAACCGATGGTCCGCAAGTGAATTACGTCAGGGAACGATAAATTGCGCGGCTCTCTACTTTACCGTCAGGCAGGCGCATTGCGCCTCTTGCGCGATTTTATGTGATGTGCTGCCCAGAAATAGACTTGCGACATCCCCCATGCCCCGCCTGCCCGACACGATCAGGTCAGAGCTTGTGCTGTTGGCAACATGAAGGATCTCTGTCGCGGCCACTCCGGTGCGTACAATCTGACTGGATGGTTCAACACCCTGCGCACGGGCACGTGTTGCCGCATCTGCCATCACAGCCTGACCGTCACTGATGATCTGTTCAAGGTCTATGGGGACATCAATCGCCCCAATACCAATCGCTATCGCGGATGGTGGGATTTCGGGAACATGGACGACATGGAGTTGCGCATCATAACGCTGCGCCAGATCACAGGCCAAATCAAATGCGCGCCAGCCGTGGTCAGACCCGTCAACGCCAATTGTAATGTTATCGAACATCTTGGAACTCCCTTCGAGGTGGAACAGGGTGAATATAGAACATCCGCCTGTCCGCCGCCTTGAGGGAGGTCAACGGGACGCGATAAAGCGCCCCGTTGAGTGATTTTTGATCGCTGTTTAGCCGATCAACGCATTGAGTGTTGCCGAAGGGCGCATGGCCTCTGCTGCGCGCTGCTCTGACGGGTTATAATATCCGCTAAGATCAACTGCCGTACTGCGGCCTGCCGACAGTTCAGCCAGGATTGCCGCTTCGTCTGCGGCCAAATTTTCTGCCAATGGCGCGAAGGTTGCGGCCAAGGTGGCATCCTTGGTTTGTGCGGCCAATGCCTCGGCCCAGAACCGCGCGAACCAGTAGTGGCTGTGCCGGTTATCGGGCTGACCAACCTTACGCTGTGGCGAATGTCCTTCGGCCAGCAGTTTCTCGGTCGCTGTATCAACGGCGTCACCCATGATCTGCGCTGCCGCCTTGCCTTGAGAGGTGCCAAGAAAGCGCAGGCTTTCACCCAAGGCACAGAACTCACCCAGCGAATCCCAGCGCAGGTGGTTTTCCTGCACCAGTTGTTCCACGTGTTTTGGGGCGGACCCGCCCGCGCCGGTTTCAAACAAACCGCCGCCGTTCATCAAGCCAACGACAGACAGCATCTTGGCCGATGTACCGACTTCAAGGATCGGGAACAGATCGGTCAGGTAGTCGCGCAAGACGTTGCCTGTGACCGCGATTGTATTGTCACCCTTGTAGATCACCTCGAATGACCGCGTTGTTGCATCGCGCGGTGCCATGATCTTGACCTTGTCAGCGACGCCCGCCTTGGCCAGCGCTGGTTCCACGTATTTCAACAGCTCGGCATCATGCGCACGGTTGCGATCAAGCCAGAAGATCGTCTCATATCCCGTCGTCGCCATCCGGTCGAGTGCGAGCTGAATCCAGTTTTCAATCGGCGCGCGGCGGGCTGAAGCCATGCGCCAGATGTCCCCAGCCTCGACCTGATGCGTGTGTAAAACATCGCCGTTGTCCGCGATCACGCGTACGGTGCCTGCTGTTGGAATTTCAAAGGTTGTCGGGTGCGATCCGTATTCTTCCGCCTTTTGCGCCATCAGGCCGACGTTTTGCACCGTACCAGCAGTGACCGGATCAAGCGCGCCATTGGCTTTGCAGAATTCGACAGAGGCATCATAGACTGGCGCGTAAGAACTGTCCGGGATTACGCAATTGGTGTCATCCTCCTCACCGTCGGGTCCCCAACCCTTGCCGCCTGCGCGGATAACGGCAGGCATGGACGCGTCGATGATGACGTCAGAGGGCACATGCAGGTTCGTGATGCCACGATCAGAATTTACCATGTAAAGCGGTGGACGTTCGGCCAACAGTGCATCAATCTCTGCCCGGATGGCCGTACCATTTGGCATGGCGTCGATCGCATCAAAGAGTGTGCCAAAGCCCGCATTCGGGCTGATCCCGGCACCAGCGAAATCATCCGCATATTTGTCAAAGATCGGCTGGAGGTAGGCCACAACGGCATGCCCAAAGATGATCGGGTCCGAGACCTTCATCATCGTCGCCTTCATATGCAGTGAGAAGAGCGTGCCATCTTCCAATGTCCGCGCGATCTGTTCATGGAAGAACTCTTTCAGCGCCTTGGCCGACATGAAAGTTGCATCAACAATGGTGCCCGCAGGCATCGCGATCCCATCTTTCAGTGTGGTGACCGCACCATTGGTGTCCGTCAGTTCGATCTTTAAGGTCTGCGCGTCGGACAGCGTGACCGACGTCTCATTCGAACGGAAGTCATGTGCGCCCATGGTGGACACACGTGTCTTGCTATCGGCTGACCATTTCCCCATCCGGTGTGGGTTCGCCTTAGCGTAGGCTTTGACCGAAGACGGCGCGCGGCGGTCAGAGTTGCCTTCGCGCAGTACCGGGTTCACGGCAGAGCCTTTGATCGCATCGTAACGCTTGCGTGCCTCAATCTCATCCGCGCTTTCGGGCGCTTCGGGATAGTCGGGAATGTCATATCCCTGCTCTTGCAATTCCTTGACAGCCGCCACCAGTTGCGGGACCGAGGCCGAGATGTTGGGCAGCTTGATCACATTGGCACTCGCCGTTTTTACAACCGTGCCCAGCAGACCCAGATCATCGGATATCTTCTGTGCTTCTGTCAGTTTCTCAGGGAAAGCCGCCAGAATACGACCGGCAAGAGAGATATCCTTGGTCCCGATGCTGATGTCCGCGGCAGATAGGAACTTGCGCAGGATCGGCAGCAAAGAGGCTGACGCCAGCTGCGGCGCTTCATCGGTCTTTGTGTAGATTATATCGGGCAGGGTTTGATCTGACATGCGCATGTCCTCGTTTTTAAGTCGTGTTTAACCTCTCAGCGGCTTTTGCCTTATAGCATGAACGCAATGGCCGCCTTTGATCCGCATCACTAGTGGAACAGGCGGCGAAAGGAAATAGTTTCGGTGTACAATTGTACACCGCTGGGATGAGACAACGTCGGGTTATCCTATGATTATGACTGGTTTCGCTTCACAAAGCAGTTAGACGGTCTAGACTGTTCAGAATGCTTTTGGGGGAGGAAGCCCGTGACAGACCAGATACACCCATGGACGGCCTTTTACGGCCCGTCCGTTCGTAAGACGATTGATGCCCCGGCATACAGAACAATTGGCGATTTCGTCAGCGCTACCGCCGAACTCTACGGTGACCGGCCCGCCTTTACGGTCTGCCTACCTAACGGAATGAATGGCACGCTCAGCTATGCTCAGGCGGATGAGATGTCTGACGCAATGGCGGTTTATCTGCGCGAAATTGCCGGGCTGACAACGGGCGACCGTGTGGCGATCCAGATGCCCAACTGTCTGGCCTATCCCATTGCGGCGATGGCGGTGTTCAAGGCGGGATGTGTCGTGGTCAACGTCAACCCGCTTTACACGGCAGAGGAAATGGCCAAGCAATTTGCCGATGCACAGCCTGCCGCAATCTTTGTGGTGGATATGTTCGCCGACAAACTGGTCGAGACGATGCAGGGCCATCCGATCCCGAATGTGATCGTCACCCGTATTGCTGAATACATGCCGGCGATGCCGCGGGGGATCGTTGGTCTGGTTCAGAAATACTGGGACAAGACGATCAAGCCCATCACCATTCCGCACATCCGCCTGCCCGATGCGGTTAAGGCTGGCCGCGCCAAACATGCGCAAACGCATAACGCACTAGAAGGGTATCGCCGCGCAATCGAACCCGACGATGTCGCCTGTTTGCAGTACACCGGTGGGACGACCGGTGTGTCAAAAGGGGCGATGCTGACCCACGCCAATATTCTGATGAATATGGAACAAACGATGGAGCTGATCGAACAGTTCGAAAAGGGTAAGGAAGTTGCCCTGACGGCCCTGCCGCTTTATCACGTGTTCGCCTTCACCGTAAATTTCCTCGGCATGTTTTCGCAAGGCGCGCAAAACATCCTGATCCCGAACCCGCGCCCGCTCAGCAATCTCAAACGCGCTTTTGAGAACTATAAGATCACATGGATCAGCGGTGTGAACACCCTGTTCAATGGTCTGAATGGAGAGATCTGGTTTCAGGACACACCGCCAAAACATCTTAAATTCGCATCCTCTGGCGGCATGGCCTTGCAAGGCAGTGTCGCCGAGCAGTGGGAAACACTGACAGGACGGCCCGTGCTGGAAGGGTATGGCTTGACGGAATCCTCGCCCATTTTGACCTTCAACCCCTATGGCAAGAGCCGTGTGAATTCTATCGGTGTGCCGTTGCCATCGACAGAGGTGAAATGTGTGGACGAGGATGGGGTTGATGTGCCGCAAGGCGACCCCGGTGAGCTGATCGCACGTGGTCCGCAGATTATGAAGGGCTATTGGAACATGCCCGAAGAAACGGCGAAGACCTTGCAAAACGGCTGGCTTTTGACCGGGGATGTGGGTGTCATGGATGAGGACGGTTATTTCCGCATCGTTGACCGCAAAAAAGATATGATCCTTGTGTCCGGTTTCAACGTCTACCCCAATGAAATCGAAGATACCCTTGCAGCACACCCCGGTGTTGACGAAGTGGCTGTCATTGGCGTGCCAGACGGAGCATCTGGCGAGGCGGTCAAAGCCTTTATAGTCAAGCGCGATGAAACGCTCGACCAGAATGCGATCCGCGCTTACTGCAAGGAACACCTGACGGCCTATAAGGTGCCTAAATCAGTGACCTTCCGTGATGAACTGCCAAAATCAAACGTCGGAAAGATCCTGCGCAAGGATCTGCGTGCCGAAGAGCAAACCAAAGTGGAGAACGCATAATGGTTGGACCACTGGAACAGGCCATCCTGGCGCTGATGATTTTCGTGATCATGCTGGGGATGGGCGCATCGCTGACGCCGCGTGATTTTACATTGGCCCTGAAGCGTCCTTATGGCTTGATGATTGGGGTCGTTTCGCAATACGGGTTTATGCCGCTGATTGGCTTTATCTTGGCGACGACATTGCCCGTATCGGACACGATCAAGATCGGCATTCTGATCATGGCCTGCATGCCGGGCGGAACCACATCGAATATTTTTACCTATTTTTCCAAAGGGAACCTCGCGCTTTCGGTACTCATGACGGTGACTTCGACCGTTTTTGGCGTAATCCTGATCCCTCTTGTGCTGGTGCTTTATGCAGGCGCGCTTGATCTGGATATTCCGCGGGAAAATATCATCGCCACACTTGTGTTGCTTTTGGTGCCCGTTGCGATCGGCATGGTGCTGCGCAAACTGAACGCCAATGTTGGTGCAGTGACAGAGTTTATGGGGTCGATGCTGGCGATCTTCTTTATCCTATTTCTGATCGTCTCATGGATTCCGCGCAATTGGGAATTCCTGCTGACAACCACATGGGCCACCTATTTTGGTTCCATCGTTTTGGGGCTGTTCGGCTTTGCGCTGGGCTATGGGTTTTCGGCACTTTTGCGACTGCACCCACGCAATGCGCGTACTGTGGCACTGGAAACCGGCATCCAGAACGGTCCGTTGGCTATCGCGATCATCGCCTTCACCTTCGCCGGTACAGAGGCGCAGGCGGTCATGGCCGTGCCCGTGCTTTACTCGCTCTTCATCGTCATCACATCGACGATGCTGACACTATGGTTCCGCCAGGTGAATACGGCGAACGAGCAACCTTTGCCGAACGGCCTGCTTTAGTTCGCCGCGACACCGACACCTGTTGTGATCAGTGACGGTACTATCTGCTGCACAACCCGGTTCCATCGCGTCACGGGTTGTTCGGCGATAAAGACAATATCGTTTGGCAAGAGGTTCATCCGCGTGGCCAATAGCAGGTTACTGACGTTTCTCGCATTCAGATGCCATGCGGTGATTTCGCCGACATCATCTGCAGCACTCCGCAGCACATAGATCTGGCTTGGATTGCCCGTCTCGCTGGAAAAGCCCCCGTCTGCGAACAGCGCATCAGCAAGGGTGGCCTGCCTGCCAAAGGGCAGCGGGAACCGCCCCGGCTGGGTCACTTCGCCTGTTAGATAGACAAATTCACGATCAACGGCGTCAAGTGCGATTTGTTCCTGAAAATTGCTGCGGGCCTCGGTCAGTGCGGCGCGGCGCAAACCGACCTCTGCGGTCAACTCAGCCAATGCTTGCACCCGCCCTTGCTGGCGAAACTGCGCAAGTGTGATCTGTTCAGCAAAATAGGCCTGCGCCCGTTCAAGCTCAAAAGCGGTATCAACAAAGATACTATCACTGGCCAGCAATCGCGTCTTCTGCAGGTCAGGATCACGCAGATATGCAACAAGGGGGATCTGATAAAGGGTTCCGTCCCGATAGATGCGGATTGATGCGAAATCCACGTCTGGCGTTGCGATCCCACCCGCGAGCGCGATCGCCTCATCCAGAAACAGTGGCGTGAGTGTGATGGGCACGATAGCGGGGCTTCCGACAGCGCCGCCAACAGACACCCGTTTGGATTTGAACTCAGCAATCTCAAGGCTGAAAGTCGGATCAATACGGTTTTCAACAAGGCTTTGGAAAAGTTGCGCTTCTGCCTCTTCCAATGTCAGCCCTGCCAACATGATGCGGCCCACATCAGGCACCGCAATCGCCCCGTCATCCTGTACGGTGTACCCTTCGCGGCTGTTTTGCGCCGCGAGAAGGCCACTCAGTTCTTCAACAGTGTCACCGGAAGATCGGGTCGCCAGCAACAGAACATCACCGATACCAATCTGGTAAGGGCCGGGGTCACTGTCCGGCGGCGCGCGCGTTGTCAGTGCCGCGGGACGCTGTTGTTCAGCCAGACTGGGCAGCGGCGCAGCACCTGCGCCGCGCACTGCCGAAGGACTGCCAGCGTTCTGAAAGAATGCGTCAGGTATGTCCTGCGGCGTCCGCCTGTCACTATTTGCTTCCACCACAGTTTCGGCCGTGAGTGGGACAATCCGAACCTTACCATCCTCCGCCGTCACCTGAGGCGAGACATAGGCCGTGCCGCACGCACCAAGCATAGCAGCAGCAAACCCACCCAAGAACCAATATCGTATTGCAGTATTCAAGCGTCAGATCCCGGCAACATCAGTCTGGCACCTCGGATCGCCCCACCTGTCCGCATCCAAACAACAAAAAAGTTCATGACATCCTTCCAAGAGGATTTCAGCCCTCAATCGACAAAGATCGTCATGCTGCGACGATCATCATTTGTTGTTCGGACCGTATGTGTGCTTTCGTTAAAATTGTATAAACCTTTGAATGGTTATCTTAACATCTTGATCGCGAAACGCCGCGCCGTGGCATGTCCAAGCGCAAGACTGGCACAGCGAAGGAGAGCCGCTTGCCGCTGAAATTCATCAAAAAACTCGTGAAGGGGCACGTGGGTACTGCACCGCAGAGCGCGCCTATAACAAATGTGCTGCAGCCCGATGCGCCATTTTTCGCAATAGGCGATCTGCACGGGCGTTTGGACCTGATGGACAGCTTGCTGCAGAAAATTGATCCTTCAGAAGATCAGACACTCGTTTTTCTGGGCGACTATATCGATCGCGGACCAAATGCGGCGGGCACGCTGGCACGCCTGTTTGCGCTCGCGCATCAGCGGCCAAATCAGGTTGTTTGCCTGATGGGCAACCACGAAAAGATGATGTTGGACTTCATCGACGATCCGCTTGGTAAAGGTGGGGGTTGGCTGCGCAACGGCGGTATAGCCACATTGGAAAGCTATGGGATCAACGGCATCGCGGATAGCGCCAGCGCTGACGACATACTTGAGGTTTGCGAAACCTTTGAAGGCGCACTGCCTGCGGGCATGCTGGCATGGGTCAGGCAACTGCCGCTTTGTTGGAACAGCGGGAATATCTGGTGCGTTCATGCGGCCATGGACCCCGGTACATCCCCGCATGCGCAAAGGTCGAAGACGATGTTATGGGGACATCGCGACTTTATGCGCGCTGATCGGAAAGACGATGCAGTCATCATTCATGGGCATACAATTGTCGGTAAACCCACAAAGCATAACAGCCGCATCGCGATTGATACGGGTGCTTATCAGACCCAGCAGCTTACCGCAGCGCACATCAGCGCAGAAAGTTGCACGTTTGTCAGCACATGAAACCAGGACACCTGCGACGACATGCTTGAGGCGAAATTGCCATGCCTGCTGGTGTTAAGTTCTCTGAAAGGTTTTTCCGTTAACCATTACACGACTCGGCAGTCTTGGGCCACAACATGGGCTTGTAAGGCAGTGTAACCAGAAGGTTATGAATGATACGCGACCGGAACGATCTGCTCATAGGGGCACAGAAGGTTGCGCCATCTGGCAATGATGAAATTGATCTTGGCGCACTGTTGCGCACACTGTGGCGCGGGAAGCTTTGGATCATCCTTTGTAGTCTGATCGCGCTCGCCGCCGGTGGCTATTATGCCCTGTTTCTGGCAACGCCGCTTTATACCACCACCGCGTCCGTCGCTTTGGAAAGCCGTCAGGAACAGGTCGTCGATATTGAAAGCGTCATGTCAGGGCTATCGGGTGATCAAGTCACCATCAACACCGAGGTCGAGGTATTGCGATCCCGTCGTTTGATCGGGAAAGTCGTCGATGATCTGAATCTGGTTGCTGATCCGGATTTCAATGCAACGCTGCGCGATCCACCTTGGCTGTCTTTGGATGCGATTGGGAACGTGATAGGACGCGCTGCAACGTCTGATCCTATTCAATCAGATCAAGCAATCCGCGACGCCGTGATCAACGCGGTGCTGGAGCAGATCACTGTTTCGAACGTGCGCCAAAGCTATGTTTTCAATATATCTGTCGTCACTGGCGACCCCGTAAAATCAGCGCAAATCGCCAATAAGTTGGCTGAACTATATGTCGAAGATCAGATTGTCCTGAAATTTGAAAAAACCGCCGAAGCAACAGAATGGCTGACCGAACGTGTGGCTGACCTGCAGATCGAACTGGAAACCAGCGAAAGCCAGCTCAAGGATTTTAGCAGCAATACCGATCTGATAAGCCCAGAGGGGCTCATCGCGCTCAATCGGCAGTTGAAAGACCTCAGAGACCGGCAGGTTGATGTCGCTGCAGCAGCTGCAACCCATCGCGCGCGGGTGGCTGAATTAAATGCAGCACGCGCGGCGAATGATCCGGCCCAAATGGCCACGATTGCAGCGGATGCCAGACTTGATCAATTGATGACGGATGATGATCCAGAGGCGTTTCAACAACGATTTGAAGAGGTGCTGGCGCGCGCGATCATTGAAAGTAACCGGTCAGAGGCACAGCAAGAGGCGATCGCGCTGTCGATCCTTGAGCTGACGGACAGTATTCAGACGCAGTCAGATGAGTTGGTTGCCCTTCAACAGCTGCAACGCGAAACAGAGGCAAGTCGCCTGATTTACGAGTTTTTCTTGAGCAGATTGAAGGAAACCTCTGTTCAGCAAGGGCTACAACAGGCCGAAAGCCGCATTCTGTCGTCTGCGGTTATGCCGCACCAGCCTTCTGCACCGCGAAAGACACTGATCCTTGTCTTTTCGCTGGTTCTGGGCGTGATCGGCGGTGCCGGTTTGGTTCTTCTGCGCGAAGTTTCGCAAAATACGTTCCGCACACCCGAAGATCTGGAAGAAAGGACAGGCTACGCCGTCTGTGGACAAATTCCGCTTGTTCCGGCGCGCGATCGCAAAAAGGTGCTTCAGTATCTGCAAGACAAACCGAATTCAGCGGTTGCCGAGGCTGTCCGCAACTTGCGCACCTCTTTGCTGCTGGCAAACCTCGACAAACCGCCAAAGGTGATCATGTCAACGTCATCGGTGCCCGGTGAAGGCAAGACGACGCAATCGACCGCACTGGCGCTTAATCTGGCGGGGCTTGGCAAAAAGGTTCTTCTGATTGAGGGGGATATCCGGCGCCGCGTAATGAACACATATTTCGACGTCCCCGAACAACGCGGCTTTTTAAGTGTAATGTTAGGTGAAACCACACTGGATGAGGCTGTGACCCATATCCCAGACATGCATTTTGACGTGCTTTTCGGGGAGAAATCGCAGACAAATGCCGCTGATATATTTTCCTCAGACCGGTTTGGTGCCTTCGTAGATGAGTTACGGGATCGCTATGATTACATCATCATCGACACGCCCCCGGTACTGGCCGTTGCTGATGCACGCATCATTGGCCGCTGGGTTGATACGATAATCTATACCGTGCGATGGGATCACACCTCTCGCAGGCAGGTGATGGATGGGCTTCGGTCATTTGAGCAGGTCAACGTCAAAGTTTCGGGGCTTGTGCTGGGCCAGATTTCAGATCGAGGCATGAAGCGATACGGCTATGGTGAAAGCTATGGCGCATATCAGACATATTATGATGCCTAGCGATATTTAACGTGATCTCACGACTAAGATCGGCCCACCGTGGGCTTATGGTTCTGGCCCTCAAGGGTGGCGAAGCTCTGATCGGGGCGGCGATGACCATCTATCTGGCGCGCATCATGGGCCCTGCATCTTTTGGGGTCTTTGCCTTTGGGCTTGCCACAACAACGTTGCTGGCCATCCCGATCAAAAACGGCGCTTCGACGCTGATTACCAAACATGTTGCCATTGCCCACGACGGCGAAGGACAGCACATGGCCGGGCCGCTGGTCGTCACCGGTATCGGGATGTCGCTGCTTTATGCGGGATTCATTCTAGCGGGCCTTTGGGGCGCGGTTTCTTTCAGGATCGACAGCCCCTTTCTGGCGGCGGCGGCAATCACGGCATTGGCCCTGCCCTTCTTATGTCTCACTGGCCTTTGGGAGGGTGTGCTGCGCGGTAGCTTCCGGCCCAACACCGCTATTTTGGTAGGTACGATTTTGCTGCCCTTCGGTATGCTTGTCCTTGGGGTGGCGTTGACCACGCAACTGACAACCCAAGGCTGGCGGCTGGCCGGGGCGATATACATTGGCGTGGCAATGGCTGTCAGTCTGCTGGCGCTGATCTTGGCGCGCCCGCATTTGCAAGACCTGTTGGCCAAACCCGAGCAGAGGGTGCTGATGGTGCCAACTGTCTGGATCGGTCATGCCGTACCTTTCGCGGTGGTGACGGGATTGCTGATATTCAACCGGCAGATAGACGTCATCCTGTTAGCCACCCTGCGCAGCGAAGAGGCCGCGGGTATCTACCGCATCGCTGCACAGGCCGCCGTTCTTGTGACCTTTGGCGTGCAGGCCATCGGTCATCTTTACGCGCCTTACCTCGCACAAACCAAAGAAGCGGCCGCGCCGGATACACTCTCTGCCTATCTCAGGCGCAGTGTCCGGTTTTCCCTCGGCTATGGGTTCTTGGCGCTGGGTGCGCTTGCCATATGGGGCGATGACATCATCGCAACGCTTGCCGGGGCGGCCTATCTACCGGGCTATCCGATCATGCTGATCCTCTGTGCGGCAAATCTGGCTGTGGCGCTGAACGGGGCGACGATGCAGGCCCTTTTCATGCAAGGCCATCAGACCAAAGTGGTCTGGGTCTTTGCCGCGGCGGGGGTATTTTCGGTGATTGCAAATGTGGTTCTGATCCCCCTGCTGGGCCTCTATGGCGCGGCCATTGCCACGTCTTGCGCGATTGTGATCTGGTCACTGGGGCTGCGGGTGATGGCTTGCCGGATTTGGGGGCTGTCTTTTGTATCCCTGCGACCTGTGTCCGCTATACCGGCAACAAAATGTTAACCAACCTTCTGTAGGACATTAAGCATGTCCAAGGTTTCTCTGCGTGTCATTCCCACCGGCCAAGCGCCCGCGCTTTCGCAAACAGCGCTTGCGCTTTATCTACGCCTTGGCTTTCTGCCGGCACCATTGTCCGTGCTGCGCGAAGAAGCGGTCATCAACGTCTTTGACACAGCACTTTGTGAAGAATTTTCGCCAGAGACAGGGGATTTTCGGCGCGACTTGCGACAGTTCACCGGAACCCGCAACACCGACCAAGAACAGACCTTTGATGAGCAGGAAGCAATCGATAGTATCCGCGAAACCCTTCTCGAAACGACGGCGCGCCTGACCGAAGGCTATGATCGCATTTTCCTGATGATCAGCGGCGGGAAGGATTCACTTTCGGTTGCTTGGGCTTTGAAAGAACTGGGCCGTAACGCAACTTTTATCCATTGCACCAATCGCGGCCGCGAAGACGAAAGTGCAGATGTGGCACGGGTCTGCAAACTGCTGGGTTACGAATGCATTTATCTGCCTGACGATATCCACGACGTCGATCCTTACTTCAGCGCCCACGCTGACAAATTGGCCGTTCCCATCGCCGATCAAGCGTTTTTTTCCTACCTACGCGCGGTACGCGAAATTTCAGGGATTTTGGATGCAGATAACAGCATGCGCGCCATCTTGCTTGATGGCATGGGCAATGACGCGTACATGGGTCATATCCCCCCCAAGCGTGAAAAGAGGCTGTTATCACTGCCGCGGCTTCCCGCCATTTCCGAAAATATGATCGCCCCGTTCTATCGCCACAACCACGCACATTACGCGCTTGAAACACTGTTCAAACCACGCGATGAACGGCACTTCAGCGGTGCGGGCTTTGCAGTACATCACGGCCCGCTGGCCCCTGACCTGCCGCAGATTTTCCATCAATACGCTGACCGCCCCGAAGAGCGGCGGGCGCTGCTACGAGGTGGTGTCTTTGACATAGATTGTTGCATTCGTAAGGGCGTGCTCGCAACCACGCTAGAGGACCGACTGGATATCGGTTTTCCGTTCCTCGACCCCGCGTGGGTCAGGCTTTACAGCCAATGGCCAGCGAACGCTCTGTTCGACTATAACACGTCCTTTAACAAAAAATTGCTGCGCAACTTTCTAAAGCAAGCAGGCATCCTATCGGATTTTGCATCTTCGCAAAAAGGATCGTTTCGTTTCAATCTTGACCAGCTTCCCCAAATCTACAGCCCATCGGCGCAGCTTTGCGAAACGCTCTGGGCAATGGGCGTTGGGAAAGGTGCGATATCGGGCATCGTAAAATATGCCACCTCTGGCTTTGTTGCAGCGCAGAAATTGGGGCAGCTATACGTGTTGGACAAGTTTCTAGAGGCCCGCGACATCAATTCACAACTGATGCCCGATAGTGGCGTTGCAATGCGCTATGCAGGCTGACACGCAGAACACACCGCCCTGTCGGCAACCCAGACTGTAGGGCCAACGCTATGTTTCCGTATCTTTTCGTCAGTGGCATTGCTTATTGTGGCGGGATGGTTTCCGTTCTCACGCGGCACCTGTCGGTTGCAGGTCAGGCGATGCTTGGGCTGTTCGCCGTCATGCTTTGCGTCTTCATTGGTTTCCGCTTTGAGGTTGGCAAGGATTGGTTTCAATACAACCACATCTACGATCTGATATCCGAAATGCCCTTGGGTGAGGCGCTTGATTTTACTGACCCGGGATATGGCGGGTTGAACTGGCTGTCATACCATTTGGGTTTGGGCGCAACGGGTGTGTTTGTCGTTTGCGCCGTCATCCTGGTGGCAGGCATCATGATGTTTGCGGCGCAAACCCCTTATCCTTGGGTCGCTGTTGCGGTGACCATGCCACATATCGTGACGGTCATGGCCATGGACCACGTGCGCCAAACAACAGCGCTGGCCTTTATCCTGATCGGTCTGGCGTTATTGGCACGGGACAGGGTTTGGGCGTTTCTGGCCTGTGTGATCGTTGGTGCATTATTCCACCGCACGGGGATCATCGTTTTTGCCTTCGGGCTTGTCCTTATCTCTAAGAACCGTGTGCTATTATATACGGCCTTTCTGGCGATTGCTGCCGTGATGATTGAATATATGCTGTCAGAACGCCTGGATATCTATTCTGCACGATACCTCGAAACCGAAGCCGGATCGCGCGGCGCGCTGATCCGGTTGATCCTGAACGCCATCCCTGCCGCGGCGTTTCTGATGCTGGGAAACCGCATGGAGCTGTCCGTTCCCTTTCGTAAGGTGATGACGATCATGGCATGGGCAGCAATTGCCTGCGCCATCGTTTTACCCCTGTCACCATCAACGGTGGTGATCGACCGTTTGGGGAAATATTTTCTGCCGGTTCAGATTCTTTTCTTTCCGATGTTCATTGCGCGTTTTCAGGGCTTTCTACCCAGAAGTTTGGTTGCTGGGGTTCTTGTACTTTATCTTGGGGCAACGCAGGTTTTTTGGCTCAGTAACAGCTCTCTGGCCACGACATATTGGGTGCCTTACCGGTCCATTACGCTCTGATGCCTATTGTAAACCAGCGCTATAGTATCCGGATTTTATCGATGTATTTGCCGATGACGATGGCTTCGTCAAATTCATGCTCCATCTTGACGCGTCCTGCGTGGCCCATGGCGCGACGCGCCTGTGGTGACAGGCCAATGATCTTTTCAAGCTTTACCTGAAGATCGGCTGCGTCCCGCAGTTTGCACAAATACCCGTTGACGCCATCATCTATCGTTTCACGACACCCTGGCGCATCTGTCGCAATGATCGGACGGCCCACTGCTGACGCCTCAAGTAGCGTACGCGGCGTGCCCTCGGGGTATGCAGATGGCAACACGATGCAGTCGGCATTCACGATCTCTTGCTTAACATTATCGGAATAGCCAAGGTATGTGATGTCACCGTCGCGCACCCATTCATCCATCTGCGCGCGCGAAATCGCGCCGGGGTTATCATTGTCCAGTCCACCCAGCAGGCAGAACTGCACATTGCCGTGGGTTTGCCGAATATTGCGCGCGGCCTGCACGAATTCACCCACGCCTTTGTCCCATAACATCCGTCCGATCAAAAGAAACCGCAGTGGCTTTGTCTGCGTATCGACAGGCAAGGGCGCGTAGGCGAATTTCGTCAGATCCACGCCAGATCCGGGCAAAAGATCATAGTGTTTATGACGAACAACCCCGCTGGTGGTGAATAACCTCAGATCATCGGGGTTTTGAAAGAAAATCAGCGCAGCGCGCCGCAGTGCGATCCGGTAAAGTGCCTTGGCCAGTCGCGCCACCAGTCCAGCGGACCCGAACAGTGCACCCAAACCCGCAATATTATTGATCGTCGGAATACGCAGACGATGCGCCGCCAGCGAACCATAGATATTCGGCTTGATTGTAAAGCCCAGATAAATGTCGGGCTGTACCGCGCGAAACGTTTTGAGAAACCGGCGGTAAATCAGAAAGTCCGAAATCGGGTTCTTATTCATCCTCATCGGCAATTCAGCATATGCGACGCCCATTTCTGCAAAGCGTTTTGTGTAGGCATCCGTGGGCGCGACGACGACGACATCATGACCATCATTCTGGATCGTCTTGATCAGGTTTTTGCGTGCCTGCCAGACATAGTGGGACGTATTCGACCCAATCGCGATGGTCTTTCGTGTCATCAATTGCCCTATACATTGCTTAAGCATCCGCATCAGACGCCGCCGGATGCGTTTCACCAAAAGGATGGAATCAGTGCCGTTAGGAGCCCCAGTTTTACAGGCGCACCGGTTCAATTACGGTTAAGACAAAAGCGCAGGTCGGGCACGATCACCCTTTGCCTGCGGTCGGCATTGATCTAGGGCTGTGGACAGGGATGTTCGTGTTCTCCGCACAGGAAAAAGGAAGAGGCGCATGGTCGATCTGTGGGATGGTCTGACACAGGCCTTTTGGCTGGTGATCACCCTTGATAGAGAGCTGGCCGAGATCGCGCTACGGTCGCTTTATGTCACGCTGACCGCGTTGGTGATTGCCTGTCTGATTGCCTTCCCATTGGCGGCCTTTCTCGCTGTGCGCCGGTTTCGCTTTCGCCGGTTGATTATCGCGATCCTGAACGCACTGATGGGGCTGCCACCCGTTGTTGTCGGGCTCATCGTTTATGTGCTTCTGTCGCGGTCGGGTCCGTTCGGGGTGCTGGGTTTGCTGTTTACCCCAACGGCAATGATCATCGCGCAGATCATCATCATCGTGCCGTTGATTGCCAGCATCGCCCACCAATCCTTGCGCGACCTATGGCAAGAGTACCATGACCTGCTGATTTCTATGAACGTGAGCCAAGGCCAGAAAATGCGCACGCTGATCTGGGACGCGCGCCGCGCCTTGTTGACCGCATCTCTTGCCGGTTTTGGCCGCGGGATTGGCGAAGTGGGGGCGATCATGATCGTGGGTGGGAACATTGACAATGTGACCCGTGTGCTGACCACCGCAATCGCCTTGGAAACAGGCAAAGGTGCTTTTGCGCTGGCGCTCGCTTTGGGGTTTGTGCTGATTGCCTTGACCATCGCGGTGAACCTGATGATCCACTGGCTGGGCCAGACCGAACGCGAAGGGCGGTGGTAGCCATGTTATTCCCGCTAAACGTCACCGATGCGCAGACCCGCCGCTGGGGCAAGATACTGGTCGGGCCGGTGTCGCTGCATCTGACCGGCGCCGGTGCCACAGTGATTATCGGGCCAAATGGCTCTGGCAAAACCACGCTGTTGCACTTGCTGCATGGCACAGCACGACTGCACGCTGGTACAATCGCGTGGCAAGTCCCGATGGCAGAGGCGCGCGCGGTGCAGTCTTTCGTCTTTCAGCGGCCCGTGATGTTGCGCCGCAGTGTCGTCGACAACATCGCCTACCCGCTCGTGATCCGTGGCATACGCAAATCAGAGGCCCGCGCGCAGGCGCATGACTGGGTCAAGCGCATTGGTTTGGACGAAATGGCGGATCGCCCCGCGACCAGCCTGTCGGGCGGTGAGCAGCAGAAACTGGCCTTGGCGCGGGCTTTCATTACGGCACCGCAGGTTGTCTTTCTGGACGAGCCTTGCGCCGCCCTTGATGGTCGCGCCACAGCCGAGATTGAGGCGATCCTGCAAGAGCAAATGGCCCAGGGCACGCGACTGATCCTGTCGACACATGATATGGGTCAAGCCCGCCGCCTTGCCGATGAGGTAGTCTTTTTACGTGCGGGGCAAGTCCATGAAACAGGCCCTGCGACACCATTCTTTAGCGCGCCACAAACCGATGCTGCACACGCCTTTCTGAACGGAGACATTGTGGAATGAGACAGGTTTTATTTGTCATCGCCCTGCTTTGGGCCACCGCCACCCAAGCGCAGGACAGCCTGCGTCTGGCGGTCACGACGTCCTTTCATAACTCTGGCCTTGCAGACGTGCTCTTGCCGGAAATCCAAGCTGATCTGGGTCTGGAGGTGCAATTACTGATCGTCGGCACCGGTCAGGCCTTGCGGCTGGGTGAGGCAGGCGATGTAGACGCAATCCTTGTCCATTCGCGCGCCGCAGAAGAGGCATTTGTCGCCCAAGGTTATGGCACGCACCGCCGCGAAATAATGTATAACGACTTTGTCTTTATTGGTCCTATGAACGATCCTGCAGGGATCAGTGATGCGACGGATGCCGCAGATACGCTACAGCGCATCGCCACGGTTGATGCACCCTTTGTCAGTCGCGGCGATGAAAGTGGAACACACAATAAGGAACTGGCCCTCTGGCAGGCAGCAGGGCTTGATCCCGATAACTTTGGTGATTGGTATCGCGCCGTTGGCGCCGGTATGGGGGCTGCGTTGAATACGGCATCTGGCATGAATGCCTATGTCCTGTCCGACCGGGCGAGCTGGCTCAATTTTGCTAATAAAGGCGACCTTGCGTTGCTGTTTGCCGGTGATCCGGTGCTGTTCAATCAATATGCCTACCTGCCGGTGAACCCGGATCTGCATAGCCATGTCAAATCTGACTTGGCAGCACGGCTTGAAGACTGGCTGACATCGCCACACGCAGCAGAGCTGATCAACAGCTATATGATTGACGGTGAGGCCTTGTTTGTTTTCAACGCAGAAGACGTATCATGATCGCCGAGGCAAAGATCAGCTTTGGGGCTGAAATTCTCGGATGACGCTTCCTGCATTTGTCTGCATGCGTTGACCACCCCGGATCGACAACACACCGTTGACCAGCACATGCGCGATGCCAGAGGCATAGCGCCGCGGATCGCGGGCAGTGACGTTGCTTGAAATGGCGTCGGGTGAAAAGACACAGATGTCGGCATGATACCCCGGACGCAATTGTCCCCGCTTTTTGAGGCCGAGGCGTTTGGCCGGGATTGAAGTGATTTTGGCGATCCCTTGCGACAGGCTCAGCACATTCCGGTCGCGCACATAATGCTGCAAGAACCGCGCGGCCCAGCCATAGCCACTGAGCGAACCAATATGATCGCTGAGGATGCCGTCATTGGCGATGGCGACCGTGTCAGAGATCACGGCGCATTCATCCTGTTGCAAGCACAGCTCAACATCGGAGTTACGGAAGCTCTTGGATGACCACATCGTCGCCATCAGGTTATCGCCTTCTTCCAGTAAGATATCGAGGACGGCATCATAGGGATCGACCCCCCGCATACGCCCGATTTCTTCGAAATCCGCCCCAACGCTATCTTTGTTCACAGTGGCGTTCAGCAGGATGATATCTTTCCATTGGCGCGCCTTGACGATCAGCCACATGGGCTTGGGGTTGGCTTTGATCCGTTCGCGCATCTCTGGGTTGGCAAGCCGTTTTAAGACGTCATCAATGGTACCCGCCTGCGCCCATTTTGGCAGGATTGCGGCCATCAGCGTATGGTTCCAGTCATGCGGGATGACGTCAAAGGCGATGTCGCCGTCATGGGTGCGGGCGATGTCGATCATCTCAAGCGTATGTTCCATCGCGTGATCCGGTGCGCCGAATTTGGGTTGAATATGGCTGATCTGAAGCCGCGCACCTGCTTGGCGTGCCGTTGACATGGCCTCGGTAAAGCCAAGATCGTATTCCGTATCACGGTTGCGCACATGGGTCGCGTAAAGCCGCCCGTACTTCGCGGCAACTTCAACCATCGGCACCAGATGATCAGGAGCTGCTAGACTGCCGGGGAAATACTCCAACCCCGATGAAAAACCGCCGGCGCCTTCTTCCATACATTGATCGACCAGCTTGGCCATCTTGGCCACGTCATCAGGCTCGCCCGCGTGCAGTTCACCGCCCAGAACAGCACGGTGAATGGTGCCGTGACCTACAAAGGCCACCACATTCACGCCCAGATCGGTATCGTCCAGCACGTCAAGATATTCGCCGAAGCCCAGCCATTTGCGATGCTTGGCTTTTTCCGTGAACCATGGGGCGACCTGCCGGATTGCAGCATGTGAACAGACCGGCGCACAGGAAATGCCGCATTGGCCAATCACCTCGGTTGTCACGCCCTGATGTACCTGGCTTTCGGCGCGGCCATCGGCAATCAAGGTGAAATCAGAATGGGTATGCATGTCGATAAAGCCCGGCGATACCGCAAGGCCCGCCACATCAATGACTTCCGTTGCTGTATCAACATCAATCTCATCAACCGCGACGATCATGCCATCGCGAATGCCGATATCGGTGACCTTTGCAGCACTACCGATACCGTCATACACCTCGCCACCTTTCAGAACCAAATCGAACATGATGCCTACCTCACTGATGGGGGGCCATAGACCCAATTGGGAAGGAACAGGGTTAAATCAGGGAACGTGATCAGGATGATCATGCCAAGAACATAAGCGCCGATAAAGGGCAGCACCGCGACCGAGATACGTTCAAGCGATATTTTCGAAATACGCGAAGCAATCGTCAGGTTCGCACCCAGTGGCGGTGTCAGGAACCCGATTTCGCAGGTGATCACAGTAAAGATACCAAACAGCACCGGATCGACACCGATGGACACTACAAGCGGCAGGAACACAGCCGTGAACAGAACGATCTGTGCAAGGCTTTCCATGAATGTGCCAATGAAAATGTAGAAAATACCAATGAGCAGAAGCACGAGAAACGGACTGGTTGTGATTGATGTAATGCCTGCCTGCACGGCAGCCGGCACATCATAGAACGCCGTCAGCTGCCCAAAGGCGAGCGTGGGCGTCAGAAGGATCAGGATACCTGTCAGCAACGCGGTAAAGCGCAGCGCTTCGAGAAGTTTGCGCAGGGTTAGTTCGCGGTAAATGAAGAAGCCGACGAAAAGCGCATAAAACACGGCAACGCCCGCTGCCTCGGTCGGGGTGAAGATGCCGCCGTAGATTCCACCCATAATCAGAACCGGTGCCCCGATGGACCATTTGCCTTCCCATGCGGCCTCAAGGAACGGGCCCCATGTGAACGGATCACCACCCCCGCCATAGCCGCGCCGCCGCGCGATGATGTAGGTGGTCATCATCAACAAAGTAGTCACGATAAACCCCGGTACGATTCCTGCCAGAAACAACCGTGGGATCGATGTTTCCGAAACAAGGCCATAGATGATCATCAGATTTGACGGCGGGATCAAACTGCCCAAGGCACCTGCACTTGCGGTAATAGCCGCAGCAAACGGCACGTCATAGCCGTCTTTCTTCATAGCGGGCACGGTGGCTGATCCGATTGCAGCTGTGGTTGCCGGGCCAGAGCCTGAGAGCGCCCCGAACAACATACAGGCAAAAACCGTGACAAGGCCCATCGACCCGCGATAGGCCCCGACCAGTTTGCTAGCGATCCCGATCATCCGGTTTGCCATGCCGCCAGTTTCCATCAGCCGCCCTGCCAGAACAAACAGCGGGATAGTGAGCAATGGAAAGGGTGTCAGGCTGGTATAGCCGGTCTGCGCCAACAATGTGAAAGGAATATCAATCAAAAACAGCGCAAGCGCGGTGGTCAGACCCACGGCTGCAAAAAGTGGCACGCCTATCAATGTTAAAACGACAAAAGCAATCGCCAGAAGCAACAGTTCGTTCAAAACAGATGCTCCTCGTCCGCGACATCGCCGTCTTCGACCAGCATTCCGGGCAAACCTTCGGCACCGTCACGATACCAGATCACATAAGTCTGGATCAGCCGCACCAGCATCAGGCCATAACCAATGACCAGAATAGTCTGCGGGTAGAATTCATTGATCCCAAGACTGGGGCTGTGCGAGGGAAACTTCCAAAGTACCGCCAGATAATCCCAGCTGACCCGGATCATCAAAATGCTGAACGCGGCCCAGGCCAGATCTGCCATGAAGATCGTGTAACGGCCCATGCGTGTAGGCAGCGATTGCACAGCAACCAGAATACGAATGTGAAAGCGTTCGCGCACGCAAAGTGATGCACCCATATAAACCGCCCAAACCATACAAATCGCGGCGGTTTCCTCTGTCCAGTGCAGGGCGATTTCAAATACATAGCGTGCCAGCACCTGAGAGATGACGGCCACTGCGATAATCGACAAAGCGATACAGCACAGCGCTTCTTCGAAATGCTTTTCCAACCAGCGCAAAACGCCCATGACCTGTCCCCGCGTCGTTAGGGCAGGGCCGCATGTATCGGCCCCGCCTGATCAGTTCTGCCGCTTATTCTGCCGCAGCGTTGATCATGTTCACCAGATCGACAAACTCTTGTCCGCGTTCTGCGGCAACGGATTGCTGTACGGTCTGCGCTGCGGCGATAAAATCAGCGCGATCAGGGTCCGTGCGGGTCATGCCACCTTCAGTCACCAGCCATTGACGCACTTCTTCGGTCTCTGTCCGCACCTCTTCACTGAATTGATTGCCCGCATCGATAGCAGCGCGCATGACTTGTTCACGTTGCTCATCGCTAAGGCGGTCCATAAAGGTTGAGGACGCAAACAGCGGTGCCATGGACACGAAATGCTCTAGAATAACGAGGTTCGGCATGAATTCGTAAAAGCTCATGTCGCGGATGAAGGCTGTGCCATTATCGCCACCATCGACGGTGCCGGTTTGCAATGCTGTGGGCGTCTCGGACCAGGCCAGTGGCACGGGGTTTGCGCCAAACGCTTCAAACGTCGCCAGCATGACGGCGTTATTGGGGGTGCGAATTTTCAGGCCATCCATATCGGCCATCGTGTTGACCGGGCGCACCGAATTGTAGAAATCGCGGTAGAGTGCGGGCCCAAAGCTCAGCAGATGCACGCCTGTGTCTTCCAGCAATTGCGCGCGGATGAAATCACCCACTTCACCGTCAACCACCCGTGCAAGGTGGTCGGTGTTCTGGAAGATATAGGGCAGCACCGTCACGTCCATCAGCGGCCAATGCGGGGACACGTTGTTGGCAGTGATAAAGAAGCCATCCACGGTGCCCAACTGCATCGCGCGAAACCCTTCATCCTCGGTAGATACCTGATTGCAGCAACGCAGGCGCACATCAACGGTGCCACCAGTATATTCTTCCGTCAGTTCTTCGAAGATTGCGCCAAAGCGGCCATAAAGCGAATCCTCTGGCGCGCCGAAGCCCACATTCATTGTAATCTCTTGGGCCGAAACAGCGGCAGCCGATAGCGTTAGACCCATGACTGCGCCAAGTGTTGTCTTGTAAAAACTCATGATCACTCTCCATGTTGTGCAGTTTTATTGTGCTATTATCTTTCAGCTTTGCACGGGAATGGGTGTTGGTATAATATCAATTATGATATTATTGATACTTGTACGGCATCATGCGTTCTGATTTGCGCCTTATCCGATACTTTGTGGCCGTCGCCGAAGAGCTGCATTTTCGCCGGGCCGCCGACAGGCTCGGCATTGCGCAGCCAGCCCTTAGCCGGGCAATCCAGACCTTGGAGACAGAGCTTGGGGTAGCACTTTTTACCCGCTCAAACCGCAATGTGCAGATTACCCCAGCAGGTAAGGTGTTTCTGGATCGGTCGCATGAAATGCTAAGCCTGATGGAACGGGCGACTGAGGATGTACATAACGCGCACCACGGGCGTATCGGGTCATTGCGTATCGGATATACCGATATTGCCATTGCGGGGCCGCTACCGACGCTGTTGAAGGATTTTCAGGGACGCCACCCGCAGATTATCCTGCAACCGCAACATGGCGTAACCCTGACCCAGATAAACCGCCTTACGGAAGGAAAGCTGGATATCGGCTTTGTCACGGGTCCGGTGAACAAGGATGACTATGACGAACAGCCAGTCCAATCAGAACGGTTTGTCTGCGTGTGCGCCGATAGCCATCCCTTTGCGCGCCGGACCGGCATTCAATTGACCGAACTGGCTACCGAAGACTTTGTGCATGGCAGCTCAACCGATTGGCAGCATTTCTACGACTATCTGATCCCGCTTTGCCGACGCGCCGGGTTCATGCCGCGCATCGTTCAGGAAGCATTCAATACCGCTGGTATTCTGGGTCTTGTGTCTTGTGGCATGGGTGTCACCGTCCTGACTGAATCAGTTTGCCTGGGCCATGGTCCGGGTCTTATGGTTGTCCCGATTGAGGATCTGACCGAGCGTTTGATCACATCGGCCATCTGGCGGCGCGATCACGTCGTTGGGCCGACAGGTCATTTCGTCAACTACCTGCGCGACCTGCCAAAGCTGTAACTTTAACGCGGTCTTGCGCCAGTGCATGATGGTGAGCGGCTACAGATCCTGCGGCGAAACCAGTTGTCTTTATTGCCGTCTTCTGTACGCCTAAAGAAGCACTGCTCAGGGGGGGTTGCATGTCAGGCATTACGGTTTTCGAAGCAAAAACAATCATCACAATGGACCCGACGATGCCAAAGGCCACACATGTTGCAGTCCGCGACGGGCACATATTGGCGTTGGGTGATGCAGATTGCGGCGACGCTTGGGGCGATGTCACGCATGATACATCCCTTGCAGGTGCTATCCTGATGCCCGGTTTTGTCGAAGGTCACGCGCATATGATGGCTGGGGCGATCTGGGATTATGCCTATACCGGCTATCACGATCGCATTGATCCTCAGGGCCGTGTGTGGAACGGGCTTTCGTCGCTTGATGATGTCGTCGCACGCCTAACCGAAATTGAGACGACACTGCCCGCTGATACACCGTTGATCGGCTGGGGGTTTGACCCGATCTTTTTGCCAGATGACCGGCTCAGCCGGGCGCATCTGGACCGGGTCTCGACCACCCGCCCGATCGCGATCCTGTTTTCAAATTTCCATCTGATGTGCGTGAACTCTGCAGCACTCAATATGACAGGTTACAACGCCAGCACCCAAGCCGAAGGCGTCGTCAAGGACGCGAATGGCGCACCCACCGGCGAATTGCAGGAAATGGCCGCGATGTTCCCAATCATGCGGCGATTGGGCATTGATTTCAGAGCGCTATCGCAACGCGAAAGTGCCATACAGTCTTACGCAGAAGTGGCTCGCCGTGCCGGGGTCACGACCGTCACAGATCTATTTTCGCAATTGGAGGACGAGGACCTTGACGTCATGCTGGCCGTAACCGGCGCGGACAACTTTCCGCTGCGTATCGTGCCCGCTTTAGCCGCGTCTGGAGATCCCTCTGCCTTGGCCAGCCGCGCCCATGCGTTGAAAGCAAGATCCACGGATAAACTGCGACTGGGCGCGGTCAAGCTAATGACAGACGGGTCGATCCAAGGGTGGACCGCGCGGGTCAAATGGCCGGGTTATGTAGGCGGGCAACCCAATGGCATCTGGAATATGGCCCCAGATCAGATCCGCGAAACATGCAAAGTGCTACATGGGGCGGCGATCCAAATGCATATCCATGTCAACGGGGATGAAGCGTCCGAGGTCGTCATTGGCGCACTGGAAGATGCAATGGAGGCACAGCATTGGCCCGACCATCGGCATGTTCTGCAACACGGGCAGTTGATGGGGGCAGATCAGTTCCGGCGCTGTGCGACCCTTGGTCTTTGCGTCAATCTGTTTGCCAACCATCTGTGGTATTTTGGGGATCAGCATGTTGCGCTGACCGTCGGCCCAGATCGCGCCGCGCGCATGAACGCGGCACGGTCCGCGCTGGATTATGACCTGACTGTTGCGATCCATTCTGATGCGCCGGTGACGCCGATGGGTCCTCTTTTTACCGCTTGGTGTGCAGTAAACCGCCAGACCATGACGGGTGCCGTGCTGGGGCCGGCGCAACGTATCACGGTGGCCGAAGCCTTGCGGGCGATTACTCTGGGTGCCGCACAGACGCTCAAACTGGACGCAGAGATTGGATCGATCAGCATCGGCAAACGCGCTGATTTTGTGGTACTTGGGGACAACCCTTTGACGGTTGATCCTCAAGCTCTCGCCGATGTACCAGTGCTTGGCACCGTGTTTGGCGGGCAGGTGGCTCTGGTATGAACCCGCTGCCTGTAACGGTGATTGGCGGCTACCTTGGGGCGGGCAAGACCACGCTGATCAATCAGCTTCTAAAGGCCCCTCAAGGCCAGCGCCTTTTTGTCATTGTGAATGATTTTGGCGCGATCAATATTGATCAAAGCCTGCTTGCCGCGCGTGATGAAGACACCATTGCACTGACAAACGGCTGTGTGTGCTGCACAATGGGAGCGGATTTGTTCATGGCTCTTGGGGATGTACTGGACCGTAACCCGCGCCCGGATCATTTGATTGTCGAAGCCAGCGGTATCGCTGACCCCACAAAGATCGCAAATGCAGCTATCACAGAGCCGGACATGCGACACGCTGGGATCCTGACGGTGGTTGATGCGATGTCTTATGACGGATTGCGCCGTGACCCATTGATCGGGGCACAGTTTGCGCAGCAAATCGCATGTGCTGATTTGGTCGCGATCAGCAAAGCAAAAGGGGGTGTGCCGAAGATCGACCTCAGCGATCTGACGCGCGCACCCGTACTGACACAGGGTGCGCCAGAGCATATCCTGCATCTTGTTGCAGATATACGCCATGAAGAAGGCCCGCTGAATGCTGCGTTACGCCACCCCGACTATGTTTCATGGTCAAGCCAGGATCGGTTGACGCTGCCCGAAGATGCACTTCGCACAGCCTTCGCCGCGCGTCCAAGGGGGCTGTTTCGCGTCAAGGGCAAGCTGCCTTATGATGATCAGACAAGCTGGATCGTTCAGTGTGTGGGCACACAGGTTGAAATCAACGCAACCGCGGGGGTCCATACGGCAAATATCGTCGGGATTGGGTTGGCTGGTATGGTCACGCTGACCGAAATTGAGGCTTGGTGGAACGACTGCCTTGCAAGAGGGTGAATATCAACGCGACCTAATCAGCTTGAAGCACGATACGTTGCGCCATGTCTGCCTGCAGAGTGTCCAGATATGCGGTGGCCCAGCCCCCTGATCCTAGCCTTTCAGATATAGAATCCGTACCTGTTGAACAAAGCAGGCTGGGTGCGCGGTTGAGATTGGCGTGCACTCGACTGCTGTCTACATCGTCTCTGGGCTGCAAGCAGCATCTTGCACAGCTGCTTGGAAGATCGCCAGAGGTCCACAATGCTATCTCTGCGATCCCTCCATAGGGCAAGTGGGCGCCGCATTGGGATTGGGCAAACTTAGATAACGTTTCTTCATCAAGGTCGCGCCAACCCGCTCATGTCAACTTCAACCTGCCCGGACAGGCTCTCCAAGCTGTCGTATAGAAGCTGCAATGCATAGTGCGGGTTGTGGACGTATATCGCCGAGTCCTTGGCAACGACCTGATAGTTGTAGGCGGCTTTCAAAAGACGGGGTGTCCAGCTTTGATACCGGTTGGGGTAGGCCGTTTCATCGTCCGAGGCGATGCCATCGCCGTTGCTATCAATGAAAAAGTATGGATAAGACCCTGCGCCATAGACAATGGGGGTTCCCGAAACATTTGCCCCATAACTCTGGATCGCCATTCCAAGGCGCTCATGCAGCGCATTGATCGGCACAGAAATACCCGCTGATGTATCGCCGTCACCATCAAAGTCCGTCGTCGTGGTTCGGATGTCGGAAAAGCTGGTAACGCCCTGGTGGCAGGCCGTGCAGTTGTCCAACTGCACCTCAAGCGAATGTGGTCGGTGGCAATCAACACAGCCGTTCATGTCAGGAACATGCGTGAATTGCCCTTTGTAGACCTTGCCATCGTATTCATAGCCGCCCCTTACATCACCGCCCATCAAGGTTGCTGCAGAGGGTGCATAGTGAATGTTGATGAAACTTAAATCACCTGCGATCACATCATCCTCTAGCCCAGCGACTGCAGTTTCGACGTCGAAGGTTGATGTACGACCCTGATGGCAGACCGTGCAAACTGCAGATTCTTCGAACGTGTCCACGGTTTCACCGGATGGGAACGGAACAGCCATCAGTTCTGACGCCGCCGAGGTGTGACAGACAACGCAATCCACTGATGTTCCGGTCGGCACAGAGTGGTCTATGACGCCCGGTTGGCTCATTTCACCAAGCAAGTAATCGACGGCCCCGGTGCTGGAATGACAAACGGCACAGGTGCCCGGGATTTCGCTTTCTTCATGCCAGTGGGTAAAAGCCTCAGACGAGCGGTCTGCGTGGGGCGACGCCAGCCAGGCATCAACGATTTCATCAAGAGATGGGCCATCGTCAGGACTGTCTTGGGCTGCAGCCTGTGAACTGACCAGAGCAGTGAGCATACCGGTAGCGAACGCTCTGGTGAACGACATCATCTTTGGCATGGGTCTTGGCTCCTTTGACTGAGGCACTTCCAATGGATGTCGCAAACTTGTTTTTGCAGATTGATAAATATCAATGTGACGGGCGCAGGCACCCATATCCATGACCCTAAAAACTCAAAAGGGCTGTCAGGCTTGCATGCATTACCAGATTAGACAGGGGTATTGGCGATCCGACACTGATGCGCCGGTTCGGGCCATTGATGATATCGGATTGCCGGGTTCGACCGCCGTGGTCGGTGCTGATTTCCCCGGTCTGCGCCCTACCTTTTTGGTTGCGCAGGGCGATGAAGTTACCGCTGGTCAGGTTCTCTTTACAGATCGCAACCATAGTCAAATTGCCCATGTGGCACCATGTGCAGGAACCGTAGCGCAATTAGAGTACGGCCCTCGTAGAACCCTATCTGCATGCGTCATCAAACCGGTGGGAAAGACCACATCTGCTGCACAGCAAGTCACACCTTTGGACGACAGTACCGATGTTTCCGTACGTCATGTTTTGCAGGGTCGCGGCATGTGGCCCGCCTTTCGTACCCGCCCGTTCGGTCGTACGCCGGCCCCGGACGATCGCCCCTTTGCGATATTCGTGAACGCTGTGCAGGGGGCTGCCGCACCTGACCCACATGTGGTTCTGGACGGGCGGATGGAAATGTTTGCAAAAGGTGCTGATGTCCTGACCAAACTAACCGATGGGTTGGTCCATGTCTGCCAATCGAAAGGTGCCCCACTTTGCCCAGTCACGAACCGCGTGCGCGTTACGACCTTTGGCGGCACAATGGCTTCAGCGTTAGCAGGCACACATATCGATCGACTATGTCCGGTACAATCGGGGCGGCAGGTTTGGACTGTTGGCTATCAAGACGTTGTTGCCATCGGGCATTTGTTTGCGACGGGTCAGTATGCGGCCGACCGGGTCGTCGCGGTTGGCGGACCTCTTTTAGAAAGTCCAAAGCTGGTGCGGACCATACTTGGCGCCCGTATCGCTGACATAACAGCAAATCATATAGCTGACGGCGCAAACCCCGTTTTCCGATCAGGCACTCCGCTCAATGCGCATGAAGCGGTGTTTCTGGGTCGCTTTGACATGCAGGTTACGGCAACCCCGCGCCCAGTATCGAAAGTGCAAGCGTCATGGAAATCCTGGTTATCTTTCACCCAAGGCGCATTAATCCCGACCGCGTCATTGGACCGCGCATTGGCGCCACGCGTCTTATCAGTGCCGCTGATGCGCGCGCTTAGCGTTGGTGACAGTGATGCCGCACGCCGTCTTGGGTGTCTGGCACTGGTCGAGGAGGACGTTGCAATCTTGTGCCGACTTTGTACCAGCGGCGCGGACTACAGGGTCTTGCTGCGACACGTTCTTGATGAGCTTATGGAGGACGCGGCATGAACCCAGCCCCTTCCATTTGGACGAGCGTGACTGGTGTCACTCTCGCGCAGACTGTAGCACTGGTCGCGCCATCCGTTGTAACGGCTTTGGCAAACCCAACCAGCTATGCCGTTTTACTGCTAACCGCGCTGTTAACAGTGTGGTTCTGGGAGGGCTTATTTGCCGTCCTTCGTAAGCGCAAACCTGGCGTTCACGGGATCACAACAGCGCTGATCATTGCGGTGCTCGCACCACCCGATCTTGTCCTTTGGCAGCTGGCCATTGCCCTCTCGCTTGGCGTGGTATTGGCGGAATTGGTCTTTGGCGGGCGCGGGTTCGGTTTCTTAAGTCCGGCGGTCGTTGCGGCATCATTGCTGGTATTCTCGTTCCCTGAGGTGACGCTGGCGCCGGGTAAAGTAAACGTTGCACTTGCAACGATCCCTGGGGCGCTTCTGCTGTTGTTTCTGGGCCTCATATCATGGCGCATCTTGGTGGGTGCCGCGGTGGGTACAGGTGTTTTGCTTATGCTCTCTGCCGATGGGTTAAATGCACCTGCGATTGCTGCGGCAATGACATTCTGCTTGGTGTTTGTGGTCTGTGACCCTACGGCGGCGTCGGCAACCAACCCCGGTCGCTGGTTTTACGGGCTGCTAACAGGGGGATTGATTATCCTGTTTTCGGACGGACCTGTTCCCACGACTGAGGGGGTCGTTTTTGCCGCACTGATCGCCAGTATCTTCGCGCCGTTGATCGACCATCTGGTTGTTTTGGTACAAGCCAGACGCTGGAAGACCGCCCATGCTTAATCCGCTCACCCCTTGGCGGCGCTTTCTGGCGCGCCCGAACGACGACCACGTCAAGGTGTTCGGCGTCGCCATCCTTGTTGCAATGATCTGCGCTGCCTTTGTATCAACCGCGGCCGTCGCACTGAAACCCTTGCAGGACGCACATCTGGAAGCCGAACGCGCCGCGCGCATGGCGCAAATGCTCGATACCTTGCCCGGCATGCGCGAGGTGATGGAAGAGGCCGGCGTCGACGCTCTTGAAACCCGCGTGGTAGAGATGGCCACAGGCACATTCGTGACCGATATTGATCCCGACAGCTTTGACGTGCAGGCGGCAGCAAATGATCCTGAGCAAAGCACTGCTATTCCATCCGATGCCGATATCGCCGGTCTGCACAGGCGTGCCGACCATGCTTTGGTCCACTTGCTGGAACGGGACGGTGCGCTGTTGCTAGTTGTCTTGCCCGTTCAAGGCACAGGGTATCAGTCGACTATCAGGGCGATGCTCGCCTTGGAACCCGATTTGAATACCATTGCGGCGCTGACAATTACTGAACAAGGCGAAACGCCCGGTATCGGGGCCCGTGTCCAAGACCCCGCTTGGCAAGCACTTTGGCCCGGCAGGCAGGTCGCAGATGAAAACGGCAACATCGTCATTTCCGTTGTGCGCGGCACCGCAACGGCACCTTACGAAGTCGACGGTATCTCGGGCGCGACCGCTACCAGCAACGGCGTGGCAAATATGCTGCGGTATTGGCTGGGTGATCACGGCTACGGCCCATTTCTTGACCGTTTAGCGACAGAGGGGCTTTAGACGATGGCTTCAAACCTGCGCCATGTCACATCACCGTTGATTGAGAATAATCCGGTCACGCTGCAAATCCTCGGTATCTGCTCGGCACTGGCAGTGACGACATCTCTGTCGACGGCTCTTGTCATGTCGTTAGCCCTGACTTCTGTGCTGTGTCTTGCATCAGCAACGGTCAGCCTGATCCGCAACCACATTCCAAACGTCATTCGGTTAATCGTGCAGATCATCATTATCGCGTCGCTGGTGATCGTGATCGATGAACTTCTACAGGCATATGCGTTCGAGATCAGCCGCCAGCTTTCCATCTTTGTGGGGCTGATCGTAACCAATTGCCTTGTGATGGGTCGGGCAGAGGCGTTTGCGATGCGCAACCCGGTCTGGCCATCGGTGCTGGATGGGTTGGGCAATGGGCTGGGCTACAGTCTGGTCCTGATCATTGTGGGATCTATCCGAGAGCTTTTGGGGGCCGGGACGTTACTGGGATACACCATCCTGACGCCTGCATCTGATGGAGGGTGGTTTGTCCCACTTGGTCTGATGCAGCTGGCCCCCAGCGCATTCTTCATCATCGGTCTGCTGGTTTGGGCCATTCGGACCCATTGGGTCGGGCAGGTTGAAACCCCGAAATTCAGCCTGATACAGCAAAGGTCACGCGGATGATGGACCTGCTGATCACCGCGATTTTCCACGAGAACCTCGCGCTAACGTTCTTTTTGGGCGTTTGCACGTTTCTTGCTGTATCCGAACGTCTGGAAACCGCATTCGGGCTGGGTCTTGCGATTATCGTGGTGCAGACGATTACCGTGCCGGTCAATAACCTGATCTTTAGCGGTTTTCTTGTCGAGGGCGCATGGGCGTGGCTGGGCTTGCCCGATGTTGACCTGACCTTCCTGAGGCTGATTGCCTTCATTGGCGTCATCGCTGCCATGGTCCAGATACTGGAAATGGTCCTCGACCGGTTTGCGCCTGTCCTTTACCGTGCGCTTGGCATCTTCCTGCCACTGATCACGGTGAACTGCGCCGTTCTGGGCGGCAGTCTGTTCATGGTAGAGCGGCAGTACGACTTTGCAAAATCTGTTGTCTTCGGCTTTGGCAGTGGTGTGGGCTGGGCCCTCGCGATTATCACCTTCGCTGCTATCCGAGAACGTCTGAAGTACAGTGACATGCCTGCGGGGCTGCAGGGGTTGGGAAGTGCGTTCTTGGTGACAGGGCTGATGTCACTGGGCTTTTCGGCTTTTGCAGGTGTGGGCTCATGACTGAAATCCTGTTTGGAAGTGTCGTCGTGATCGCGTTGGTCCTTGTGCTGACTGCAACGGTCATTCTGGCGCGTGCCGCCTTGATGCCAGAGCGGCCAGCGACCCTTACCGTCAATACGCACACTCCGATCGCGACGACGACCGGGCAAAAGCTACTTTCTGCCCTGAACACCAACGGTATTCTTGTCCCTTCGGCTTGTGCCGGTGCGGGCACCTGTGGATTGTGCCGGGTGGCGATCACCAACGGCGGCCCGGCCAGTTTGCCAATCGAGGTCGCGCGCTTTACCCGCGCTGAATTGCGACAAGGCTTGCATCTGGCGTGTCAGGTTGTGGTGCGCGACGACATGGACATCGAAGTTGAAGAAGATCTGCTAGGTGCTGAGGCATTCACCTGCCATGTCACCTCATCACGCCAGCTTACGCCGTTGATCCGCGAAGTTGTTCTGCAAATGCCACCAGACATGCGACCAGATTTCTTCGCGGGCTCATTCGTACAGGTCACCGCCCAGCCGTATAAACTCGACTATACGGATATCGCCGTGCCAGAGCGCTTTGAAGACAGGTGGACCTCGCTGCGCGGCCTGTCGGTCGACAGCGTCGAAGACGTCACGCGTGCTTATTCGGTGTCGAACCGGCCAGAAGACACCGCCAAGGGGCAAATCGTCATGAACATTCGTTTGGCTCTGCCGCCGCCGTCTGTGGCAGATGCGCCCCCCGGTATCGTATCATCCTGGCTGTTTTCCTTGCAGCAAGGCGACCCCGTTCTGGTGTCAGGACCGTTCGGATCTTTCCGCATTCAACCGACAGAGCGCGAGATGGTCTTTATCGGGGGCGGTGTGGGCATGGCCCCGCTGCGCGCCATGATTTTTGAGCAACTCAACCAAGCCGAAACCAAGCGCAGGATGAGCTTTTGGTACGGCGCACGCAACAAAACCGAACTGCTTTATACCGAGGAGATTGAGCGGCTTGCCACCCAACACAGCAATTTTGATTGGACAATAGCCCTGTCCGATCCAGAGCCCGGTGACAATTGGTCAGGCGCGACCGGTTTTGTGCATGATGTCGCGCTGGAAAGGTATCTTGGGGATCATCCAGCGCCCGAAAATTGCGAATACTATCTGTGTGGGCCACCCCTGATGATCAGGGCGGTTTTGGCGATGCTGGATGATCTGGGCGTCGATGCCGACCATATCTTCAACGATGATTTTGGAGTTTGAGCGATGACCCTGAACAGGCGTGACATGCTTTTTGGACTGACTGCTGCTGGTCTCACTCTGCCAAACTCAGCATCCGCCGCGACCAATGTGATCGGAGGACACGCCTTTGGATCAACATGGCGGGTCGTGGCAGACACCAGAACCGATCCCGCCCTCATCAGATCAACCATGCAGACCGTGATCGACCAAACCGATATGGAGATGTCGCCGTATCGGACAACATCGGACCTGACCCGGTTCAACACAAGCATCGCTTTGGAGCATTCAAACATGCCGCAGGCTTTGTGCGATGTAACGGTAAAGGCACTTTCTATCGCAGCGCTTACCGGTGGCGCGTTCGACCCGACGGTTGGCCCTATTGTCAGCCGTTATGGCTTTGGTCCGATTGAAGGTGCGCAAGGCACATTTAAGGATATCACCGTGTCGGGGGATGTCATTGTGAAGGCTTCGCCAAGCCTGACGCTTGATCTGTGTGGCATCGCGAAGGGTCATGCGCTTGACCAGATCATTGCGCGGCTATCCGATGTGGGGGTTACACAAGTATTGGTTGAGGTTGGGGGAGAAGTCATGACTTTGGGCCATCATCCCGATGGCCGGGCTTGGCAGGTGGCGATCACAGACCCGATTGCGCAGGATTTCAGAGCGCTGCATCTGCTTGATCTACAAGGCTTTGCGCTTGCGACATCGGGACATGCAGAAAATGGTGTTTCCGGGGCGGTTGAGACCAGCCATATTATAAATCCCTACTACATGCGGCCCGCAGCGACGTCTCTGGCGTCGGTGTCAGTACTGGCGCAAACCGCGCTTGAAGCAGACGCCTTTGCCACCGCCTTATGCGCCGCCGGGCCCACAGATGGCGTTGCTTTGGCGCAAAAACTTGATATCGCAGCCTTGTTCGTCACCGACGGTATTGATGCGCCCGAACGAACAATGACCGGCACCTTTGCACAGCATATTCTTAGTTGAGGACAGCGCCATGGCTTCCATCATCCTGACGTTCTTGATCCTGCTGATCTCTATGGGCGGCCTTGCTGTGGGCGTTCTTTTGGGGCGGGCGCCAATCAAGGGGTCTTGCGGCGGTTTGGCCTGCACCACCTGCCGCGGATGCAAGAAAACTATCCGGGGAGGCAAGTAATGACAACAGGGCAGCGCGTAGCCGATTACATGGTAGTTGACCTGATCACATTATCCCCTGAAACGGAGATTAACCGTGCTATGCACGTCCTGCTTGATCACCGCATATCGGGTGCTCCGGTCGTGGACAAAAACGGTGATCTGGTGGGTGTCTTGTCGAAAAAGGACTGCTTGAAGGCCGCGCTTGAGGCCAGTTACTATCGAGAATGGGGCGGAACCGTCGCCCAACATATGTCCAAGGACGTTGAAACATTGGACGCTGGCACAGACATTGTCGCAGCAACCAAAGCTTTCTTGAACAATACATACCGCCGTTTCCCGGTGATCGAAGAGGGACAGCTTGTCGGCCAGATCAGCCGCGCCGATGTTCTACGCGCCATGAGTGAAAACTGGGGTTGAGGATCATTGATGCCCGGACGTCGTTTGCGCAATGGGATAAGAGAACGGACTTCAGGGTAAAAGCGGACTTTCAGCAAGGTAGAATTTGCGCCATTTGGCATTCACCAGAGCGCTTGGGACATATCTTTGACTTGTCAAAGCGCCAGATCGGCAGGATCGATGCTGGGTTGACAAGGCGCACTTATCCCGAACGAAAAAGCAGGTCTGGTAAACGCGCTGATGGTGTCATCAAGCGCGCAGCAGGCATCAACTGAGCTCCGTTGATCGAACAGACGGAGTACATCCGAACAATGGCCAGCCCCGACCTCAATCCCATCGAAATGGCATTTTCAACGCTCAAGGCCCACCTTCGACGCATCGGTGCAAGAACATTTGATGCTTTGTTTGAAGCCCTCGGAGACATCTGCGAGCTGTTTGATTCACACGAATGCTGGAACTTCCTTAAAGCTGCCGGGTATGCCTTGGATTAAATGCAAAAAGCTTTAGCCCTTCAGAATTGGTGCCCCGGTGGTGATCGTTCCACCGTGACTTGTCGCGGAACCGATATGAGCTGCATCCTTACCATCCACCTTGAAGAGCGGGGTTCCGACCGTGATGACGGCCCCACAGGCCGTCTTGTCTCCCACCACCGCTATGGGCCGGACGCCAGCCTTCGCCCCCGCTTTGCCCGAGACGATGGGATTGGGCCCATGGATCGGACACACATGGGTGTCACCGATGCGCGCGAGAGGCTTCATTGGATGGCGCTTTCCGCAAGATCGCGGGCCTGCTCCAAGCATCCGGCCCGCGCCTCTAACGGATAGAGTTCGATCATGAACTCCCCGCGCGGTCCGAATACCGCAACAAACGCTAGGCCGAGGCCGAGATGATCCGCGACTATATCGTCGTCGGGGTGCTCGATCAACATGCGGTCGGGTTCCAGCATGGTGGTCGTGATCGGCAGAACGTCGCGTTCGAGGGGAACATTGTTGCCGAAAGCGTCCTGCCCACCGCCAGACTGAAACGTCAACTCGGTCGGCGATAGGATGAACTGCATCACACCCGATCGCAGTCCGAAGTATTCGCCGGAGAATGCATCTTTCGTGGTAATCGACGCAAGGCACTGTTCCGGCAACCCGGTGACGGGTTCCAGAACGGTTCCCGCTTGCAGGAAAAAGCCGTCCGCGCCTTCGGACACCACCAGGCCGCGTCCTTCTTCCGGGCGCAGCACGATCGACGCGCGGACCGGGCCGTCTGCGCCTGGTTGGAACAGATCAACCCGTGTTCCGTCCTCGGTTTCGACCTGTCGACTGCGTGTGGCGCCAAGTTGCGGACCGTCGATCTGAAAGTACACCAATCCGTTCGGCGTGATCGAGAAAGCAGTGCCCATCTCCTTCGCAATATAGAGACCGCGGATCGGATCGGCGACTGCTGAGGTGGCGAAAATGACGGCGAGAATGAAAGCGGTGCGAATCATCTGATTAGTCCAATCTGTGGTGCAAGGCCTGGGGCAATAGTCTGCGTTTTGTTCAAAACCTCCGCCCACCATGGCGCGCCGGGCCAGCTGC
>NZ_PGTY01000003.1 GCF_002797915.1 Yoonia maricola | reverse complement strand
ATGCCGGGCGACAACCTGAAGTTCAACGTCGAGCTGATCGCACCGATCGCGATGGAAGACGGCCTGCGCTTCGCGATCCGCGAAGGCGGCCGCACTGTTGGCGCCGGTGTTGTATCCAAGATCGTCGAGTAATCGGCACATACGCGTGGGTTGCACCCACCCTACGTAGGGTGGGTGCAACCCACCGCATGACCCAAACAAACAAAAGGCCGGCGCAGTAATGTGGCGGCCTTTTGCTTTGATAGCATAAAAGCAGTGGAGCTGACCCAAGTGGAACGGTATTCAGCCATTAGACTTTGGAGCGCCCATGCCTTTCCCATCCGCCGACACGCTACACCCGGTCACCTTTCCCGACGGTACCGTCCACAAGGGCAATGTTTTTCTTAATAATGCGATCATGCATCCAAATTGGGATATTGGTGACTACACCTATGCCAATGACTTTGATCCCCCCAACGATCCAGAGGCCTGGGCCGCGCGGCTGGCTCCATATCTTTTTCCGGGGGCACAGGACCGGATCATTATTGGCAAGTTTGGGCAGTTTGCCCATGGGCTGCAATTCATCACTGATGGTGCCAATCATGCCCGCGAGGGCTTTTCCACTTTTCCTTTTGCCATCCACGAGCCTGATCGGTTTATCGCCTATGCATCAACCTTGCGACCGGGGCGTGATATTCGGATTGGTCATGACGTCTGGATCGGGACTGGCGCCCGCATTCTGGCGGGTGCAGATATTGGAAATGGTGTGATTGTAGGTGCCGGTGCGGTGGTGAGCGGTACAGTACCGGATTATGCGATTGTGGCGGGCAACCGTGCGACGGTGCAGCGGATGCGGTTCGATGATGCTACGATTTCAGAACTCAATAAGATCGCTTGGTGGGATTGGGACATCACAAAGATTTTGCAAAACGAAGCTGCCATTGTCGGCGGCGATCTGGATGCACTGCGCCGGGCGACCGAGGCCTGATTTATGGCCCCGGCGGGAGGCCTGCCAAAGCGTCGGCCTGATGGGTGACTTCGGTCAGGCTATCTTGCACTGCGGTACGCAGGGCTGTGATTTCGGCCTCGCTTGCTTTGCGCGAGATCGTATAGTTGAGCCTTCGAAACACATAGGCCCCTTTCCCAAACGGCTTTGGCACCAGCATTTGATCCCATGATTGTAGCCGCCGCCCTTTTGTCGTCGAAAAAGCGTAGCAAAAGATGGGTATCCCAGTGGTCCTTGCCCAATCTAGCGGTGCATCTTTCAGAATAAGCGCCGGACCCAAGGGGCCGTCGCCTGTGATGCCGATACTGACCCCTGCTTTGGCCTGTTTGAGGACGCTGCGTGACGCGGCAAGGTTCGATTTCTTGCGCGACATTTTAATGGGCAGCAGCCCGTTGCGGCGCAGCATTGCGCCGGTGACACGCCCGATCGGCGATGTGTCATGCAGGCTCGACATAGTTCCGTGATGGACAGGCCAATGGTAACCAACCATCATCAGCCGACTATGCCACAGCACCAGCAATACGGGCCCTTCACCCAAAGCGGCCTCGATATCCTCCAACCCATCGTCCTTCCAAGTGGTGGTGCGATAGCAAAACGTCAGGTACCACCCCGCTAGCGTACCTAGCACTCCAGCAAGCGTTTCAGATTTTTCGAGCCGTTTGCGCAGAGACATGAGCGGGTAGGGGCCTTTGGTTGTCGATAACTGCTCTCTTGTCGCATTTCTGGACCTGAACACAAGTGTGCTGCACTTATCCCTCTTGATCCTGCTGTGGTTTCGGACTACCCCGTCAACCGGTCGTAGGGGTATAGCTCAGTTGGTAGAGCGGCGGTCTCCAAAACCGTAGGTCCCGGGTTCAAGTCCTGGTGCCCCTGCCAGACCAGATCGCGGGCCTGTGTTGCCGGAGGATCAGACAAACCTCATGACAGATCGTCCGATGCGTATTGCCTTTCATGTCGGGGCCCATAAGACGGCGACCTCGCACTTGCAGCGGTCGTTGAAACGGTCAAGTCAGGCATTGTCCAGACAGGGCGTGTACTATTATGGACCCGACCATTTTCGGCAGCCGGGTCAGAGCATTCAGTCGATGTTTGGGCTGCGTTTGGAAGAAGGCGCTCAGCCCTTGGCGCAGCTGCCCCAGAACGGGCACCGGATCGTCATAAGCGAAGAGAACTTTATCGGCCCGTTGAATCAGCCGCATGGGCGAGGGATGCGGCACCGCTATAAGTCTGCAGACGACAGGCTGGCGGAACTGTCACGCGCCATTGGCCGGGATGTCGATGTCTGCCTTGCCATCCGCCGCCCAACCGCTTTCATCAATTCCGCTTACTGCCAGATGTTGCTGGGTGGACGGGTGCAGCCTATCGCGGTTTTTCAAAGGCGCAACCCATTGGCCAGTGTTGATTGGGTCGATCTGGTCAGCCGCTTGCGGGCCGCACAGGGTGTCGGGGCGCTAACCGTCTGGCGATATGAAGATTACACGGCTGTCTTTCCGCAGATCATAAAGCATCTGGTCGGCGAAGATGCCGCAGATTGCGTTGCCCCACGCCCGCGCCATATCAATCGCGGCTTGTCAGAGCGGGCGGTGGACTATGTGCTGACCAATGCGCCTGAACCGTCCGGCGCCAAAATGGCCCAGCTGGCCCGTCAAAAACTGCCCGTGGAAGACGGCCACGCCCCGTTTGATGGCTTTGCCGCCGAAGAACACGCGATTGGGGATGCCGCCTATGCGCGTCAACTTGCGACGATTTCCGCCATGCAGGGTGTGACACTGTTGCGTCCGCCCAATGATGCATGACGTCATCTTGATAGATGCCGCAGCCAAACGGGCTTGAATTCATGTATCAGAGTCCGTAAGTCCGTCTTGTTTCGAAAGAGGACATATGCGCCATGGCCATCGCCAACCCAATGAAGTTCATTCAGGAAGTCCGTGCAGAGGTTTCCAAGGTGGTTTGGCCCACCCGCCGCGAGGTGCTGATGACCACTGTGATGGTCTTTATCATGGCGGCCCTGACGGCTGTATTCTTTGCCTTGGTCGATCTGCTGATCCGTACCGGCTTGAACGGCGTCTTGACCTACTTTGGCGGCTAATCGCGCCTGATTTTCCGCACACCTCTTGAAAACCGGGTAAGGCAGCGGTATCAGCCATCAACTTTCCGAAAATGGCGTGTGGCGAATCGAGTTGCACGCCCCTTTTATTTTCGGGAACTGCGGCCCCGCCCGCTGGACATGAAATGCAATTCGGCCTTTTGGCCAAGTGACGACAAGGTGCTCTGACAGATGGCCAAACGTTGGTATTCGGTAAGCGTTCTCTCAAACTTTGAGAAGAAGATCGCGGAAGCGATCCGCCAGAAGGCGGAAGAGCAGGGGCTGGATGAGCAAATCGACGAAGTGCTGGTCCCGACCGAAGAAGTCATCGAAATCCGCCGCAACAAAAAGGTAACCGCCGAGCGCCGCTTTATGCCCGGTTACGTTTTGGTTCACATGGAAATGTCGGATGAAGGCTATCACCTGATCAACTCGATCAATCGCGTCACAGGTTTCTTGGGTCCGCAGGGGCGCCCGATGCCCATGCGTGACGCCGAAGTGCAGGCCATCCTTGGCCGCGTGCAAGAGGGCGAAGATGCGCCACGCACGTTGATTCACTTTGAGATCGGCGAAAAAGTCAAAGTCAACGATGGCCCGTTCGAGGATTTCGACGGTATGGTTGAAGAAGTTGATGAAGAGAACCAGCGCCTGAAGGTGACTGTGTCCATCTTTGGTCGCGCGACGCCGGTTGAATTGGAATATACGCAGGTCACCAAGCAGTAACCGGGCTGCAACGATATTTGAAAAGGGGAGCGTCTGACGCTCCCCTTTTTGCGTTTAGGTCAGGCTAACCACAACTTGCCCGCCATCAGCGGCTATCGTGTAAGTCGGGATCGAGAGGTATTCATCCTCTGACGCGCCAGATACCCCAAACCCGGAGGCATCATAGATTGAAGAATGGCGGTCGCCGCGGTCTGTGCAGGCAAAGGGGGCTTCGGGATTGCCTGTGATGCCGATGGCCTTACCCCTGTGAGAGCAGACCAGATTTACCACAAAATATTCAGGGTTCTGTACCGTGCCATCGCGGTCGTTGGCGGCACCAAAGGCAATCTGATCAGCAGTGCGCCGGTGCACCGCAATGTATTGTGTCATGCCTGTGGCTGAATATGCTTCGTCGTCGGTTGGGCGGGCGATGACCGCCACTTCGCCCGGTTGCAATTCTGATACATCCACATCTGCAGGGCCCGAACCCACTTCGATCAACCTGTCTTGGCCAATTGGTGTGTCGTCCGGGATATCAGCCCAGTCTTCATCAACATTTGTCTGCGCATTCAGGATCGCCGGGCAGAGCAGGACTGCGCTGGTGGAGAGTGTTGTGATCACGTGACGACGGGTCATTTTATACATGCGTTATTCCTTCCGAAAGGTGGGTGTCATGTTGGAAATGGGTTTGTTTTGCTGCCAAAGAAGATGTTTGAGAGCGCCCGCAAAATGCAAGGTAAAGAGCGCTAAGAGGATCCATTTGAGCGTGAAATGTGCCTCAAGGAGCCATTCGCCCGCATCTGACCGTGCAAAAGCCTGATTAACTGGCGCGAGCAGCATTGGGTCGCGCAGACCCGACGCGGCGATATACCCCGTGAATACATAGGCGATCATGCACAGATAAAGACCGCCATGGACGATACGGGCGGCGATCACTTCAAAAGCGGTATGGTCGGCGTGATCTGGCGTGACGGGATAGATCAGTCTGGTGATCAGACGGGCCGCAAGAAGGACGATGAAAATCTGCCCAAGAAGCTGATGAAACCTGATACTGCCCGTGTCGATCCAATCATAGTTGTAAGCAAGCCCAGACAGCACCATGAAGGCTAACACAGCGACTGTCAGCCAATGATATACAATCTGCGCCCTTGAGTATCTCATATCGTCCGCCTTCACTTTCACTAACTTAGGGCCTTCCGGCAGAAGGCAATTTCGCGCTGCGGTCACGTCAAACGGACCGAGCAAGAGTTGAACGTCTTAGAAAACAGATTCCGTCGCGTGCAAATACGAAAACGCTTGCAAAACAAGACATGCCCTACTATCTGCACGCCCTGTCGCGCTGATAATGCGCGGCATCCATGTGGGAGGCGAGGCACACGCGTGCGCCAGACCGGACCACACAACGAAAAGCCCTGCGGACGCGACCAAAGGGCGTTGAAAAAGGAGAAGGCCGATGGCCAAGAAAATCGTGGGTACGCTCAAGCTGCAGGTCCCTGCAGGCGCTGCTAACCCTTCACCCCCCGTGGGTCCTGCGCTGGGTCAGCGCGGCATCAACATCATGGAATTCTGCAAAGCGTTCAACGCCAAGACAGAAGACCTCGAAAAGAATGCCCCATGCCCAACCGTGATTACCTATTATCAGGACAAGTCGTTCTCGATGGAAATCAAGACGCCACCTGCGTCTTATTACATCAAGAAAGCGGCCAAGCTGAAGTCCGGCAGCCAGACCCCTGGTAAGGCCGTCGCTGGTTCGATCACCGGCAAGCAGGTTCGTGAAATTGCAGAAGCCAAGATGAAGGACCTCAACGCGACGTCCATCGAAGGTGCGATGCAGATCATCATGGGTTCTGCCCGTTCCATGGGCATCGAGGTGAAGTAATGGCAAAATTTGGTAAGCGTACAACTGCGGCCCGCGCCGCATTCGAAGGCAAGCACAACGTATCCGTTGCGGAAGCCGCATCTTTGGTCAAAGACAACGCCAAGGCAAAGTTTGACGAAAGCATCGAGATTGCAATGACACTGGGCGTTGATCCTCGTCATGCTGACCAGATGGTGCGTGGCACAGTTTCATTGCCGCACGGCACAGGTAAAACGGTTCGTGTTGCTGTGTTCGCTCGTGGTGAAAAAGCTGAAGAAGCAAAAGCAGCTGGTGCAGACATCGTCGGTGCAGAAGACCTGATGGAAACCGTTCAAGGCGGCACGATCGACTTTGATCGTTGCATCGCGACACCTGACATGATGGCCGTTGTTGGTCGTTTGGGTAAGGTTCTGGGTCCACGTAACCTGATGCCAAACCCACGTGTTGGCACGGTCACCATGGACGTCAAAGAAGCTGTGGAAGCAGCAAAAGGCGGTCAGGTGCAGTTCAAGGCTGAAAAAGCTGGTGTGGTTCACGCCGGTATCGGCAAGGCGTCTTTCTCTGCTGATCAGATTGCAGAGAACATGAAAGCTTTCGTTGATGCGGTCAGCAAAGCCAAGCCAACAGGCGCCAAAGGCACCTATATGAAAAAGATCGCTGTGAGCTCAACCATGGGCCCAGGTGTGTCTATCGATGTGGCTTCGGCGACAGGCAACGAATAAAGCGCAGACTACCTGATCAGGTATCTTGCGACGGTATTGGGAAGCCCCGGAGACGGGGCTTCCTTTTTTTGTGCTGCGGGTGCGGTACCAACAATTTTGCGATCAGTTGATGTATTTGGCCGTGTTCAATGGCAAGGTGATGGTGAACCGTCAGATGAAGCGGCTTGACCTGCCAGATCGTGGTTAACTGGCTGTCACGGTGCTTCGCGCGATACACGCGTTGATTTCGGTGGCCTGTGCTTCGGTCAATCCACCGCTCGCTGATACAGCCCTTGTGGTGACCCCACCTTCAAACACGGTTTCAACACTGATTTGATTGCCTTGGTAGCCAAGCTCATCTTGGCAAGCAAACGCCAGTGAGACGAACTCTTCTGACGATTGGCCGGATGAGCCTGCGCTACAACCGATCAGTGTGATGCCAATGGCGATCATCGAGGAATATTTGAACATGTTGATCCTTTAAGAAATAATGGGACAACCTGACTGGGTTGGGTGCAGGCAGGCTCCCTATAATCTTGTACCAATACGGTTGAATTCGGACAATAGCTTTCAACGCAAGGGGCATAGCAATGAAACCCCTATACACCAAAGGCGGCTTTACGACCGTCACTGAAATGCTGCGCGCCTGTGCTGCCGGGATGGGCCCTTGTCTGTCGTTGGCGTAGAAAGTCCACAAATCCCGCTGCGGGCAGGGGGCGCGCATAGACGTAGCCTTGGAACAGATGGCAGCCGAGCCCTCGGATCACAGCGATGTCTTCTTCGGTTTCGACGCCTTCGGCCAGGCTTTCGATGTCAAGGGCGCGGGCCATTTCGAGGATGGCTGAAACCGCTTGGCGTTTCATCGGATCGCGTGTTGCCGCCTGAACAAGATGTCGGTCGATTTTGATGCGATCAGGGCGCACGCTGAGCAGGCTGGTGATTGACGCCCGCCCGCTTCCGAAATCGTCCATCTCAATCTTGACGCCCATGGCGCGCAATTGTGCGATGTTTTCCGCGACGATCGTTTCGCGTTGCAGTTCATCAAAACTGATCGTTTCCAGCAGTTCGATCGAAAGCCTGCAGGTGCGGTTCGTCCAACATGCGCCGACTTCGGACACAAGATTGGGGTCCGTCAACCGCCCGGCGCTGAGGTTGATGGAAACCGAAGTCAGATTCAAACCTGCGGCGAGACTCCTTTCCGCGAAGGCCAGGGCCTTTTGCATCATGCAACGGTCAATATCGGCAACGATGCCCAGCTCTGTTGCCGCATCAATGAACGCGTTGGGTGCAAGCAATCCCAGTTCGGGGTGCTGCCATCTTGCAAGTACCTCGGCGCCGATCACCGCATTGGTTTCAGCGTCGATCTGCGGTTGGAAGAATGGGATGATTTGATCGTTTTGGATGGCGGCGGCGATTTGACTTGCCAACTGCCGTTTTGCTGCAATCTGCCCAAGCATATCTGGCGTCAGTTCGCGCGCGCAGCCCCGACCATCTTTTTTCGCTTCATAAAGCGCAATATCGGCGTTTGCGATAAGTTGCTGGGGGGAGAATTTCCCGCCAAGACCAGCGGCAATCCCGATGCTTGCGCCGACCGACGTGTTCTGCCGTTCGATCGGAATAGGGTTCTCCATGATCTCAAGAATGCTGTCGCTGATCCATCTTGCGCTTTCGATTTCCGCATTGTCGGCCAAGACCACCAGAAATTCATCACCGCCAACCCGATAAACAGGCCCAATACCGCTTGCGATGTGCCTAAGACGTTCTGCCGCTGTTACCAAAACCGCGTCGCCGGCGGGATGGCCCAGAGTGTCATTGACCCATTTGAAACGGTCCAGATCAATATGGATCAAGATGACGGTGTTGTTTTCGACGCTCAACGCCTCTTCTAGATCACGTTCGAAGGCACGCCGGTTCAAAAGACCGGTCAAGCTGTCTTCATTCGCGCTTCTTTCGAGTGCGCGGCGCACCTGGGTCAGTTCAGTATTCCGTTCAGCCAATGCCGCGTTGCTTTCTTTCAGGCGCCGCATGGTTTCAAGTTCTGCGGTGACATCATGTCCAATCCCGCGATAGCCCTTGAAAAGGCCGGCAGAGTCAAAAATTGGATGCCCCGATATGCGCAGCCAAAGCTTTTCACCGTCATCAGGTCGGATAAATGAATACTCAAAGTTTCTGAAAGGTCGTCTGGCCTCAAGATCGGCGAAATGTTCCGCCCACCCTTCGTCGGGTTTCTGGGCGCCGCTTACTTTGGCCCGTGTAGCGCCCAGAACATCAGAAATCTTGATTTTCAGCACGGTCTCTACGCGTCCTGAAAGATAGCTCATGCGGTGGGCTGCGTCTGACTCCCAAAACCAGTCTGATGCGATCTCGGCAAAATCCTCCAGCTTGCGCGAATTATTGGGGTCAATGTCGGCCATATCATGGTTTAGCGCGTAATCTCTGAATAAGGCGTTAGCAGCGGGCTGCGCCGCGCGCGCCATATCTTTAGTTATTCAATAAGTCTTGGCTTTTTGCCGTTGGCAGATTACTGCACGCGGTAAGGCAGGTGTGATTGATTCGCGTCCGCCTTATTCGTCCGAGACGGTGGGTTGGCCTCATGCCAGTAATTCCTGCCTGAGACGGGATAGACCAGATACGCACAGCGGGCTCTCCTCTGTTTGCTCTGGCTCACCCCCGTAAACACACGGACTGTAGACTGTTGGATGGCATCAGCCGTTTGACAAAAGTAGAGCCGGTGCCGGGCCTGATCCGGTGCCACAATTGGAGTAAAACTGTGGATAGAGCACAAAAAGAACAGCTGGTCGACGATCTCGGCCAGATCTTTGAAAGCTCTGGCGTCGTAGTGGTTGCCCACTACGAAGGCATGACAGTTGCTGAAATGCAGGACCTGCGCGCGCACATGCGTGAAGCGGGCGGTTCCGTACGCGTTGCCAAGAACAAGCTCGCCAAAATCGCCCTTGAGGGCAAGCCATGCGCAAGCATTGCGGAATACCTCGAAGGCATGACTGTACTCGCTTACTCGGAAGACCCTGTCGCTGCGGCGAAGGTTGTCGACAAGTACGCCAAAGAGAATGACAAGCTGGTCATTCTTGGCGGTGCTATGGGTGATACAGCACTGGACGTCGCTGGTGTGAAAGCCGTTGCCGGGATGCCATCACGCGAGGAGCTTATTGCTTCTATCGTGGGCTGCATCGGGGCACCTGCAAGCAACATCGCCGGGGCCATTGGCGCGCCTGCTTCGAACATCGCAAGCGTTCTCTCAACCATCGAAGAGAAAGCTGCATAAAGTATCTGAATTGACTTGGGGGTGGTACCCTCACGTTGGAACACACTTAAAACGAACGGAAAGCATAAAATGGCTGATCTGAAGAAAATGGCTGAAGAGATTGTCGCGCTGACATTGCTCGAAGCACAAGAACTGAAAACCATCCTCAAGGACGAGTATGGCATTGAGCCCGCAGCTGGCGGCGCAGTGATGATGGCAGCTGGCGGCGACGCTGGTGGTGAAGCAGCAGCAGAGAAGACAGAATTCGACGTCGTTCTCAAGAACGCTGGCGCATCCAAAATCAACGTCATCAAAGAAGTCCGCGGCATCACAGGTCTTGGCCTGAAAGAAGCCAAAGACCTTGTCGAAGCTGGTGGCAAGATCAAAGAAGGCGCGTCCAAGGACGAAGCCGAAGAGATCAAAGGCAAGCTGGAAGCAGCCGGCGCCGAGGTCGAACTGGCCTAAGCCAGATCGGTTTGATCAAAAAGAACCGGGTCGTGCAAACGGCCCGGTTTTTTTGTGTCTGGTGGGTGGGGCACGCAACGGTCGGTGGGGTACTGGGTCGATTTGGGAAAAGACCGCGCGAAACACCTTAAGGCCCAGGTTTTGCGAGGTTTGGTAGCGTACAGATGGCGTATGTATTGCGTACAGAAGCTGTATGTACAGATGTACGAGATTGGGTGGGTTAATGGTGCGTGCGGAAGAGTGTTAAGTAATCGTTGGTGTTAAGCGTATTGCCGGATTATGCTTTTTAACCATGCGTCAGGTTAGTAGAAACAGTTCTCACTCGGTGTGCCAAAGTGCGAATTGCAAACTGAAAGCGATTGATAGGAGACTGTCAGATCTGCATCTTCAGTGGCATGACGCCGAAGATGCGTACTTTGACCCCAACGCGTTTCGAATAGCCATTCAAACCTGTATTCAGACCGCCCGAACGGTTACCTTTATCTTACAGTCGAACAAAGCTCTATTTCCAGATTTCGACGCTTGGTACGTACAGTGGCAAGATCAGTTTCGTAGTATCCCGCTGATGAAATGGATGGTTGACGCCAGAAACAAGATAGAAAAACGCGGTGATCTTGAAACACACAGTGATGTGACGGTTTCGATCTTGGCATCCTATCTCGATCACGAGAGGGTTTCAGTCCAAGTCGAGACCGATTTATTTGACTCAACTCAGCAGTTAATGGAGAAGATTCCAAAGTATGCTTTGCGAAAGCACGTTTTGCGCGATGGGATTTTGCAAATACAGCGTCGTTGGGTCGCAAACGATCTGCCTGAATATGAACTTCTTGATGCGGTTGCAGAGGCTTATGGTCATTTGTCTCGACTGGTACATGACGCACATTTGGCGCTTGGATTACTGGCCCCAGATATTACGAGTAACGTGCATGGCCTGACTTATGACCATGAAGCGATGGATGGTAAATTGCCTTGCATGATAGGTCATGAGCGACGTAGGTCTTGTGACATTTGGCTTGCTACCGGCGAACGTATGGAAATCGAAACAAAGTTGGTAACTGTCAGCAGAGCAGAAGCAGAAAAGGTGAGCGGACGCTATGATATAGACTTTAGCGAAGTCTACAGTGGAGCAAATACACCAGAGGAGACTCTGCGAAAACTGTTCGATGTTGCTCGCAAAATGTTTCTTAACGACGAGTATCATGCCACGATTGCAATACTCCTTAAGGGTATAATTCCTGTCGATATTCAAGAATTGAGACCCGAAGAACATGGCCAGAAGTATGTAATGGCTCAAATGCTCGCGGATCAGGTTAGACGCGTAGGTGCTGATACTGTGATTGTTATTGGTGAAATCTGGACGGCTCCATTTGATCCGGAGCAGCCTCTTGCGAGGGCTGTAGATTCATCTGACAAGAGTGAGGCGCTATCTGGCACGTTAGTGCAAAAGCGTGGTGAGCCTTTGAGGATATCTGCTGAAATACTCCGAGGTGTAGATAGAGTTGCATTGAAGGCATCGACAGAACAGTCGGGCGGCGCACATAATTTCTTTTCTCCTATATATGACGTGTGGGGTAGGGCTAAATCGCCAAGCGCCGAAGAGGCCCAACATGACAAATGATCTTTTTGGCGCGACTTGAGCTGGTCATGCATTTTCTGTGTTCCATCATGAAGTGCTGCGCTGACCAGAGACGCCGACGAGCATCAGCGGTTCTCCACCCCCTCAAAAACCCCATTGATTTTCCTTAAAACCCTTGAACTTTACCCGAATCTCTCTTAGTTGATCGGTTCTGGTCGGCGCAGCATTCGGAAATAGCAAAACTTACTCATTTGAAACTTATCTTTCAAAGCGCCCGTTTGTGCGCGTTTTGACAGGTAAGTTGGTCGTTTCGGGAGAGGTGTTTTGGGTTACACTTCAGGTATTGAAGCGATCCTGCCGTAAATCGGACGCGTTTTGGTAGCCCAGCCAAGGCGCGTTTACGACATTATGGAGACCCGGCTCACATGGCTTCAACCTTCCTTGGTCAGAAACGTCTACGCAAGTACTATGGTAAAATCCGCGAAGTACTTGAAATGCCGAACCTTATTGAGGTTCAGAAATCATCCTACGATCTGTTCCTGCGCTCTGGCGACAGCGACACGCCGCTTGACGGTGAAGGCATCAAAGGTGTCTTCCAGTCGGTGTTCCCGATCAAAGACTTTAACGAAACCGCTGTGCTTGAGTTCGTCAAGTACGAACTGGAAAAGCCGAAATACGATGTTGAGGAATGTCAGCAACGCGACATGACTTACAGCGCGCCGCTGAAAGTCACCCTTCGTCTGATCGTGTTCGAAGTTGACGAAGATACTGGTGCGAAGTCCGTCAAGGACATCAAGGAACAAGATGTGTTCATGGGCGATATGCCTTTGATGACGCCGAATGGTACCTTTGTTGTGAATGGCACTGAGCGTGTGATTGTCTCCCAGATGCACCGCTCCCCCGGTGTGTTCTTTGATCATGACAAGGGCAAAACCCATTCATCCGGCAAACTGCTGTTTGCCTGCCGCATTATCCCATACCGCGGCAGCTGGCTCGACTTTGAATTCGACGCCAAGGACCTTGTGTTCTGCCGGATCGACCGCCGCCGCAAACTGCCTGTGACAACCCTGCTTTATGCGCTGGGCTTTGATCAGGAAGGCATCATGAATGCCTATTACGACACCGTTGATTACAAGCTGGCCAAAAAGGGCGCGGGCTGGACCACCAAGTTCTTCCCTGAGCGTGTGCGTGGCACTCGCCCTGCCTTTGATCTGGTCGATGCCAAAACCGGCGAAGTGATTGCTAAAGCAGGCGAGAAAGTGACACCACGGTCGGTCAAGAAACTGATCGACGCTGGTGAAGTGACCGAGCTGCTGGTCCCCTACGAGAATATCGTCGGCAAATTCGTCTCGGAAGACATCATCAACGAAGAAACCGGTGCAATCTACGTTGAAGCCGGTGATGAACTGACGCTTGAGATGGACAAAGAAGGCGAAGTCATCGGTGGTACGCTGAAAGATCTGGTTGATGCGGGCATCAAGACGATCCCAGTTCTTGACATCGATAACATCACAGTGGGCGCCTACATGCGCAACACAATGGCGTCGGACAAGAACATGAACCGCGAAACCGCGCTTATGGATATCTACCGCGTCATGCGTCCGGGTGAGCCGCCGACCGTTGATTCAGCATCCGCGCTGTTTGATACGCTGTTCTTTGACAGCGAGCGCTATGATCTGTCCGCCGTTGGTCGCGTAAAGATGAACATGCGCCTTGATCTGGATGCCGAAGACACCATGCGCACGCTGCGCAAGGAAGATATCGTGGCCTGCATCAAGGCACTCGTCGAACTGCGTGATGGCAAAGGCGATGTCGATGACATCGACCACCTTGGCAACCGCCGTGTCCGGTCCGTTGGTGAATTGATGGAGAACCAGTACCGCGTTGGTCTGCTGCGCATGGAGCGCGCGATCAAAGAGCGTATGTCTTCCGTTGAAATCGACACGGTGATGCCGCAGGACCTGATCAACGCCAAGCCAGCAGCGGCTGCGGTGCGTGAATTCTTCGGTTCCAGCCAGTTGTCACAGTTCATGGACCAAACCAACCCACTGTCCGAAGTGACGCACAAGCGCCGCCTGTCAGCCCTTGGGCCTGGCGGTCTGACACGCGAGCGTGCGGGCTTTGAGGTGCGCGACGTGCACCCAACCCACTATGGTCGTATGTGCCCGATTGAAACACCGGAAGGGCCAAATATCGGTCTGATCAACTCGCTGGCCACTTTCGCCCGCGTGAACAAATACGGCTTCATCGAAACGCCATATCGCAAGGTCACCGACGGCAAGGTCACGGACGAAGTGTCCTACATGTCCGCGACCGAAGAAATGCGCCACACAGTGGCGCAGGCGAACGCGAATATGGGCGCCGATGGGACCTTCAATAACGAGCTGGTCTCAACCCGTAAGAACGGTGACTACACGCTGTCGCCACGCGAAAACGTGGATCTGATCGACGTGTCGCCTAAGCAGCTTGTGTCTGTTGCGGCGTCCTTGATCCCGTTCTTGGAAAATGACGATGCGAACCGGGCCTTGATGGGGTCCAACATGCAACGTCAGGCGGTGCCACTCTTGCAGGCCGAGGCCCCATTGGTGGGTACCGGTATTGAGGAAGTGGTTGCACGCGACAGTGGTGCTGCGATCATGGCGAAACGCGCCGGGATCATCGACCAAGTCGATGCCCAGCGTATAGTTATCCGTGCAACCGAGGATCTGGAACTGGGTGACGCGGGCGTTGATATTTACCGCATGCGCAAATTCCAGCGTTCCAACCAGAACACCTGCATCAACCAGCGTCCGCTGGTGAAGGTGGGTGACAAGGTGCAAAAAGGTCAGGTTGTGGCTGATGGTCCGTCCACCGATATCGGTGAATTGGCCTTGGGTAAGAACGTGGTCGTCGCGTTTATGCCTTGGAATGGCTATAACTACGAAGACTCGATCCTGATCTCTGAGCGTATCGTGCGCGACGACGTCTTCACCTCGATCCACATCGAGGAATTTGAAGTCGCCGCCCGTGACACCAAGCTTGGGCCAGAGGAAATCACACGTGATATTCCAAACGTTGGTGAGGAAGCCCTGCGCAACCTTGACGAAGCGGGTATCGTATATATCGGTGCCGAAGTTGGCCCGGCAGATATCCTCGTGGGTAAGATCACACCAAAGGGCGAAAGTCCGATGACGCCGGAAGAAAAGCTTCTGCGTGCCATCTTTGGTGAAAAAGCATCTGACGTGCGCGACACATCTTTGCGCCTGCCACCCGGTGACTTCGGGACGGTTGTAGAGGTCCGCGTCTTTAACCGCCACGGCGTGGAAAAAGACGAACGTGCCTTGCAGATCGAGCGTGAGGAAGTTGAACGTCTGGCCCGTGACCGCGACGACGAGTTGGCGATCCTTGATCGTAACATCTATGCGCGTTTGTGGGACATCATCAGCGGTAAGAAAGCGGCGAAAGGGCCCAAGGGCTTTAAGTCGGGTTCTGTTGTGTCCGAGGAAAGCGTTGCCGATCTGACCCGTGGTCAGTGGTGGCAGTTGGCCATGGCTGACGAAGATGATGCCAAGATCGTGGAAGCGCTGAACGAACAGTACGAAATCCAGAAGCGTGCCATGGACGCGCGTTTCGAGGATAAGGTCGAGAAAGTGCGCCGCGGCGATGATCTGCCTCCGGGTGTGATGAAGATGGTCAAAGTCTTCGTGGCTGTGAAGCGCAAGCTGCAGCCCGGCGATAAGATGGCCGGTCGTCACGGCAACAAGGGTGTGATTTCCAAGGTTGTACCTATGGAAGACATGCCATTCCTTGCCGATGGTACCCCTGTCGACTTCTGCCTGAACCCACTTGGTGTTCCTTCACGTATGAACGTCGGTCAGATTTTGGAAACACACATGGGCTGGGCCGCACGTGGCCTTGGCATTCAGATTGACGAGGCGCTGGGTGAATACCGCCGTTCCGGTGATCTGACACCTGTGCGTGACGCGATGAAGATCGTCTATGGTGACAACGTTTATGACGAAGGCATCGCTGGCATGGACGAGGATGAGCTGATTGAAGCTGCGGGTAACGTCACAGGTGGTGTGCCGATCGCGACGCCCGTATTTGACGGTGCGAAGGAGGCTGATGTAAACGACGCGCTGGTGCGTGCCGGGTTCGACACCTCTGGTCAGTCAGTTCTGTATGATGGCCGCACCGGTGAGCAGTTTAGCCGCAAGGTAACGGTAGGCGTGAAATACCTGCTGAAGCTGCACCACCTTGTCGACGACAAAATCCACGCACGTTCCACCGGGCCTTACAGCCTTGTCACGCAGCAGCCATTGGGTGGTAAAGCCCAGTTCGGTGGCCAGCGTTTCGGGGAAATGGAAGTCTGGGCATTGGAAGCATATGGCGCGGCTTACACCTTGCAGGAAATGCTTACTGTGAAGTCAGATGACGTGGCAGGGCGGACGAAAGTCTATGAAAGCATCGTCAAAGGCGAGGACAACTTTGAGGCCGGCGTGCCTGAGTCGTTCAACGTGCTTGTGAAAGAAGTCCGGGGCCTCGGCCTCAACATGGAACTCCTGGATGCGGAGGATGAGGAATAGTCAAAGTTTCATCGAAACTTTGTGGACAGACTTTCGATGAAAGTCTGTCTTCCTCTCCCCTCCCGCCATACTGAAAAGGTATTGAAATGAACCAGGAACTGACAAACAACCCGTTTAACCCGCTCACACCGGCGAAAACGTTTGACGAAATCAAGGTCTCTTTGGCCTCTCCCGAACGGATCCTGTCGTGGTCCTTTGGTGAGATCAAGAAGCCAGAAACCATCAACTACCGCACGTTCAAGCCTGAGCGTGACGGCCTGTTCTGCGCGCGTATCTTTGGCCCGATCAAAGATTATGAATGCCTGTGTGGTAAATATAAGCGCATGAAGTATCGTGGCGTTGTCTGCGAAAAATGCGGTGTGGAAGTCACGCTGCAAAAGGTTCGCCGCGAACGCATGGGCCACATTGAACTGGCAGCACCTGTCGCGCACATCTGGTTCCTGAAATCGCTGCCATCCCGCATCGGCCTGATGCTGGACATGACGCTGCGCGATCTGGAACGCATTCTCTACTTTGAAAATTACGTCGTAATCGAACCCGGCCTGACGGACCTGACCTACGGCCAGTTGATGACCGAGGAAGAGTTCAACGACGCGCAAGACCTTTACGGCATGGATGCATTCCAGGCCAATATCGGTGCCGAGGCGATCCGCGAGATGCTGTCCCAGATCGACCTTGAGTCCGAGGCAGAGCAGCTGCGCGCTGACCTGAAAGAGGCCACAGGTGAATTGAAGCCAAAGAAGATCATCAAGCGTTTGAAGATCGTCGAAAGCTTCCTTGAGTCCGGTAACCGGCCCGAGTGGATGGTTCTGACGGTGATCCCTGTGATCCCGCCAGAACTGCGCCCGTTGGTCCCGCTGGATGGCGGTCGTTTTGCGACGTCTGACCTCAACGATCTCTATCGTCGTGTGATCAACCGGAACAACCGTCTGAAGCGCCTGATCGAATTGCGCGCGCCTGACATCATCGTCCGCAACGAAAAGCGGATGTTGCAGGAATCTGTCGATGCGTTGTTCGACAACGGCCGTCGTGGCCGCGTGATCACGGGTGCCAACAAGCGTCCGTTGAAATCACTGTCCGACATGCTGAAAGGTAAGCAAGGTCGCTTCCGTCAGAACCTTTTGGGGAAGCGCGTCGACTTTTCTGGTCGTTCGGTCATTGTGACCGGTCCAGAGCTGAAGCTGCATCAATGTGGTTTGCCGAAAAAGATGGCTCTCGAACTGTTCAAGCCGTTCATCTATTCGCGGCTTGAGGCCAAAGGCCTGTCTTCGACAGTCAAGCAAGCCAAGAAATTGGTCGAAAAAGAGCGTCCAGAGGTTTGGGATATCCTTGATGAGGTGATCCGCGAACACCCTGTCATGCTGAACCGTGCGCCAACGCTGCACCGTTTGGGCATTCAGGCGTTCGAACCTGTGCTGATCGAAGGTAAAGCGATCCAGCTTCACCCGTTGGTCTGTTCGGCCTTCAACGCCGACTTTGACGGTGACCAGATGGCGGTCCACGTGCCGCTGTCGCTGGAAGCGCAGCTTGAAGCCCGCGTTCTGATGATGTCCACGAACAACGTGTTGTCGCCATCGAACGGTGCGCCAATCATCGTGCCTTCGCAGGATATGATCTTGGGTCTCTACTACACCACGATCATGCGTGAAGGCATGAAGGGTGAGGGCATGAACTTCTCGGATATCGAAGAAGTCGAACATGCGCTGACCGCTGGTGAGGTGCATCTGCACGCCAAGATCAATGCGCGTATGACGCAGATCGACGATGAAGGTAACGAGGTTAAAGTCCGCTTTGAAACCACACCGGGCCGTCTGCGCCTTGGTGCCTTGTTGCCATTGAACGCCAAAGCGCCCTTTGCTTTGGTCAACCGTTTGCTGCGCAAGAAAGAAGTGCAGCAGATCATCGATACGGTCTACCGTTACTGCGGTCAGAAAGAATCTGTCATCTTCTGTGACCAGATCATGACTATGGGCTTCCGCGAAGCGTTTAAGGCTGGCATCTCGTTTGGTAAGGACGACATGGTTGTGCCGGATACCAAATGGGATCTGGTGAATGAGACACGCGAGCAGGTCAAAGACTTTGAACAGCAGTATATGGACGGCCTGATCACTCAGGGTGAAAAGTACAACAAAGTTGTCGATGCCTGGTCCAAGTCGAACGACAAAGTCACCGATGCGATGATGGCCACGATTGGTACAACGCCAACAATGGAAGACGGCTCTCAGGGTGAACCAAACTCGGTTTACATGATGGCCCACTCCGGTGCGCGTGGTTCGGTCACACAGATGAAACAGCTGGGCGGGATGCGCGGCCTGATGGCCAAGCCGAATGGCGAAATCATCGAAACGCCGATCATCTCGAACTTTAAGGAAGGTCTGACCGTTCTTGAATACTTCAACTCCACCCACGGTGCCCGTAAGGGTCTGTCTGATACGGCGTTGAAAACAGCGAACTCTGGTTACCTGACACGTCGTCTGGTGGACGTCGCCCAAGACTGTATCGTCCGTGAGGTCGATTGCGGCACAGAGCGTGCGATCACGGCTGAGGCCGCGGTCAACGATGGTGAGGTTGTTGCTTCACTGGCCGAGCGTGTGCTGGGCCGTGTTTCTGCTGATGACGTCATCAAGCCGGGTACGGATGAGGTGATCGTTGATGCAGGTGAGCTGATCGACGAACGCAAAGCCGACATGATCGATGTGGCGGGCATCGGCAAGATGCGTATTCGCTCACCTTTGACTTGTGAGTCAGAGGATGGCGTCTGTGCGATGTGCTATGGCCGTGACTTGGCCCGTGGTACCCGCGTGAACATCGGCGAGGCTGTTGGTATCATTGCGGCGCAGTCCATCGGTGAACCTGGCACACAGCTGACCATGCGGACATTCCACATTGGTGGTGTTGCCCAAGGTGGCCAGCAATCGTTCCAAGAGGCATCACAGCCCGGTAAGGTCCGTTTCGACAACGAAAACCTGCTGGAAAATGCCGCTGGCGAAATGGTTGTCATGGGTCGCAACATGACCCTGTCGATCATGGACGCGGACGAGAACGAGTTGGCCAGCCACAAGGTTGGTTACGGCTCCAAGGTCTTTGTGAAAGACGGTCAGGACATCCTGCGCGGTGACAAAATGTTCGAATGGGATCCATACACCCTGCCGATCATTGCCGAGCAGTCCGGTACAGCCAAATACGTTGATCTGGTCAACGGTATCGCCGTGCGCGAAGACACCGATGATGCAACGGGTATGACCCAGCGGATCGTGTCTGACTGGCGTGCGGCACCAAAGGGCAATGAACTTGCACCAAAGATCATCGTTCTGGGCAAGGATGGCGAAGCTGCGGTCAAGGAAGATGGCAACCCTGTTGCCTATCCGATGTCCGTGGATGCTGTTCTGTCTGTCGAAGATGGCGAAGAGATCAAAGCGGGTGACGTTGTCGCGCGTATCCCACGTGAGGGTGCCAAGACAAAGGACATTACCGGTGGTCTGCCACGTGTGGCCGAACTGTTCGAAGCCCGTCGTCCGAAGGATCACGCTATCATCGCTGAGATTGATGGTTATGTGCGCTTTGGTAAGGACTATAAGAACAAGCGCCGCATCGCGATTGAATCTGCTGACGATGCAGACGTGAAGGTCGAATACATGGTGCCCAAGGGCAAGCACATTCCGGTTGCGGAAGGTGACTTTGTCCAGAAGGGTGACTACATCATGGACGGCAACCCAGCCCCGCACGACATTCTTGCGGTTATGGGGGTCGAGGCCCTTGCGGACTATATGATCGACGAAGTGCAGGACGTTTATCGCCTGCAAGGTGTGAAAATCAACGACAAGCACATCGAAGTGATCGTGCGCCAGATGCTCCAGAAGTGGGAGATTCAGGACAGTGGTGACACCGTTCTGCTGAAGGGAGAGAACGTCGATAAGGCTGAGTTTGATGAGGCCAACGCAAAGGCACTGGCGCGCGGCGATCGCCCTGCACAGGGCGAGCCGATCCTGCTTGGTATCACCAAGGCGTCGTTGCAGACACGTTCGTTCATCTCTGCCGCGTCGTTCCAGGAAACGACACGCGTTCTGACCGAAGCGTCCGTGCAAGGTAAGCGCGACAAGCTGATCGGTCTGAAAGAGAACGTCATCGTGGGCCGTCTGATCCCTGCTGGTACAGGTGGCGCGACACAGCAGGTCCGCCGTGTTGCTGCAGACCGCGACAATGTCGTGATCGAAGCCCGCCGCGAAGAGGCCGAAGAGGCTGCACGTCTCGCTGCTCCGATGGAGATGGCAGATGTGTCAGAGGATCAGGTCTTTGCCGACGCTGTTGAGGTGCCGGAAGGCGACGACGCGTAAACGACGGATTTTAGAAATTAAGAAAGGCCCTCGCTTTGCGGGGGCCTTTTTGTTTAAGGGAATGTCTGGTTTGAGCCCAATGTGTCGCTTAGATTTCTAAGGATTTGGAATTCTTTTTAGGTTTTTTGCCGGAACCCAACCCTCTAAGCCAACTGCATTCTTGCACAAGACCCATCCGTGAGTTTCAGCTCTCCCGTGCAACTCTTCACCTTGACGACATGTTAGCTCAAGAGCTGAAAAGTCTGTAGTTGCATAGGTCTTGCTTCCAATACTATTGGCGAGATTGTCGGGTATCCAACCTTCTTGCCCAGCTTGGTTTTTTGCCCAAACCCAAACATAACCGTCCCAGTTATCGGTCTTGCCTGTCAGCCAGAATTCTTCGCCCTCTTTGAGCAAAATTGGATCATCATACGCCGCATCCCAATCTGCAACAACTTGATGGCTTCCCATTGGCTGATCTCCATTAGTGCAACCCTGATAATAAAGATCACATCTGGATGAAACTCAAGAATGGAGAACGGCGGTAATGTCCGCAAAGCCGCCAAGCGGAAAAACATTGCGGACGCTCTGCTCAATCCCCCTGATAGCTTGGCAATTGCGTCAACGCATTCCGCAGCGCTTCCCCCCAGCTATTCGATACCGTCTGGTAATAGGGATCATCTGCTTCAATCCGCGGTTTGTCCGACACTTCAAAACTGTCTGCCGTGTAGGTCTGCAAATCAAGCGGTAGCCCGACCGAGAGGTTCGCTTTAATCGTGGAATCAAAAGATACCAGCAACAGTTTGACCGCGTCTTCAAAACTCATGTCAGGGTCATAAGCGCGCACCAGAATCGGCTTGCCATATTTCGTCTCACCGATCTGGAAGAATGGGTTATCATCTGTCACCTCGATGAAGTTGCCCTCGGGATAGATCAGAAAGACTGTGGGTTTGCCGCCCTTGATCTGACCACCAAGGATGACCGAAGCTTTGAATTTGGACGCCGCCTTTTGTCCCTCGGACCCGCTGTCTGCGATCACCTCGCGCAGTGTTTCACCGATAATGCGGGCGACTTGAAACATTGTTGGTTGTTCAAGGATGGTTGGATTGCGTTCGGACACGATTTTGGATCGCTCGTCCAGCAGGCTTATCAGCGCTTGGGTCGTTGCCAAATTGCCGGCTGTCATCACTGTGATCACACGTTCGCCCGGCACGTCCCATGTGAACATCTTGCGCGTCACCGAAAAATTATCCACACCCGCGTTTGTGCGGGTGTCCGACATAAAGACAAGGCCCGTGTTCAGGCGCAGTCCAACGCAGTAAGTCATTCTATTATCCCGTGCAGAAACGTCCTGTGCGTGTCTATTGCTGAACTTGCAGCGATACAATCATCGCTTCTTGTGCAGAACCAAGACGGACACCTGATATCGGTGATGCATCCCGCGAATCGAGGCCTGTTGCAATCCTGACATAACGTTCGTCGGGGCAAATTCGGTTTGAGACGTCAAAGCCGACCCAGCCCAGCCCATCTATATGCGCTTCGGCCCAAGCATGGCTGGCGTCTTGGTCAATACGGTCGTTCATCATCAGATAGCCGCTGATGTAGCGCGCTGGGATGCCGGCAACCCGCGCTGCCGATACAAAGATTTGCGCGTGGTCCTGACAGACACCACCGCCTGCGCTGAGCGCTTCTTCCGCTGTTGTGCCCGCTTCGGTGCCGGTCGTGCTGTAGGGTGCCGCCGCAATGATGGCTGTGGAGAGGGCGTGCAGGCCATCCAGCGCGTCAGGTGCCTTTGTGATGATCTTCGCAAGCTTCTTGATGCCCCGGCCTGCTTGGGTTCGCAGGGTGCTTTGGCGAAAATGCCAAAGCGGCGCTGTGCCGTAGACCTTGCCAAACACACCGTCAGAGCTGTGCGTTTCAACTTCGCCTGTGACATCAACAGAGACTTCGGTTGTTCCCGCGTCGGCTTTTACCAATAGGGTTTTGTTCTGATATTGATCGTCGAACGTCAACTCAGTCTGCCCACCAGAAATCGTGACATCCCAGTTATGCACCGTCTGATGTTTGGAGCTGGCCGGGGTCAGGCGCACCTGTTGCAGGCCATATGAAACAGGCGCGTCATAGGTATATTTTGTAGTATGTTGAATGCGTAGTTTCATTATCCCACAAACCTATAATCTTGCTCAATCTGCAACCCCAGTGCGTTGTTTTGGCGGATGAATGACGTAATGAAGTCATGCAGGCCTTCGTCAAACACAGATGCGATGTCACGGTCACGCAGTATGTTGCGCTGTGCTTCGATCATCTCATGACAGGGCAGGTGGCGCTTATAGTCTTTTGCGAGATACCCCAGATTGTCTTCGAGCAGACGGCTGCAAAACGACAAGGAGCGGGGAAAGCGGCTGTCAAAGATCAGGAACTCGGCGATGCTGGCCGGTGAGATATCGTGGTCATTAAGCCACCTGAACGATCGATGCGCTGACACCGACCGTAGGATCGTTTCCCATTGCACATTGTCGAGTGTTGAGCCGACATAGCTCGCCGATGGCAGCAGCGTATAATACTTGACGTCAATGATGCGCGCAGTGTTATCTGCACGTTCCAGCGCGATCCCGATTTGCGTGAAATCGAAGATATCGTTGCGTAGCATCGTTCCATGAACAGCACCGCGGACAAGCGCTGTGTGGCGGCGGATTTCGCCTAGTACGGCAGGCAGTTTGGTTTCCGTTACGGGGGTCTTCAACGCGGCCCGCAGCGCCATCCAGCTTTCATTGACAGCTTCCCATACTTCGGTCGTCAGTGCCGTGCGCACCATCCGTGCGTTGGTGCGGGCATTCTCGATCGAGGATATCACGCTGGACGGGTTGTCTGTGTCGCGCAGCAAGAAATCCAGCGCATTGGCAGCGGTGTAGCCGTCATATTTCAGATCATAGTTGCGGCGCACACCGGCTGTCGTCAAAACCGATTTCCACTCTGATGCGGGGTCCTTTGATTTAGTCAGTGCAATCCGAAACCCGGCCTCGATCAGGCGTGCGGTGTTTTCGCTGCGTTCCAGAAAACGGAACATCCAATAGATGCCACCTGCGGTTTTTCCGAGCATATCGCTAGTCCTCCAAAACCCAGGTGTCTTTGGTGCCGCCGCCTTGGCTGGAGTTGACCACGAGTGATCCGGCCTTGAGTGCCACGCGCGTGAGCCCGCCGGGCGTGATGTTCATCTCATTGGGAGAAACCAGCGCAAATGGGCGCAGATCGACGTGCCGCGGGGCGAGCCCCTTTTTGGTGAAAATCGGCACGGTGGACAATGAAAGCGTGGGTTGCGCGATGTAGTTTGACGGCGAACGACGCAGTTTGGCTGCAAAGGTCGCGAGCTCTTTCTTGCTGGCCGCAGGACCGACCAGCATGCCGTAACCGCCTGATCCATGCACCTCTTTCACCACCAGATCGGACAGGTTATCGAGCACGTACTTCAGGCTGTCGGGGTCTGAACAACGGTAGGTTTCTACATTCCGCAAGATCGCCTTCTCGCCGGTATAGAACTCAATGATATCAGGCATATAGGAATAGATTGCCTTGTCATCCGCAATCCCCGTGCCAGGCGCATTGGCGATGGTGATATTGCCTGCGCGGTAGACGTCCAAAATTCCCGGTACACCCAGCATTGATGACGGGTTAAAATTCAGCGGATCAAGAAAGTCATCATCAACACGGCGATAAAGGACGTCGATGACCTGGTAACCTTCGGTCGTGCGCATCGCGATGCGCCCGTCGACGACTTGCAGATCATGTCCTTCTACCAGTTCGACACCCATCTGGTCAGCCAGAAACGAGTGTTCAAAATAAGCAGAGTTGTGGATGCCTGGCGTGAGCACAGCGACTGTCGGTTTGCCATCGCAATTGCGCGGCGCACAGGCAGCAAGCGAACGGCGCAGGTTTTTCGGATAATCACTGACGGGTTGGACTTTGATCTTGCTGAACAGTTCCGGGAACATCTGCAACATCGTTTCGCGATTTTCGAGCATGTAGGACACGCCAGAGGGCGTGCGCGCGTTGTCTTCAAGGACAAAGAAATCATCTTCACCAGTGCGCACGATGTCAGTGCCGACGATGTGCGTATAGATCCCGCCGGGGGGCGACACGCCAATCATTTGGGGCAGGAAGGCTTCGTTCTGCGCAATTAATTCAACGGGCACGATGCCTGCGCGCAGGATTTCCTGCCGGTGATAAATGTCATGCAAGAACGCATTGATCCCACGCACCCGTTGTTCGATCCCTTTGGACAGCTTTGTCCATTCGCGATTGGCGATGATACGAGGGATCAGATCAAAGGGTATCAGCCGTTCCTGGGCAGCGGCCTGACCGTAGACGTTGAAGGTGATTCCGGTGCGGCGAAAGAATGATTCCGCTTCTTTCGATTTCTTGGACAGGCGTGCAGCATCTTCTTGCGCGAACCACGTTTTGTATTCTGCATAAGGGCCGCGCACATTGTCGGTGCCGGAATGCATCTCATCAAAGTACTGTCGATCTAAAGTCATCCCACGATGCTAGCGGTTCTTCAAATAGTTACAAGACGATAGCGGAATGGCATATTTTATGCGATAACCTGCACATCGACAGTCTGCGCAAGCAGATCCATTTGACCATAAGACGTCATGAAAGATACATCAGCGGCGTCACGGCCTACCCCGATACGCACCATCTGGTCAGGATCGGCCATGCCTGTCGGATCGACAAGATGCCAAGCACCTTCAAGATAAACCTCGACGACGGCGTGAAAATCTTGCGGTTTGACATTGGGTGCGTAGACACTCGCCATGCGTGCGGGGATGCCCACCGCGCGCGCCATCGCGATCAGAACATGGGCATAGTCCCGACAGACACCAGCCATCGCGTGAAAACTATCGGTTGCAGTTGTCGCGCCGTTGCTGGCGGCGTTGTCATAGGTGAAATGATCGTAGATCCAATCGCTCATCTGCTGCACGAGTGTGCCGCCTGAGGCATCACCAAACTGCGCGGGTACAAAAGCGAAAAACGCTTCCGGGTGACAGTAGCGAGATGGCATAATGTAGGGTGTCACATTTTCTGATAGCGCTGCTATCGGGCTTGTTTTGAGTGACGGTAGCTGCATGGAGGGGCGATCTATGTCCACGAGTGCATGGTAGGAACATGCAAAGTTCCCTCCCACCTCGGCCCAGCGACGTTGGCCCACGCCATCTTCGCCGCCAATCACGTTCCATGCCAGTGGCTGTTTGGTGTGCAGGTTGCTTTGTACGATCACTTGCGTGTCGTCCTGTGCTGCCTCTATTTGCAACAAAAGGCTGCCGTTGCCGTGCATTACGTATTGCAGATGTGTCTGGATGGATATCCGCATCGTCAGCCATCATCCCAAAGATCGATACGCTTTCATTATCAGGCCGCATTGTCGAGGTGCGCTGCATCAAAATCGGCGATACCCGCGTATCTTTTGAACTTCGGCGTAGATTGTAACGTCGTTCGGCGGCGGTGAGGGCCCAGTGCCGTATATGTTTTCGTTTGGGGATTTTCGCATATCCGCACTACAATAGGTTGTGCATATGGCCCGTGCTACTTGGCTGGCACGATGCCGCTGATGACAGCGAGAAGATGTTCCATCGGCGCTAAATGGACTTTGTGCGATAACGACGAAAAGGATAATCACCCATGCCCAGCAAGATACTCGTTCCCGTGCGCGGCGATGGTATGATCGAAACAGTATTGGGTCACGCTGCCGCCCTTGCCGCACGCCACAACGCGCATATTGTTGTCGCGCATTGCCGGGCGCGGACCGAGGATCTAATGCCTTACGGCGTACAGCTGCCGTCCTTTGCGCGCGACACACTGGCGGAACAGGTCCGTCAACTTGCCGAGCGGGAAGAAGAGGGTGCGCGCGCTCAGGTGAACGATTTGGCTGCAGCACTTGGTCTAACGCAAATGGACGGGACGCAGCGCGATGTGGCCTCAATTGATATTGTAGAAGAAGATGGTCTGATGGCCGATATCATCAAACGCAACGGACGGCTTGCTGATCTTGTGGTGGTTGCGAAACCCGACAGGGACCGCAATTTGGGCTCTAACTCGCTTAAGTCGGCCCTGTTTCGTACTGGACGACCAGTTATGATGTGCCCGCTGGGCAGGTCCGCCCCGTCCAACTTTGGGCAGCACATTGCTGTGGCCTGGAACGGATCGCTTGAAGCATCGCGCGCGGTGGCGATGACGCTGGATCTGGCCGAATCAGCGGATACGGTGACCATTCTGAGTGGCGGCATGAGTGATACACAGGGTGCCACGGCAGATGAATTGGTCAATTATTATCAACTGCATGGGGTCACGGCGAACGTCCATCGGTTCGATGGTCGCAACCCAGGTGAAGAACTGCTGAAAAAGACAACGGAACTTGGCGCAAGCCTGTTGGTGATGGGGGCTTACGGACAGAATCATGAACGTGAGACGCTCTTTGGTGGGAATACGCAGATCGTTGTAGATAAGGCAGAAATACCCGTTGTTTTTGTACACTAAAGTATTCATTCACGACGCAACAAAGTTTTACTTGTAATACATTTTTAACAAGATAGTTTCTTGGTATTGCAGGTGAATTTTTTTCCCAAGTACAGGTCCCGGTTGCATCATAATGCGCCGGTTCAAACACGCAGAGCTATCTTAGGGGATTATCCGATGAATTTGACGAAACGTATGCTTATGAGCATGGCCGGTGCCGCATTGATGTTTGCCGCGCCCATGCAGGCTGTGGCGCAAGATTGGCAGCCACGCAAACCCATTGATTTTGTGATCATGGCCGGTGCCGGGGGCGGTGCAGATCAGATCGCCCGCTTCATTCAGGCCGTGGCCGAACAGGAAGATCTGACCACCCGTCCGCTTGTTCCAAACAACAAAGGCGGTGGATCGGGCGCAGAGGCGCTGATCCATGTCAGTACGGCCAGCGATCCGGATCATACGATCCTCGTCACTTTGAACTCTTTCTTCACGACGCCGTTGCGCCAGCAAAACCTTGGGATTGATATCCAGACATTTACGCCTGTGGCGATGATGGGTGTCGATCCGTTTGTCCTATGGGTCCACAAGGATAGCGGCATCACGACGTTTGAAGAATACGTCGCGAAAGTGCAGGAGATGGATGGTGAGTTTGTCATGGGCGGTACGGGTGCCGGTCAGGAAGACAGCATTGTTATCGCCTATATGTCCGGCGCGTATGATCTGGATATCAAATATATCCCCTATGACGGCGGCGGTGCCGTTGCCAAAGACCTTGCAGGTCAGCAGATTATGGCAACCGTGAACAACCCGGCAGAAGCAAAGGGTTTTTATGAAGCCGGTGATTTTGTCCCGCTTCTTGCCTTCTCGGATGAACGTATGCCGGCATATCCTGATGTGCCGACAATCAAGGAAATGGGTCACGATTTTTCGTACTATAACCAACGTGCCATTGTGGGTGCACCGGGGATGTCTGAAGAAGCCGCCGCCTATTATCAGGACCTGTTCACCCAAGTATATGAAAGTGAACAGTGGCAGGGGTATCTGACCTCCGAAAGCTTGTCCCCGCTATGGATGGATGCCGCTGAACAGCGCGATTATTGGGCGCTGCAGGTTGAAAATCACCAAGCGCTGCTAGCCGCTTTGGGTGAGTAACCCAAGCTGGGATTGAACTTCAGACCCCGAATGGGGCGTTTACCAACAAGGAGGGCCAGATGCGCGTCGGCGAACTTCTAACCGCGGGATTTCTGGCCCTTCTGTCGTTGTATCTGATGTGGAAAAGCACTGAGCTGCCGATCGGATATATCGCAGGCACAGGCCCCGGTGGCGGTGCGTGGCCATTCTGGCTTTCCGCGATCATGTTGATCAGCTGTATCTGTATCGCCATCAACTGGTGGCGTGGAACCAGCCCCGCATCGCAGTCCGAAGATCCCGTTCTTGACCGCCACGGGTGGAAGTCGCTGATTTTTGTCGGCGGCGGTATTATTGTTTTCGTGGCCTTGATCAGCATCATTTCGATGTACGGTGCGATTGCCGTGTTTTTGTTCTATTACATCTGGTTTTTGGGACGGCACGGTTTGATCCTGAGCCTTGCCATATCGCTCATCACGCCGGTTGCGCTGTTTTTCTTTTTTGAAGGGGCCATGCAGATCACGATGCCATCGGGTTTGCCGTTCACTGACCCGGTTTTCAACTTCCTTTATGAGATCATCTACTAAGGCATTGGCACGCCACCACTCAGAAAGCACTTAATATGGACGTCCTTCTTTTGCTTGCAGATGGCATGTTGTTGTCGCTCCAGCCGCTGAATTTGGTCATGATCCTGCTTGGCGTCACACTTGGCCTGTTCATCGGAGCGATGCCGGGGCTGGGATCGGTCAATGGTGTGGCGATCTTGTTGCCGGTGACCTTTCTGGTGCCGCCGGGATCGGCGATTATCTTTTTAGCCGCGATCTATTACGGCGCGATGTATGGCGGCGCGGTTTCATCGATTACCTTGGGTATTCCGGGGGCATCGACCGCAGTAGCCACGACGTTTGACGGCAGGCCGCTTGCCCAACAAGGCCGCGCGAGCCTTGCGCTTGTGACGGCTGCATTGGCGTCTTTTATTGGCGGCACTGTTGCCAATGTTTTATTCACGCTGTTTGCACCTTTGTTGGCTTCCGTCGCCCTATCCTTTGGACCGCCCGAGGTGTTTGCGCTGATGCTGCTCGCTTTTGCTACTTTTGTCGGCCTTGGCGGTGATGATATTCCCAAAACTGTTTTCTCGATTTGTTTTGGCCTTGTGCTGGGCGCGGTTGGGTTTGACCAGATTTCAGGCGCGCCGCGCCTTGTGCTGTTTGACTATAATGGGTTTCTGCAAGGGATCGGTTTTCTGGTGCTGGCGATCGGTGTCTACGGGATCGGAGAGATGCTGTGGACGATTGACCAGACACGCGGTGATGTCACCGCGACAACCCCGAAGATGACGATCAAAGGGATGGCATCGGATACAAAAGAGGCGGCGAAGCGTGGCTGGAAAGGCACGATGATTGGGTCGTTCTTAGGCTTCTTTGTCGGCGTTTTGCCCGCAGCGGGGGCCACCCCCGGTTCGCTAATGTCTTATGGTGTCGCCAAGATGGTATCGCGCAAGCCCGAGGAGTTCGGTAAAGGCTCGCCCGATGGTGTGGCTGCGCCAGAGGCCGCCAACAACTCTGCCTCCACGGGGTCAATGCTGCCGATGCTGACGCTCGGTATCCCCGGCTCGCCCACCACAGCGATCCTGCTGGGTGGCATGGTGATCTGGGGCTTGGTGCCCGGCCCGCGCCTGTTTGTGGACGAACAAGAGTTCGTCTGGGGTTTGATCGGGTCGTTCTATATTTCGAATGTGGCGGCCCTTTTGATCAACCTCGCGTTTATCCCGGTCTTCATCTGGATGTTGCGGATGCCATTTACCATCCTGGCCCCGATGATCTTTGTCCTATCGATTGCGGGCGGTTATGCGGCGACGCGCGACATGTTTGATATCTGGCTGATCGTTCTTTTCGGCCTTGGTGCCTTCTTTATGCGCAAGTTCGATTACCCGTTGGCACCCGCCGTACTCGCCATCGTGCTGGGGCCAATCGCCGAGCCGACTTTGCGCCAGTCCCTGCTATTGTCATCGGGTGATCCGTCAATCTTTTTCACCCGCCCGGTTGCGGGGCCGATCACGATCATTGCGTTGGTCCTGATCTTCCTGCCAGCAATTAAGGTTGTGCGCCGCATGCGTGACGAGAGAAAGCCAGCGTCGTAACGCTGGCTTTTTTCTGTCAATCAATGTCCCGGTTTAGCTGTAAAGACCTGCAACCTTACCGCGTAATTGCACCAGTGCCAGCACAGTATCGATGGTCGGCGTCGGTGTCCCGGTCACACGCCCAAGTTCTTGCACTGATCCGACCAGCGCATCAATTTCCATCGGGCGGCCCATATCAAGGTCCTGCAACATTGACGTGCGGTGCGCACCGACATCAGCGCCACCTTGAATACGGCGATCCACATCAATGGGGAATTTGACACCCAGATTTTCGGCGATGGTCTGTGCTTCAAGCATCATGTTGCGCGCAACCTCGCGCGTGCCGGGCTCGGTGCAAAGCACATCCAGCGTCGCATGGGTCAAGGCCGAGATTGGATTGAACGACAGGTTCCCCCAAAGCTTGATCCAAATCTCATCCCGGATTTTGGGACGTACGGGTGCCTTTAATCCTGCCGCACTCAGCGCCTTTGAAAGGCGCATCGCCCGCTCTGATTTCTCGCCTGATGGCTCGCCCAGCGAAAAGCGGTTGCCTTCAATGTGCTTGATCACACCGGGCTCGATTACCTCTGCCGCCGGATACACCACACAGCCCAGCACATTGTCCGGCCCAAAGCCGTCCCATTGTGCGTCACCCGGATCAACACTGGCAAGGCGTGTACCTTCCAGATCGGTGCCTACTTTATGGAAATACCACCACGGCACACCGTTCACACCGGACACAATGGTTGTGTCAGGGCCGATCAGCGGTTTCATTTTGGAGACCACAGGCGGCACAGAATGCGCTTTGAGCGTGACAATGACATAGTCCTGTGGACCCAGATCAGCCGGATCATCCGATACCGTGACAGGCATCGTCCGGGTCTCGCCCTCTTCAATGAGCGTCAGACCGTTTGCCTGCATTGCCGCCAGATGCGGCCCGCGTGCGACAAGGCTGACGTCGGCCCCGGCCTCAGCCAGTTTGGCACCCATGTAGCCGCCGATAGCGCCTGCTCCGAAAATACAGATCTTCATGATGCTGTATCCACAAGGCCCAGTTTTTCAGCCAGCCCGATACGCTGGAGTTTCCCTGTCGCACCTTTGGGGATTTCATCGAGGATGACCACCTTACGTGGCACTTTGAAGTCAGCAAGCCGTTCCGAGGCAAAGTCGCGCACATCACGCTCGCTGATATCCTCACCCTCGCGCAGGACAACGGCGGCGGCGACTTCCTCACCCAGCTTGGGATGGGGTAGGGCAAAGGTCACAACCTGTGCGATGGCGGGGTGCGCGGACAGCACACCATCCACCTCAAGCGGGCTGACCTTTTCACCGCCACGGTTGATGATTTCTTTCAGACGGCCCGTCAAAGAAAGATAGCCATCTGCGTCAAACGTGCCTTGGTCGCCGGTGCGGAACCAGCGCTTGCCTTCGGCGTCAAAGAAGTTTTTGGCGTTGGCGTCTGGATTGTTTTCATATCCCGGCGTCACGTTGGGGCCTGAGATCACGATCTCACCGATAGCGCCATCGGTGAGTTGTGGTTCGATCTCATGCGCAATGCGAACTTCGGGGCCGGCAGGTACGCCGACAGCGCCGGGTTTTTGTGCGCCGGGTTTGAGTGGGTTCGAACACATTTGATGCGCAGCTTCGGTCATGCCGTAGCCCTCGATGACGGGGGCACCAAAAGTTTCGAACAGCTTTTCCATGACCGGGCCGGGCAGGGAGGCTGATGAAGAGCGCAGGAAGCGCAACCGCGCCGCTTCGATGATCTCTGCGTTGCGCGGTGCGCGCGATAGGATCGCCTGATGCATCGTTGGGACTGCAGTGTACCATGTTGGGTCACAGTCCCGCAGCCAGCCAAAGAAACGCAGCGCGTCAAAGCCGGGCGCGCACCAGACCTGACCACCTGTGGCGAGCGTGGAAGAGACAGCGGCCAGAAGGCCGTGAATGTGGAACAGCGGCATGACGTTCATGCAGCGGTCATCGGCCGTCAGTGCCAGCGATGTGGCGATGTTGTGTGCGGATGCGGCGACGTTTGATTGCAAGAGCGGCACGATCTTGGGGCGTGATGTGGTGCCTGAGGTATGCAGGATCAGTGCCACATCACTCGCCTCTGGCGCTGCCGTATCGCAAGATCCGGTCACGTCCGTTTGTAGCGTGAATTGCCCCGCAGCGGCGTCATTATTGACTGATAAGCGCAGGATCGTGACGCCCAGTTTCTTTGCTGCCTTATAGGCGGCGCCGTCGTCATCAGCCATCAGAACGACGGCTTTGGCTTTCAGGTCATCGACATAAAATGCGAATTCATCTTCGCGGTAGGCGGGGTTTAGTGGTGCCGTCACTGCCGTTTGTGCGATGGTGATAAAAGCTGCTGCCATCTCGGGCCCGTTGGGCAGCACAATCGCCACCCGATCTCCACGTCCGATACCCGCATCATGAAGTGATCCAGAGACCTCATCAGCCAGCGCGCGCAAGCCACCATAGCTGAGCCAGTCACGCTCGGGCGCACCAATAGCGGGTGCAGCTTCGGGATGGCTCGCGAGTAAGCTTTTTAGCGTATCTGACACTTTATCTCTCCGATTATTTGAATGACACAACCATAGCGCACATGCTGCACCATGCAACCATTGCGCAAGGGGGGAAAGTGGTCGATCAACGCACGCGCGGTATCGGTGTTATGGCGGTTTTAGGACCCCGCCTTAAGCGCCATCATCGCGCCTCGAAGCTCGGCCAGACCCTTCATGCGGCCGCAGAGGGGATAGCCTGGGGCGCTGTTTTGCCCAAGGTCTGTCAGAATATCCTGTCCGTGGTCTGGCCGCATGGGCAATGCATCCGGGTTTGGGTGCGCCTGCAAAAGCGTGCGCAGCACTGCGATCATATCGGTTGATCCGGCCAGATGTTCGTCTTCGAAAAAGCTGGTTGGCACAGTGTCATCTGCGCGTCGCACATTGCGTAAATGCGCAAAATGGATGCGATCAGCAAATTGATTGATGATCGCACACAGATCGTTGTCGGCCCGCGCGCCAAGCGAGCCACTGCAAAAGGTCAGCCCGCTGGCGTGGCTGTCGACCGCGCCCAGAAGGAATGCGATATCGGCTTGTGTCGAAACGACCCGCGGCAATCCCAGCACGGGCCAAGGCGGGTCATCGGGGTGGCAGCACATCTGGATACCGCAGTCTTCTGCTGTTGGGATAACGGCTTGCAGGAATGCTGTCAGGTTTTGGCGCAGCGCATCGGGCCCGATATCGTCATAGGTGGCCAGAGCCATGTGCAGCTCATCCAGCGTAAGATGCTCAGCCGCGCCGGGCAAGCCTGCCACGATTGTCGTCGTCAGCGCGTCTATCGCCGCTTTATTGGTTTGTTCAAACCGCGTGGTGGCCGCCGATGAGATAGCCTGAGTATAGTCAGCCGCAGCATCTATGCGCTGCAGGACATGCATATCGAACATCGCAAAATCGGCTAGGTCAAAGCTCATCGCGGTACCGCCATGCGGCATCCGTTTGGCGATATCGGTCCGTGTCCAATCCAGCAGCGGCATGAAATTGTAGCAAACAACCCGGATACCTTCAGCGGCAAGGTTGCGCAGTGATGCCTTGTAGGCCGCGATATGGGCGGCAAAATCGCCGCTGTTGGTTTTGATCGTTTCCGAGACGGGCAGGCTTTCGACCACATCCCATTTCAGTCCTGATGGTGTGCCATCGTTCATGACTGCGATTTCAGCTTTGCGTGCGGCAATGCTTTCGCGGGACCAGATGATACCGGGGGCAAGATTGTAAAGACCGGTCACGACGCCTGCGACACCGGCTTGCAGCATGTCGTCGATTGTCACTTGATCTGTTGGCCCAAACCAGCGCCACGTTTGTTTCATCCGCTTGCCTTGCTTTGGTTTTGCGGGTTAGGGGTGAGGTGGGTCATGTGCTTGGGCGGCTCATTCAAAGTAGTCAGGATGCGTTTCCTGCACCGCCTTGATGATAGGTGTCAGCCGGTCAAGATGCTGCCGTATCGCGGTTTCAACCTTGCGTTTGTTGCCTTGTCTGACAGCATCGAGAATTTCGACATGATCCTCAAACAGGTCTTTCATGGATGCCTGACTGGTCAGGCTTAGCATACAGAGCCGGTCAACCTGCGCTTTGCTGCCTGAGATCATTTCAAACGCAAAATCCGCTTTGGCAGTGGCACAGAGCAGCTGGTGAAAATCGTAGTCATGAGCATGAAACTTATCTGCGTCATTGTCCGCCATAGCTTGGCTTTGATTTTCCATACATGCATCCAGATGGGTATCAAATGACGTGTCCCGTTCATCACATGCGCTGCGCAACACTTCTAATTCGATTGCGGCGCGCAGGAAGCGCGTGTTCTGAATGTCCTCAAGAGAAAAGTGGCGGACCACTGTGGGGCGTTGGGGGCGGATCGCAACCAGACCAAGTTTGCTCAGACGGCCGAAGGCCTCTCTCACAGGTTGGCGCGAAAGATCGAACCGTTTTGCAACATCTGCTTCCGACATCTTGGTGCCGGGCAGAAGGCTGAGATCGACGATTTCATCATAGAGTACTGCAAAGACCATATCTGCGCTGGTTTGGCGTTCCATCAATCGATTTGACGTATCCATGTCATTCTTTCCTCACCGGCGATGCGACGACTCTTAGCTGTCAGCTCGCTTTTTTCCAACCCAGATTCTGTAGTCCACGCCTTGTGCGAAAAGATGCGACTTTCACATGTTACGGATTTTATATATATTTTACAAATTGTTATAAGTTTTTCCAGTTTGGGAAACTAAAATGCTTGCCTTGTAAACGACTAGTATACTAGAAAACATGACTAACAAAATGATGCTGTGCGCATTCGTTGCGGCAAGGGAGGCAAAATGGCCTTAAAGGGAACAAAAGCCATCGTCACTGGTGGTCGCTATGTCGACGCGGCCGATGTGATTGCCGTGTTCCTTGCGGCCGAAGACGTCAGTTTCAACATTGCTATTTGTAACGATGCACATGGGGGTGTTGCGTCATCTTAATTGTCTGTCGGTAAGCCGCCGACAACATTTCGCGAGTCCCAGGTAGAAGCCGGCCTGGAACAGTATCTCATAAAGTCGGCTTCACACTAGGGAGGATAAAATGTTTCTTTTTTCAACAAAGGGCCTGATTGCTTCTGCAGCGCTGGCCATGACAGTCACCGCAGCACAGGCACAGGATGTCACGCTGCGCGGTGCAAGCATGTTCGACGAAGAGCACGCTTTCACAATCACATTGCGCAAGTTCGAAGAGCTGGTTGCCGAAAACTATGGCGGTGACATTGCGTTCGACCTGCGCCTGAATGGTGAACTGGGCGTTGAGAGCGACTATGTCACCTACCTTAACCAGGGTGTCGCGGTCGACTATACCATCCTTGCGCCATCCAACATGGCGGTCTTTTCCGAATCCATTCCTTTGATGGACATGCCTTTCCTGTTCCGTGATCTTGACCACTGGGATGCGGTGCTGTCGTCAGACACGCTGACGCCACTGGAAGATGATCTGCGTGAAGCGGCCGGTATCGTCATTGTGGGTTACACTGGTGGCGGTGTACGTAACCTTGCCTCTGCTGAGCCAATCACGAACATGGAAGAGTTGGCTGGTCACCGGATGCGTGTGATGGGTGCCCCTATTCAGGCGCAAACATTCTCTGCAACAGGCGCCGCCCCTTCTGCGATCGCCTATAACGAAGTCTACAACGCGATCCAGACGGGCGTGATTGCAGGCTTTGAAAACGAAGCTGCTTCCATCCAGAACCTCAAGTTCTACGAAGTCGCGCCGCATATTTCACTCACTCAACACACGATCACTGTGCGGCCGATCGTCATGTCTGCAAAAATCTTTGATGGTCTTCCTACTGACCTTCAGGACGCAATCATGGCCGCTGGCGCAGAGGCTGGTAGCTTCGGTCGTGCGCTGGAAAGCGGACAAGACGGCGAAAAACTGCAGGAAATGATCGACGCAGGTCAGATTACCGTGCATGAGTTCGATGGGCGGGACACGATGCTGGAGCTTGTTCAGCCGGTGCAGGATGCCTACGCCGCTGAACTGGGTGCGACCGAGCTTCTGACTGCCATTCGCGGTATGTAAACTGGGGAGGGGCGGCGGCTAAGCCGTTGCCCCATCTCGACCCTGCCAATCGGGTCCATTGACCCGGATGAACTGGATATATGCAATGATTGGCACCTTTCTTGATAAATTCTGCGACGGGTTGAGGGTTCTTTTGGGCGTTCTGATGGGCGCCTTGGCTATCCCCGTCGCTATGCAGGTGATCTCGCGCTACACCGGCATTATTCCAAGCTACCTTTGGACCGAAGAACTTTCGACATTCATTTTCGTATGGATTGTTATGATTGGGTCCATGGTCGCGGTGTGGGATGGGACGCACTTTGACGTCAGGGTCATACCCGATGCGATGTCGCCGCTTTTGCGCCTGTTGCAAAACGCATTCGTGCATATTGCGATCTTATTTTTCGGCGTTTTATTCGCCTACTACGGGCTCGAGTACGTGGAATTTGGAAATAACCAGCGATCCGTCATGATGCGCGCCAATCTGGCCATCACCTATGTCTCCGTACCCATCGCGGGTGTGATGTGGACAGTCTTTTCGGCCTACCGGATTTGGGAAGAATTCAGGGCCTACCGCCAAGCAGGAAGTAAGCGCATATGATTGTTGGAAGTGGTCTGGCCTGTGCTCTGTTGGTGGGCTGTTTTCTGGTTCTCGTGTTTCTGCGGATCCCTGTTGCCTTTGCGCTGGGTCTGTCAACGATCCCGCTGGTGCTGCTGGAGCTGCGCCTGACGCCCTTTATCGTGCTGGACCGCATGTTCCAGTCTTACAATTCCTTCATTCTGCTGGCTGTTCCGTTCTTCTTGCTTGCAGCCAATCTGATGAACTCTGGCAAGGTCACGGACCGGTTGATCGAACTGGCGCGCGTGATGACAGGCTGGATGCCCGGTGGTCTGGGCCACGTGAATGTTGCCGTGTCCATGCTTTTTGCGGGGATTTCGGGGTCATCAACGGCAGATGCCGCCGGATGTGGTAAAATCCTGATCCCTGCCATGCAAAAAGAGGGCTATGACACCAAATTCGCGGTCGCGATCACGGCCTGTTCGTCTGTGATGGGTGTGATCATACCGCCGTCGATCCTTATGATCGTATGGGGCGGCGTGATGCAGGTCTCAGTCGGTGCCTTGTTTCTGGGCGGCGCGATACCGGGCTTGATGATTGGTCTGTCCTTGATGGCTACGGTTTATGGATTTGCCAAAGTGCGCGGATATCCGATTTCGGGCAAGCCGACATTCGCGGAGTTCTGGGCGGCCTGCAAAGGCGCGAGCCTTGCGCTTCTGACCCCGATCTTTGTAATCGGCAGCATCGTTGGCGGTTTCGTAACACCCACTGAAAGCGCGATTATCGCTGCCGGTTATTCGCTGATCCTTGGCATGTTTGTGTACCGCACGGTGCGTCTGCCTGACCTTGGGCATATTCTTTATGACACGGCACGGTTCGCTGCGATCTCGCTCTTTGCGATCGGTACGGCCTCTGCCTTTGGCTGGCTCTTGTCGTTCTATAATGCACCGCGTTTGATCGTTGGCACGATGACCGCGCTTGATCTTGGTCCTTTTGGTACTGCACTGATCATCGCGGCGCTGTTCCTGATCTTCGGGCTTTTCATTGACGCCATTCCGACGATTATCATTCTGGGTACGGTTCTGATGCCGGTTGCACAAACGGCCGGAATTGATCCGATTGCATTCGCCATCATCGGGATTGTGGCTTTGGCCTTTGGTCTGGTCACGCCGCCTTATGGGTTATGTTTGCTGATATCGGCAGCCATTGGCGGGCTGAATGTTGTGCAGGTGATCGGGGATGTGGCAATTATTCTGTTGCCCATGCTTTTGATCCTATTGCTGATCGCAGCCTTCCCTGAAATCGCACTCTGGTTGCCCCAAACGTTAATGCCGGGCTCATTTAGGTAAACGGACCGATTTTACCAGCTTTTTGCTGGCTTTACGCCAAAACGGCAGAATTCTTGGAATTCTGTCGTTAGCGGGCCAATAGATAAGGCGAAATGCCTGTTTCGGGCCAATTTCCGCACAGTTATGCAGCATACAGCCGAATAGCCTGTAAAATGGGCTGAATTCAGCCACACTTATCATGGTCGATATGTAAACTGGTGGTGCGACAATCTGACTGTCGTACGTGTGGATGAAGCCAATTCTTCCATGTGATCCTAAGAGAAAGCCTATTCAAACAATGGAAGATAGGGGAACAGACTCATGAAATTAGTGATCGGCCTGGACGGGGCCAGTACCGGGGGCAAGGCCCTTGATTTCGCCAAGAACCTGGCGAAAAAAACCGAAACCTGTGAATTGATTGTGGTTTACGTGATTGAATGGTCACCGTTCTCTTTTCAAACCGCCGAAGAAAACGCAGAGCGCCATAAACGACGCGAAGAAGAAATCGCCGTTGCGATGGAACGCGTTGTCGATCCAGCGGTCGCCGAATTGAAAAGCGCTGGGCTCTCTGCTCGCGCCATTGTCCGCCACGGTGATGTGGCAGATACCATTGATGATGTCGCACATAGTGAGGGCGCCGATCAAATCGTCGTAGCGCGCTCAAGTGCCGGTGGTCTGACATCGCGGCTGTTCGGCAGCTCAACTGCAAATCTTGTCATGAACGCGCGCGTTCCTGTCACTGTTGTCGCATAAGGAACGTAAACATGAAAAAGCTTTCCGCACTATTTTTGGCGCTCGTCGCCTATGTTTCTCTTGCGTTGCCAGCGCAGGCGCAAGAGGCTGCACAATCATTGGATGCCCGCGTTAATGAGGTTTTTGCCAGCGCTACGGGCTGGTTTGTGAATTTTATCTTCATGGCAATTCCAGGCACAGACTTTCCCTGGATCGTCATGTGGCTGGTGATCGGTGCATCAATCTTTACCGTCTATTTTGCTTTTGTGCAGTTCAGGTTCTTTGGCCATGCTATCGGCCTTGTAAAGGGTGACTATTCCGACCCCAACGACGCGGGCGAGGTCAGTCACTTTCAAGCGCTGGCGACGGCGTTGTCAGGCACGGTTGGCTTGGGCAACATCGCGGGTGTTGCTGTGGCCGTCGGTATCGGTGGTCCCGGTGCGACGTTCTGGATGATCCTTGCTGGCCTTCTGGGGATGGCGTCGAAGTTCACGGAATGTACGTTGGGTGTGAAATACCGCAACGAATACCCCGATGGCACCGTGTCGGGTGGCCCGATGTATTACATCAGCAAGGGCTTTGATGAGCTTGGCTTGCCGGGTGGTAAAATTCTGGCGGTGATGTTCTCGATCTTCTGTATTCTGGGCGCCTTAGGCGGCGGGAACATGTTCCAGGCCAATCAGGCACATGCGCAGATCACGCAGATCACCGGTGATTTCCCCGGCTGGATTACGGGCCTTGTCTTTGCGGCTGTTGTGTTTGCCGTGATCGTCGGTGGCATCAAATCCATCGCTAAAGTCACCGAGAAGATCGTGCCATTCATGGGCATCCTTTATGTTGGCGCGGCCATCGTCGTTCTGATCGTAAACTATGACATGATCGGCTGGGCCTTTGGTCAGATTTTTGCGGGTGCATTTACCGGTCTTGGTGTCGCAGGTGGTTTCGTCGGTGCGTTGATCCAGGGCTTCAAACGTGCGGCGTTCTCTAACGAGGCGGGCGTTGGTTCTGCGGCGATTGCACACTCTGCGGTAAAAACCAAAGAGCCGATCACCGAAGGGTTCGTATCGCTGCTTGAGCCATTGATCGATACCGTTGTGATTTGCACGATGACCGCTTTGGTGATCATCATCTCGCAGCAACTGATCATTGACCAAGAGACCGGCAACTACGTGCTGAACGAAGCCGGTACGGCGATTGCAACCGTGGACAGCAACAGCGGTGTTGCGCTGACCTCTGCGGCGTTTGGTTCTGCGATCAGCTGGTTCCCATTTGTGCTGGCTATTGCAGTGATCTTGTTTGCCTTCTCGACAATGATTTCATGGTCCTACTATGGCTTGAAAGCATGGACCTATCTGTTTGGTGAAGGCAAAACGACAGAGCTGATCTTTAAGATCATCTTCTGCATCTTCATCGTCATCGGTGCGGCAGCAAGCCTTGGTCCGGTCATTGATTTCTCTGATGCGGCGATCTTTGCCATGGCGGTTGTGAATATCTTCTGCCTCTACTTCCTGATGAAAGTCGTAAAGACCGAGCTTGCGTCTTACAGCGCGCGCCTGAAGTCGGGTGAGATCAAGAAATTTACGCACTAAAGGCTTGCGTCAAAGATATAAAAGGCCGCCCCTTTTGGGGCGGCCTTTTTGGGTTGTGGGCAGCGGTTCAATATCGTGGCACCGCCCGATGCCTTTCACCAAAAGATGAAGCGCGTTTGTGGTTTACAGTGTTTGCAAAATGCCCAGTTTCTGGTCATCTTACGCTCTATGGAGGTCCTCAATTTTAGTCACAGCGGCTTTTTGATCGTAATGTCTTGTGTCGTTGCGCTTGTTGCTGGATTCACAGGTCTTTCGCTCACACGTGATCTTGCACAGCGACCTATGTTTCAAAAGAAAGTATCTATTACACTGGCGTCCATTGCCTTGGGCGGCGGCATTTGGGCTATGCATTTTGTTGCAATGCTGGGGTTACAGCTACCGATCCTGTTTTACTATGATGCGGCAATTACACTTGTTTCGGCGTTGTCAGCGATCCTGCTTGTTGGCGCGGCTCTGATATTGCTGCATTTCGCTGATCGAACCCCAAGGGTGATTGCGCTGGCAGGTGCGATTGTGGGTGTGGGTGTATTGGTGATGCACTATATCGGCATGGCCGGGTTAGAGTTGTGCCGTGCGGTCTATACCCCCGTTGGTGTCGTGTTTTCCTCTGTTGTGGCGATTGGTTTGTGCATGCTGGCCTTCTGGATCGCTTATGGGCAGCGGACCAACCGCAACATTGTACTGGGTACGATCTGCTTTGCGATTGCAGTTTGCTCTGTTCATTTTCTCGCAATGGCGGGCACAAATTTTGTGCCAGAACCGACCGCTGCAGAATTTGGGCCATCCATGAGCAATGAGACGCTTGCGCTTGGCGTAATCTTTTTCAGCTTTGTAATTTTTGGGGCCTGCTTGTGGGTCAGCGTGACCTACTTGATCCCCTCTGATGTTGTGGAGAATGCCTCCCAATCGCCGGTAACGCGCAGCGCCGAAGCGGTCGCTGGATTGCAAATCCCCTGCGAGCGAGATGGCAATAAGGTTTTTATCCGTTCTGATGATGTTCTGTTTGTGCGGGCGGATGGGCACTATACGCAGATATATACCGACGACGAACGGTTGTTCTGCGTCTGGCCGGTGACAGAGGCGTCAAAGCGGCTCTTGCCTACCGGGTTTTTGCAAACGCACCGTAGCTATCTGGTTAATCCTGCCCGCGTATCGCGCTTTGAGCGGACCAAGGACAAGGGACGCTGTATCTTTGACGGTGCAGATTTACCGCCCGCACCTGTGAGCCGTTCAAAGTTGAAGGCGATTCAAGATGCCTTGGCGGCGCAAGCTAGCGCAGTTCGTGCGTAATAGGGCGCATTTCGTGCAAAAGACCTGTATTCCATTGATTTTCTAGTGCCGCGACATGCCGTCGCATCCAGTCTGGACCCCAGCCAGATGATTTGCTTTAGGGAGGAGAAAGCCGATGATTCCAGCGGCATTTGAATATTATCGCCCAAAAGACATGGACGGTGTCCTGTCTATACTTGAAGAGCACGGAGACGATGCGCGTGTGATGGCGGGCGGTCACAGCCTGATCCCCATGATGAAACTGCGCATGGCGGATGTGCCCCATCTGATCGATCTGCAAGATGTTGGCGGTATGTCAGATATCGAGCTGACGGCCGACAGCATCCGCATTGGCGCGTTGGTCACCCAAGCTGATATTATTGATCACGCTCGTTTGGCAGCAGCAGCGCCGATCTTGCGGGAAGCGGCTTTGCAAATCGCTGATCCGCAGGTGCGCTACATGGGTACCATTGGCGGCAACGTCGCAAATGGTGACCCGGGCAATGACATGCCAGGCTTGATGCAATGTCTGAATGCGTCATTCACAGTGGTCGGTGCCGACGGCGAACGCGACATTCCGGCGCGTGAGTTCTACGAGGCGGCTTACATGACCGCTCGCGAGGATGAGGAGGTGCTGACGACAGTGACCATCCCACTGCCCAAAGGTGGCTACGCCTATGAAAAGCAGAAGCGCAAGATTGGCGACTATGCGACGGCGGCGGCGGCGGTACAAATCGTCAAGGATGGCAGTAACTGTGTGTCAGCCTCTATTGCGATGACGAACCTGAGCGATACGCCGATTTATTCTGAAGACGCGAGTGCCGCTCTTGTCGGTACTGCGGTTGATGCTGCTGCTCTTGATGCTGCGGTCGCTGCCATGTTGGAGGATATCGACCCGACCGAAGATAATCGCGGCCCCATCGCATTCAAAAACCATGTCGCCGGCGTCATCCTACGCCGCGCCATCACCCGCGCTTGGTCGCGGGCGTAAGGGAGGATACCCATGCCAAAGAAAATGCACATCAAGCTGAACGTGAATGGCAAGGACGAAGAATTCCTCGCCGAACCGCGCGAACTGTTGATTTACACACTGCGCGAGCGGTTGAACATCACAGGCCCACATATTGGCTGCGAGACCTCTCATTGCGGGGCCTGCACGGTGACCATCGACGGCAAGTCAGTGAAGGCTTGTACGATTTTCGCTGCCCAAGCCGATGGTAAAGAGGTGACGACCATTGAAGGCATCGGCGGGCCGGACGACCTGCACCCGCTACAGAATGCGTTCAAAGAACATCATGGCCTTCAGTGCGGCTATTGCACACCTGGCATGATCACACGCGCCACCAAGTTACTGGAAGAAAACCCTAACCCGACCGAGGAAGAAATCCGGTTCGGCATGGCCGGTAATATCTGCCGCTGCACGGGCTACCAGAACATTGTGAAGTCCATTCAGGCTGCGGCCACTGAAATGAATGCAGCCAAGGAGGCCGCAGAATGAAAGACGAAGTCACCCGCGAAGAACGCGTTGATAACCTCAAAGGTATGGGCTGCTCGCGCAAGCGCGTTGAGGATGCCCGATTCACGCAAGGCAAAGGCAATTACGTCGATGACGTAAAGCTGGATGGCATGATCTTTGGCGATTTTGTGCGCTCTCCCTATGCCCACGCGCGCATCAAAAGCATTGATACCGCTGCCGCGCTGGAAGTCCCCGGCGTGCTGGCCGTGCTGACCGCCGCTGATCTTGAACCACTGGGCTTGCATTGGATGCCGACCCTTGCTGGCGACAAACAGATGGTCTTGGCCGATGGCAAGGTGCTGTTCCAAGGGCAGGAAGTGGCCTTCGTCGTTGCCGAAGATCGCTATGCCGCCGCTGACGGGATTGAGGCGGTTGAGGTCGAGTACGAAGAACTCCCCGTTCTTGTTGATCCTTTTGAAGCATTGAAATCCGATGTTGTGCTGCGCGAGGATTTGGTGGCCGAAGATGGCTCTATCCCTGATGGCGCCCACGGCCCGCGCAAACATGCCAACCACATCTTCACATGGGAGGCTGGCGACAAAGACCCCACCGAAGAGGTCATCGCGAACGCTGATATCGTCGCCGAAGAAGAGATGTATTATCACCGCACCCACCCATGCCCGCTGGAAACCTGCGGCTGTGTGGCGTCGATGGACAAGGTGAATGGCAAGTTGACGCTGTGGGGCACTTTTCAGGCCCCCCACGCGATCCGCACGATTGTATCGCTGATTTCGGGGTTGGAGGAACACAATATCCGCGTCATCTCACCCGATATTGGTGGCGGTTTCGGTAATAAGGTCGGCGCCTATCCCGGTTATGTCTGTTCTGTCGTGGCTTCGATTGTGACAGGCAAGCCTGTCAAATGGATCGAAGACCGGATGGACAACCTGATGACCACGGCCTTCGCCCGCGACTATTGGATGAAGGGCAAGATTTCGGCCACCAAAGAGGGCAAGATCACCGGTCTGCATTGTCACGTGACAGCGGATCACGGCGGCTTTGATGCCTGTGCTGATCCGACCAAGTTCCCTGCCGGGTTCATGAACATCTGCACTGGGTCTTACGATATCCCAACTGCCTACCTTGAGGTCGATGGTGTCTACACCAACAAAGCGCCGGGCGGGGTCAGCTATCGTTGCTCCTTCCGGGTGACAGAAGCGGTGTACTTCATCGAACGGATGATCGAGGTGCTGGCGATCAAGCTGGATATGGACGCGGCAGAGCTGCGTCGGATCAATTTTATCAAGAAAGAACAGTTCCCCTATACTGCGGCCCTTGGCTGGGAATATGACAGCGGTGACTATCACACCGCTTGGGACAAGGCCCTAAAAGCGGTCGATTATGAAGGGCTGCGCGCCGAACAGGCGCAACGGGTTGAGGACTTCAAGGCAGGCAAGACGCGCAAGCTGATGGGCATCGGCCTGTCGTTCTTTACCGAGATTGTCGGCGCCGGGCCTGTCAAGAATTGCGATATTCTGGGCCTTGGTATGTTCGACAGTTGCGAAATTCGTATCCATCCCACCGGGTCCGCTATCGCGCGACTTGGCACGATCTCGCAAGGGCAGGGGCATGCGACCACATTCGCGCAAATCCTTGCCTCGGAAATTGGTCTGCCTGCTGACAGCATCACCATCGAAGAAGGTGATACCGATACCGCACCCTATGGTCTGGGCACCTATGGTTCACGCTCTACCCCGGTTGCCGGAGCGGCGACTGCCATGGCAGGGCGCAAGATTAGGGCCAAGGCACAGATGATCGCCGCCTATCTACTAGAGGTCCACGACAATGACGTGGAATTTGATGTAGATCGGTTTGTGGTCAAAGGCGCACCCGAAAAGTTCAAAACGATGAAAGAGATCGCCTTTGCCGCCTACAATCAGGCCATTCCGGGGATCGAACCGGGGCTTGAGGCGGTCAGCTACTACGATCCGCCCAATATGACCTATCCGTTTGGCGCTTATGTCTGCGTCATGGACATTGACGTGGATACCGGTGTGCCAGAAATCCGCCGCTTCTATGCGCTGGATGATTGTGGCACACGCATCAACCCGATGATCATCGAAGGTCAGGTGCATGGTGGTCTAACCGAAGCACTGGCAGTCGCATTGGGACAAGAGATAGCTTATGACGACATGGGTAACTGTAAAACGGGGACGTTGATGGACTTCTTCTTGCCGACTGCATGGGAAGTGCCGAATTACGAAACCGACTATACTGTGACCCCCAGCCCGCATCACCCCATCGGGGCAAAGGGCGTGGGCGAAAGCCCGCATGTGGGTGGAGTGCCTTGTTTCTCAAACGCGGTGCAGGATGCTTTCCGCCCGTTTGGCAACACGCATACCAACATGCCGCACGATCATTGGCGTATTTGGAAGGCCGCCAATGAACTGGGCCTGCACGGCTAAACGCGCCACAGCGAGGGTGAGGTGCGCCTCACCCTACGGAGCCATATTATGAGTTGGAATGATCTAAAAACTGCGCTTGCGGTCGAAGGCTATGTGGCCTCGGATGACTTGGCCGTTGCCTTGCAATTGGCCTTGTCATTGGGGCGCCCTTTGTTGTTGGAAGGGGCCGCTGGCGTTGGCAAGACCGAGATCGCGCGAACATTATCAGCGGTGAAGGACACGCGTCTGATCCGATTGCAATGTTATGAAGGGTTGGATGCGGCCCAAGCTATTTATGAATGGAACTACCAGCGCCAGTTATTGACCATCCGTGCCGCAGCCGAAGACGGTGAAACAGGTAAACAGGTCGAAGATCGTATCTTTTCGCGCGATTTCTTGTTGGAACGTCCCTTGCTGGCGGCCATCACACAAGACAGCCCGCCGGTGCTATTGATTGATGAAATCGACCGCGCGGACGAAGAATTCGAAGCCTATCTATTGGAGATTCTGTCGGACTTTCAGGTATCAATCCCCGAACTGGGCACAATCACGGCTGTCACTCGGCCGATTGTGATCCTGACGTCAAATGGCACGCGTGATTTATCTGACGCCCTGCGCCGCCGCTGTCTTTATACTTATGTGGCATATCCTGATCGTGCGACAGAACTGGCGATCCTTAAGGCGCGTTGTCCCGAAGTTGAGACGCATCTTGCCGACCAGATCATCGGTTTCGTCCAAAAACTGCGCGAAGAAGAGCTGGAGAAAACGCCGGGTATTGCAGAGACGCTCGATTTCGCAGCCGCTCTGATGGGCTTGGGTATTGCTGATCTGACGGACGACCCTGCGGTGTTACAGTCGACGTTGACGACATTGCTGAAGACCCAAAGCGATCAGGCGCATATCACGCCTGAGGTTACTGGGCGCATCGCGGGCAAAGCGGCATGAGCCGGATCACCAAATTTGCCGCCCGTGATCCTGGGCCATTGGCACGGGTCGCAGGCTTTGTCGCACATCTGCGCGAGAACGGGTTACGGCTGGGCGTGGCAGAGGCAGAGGTTGCCATGGCGGCCTTGGCCGAGGTAGAGGCCATTCACCCCGATGATAGCCGCCGGGCTTTACGGGCCGTCTGTACCGGGTGCAAAGACGAAGCAGAACGATTTGACGATTTGTTTGACAGCTATTGGATGGACATGGGCCGGGTCAGACAGAAGGTTGTACCGTCCCCATCAAGTACGATCAGTGATGACGTCCATTCATCGCGCGACGCCAAGGGCGAAGATGCGGGGGCATCTGGCAATGCAACTGCACCTGACACCGAAGAAGGGGCAGCAGACAGCGATGGCACTGGCAAACTGATCGCAACCCAGCAGCGTAATCTGACGCGCAAGGATCTGCGTGATCTGGTGCGTCCTGCGGAAATTGCAGAGGCCGAAGACGTGGCCCGCCGTATCGGTGCAGCCCTGCGTGACAAACGATCACGGCGCAGGATCGCCGCGCGCAAAGGCGACCGGCTGCATTTCCGCAAGATCATGCGTCAAAGCCTTGCAACAGGGGGCGAACCGCTGCGCCTGTTGCGCAAAAAACGCCCAGACCGGACACGTAAGATCGTAGCGTTGTGCGATGTATCGGGCTCCATGTCTGTCTACGCGCAGGTGTTTTTGGCCTTCCTTGCGGGACTGCTGCGTGCAGATACGGCAGCCGATGCATATCTGTTTCACACCCGTCTTGTGAGGATCACCGAAGCGCTGCGCGACAAAGACGCGATGCGTGCGATTGGGCGGATGTCGCTGATGGCCGATGGGTTTGGCGGTGGCTCAAAAATCGGGCCATCCCTGATGCGCTTTGCTGATACCTATGCCAAACGCTTTGTGGATGGGCGCAGTGTCGTGCTGATCCTGTCGGATGGGTATGATACCGAACCGCCTCAGATGATTGCAGCAGCGCTGGAAAAGCTGCGCAAACGGGGCTGCAAGGTGATCTGGCTCAACCCGCTTAAGGGCTGGGCGGACTATGCGCCGGTGGCCGAAGGAATGGCAGCGGCCTTACCCCATCTTGATGCATTCAAAGCGGCGAATACGCTGGCCGATTTGGCGGCACTGGAGCAGGAGTTGGCGACGTTATGACCTCTGCTGAAATCCTTTCTGACGATTTGGCCGAAGCGGTGCAAAAACTGCGCGCCAAAGATGAACCCTTTGCCTTTGCTACGATCGTACGCACTGCGGGGTCAACAGCAGCCAAGCCCGGCGCCAAGGCGTTGCTCAGTGCAGATGGCACGATCTTGCAAGGTTGGCTGGGCGGTGGGTGTACCAAAAGTGCGGTAAAACGTGCGGCGTTGGAAGCGCTGCAAAACCGGACCCCACAGCTTGTCTCGGTCGCACCAGAAGAGTTGCTGGCCGAGAAAGGTATCGCGGCTGGCGATGAGGTTGATGGGACCCGCTTTGCCCGGAACGGCTGCCCCTCGCGCGGCACCGTTGATATTTTCATAGAACCATGCTTGCCAACCCCGCAGCTGGTTGTGATGGGGGCTTCGCCTGTGGCCCAGGCGCTTGGCGCATTGGCGCCGCAGTTTCATTGGGCCGTTACGGCAAGCGCAAGTGCTGCAAAGCCGCATCAACAGCGTTTTATCGTGGTGGCCACCCAAGGGCAGGGCGACCTTGATGCGCTGAAAGCTGCACTTGCGGCAGAGCCCGACTATGTGGCCTTTGTGGGCAGCCGTCGTAAATATGCGGCGCTTGCGGACAAACTGGCAACGGCGGGAGTGGATGCGGCGAAGATTGCCGCTGTCCAAGCCCCGGCAGGTCTTGATTTGGGCGCCGTAACGCCAGAAGAAATCGCCCTGTCAATACTCGCGCAACTTGTGCAGGAACGGCGCGCCGCCGTCAAATCATCCGATGGCTGATGTTGCAGCAATCATATTGGCCGCAGGGCTGTCGCGCCGCATGGGCGCGCGTAATAAGCTGCTATTGCCCCTTGGGGGTGTCCCAATGATTCGCCATATGGTGGACGTCTATGCGCGGGCGACAACGCATCCTGTGCTTGTTGTGACTGGTCATCAAGCGGATGCGATCGAGGCGGCCATCGCAGGCAGTTTTGCCATAACGGTTTTCAACGCGGACTATGCGCAAGGGCAACCCACGTCTGTGGCTTGCGGTTTGCGCGCGGCGTGCGATGCTGCGACGATGCTGATCGGATTGGGTGACCAGCCCCTGCTGAAAAGCCACGACCTGCATCTTTTGCTCGAGACGCATCAGGCCGGTGATCAGACCCGCATCTCCATTCCAGTAAGGGATACGGACCGAGGCAATCCGATTGTCGTTCCCGCCAGCCTGCGCGCGCAGTTGTTAGAAGACCCCAAATCGCCGGGGTGCAAACAATTTACGCGCGCGCATCCCGAACACGTCGCATTTCTGACCCTTTCGGCTCCCGGATTTTATGCAGACGTTGACACCCCTGACGCTTACAGCGCTTTGATGCAGCATAAACTTGAGGAAACGTCATGAAAACGCTCAAGCAGATCATCATGCGCCTGCGCCGTAAAGCGGCGCTCACCCCCGAACAGGCCGAGATATTGGCCACCATCAAATTCCCCTGTTGCTAAAAGGACATCCCATGGAACTGGCAGACGAAATCATCATCAACGCATCCAAAGAACGGGTCTACGCTGCACTCAATGATCCTGAAATTTTGCAACAATGCATTCCCGGCTGCGAAGAATTGATCAAACACTCTGACACCGAACTGGAAGCCAAGGTCGTGCTGAAGGTGGGTCCGGTGAAGGCCAAGTTTAAGGGTGATGTGCAACTGGACACTGCCGGTGCGCCGGATGCGTTTTCGCTGACCGGACAAGGCAATGGCGGCGCTGCGGGGCACGCCAAAGGTGGGGCGGATGTGACACTGACGGCAGATGGCCCTGATACAACGATCCTGCGGTACGAGGCCAAGGCAGACATCGGCGGCAAGCTGGCGCAATTGGGCAGCCGGTTGATCCAAAGTACGGCAAAAAAACTGGCAGCCAAATTTTTCAAGTCTTTCGCTGATGTGGTCAATGAAGACGCCACTGCCTGAACGTCTGATTTATGCTGAACACGCATCTGATATTATTGCGCAAGGGGCCATGCTCGCGCGTGAGTCACAGCCTTTTGCGTTAGTGACGTCTCTCGCGATTGAAGGTGGCGCGGCGCGCGAGGTCGGCTCGCTTGCGCTGGTGGATGCACAGGGCGGGATGACAGGTTATCTTTCAAATGGATGTATTGACCGCGATATTCAGCATCACGCAATGGACGCCCTGCGCTTGGGGCAAAAAAAGCTGATCCGCTATGGCGATGGATCGCGGTTCGCTGATCTCAAGCTGCCTTGCGGTGGTGCTTTGACCGTCTTGATTGATCCTGAGCCAGATACAAGCGCTATCATTGATGCCTCTGCCAAGTTTGCAGCGCGTCAGCCTGTTTCATTGGCTTTCGATGGGCAGGATGAGATGGGTACGACGTTATCGCAGACGTTCACATATACCCCGCAGCACCGTTTGGTTCTGGCCGGTCGCGGCGCCATCTTTCGGTCCGTGGCGCAGATTGGTCATGCAACGGGCTATGACCTGCATCTGATGTCGCCCGAGACCGAAGACCTTGCCGCGATTGGACATCTGTCTCGTGCACCAGCAACGCATCTTACCTCACCAGAGAGTGACATATCGCTGGATATGCTTGATGCTTACGCGGCGTTTCTTACCCTGTTTCATGATCATGACTGGGAACCCGGTCTGCTGCGTGCTGCGTTGCAAACACCTGCGGGCTTTATCGGCAGTTTGGGTAGCCGCAGGACACATGCTATGCGACAAGAGGCGCTGCGAACGATGGGCTTGTCAGAAGGTGATTTGGCCCGGCTGCACGGGCCGATTGGTTTGGTGCCTTCGCTACGCGACGCATCGTCTATCGCGGTTTCGACCCTTGCCGAAATCGTGGCAGCATTTCAGGACAGCGCGCGACAGTAGGATGCGCTGTCCTTGGACGCCTATAAACACCCGGCAAGCGCTGTGGCCATATTCCTGATCAGTTGCGGATAAAGCGTGGGACCCGGTTCCAGATCAACGCCCAAGGGGTCAATCACTGCCGTTTTCGCTTCGGTCCCATCAAGGACAGTCGTGACCAGCCCTTCATTGAACTGGGGTTCAGACAGCACGCATGTGATGCCTTGGTCGCGGATACGCGCCTGGACCTCGGCGATCCTTGCGGGGCTTGGATCTGTCGCGTCGCTCAATGAGATGGCACCCGAAGCTGGGAAATCGAAATCGGTTTCAAAATACTGATAGGCGTCGTGGAAGACGACAAAGCTTTGACCGCGGACGGGGGCCAGTATCTCGGTCACTTCGGTTGACAGCGCCTCAATTTCGGTACCGGCTGCTGCGGCGTTGGCGAAATAAGTGCCTGCGTTGTCAGGGTCAACCGCCGATAATTCTGCTGCAATCAGGTTGAGCCATGTTGCCGCATTTGTGGGCGACAACCATGCGTGTGGGTCATGTGCGCCATGATCATGCCCGGCATGGTCATCGTCATCGTGCTCATCATGCGCGTGTTCTTCGTGGTCGTGATCGTCATGATCCTCATGCGCAGCTGCCTCGGCGTGATCATGTTCATCTTCAGCATGGTCGTCATGGTCAGCATGGTCGTCATGGTCATGTTCATCTTCCGCATGTTCATCATGATCGGCGTGGTCTTCATGATCATGCGCCTCAAACAATGCGTTCTCGCGGAACTCCAGCAGTGTGGTTTCTTCCTCCTCAAGCAATGTCATCACGCTGGCATTGGTGGCTAGTGTTGCGACGGCATCTTCCATCCAAGGGGCCAGATCTTCGCCCATCCACACCACGATATCAGCGTCCTGCAATGCCGTCGCCTCGGACGGGCGCAGGCTGTATTCGTGGGGCGACGCGCCGGGTGGCAGGATCAGGTCGGGCGTGCCGACGTCTTCCATCACGCGGGCGACAAGGGAATGCACCGGCGCGATATCGACGGCCACATTGGGGACGTCTGCGATGGCCGTGCCACCCATCAAAGTAGCAATAGCAGTAAGTGAAGCGCGTGTTCTGGACATCTGACCCTCTGTGTGATTTTATAACGTTACGGGTGTCATAAATGATATAGAATAACATGACAAGAGAGGCATGCGTCATGTCTGAAATAAATGCGGCCCCAGTTGGGTTCGAAAAGCATGATCACACTGCCTGCGTGGTGCAGGCGTTGACGGCGGCAGAGACCCGCTGCGCGGCCAAAGGACTGCGGTTGACACCTGTACGGCGCAAGGTGTTGGAGCTGCTGTTGCGCGAACATCGTGCGCTGGGGGCATACGCTATTCTTGATTTATTGCGCGACGCGGGCTTTGGCTCTCAGCCCCCCGTCGCCTATCGGGCGTTGGATTTTCTGGCAGAGAACGGCTTTGTTCACAAGATCGAGCGATTGAACGCATTTGTTGCCTGCGCCCATCCCGGTGAAAGCCATTCGCCTGCCTTCATGATTTGCAGGCGGTGCGATGCTGTGGTCGAGGCCCATTCAACCCCCGCCAAAGGTGCCTTGGGTGATGCTGCACGGGCAGCCGGGTTTCAGATCGAAAAGACTGTTGTTGAGGCCGAGGGTGTTTGTCCGGCTTGCGTCGATAAGGTTGACGCATGAACCTGATTGATGTGAAGAACCTGCATGTCGCCTATGGCGCGAACACCGTTTTGCGGCATGTGGACCTGCATCTGGAACAGGGTGAGATTGTCACGATTGTCGGACCGAATGGATCAGGCAAGACCAGCCTATTGCGTGCCATCATCGGGGCGACAAAGCCCGTGAGCGGAGATATCCACCTCAAGCCCGGCCTGAAAATCGGCTATGTGCCGCAGCGCCTGCATATCGACCCAACACTGCCAATCACGGTGGAACGGTTCATGCGGTTGACCGGTGGTGTGTCAAAGGCGGCTTGCCGAACAGCACTTGAAACGGCGGGTGTGCCCGATCTGCTGAAGCGGCAGATGACGAAGCTTTCGGGCGGCCAGTTTCAACGTGTCATGCTGGCACGCGCATTGATCAACCAACCCGATGTTTTGCTGTTGGATGAGGCTACGCAAGGCCTTGATCAACCTGGCTCTGCGGCGTTTTACCAGCAGATCGCACAGGTCCGGCAAGAAACGGGCTGTGCCGTTTTAATGATCAGCCACGAACTGCATGTGGTGATGAGCGCCTCTGACAGGGTGGTCTGTCTCAATGGGCATGTCTGTTGCGAAGGGGCACCGGCGATCGTGGCCTCGGCCCCGGAATACCGTGCACTGTTCGGCACGGGTACGGGCGGGGCCTTGGCACTTTATCGGCACGACCATGACCATGATCACACCCATAGCCATGAGGCCGCAGAATAATGCTTGATGACTTTATGACCCGCGCCATGCTGGCCGGGGTTGGGGTGGCCTTTGCCGCCGCCCCTTTGGGCTGTTTTGTGGTCTGGCGGCGCATGGCTTATTTTGGTGATGCGACAGCACATGCCGCTATTCTGGGGATCGCATTGGCGCTGGCGCTTGAGGTCTCGATCTTCGCCGGTGCGATGGTAGTTGCGCTGATCATGGCGCTGACGGTGACGTTTCTGACAGGGCGCGGCTATGCGATGGATACGATTTTGGGTGTGTTGGCGCACTCCGCGCTAGCCTTTGGACTGGTGGCGGTGTCGTTTCTGTCGGGCATCCGGATCGACCTGATGGCTTATCTGTTCGGTGATATCCTTGCGGTTTCCAAATCGGATCTGATTGTGATCTGGGGCGGGGCCACACTGGTGGTGGCACTGATCCTGTGGCGCTGGTCGGCGCTTTTGATGTCAACCCTGAACGAAGAACTGGCCTATGCCAGCGGTTTGCACCCCAAACGCGAACAGCTTGTCCTGACCATCTCATTGGCGATCACTGTTGCGGTGGCGATCAAGGTTGTCGGGGTGCTTCTGATTGCCGCAATGTTGATCATCCCAGCTGCGGCGGCACGAGGCCTTGCCCGCACACCGGAAGCCATGGCGGGGATCGCGGGGGCGATTGGGGCTGTTTCCGCAGTTGCCGGGCTTCAGGGTGCCTATGTGTTGGACACGCCCGCCGGTCCCTCAATTGTATGTGTAGCGGCAATACTCTTTGCGGGGCTTAATCTGGTTGGGTGGCGCAGCAAGAACGCGATGTGAGCCTGTGGGACAAGTTCGGATAGTATTGGCATCCTGGTGGAGGTAGGTCGCCTTGATTGTTGCGATCTGCGCTGGCGTCAGCCTCAATCTGTGTTCGTCAAACTTGCGATCAACCCTGACTGCTTCGATTCGCACCCTTCGAAGCGCTTCTGCATGATCGCGCGTCCTCAGGGAGAACGTCTCTTCCCGCTTTCCGTAGGTGGCAACGATATCTTGGGGAACGACAGCGCGGTGGTAGTAAACTGCTCCGCGACGATACAAGCGGGTGTGGCCAGACATCTTCTCAAGGGTCCTCACTGTAACACCTCAGCGTGACAGTCCCCTAAAAATACCAATCCAGATCAGTAACTTATTGTTATCGTTAGCATGTATGTGGGTTTGGTGGAGCCTAGGGGAGTCGAACCCCTGACCTCTTGCATGCCATGCAAGCGCTCTCCCAACTGAGCTAAGGCCCCATCCTGACAGCATTGCGCTGTCCAACGGCTGTCTATGCAGCGCGCCGGGCGAGATCAAGTGAAAATCGCGCCCGGTATATTGTTTTAATCGTCGTCGCTTGCGGGCACGTCGGCGAGTTCGTCCAATGAGACCGTATCATCGTCGTCGTCATCTTCCAGCACGTCATCGCCCAGATCAACGTCATCGCCGTCATCGTCATCGTCGAGAACCAGATCGTCTTCTTCCGTGCTCTCTTTGCTTTTGGTGGTCTGCGCGTCTTCGGCATCCGCAACCATGGTGCGGGTTTTGGACGTATCGACGGCGACTTCATTGCCGGTGTAGGGGCTAATGATTGGTGTCGCGTTCAGGTCGTAAAAGCGTTTGCCGGTTTCGGGGCAAAGGCGCTTTGTGCCCCACTCTTCCTTAGGCATAGGCTATCCCTTCAAAATCCTAGTCTTCCCTTGCGGGTGATCGGTGCCAACTGCCATAAGCAGGGGGGCGTGTCAAAGCCTTTGGCACATGAATGATAAGAAGTTGGATATGGGCCGTCATACACTTGAAGGCAACCCCCCCATAGACGTGATTTTGCGCCATTCGGCCCGCGCCAAGCGTTTGTCGCTGCGGATTTCGCGTCTGGACGGGCGCGTGACGCTGACATTGCCCCGCCGTGCGCCTGAAAGGGAAGGAATCGCCTTTCTACACACGAAAGAGGCTTGGTTGCGCAAGCACCTGCAAGACGTGAAGCCTGCAACCATTGTTGCCGTCGGTCAATCCGTTCCCCTTCGCGGGGTTCTGACGCCAATTTTGACCGGCAGCGACAAGCGGGCGCAGATCAACGCGGACCATATCGCCGTTTCTGAGGCATTACCGGCTGCACCGCAGATCAAGGCGTTGATGCGTCACGCGGCGCGCGATGCTTTGGCACGGGCATCCGACACATATGCAGCACGGCTTGGCAGGCATTATACGCGCTTGTCCATCCGTGATACCCGGTCACGCTGGGGATCTTGTTCAAGCGAGGGTGTTTTGATGTATTCATGGCGCCTTATCATGGCGCCACCTGCCGTACTCGATTACGTCGCTGCGCATGAGGTCGCGCATCTGGTGGAAATGAACCATCAACCCGCGTTTTGGGCGGTTGTTGCACAGCTATGCCCAGAGTTTGAAACGCACCGGCAGTGGTTGCGCAGGGAAGGGGATCAGTTGCACCGGATCGTCTTCGACGATTGACCACGGCGCATTTCGTGATCACAAAAGGGCCGATGATGATTCAGCCCCGCCCCCAAGACAGTACAACCGCCGCGCATGAGCGTGTGTACCGGGCGTTGCGGACCAAGATCATGCATGGAGAGATTGCGCCGGGTGAGGCGTTGACACTGCGCGGTATCGGCAAAACCTACAATGTGTCGATGACCCCCGCGCGCGAGGCTGTACGGCGTCTGGTCGCAGAGGGTGCATTGTTTTTGTCCTCCTCCGGGCGTGTGTCGACCCCTGCCTTGTCCAACGAGCGGATTGAAGAGCTTGCGACGCTCCGCGCGCTGCTAGAACCGGAACTGGCATCGCGCGCCCTGCCGCGGGCCCACTTTGCGTTAATTGACCGGTTGGAAGCCATCAATCAGGGCGTCAATCAGGTGATCGCCCGGCATGATGCAACTGGCTATATCCGCATGAACCTGGAATTCCACCGCACACTTTACCTGCGCGCGCAAGCACCTGCGATGTTGGCGATGGCTGAAACAGTTTGGTTACAACTCGGGCCGACGATGCGGGCGCTCTATGGGCGATTGAACCGGACGGAGCCACCTTATCATCACAAGCTGATCTTGTCGGCGCTAAAGGCTGGTGATGAGCCAGGCCTGCGGCTGGCGGTGCGGGCAGATGCCACCCAAGGGTTGCGGATGCTGAAAGGTTAGGCCGCCATTGGCTGATAGACATCAAGGTCTTCAAGCGACAGGCTCATCACCCGCCGGAAATCTTCGCCGGGCATCCCGATACCATGGGCAAGGTTTGTCAGGAATTCATATTCTGGCGGGATGATCCGACCGCTAGACAGTGCGACAAAGAAGGCACCACGCATCATGGCGTCTTTTTCAGAATCGCGCAGGCCCTTGCCGAAATCCAGAAAGTCCTGCGGTGTCAGGTCCATGTCAATGTGATCAGCAATCCGCACGACGTCGGTTGACAAAATGTTCTGGCGGGTCAGGCGGCTTGCCGCTTTGGTGATTATCGTAATCTCGTTCGATGCAACAATACCGTCGGCTTTAGCCATATAACACATCGCGGTCAAAATGCGCTGCGCTGCCTTTTTCCGCATCGGGGAAGAGGGGTCCAGACCCATCAACGACTTTACCCGGCGCATGATCACAGCCAGCAGGGCAAGGCAAAGCGCCACCCAAATCCCGTAATTCTGGATCGTCCGCTGCAAGCTATTGCTGGCTTCGGATGGTAAACTTGCATCAATCAGGCCAAGCGACTGCGCTGTTTCCATCTGTTGGGGGCTGAATGGGCGTTCTGCTTCGCCGGTACATTGATCGACGGCCAACACATAACCCGTGATGTTGCGCGACAGGTTGAACCCCAAAATACGCAGATCGCGTGTTTGGTGACATAGGGATAATGGCGCGCCGCTTGGGGCGGTGATTTCAGTATCTGCCACATATTCCAAGCCTGTGAACATACCTGAGTCGGCTGTGAACGCCAATGCCGGGCCAGAGGCCAATACACTTATTAATAAGGCAACTATGAAACGCTTCATTGCAATTTTCTCGGGTTGGATCATTAACGTTGTCGTCAAAAATACGCATAATCGTGGCACAACTATGATGATATGGCCGCCAATGGTGAAAATAGCGGGTTTTAAGCCAGACAATGTGTTGTTTTTACTACAACTGTTTTCAAGCGGTCACAAAGAATAAACGGCCTGTCATTCATGACAGGCCGTTTGGGATGACTGCGCACCAGCGATTTCGCAGGTTATGCGTGAATAGCGCCATCGCCACAGGCCAGTGCAGCTTCGCGGACGGCTTCGGAGTATGTCGGGTGGGCGTGACATGTGCGCGCAAGATCTTCGGCGGCGGCACCGAACTCCATCGCGACGCAAATTTCGTGGATCAGATCGCCTGCCATGGGGCCGATAATATGCGCGCCGAGGACCCGGTCTGTTGTTGCATCAACCAGGATTTTGACAAAACCGTCGCCCGCAAAATTTGCCTTGGCGCGGGCGTTGCCCATGAAGGGGAACTTGCCGACCTTATACTTACGGCCTTGTTCTTTCAGGGTTTCTTCGGTCTCGCCCACATTGGCGACTTCCGGGTGTGTGTAAATCACACCGGGGATCACGCCATAGTTCACATGTGGGTGCTGGCCTGCGATACCTTCGGCGACGGCCATGCCTTCGTCTTCGGCTTTATGTGCCAGCATTGGGCCCGCGATCGTGTCGCCAATGGCGTAGATGCCTGCGATATTGGTGACGTATTTGTCGTTCGTTTTGATCTGTCCACGCTCTGATATCTCAACGCCGAGGGCGTCAAGGCCAAGGCCATTTGTATAGGGTTTGCGGCCTGTTGCGACCAGAACGGTGTCAGCTTGCAGTGTATGTTCGCTGTCATCCTTGCGCATTTTATAGGTGACGGTTGCCTTGTTGCCCTTCACCGTGACGCCCTGCACGGCAGCCCCAAGGGTGAATTTAAGCCCCTGCTTTGTCAGCATTTTCTGGAACTGGCGCGCGATTTCCTTGTCCATGCCGGGGGTGATCGCGTCGAGGAATTCGATGACCTCAACCTCAGCCCCTAGGCGGGCATAGACCGAGCCCAGTTCCAACCCGATAACACCAGCGCCAATCACCGCAAGCTTCTTCGGTACCTTGCCCAATTCCAGCGCGCCGGTGGATGTGACAACTGTTTTCTCATCGACGTCGACACCGGGAAGGGACGATGCCTCGGACCCGGATGCGATCACGATGTGCTTGGCATCATGGACCTCATCACCGACTTTGACTTTGCCTGCTTCGGGGATGGATCCCCAGCCTTTCAGCCAATCTACCTTGTTCTTTTTAAAAAGAAATTCGATGCCGCCGGTGTTCTGGGCAATCGTTTCGTCCTTATACGTCAGCATCTGCTTCCAATCGACGGAAGGTGCTTTGCCTTTCAACCCCATGGTCGCGAAGTTATGTTCGGCCTCATGCAACATATGTGTCGCGTGCAGCATCGCCTTGGATGGAATGCAGCCCACGTTCAGGCAGGTGCCGCCCAGCGTTTCGCGGCCTTCCACGCAGGCCACTTTCATACCCAGTTGGGCGCAGCGGATCGCGCAGACATAGCCGCCGGGGCCGGCACCGATTACGATGACATCATAGCTGGACATGGGGTCTCCTTAAGCGAGCAATATTGCGTACATATTCTGTACAGAACCTGTACGTACGGGTTTGTCATATTACGGCTGACACTATCATCAGCATGGTTGAGAGAAACCCCACAAACCAGATTAGCGACCGCCAGGGCGTGAGGCCAAAATAATAGGCGGGGATATAGAGAATGCGGGCACCCAGATAGGTCCAAGCACAGGCGGCACTGAACCCGGTGCCTTTGTCGCCCAACGTGATGACAACGACGGCGATGGTAAAAAGGATTAGCGCCTCGAAATGGTTGTTCATCGCGCGGATCAGGCGGCCGGTCTTGTCGCTGACCTGTTCGACCATGGGTTTGCCCATCCGGCTGGTGTCGCGGGGGGACAGGGTTTTGCCAACGCCGAGTTCGATATTGGCAGGGATCGCCATGAGGCAGAACTGGATGCCTTGAAGGAGGGCTGCGAGAGCGAGGACTGTGAGTTCGGGGGTCATGCGCTGATACCAAAGACTGCGACTAAGTCCAACCTGGTGAAAACAATGAAGGCTGCCGCCATCATTAAGAACGTGTACTGCAGGTTACTAAATAGTTTACTTCGCCTAAGCATGTAATTGGAAAGAGCATCAGATCTACTGCGAAGCTCTTCTTGTGCGGAGGGCCCTTCATTTTGTGCGGCTTGCAATTGATTTGGCATCATCGAAAAGCTTCCCACAACTATCTTTAAATCAACTATCTTTTTGTGCCCAAATACAAAGCTAAGGGCCCAACAAACCAGGGACATAAGCAAGAGACGTGATTGTGTGATGGACATGTCAGGTTGCATTGTCGCTAGGGAGTAACCAATCCCGGCCCCTGCAGCACTCATCAAGTAATAAGTACGCTTCTCATCCATTCTCCAAATTTCGAAGATCGTTTCATCGTAGACACTCATTTATGGTGCCGCCCGGCTTGCCGGGCAGCGCCCGGACCTCCCCCATGGGGAGGGCGCTTTTGCAGCGTTTCAGATTGATCAATGGTCAGCATCTGTGTTGATCTTTTGCAAATATCGGGTGTCGCAGCGCCCGCCCCGAGGTCCGGGCGCTGCCCTGTGTTGGATTGGACTTGCATTGCCGCAATGTCGCGTATGCGCGTGGGTTTCGCCCACACTACGTGGGGCGTAATCCAAGCTAGATACTCTAATTGAGAGCAGGTCATACGCAATTTAGGCTTCCTTAGGTCGCGTCGGTATCATTCTTGATATGAACCAAACAATTGGGACAGTCAGCAACAACCCACCGGTGAACACATCAAGGCCGCCCCTGAATTCTGGGCATAGTGAAACCACAACAATCGATCCGGACAGTATAAACACGGTCCGGATCGGCCGCGTTAACAACTCAAAGTAAAGGCAGAAAAGCCCGCTTCCGACAAAAATTGCCCCAGCCAATAAGGAAATAGGCCACGCCACAAGCGCCACTATTGGGGCTATTCCGGTTACAAGTAGTACGACGCCAGAGACTGCGATAGACCAGCGAAGTCTTGTTACCAGACGTTTGTCTTCGTCATCCTCCAATGATCACAAATCCATCAACAACCGCCGTGGATCCTCGAGCGCTTCTTTCACCCGCACAAGGAACGTCACCGCCCCTTTGCCATCCACGATCCGGTGGTCGTAGGACAGCGCGAGATACATCATGGGCCGGATCACGACTTCGCCATTGATTGCCATCGGACGGTCCTGGATCTTGTGCATCCCAAGGATACCGGACTGTGGCGGGTTCAGGATGGGGGACGACATCAGCGAGCCGTAGACCCCACCGTTGGAGATGGTGAAGGTGCCGCCTTGCATTTCGGCCATGCTCAGCTTGCCGTCGCGCGCTTTGGCGCCTTTTTCGGCAATTGCTTTTTCGATGGTGGCGAAGGACATCTGATCGGCGTCGTTGATGACTGGCACCACAAGACCCGTTGGCGTACCCGCCGCGATCCCCATGTTGACGTAGTTTTTGTAGACCACATCGGTGCCGTCGATTTCGGCGTTGACCTCTGGCACTTCGTTCAGGGCGTGCACGCAGGCCTTGGTGAAGAAGGACATGAAGCCCAGCTTCACGCCATGTTTCTTCAGGAACAGGTCTTTGTATTCGTTGCGCAGCGCCATCACCTCGGTCATGTCGACCTCGTTATAGGTGGTCAGCATCGCGGCGGTGTTCTGGCTGTCTTTCAGACGCTTGGCGATGGTCTGCCTTAGCCTTGTCATCTTGACCCGTTCTTCGCGTTCGGCCTGATCAGCGGCAACCGGGGCCCGTGGGGCGGCAGCTGGTACAGGGGCGGGGGTGGCCAGCGCGTTCAACACATCTTCCTTCATGACGCGACCGTCTTTGCCGGTGCCTTGGACATCGGTCAGATTGTTTTCGGCCATCAGCTTTTTGGCGGATGGTGCGTCTTCGACGTCCTTGGCTGCGGCTGCAGGGGCCGCCTCTGCCTTTGGTTCTTCCTTCTTGGCCGCCGGTGCGGGGGCTGCATCGCCTTCGGTGATCTGTGCCAGCAGCGCATCAACGCCAACGGTTTCGCCTTCGGCGGCAACAATCTCGGACAATGTGCCAGCCACGGGGCTGGGCACTTCGACCGTCACCTTATCTGTTTCCAGCTCGCACAGCATTTCATCAACGGCAACGGCATCGCCGGGCTGTTTGAACCAGGTGGCGACAGTGGCCTCTGTCACGGATTCGCCAAGGGTCGGGACGCGGACTTCGGTGCTCATTACTTTGTTCCTTTGATGGTCAGCGCATCGTCAACGAGGGCTGCTTGTTCTGCTTTATGCTTGCTGGCCAGACCCGTGGCAGGCGAGGCGGAGGCGGCGCGCCCGGCGTAGACAGGTCGCGTGTGTTTGGCTTTGATCCGGGTGAGGACCCATTCGATGTTGGGTTCCATAAATGCCCAGGCACCCTGGTTTTTGGGTTCTTCCTGGCACCAGACCATTTCGGCGTTTTTGAACCGTTCCAATTCGTTCACCGCCGATTGGGCCGGGAACGGGTAGAACTGTTCAAAGCGCATAATGTATACGTCTTTGATCCCGCGTTCGTCGCGTTCTTCCAGCAGGTCGTAGTAGACCTTGCCGGAACACATCACGACCCGTTTGATCTTGCTGTCGGCCACCAGTTTGGTGTCGGAATTGCCCTGCTGGGCGTCATCCCACAGCACACGGTGGAAGGATGATCCGGTGGTGAATTCTTCCTTCGTCGACACGGCCATTTTATGGCGTAACAGCGATTTTGGCGTCATCAGGATCAGCGGTTTGCGGAAGGTCCGGTGTAGCTGACGCCGCAGCAGGTGGAAATAGTTCGCAGGTGTCGTGCAATTGGCCACGATCCAGTTGTCGCCGCCGCACATGGTCAGGAACCGTTCCAGACGTGCGGAGGAGTGTTCGGGCCCTTGCCCTTCGTACCCGTGCGGCAGCAGGCAGACGAGGCCGGACATGCGCAACCATTTGCTTTCGCCTGAGCTGATGAACTGGTCAAACATGATCTGCGCGCCATTGGCAAAGTCGCCAAACTGCGCCTCCCAAAGGGTCAGCGCGTTGGGTTCGGCCAGCGAATAGCCGTATTCAAAGCCCAGTACCGCATATTCCGACAGCATCGAGTCGATGACTTCGTAGTTCGCCTGACCTTCGCGGATATGGTTGAGCGGATAGTACCGATCTTCGTTGTCCTGATTGATCAGGCCAGAGTGGCGGTGGCTGAACGTGCCGCGCGTACAATCCTGGCCGGACAAGCGCACAGGGTAGCCTTCGGTCAAGAGCGAGCCGAATGCGAGTGCTTCGCCCGTCGCCCAGTCGATCCCTTCGCCGGTCTCGAACATCTTGGCTTTTGCGTCCAGCAAACGGCCCACGGTCTTGTGCAGCGGGAAGTTTTCTGGCGCTTTCGACAGCGCTTCTCCCACCGCATTAAAGGTCGCTTCTTCAATCGCAGTCACGCCGCGTTGATAATCTTCGTCCTTGCGGTCGAGGTGGGACCACTTGCCGTCCAGCCAATCGGCCTTGTTGGGTTTGAAGTTTTTGCCCGCTTCAAACTCTTCATTCAGATGCGCCTGGAACGCGGCCTTCATATCTTCGATTTCGCCTTCTGGGATCAGCCCGTCGCGGACCAGCCGTTCGGTATAAAGCGTCAGCGTGGTCTTCTGCTTTTTGATCTTCTTGTACATCACCGGGTTGGTGAACATCGGCTCGTCGCCTTCGTTATGCCCGAACCGGCGGTAGCAGATGATATCCAGCACCACGTCCTTGTGGAACTTCTGGCGGAACTCGGTCGCGACACGGGCGGCGTGCACAACCGCCTCGGGATCGTCGCCGTTCACGTGGAAGATCGGTGCCTCAACCATCAGCGCGATGTCTGTGGGGTAGGGGCTGGAGCGGCTGAAGTGCGGTGCGGTGGTAAAACCGATCTGGTTGTTCACGACGATATGCATGGTGCCGCCGGTTTTGTGACCTTTTAGACCGGACAGACCAAAGCCCTCGGCCACAACACCTTGGCCTGCAAAGGCAGCGTCGCCGTGCAGCAGCACACCCATGACGCGGGTGCGGTCTTCGTCATTCTTTTGGTCCTGCTTGGCGCGGACCTTGCCCAGAACGACGGGGTTCACTGCCTCTAGGTGGGAAGGGTTCGCCGTCAGTGACAGGTGCACGGTGTTGTCGTCAAAACTACGGTCCGAGGATGCGCCGAGGTGGTATTTCACATCGCCCGATCCATCGACATCTTCGGGCTTGAACGACCCGCCTTGGAATTCGTTAAAGATCGCGCGGTAGGGTTTTTCCATCACGTTCGCCAGCACCGACAAACGGCCACGGTGGGGCATGCCGATGATGATCTCATCAAGGCCCAGCTGACCGCCGCGCTTGATGATCTGCTCCATCGCGGGGATCAGGCTTTCGCCGCCATCAAGGCCGAAACGCTTGGTGCCCATGTATTTGACGTGCAGGAATTTTTCGAAACCCTCGGCCTCGACCAGGCTGTTCAGGATCGCTTTGCGCCCTTCTTTGGTGAAGGCGATTTCCTTGCCGTAGCCCTCAATCCGTTCTTTCAGCCAACCGGCCTCTTCCGGGTTGGAGATGTGCATGTATTGCAGCGCGAATGTGCCGCAGTAGGTGCGCTGCACGATGGCGATGATCTCGTTCATCGTCGCCATTTCAAGGCCAAGGACGTTATCGATGAAAATCGGGCGGTCCATGTCTTCGGGTGCGAAGCCATAGGACTTCGGGTCAAGCTCCGGGTGCGGCGTGTTCTCGCGCATCCCCAGCGGGTCAAGATCGGCAATCAGGTGGCCCCTGATCCGATAGGCGCGAATGATCATCAGCGCGCGGATAGAGTCGAGGACGGCGGCGCGAACCTGTGCTTCGCTTAGTTCCACGCCCTTCTCGGCGGCTTTTTCCTTGATCTTCTTGCCAGCGGCTTCCGGCTCGGCTGGCCACTGACCATCGAGGGCGGCAGTCAAATCATCGGCTGGGGCAGGGGGCCAATCGGCGCGTGCCCAAGAGGGGCCTGCGGCCTCTGCCTTGGCATCTAGGGGTGCATCGCCCAAAGACCGGAAGAACGTTTGCCAACTCTCATCGACCGCGCCGGGGTTATCGGCGTAGCGGGCGTAGAGTTGTTCGACATACTCCGCGTTATGCCCTTGCAGGAAGGAAGAGGCGTGGAAGACGTCGTTGGGGGAATGATCGTTCATGGATTTGCTCCTACTGACGCGGTGTAGAGATTAAGAGAGTTACGGGTTTGAAACGATGTGCCCAATCAGACTCTATTTCTCTTTTAAGATCTCCGGTCAGGGCTGCGACTAAAGGTTGGATGGAATCATCTCTGACATACAGTTGCACTTCCTGATCGCCGATAGACGTTTCAATCTTGCGTCTGACAGGCGAAAGAGAAGGCTGTGGTTCAATGCCAAGTCTTTGGGTGATAAGTTTTTCCAGTTCGGCAGGGCCGGAGAGAAGGCAATATTGTTGCATACTACCGTCAACGTATTTCAAGTTTATGTCTGAAACATAAGCATCCCTGTATGCAAATGCTGACTGATCAGGATCAATTTCTGAGAGTTCTACGACTCTCAATGTAGCATAGATGGTGGTTCCAAAAACGAATTCTGCGTGACGCTCGGAGTATTCAGATTCGTTGCCATACCAATAATTGCTGATGCGCCTAGAGAACCAAGTTGTAATCAATGCTTCTGAGTCGACTTGCCAATTGGTTTCAAGAAGTCCTTGAACCTCAGAAGTATTGTCGATTTCGGGATTCTGACAAAACTTGAGCGCAGTATCGACTTGCATCGAGTAGTCTGCGGCCTCGGCCTGCACACTATCCGGAAATAGAGTCAGCGCCAGAATTAGAGCCATCACTGCAAAACAGCCCCGTTCTTGTTCGGAAAAATCATTCCTGATGGCGTCAAGCGGTCCCATAGCGGGGTCCTGTTTGAGGTCCCGGATCAAACCCGGGACAGCGTTGCATTGTTTGCGAAGTCCCGGACTTGATCCAGGACCTCCACGTTTCGTTACCCAATCGCTTCCAGCACAGCTTCACCCAGCGTCGCGGGGCTGTCGGCTACCACGATCCCTGCGGACTTCATCGCCTCGATCTTGCTTTCCGCGTCACCTTTGCCGCCTGCGACAATCGCACCGGCGTGGCCCATGCGGCGGCCGGGAGGGGCGGTGCGGCCGGCGATGAAACCGGCTGTTGGCTTCCAGCGCCCTTTTTTCTTTTGGGCGGTCAGGAATTCGGCGGCTTCTTCCTCGGCGGATCCGCCGATTTCGCCGATCATGATCATGGAATGGGTTTCATCGTCATCAAGGAACATATCCAGCACGTCGATATGCTCGGTCCCCTTGATCGGGTCTCCGCCGATGCCCACGGCGGTGGATTGGCCCAGCCCGCTGTCGGATGTCTGCTTGACCGCCTCATAAGTCAGCGTGCCAGAGCGGGACACAACGCCGACTGACCCGCGCTTGTGGATATGGCCGGGCATGATGCCGATTTTGCATGCATCGGGCGTGATGATTCCCGGGCAGTTGGGCCCGATGAGGCGCGATGCAGAGCCTTCCAGCGCCTTTTTCACGCGCATCATGTCGAGGACAGGGATGCCTTCGGTGATGCAGATGATCAGTTCCATTTCGGCGTCGATGGCCTCCAGGATCGAATCCGCGGCGAAGGGCGGCGGCACGTAGATGACAGAGGCATTGGCCTCGGTCACGTGTTTCGCCTCATGCACCGAGTTGAAGATCGGCAGGTCCAGATGCGTCTGCCCGCCTTTGCCGGGGGTCACGCCGCCGACCATCTTGGTGCCATAGGCAATGGCCTGTTCGGAGTGGAATGTCCCCTGCGAGCCGGTGAGGCCTTGGCAGATGACGCGTGTGTTTTCGTTTACGAGAATGGCCATTTAGCCCTCTTTTTTTGAGTGTTTTGACTGAAGTCAGATCCGACTACTGGAAGTCGCTCCGTTGTTTTTGCTGATCAGCGATACAAACCGAGACCAGTTTTCCTTTGTATCGAATTGGTCTTCTGAAAGGGTGATGGGCGCCCATTGGCGGTTGTCAGCATCATCTTGCTCTGATGCGCCTCTAGCGCACCCAGCGAAATCAAGTGAGATATAGGTCTTACCCTTAAACTTTTGGGTGCGACAAACAACATCTTCCCAATGAATCTTCTTAGTGAATCTCCAAACGTCCTGAAATGTCTCAGTCGTGATTTTGTATCGATACAGGGGTTTGTAGAGAAGCTTGAATGAGTTCAACAGGACAAGTCCAATCCCAACGACAATGAAGAGGCCTGACCACAGATTGTCGAAGAAACCTAGGCCCATAGCATCCTTATAGAGAAGGCCCACGACCCCTGAGAAAGTAAAGAATACTCCCGTCGCTAGGCCAATCCAATAGAATGATCGGTCACCTTTGACATAGATGGGAGAGTGAAGAGGCCCTACATCCATACCAATTTCTTTCTTGTTTGGCTCATTACCCCTTCACCGCCTTCACGATTTTCTCGGCACCGTCCTTCAAATCATCAGCCGCAATCACATCAACGTCGCTTTCATTGATGATCCGCTTGCCTTCTTCGACGTTCGTCCCTTCGAGGCGGACGACGAGTGGTACTTGCAGGCCGACCTCTTTCACCGCGGACACAACGCCTTCGGCGATCACGTCGCAGCGCATGATGCCGCCGAAGATGTTTACAAGGATGCCTTTGACCTGCGGGTCAGAGGTGATGATTTTGAACGCCTCGGTTACTTTTTCTTTCGTTGCACCGCCGCCGACATCGAGGAAGTTGGCAGGTTCGGCCCCGTAAAGCTTGATGATGTCCATCGTCGCCATGGCAAGGCCCGCGCCGTTGACCATGCAGCCGATTTCACCGTCGAGCGCGATGTAGTTGAGGTCAAACTTCGATGCGGCGAGTTCCTTGGGGTCCTCTTCCGTTTCGTCGCGCAGGGCGGCGACATCGGCGTGGCGGTAGACCGCGTTGCCGTCGAAGGCGACCTTGGCGTCGAGCACTTTGAGGTCGCCACCATCAGTGACGATCAGCGGGTTAATCTCCAGCATCTCCATGTCTTTTTCGACGAAGGCTTGGTACAATTGGTCCATCAGTTTCACACATTGCTTGACCTGATTGCCGGTCAAGCCAAGCGCGAAGGCGACGCGGCGGCCGTGGAAAGGCTGGTAGCCTGTGGCGGGATCAACGGTGAAGTTGAGGATTTTCTCTGGCGTGTTCTCGGCCACTTCTTCGATGTCCATGCCGCCTTCGGTGGAGCAGACGAAACCGATGCGGCTGGTCTGACGGTCAACCAGCAGGGCGAGGTACATTTCTGTCTCGATGCCGGAGCCGTCTTCAATATAGATGCGGTTGACTTGCTTACCCGCAGGGCCGGTCTGGTGCGTGACCAATGTGCGGCCCAGCATACGCTTTGCTTCTGTCGCTGCCTCTTCAACCGATTTGGCCAGACGCACACCGCCTGCTTCACCGGCGTCGGCCTCTTTGAACTTGCCTTTGCCCCGGCCACCCGCGTGGATTTGCGCTTTGACCACCCAAAGGGGGCCGTCCATTTCGCCAGCGGCGGTTTTGGCGTCTTCGGCGCGGGTCACTGGGCGACCGTCTGAAACGGGCGCGCCATAGCTGCGCAACAAAGCTTTGGCCTGATATTCGTGAATGTTCATGGGGACATTTCCAATGTGGCTACGGTTGCGTCTAGCTAAACATGGAAAAAATCGGGTTTCTAAGGGAAAATCACCAAACCACCCGAAATTCGCACATTTGTGATCACAGAAATTTTGAGTGTGATCACAAAAAAGGAAATAGCGCCAACGCTATCAAGTTTAACTGGTTTTTTAAGATTCGCGAAGATGATAGCAAGGACAGTATGACGAAGAATACACCAACCTGGGCCGTGGTTGCGACGGTGGATGAACCGCCAGCATTGGTTCAGGCGTTTGTGGCCTGGTACCTATCCTTGGGGGCTGCCCGTATCTTTATCTACTGTGACAAACCTGGTGATCCTGTGGGGTCCGTGCTGCGTCATTTGCCGCAAGTGACTGTCTTGATGTGTGATGATGCGCACTGGCTGCGCGTCGGCAAAAGCCGACCGCGCCGACATCAGGTGCGGCAGGTGCGCAATGCGCGCGATGCTTACGCGCAGATGGAAGCCGACTGGCTGATCCATTGCGATGCGGATGAATTTCTTTGGCCACGCATGCCCGTGGCCGAAACATTGGCTGGCGTTGATGACGGGGTTGATGGCCTTGTTGTACAGGTGGCCGAGCGCGTGCATGCCGCGAGGTCGCCCACGCAGAACATCTTTGAAGGTGCCTTTCGCAGGCCCTTTCGGGAGCCTGCTGCGCGGGGTCGCCGAATTTTTGGCCTGGATTATGATCTGACGTATCGTGGTCTGACCGGGCATTCGCAGGGAAAGGCGTTTGTTCGCAAAGGGCGTGCGTTAAACATGTCGATCCATCGTCCGCGTCCGGTGCGATCCGATCAGGAGGTAGCCTTGGAAAGAGCGCATGTTGATGCGCTGGAATTACTGCATTTCGATGGTCTCACAACGGCATTCTGGACTTATAAGCTGGCCCGCATGGTGTACGCCTTGGAGAAACGCGATGGGATGCCGCCTTCGGATCATCGGCGCAAGCAGGCGGATGCTTTGATTGCTGATCCTGACGGGGCAGAGGCGCTTTATGATCGCTTGAAGCGACCGGATGCTGCGTTGATTGATTTGCTGAAAACTATGGGGCTGTGGGTGGAGCCATCATTTGACCCATCCGAGCCCATTGCACGATGGTTTCCTGATCAACCTGCCGATCTGCGACCTGATGTGTTGGATGCTTGGTTGCAGCGCAAGAAGGCACATGTGCTTAAGTTTTTGCGCGCATAAGTCGAAAGCGAAAGGGCCGTCCCCACGGACGGCCCTTTGTTTTTAGATACGGGGTGCGCCTTTAGGCAAGGCTATCGTCGATGCCTTTACACGCTTCAACGAGGCCCTTCACGGCGTCGACAGATTTGTCGAACATCGCTTGTTCTTCTTTGTTCATCTTGATCTCGACCACGCGCTCAATACCGCCCGCGCCGATCACGGTTGGGACGCCGACGTAGAAGCCGTTCAAGCCGTATGCCCCATCGACATGGGCCGCACATGGCAGCAGGCGCTTTTGGTCTTTGAGGTAGGCTTCTGCCATTTCAATGCCAGAGGTCGCGGGCGCATAGAAGGCCGAACCGGTCTTCAGCAGGCCCACGATTTCGGCGCCGCCATCGCGTGTGCGCTGTACGATCGCGTCGAGTTTTTCTTGCGTGGTCCATCCCATATCCACCAGATCCGGCAGAGGAATACCGGCCACTGTGGAGTAGCGCGTCAGTGGCACCATCGTATCGCCGTGGCCACCCAGAACGAAGGCGGTCACGTCGCGCATGGAGACGTCAAATTCTTCAGAAAGGAAATGACGGAAACGCGCGCTGTCCAGAACACCGGCCATGCCGCAAACCATATGGTGGGGCAGACCAGAAAATTCACGCAGTGCCCAAACCATCGCGTCCAGCGGGTTCGTGATGCAGATGACGAATGCGTTTGGCGCGTGAGCGGCGATGCCTTCGCCAACGGATTTCATGACTTTGAGGTTGATGCCCAGCAGATCATCGCGCGACATGCCCGGTTTGCGTGCGACACCGGCCGTGACGATGCAAACGTCCGCGCCAGCGATATCTTCATAGCTGTTGGCACCTTTGAAGCTGCCGTCGAATTTGGCTGCGGGGCCGCTTTCGGCGATATCAAGCGCCTTACCTTGGGGGATGCCTTCTGCGATATCGAAGAGAACAACATCGCCGAGTTCTTTGACGGCTGCGAGGTGTGCAAGCGTGCCGCCGATTTGTCCGGCGCCGATAAGAGCAATCTTGGGTCTGGCCATGAAACAGGTCCTTTGGTGATTTTGGCTTTCGGCGCTGTGGGTAAGGGTTTGCGGCCCGACGCGCAAGAGTGCCGCATCGCGGCATTGATCAAAGTGCTGTGGTCAAGCGGGCCTCAAACCGCTAACGAAAGGTGAATGAAGGACAAATCGGTACATCCAAGTGACTGAGTTCGGATGGCAATTTTTTGCAGTCGGCATCCCCGCGATCATCTTTGGCGGGATCTCAAAAGGTGGTTTTGGGTCTGGGGCTGCATTCGTTGCGGGTGCGATTCTGGCGCTTGTGGTGCCGCCGGGGACTGCTTTAGGGATTGTGCTGCCGCTCTTTATGTTGGTCGATGCGGCTGCATTAAAACCTTATTGGGGCAAGTGGCATTGGCCCTCTGCCAAGGGTTTGATGATCGGGGCCGTGCCGGGATGCATCATAGCGGCGTGGCTTTATGCAATTGTCGACGCTGATGTGTTTCGTCTTTTGATCGGTGTGATTTGTCTGGCGTTTGTCGCCTTCCAGTGGAGCCGGGCACGCGGTTGGCTGACGATCAAGGGGATGCCATTCCGTGCGCCTGTGGCATGGTTTGCGGGTATGGTCAGCGGTTTCACCAGCTTTGTCAGCCATGCCGGTGGGCCGCCTGCCGCAGTGTTTTTGTTGTCACAAGGCCTGAGCAAAACTGCGTATCAGGCGACCACTGTTGTTGCGTTCTGGGCGATCAACTGGATGAAGGCGGTGCCCTATGCATTTCTTGGTATTTTTAGCTGGGATACGGTGATGGGCAGTCTTGTCCTTGCACCTTTTGCGCTGTTGGGCGCGTGGATCGGTGTAAAGGCGCATCATTTGGTGCCAGAGCGGTTGTTCTTTGGGCTGACCTATATCCTGCTCGTCTTAACGGGTGTCCGGCTTATCTGGATTGCGCTGGTATAAGCCGGACTTTGACGTCAGCTTTGGCTGTCGAAGTTTGCCAGAGGTTCATTGAGGTATTGATAGGCTTGGCCTGCGGCGACCAAGCAGGTCGGCCCGCCGGGGCGGGTGACCGTGATGGTCCAAGAGCCTGTGTCCATTGAGGCAAAAACCTCTACCACCGCATTATCACTGCCCAAACCGATGGATTGGCGGCTTTCGCCGTAAGCTTGGGCCAACCGTTCGACAACGATGTCATGTTCCGCGCAATTGTTTGATTGCGCTTGCGTTTGTTGTGCCGCGATCATCATCGCGCCGATCCCGAAGGACATCAGAAAGAATGTGCGTTTCATTTGGTTCCCCTTTTCCGCTGGGCCACAGCGGAGGGCTGTGACCGTGCAAGTGGATCAAATTGTCCGACTAACTTCCGCGAAAATGGTTAACACACCGTAACGATGGCTCTGGTCGCTGCGTCGCGGCAATTTGGTCTTGAATGATCTGCTCAAATCTGGCGTTGTTTGCGCAACTTTATTGCGAGGAAGATTCGATGCATGACCGTCCTTACCGTTCCGCCCTCTATATTCCGGGGTCCAAGGACCGCGCATTGGACAAGGCGCGGGGGTTGCCTGTCGATGTGATCCTGTTTGATCTGGAGGATGCGGTTACGCCCGATGCCAAGGTCGCAGCGCGCGATACGCTTTATGCGGCTTTGGCTGAGAACGGCTATGGCGCGCGGTTGAAGATCGTACGGATCAATGGGCTGGATACGGAATGGGGGCGCGCAGATGCTGCAGCGGTTGCAGCGATGAATTGCGATGCAATCTTGTTACCCAAGGTGAATGGCCCCGCTGATGTGGATGCGTTGGCGGCTTTGGTGCCTGACCTGCCCATCTGGGCAATGATGGAAACGCCGCAGGGGATACTGAATGCCGAAAGCATCGCCGCCCACCCGCGCATTGCAGGATTTGTGCTGGGAACGAATGATCTGGCCAAGGACCTCAATTCGCGCAGCCGTGCGGCGCTTATGATGTCATTGCAGCACTGCATGTTGGCTGCGAAGGCTGCGAGGATTGTGGCGCTGGACGGTGTCTATAATGCCTTCAAGGACGAAGACGGCCTGCGTGCGGAATGTGAAGAGGGCCGCGATATGGGCTTTGACGGCAAGACGCTGATCCATCCGGCTCAGATTGCGATTGCGAATGCCGCTTTTGGTCCGACCGAAGCCGAGATTGATCTCGCCCGTCGTCAGATTGCGGCGTTCGAGGCAGCAGAAGCCGAAGGGCAGGGTGTTGCTGTCGTCGATGGGCGCATCGTTGAGAACTTGCATATTGTGACAGCCCGCGCGACCTTGGCGAAAGCTGACGCCATCGCCGCATTGGAGACGACATGACACTACTCATTGCAGGCGTTGTCCTTTGGTGGGCGGCGCATTTCTTTAAACGGGTGGCCCCTGGGCCACGGGCGAAACTGGGTGAGCCGGGCAAGGGGTTGGTCGCGGTTCTGATCGTTGCTTCCATCGTCTTGATGGTGCTGGGCTATCGTGCCGCCGATGGTGCGGTGTATTGGGGGCGCGAACCGATGTGGGTTGGGATCAACAACCTGTTGATGGTTCTGGCATTCTATTTCTATGCGGCCAGCGGCGCAAAGGGTGCGAAAATCTGGTTAGGGACCAAAATCCGGCATCCACAACTGACCGGGTTTTCGATCTGGGCTGTGGCGCATTTGCTGGTGAATGGTGATACGCCGTCGTTCATCTTGTTCGGCGGATTGCTGATCTGGGCAATCCTGGAAATCCTGTTGATCAATGCGCAGGACGGCGCGTGGGAGCGCCCGCCGCGGGCACCATTCAGGAAAGAGATCGTGGCGATTGTCATCACATTGGTTGTGGTCTGCGTTGTCATGGCGATCCACTATGCGCTGGGTGTGACACCTTGGGGGTAAGATCATGAAAATCTACAGAATGCTGACCGAAGATGATACTTCGCAGTTTTGCCATAAGGTATCTGAAGCGCTGTCCAAAGGCTGGGAGCTTTATGGCGACCCAACCTATGCCTTTGACCATGCCAATGGTGTTATGCGGTGCGGACAGGCGGTGACGAAAGAGATCAATCAAGCCTATTCCCCGGACATGAAGTTGGGACAGCAATGACCAAGACAAATGCTGGTCGGTTCTTTGAGGATTACGCCGTTGGCGATGTAATCACCCATGCAGTCCCGCGCACGATCAAGATGGGCGAGCGCGCCTTATATCACGCGCTTTATCCCGCACGCCATGCACTGCACTCGTCCGATCAGTTTGCCCAAAGCTGTGGTTTGCCTTTCAGCCCGTTGAACGACTTGGTGACGTTCCATACAGTATTTGGCAAAACCGTCCCGGACGTGTCGCTGAATGCGGTGGCTAATCTTGGGTATGCAGAGGGGCGGTGGATAACCCCGCTTTGGCCGGGTGATACCATCACCTCGACCTCTGAGGTGATTGGGGTCAAGCAGAACTCTAACGGGAAATCGGGTGTTGTCTGGGTGCGGACGACGGGGCGCAATCAGCATGATGAAGTGCTGATGTCCTATGTGCGCTGGGTGATGGTGCGCAAACGGGGCGATGGTGAGGCGCCTGAACCGATGATCCCGGAGTTGGCATCTGCAGTTTCGGCGAACGACTTGGTTATTCCGCAGGGGCTGAACTTCACAGGTTATGACTTTGCACTCGCAGGCGAGCCGCACCGCTTGGCCGACTATGCTGCGGGCGAGGTTATCGACCACGTTGATGGTGTCACGATCGAAGAGGCTGAGCATATGCTGGCTACGCGGCTTTGGCAGAACACCGCCAAGGTACACTTTGATGCAACGAACCGGCCTGATGGCAAGCGGTTGATCTATGGCGGGCATGTCATTTCCTTGGCGCGGGCGTTGTCTTTCAATGGCTTGGCGAATGCGCAGATGATTGTTGCACTTAATGGAGGCGCGCATGCCAACCCTTGTTTCGCAGGCGACACTGTGCGGGCGTGGTCTGAGGTGCTAGATCTGGCAGAGACCAGCGCACCGGGTGTTGGCGCAATCCGGCTGCGGTTGGTTGCGACCAAGGGGGCGGCCGGTGTCTTGCGTGGTGACGACGGCAAGTATCACCCTGATGTACTGCTTGATCTGGACTATTGGGCATTGATGCCACTTTAGACAGCATCGGCATCAGGTTTGTGATCACAGTTTTAAAAGCTGTGATCACATCTGCGTAAAACAATGTATATCGCGACCTTTTTTCACGGTCTGATCCGTCTGCGGTACGTGACTCTCACAAAATAATGGTGCAATAAGAGGTTAAAGGCGCCGTCTTGCCGGACGGCATGAAGCCAACGAAGGGAACAGTTATGGCCGACGTGAACCGGGGCAATCGCCCGCTTTCACCGCATTTGACGATCTATCGTCCGCAATGGACGTCGATGTCCTCAATTCTGGTTCGGATCACGGGAAACGCACTGATTGTCGCAGCGCTTATGATCGTCTGGTGGTTTGTTGCGGCGGCGGCTGGGCCAGATGCGTTTGCAACAGCGAACGGATTTGTCACGAGCTGGTTTGGTGATCTGGTTATGACATTATCAGTTCTTGGGCTTTGGTATCACCTGTTGGGCGGTCTGCGACATTTGGTTTGGGACAGCGGACGGATGCTTGATGTCGATAAGTCCGAATTAGCAGCGCAGATGATGATGGTTTTGGCAGTCTTGCTGACCATTTTCACTGTCATCGTTGTATAAGGGGCCCACACCATGGCATTTTTAACTGACCGTAAGCGCGCCTCGGGCATGGGTTCTGCAAAGACCGGGACCGAGCATCATTGGCAGATGATGGTGACCTCTGTTGCTTTGCTGATCCTGACACCGCTTTTTATCTTTACCTTTGGATCAATCCTTGGATCGTCCTATGACGAGGTGATCGCCTATTACCAACGCCCATTCCCCGCAGTGGTTGCGATCCTGACCATGTTGGTTGGCTTCTTTCATTACCGGTTAGGTGTACAAACCCTGATCGAGGATTATGTTCACGGGTTCGCACGCAAGGCGGCGATCATCGGCATGATCTGCGTGTCCTATGCAGCGGCGGCCTTTGCGATTTTCGCAATCATCCGCATCGCCCTTTAATTCTTCGGAGCAACCTCAAGATGGCAGCCTACGAATACGAAACACATACCTATGACGCGATTGTTGTAGGGGCTGGTGGCGCTGGGCTACGGGCCACTTTGGGTCTGGCCGAACAGGGCTTGCGCACCGCCTGTATCACCAAGGTTTTCCCGACCCGGTCTCACACTGTGGCCGCCCAAGGTGGCATCGCTGCATCGCTGGGCAACATGGGCCCGGATAGCTGGCAGTGGCATATGTATGACACGGTCAAGGGCTCTGACTGGTTGGGTGATACCGACGCGATGGAGTATCTGGCCCGCGAGGCGCCCAAGGCGGTTTATGAGCTGGAGCACTATGGCGTGCCGTTTTCGCGCACCGAAGAGGGCAAGATTTATCAGCGCCCGTTCGGCGGCCACACGACCGAGTTTGGTGAAGGTCCGCCTGTGCAACGCACCTGTGCCGCCGCCGACCGGACTGGCCACGCCATTTTGCACACACTCTATGGTCAGTCACTGAAGCAGCAGGCTGAGTTCTATATCGAATACTTCGCGCTTGATCTGATCATGTCGGACGATGGCATCTGCCAAGGTGTGATCGCGTGGAAGCTGGATGACGGCACCATGCATGTCTTCAATGCGAAGACTGTTGTTCTGGCGACAGGCGGTTATGGTCGTGCGTATTTCAGCGCCACCTCTGCCCACACTTGTACAGGTGATGGTGGCGGTATGGTGGCCCGTCAGGGTCTGCCGCTGCAGGATATGGAGTTCGTGCAGTTTCACCCCACTGGGATCTATGGTGCGGGTTGCTTGATTACCGAAGGCGCGCGTGGCGAGGGTGGTTATCTGACTAACTCTGAGGGTGAGCGGTTTATGGAGCGTTACGCGCCCAATTACAAAGACCTTGCCCCCCGCGACTACGTTAGCCGCTGTATGACGATGGAAATCCGCGAAGGCCGTGGCGTTGGTGCCAATGGCGACCATATCAGCCTGAACCTGAACCACCTGCCGAAAGAGGCTTTGGCCGAACGTCTGCCGGGTATTTCAGAAAGCGCGCGCATCTTTGCAGGTGTAGACGTGACAAAAGAGGCAATCCCGGTTCTGCCGACCGTGCACTACAACATGGGCGGTATTCCGACGAACTATTACGGTGAGGTGTTGAACCCGACCAAGAAGGACCCGAACGCCGTTGTGCCGGGTCTGATGGCTGTGGGTGAAGCAGGCTGTGCGTCTGTGCATGGCGCCAACCGCCTTGGGTCCAACAGCCTGATCGACCTTGTGGTCTTTGGTCGCGCCGCTGCGATCCGCGCGGGCGAGGTTGTGGACCGCGATGCACCGAACCCCACCTTGAACCAAGCCTCTGTCGATGCTTGCTTTGACCGCTTCGATGGGCTGCGCCACGCGAAAGGCACTGTTGGGACTGCGGAGTTGCGTCTTGAGATGCAAAAAGCGATGCAGGCTGATGCAGCCGTGTTCCGTACCGACAAGACGCTGGGCGAGGGCGTCAAGAAAATGACCGCCATTGCGGAAAAGATGGATGATCTCTCTGTCACTGACCGCAGCCTTGTCTGGAACAGCGACCTGATGGAAACGCTGGAACTGACCAACCTGATGCCAAATGCTTTGGCCACGATTGTAGGCGCCGAGGCACGCAAGGAAAGCCGTGGTGCGCATGCGCATGAGGACTATGCGACGCGTGACGATAAAAAGTGGCGTGTACATACGATCAGCCACGTTGATGCGGCGAAGGTGAAGCTGAGCTACCGTCCTGTGATCACCGAAGGGTTAACGACCGAAGCTGAAGGTGGGATTTCGGAAGCCAAAATCGCTCCGAAAGAAAGGACCTTCTGATGCGTGTGATCGTTTCTCTTTTTGCGGGGGCAATGGTGCTAGCCGGTTGTATGCAGGACATTGGCACGACGGGCGATGTTTTGGTGCGTGATACGGCCAAAGGCGTGGTGAACACCGCAGTTCAGGCCCGTTTCCCTGGTGTCGATGCGGAACCGTTTACCGATTGCATTATCGACAACGCATCCTCTGCCGAGATTATACAGATCGCCGAAAGCGCGATTGTTGGAACCAATGCGGCAACCACCAATCTGATCGCCGAGATCGCAGAACGCCCTGATACCGTGCGATGCGCGGTCAATAATTCACTGGGTCTGAATATATGACACGATTGACGGTCATATTGGGTGCTCTGCTGGTAAGCGCATGCACGCCAATGACGCCAGAGCGCGCCGCAGATATCTGCGAAGAGCGCGCGCAGGCGGCACAGGGCCCTGATGTGGGTGTGGCTGTTGGGGCCAATAGTAACACTGGTCCGTTTGCGAGTGCGGGGATCAGCATCAGCCTCGATGCGCTTCGTGGTCGGGACCCCGTTGCAGTTTATGACAGCTGCGTTTTGGATTTGACAGGCGAGGCGCCTATTCGGCCTGCGCGACTGCGGGCGATATAAAGATTGAAGGCGCGCGCCTTGAACGGAAGGAATGACAAATGGTACAACTGACACTTCCCAAGAACTCTCGCATGAAAGTGGGCAAGACCTGGCCCAAGCCGGAAGGGGCGACCAACCTGCGCAAGGTGCAGATATATCGTTGGAACCCGGATGATGGGCAAAACCCGCAGCTCGATACCTATTTCCTTGATATGGATACCTGTGGCCCGATGGTGTTGGATGCACTCATCAAGATCAAGAATGAGATTGATCCGACGCTGACCTTCCGCCGCTCTTGTCGCGAGGGGATTTGCGGATCCTGTGCGATGAACATTGACGGAATCAACACGCTGGCCTGCATCTATGGGATGGATGAGGTGAAGGGTGATGTGAAAATCTATCCTTTGCCGCATATGCCTGTGATCAAGGATTTGATCCCCGACCTAACGCATTTCTATGCCCAGCATGCCTCTGTCATGCCATGGCTTGAGACAAAGACCAACCGCCCTGCGAAAGAGTGGAAGCAATCGGTTGACGATCGTAAGAAACTTGATGGTCTTTATGAGTGCGTGATGTGCGCGTGTTGTTCGACATCTTGCCCATCGTATTGGTGGAACGGTGATCGGTATCTTGGACCCGCTGCGCTGTTGCACGCCTACCGCTGGATCATCGACAGCCGTGATGAGGCGACGGGTGAGCGTTTGGACGAATTGGAAGACCCATTCAAGCTATACCGCTGCCACACGATCATGAATTGCGCCAAGACCTGTCCGAAGGGGCTGAACCCCGCCAAGGCGATTGCGCATATCAAGGGGATGATGGTCGAGCGGGTTGTCTAAGTGACCGGCACACCAAAAGTATTTGTGATCGGGTTTAGCAAAACCGCGACAACAACGATCCACAAGTTCTTTGCGCAAAACGGATATAATTCTGTCCATTGGAGCTTACCAGATGGGCGGATGCTCGCTGGTGTATTGGTGACAAATGTCCTTAGTGGTCGCCCCATTCTGGCCTCGATCGACAATTTTGATGTTTACTCAGAATTTAGCTTTGCTGATGGTGCCCTTTACCTTGAAGCTAATTATTTCTTTCGTGAACTATATCATGCGTATCCCGATGCATATTTCCTGTTGAATACCAGAGATACAGACCGTTGGATTGAATCGCGCAACCGGCATTTCGGACGAAACGCAAAGGGTCGCGGATCGCTGGCCGAACGCATTCAGGGCGCATACAGAGCGACGCCCGTAGAAACAGAACAGATTTGGCGCGACTATCACGCTCCCTTTCACCAAGAGGTCAGAACGTTTTTTGCGTCTTATCCTGATGCACGGTTCCTTGAGTTTCCAATTGAGACTGGTTCTGCCGAGCAAATTGTCGATTGGGTGAAGGCAGATTACGATCTTGATCCGGCGCTTTGGGCTGCGGCGAATGTCACTGTTGAACGCGAGCAAAGCAGAAAGCGGCGGCGTAACCCGTTCACACGCGTATTCGACAAGCTGCGCAAAAACAGGCGTTAGGCAAACGCGGCCGTTAGCGCGATTTCAACCATGTCGCCAAAGGATCGTTCCCGGTCTTCCGCTGGTAAAGCTTCGTGTGTGATCAAGTGGTCACTGACGGTCAGCACCGCCAAGGCGCGTCGTCCGTGCCGGGCGGCGAGGTTGTAAAGCTCGGCTGCTTCCATCTCGACCCCGAGGATTCCATGCCGGATCATTTGCTCGTTCAGGTCGGGACGTTCGTCATAGAAGACGTCAGAGGAATAGATGCCGCCGACATGGGTTGGCACACCCTCTGCCTTGGCTGCGTTATGAGCTGCTGCCAATAGTCCGTAGTCAGCGCAGGGGGCAAAATTCAGCTCTTTGAAGATACCCCGCGATGGGGTTGAGAGCGTTGAAGCCGTCATCGCAAGGATCACATCGCGGATACCGACGTTTTCCTGCATACCCCCGCACGAGCCGATCCGGATCAGGGTTTGTACGTTATAGTCCTTGATCAACTCATTGGCGTAGATCGACAGCGACGGCATTCCCATTCCTGAGCCTTGGATCGTGACCGGATGCCCGTTCCATGTCCCGGTAAAGCCCAACATGCCACGCACTTCGTTGATGCAGCGCGCGTCTTTCAAGAAAGTCTCTGCCGCCCATTTCGCGCGATAGGGATCACCCGGCATCAAGACGGTTGGTGCAATGTCGCCCTTGTCGGCGCCGATATGGATTGTCATGGCTGGACCCCTCTTTGCGTTACACTCAGTTTAGGCGGTGTTCCGAAGGGGGGGAAGCTAGATTTCCATGGCGTCAGGGGACGTTCCAGATTTGATCGCGGCTTTGAACCAGTCTGGCTGACGCCCTTTGCCGGTCCAGGTTTGATCGGCGTTGGCCGGATTTTGGTACTTGGGCACCGAGGCAGTTTTTGGGCCCGCTTTCCGTTTGCGGACCGCCTTGGGTGCTGTATCGCCCGTCAACTCAGCCAAAGAGAACCCATGCGATGCTGCGGCTTTTTCGGCGGCGGCCCGTGCGGCCTTTTTCTCTTTCTCGGCCAATTTCACCAATGCTTTCTCAACATTGGTCTTCAGCTTTTCCAGCTCTTTACGTGTCATTGATTTCAGATCGGGTTTCATTTGCTCACTCCCAAGTAATTTAGGGGGCATAACACTGATCGAATTAATAATTCACCCCCTAACTCTTGCATGGCTGTACAAAAGCGCAGGATATCGCCGCCTATTCGGCAGCAACTAACCTTGGGTCAACCAATGTGACGATATCGCCCATGATTTTGTTCAATTCAAAATCTTTGGGTGTATAGACCCTTGCAACACCCATGGCGCGTAATTCATTTGCATCGTCATCGGGGATAATGCCACCTGCAATGACCGGGATATGAGCGATCCCTGCAGCGCGCAATCTGTGCATCACGTCTCGAACAAGTGGAATATGCGACCCCGAAAGAATAGAAAGCCCGATCACGTGGCAATCGCCATTCTGTGCGGCTGTGACGATTTCTTCTGGTGTCAGACGAATACCCTCGTAATCAATATCCATCCCGCAATCGCGTGCCCGTGCAGCGATTTGTTCGGCCCCGTTTGAATGTCCGTCCAGTCCCGGTTTGCCGACCAGGAACTTCAGGCGACGGCCGAGTGCCGTGCTGACCAAATCAACCTGTTCGCGCAGGTCTTCCAACCCTTCCGTGCGGTTGGATGGGTTGCTGCTAACGCCCGTGGGCGCGCGGTATTGTCCAAACACATTGCGAATGACGTCAGACCATTCGCCTGTTGTCACCCCGGCGCGCGCGCATGCAATTGAAGGCGGCATGATGTTGCTGCCATCTTGGGCGGCGGCGCGCAAAGCGGCAAGTACCTCTTTCACGGCGGTGTTATCACGGTTGGCCTTCCAGACGTTGAGGCGGTCAAGCTGGTCGGCTTCGGCTTGCGGATCAGCAACCATGATGGCGTCGTCACCGGCGGTTAGCGGTGAGGGTTCGCCAGTTTGCCATTTATTGACACCTACTACAGTGGTGTCGCCTTTCTCGATCCCAGCAATGCGTGCCGCATTGCTTTCGACCAAGCGCGACTTCATATAGGTAATCGCACCAACTGCGCCGCCCATGCCGTCAATTTGCGCGAGTTCGGCACGTGCGCCGTTTTTGAGTTCATTTACTTTGCGATCTATTGCCGGATTGCCATCGAAAAGATCGTCGAATTCCAACAAATCGGTTTCGTAAGCCAATATCTGTTGCATCCGGAGTGACCATTGTTGGTCCCAAGGACGGGGAAGGCCAAGCGCTTCATTCCATGCAGGTAATTGCACAGCGCGTGCGCGGGCGTTTTTGGAAAGCGTCACTGCGAGCGTTTCCAATAGAATACGATAGACGTTATTCTCAGGTTGCTGTTCGGTCAGCCCTAGTGAATTGACCTGTACCCCATAACGGAAGCGGCGGTATTTGGCGTCTTCGACGCCATAGCGGTCAGCACAAATCTCATCCCATAATTCGACGAACGCGCGCATTTTGCAGAGTTCAGTGACGAAACGGATACCGGCATTCACGAAAAATGAAATGCGCCCAACCATGGCCGGAAAATGCTCGGCCGGGACTTTTCCTTTGAGATCATCCAATACAGCGGTGGCCGTTGCCAACGCAAATGCCAGTTCTTCTTCCGGCGTCGCGCCTGCCTCTTGCAGGTGGTAGGAACACACGTTCATCGGGTTCCATTTGGGCAGGTGTTCGCGCGTGTAGGCAGCTACGTCGGTGATCATGCGCAAGGATGGTTCTGGTGGACAGATATAGGTCCCGCGCGAGAGGTACTCTTTAATGATGTCATTTTGCACGGTACCTTGCAGCGCGCTTATGTCCGCGCCCTGTTCCTCGGCCACCGCGATATAGAGGGATAGCAACCAAGGTGCAGTCGCGTTGATCGTCATCGACGTGTTCATCTGATCAAGCGGGATATCGTCAAAGAGTGCGCGCATGTCGCCAAGATGGCTGACGGGAACACCGACTTTGCCGACCTCGCCTTTGGCAAGTACATGATCGCTGTCATAGCCCGTTTGCGTGGGCAAATCGAAGGCGACGGAAAGACCGGTCTGCCCTTTGGCAAGGTTTCCACGATAGAGTGCGTTGGATGCCGCTGCAGTCGAGTGACCTGCATATGTGCGAAACAGCCAAGGGCGGTCTTTCTGCGGGTGCGGCATGGGCGGATCTCCTGAATCACTTTGCGTAATTTAATTACACGAATGGATGTCTATATGACATTTTATGGCGCTGTCAATTCGCTGCGTCGCGGCATGACGGGATTTACGCGAGATCTTTTCCCTGTCACGCTCTGGCCATGACGCAAACGATTTCAATGCCGATCTGGGTGTTCGTCCTTATGGTCCTGTTCGCCGCAGTGACCTTTGCATCGCATTTTCTGTTTCCATCCGTACGCTGGTTTTTCCGTAAGCGCGCTGAACGTGTGATCGCGCGGGTCAATGAACGGTTGCAGCGTCCAATCGAGCCATTCAAGCTCGCCCGCCGCTATGACATGATCCAACGGCTGATCTACGACCCGGAGGTGACGCAGGCGATTGTTGAGCATGCGCACAAGGAAAAGATCCCAGAGAATGTAGCCTTTGAACAAGCGCGTCGTTACGCGAGAGAGATTGTACCGGGGTTTTCTGCGACTGCTTATTTTAGCATTGGTATCCGCTTGGCGCGTTGGCTGTCGAAGTCACTTTACCGGATCAAGCTAGGCACGTTCGACCGTAAGCGTCTTGAAGAGATTGATCCTGATGCGGCCGTGGTTTTTGTGATCAATCACCGCAGCAACATGGACTATGTGCTGGTCACTTATCTGGCCGCCAATGCAGGTGCGCTGTCTTATGCTGTAGGTGAATGGGCACGGGTTTGGCCCTTGTCTGCAATCATTCGCGCAATGGGGGCCTATTTTATCCGTCGCAGGTCGCGGGGTGCGCTTTATCGTAAGGTTTTGGCGCGTTATGTGCAAATGGCGACGCGCGGTGGTGTCAGCCAAGCGGTGTTTCCTGAAGGCGGGTTAAGTCTGAATGGGTTGTTGGCCCCGCCGCGGATGGGATTGCTCAATTACATCGTTGACGATTTCGATCCTGAGGCACGCGAGGTGATCTTTGTTCCGGTCGCGGTCAATTATGATCGCGTTTTGGAAGACACGATCCTAATCGCCGCCGACAAATCGGGGACGCGCAAGTTTAAGCCGCCGCTGTTAGGTGTGCTCCTACGGGTTGCCCGCCATGTGGGTCTGCGGCTGACAGGCCGCTTTCGTGGCTTTGGTGTGGCCTCCGTTAGTTTCGGTGAACCGCTTGAGCTATCCAAATTCCATGCCGATGGTAGCGAAGACCTGACCGAGCAGATCGCCAATGAGCTGATGAAACGGATTGCGGATGTTACGCCCGTTGTTGGCGTGCCATTGGTCGCGCGGCACATTTTGCAAACGGCCCCGGTTAGCTTGCAGGCGTTGGAGGCATCGGTTGGTCGTTCAATCGCGTTGCTGAAAGATCGCGGGCTTCCTTCACCAAAGCGGGACGCGCACGATGTTGTTCATGATGCGTTGAGCCGGTTGCGGGCGCGCAACTTGGTGACAGCATCCGACGAAAATATTGCGGTCACCGCACTGGGACAGAATATCCTGACCTTCTATGCGAACTCCATTGCGCATCATTTCGATGCAGTTGCAGCAACAGAGAGCGATTTTTCTGCAGTTGCAGAGTAATTAAATTACAAAATATGACTTATTAAGGTTGCAAAGTTACTTTCATGTGGCGTATTCAATCTCCGACCCGACCGATTCTGCGGTGCGGCAACACTGGAACCTGAGTGATGGAGACTGAGATGGCCCTGGACCAAACGGCTTACACGGCACCTGAAAAAGACCTGTATGAAGTGGGAGAGATGCCACCAATGGGTCACGTACCCGCGCAGATGCACGCTTGGACTATTCGCCGCGAGCGGCATGGTGAGCCGGACAAAGCGTTTCAGTTAGAGGTTGTTGATGTACCAAAGCCGGACAGCAATGAGGTTCTGGTCCTCGTGATGGCCGCTGGCGTGAATTACAACGGTGTTTGGGCCGGGCTGGGCGTTCCGATCAGCCCCTTTGATGTTCATAAAGCCGAGTTCCATATTGCGGGGTCCGACGCGGCCGGCATCGTCTGGGCCGTGGGTGACAAGGTCAAACGCTGGAAGGTGGGCGATGAAGTTGTCATCCATTGCAACCAGGATGATGGCGACGATGAACACTGTAACGGTGGCGATCCGATGTATTCGGAAAGTCAGCGGATTTGGGGGTACGAGACACCTGATGGATCCTTTGCGCAGTTTACCTGCGTGCAATCCCAGCAGTTGATGCACCGTCCGCAGCACCTGACATGGGAAGAAAGTGCTTGTTATACGCTGACGCTTGCCACTGCATATCGCATGCTGTTCGGGCATGAGCCACATGACCTGAAGCCCGGTCAAAACGTTCTGGTCTGGGGCGCATCTGGCGGTCTGGGGTCTTACGCGATCCAATTGATCAACACGGCAGGCGCAAATGCGATTGGTGTAATCAGCGACGAAAGCAAGCGTGAGTTTGTCATGTCGCTGGGTGCTAAAGGTGTCATCAACCGCAACGATTTTGATTGCTGGGGCCAATTGCCTACAGTGAACACGCCTGAATACAACACATGGCTGAAAGAGGCGCGTAAGTTCGGCAAGGCGATTTGGGAGATTACCGGCAAAGGCGTCAACGTTGACATGGTGTTCGAACACCCCGGCGAGGCGACCTTTCCAGTTTCATCACTGGTCTGCAAAAAGGGCGGCATGGTTGTGATTTGTGCAGGCACCACCGGGTTCAACTGTACATTTGATGTTCGCTATATGTGGATGCATCAGAAACGCCTGCAAGGCAGCCACTTTGCCCATCTTGCGCAGGCCAGTGCCGCCAACAAGTTGATGCTTGAGCAGCGTCTAGATCCATGCATGTCCGAGTGTTTTGATTGGGGTGCTATCCCTGCGGCCCATACCAAGATGCGTCGGAACGAACATAAACCCGGCAATATGTCTGTGTTGGTGCAAGCTCCAAAGACAGGGTTACGCACGTTCGAAGATACGCTGGAGGCATCACGCGACCGGTAAAGCGCCGCAATCCCCAAGCACGGCGCGGTTGGGCACAACCGCGCCCTTTTTTATTGCGAAAAACACGAATTTTCGTTACACACGTATAGGTTGTTAAGCATTCTTTAAGGAAATATGGGGACGGTGGCGCATGGGACGAGATTGGATCATCGATGTGCTGGCCGATCTGCGCAGTTTTGCGCGTGACAATGATTTGCCGCTCCTCTCTGCGCAATTGGAAGAAGCGGGGCTTGTCGCAGAGGTCGAGATTGCCTCGCATTCTGATGCTTCTGTTTCGCAAAAGCGTGGTGAACAGGATAGCGTTCTTGGTATCCCGACCAAACTGGGCATGATCCGCCGCACCTGATACCGCGCCTGTTGCGAATGCGCTAGCGGCCCATGTGTCGTATAGATACAGTCGCAAGCATGAATGCACCCACTATCACATTTTCTGAAGATCAGGCCGAAGCCTGGGATACTGTTGCTATTGCCCTGCGCCAATCCGGTATTGATCTTGATGATAGCCTGCTGCAACCGCCGCAGTCTGATACGACATCTGTGATGGCGGTCATCGGCAAGGCGGGTTCCGGCAAGACGATGTTGCTGGCCAAGCTGTATCACGCGCTGGATCAGGCAGGTGTCGATGTCATTTCTGGCGATTGGGAAGGGCGCAAACGCAAGGACCGGCGGACCTTGGCGATTTTAGCACCGACCAATAAGGCGGCCAGCGTATTGCGCAACCATGGTGTGCCAGCGACGACGATCCACCGTATTCTTTATACGCCGGTCTATGATCCTGAATATGAAAAGGTTGCTGAATGGTTGGCCGGGCAGGGCGAAAAGCCCGAAATTGAGGGGCTGACTGAAATCGCCTTGGACCGGGCTTTTGCATCCTATCAGGCCAATAAGTCGGTGCCTGCCGCTCTGGCTGCGGCAGGGCTGCGGGGGAGCGATTTCATCACCGGCTGGAAACGGCGTGAAGAGCCGCTGGATATTGGTTTTGTCGATGAAAGCTCGATGCTGGATGAAAAACAGTTCGAGGATCTCAAAGAGATTTTTCCCACGCTTTTGTTGTTTGGTGATCCGGCACAATTGCCCCCCGTCCAATCATCAGGCGGCATGGTGTTTGAAACACTGCCTGCACCACGGGTCCTGACACTCAACCGCATTCACCGGCAGGATGCAGGCAACCCGATCCTTGATCTTGCCCATGCGCTGGCCGATCCGCAGCTGGATTTTTATGCCTTTGAGCGAATGGTAGAAGATGCATCGAAAGCCGACGAACGGGTCGTCATGGCCCAGCGGGTTGAGGCAGATTTGATGGCGCGTTCCCCTTGTCTGGTCTGGCGCAATGCCACCCGGATCAGATTAATCCATGCCTTTCGTGCTGCATTTGACGCGCCGGGGGATGAGTTGCTGACAGGTGAGCCGCTGATTTGTGACGGCATTGAGCTGCCGCTCAAGCACCGCAAAAAGCGGCTTGATCTTGAAGCGCGCGGACTGATCAAAGGCGCGCAGGTGATCTATCTTGGGCCGGGGCGTAAGCCGGGGTTTTCGCGGCTGCATGTGATGGGTGCCGAAGACCCGCAAGTAAGTGCGGCAAGCATTGTGAAGATTGAACAGGAGGGCGATGAAGAACCCTTTATCCCTTTCGCGGCAAGGATGGGTGCTACCTTTCTGCATGGAGCGGCGGTGACCATTCATAAAGCACAGGGATCGCAGTGGGACACTGTGCAGGTCTTTGCCCCGGATATCTATGCAGCGTCGCGTATGGGTCGGGTAGAGGCCGGGCAACCGCTCTGGAAGCGATTGGCTTATGTCGCGATCACGCGGGCGGAAACGCAGCTGCGTTGGGTTGTCCGAAACCGCCTTGCGCGTCCGCAGGGTGCGTTGCGTGTGGATGATCTCGAAGTGCCCGCAGCGCCGTTAGAATTGAAGAGCGAAGAGATATGAAATCAATCATTGTCACCGGTGCAAGCAGCGGCATTGGCCGCGTCACGGCGGAGTATTTTTTGACCCAAGGTTGGCGTGTTGGCCTCATCGCGCGGCGCGCAGATGCTTTGGCAGAGGTCACCCATGAGAATGCGGTCTTGATGCCTTGCGATGTGACGGATGAGCACGCAGTTGATAGGGCCTTTGCGGGTTTTGAGCATTTGGACGTGCTCTTTAACAATGCTGGCATGTTCGGTCCGCAGACAACAATTGATGAGGTTGCGCTGGATGATTGGAAGCAGGTTGTCGATGTGAACCTGACCGGTATGTTCCTTTGCGCCCGTGCCGCTTTTCGCCAGATGCGCAGGCAAAACCCGCAGGGTGGGCGGATCATCAACAACGGTTCGATTTCTGCGTTTACCCCACGTGAAGGCTCTGTCTGTTATACGGCGACAAAGCATGGTGTGAGTGGGCTGACCAAGACGCTGTCTCTGGATGGCCGCGCCTTTGATATCGCCTGCGGACAGATTGATATTGGCAATGCACGCACCGATCTGGTGTTGAACCTTGAAAAGACCCGCGCGGCCCAAGGGCTTGATCCGCTACCAAGCATGGCGGTTGAAGATGTGGCGCGATCTGTCTTTCACATGGCCACGCTGCCACCAGAGGCGAATGTCCAATCCATGATGGTGATGGCGACAAAGATGCCGCATATCGGGCGCGGTTAACGGCGGAACACACTAAACGCGGCAGAAGCACCCCAACCTGCTGCAATCGCGATCGACAGTGACATCAGACCGTAAAGAAACGGGTTGTCATGGGCGAGGTTATAGAGCCAGCGTTCCAATCCTACCTTTTGAACGGGGATATCGGTCACATAGAAATCGACGATCTCGCGCCCCCGTGTCAGGTAAATTTCGGCCTTGTAGTCGCCCTCAGTCAGGTTCGCGGGCAGTGGGATCAGCGTGCGAAACAAGGTGTCTTCCACAACTGATACGCCTGTCGGTAGGGTCTGATAGAGCCCCTGTTGTTCGCGAATGCGAATAAGGGCCTCGGTAAAGTTTTGCGCGCTATCTACGGTCGCACCCACGGACCGGATCGCGCGTGCGGTACTGATCCGGGTGTTCAGGTCTTCGGTGAAGGTTAGGATTTCCGACAATGGTCGGTTCGTGGCGACAGCATAGAAGGTGGGGGCCACATCAACGTCGACGGATGCGCTATTCACCCAGATGCCGAAACGCCGGTCTTTTTTGCGCACGGTCACTGGTTCATCGGGGCCGGCCACGGTGACAATGACGCCAAGATCCCCCTCTGCCTGAACCGGTCCGTCACGTTTGATCGCACCAAAGATCAGGATTTCAGAGCCCTCAAAGGTCGCGGTGATCGAAACCTGATCCCGGCTGAGGCCCAGCACGATCTCTTCGGCGCTGGCGGGCAGGGCAAGCATCACGAACAGGGCGATGAGGCGGATCATGAGTGGCCTCCTGTGCCCAGCGAATAGAGCTCGGATGGCATGACCAGCAAGTCAAAGGCGAGTTTGCCGCAAACCGCGAGAACCATAATCGCAAGCCAGATGCGCAGTTGTTCGGCCTTCATTTTGACGCCAATGCGTGTGCCGATCTGTGCGCCGATGACGCCACCCACCAGCAAAAGAACAGCAAGTACTACATCAACTGTGAAGTTGGTGGTCGCGTGCAGCATTGTGGTGAAGGCGGTCACGAAGATGATCTGAAACAGCGATGTACCGACAACCACTTTTGTTGGCATGCCCAGCAGGTAAATCATTGCAGGCACCATGATAAAGCCACCGCCAACACCCATGATCGCCGCCAGAACACCGACAAGGACACCAACCATAAGTGGCGGAATAACCGATATATAAAGACCCGACACCCGAAACTTCATCTTGAAGGGCAGGTTGTGTACCCAGTTGTGCTTGCGGCGCTTTGGGACGGAACCACCGGGTTTAGAGGCGTTGCGGATCGCCTTGAGGCTTTCGATGAACATCAAAGAGCCGATCATGCCCAAGAACACGACATAGCAAAGCTGTACCAGCAGTTCGACCTGCCCCAGCGATTTGAGGTAGTTGAAGAGGATAATACCAAGGCCAGAACCGATCAGACCACCTATCAACAGGACGGTTCCCATCCTGAGATCAACCGTCTTGCGCTTCAAATGGGCCAGCACACCGGAAAAGGACGAGGCTACAATCTGGTTCGCTTCGGTCGCAACAGCGACCGCTGGTGGAATGCCAATGAAGAACAAAAGCGGTGTCATCAAAAAGCCACCACCGACCCCGAACATGCCCGACAATATGCCCACGATTCCGCCCAACCCCAACAAAAGGAAAATATTCACCGAGATTTCGGCGATGGGGAGGTAAATCTGCATGAACTAAATCCGGGCGCTTGTGCCTCTGGCGTGCACCAAAAACCTATAAGGCGTTTATGTCAAATGATGTGAGGGGAAATATGCTGCGAACGCAGCATTTCCGCAACGTGGACTTATGGGTGCGAAAGCATTGGACTTACGAAATCGACCGCAGATAGTGTCGCAAGACCTTTTCCAGCTTGGCGGCCCCAATGGGGGCCATCGCTTTAGTGTGTTCGTGGCTGATCGACTCGTCACTCATACCAGCCGCCATATTGGTGATGGTTGAGATTGCGGCGGCCTTGAGGCCAAGGAACCGTGCAAGGATGACTTCGGGAACTGTGGACATGCCGACGGCATCTGCGCCTAGCATTTTGATTGCCCGGATTTCGGCCGGGGTTTCAAACGAAGGGCCGGAGTACCAAGCGTAAACGCCATCGGCCATATCAACATCGGCTGCTTTTGCGGCGGCACGTAGCCCTTTGCGGACCTCGGGATCGTATGCGTCTTTCATTGGCACAAAGCGCGCGTCCGTGAGTTCGCCGATCAGAGGATTCAGCCCTGAAAAGTTGATATGGTCAGACAGGCACATGATTGAGCCTGTTGGCATATCGGCCTGCAGGGATCCTGCAGCATTGGTTGCGATCATCGTATCAACGCCAAGTTCTTTCAGAACCTCTAGCGGCAGGCGCATCGCATCACCACGTCCGCTTTCGTAGTAATGTGACCGGCCTCCGAAGACGGCGACACTGACACCTTCAAGGTTACCAATCACGAGGTTTGGGTTGTGGCCAGATACGCCAGCGTGCGGGAAACCCGGCAGGTTATCATAAGGGATCGCCACACCATCGACTTCGTTCGCGATATGCCCAAGGCCAGAGCCGAGGATGAGGCCAATACGTACCGGAGCACCGCCAGTCGCTGCTCTGATCTGTGCCGCGAGGTTTTCAGCGTTCTTTGACATAAGGCTCGCCCCCGGCGCGTGGCGGGATCGCCTTGCCGACGAAACCGGCCAGAATGACGACGGTTAGGATGTAGGGCAGCACATCAAGGAACTGGCCGTTTACCTGGAAGCCTACAACGCCTTCGATCACGTCTGAGCGCAAGGACATGGCTTGCAGAAAACCAAAAAGCAGGCATGCGTAAAGCGCATACCACGGCCGCCACTTGGCGAAGATCAAGGCGGCGAGGGCAATAAAGCCGCGACCTGCGCTCATATCTTTCACAAAACCGGCTTGTAGCGCGGTGGCGAGGTAGGCGCCAGCAATGCCACAAAGGATGCCGCAGATACCGACGGCCGCGAAACGTAGCCAGATAACGGAAACACCTGCGGTATCAACGGCAGCTGGATTTTCACCCACAGCCCGCAGGCGCAGGCCAAACCGGGTCCGAAACAGAATCCACCATGTCAGCGGCACCATAAGAAGGGCGACATAGACAAGAATCGTATGCCCCGAAATCAGTTCGTAGTAGATCGGGCCAAGGATTGGCACGTCTTGCAACGTCTCGGCCAAGGGCAACTGGATGGGGTTGAAGCGGGCGTCGCCGGTCAACTGCGGTGTTCGCCCACCTTGAGCGAACCAGCTTTGTGCAATAACAACTGTCAAACCCGCCGCCAGAAAGTTAATCGCCACCCCAGAAATCAATTGATTGCCGCGGAAGGTGATTGAGGCCAGCCCGTGCACGGCGGACAGGATCATAGACGCGCCGATGCCCGCCAAAAGCCCCAGCCAGACGCTGCCAGACACGGCAGCGATGGCGGCTGATAAGAAGGCGGCTGCCAACATCTTACCCTCTAGCCCGATATCAAAGATACCGGCCCGCTCGGAATAGAGGCCTGCAAGGCAGGCCAGAAGAAGCGGGGTTGCCAGACGCAGGGTTGCGTCCAGCATCTGCAAAAGGGTTGCGAAGTCCATTTAGGCAGCTTTCTCCGACAGAAATGGGAAGAGGGTAAAGAAGCGATCCGCAACCTCTGGATTGCGGTTGAGGGCTGCTTCGGCCTCTGCTTGGGTGATATCAACAGCCTGCGTACGATCGTTACGCAGGAAAAACTGCAAACCCAGCATCGCATCAAACCGCTCATCCGTGATGAAAGGGTCGTGTGGAACCCTGGCCATCACGTTTTCGGCGGGCATCAGCACGCTGGTTGGTTTTTGTAACGCCAGTAGTGCGACAAGATGCGGTGGTACATCGCCTGCTGGAGCCTGATCAATGACATGATGCACCCATTGGTGCAGTTCTTCCATTGTGATCATGCCGAGTGCCAGACAACTGAGCACAAAGCCCAGGTCTGCGCCGGTGTCATCTTCGACACCCACTTTATACTGTCCTGCCATCATTTTTTGCTCTCCTCAATGATAGAAAAAGCCGCTCAAGCGGCATGCGCACCATATTGTCCAGTGCGCCCGTGAAGAGGATTACCAATGCCTGTATTACGATAATCAGCTCACGGGGGATCGACGTCCATAGGGCGAGTTCTGCGCCGCCTTGATATAGAAAGCCGAAAAGAAGGGCCGCCAGTAACACCCCGAAAGGATGGCTGCGCCCCATCAGTGCGACGGCGATGCCGATAAAGCCCGCCCCCTCCACTGCGTTCAGGACCAGCCGTTCGGCCTCGCCCTGTACGTTGTTGATGGCCATCATGCCGGCAAGAGCGCCTGAGATAAGCATGGCAACCATGATAATTTTAGTCGGGCTGATGCCCGCGTATTTGGCGGCTGTTTCCGAATGCCCGAAGGATCGGATTTCATAGCCAAGTCGCGTTTTCCAGATCAGCGCCCAGAGGGCGACGCATGCGGCCAGTGCGACAAAAAAAGTGATGTTGGCGGGTGCGCCACGAAAGAACGTGGTTTCGCCGAAATTGAACATATCCTGAAAGGACGGAAGATGCGTGGCCTCGGGGAATTTAGCCGTTGCAGGCTCCATCCCCGGGGCTTTAAGCGCGCCGATGAGGAAGTAGTTTAGGACAGCGGCTGCAATGAAATTGAACATGATCGTGGTAATCACGACGTGGCTACCGCGCTTGGCTTGCAGGAAGGCGGGGATGGCGGCCCATGCTGCGCCAAAAAGTGCAGCGCCAATGGCAGCACCAAGCAATGCAAACGTCCAGTGCGGCCACGGGATGAAAAGGCAGATGATTGCAACGCCTAGGCCGCCGATCAATGCTTGCCCTTCGCCACCAATGTTGAACAGGCGCGCATGAAAGGCGATAGCCACGGCCAAGCCCGTAAAGATGAAGTTTGTTGCGTAATAAAGCGTATAGCCCCAGCCGTAGGTCGAGCCCAAGGCCCCGTCTACCATCAGCTTGAGCGCCTCCCAAGGGTTTTCACCAATGGCGAGGATCACAAGCGCCGATAAGATCGCAGCTAGCAGGATAGAAATCACAGGGATCAGGACAACATCGGCCCACTTTGGCATTACGTCCATGACCTACACCTCTTTGCCGGCATCACCGCCAGCATGCGCAAGCTGTGCCTCGACAGCCTCGTGCAGGAGCCCACGCGGTTCGGTCGTCATACCCGCCATGAGAAGCCCGAGCTCTTTTTCGTCTGTTTTATCAGGCATACGCTCGCCCATTATTTTTCCGTCAAACATAACGGCAATGCGGTCCGAGAGCGACAAAATTTCTTCTAACTCCACGGAAACTAACAAAATAGCTTTGCCCTGATCCCTAAGTGCAACAATCTGCTGGTGGATAAATTCGATCGCGCCGATGTCCACACCGCGTGTTGGTTGACCGATCAAGAGCAAATCCGGGTTCTGTTCAATCTCCCGTGCAAGCACGATTTTCTGTTGGTTTCCGCCGGAAAAGCTTTTTGCTTCTAGTGTGGGGTCGGGCGGGCGCACGTCGAAACGGGCCATCTTTTCTTCGGTATCCTTGCGGATCGCTGCGTTGTTCATGAACAGTTTAGAACGCTGGTACTCTGCGTCATGGTGATATCCAAACGCGGTGTTTTCCCACGCGTGGAAATCCATAATCAAACCCTCGCGTTGACGGTCCTCTGGCACATGGCTGATCCCGCGCGCGCGGCGGCTCTGCCCGTCTGACTTGGCGCCGGTCAGGTCAATCTCTTCACCGTTGATCTTGACCAAGCCGGTGGCCCTTTCGTACCCACCCAGCACTTCCAGCAGTTCGGATTGCCCGTTCCCTGCCACGCCCGCGATCCCCAAAATCTCGCCTGCATGCACGTCAAAACTGACGCCTTTCAGGCGATGCACGCCCTTGTCGTCGGTGACGTTTAGGTCTTTGACTTCAAGAATTTTCCGGCCGATCTGTGCGGGCACTTTATCGACGCGTAGCAGCACCTTGCGGCCCACCATCAGCTCGGCCAGTTCAGGTGGGCTAGTCTCTGACGTTTTGACGGTCGCGGTCATCTCTCCGCGTCGCATCACACTGACGGTATCGGTGATTTCCATGATCTCGCGCAGCTTATGCGTGATCAGGATGATGGTTTTGCCTTCGCGTTTGAGGTTCTCCAAAATACGGAACAGGTGGTCGGCCTCAGCTGGCGTCAGTACGCCTGTCGGCTCATCAAGGATCAGGATATCGGCTTTGCGGTAAAGCGCTTTGAGAATCTCAACGCGCTGTTGCATGCCCACGCCGACCTCTTCAATCAGGGCGTCAGGATCAACGTTGAGCTCGTATTCCTCAGCAAGGTTTTTCAGTTCGCGCCGCGCGCGTGACAGGGAGGGGCGTAGCAATCCGCTGTCCTCGGCCCCTAGAATAACGTTTTCGAGAACCGTGAAGTTTTCAACCAGTTTGAAGTGCTGGAACACCATTCCAATGCCTGCCGCAATCGCGGCCTGGCTATCAGGAATTGCAGTTTTGCGACCAGAAATGAAGATTTCGCCAGCGTCAGCCTTATAAAACCCGTATAAAATCGACATCAGGGTCGATTTGCCCGCCCCATTCTCTCCGATGATCCCGTGGATCGTGCCGGGCATCACGCGGATGGAGATATCTTTGTTCGCTTGAACAGGGCCGAAGGCTTTGGAAATGCCTTTGAGTTCAATGGCGGGGGCTACGTCGGACATTGGGACACCTGTTGCTTTTATGCAAAAGGCCGCGCGGATTTCTCAGCGCGGCCCTCTATCATGTTGGCCTTAGCGTTGTTTTAGAAGCTGAGCGCTGGGCAGGTTTCGTCGGATGTGTAGTCGTGGACGGCCAGCGTACCCGCCGCCATTTCCGCCGCCGCTGCGTCAACGGTTGCTTTCATCTCATCGGGGACAAGCTCTGCGTTGAATTCGTCAAGCGCATAGCCCACACCTTCGTTCGCAACGCCCATGACGTTAAAGCCGACCTCAAGGTCTTCGCCTTGCGACATGGCTTCATAAACCGCGTTATCCACGCGTTTCATCATGGATGTCAGCACCTCACCCGGGTGCAGGTAGTTTTGGTTGGCGTCCACACCAATCGACAAAATGTCCTGATCCGCTGCCGTTTGCAGAACGCCAACACCTGTACCGCCAGCCGCCGCAAACACAACGTCAGAACCCTGGCTGATCTGTGCTAGCGTCAGTTCGGACCCTTTCACTGGATCGTTCCAAGCGGCAGGCGTTGTGCCTGTCATATTCGCGATTACGGTGACATCTGGGTTCACTGCCATCGCACCTTGGGCGTAGCCACATGCGAATTTGCGGATCAGTGGGATGTCCATGCCGCCGACGAAAGAGACTGTCCCGCTTTCGGATGCCATCGCCGCCATCATACCAACAAGGTAAGAGCCTTCATGCTCGTTAAACACAACAGATCGGACGTTTGGCGCCTCAACAACCATGTCGATGATTGCGAATTTGGTGTCAGGATAGTCGGCTGCGACCTCTGCCAGTGGTGTGGCCCATGAAAAGCCTGCCATGACGATTGGGTTTGCACCAGATTCAGCAAAGCGGCGGATCGCCTGCTCGCGCTGTGCGTCGGATTGGATTTCAACTTCAGCGTAAGAACCGCCAGTTTCTTCGGCCCAACGCTGGGCCCCGTTATAGGCGCTTTCGTTGAAGGATTTGTCGAACTTGCCGCCAAGATCGAACAGGATGGCAGGATCTGCAACGGCAGTTCCGGCTGTCAGCGCCAGTGCGGCAGATGCGCCAAGGAATTTGTGCATAAGTGTCATTGATATTTCTCCCAGGTCGTTACGCGAGGTCTTTTGCGGGCGATACAGGCCCCCTCAGTTAAGGTCTGAGCCGATCTTAGGTCGGTCATCAATTGATAAGGCCTTGCCTTGCAGGGAAGATCAACTGCTTTTTGGCCATAATCGTTTGCCCAGCGGCCAAAATGCAGTGTTATCCACAACCTGACGCAGGGTCAGGTTGTTGTAAGTGACTTGGCGAAGACCAAAGCGGCAATAGGTGCCCCATCTTTGGGCATATAGTAACCCGGACGGCGCCCGATTTGTGCATAGCCGGTGGATGTATAGAGGCTGATGGCGCTTGTGTTGTCCTCGGCCACTTCTAGGAAAACCTTTGTAGCGCCTTGCGATTTCGACTGTGCTTCGCTTTCGGACAGCGTTTTGCGCGCCAATCCCTGCCGCCGTTTTGTAGGGTGTGTTGCAATCGTCAGTATTTCAGCTTCGTCCAGAACGATGCGGAGTAGGGCAAAGCATTGACAATCTCCCTTCACGAGGGTGCCGGGGTGGGCGAGGAGATCGTTGAATTCTGCTGCTGACCAAGCCCGTGTTGTGCTGAATGCAACGGCATGCAGGGCGGCCATATCATCGGGTGTCATGGGAGCAGTACAGGGGCTGGATCACGCGGCGGTGCGGCATCTGCGCTGCGGATGTAGAGCGGGGCGGGGCGCGCGGCTTCATCTTTCAGGCGTGATGCGGCGATGCGGGCGACGGCTGCGATGAGGTTGGCCGCAGGTTTCTGGAGGCCTGCCGGTTGGTCTATCTGCGCAGGGTCCGCTGTGTCGTCTGCCTGAAATGCCTGAACGTAGGATTGGTCACGCGGTGCTGGAATCGTTGCCGTAAACGGCAGGTCTTCACCCAATGCTCGCGCCTCAAATCCATTCACACCGATCGCTGGTTTGCCAAGCCCGAGGGCCAGTCCGCGTGCTGCGGATACCGCAATGCGGATGCCGGTGAAGTTGCCGGGACCGACACCGACGCCGATCCCATCGAGGTCGCGCCATGTCAGATTTTCACCTGCCAACATCTCTTCCAACATGGGCATCAGGTGTTCGGCTTGCCCCTTGGCCATTTCGTCTACGCGGGTCACAACACGGTCGCCCAACAGCAAAGCGGCGGCGCAATGCGCCGCCGATGTATCAAATGCCAGGACGGTTGGTTTAGGCTGCAACGGGCCGCACCTCGACCACCTCTGGGATGTAGTGGCGCAGCAGGTTTTCGATCCCCATTTTCAGGGTTAGCGTGGATGATGGGCAACCAGCACATGCGCCTTGCATGTGCAGATAGACGATGCCGCGCTCGAATCCGTGGAATGTGATATCGCCACCATCTTGCGCCACCGCAGGGCGTACGCGTGTGTCGAGCAGTTCTTTGATCTGGCCCACGATCTCACCGTCTTCGCCGGTATGTTCTGCATGGCCGCTGGCGGGCTTATGATCTTCTGCCATGACCGATTGGCCCGACTGATAATGCTCCATAATCGCGCCCAGAATGCCGGGTTTGATGTGGTCCCATTCTACGTCATCTGCCTTTGTGACCGTCACAAAATCGATGCCGAAGAAAACACCAGTCACACCGCCAGCCGCGAAAACGCGCTTTGCAAGGGGTGAGCTTTCTGCGGCTTCAAGGCTTGGGAAATCAGCCGTGCCGACCTCCAACACGTTCTGGCCGGGCAGAAATTTGAGCGTTGCAGGGTTTGGTGTTGATTCAGTCTGGATGAACATGGGGCCAACCTTTTTTGTCAGGCTTTAGATATGCGCCTCGCGCGCCCAAGTGTCAAGGGTTTGGAATGATTCTAAACTGTATGCACAGCTTAGGTAATTGCTTCGAGCCGTTCTTTCGATAGATCACCGGGTACAATCGTGACCGGGATCGGCAGGCTGCCGGATTGCTTGCTCAGTTGGGTGACCAGTGGGCCCGGCCCCTTGTTGTCATCGCTTGCGCCAAGAACAAGAACGCCGATTTCGGGGTCTTCATTCACATGGGAAATGATTTCGTTCAGCGGTTCACCTTCGCGGATGATCAGCTCTGGATCGACGTTTTGTTTGTCACGCATCCACTTGGCGAAGACTTCGAAGTGCACTTCAATGCGTTCGCGCGCCTCGGCGCGCATAATCTCGCCCACACCGATCCAGTGGTTGAATTCATCCGGTGGAATAATGGCCAGAACGGCCACGCCACCGCCTGTATGCGACGCGCGCATTGCGGCAAAGCGCATGGCGTTCAAGCACTCGCGGCTATCGTCCAATACGACCATGAATTTACGCATATTGGTCTCCCTCTGGCCCAAGTGTGGCGCATCGCCGGGGCCGTGGCAACGACAGATTGTCGCGCAGCTTTGCTGCGGTTCCTAAGCGGTGCTTGCTGCCCAATCCCAATACATCTCGCGCACCTTTCGCGTGACGGGTCCTACCTGATATTGGCGATCCTCAAAGGCGGTGACGGGCGTGACCTTGGACATGTTGCCAGAGAGGAACACCTCATCCGCGCCGCAAAAGTCGTCAAAGCTCAGCACAGTTTCGTGCACCGTAACTCCATCGGTCTTGAGGTTTGCGATGTGGCGCGCGCGGGTAATCCCTGACAGGAATGTGCCGTTCGGGATGGGCGTGAAGACTTCGCCGTCCTTGACCATAAAGACGTTCGCCGTCGCCGTTTCAGCCACATTGCCCATGGCATCCGCAACCAGCGCGTTGCCGAAACCTCGCGCCCGGACCTCTGCCAGCATGCGGGCGTTATTGGGGTAAAGACAGCCTGCCTTTGCATTGACGACGGCATCGTCGATCACAGGACGGCGGAATTTGGTCCGCCCCAAGGTGGTTGATGCCGTATCGGGGGCAAGTGGGATTTCTTCAAGGCAGATTGCAAATCCGGTGGCTTCAGGACTGGGCACGATGGCTGTGGGGTCGCCGTGGATTGCCCAATACATTGGGCGTATATAGACGGCAGCCCCTTGCGGGTACTTGGCCAGACCCTCTTTGGTGATCGCGATCATGTCTTCGGTGCTGACCGTGGGCTTGATCATCAGCGCCTCGGCGGAGCGGTTCACGCGGGCGCAATGCAGGTCCAGATCGGGCATCAAACCATTCACAAAGCGCGCACCATCAAAGACGGTTGTTCCTAGCCACGAACCGTGATCCGCCGCGCGCATCACAGGTACGTCGCCATCGTGCCAAGCGCCTTCGAAATAGGTGCGGATGTTTGTCCCGGTGGCCATAACGTGCCCTCCCTTTGCGCAAACAGTAGGCGCGCGTTTTGACAAGGTAAAGAAGGAGCGACGTCCGATGCCGGGGAACATCGGACGCCAGGGTATGCCAAGGTGACGAGTGGGACGAAGACCACCGTGGCTGGCTGGCAGAGCGAATCTATGCCGCGCACCCAAATCGTTTCACCTAAGGGATTCAGTTTTGTGACGGTGGCTTGGCCCGCACAGAGTAATTTATCGTAAGCTGATAGGACCTAAGACCGCAGTAACCCCACAATATCATAGGTGTCGTGCAGGATTGGGTCGGCGATGGCCCGCGCTTTTTCGGCACCGGCACCCAAGATACGGTCAATCTCTGCCGGGTCTGCCATGAAACGCGCCATTTCATCCGAGATAGGGGCAAGTTTTGCGACGGCTAAATCAGCCAATGCAGGTTTGAACGTGCCCCAACCAGCACCGGGATAAGCGGCGATCACGGCCTCTGGCGTCATGTCGGACAGGGCTGCGTAGATTTCGACCAGATTGCGCGCCTCTGGTCGGCCTGCCAGCCCTTCGACAGTTTCAGGAAGCGGTTCAGGATCTGTTTTGGCCTTCTTGAACTTCTTGGCGATCTTATCGGCATCATCGGTCATGTTGATGCGTTCCATGTCGCTTTCACCCGATTTTGACATCTTCTTGGTGCCATCGCGCAGGTTCATGATGCGCATGGCGGGGCCTTCGATGACCGGTTCGGTCAGCGGGAAGAAATCGGACTTGAAGTCATGGTTGAACTTGGCCGCGATATCGCGCGTCAGTTCAACGTGCTGTTTCTGATCTTCACCCACAGGGACGTGGGTCGCGTGATAGAGCAGGATATCGGCTGCCATCAGGGCCGGGTATGCGTAAAGGCCCAGCGACACTTTCTCAGCATTGCTACCTGCCTTGTCTTTGAACTGGGTCATACGGTTCATCCAGCCGACGCGCGCGACGCAATTGAAAATCCAACCCAGTTCAGCATGGGCTGCAACCTGGCTTTGGTTGAACAGGATCGACTTGGCAGGATCGAGGCCTGCTGCCAGATAGCCTGCGGCCACTTCCCGCGTCATATTTGCCAGCTCTTTGGGGTCCTGCCAGACAGTGATCGCGTGCATGTCGACGACGCAATAGACGGTCTCCATCTGGCCTTGCATGCCAACAAAGCGCTTGATGGCACCCAGATAGTTGCCCAGCGTCAGTCCGCCAGAGGGTTTGATCCCTGAGAAAACGCGCGGTGTGAAAGATGTCTGGCTCATGGTGCAATGTCCGGGGTGGATTTCGGGGCAGGCGTCGCATACCCATGCCAGACAGACTGGTCAACTTCAACTATACAACGAGACGAACATGAAGCCTGAAAGCCCGTTTAACGCTTTGCCGCCGGTCGTGGTGATGCTGACCCTGTTGATCGTCGGGATCGAAGTAGTCTTTCAATTGGCGAACTACGGGATCATCGGCGGCCCGCGCGGGGTTGGATGGCGGGTCTCGGCCATTAACGCCTATGGGTATTCGCCGGCTATTTTAGACCGTGTGCTGGTCAACGGAGACTATTCCTTTGATATGCTCAAACGGTTTGTGACCTATACGTTCATCAATGGGCAGCTGACGCAGGTCGCCTTTTGCGGGGCGCTGACTTTGGCTTTGGGTAAGTTCACGGCAGAGTATTACGGATCGCTCAAAGTGATGTTTCTTTATCTGGCCACCAGCGTCGCAGGGGCAATCGTTTTTGGTCTTTTTGTTGAAAGCCACTATCCGCTGATTGGTGGGTTCACCCCCGTATACGGGCTGATCGGGGCCTATACATATGCGCTATGGTTGCGGTTGGGTGAGGCAGGCGAAAATCAGATCATGGCATTTCGACTGATTGGATTTTTGTTGATGCTACAACTGGCGTTCGGGCTGATTTTTGGCGGCAACAATCAGTGGATCGCAGAGTTGACGGGCTTTGTGACAGGCTTCTTGCTGGCCGTTGTTCTGGCACCCGGTGGGTGGAACAGCCTTGTTTCGCGCATGCGAGAGCGGTCCTAGCCGCGGCGCAGGTTGCGGCGGAACTCCGACAGTTTGAACGCGCCAATCAGGTGGCCAATCCCAAAGTAGCTGACAATGCCGATGATCACGAGGATCAGCAAAGCCAGATAGCGTTGTATGCCGGTGCCAAAGAAGGGTGTCATTGCGGTTGCAGTGAGCGTGAGGATTACCCCCATCCCACATGACGCCAGAACGATCCGGCCTAAACGCTGCTTGAAACGGCTGTCGAATTTGCCTGCATCGCCCATGGTGCGCGCGCCGCGTAGCAGCATCAGCACCATCGCCCAGCCAGTGAGCGATGTGCCGATTGCGGCAGCAGCAAAGCCGATAACCGGCGAAAGCCCAATAGCAAGGGCGGCATTCAGCACCATCGCGATGAGCGCATAGTAGAATGGCCGCTTGGTGTCTTCGCGGGCAAAGAACAGTGGCTGCAGCGTCTTTTGCAATACAAAGGCAGGCAGCCCCAACCCGTAGATCGCAACAGCAAGTGCAGTGGCTGCGGTATCATCGCTGGTAAAGGCCCCCCGCTCGAACAGCACGCTGACAAGCGGGAGCGGGATTGCGAGGAGAGCGACCGAGGCCGGGACGGTAAGCGCGAGGCTGATCTCGGAGGCGCGGTTGAAGGCATCACGCCCGCCACTTTCATCACCCGCCCGTAAGCGGCGCGACAGGTCGGGCAGTAAGACGACGCCAATTGCGATGCCGACCACGCCCAAAGGCAGCTGATAGAGCCTGTCGGCATAGCTGAGCCAAGCAACCGCGCCATCAAAGAAACTGGCCACTTGCCTTCCAACAAGCAAATTGATCTGCACAACTCCACCCGCAAGGGCGGCAGGGGCTGCAATAATAGCCAGCCGTTTAAGTTCTGGTGTGATCTTGGGCATACCGATGCGCAGCGCATATCCGGCCCGTTTTGCTGCGATCCAGACCACCGCGAGCTGAGCGAGACCGGCCACGGGCACGGCATAGGCCAACGATTGGCCGATGGTGGTCTGCCCCTCTGGCCCTGCGCATTCACAGGTTAATCCGGCGATGATCAGCGTTGCAACAAAGATGACGTTCAAAAGGATCGGGGCGGCGGCTGCGGCGGTAAAGCGCCCTGTGGCGTTCAAAACGCCCGATAGCAGTGCTGTCAGCGAGATAAACAGAATATAGGGAAAGGCGATGCGGCCGTAATAGACGGCAAGATCAAAGCGCTCGGTTCCGATAAACCCACTGGCCATGATTGTGACCAGCGCGGGCATAAAAATAATGCCCACGACTGTAAAGACTGTCAGAATGCCCCCCAGCCCGACAAAGGCGTCCTGGGCAAAGCGGTGCGGGTCGTCATCGCCTTCCACCTTTTTGGAAAACATCGGCACGAAGGCCATGTTGAACGCCCCTTCGGCAAAGAACCGGCGAAAAAGGTTGGGGAGCGAAAAGGCGACCAGAAATGCCTCTGCCACGGGGCCTGTACCGAGATATGCCGCGATCATGATGTCGCGCACAAAGCCCATGACGCGGCTGAGTAGCGTCCAGAGGCCCACTGTGAAAAAACCGGACATGAGGCGGATGGGTTTCATGCGCAGCGTCCCAAAGTTTTTAAAAACTTTGGCCCAATTTTTTCGAAAAAATTGGCACGCAGCATCGTGGTCACCCCGCAACCGCGCGTTCGGCGCCTTGCGTAATCGCTTCGCGTAGTTTGCGTTCCAGCCCGGCGCGCTTGCTTTCGGAGAAATACTTCAGACCGACGATATCCTTGACGTAGAACGTATCTACCACCTGCTCTCCATATGTCGCGATAACGGCTGAGGCGATGTAAACGTGACTATCAGCAAGAGTTCGTGTCAAATCGTAGAGAAGTCCAGGACGGTCGCGCGTGTCGACCTCGATGATGGTGTAAATTTCGGACCCTTCGTTGTCGAAACTGATGTTCGTTGGCACCTTAAATGCGCGTTCGCGTTTCTTGATCTTATCCTTATCTTTCAGTGCTTCTTTGGCGACCACTTCGCCGCGTAGCGTCCGCGCGATCATCTTGCGCAGGCGCGGCAGCCGCGCGGCCTCGTAAGGATTGCCATCATTGTCCTGTATCCAGAACACAGCCGTCGCATAGCCATCGTTTGAGGTATAGGTCCGGGCGTCCACCACATTCGCCCCCACCAGCGCAAGCGCGCCGGTCATACGGCTAAAGAGCCCGGCATGATCAACCACCGCAAAGCAAGCCCGTGTTGCGTCGCGGTCTTCGTCCAGCATCAGGTCGATCTTGATCTCATCATCTGCAATATCGCGCAGCAGTTTGGCAAACACGGTCTGCGCGGCCAGCGGGAGCCCCTGCCAGTACGGGCCGTAATGCCGGCCCAATTCAGTTTTGAGCGCCTTGTTGTCCCAGTCGGACAACGCTGCGCGCAATGCACGTTTTGCCTCTGCTTCGCGTGTTTCGCGGTTGAGGTCTTCCAGACCGGTCTCGAGCGCTGATTTCGTGGCCTTGTAGAGGTCGCGGATCAGTACAGCTTTCCAATTGTTCCACGTCCCCGGACCAACGCCGCGGATATCGCAAACGGTCAGGGCGGTCAGCAAGTCCAGACGTTCGGTGGATTTCACAGCCTTGGCAAAACCACGTACCGTGCGTGGTTCTGCAATATCGCGCTTTTGCGCCACATCCGACATCAGCAGGTGATAGCGGATAAGCCATTCAACGGTGTCGCAATCTTTCTTGTTCAGTCCCAGACGCGGGGCGACTTTGCGGGCAATCTGCGCACCAAGGATTGAGTGATCCTCATCGCGCCCTTTTCCGATGTCATGCAAAAGCAGCGCCACATAAAGCACCTTGCGGTTCACCCCGCGTTCCAGAATGCCGGACACGACAGGCAGTTCTTCGATCAGTTCCTTGCGTTCGATCTGAGCGAGGTTGCTGATGCACTGGATCGTATGTTCGTCCACGGTATAGTGGTGGTACATATTGAACTGCATCATCGCGACGATCGGTGCGAATTCGGGGATGAACGCAGAGAGCACCCCAAGTTCGTTCATTCGCCGTAAAGCCCGATCCGGGTTGCCATGTTTCAACAGCAAATCAAGGAAAATCCGTTGTGCTTCCTTGTCCTCACGCATCTCGGCATCGATTTGATCAAGATTGGCCGAAATCAGACGCATCGCATCGGGGTGCAGCAAGGTGCCAGTGCGCAGCGCCTCTTCAAATAGGCGCAGGATGTTCAGCTTGTCCGCCAGAAACGCTTTTTCATTGGCAACCGTCAGCCGGTTTTGTTTAATCGCATAGGGTGGCTTTGCCTTTTTGCGCCGTTTGAGCAGGCGCACCAGCATTGGGTCTTGCTTGGTATGGTTCGCCTCAAGTGCGGTGAGAACAATGCGGGTCAATTCGCCAACATGAGTGGCTTGCCGGAAAAAGGCTTGCATGAAATGTTCCACCCCGCGCCGGCCGCCGCGATCCGTATAGCCCATAGCCGCGGCCACTTCGACCTGCATGTCAAAGGTCAGCTGATCTGTTGCCCTGCCCGCAATCAGATGGATGTGACAGCGTACGGCCCATAGAAAATCCTCTGCTGTAACGAAGGTTTCGAACTCTTCTGGTGTAAAGACGCCCAGATTGACCAGCTCGGCCGTATCTTTGACCCCATGCACATATTTGCTGATCCAAAACAGAGATTGCAGATCACGCAGCCCGCCTTTGCCTTCTTTGACATTGGGTTCGACCACATAACGCTGCCCGCCTTGCTTGCGGTGCCTTGTTTCACGTTCGGCCAGCTTTGCTTCGATAAAGTCGCTTGCGGTGGATTTGAACAGGTCCGACCAAAGCCGCCCCCCCAGATCGTCTGCCAGTGCCGCATCGCCTGCTAAATGGCGGTATTCCACCAGCGACGTGCGAATGGTGTAGTCGTCCTTTGCCAACCGCAGGCAATCTTTGACAGTGCGGCTTGCGTGCCCGACTTTCAGCTTCAGGTCCCACAGCATGTACAGCATGGATTCGATCACGCTTTCCGCCCAAGGGGTGATTTTGTAGGGCGTCAAAAACAATAAATCGACGTCGGACTGTGGTGCCATTTCTCCGCGGCCATACCCGCCGACAGCGATCAGAGAAAGCCGTTCACCTTCGGTTGGGTTGGGCAGCGGGTGCAGATGTTTGATTGCCACATCGAGGACAGTTTTAACAATCTGATCTGTCAGCCAGCTATAGGCCCGTGTCGTCGGGCGCGCGGCGAAAGGTTGCGCCTGAAATGCGGCAGCGATCCGTGCCATGCCTGCGCTTCGTGCTTGCGCCAAGGCCGCAACGGTTGCCGCCCTGATCGCCTTTTCTGATGATGCCTCCGCAATGGCGACATTGATGCGCGCGGTGACAGCCTGCGCGTCAAAAATAGCAGACGCCGGACAGATCAAACCGTCCGGCGTGCCATCGTCCTGCGGTGAGCTGCGGTCAGAGGCCGGGGCCACCAAAGCTTCTTGGGGCTTGTTCAAGGATCACAACCTGTTTGTTTTGAATGGTGGCAACGGCAAGCGCGCGCTGGTTAAGGCCGTTTGGCAGCAGGCGGAAGACGCCCGATGTTCCACGAAAGCCCTCTGGCTGGGTGAGGGCTGATTTGGTCAGGGCTTGTGTATTGCCTGAAGCGGCAAGCGCGCCGATTGCCGCGATCGCGTCATAGGCTAAGCCAGCCAGCGGGTGTGGTGCCCCGCCATAAGTTGCAGCATAGCGGTTGGCAAATAGTGCTGATGTACCCGGATCAGGCAGTGCAAAAAGCCCACCGTCAAGCCCGGGCAGTGCTGCGATTTGTGGTAGTGCGTCCCAGCGGGTCAGACCGACAAACCGACTGCGGTTGATGTCCATCCCGGCATCTGGCAGGGCCGTTGCGATGATCGGCAAATCGGCATTTGCGCTGGCTGTCGTGAACACTGCTTGCGCCCCGGAGTTGCGGACACTTGAAAGGATGCGGTTGGTCGCACTGAAAATGCCCTGCTGCGATGCTGGATAGCTTTCGACAGCAGCAACTTCGCCGCCGTTGCCTTGCACGGCAGAGGTGATTGCATCCCGCCCTACGCGACCAGACAGATTGTCGGCATGCACAACGACGTAGCGGTTCACCCCTTGGCGTGCCCCAAACCGGACAAGGCGCTCCGCGGTATTGTCGAAGGTCGAACCAAGAATAAAGACGTTCCCCCCCGCAAAGGCACGGTTGTTGGTAAAGGCCAATACATTGACGTTGCGCCCGGCGACGGCCACGCCAGCTGCGTTTGCCGCCTCTCCGAAAAGCGGGCCAATGATGATTTTGGCCCCTTCATTCACGGCTTGTGTTGCGACGGCTGCGGCTTGCTGCGGATTTCCGCCTACGGTGTTGTAAACCCTTAGATTAATCGTGACACCGTCAAGATCAGCAATAGCAAGGCGCGCTGCATTTTCAAAGTTTTGCGCAAGCTGATTATCATTTGCCTGCGCCGATCCGCCCGGCACCAACAGGGCAACTTCGATAGGTTCAGTCGGGTCAATCTGGTCGCCGACATTGGCATCTGGCGCAAGCGGTACGGTGCAGGCGGCAAGCCACAATAGTGCGGTAAACGCGAAAAAAGGAGCCAGCGGCTTGCGGGCATTGCTGAAACAAGCAAACATAAGTGGTATCCCTCCTGTTTCGCGGTTTGAACAGTTGGCACAGTCCCGACGTTCCCCCGCGATGTCGAGAGGCATCATAAAGCAGGGGGCGGGCGGGTCCAGAGATGAATTTCACAAGCAAATCGTTGTCCGCTGGCCTTTATTTCGTGGCGACACCGATCGGGTCTGCGCGGGACATAACATTGCGGGGCCTTGATGTACTCGCATCCGCTGACCTGATCGCAGCAGAAGATACACGCACAGCACGTAAACTGATGGAAATCCATGGCATTGCGTTGGACGGGCGCAAGGTGGTGGCGTTTCACGATCACAGTGGTGAGGGTGCCGTCGCGCGGTTGGTTGCGAATATGAAGGATGGCAAATCAGTGGCTTATGTCTCTGAGGCGGGAACGCCCTTGGTGGCTGATCCCGGTTATGAGTTGGGACGAGCGGCAATCGCAGAGGGGCTTTCCGTGACATCTGCGCCGGGCGCATCGGCGGTGCTGGCAGCGCTGACAGTTTCGGGGCTTGCCACAGATCGTTTTGCCTTTATCGGGTTTTTGCCGGCGGCCAAAAAACAACGCGAGAGCGAGATCGCAGCGCTGCGGGATGTGCCCTTTACGCTGGTTTTTTATGAAAGCCCAAAACGCGTTAGGGAAATGTTAGGCGACTTGCGTGATATTTTGGGAGCAGCGCGGGAAGCTGTTGTTTGTCGTGAGCTGACAAAGAAGTTTGAAGAGGTGACACGCGGCACACTTGGGGATCTTGCCACTGATTTTCAGGGACGGTCCGTGAAAGGTGAAATCGTTGTTTTGGTTGGACGTGCTGGAGCGGTCGAGGTTGCGACAGATGATATTGATACAGCATTGCGCGAGGCGATGAAAACGATGCGCGTGAAGGATGCTGCGACTGTTGTTGCCGGTGCGTTGGGCCTGCCGCGCAGGCAGGTTTATCAGATCGCCCTGCGTTTAGGAGATTCAGAATGAGCGGAACCGTCGGATATTATGCAGGGCTTGCCGCCGAGGATATTGTTGCCAATGACTATATCAAACGCGACCATGAAATTGCGGCACGCCGGTGGCGCAGTGAGGCCGGTGAAATTGATCTGATCGCGCGCGAAGGCGACACGGTTGTTTTTGTCGAGGTCAAGAAAAGTCACAGTTTTGCAAAGGCAGCGACGCGTCTGGGCCGCAGGCAAATGGACCGTATTGTGGCAAGTGCGGGTGAATTTTTGGCAGGCGAACCGCTGGGCCAATTGACGGACGTGCGTTTTGATCTGGCGGTTGTGAACGCCATGGGTGGGCTAAACGTGATCGAGAATGCATTTATGGAAATGTGACGGCCCATTGCACATAGGCCAGTGCTGGGCCATCTAGTGGCAGAGTATTCTATGCACGAGGCCTGTTATGTCGCTCAAGATCGCTTTCCAGATGGACCCCATTGGGCCGATAGATATTGATGCCGATAGCACCTTTCGGATTGCGGAAGAGGCGCAGGCGCGCGGGCATGCGCTGTTTTATTACACGCCCGATAAGCTCGCCTATGATCAGGGCCGCGTAACAGCCAAGGGTTGGCCACTGACCGTGCAGCGGGTGAAAGGCGATCATTTTCGCCTTGGCGCAGAGCAAATCGTCGATCTGGCTGATTTTGATGTGGTTTGGCTACGTCAGGACCCGCCCTTTGACATGGGCTATATCACGACCACGCATATTCTGGATATGGTGCATCCTGAAACGCTGGTGGTGAATGATCCTTTCTGGGTCCGAAATTATCCCGAAAAGCTCTTGGTGCTAAACTTTCCCAATCTCACGCCGCCAACGATGATTGCCCGTGATCTTGAAACGCTCAAGACATTTCGTGCGCAGCATGGTGATGTGATCCTCAAGCCGCTTTATGGCAATGGCGGCGCCGGTGTGTTCAAGCTGAAAGCCGGCGACAGCAACCTTGCCTCGCTGCATGAATTATTTGCGGGCATCAACCGGGAGCCGCTGATCATGCAGCAATTCCTGCCTGATGTTTCGAAGGGCGACAAACGGGTCATTCTTGTTGATGGAGAGCCTGTTGGCGCTATCAACCGTGTTCCTGCTGCGGGTGAAACCCGTTCAAACATGCATGTGGGTGGGCGCCCTGAGAAAGTGGCGCTGACAAAGCGCGATCGTGAGATTTGCGCGCACATCGGGCCGCTTCTGCGCGAGAAAGGCCAGATATTTGTGGGCATTGATGTGATCGGTGACTGGTTGACCGAAATTAACGTCACCTCACCCACAGGCATTCAAGAGCTTGAGCGCTTTGACGGCGTGAATATCGCCGAAAAGATCTGGCAGGCGATTGAGGCGCGGCGCTAGGATCCTGACCCTAGACCTCTTTCGCCATGGCAAGCCGGTAGCTGACCGCTTCGGCGACGTGGGGGTGGCGCACCTCTGCCGCCCCTTCGAGGTCCGCGATAGTGCGGGCGACGCGCAAAACCCGGTGATAGCCCCGCGCGGAGAGCCCGAACCGTTCGGCGACTTTCACCAAAAGTGCGCGTCCGTCACTGTCGGGCGTTGCGATTTCTTCCAGTAGATGACCTTCCATATCCGCGTTCACACGGGCTTGGGGATGATCGGTGAAGCGTTTGGCTTGCATCTCGCGCGCCTGATGCACGCGGTTCGCCACATTGGCAGAGCTTTCCCCTGCCTCGGGTAGGTCGAGGTCGGTGAAGGCGACGGGAGGCACCTCAACGCGCAGATCGAACCGGTCCATCAGGGGCCCGGAAATGCGGCCCATATAGTCTTCGCCGCAAATGGGTACGCGTGCGCAGGCCCGCGCCGGGTCTGCAAGGTAGCCGCATTTGCATGGGTTTGCGGCGGCAACAAGCATGAACCGGCATGGATAACGCACATGCGCATTGGCGCGCGCGACAACGACTTCGCCAGTTTCAATAGGTTGGCGCAAGGTTTCAAGAACGGTACGCGGAAATTCGGGGAATTCATCCATGAAAAGCACACCGTTATGCGCAAGACTAATTTCGCCGGGTTTGGCGTTCCGCCCGCCACCCACAATAGCGGCCATGGAGGCCGTGTGATGTGGCTCGCGGAAAGGACGTTCGCAGTTGATCCCGCCTTCATCCAGCAGCCCTGACAGCGAATGGATCATGGATGTTTCAAGCGCCTCGGTTGGTGTCAATTGCGGCAAGATGCCGGGAATGCGCGCGGCCAGCATTGATTTGCCTGATCCGGGGGAGCCGACCAAAAGCAGGTGGTGCCGTCCGGCGGCTGCGATTTCCAGCGCGCGTTTTGCGCGTTCTTGGCCTTTGACCTCGGACAGATCGCGTGCGCCGGCATGCCCCACGACCTCACCGGGTTCTGCCGGTGTCAGGACCGATTGTCCGGTGAAGTGTCGTACCATATCAGCCAGCGTACGCGGTGCGATTACATTGACTGCGCCGACCCAAGCGGCCTCGGCCCCGCAGGCCTGCGGGCACAAGAGTGTGCGGTCTTCCTGTGCGGCAGCCATGGCCGCTGGCAAGGCCCCGACAACGGGGACGAGCGTGCCGTCCAAAGACAGTTCACCCAATGCGACGGTTTGGGCGGCTTCGTCATGCGGGATGATTTCGAGTGCGGCCAAAAGCGCTAGCGCGATGGGCAGATCAAAATGTGACCCTTCTTTGGGCAAGTCTGCTGGCGATAGGTTTACCGTGATCCGCTTGGACGGCAGCGCAATGGCCATCGCCGTCAGCGCTGCGCGCACCCTTTCCCGCGCCTCCGAGACTGCCTTGTCTGGCAGTCCCACGATAGAGAACGCTGGGATGCCCGGCGTCACCGCACATTGGACTTCCACCAAGCGCGCCTCGATCCCTTCAAATGCAACTGTATAGGCCAGCGCGACCATTGCGATCCCCCGTTTATGGTTAACGGGTAGGGTGCGGGTCTTTAAGAAAGGTTAATTTTCGTCACCGGGCCATGGTCGTTTATCCAGCGATGGCTGTTGATAGGGGAAAGGGTCATGCACCTCCTCCAACGCGGCCTTGCGCCATGCCAGAAATGCAGGGTCATTCAGATGGGTGTCTACATAGGCACGCGATTGATCACTGACCTGCAAATTGTAGGCCGTGATGCGCATAGCCACAGGCGCGTAGAACGCGTCAGCCAGCGAGTAGTCGCCAAAGAGCCATGGGTCATTTACGCCGTGCCGCGCACGGGCAAGGTGCCAAAGTTCTTCGATCCTTTGCAGGTCATCTTTGACCGCTTGCGTGGGCGTGAACCCGTCCCAACAAAACCCCAGCATCATGGGACAGGCACCGCGCAGGCCGTGAAACCCGCTATGCATCTCTGCTGTGATAGAGCGGGCAAGTGCGCGTGCCGCCGGATCAGTGGGGTAGAGGCCCGCATCGGGGTGATTCTCTGTCAATGTTTCTGCCATGGCCAGGCTGTCGGTCAACACGTGACCTTGCGCGGTTTGCATCGCGGGCACCGTTTTGGCTGGCGCAAGATGTGCCAAATCTTCCTGCATCGTGCCGGAATAAAGCCCAACCATATGCGCCCGATAGGGCAGCCCAAATTTTTCCAGCATCAGCCAGCCACGCAAGGACCAGCTGCTGAAGGTACGATCACCGATATAGAGGTTATAAGTCATGCTTAGCCTCTTATCTGATCATGGTTCCAACATGCTAACGATCATCTGTGACGCGGCCCATCATGGGTTGTGATTGATATGCTCTACCGTCCAGCCGTCGGTATCGAGGAGTGTAACGGAGAGGTTATCGATACGGTGGCTGAAGGCCTCATATGCTCCAATGCCAAGCGCGCGCTGCACTTGGGTCAGGATCACGCCAAAATGCGCTACGATAATCAGGTCCTTATCGTTGTTGGTCAGATGCCGTTCGATTGCGCGATCAACACGTTGCCGCACAGCATTCCAGCTTTCACCATTGGGTGGGGCCACATGGCCGGGGGTTTCCCAATAGGCGCGAATGCGGTCGGGGTCTTCTGCCTCAACCTCGCTGAATGTGCGCAGTTCCCAGTCACCGAAATTGATCTCACGCAGGTTCGGGTCGTGTGGCAGCCGTATTTTCGGATTGAGCGCATCGGCAGTACCTGCCGCACGGATAAGGTCAGATGATACCACCGGCGCATCAGGCAAGAAATCCCGTAAGCGGCTGATCGCTGCGGTGTCGGACAGATCGGCGGGGATATCCGACCACCCCACCATGGATTTCGCATGGGTTGGGCCATGGCGTACCAGCCATAGCTTGGTCACGCGAGGCTGCCTTTGAGCGTGAGGGGCAGTCCGGCCATGACGGCCACGACCAGATCAGCCTGAGCCGCGAGCCTTTGGTTCAGCCGTCCCTGCGCATTGCGGAACCTGCGCGACAAAGCGTTGTCGGGCACGATGCCTTGGCCAACTTCGTTTGAGACGATCATGACCGGCCCATTGCAATGCGCCAATGCCGTGATGAGGGCGTCAGTCCGTGCAACGACATCATGTTCCCCCAGTATCAGATTGGTCAGCCAGAGCGTTGCGCAATCAATCAGGACAGGCTGACCCTTTGCGACCTGTGCGAGTACCCCTGTAAAATCGACCGGTTCCTCTATTGTATGCCACCCCGTTCCACGCATTTCGCGATGTTTTGCAACTTTATCTGCCATCTCATCATCAAAAATCTGTGCAGTGGCGATATAGATCGGTGTGCCGTTCCCGCCTTGCAAAACAAGGTGTTCGGCGAAGGCAGATTTGCCCGATGCCGCGCCGCCTAGGATAAGAGTGAGCTTGGGCAATGCCATATCAGTAACTTTTTGTGATCCATTTTGTTTAACCCTGCGTACCCATTTCAGACAACAAAGTTAATGCATCACAGTGCAACCTAGGAGAAATACAATGGGCGTTACCGGTTTTTCTGATCAAACTTTGTCTCGGACGGCGATGAAGGCGGAACTGCTGGATGCCGAGACTGAGCTGGCGCTTGCTTACGCCTGGCGTGATGAGCGTGATGAACAGGCTTTGCACCGTTTGATTACAGCCTATATGCGCCTGGCGATTTCGATGGCGTCCAAGTTCAAGCGCTATGGTGCGCCGATGAACGACCTTATTCAGGAAGCGTCTGTCGGTTTAATGAAGGCCGCTGACAAGTTTGACCCAGATCGCGGTGTTCGTTTTTCCACCTATGCAGTGTGGTGGATCAAGGCATCGATCCAAGACTACGTTATGCGCAACTGGTCCATGGTGCGTACTGGATCTACCTCCTCACAAAAGTCATTGTTCTTTAACATGCGCCGCGTGCAGGCCCGGTTGGAGCGTGAAGCGGCCGCAGAGGGTCGGGTGATGGATAAGCATGAGATGCGCGAGTTGATCGCCATCGAAGTCGGCGTGCCGCTGCATGATGTTGAAATGATGGAAGGTCGCCTGTCGGGCTCTGATTTTTCACTGAATGCGACCCAATCGGTCGAAGACGAAGGCCGCGAATGGATTGACGCGCTGGAAGATGACGGCCCGCAGGCGGCTGAAACAGTTGAGCATACACATGACAATGACACGTTGCGCCAGTGGTTGTTGACAGCACTGTCAGGCCTGAATGATCGTGAGCAGTTCATCGTGCGGGAACGCAAACTGCGCGAGGACCCACGCACTTTAGAAAGCCTTGGCACAGAGCTGGGCCTTTCAAAGGAACGTGTCCGTCAGTTGGAAGCTGCGGCCTTTGGTAAAATGCGCAAAAGCCTGGAGTCTCAAAGCTCTGAGGTGCATGCATTCTTTGCATAGCTACTGGCGTTGTCTTTCCGGTCTGATCTGACCTAGTGTCAGACCACTATGGCCGGGGAAAGCGCATGCTCACAAATAAGCATATTCTCTTGATTGTTGGAGGCGGCATTGCCGCCTTCAAGGCGTTGGACCTTGTGCGCAGGTTGCGCGAACAGGGCGCGCAAGTGACGCCCGTTTTAACCACGGCAGGGGTAGAATTTGTAACACCATTGAGCCTGTCGGCTTTATCGGCATCCAAAGTCTACCAAGACCTCTTTAACCTCACAGATGAGGCAGAGATGGGGCATATCGAGTTGTCCCGCGCTGCCGATCTGATTGTTGTGGCTCCTGCCACGGCTGATTTGATGGCGAAAATGGCTTGTGGCCTCGCCAATGACCTTGCCTCAACCTTGCTTTTGGCCACTGACAAGCGCGTTTTGATTGCGCCGTCGATGAATGTACGGATGTGGGAACATCCGGCGACCCAGCGCAATCTTGCGATATTGCGGGGCGACGGTATTTTGGTGGTTGGCCCGAATGAGGGCGACATGGCCTGCGGGGAATACGGACCGGGCCGTATGGCTGAAGTGCCAGAAATTGTCGCGGCTGTAGATGCCGCTTTGGCTGACGGCCCGCTGAAGGGTCGCCGTGTTTTGGTGACCTCCGGCCCGACACATGAACCCATTGATCCGGTGCGCTATATCGCGAACCGATCCTCTGGCGCGCAGGGGACCGCGATTGCGCGGGCCTTGGCTGCGCTGGGCGCGGATGTGACCTTTGTAACCGGGCCTGCAGATGTGCCGCCGCCGATGGGTGTGACCACGGTGAAGGTCCAAACGGCGCAAGAGATGCGAGAGGCCGTACATGCCGCAGGTTCCGTCGAGGCTGCTGTTTTTGCCGCGGCTGTCGCGGATTGGCATGTGGCGAATGCAGGGAACAGTAAGATTAAGAAGGACGGATCTGGCTTGCCGCAACTGACTTTCGCCGAGAACCCTGACATCCTTGCAACTGTTGCACAGATGGATGTGGGACGCCCAAAGCTTGTGGTCGGTTTTGCCGCCGAAACCGATGATGTGATCGCCAATGCAACGGCGAAACGCGAACGCAAGCAATGCGACTGGATCGTGGCCAATGATGTGTCGCCTGAAACTGGGATCATGGGTGGATCAGAGAACGCGGTGACGTTGATCACGGCGACAGGCGCGGAAAGCTGGCCACGTATGTCGAAAGACGCGGTCGCGCGCATGTTGGCCCAACGTATTGCCGAGGCGCTGACGTAACGGTGGTGATCCAGTTTCATCTTGCTTACCGGATACTCACACCTAGACTACCCTAAATTCCTTTGAATGTGAGCGGTATGTCCGAATCTGCTAATCAAGACCTTCCCCAAATCCTTGAACGGGTATCACAGGTGATCGATACCGCCAGTGGACAGCTTGTCGAACGCCGCCTGTTGTTTGAACTGGTGGTTCTGGGCATTGTCACGAAAGAACATGTCCTGTTTGTCGGCCCGCCAGGCACGGGTAAGTCTGCCGCAGTCAAGGCCGCGGCACAGCAGTTTTCAGGCAAATATTTTGAATATCTGATTGGTCGCTTCACAGAGCCGAGCGAGCTGTTTGGCGCTTTGGATCTTGCTGCCCTCAAGGATGGCAAAGTTCGGCCTGTGGTACAAAACATGCTGCCCGAGGCAAACATTGCTTTTCTTGACGAAATATTTTTGGGTTCCACCGCGATTTTGAATACTCTCTTGGGTGTCTTGAATGAACGGATTTATCGGCGCGGCACATTTGAATGTGATGTCCCACTTTGGAGCTGTGTTGCTGCCTCAAACGCGCTGCCTGATGACCCTATGCTACAGGCCTTTGCCGACCGGTTTTTGCTGACCAGCTTTGTCGCGCCTGTCAGCGAAGAAAGCCTGACGGCGTTGTTATCGGCGGGATGGCAGCAGGCGAAATCCGAACTGCAATCAGCGTCTGATACTGCCCCAGCAAAGCTTTCGGCGGCTGATTTACAAATGTTGACCAAAGCCGTCTCTGATGTGGATTTGACCCAAACGCTGGAACCCTACGTACATATCGTGCGCAAGCTGCGGGTAGGTGGTTTGGCGATGTCGGACCGTCGCTTGGTCAAAGGTCAAAAACTGATTGCCGCGGCGGCTTTGTTGGGTGGCCGGACCCAAGCAACCCTCGCGGATATGTGGCCTATTATTTACATGGTGCAAGACCCTGCGCTGCAAGCCGAAGTAAAGGATCTATTGGCAGCTGAATTGTCCAAAGGTGAAAACACTTTGCTGCGCGAAAGCGTTAAGCAAAGCAGTTTTGGCCCACAAGCACTTGCCGTGGATCTGGTGAACTATGGCCAAGAGTTGCTGTCGCAGAAACCTGCGCTGGCCTCTGATCCGGGGTTTGAGGTCTGGCAAGTCAAACTTGAGTCATTGCTGACCCGCATTGATGGGGGTTTTTCGGTGGATGATATGCCACCCACGTTGTCAGTTCTGCGCACCGGGCTTGTTGCTGCAGTTTCATCGGACGATACGCCTCGCCCAGAGGTATCGGACCAAACCTAGATGCCAGCGTTTGCTTTGCACCCAACGCAAACGCGCGCCGCTGTCGCTGCCCTTTTTGTGCGCGGGGCCTGCCAACGGGCTCTTTTCGCAAAGCTGCAGGCGCGTGTCGTGCATTATGACCAGATGTCTTTGGCCGTGGGTGATGATTGGTCGGTACTGTTTCCAGACGATGACATCGAAGACCCCAGCCTGCCATGGTTAGACGACAAACCCGTCTTCTTGTATCAATTGGGTCGCGGGTGTTTGTGCGAAATGGGTTATTATCCCAATGTGCCGTCTCCACTTATCGATGGGTTCATCGCCAAGCTGCGACAAACCTATGATATTCGGGGCGCTGTGGCTTTGTTGTCAGGTCAGCCTGACGCCCAGGTGTTGGATCTGTCGCAGGCACGCAAGCTTGCGCAAATCGATCTGGGAGGTCTGTCATGACAGACAAAAAGATCGCACGGATGCCGAAAGCCTATGATGCCTTTGGACCCCTTTTTGCGCAAATGGATGCGCCCTTGGTGCGGGTCATTGGCGGTGTATTGCGCGCGCTACCAGCCAGATTGGAAACGGCCGGTATCTTTGACAACCAGCCTGTTGGTGACTTTGTTGGATATGACGGTTTGGAAAACCAAGGTGCGCTGTCACAGCTGCTTGAAACAGAGTGGTTACTACGCGAACTGGACCCGGACGATTTCGTCCGCCGGATCGCTGAAGGCGAGGTGCTGTTTCGCAAACGTAATTTTCAGGACGCAGGTAAGCGCAACACTTTGGCCGTCATCCTAGATTCTGGCCCTTGGATGTTGGGACGTAACCGGCTTGTTGGACTGGCCGCCCTGTTTCATCTGGCGGTCAGGGCCGAACGGATGAAGGCCGATCTGGTTTGGATCGTGCCTGGTTCGCAAGATCGGGGCTGGCGCGAAGGTTTGAGCCGTAAAACCATTCAGCGCTATCTGAGCCAAATTGTGCAAAAGCCGCTTGAACAGGATAAAATCGATGACGTTCTGGCGCGCCTTGATGTCAGCGGACGGCTGGATTGCTGGTATGTCGGTTCACATCAAACCGCGCATATGGCAGCGCATCCTGATGTGGCCGGGGCGATGATCGTCAGGTCACATCATGGTGCAACGCAGACCAATACTGCTGAGATTGCCATTAAACATCGCAACCGCACGCTTGGCCGCGCTGAGATCACTTTTGAGGACGATAACACCTGTGTGACAGCCCTGCGGCGGCCCTTCAAGCCAGAGGTCAGGGCCAAAAGACCTAGTAGCGCACGTGCCGGTGATGACGGTGTTTTAACGACGTCGCCGTTTCAAACCGGTTGGTTGTTTGACCGGCTCAATCAGGCTGCACAAATTCACACGGATGAAGGCGTGTTGTGGCAACCGCTGCTTCCTTCACAGCACGCGACGGGTATCTGGCTCCCGGTCAAGGGTGATGATGTATTGCTTGGTCTGCAGGTCGATGCGAAGAAGCGCTTGTCTGCGATGATCGCCACCCCGTCAAAGCCGAACAAACAAGGTCCGCAACTATGCGAGACGGCCTTGTATGAGGTTGATCTTAGTCGCGGCTCCACTGCGCCGAAGGCGCGTGCCAGAGGTGTTGTCACGATTGATCCTCTGCGCTTTGCCGGGCATCCGGTTGGCAATCTGCATGTGTCACCGCAAGTGTCCATCGTCCGCAACGACGGTACGCGTAACATATTCGAAATCACCGATGAAGGCAGATTGAACGGCCCCAGACGCGTTGATCACCGCGTTTTGCTGACCAATGAAACCTACCGCGTTCAAATCGAAAGATCTGCCCGGCCGAAGATCGAGGTTATCAGCATCAATCGCGACAACCTGATGATGCATGCGCCTTTGATCAATGCTGACAGGCACCTCACAAAGGCGCCGCGGCATGTCCTTTATGCGCCGCATACGAAGGTGGTGGCGATGTCTTTTGATGGGCAGGACTACGAAGTTTACGGTTTGGGGAAACCCTTCAATCAAACCATCCCTGATGGTCTGACGCTTTTGTATCTGGACAATGCGTCACAAGCGCTTGCCTGGAATGCTGAACATGCCGAACTGATCAGACTTTCGTTTCATCAGGGCAAAATACGGCAGAATGCGGTAAAGCAATATCACGGCCCGCGCACGCAGGTGCCACGGCATTGCGCGATGACCGGCGTGACCATTGCCCTTCAGACAGACGAAAACGGACGGCCAGAATATGTTGTCCCGATCCACGCCAAAAAGGGGTGGCGCAATGTAACGCCTTTGAAGATCAATGATGCGATCGAAAGGGCGCGGACGGTATGGTTAGACAGTTAAGGCCAAGCCCCCTTCCGGAGCGGGTCATCCCGCCAGCCCCGCTGCGCCACTGGCTGTGGGCGGAAAAACGGCCGTATGACGGGGTTTTGGTCCCCCGTGACAAGCCGGACGCCTTACTGCCATATTTGCAGCACAAAGGCATGTTGCGCCAAATCAATGACCTGTATTGCTTTGCCTTTGACGCGCCTGTCACGCTGGACCCCGCACTTTTAGGGCCAGTGTTGCCTTTGCGGGCGGTCGGACAAACGACGCTGGCCAGCTATGATCTGAGCCACATCGTCCCTGCTGATCGTGGTATGAACCGCCTGCATGTTGTTCGACATGGGCAGCCGGTATCATATGACTTATACGCCGCCATGCCGGTGGACCCGCTTGTGTTCTGGGACTTCGAAGGGCTGGGTTTTTTACGCTCAATGCCATTGCCGAAGCCTGCCACCGTGCCACCGTTCACGCCAAAACCGCAGCCTCAGACGCCACGCGAAAGCGCTGTGTTGCAAGAAATCAAACAAGCAGAGCCGATTTACGGGGATATTCGCGATGCGGTTGATGCAGCCAAATCCTATGACGTTATGGATTACGTCCGACGCGGCGGCAGGGCTTTGCGTGGTTTGGCAGCCACCCTTTTGCTGATTTGCCTTGGCATGATCATCGCCTTCGGCAGTTTGGGCGTGCTCACCCTTGGGGCAACAAGTGGTTTGTTTGGCCTATTCGTCGCATGCTGCATCGTGTACGGGTTATGGCTGCTATTTACTGGCTCCCAAGTCATCGGCGGTAAGGGGAGCAACCGCGCGACCAGTGCCCGCGCCACCAACCGAAGTGCTGTCCCACCAAGGTATCGCGGGCCTGGTATGTTTGACCGGCTTAAGTCATGGGCATTGTGGAACACCCACTTGGGCGACAAATTACGTGCAGACCTTTCTCGGCACATCAATGAAGTCAGCCGGATGATTGAAAACGGTGAGATTGACCGCGCCCTCAAACGTGCTTTGGCGCTTGGTGCAGAGCAGGCTGCCAAGGACAACAGGCGCAACCATGGTCCTGCGTCACTACCCAAACCACGCGCGACGTTGGACATGGATTTGTCCGGCCTCGCGCGCCCGACCGCGTCCATTCTGAACGATCGGTCTTTTATTCAGATGGCCGCACAGTACCGCGATCTTGCGCAGAAACTATCGGCTGATGGTGATCATCGGCGTGCCGCGTTTATCTATTCAGAGCTTCTTAAAGATATCCCCAAAGCACTGTCAGAGCTTGAAAGGCTGAAGGCCTTTGAAGATGCGGCGAAATTGGCGACGGCACGCAAAAGCCCCGGACATATCACAGCGCGCCTTTGGTTTTTAGCGGGTAAGAAAGAGATCGCTTTGGCTTTGGCAAAACGTCATGATGCGATGGAATACATCGCAAATATCTCAGAAAAGAGTGATCCGGAGTTTGCGGCTTTTGTGCGGGGACATTGGATCAAAGATCTTATTACGGCGGGTGATCTGTCCGGCGCGGTGATGCAGAGTGCGGGCAGGCCGGCCTTGAAAACGTTGCATATTGCTGTGACGAAACAAGCTGTTCTGGCTGGCCTTCTGAGTGAAGCGCCGGTCTTGGTTGCTGCGACCATCGCGCTTGATTGGCGACCCGTTGCGCTGAACGATGATTTTATCGGCACGGCCGAGAACAGCATAGAAATACTGGAAACCTACCTGCACGACCTGATTCATGGCGCTGACCCGGTAGACGCCCCGGCACGACGGGCCTTGCTTGCGGGGCTTGTCGAACAAAAGCCCAAAAAACAATCTGGCACCGATCCGTTTTGGATAGAGCGCGCGCCGCTGCTTGGCGATGCTGTCATTCGCGCGACGCTTGCCTATGATGCGGACCACCCCGCTGCGGCACCGCTGGCAGAGCTGCGGCGGGCTGCAAAGGAAATGAACGTCACCGTGCTGGCCGAGGATTTGCGTCAAGTCGTACGGTCAAAACCTAAAACAACACCGCAAAGGCGCAGTTTCGCACTGCCCTCTGCCGCGCTGACGGTGCAGCCGCACTGGACCATGATCGCATGTGTTGGCAATGGTCACACGCTGGTTGGCGCAAAGACCGGTGAGTTGACGCTTCTGGATGCAAACGGCAAACGTCGTTGGACCGATCAGATGACTGGATTGGTGGGGATCGTCCCGATTGGGCCGGGTAGACTGGTGATTCTGATACAAGCGGATGGTGCTGAAAAACAGCTTACACTCTTGGATACGGCGCTCCACTCTTACCGCGCATTGGGACGCATCGCGCTGGTTGCCTGGCATCAGAATATGAGTGCAGCGGCATGGGTGGTTCAGACGCCACAGGCAATTGGTGCGTTTGATGTATCTGTCCTTTTGGATGATGTGCCACGCTTTGATTTCCTGTGGTCAATCACGCAGACCGTTCCCATTGTTGTTCTTGGGTTTCACGTAGGCAAAAACAGGGTCCAATGGGTGTCGCAGCGTGTCAATGGCGGCGCACCCGGCCTGATCGAAACCTGGTGGTTGAGCTTTACGAATGAGAACCTGAACGTCAGCATCGTTGATCCTGCAGGTGAGGAGGCGCGACTGGTGTATCAGACACGGCATCTATGGACCGCGGCAAACCAATTCTGGCCTGCAACACAGGCGATTTCGCCGCAATGGCAACCAAAGGGCCGGGCGCTGCGGTTGGTTCCTTATGACTTTGCGGAAGAACAAGAAGTGATGTCCAACAATGCTGCATTTTTTGACACCCTCACAGATTTTGCGCAGGTGATCGGCGTACCGGAAGAGGGTGCCTGCGTGATCAACAGCGACGCCTCAGGCGCGCCGCGTTTCGTGATGTGGCAACAGAAAAAGCAGCCCTTTGCCATACTGGAGGGCGCGACATGCGCCATGTCATCCAATCATAGCGGCAACCGCAGGCTGGCTTTGATTGACGACCATCAACGTGTCATCATTTGTGACTTCGATCTGGCAACCGTCACATTTGGGCTGCTTTAGTGATTGTCCACAAAACGTAGGACGAAAACGACGCGTTTAGTCCAAACCCGTTGACCCAAAGCCGCCAGCGCCGCGGTCGGTTTCGGTCAGCGCAGTCACTTCGATGACCTTGGGGCGGAGAACGGGTGCAATGACTGCTTGCGCAATCCGTTCACCATGCGACACCGTGAATGGATCATGGCCGTAGTTCAACAAAGCGATTTTCACTTCGCCTCTATAGTCGCAATCAACGGTTCCCGGGCTGTTTGGCACCAGAATTGACGCACGCGTTGCCAACCCGGATCGCGGTCTTATCTGCAGTTCCGTGTCTGCGGGGAGTTCAATCTGAAAACCAGTGGGCACCGCGACGGTCGTGCCGGGTGCAATGATCATTGGCCCTTCTGGAAGGCAGGCCCGCAGATCCATGCCGGCAGCACCAGGTGTTTCATATGCGGGCAGGGGCAGATCATTTTTCGGCAAACGCAAGAATTTCAAGATCATTTCTGTAACCCTGTCCATGTTGTTCATTCTATTAATGCCGTGCCTGAGTAGACCCGTCACAGTTTGATGCAACTCTTTTGATTGCACAATAAAGCTGGCTAATAAGCATTGGAGGTCGTCGTTTGACATGGGCGGGGCAATGAATAACCGTATTGGCCTTTTCATCAGGGATGGGTGACGTAGATATATAGTGAACAAAGCAGCCACGCCCTGTCACAGAAAGAAGTTTGAGTTATGTTCAGTATGACGCGAAGGGGCGTTACTTATCATCAGATCCAACAAAGCACCCCGTTGGGGCGGGCCACACTTGGGGCGATCAGCCAATGATTATGGTGGGCACCATGGCCATCACCCTTTGGGTGATTGGGTGGCTGATGAAAGCACCCTATGCAGTGCGCTGGAACATGATGGCGATACTTTTGGTTGGCGTTATGATGATTCATGTGATCTTGCCCAATGGTCATCCTTTACGCATGGCAACAGGCGGGGATGCGCGGCTTTGGGCGATTTTCTTTGGATTTGGTGTTCTGGTGTGGCTTTACCGCAAGTTTTTGGGCGTGCTGAAAGCGCGGGTCAGACAACCGCAAACGCCGCCTGTCAAATCCGAGAGCTTTTCCCCGACCGAGCTTGACCGCTACGCCCGCCATATCATCCTGCGCGAGGTTGGTGGTCCGGGCCAGAAGGCACTGCGCGATGCGAACGTCTTGGTTGTCGGGGCAGGGGGCTTGGGTGCGCCTGCGTTGGAGTATCTGGCCGCTGCAGGCGTTGGCACAATCGGTGTCGTTGATGACGATGTGGTCGAGAATGCGAACCTGCAACGTCAAGTGATCCACCTTGATCGTAACATCGGGATGCCCAAGGTCCATTCCGCGGCCGAGGCGATGAAGGCCCAGAACCCCTTTGTCACGGTGCGCCCCTATGCACGCAGACTTGAAGCGGACATCGCGGCGGATCTTTTTGCTGATTACGATCTGATCCTTGATGGCAGTGATAATTTCGAAACCCGCTATCTGGTGAACGCACAAGCGGTCGCGGCGGAAAAGCCGTTGATTGCCGCGGCTCTCACCCAGTGGGAAGGGCAGATCAGTGTTTACGATCCGGCCAAAGGCACACCTTGCTACGCTTGTGTCTTCCCGCAGGCACCTGATCCTGCCTTGGTCCCCAGCTGCGCCGAAGCCGGCGTTATCGGACCCTTGCCTGGCGTGATTGGGGCGATGATGGCGGTGGAAGCGGTGAAGCTGATCACCGGTGCGGGCGAAAGCCTCGGCGGGCGTTTGCTGATCTATGACGCGCTTTATGCCCAAACGCGTACGATTGCTGTAAAATCGGATGGGAGTTGTAAGGTCTGCAAGGGCAAGGGCTTGCGCTAGGCCTCTGGTGTTTCCGCCATCATACACTACCTATCCCTCAAAGGAGACTTGCCATGACAAACCCGCTGCTTGCTGACTGGACCACACCCTTTGGGTTGCCGCCCTTTGATTTGATCTCGGATGATGATTTTGCCCCTGCGGTTGATGCTGCATTGGTGGAATCACGGGTGAATATTGCCGCTATTGCCGACAACCCTGATGCGCCGGATTTCGTAAATACGATTGAAGCCTTAGAGCGTGCGGATGAGACGTTGGGCCGCGTGCTAGGCGCTTTTTATAACGTTGCAGGTGCTGACAGTAACCCTAAGCGCGAAGCATTGCAGCGCGATTTTGCGCCGCTGTTGAGCGCCTATGGCTCTGAGGTATCTGAGAACAAGGCGCTGTTCGCACGGGTCGAGGCGGTTTGGGAAAAGCGTGATCAATTGGATCTTACGGACGAGCAACAGCGCGTGTTGATGCTGACGCGCCGCGGCTTTGTCCGTTCCGGTGCGCAGCTGGAAGGGAAAGCGGCAGAGGATTTACGCGCCGTGAAATCGCGGCTGTCGGTTCTGGGCACGGAGTTTACGCAAAATCTGCTGGCCGATGAACGGGAATGGTTCATGAAACTGGATAAGGATGATCTGATAGGCTTGCCTGATTTCGTGGTGGCGACAGCCAAGGCCGCTGGTGAAGAGAAAGAGGCGGACGGTCCGGTTGTCACCTTGTCCCGGTCCCTGATCGTACCGTTTTTGCAGTTTTCAGAGCGGCGCGATTTGCGCAAGAAAGCCTATGAAGCCTGGGGTGCGCGTGGTGCCAATGGCGGCGCGACTGATAACCGCGGCATTGCGGCCGAGACCCTAAAACTGCGTGAAGAACGTGCCAATCTGCTGGGCTACGACACTTTTGCGGACTTCAAGCTTGAAACCGAAATGGCCGGCGCACCGAGTGCGGTGCGAGATCTTCTTATGAAAGTGTGGAAGCCTGCGAAGGCTGCGGCCGAGAATGATGCTGCCGTCCTCGAACGTATGCTGCATGCCGAAGGATTTGATGGCCCTTTGGAGCCGTGGGATTGGCGTTTCTATGCGGAAAAGCGACGCAAGGAGTTGCATGATCTCGATGAGGCAGAGCTAAAGCCATACCTACAACTGGACCGTATGATCGAGGCCGCCTTTGCCTGCGCCAACCGCTTGTTTGGGCTTGAGTTCGCGGCCATCGAAGGACCGGCCTATCACCCTGATGTGCGCCTGTGGGATGTCACCCGCGATGGCGTGCATGTGGCGGTGTTTATGGGTGACTATTTTGCGCGCGGGTCCAAACGGTCGGGTGCTTGGTGCTCTGCCATGCGATCGCAACAGCGATTGAGCGGCGATATTCGTCCGCATGTGGTGAACGTTTGCAATTTCGCAAAACCCGAGGCGGGGAAACCTGCGCTTTTGTCCTATGATGATGCGCGCACGTTGTTTCATGAGTTTGGTCATGCCCTGCATCAAATGCTGTCTGATGTGACTTACGAAAGCATTTCAGGCACCTCCGTTGCCCGTGATTTTGTTGAACTGCCAAGCCAGCTTTATGAGCACTGGCTTGAGGTGCCGGAAGTGCTGGCAGAGTTTGCGACGCATGCCGAAACGGGCGAGCCGATGCCAGAGGATTTGTTGCAACGGATGCTGGGCGCCGCGACTTATGACATGGGGTTTCAGACCGTCGAATATGTCGCCTCAGCCCTCGTTGACCTAGGTTTTCATGATGGCCCGGCCCCGTCCGATCCAATGCAACGGCAAGCGGAAATCCTTGAAGAGATCGGGATGCCACACGCCATTCGTATGCGCCATGCAACACCGCATTTCGCGCATGTCTTTGCGGGGGACGGGTATTCCAGCGGATACTACAGCTATATGTGGTCCGAGGTCATGGATGCAGACGCATTTGCCGCCTTTGAAGAGGCTGGAAATCCCTTTGATGCGGACACAGCCAAACGGTTGGAAGAAACCGTTCTTTCATCTGGTGGATCCGTTGATGCAGCGGACCTCTATACTGCTTTTCGTGGTCGTTTACCGGGTGTCGAAGCGCTGCTGAAGGGGCGCGGTTTGGACAAGGCCGCCTAGTCGCGGATTTCGGCGTTCGATACGCCCCATAACGCGGTTTTAAGCGCCCAACCTTTGTAGCCGCCCGCAGTCAGTTGGCACCATTCGGGATTGCAATCACCCAGCCGGGCAACGACGCCCGGCTCCAACATTGCATTTTCGAGTGCGCCCGGTTCGGGGCGGCTGCGCAGAACGGTTTCTGGTTCTTCAATCACAACTGTGCGCGCGCCAGAGAGCATGCGGTAATGCACCCAGCCACCTTGCCCATCGCGGTCGATGACCCGCCGCCAATGGCCGTATTCAGCGATCACTTGCAGTGGCATACTTTGGCGTTGAAAGACCCAATCGATCCGATGAGACAAGGATGGGCCACGACGGACGTTCGCCTCACTCGCGCGCAGCGAGACATAGCGCGGCAGGGGCAGGTTGGTTTCAGGGCCGATGGCAGGGCCTTCGTCGCCTTGCTGCGCGTACATTGCGCCCGCACCAATCATGACCGCGAAGGCTGCGATGTTAAAAAACCGAAACCAAAGTGCAACTGCACCCATTGTTGACCCTTACTGCTCTTTTTGCTGCGCGCGGTTCTTGTGCTGCGCGTCCCTTTCGCGCAACCTGCCATGACAGGCTTCATTTGAAAACCCGTGGGAGGGGATTGCATGTCAGGTAAGCAGCTAAGTGTTGTCGTGACGCGACGGTTACCTGAGGTGGTGGAAACCCGCCTGAAAGAGCTTTTCGATGTCGAATTGCGCGAAGACGACACGCCGATGACGACCGAGCAATTGGCCGAAGCGATGGGGCGCGCCGATGTTCTGGTTTGTACGATCACTGATCAGATTGACGCGAAGCTATTGGGTCGCGCGGGTGATCAGCTCAAACTGATTGCCAATTTTGGCGCGGGTGTGGACCACATTGATGTGGCGACCGCCCGTCAACGCGGCATCCATGTATCCAATACGCCGGGCGTGGTGACAGAAGATACAGCTGATATGGTTATGGCTTTGATTTTGGGTGTCACCCGCCGGATGGCCGAAGGGTTCCGCGTGGCCCAATCTGATAGCTGGGGTGGCTGGGCACCCACCGCTATGCTGGGCGGGCGGATCAAAGGCCGCCGTCTTGGCATTCTGGGTATGGGCCGGATCGGTCAGGCCGTGGCGCGGCGTGCTGCGGCATTTGGCATGCAGGTACACTATCACAACCGCAAACGGCTACGTCCCGAGATCGAGGCAGAGTTGGACGCGACATATTGGGAAAGCCTTGATCAGATGGTGGCGCGCGTTGATATCCTGTCGATCAACTGTCCGCACACACCTTCGACGTTTCATTTGATGAACGCCCGGCGGCTCAAGCTGATGAAGCCCGAAGCAGTGATCGTGAATACCTCACGGGGTGAGGTGATCGACGAAAACGCGCTGACACGGATGCTGCGCGCAGGTGAAATAGCGGGTGCTGGTCTGGATGTGTTCGAGCGCGGACATGAGATTAACCCGCGTTTGCAAGCGCTCCCCAATGCGATTTTGCTGCCACATATGGGATCTGCCACCCTCGAAGGCCGGATCGAAATGGGCGAGAAGGTGATCGTGAATATCAAGACTTTTGCCGATGGGCACAGGCCGCCTGATCTGGTGGTCCCGGCGATGCTTTAACCACCCCAGGTTTCGGGCAAGGTTTTGAATTTATTGTCCTCTTCGATGATGTCGATGTAGTGCCGCATCGAATGCGCGAAAAGCGTTTGATGCTTTGCTGATTTGAACAGTTTTGTTTGGCCCATGTGGTGATAGGTTGAGGGCACCTTTGGCACGGGATCGTCGGTGCGGTTCACCAAAAGGCAGCGCCCATCTCGAACAACGCCGTGTTTGCTCCACTTTGGGCGTGGGGCGGCAAAGCCGATGGCGGGGGCGTTGTAGGTCTTGGACAAAATTTGCGCGGCAGCCGCACCAAGTGAATGCCCTATGATATAGTTTGGACCCACGTTCTCTGTCTTCAGCCACTCAAAAATCTCAACTGCATAGCGCAAGAAGCCCTGATGCCATTTCGTGCCAGACGCCCCTTTTTCGCTGTCGGTCGCGTGCTTTAGCACAAACTGCTGACCACCTAACCGCAGTGGGCGGAGGTTGAATTTCACGTAGTCCCGTACCGAATTTGATCCGGGCAACAGTAAGATATTGCCGTCCAGCAGATGGGCTTGCACATCGTCGTGGTCCAGAGACTTGATGACGCGGGGGCTTACAATCCGCCCCGCTTTGTAGCTGGCTTCGGCCAGCGTTGCGGCATCTTTCAGTCTGTAAATCGTCATCACAATACCTCCAAATGGTAAAAGCGAACCATGATTGGTGCTTTCTGCCCAGTCGGGAAACCCTGACCCTTGTCGGTTTTGCGCCGTATCCGGTCGGCTGGTTCTTTCTCTCGGCGGCGGTTTCGCGCAAATTAGCGCCAAGGATGCCAAGGGGAATCGTCATCATGAAAACGCAAGTCAAAGCATTGGTCGTCGGTGGTGGCGCTGTTGGCACATCGATTGCCTACCATCTGGCCAAGGCAGGCTGGGACGATGTGATGCTGCTTGAACGGGATGAGCTGACGTCTGGTTCGACTTGGCACGCGGCGGGCCTGCTCCCCTTGTTCAACATGTCCTTTGCAACGACACATATCCACAAATACTCGGTCGATTTTTACAAGTCGCTTGAGGAAGAAACGGGTCTGAACGCCGGTTTTGCCGTGGTTGGCAATCTGCGCATGGCGCAGACACAGGAACGGATGGATGAATATATGCTTTATGCTTCCACAGCCGAGACCTGCGATGTGCCTTACGTCTGGATGACACCGGATGAGATTAAGGCGAAATGGCCTTTGATCCGCACAGAGGATTTGAAGGGCGCGCTTTACCACCATACTGACGGCTACATTAACCCTGCAGATGTCACGCAGGCCATGGCCAAGGGCGCGCGCCAGCGTGGTGTTATGATTGAGCGGAAATGGCAGGCGGATGCCTTTGAATGGACCGGTGAGGCTTGGGAAGTCACCTGCACGAAGATGGTCGAGAAGGGCGGCAACCTTGTGCCCTCGGATGAGCAGATTGTCATCACCGCAGAGCATGTTGTGACCGCATCGGGCAACCATGCGCAGACGACTGCCAAGAAGCTTGGCATAAAGATCCCCGCGATCCCGGTGGAACACCAGTTTATCGTCATGGACAAAGACCCCGCGCTGGAAGCGTTCCGCGCTGCCGGCAATGTGGAACATCCTGTTGTGCGCGATGCTGATGCACAGTCTTACGTGCGCGAGGAACGTGGTGGTTGGATTTTGGGTGTTTATGAAAAGGGCGCGCCAGCGGTCTTTGAATATGGTGTGCCTGATAGTTTCCGTGCTGATCTCTTTCCGCTCGATCTGGAGCGGATTGAAGAGCAATATATGGCGATGATCCACCGCATTCCCTCTTGCGAGGACAGCGGGCTGAAGGACGATTTCAACGGTCCAATTTGCTACACGCCCGATGGTAATCCACTTGTTGGCCCGGCACCGGGGCTTAAGAACATGTGGCTGGCCGAAGGTTTTTCCTTTGGAATCACTGCGGCGGGCGGTACAGGCTATTACCTCGCCCAGATGATGGTTGATGGTGAAGCAGAGATCGACATGGCGTCGCTTGACCCCAAGCGTTACGGCGATTGGATGACAACCGAGTTTGCAGCGCGCAAGAATGAAGAATGCTACGACCACGTCTATGTCCTGCACCATCCGGATGAAGAGCGGCCAGCCTGCCGCCCTTTGCGCACGTCGCCTGCTTATGACCGGCAGAAAGAACGCGGGGCGCAGTTTGGATTTGTGAACGGGTGGGAGCGGCCGAACTACTTTGCCCCGGCCGAATTTGACGACAAGGCAAGCCGGTCTTTCCGTCGTGGTGGCTGGTGGCAATATGCGGTGGAGGAGGCCAAGGCTATTCGTCAGGGCGTTGGTCTGATCGACGCCACAGCCTTTGCCAAACACCGCATCAGCGGGCCGGGGGCGACGGCGTTTCTGGATTGGTTTACGACAAACAAATTGCCGCGTGTGGGGCGTATCAATCTGACCTATGCGTTGACCGATCATGGGACGACCAGGACCGAGTTCACCATCGTCCGATTGGCCGAGGATGATTATTACCTCGTGTCGGCCGGTGGCTGGCACGCTTATGATCAGGATTTCCTTTACAAGGCTGTGATGGAGAAGGAAGAAGAGTTCGGGCGCATCAACGAGCAGGATGTCACGACGCAATGGGGGGTCTTTGCGATTGCTGGCCCCAAGTCGCGCGACGTGCTGAACGCGGTGATCAAGGATGCGGACCCCGCCACGGCGCTATCCAACAAGCGCTTCCCGTGGTTATCTGCCAAGCCGATTGAGCTGGGCATGTGCCCGGTCAATGCGATCCGTGTTGCCTATACCGGTGAATTGGGGTGGGAATTGCATCACCCCATTGAGATGCAAAACTACCTCTTTGATCTTCTTGAAAAAGCGGGCCAACCATATGGCATGAAGCTGGTCGGTGCACGGGCGCAAAACTGGCTGCGGCAAGAGAAGTCTTACCGCGCCTTTGGGACGGAACTGGGGCGTGATGCGACGCCGCTGGAGGCCGATCTGCCGCGATTTGTGGACTTGTCTAAGGACTTCAACGGGAAGGCGGCGATGGAAGCGACCGGCATCCGCTCCAAATGTGTGACACTGCTGATTGATGGACCGACAGATGCCGATCCTTGGGGGCGCGAGGCGCTTTATGGGGTGGATGGCACGCGCGTGGGGCGTCTGACCTCGGGGGGGTATTCGGTGGTTTTCGAGAAGTCGATTGGTATGGGGTATGTGAAGCCGGAACTGGCAGAGGTGGGCACAAAGCTGCAGGTCAAGATGCTGGATCAGTTGTGGAATGCCGAGATTGTCGAGGACAGTCCCTACGATCCGAAAAACACTACGATCCGCGTGGATGGTTAACAGATGCGGCGATGTAAGGTGGGTTTAAACCCACCTTACTTTTCGGCAAGGCGGTTCCGCTTTCGCTTTGTTTAATCTGGTCTGGCAATGCACGCCTGAAGTGATGCCCGCTGTCGGCCGTGGGCGTCAAAGTTCGCCGGATTAAGCCATGCTTCATATCCCCTTTGCAGCGCAGGCCAATCACGATCAAGGATTGAAAACCAAGCCGTATCGCGGTTGCGCCCTTTGTAAACCCGCGCTTGTTTGAACAGCCCATCATATTGAAATCCCAGCCGCGCTGCCGCCGCCCGGGATGGCGCATTCAGCGCATCGCATTTCCATTCGTAACGGCGATAGCCTAACTCACCCATAACGCGTTTCATCATCAGATACATTGCCTCGGTCGCCATGACGGTCCGTTGCAGCGCGGGGGCAAAGGTGATGTAGCCCACCTCTGCCACACCGTTTTCAGGTTGGATGCGCAAGAAGCTGGCGACGCCAACGGCCTGACCGTTTGATTTACCGATGATCGCGAAAAAGAGTGGGTCTTGACTGTCGGCCGCCTGCGCGACCCAAGCCGCATAGTCGCTCTCGGATTGGAACGGGCCGGTCGGCATGTAAGTCCAAAGTGCCCCGCTTTCGTCTTGAGAAAAGGCGGTATGCAGTGCGGCGCTATGCTGTCTTTCAAGCGGAACCACGTCGCAACTGCTCCCGTGCATTGGTGTGCGCGGGATCGGGTCACATCCGGTCCAGTCGGAAACTGGGGCGCCAATAGGCTGGCCGTGCGCGTTGAAGTGATCGGTCATGCAAACCTCTGTGGTGATAGCGCCGCAATCGTGTCTTCGGGAAGCTCTGATCGGGCTCCGCTTACCAGATCAGCAAGCAGTTGGCTGGCGCCGGGTGCCGATTGCATCCCATATCCACCCTGTCCCGCACACCAGATGAAACTGGGATCGCGTGGATCAGGGCCTAGAACAAGGGTCCGGTCTGGTGAAAATGTGCGCAGCCCGGCCCAGGAACTCAACAGGCGCGTGACCGGTTCTGTGACATGCGCCTCATAGCGCGCCAAGCCTTCTGCGAGTACGATGTCATCGGCGTAAGCGTCATGCGGCGTTGTCGGGTCTTCTTCGGCGGGCGACACGATCAGCGCGCCTGCGTCGGGTTTGGCGTACCAGTTTTCTCCGGGGCCAAACAGCATCGGCCATATGCTGACGTTATGTGCGCCGGGTGCAGGGATACGCGCCATGGACCGGCGCAGCGGGGTAAAGCCAAGTGGCGCAATACCCGCCATTTCAGCGATGGGATCGACCCACCCCCCTGCCGCATTCACCAGATTGCGGACCTTAAATTCTGTGTCCCCGGCGCTGACCACCCAGCCGGTATTGATCCGTCTGATCCCATCAACACATGTCTTTGTATGGATTGTTGCACCGTTGGCGCGGGCGCTGCGCGCGAAGGTTTGGATCAGCTTATCGGTATCAATGTCCCATGCGGATGCATGGTATGCAGCGCGATCAACAAGCCCCGTATCAAGGATCGGCAGCATGTCTCTGGCGTCTTGCAGGCTGATCGGGTCAAGTTGCATATCTTTTTGGTCAGCATCAAAGGCATCGGCTGTGGCCGCGGTCCCGATCAGCATCAAGCCACGCGGGCTCAAGACATCCGCCTTTTCATGAAATGCTTGGCTGGCTTTGTTCAGCATGACCGTGGACGGCTTGCCGTAGTTTTGCTCAAACATCGCAGCGGACCGGCCGGACGCATGATAGGCCAGCGCGTCCTCCCCTTCCAGCAGCGTGACGCTCCCAAGCTGAGACAGGCGCGCTGCGGCAGAGACGCCTGCAATGCCGCCGCCGATAATCAGAAAATCGATCATTGCTCTTCAAGCCTGTCTGTCGCGGGGGGCGGTGTGATGCTGAGCGCCGTGATTTGATCGTAAAGGTCCGGTGTCATTTCGAACGACATTGCGGCGAGTGATGGTGCCAATTGTGCCGCTGAGCGTGCCGAAATGATGGGAAGCGGATGCACGGCATGCCCTGCCGCCCAAGCAACAGCAAGCGTGGCGGGGTTGATGCCCAGATCAGCGCCCAATGCATCCAGTCTTCCGGCCGTTTCATGCATCCAGTCTTGGTCATAGCGCGCCTTATAGCGTGGGTCTTCGGTCAGGCGTCCTGTGCCGCCTTGGGTATATTTGCCAGTTAAAAGCCCGCCGCCCAAGGGCGAATAGGGGGCGACGGTGATGCCTTGGTCGGCGGCCATCGGGAACAGTTCAACCTCGCTTTGCCGTTTGACAAGATTGTACATGGGCTGGATCACGTCGATTTTGGTATCAAAGGACTGAGCCACCGCCTGCGCCTTCATCACCTGCCATGCGGCATAGTTCGACACGCCGATGTGCCGGATCATCCCTTGGGATTGCAGTTCTGCCAAGGTGTGAAACGTGTCTTCAAGTGGGGTGTCATTGTCAAAGCGGTGCATGTAAAGCAGATCGACCGCATCCTCATTCAGGCGCGTGCGGGATGTATCGAAATGCGAAAGGATGTTGGCACGAGAGGCGCCCCCTGCATAGCCTGCCTTTGTTGCAAGATAGATGTCGTCGCGCATAGGCTTGATCAGGTCACCCAAGATCGTCTCGGATGCGCCATCAGTATAGATGACGGCCGTATCAAAGTGATTGACGCCGCTGTTATATGCGGCCTCAAACATCGCCGTGCTTTCGGTCCGGTTGGCCTTGCCGCCAAACTGCATCGCACCGAAGGTGAGCCTTGAAAGCGGGGCGCCATTGCGCGTTGTCAAATCGGTCATTTCAGAACTTTGGCATGGCTGTGATATGATGAAAAGACGTGGTGATATTGGAGAGCACGATGGGACGTGAAACGGTCGCAGTCTGTTATTGGGAGGGTCATGTAGCTGAGGCAAAATTACATTTGGATTCCATATCTTTACGACTTCGTGGTGCGATGAGGATTGATATTCCACGGGGGCAGATTACGGGTGTCACCCTCGTGGATGAGGGAGTGTGCGTGGCGATAGATGGCCCTGAATTGATGATAGAAATGGGGTTGCCCGAAGCGGCGCGCTGGCAAAAGGCGTTGTTGAAAAAACCGCCGACCTTGGCCGAGAAGCTTGGGGTGTCTTCGCAAGACCCGGCCTATGTGTCGGGCGCATATGAGGACGCGCCATTGCAAGATGCCTTGGCCGACGCCACCGTGAACGAACCGCAGCAGGCTTCTATACTGATTGCAGTCCTGACGGAGGTACCTGATTTGGAGGCCGCTAGTAATCTTGCGCTTGCTCATCCTGATAAGCATGTCTGGATGATAAACCCCAAAGGCAAAGCTGCCACCGTTGGCGATACAATGATCCGTACCCATATGCGTGGGCGCGGGTTTATTGATAGCAAAACCAGCGCAGTTTCTGATCAGCTGACCGCGACACGTTATCGTCTCAGAGCCAAATAGCACGGGACGCATTGACAGTCCTGGCATTGGAATGGCTACTACGGAGCAAATGAAACCAAGCTTTAGTCAAATAATGCCGATACCATTTTTTCCTGCCATTCATCTCAAGCCGAATTTTCCATGACCGCTGCATTTCCAGTTGCGCGGTTTGGTCAGGTGATTGGCCTTTTGGGTGGGTCTTTTGATCCGCCACATGCGGGCCATGTACATATTTCAAAGGTTGCATTGAAGCGGTTTGGTTTGGATCGGCTGTGGTGGCTGGTGTCACCCGGTAATCCGTTAAAGGCAAATGGCCCCGCTCCTTTGGCAGACCGTATGCAGGCGGCCCGTGCGATAATGCAGCACCCGCGTGTGACCATCACGGATATCGAGGCACGGATAGGCACCCGGTACACCGCTGAAACGCTTGTCGCATTGCAACAGCACTATCCCGGTGTGCGGTTTGTCTGGCTGATGGGTGCGGATAATCTGGCGCAGTTCCATCTTTGGCAGGATTGGCGTTGGATTATGGAAAATGTGCCGATTGGCGTGGTTGCGCGCCCCGGTGACCGGATATCGGCCCGTATGTCGAAGGCGGCAAGAGTTTATGCGCAATCGCGCCTGCCCGGACGTGCAGCGCATATTTTGGGGCGGGCTGAAGCGCCGGCTTGGACCTTCGTGAATTTGCCGCTGTCGGATCAGTCTTCCAGCGCTATCCGCAAGCGAGGTGAATGGTGATGCGTTTATCACGCCGTGCAATGCTGTCAGGTGCAGCTTCCACAATTGCAACGACCGCATTTGCAGAGGCGCCATTGACGTCGCTTCGCCCGATCGCACGCACGCCCGCAAAGGATGCTATTGCCAGACTTGTGGCGAACAAGGGCTTTTCGGGTGACTTTGGCGTTGTGGTCGCAGACCTGCAAACGGGGGAGGTGCTGGAGGATCTAGACAGCAGCAAGCCACAACCACCAGCGAGTGTGACCAAGGCGTTTACAGCACTTTATGCAGTGGAGGCGTTGGGTGCAGGCCATGTATTTGAGACACGCATATTTGCTGAAGGCCGTATTGAGAACGGAATTTTAGATGGTAATTTGATTTTGGCTGGCGGAGGTGATCCGAACCTGGTCACTGATCAAATCGCGGAACTTGCACGGCGCTTGAAAGAAACCGGGTTGCGCGAAGTCAGGGGTGACTTCCTTGTGTGGGACAACGCATTGGTCAATCAAGATGAGATTGATGAGACCCAATTTGACCACCTTGGATATAATCCGACGATCACGGGTCTGAACCTTAACTTCAATCGTGTCCATTTTGAATGGAAACGCGAGGGCACCAATTACGTCACCACAATGGATGCGCGGAGTGCGAATTATCGCCCTGAGGTTACGATGGCACAGATCAGGGTTGTTGATCGCACGTTGCCTGTCTTCACATATAGGGATCTGGGCAACACCGACCAATGGACGGTTGCGGGCTCTGCCTTGAACAATGCAGGGTCGCGCTGGCTGCCTGTGCGGCATCCGGCCCTTTACGCCGGTGAGGTGTTTGCCATCTTTGCGCGCAGTCATGGGATTGTTCTGAAAGTTCCCAAAGAGACGCCGGTTGCGCCCAGCGGCACGCCGCTTGCCAGCTTTGAGAGTGCTTCCTTGCGTGATGTCATGCGCGGTATGCTGCGGTTTTCAACGAACCTGACGGCAGAGGCGGCGGGGATGGCGGCGACAGCCGCAAGGGCGGGGGTGCCGCGTGGTTTGCGCACGTCTGCTTTGGGCATGTCACGTTGGGCCAATGCGCGCGCAGGTGGGATTTTGCCGTCATTTGTTGATCATTCAGGACTGGGTGATCAGTCGCGCGTGTCGCCAAGCGATATCGTGCAGTTGTTGCGCGCACCGGATGTGATGCAGGTGCTGCGTCCGATCATGCGCGACATTGATTTGGTTGGGGAGGATCGGCAGGTGATCAACGATCCCGCCGTTTCAGTGAAAGCCAAGACAGGCACGTTGAACTTTGTCTCATCTTTGTCGGGATATCTGCGCACCAAAAATGGCCGCGATTTGGCCTTTGCTTTCTTCGCCTCTGACTTGGATGCGCGGGAGGCTGGAAAGCGCAGCGGGGCAGAAAGCCCGCCGGGCGCGCGGGGATGGAACCGCCGGGCGCGGCAGTTACAGCAGGATATCCTGCGACATCTGGCGTTCAGGCTGACCTGATCACAGTGTCATATGGCGGGCGCGCGAGCCGCGTTCGATTGCCGCGGCGTGCAGACGATCAAGATTCAATTCGTCGCGAATCTCTTCCAGCATCCGCACCTCTGGCCCTGCCACGTTGCCGTCGGCGGCGGCGACATCGCAGGACAGGGCATAGGCAGTTTCATATAAATGTTCCGGCAAGGCATCACGGATCAGCCCGAAAAGAGCTTCAAGCCCGTCTTCCTGTTCTAGCAGATCAAACACCATTTTGGACATCCGCGGCAGTCGCTCTGCATCATAGCCTGCAAAAACGGGTAGGTTGTTGATCGAGTTGCTTATTTTTACAAGCTCTGCCGTGCGGATATGCTCGTCCGACGCAGACATCGCGATCATCAGGGCGGCAAGCGCATCTTGCGCAGTCATCGGGGCGTCTTCGAGCATCATCATATCCTTTGCGTTCGCGACTACATTTATTGACGCCTTGCCTGTCTCGCAATAGGGAGTGCGCGTTGCGGCGATCACAATGATGGCCCCTGATAATGTGAGATGACCCAATGAGCACTATGCGTGAAGCAGCGATGACGTCGAAGGCCTGGCCCTTTGTAGAGGCGCGCGCATTGCTCAAACGGTATGAAAACAAGGCGCCTGAGAAGGGCTATGTCTTGTTTGAAACGGGTTATGGCCCGTCCGGCCTACCGCATATCGGCACCTTTGGTGAGGTTTTGCGCACGACGATGATCCGCCGCGCTTTTGAGGTGATTTCCGACATCCCCACCAAGCTGATCTGCTTTTCCGACGATCTGGATGGGATGCGCAAGGTGCCGGGTAATGTGCCCCAGCAAGAGATGCTGGCTGAACATATGCACAAGCCGCTGACGACCGTGCCTGATCCGTTTGGCACGCATGAAAGCTTTGGCCATCACAACAATGCGATGCTACGGCGGTTCCTCGATACCTTTGGGTTCGAGTATGAGTTCTATTCGGCCCGTGAATTTTATCAGACGGGTCAGTTTGATGAAATCCTGCTACGCGCCGCTACACGCTATGACGACATCATGGCTGTGATGCTGAAATCCCTGCGGGAAGAACGGCAGGGGACATACTCCATCTTTCTGCCAATCCATCCAGAGACGGGCCGCGTCCTCTATGTGCCGATGAAGCATGTGGACGGTGAAAAGGGCGAGATCACCTTTGATGACCCCGACGGTCGCGAATGGACATTGCCTGTGACTGGCGGCAACGTAAAATTGCAATGGAAGCCGGATTTTGGCGCGCGCTGGGCCGCACTTGACGTTGATTTCGAGATGTACGGCAAGGAACATGCGACAAATACCGCGATCTACGACCGGATTTGCGAGATTTTGGGTGGCAAGAAGCCAAACCATTTTTCCTACGAGCTGTTCCTGGATGAGAACGGTCAGAAGATTTCGAAGTCCTCCGGCAATGGGATTTCGATTGATGAATGGCTGACATACGCTTCGACTGAATCACTAAGCTATTTCATGTATCTCAAGCCTAAAACGGCCAAGCGCATGCATTTCGATGTGATCCCGAAGGCGGTCGATGAGTATCACCAGCAATTGCGCGCCTATGCGGATCAAGATGATGCTGGGCGGGCCAACAACCCGGTGTTCCACATCCACGGACATAATGTGCCGGCTTCTGATATGGTTGTGCCTTTTGCGATGCTTCTGAACCTCGCCTCTGTCTCCGGGGCTGAGGACAAGGACACGCTTTGGGGCTTTATCCAGCGTTATGCGCCGGATGCATCTGCCGCAAAAAACCCGCAGATGGATCAGGCCGCAGGCTTTGCCGTGCGGTACTACAATGACTTTGTGAAGCCTACGAAAGTATATCGCGCGCCGACGGATCAAGAACGCGCTGCGCTGACCGATCTGGCCGAGCGGCTTAAGGCGTGGGATGGCGGTTTGGATGCGGAAGAACTGCAAACGATGGTCTTTGCTGTCGGCAAAGAGCATGGGTTTGACCCGCTGCGCGCTTGGTTCACGGCCCTTTATGAGGTGCTCTTGGGCGCATCACAGGGGCCGCGCTTTGGCGGGTTCATCGCACTTTACGGTGTGGATGAGACGATTGCGCTGATCGAACAGCAGTTGGCGAGCTAGGCACTTCAAAAGAAATCAAACTATTCGGTGTTTCCCTGCGTATCCACTAAGAACGGATATGACAGGGAGGCATCAATCATGCGCGTTTTGGCATTTATATTTGGCTTTTGGCTGGCTGCGACTGCGTCGTTTGCGCAGGATGCGGATGCAATTGAAAGTGTCATCGGCAATCAATTGGACGCCTTCAATGACCGTGATGTTTCAGAGGCTTGGCAATATGCCAGCCCAAATATCAAGCGCTTGTTTGGCACCCCCGATAACTTTGGCATGATGGTCCAGCAAGGTTATCCGATGGTCTGGGACAATGCCGATGTACGGTTCTTGGAGTTGCGCGATGTGGCAGGGAACCTTTGGCAAAAGGTGATGGTGCGTGACGCACAGGGTGGGCTGCATATCCTTGATTATCAGATGGTTGAAACCGCCGAGGGCTGGCAGATCAACGGAGTACAGCTGCTGCCCGCCCCTGATGTTGGGGCCTAGGGTGTTGCGACGCTGACCGTGACGGTGCCGTCAGCCGCTCTTTAGATCATACAGGTACCCCTGAAGGCAGGTGGCCCGGCTGCGCGCTGGGCCTTTTGCGTTCTCAAGCTTCAGGGGCTCTTTTCATGAACAAAGCTATTACCGATGGTCTCGTTTTCGACCCACTCCCGTTTTCTGCGGGGCTTTCGCTGTGGTCCAGCGAGGATGGCACACCGGGATCGGACACATATGCAGGCAGCGGGTCGGGTGTCTTCGTTGCCGCTGATCAGGATTTTGCGGGGTGTCTGGAACTGCTCAAAACTGATGCGACCCAGCAGGTGCGCTATAAAGGTGAGACACCGATTTTGCCGGGGTGTTATCTGCAGATTACTGCGCGGGTCAAGGCTGTTGCAGGGGCACTGCCTGCCGTCAGCATTGCCGGTTACGCAGGTGCGGGGGGTGGTGTCCAACTGACCGGTGTGATCGAGGCGGGGCCATCGGTGCAGTTGACGACCTATGGTGAGGTCGTTGAGGTCACGGCGATTGTGGCAACCGCTGATCGCAGCGGTGTCGATCTGGTCTGGACGGATGCGGCCTATGGTCACTTTGGTATTGATCTAACCGGGCCAACGGGCGGCGTTGTGCGTCTTGATGATATCACGATTACGGATGTGTCATCCGCCTTTACTGTTGATCTGTCGGGGTTGGTCGATGTGCGCGATTACGGTGCAAAGGGCGATGGCGTGACCGATGACAGCGCCGCATTCAATGCCGCAGATGCAGCGGCTGACGGTCGGACAGTGATAGTGCCCGAAGGGGATTATCTGCTGGAAGGCAACGTCACAATGGATAACCCGGTGCGCTTTGTCGGGCGTATTGTGCAAGAGCCTGAATTTCGGTTCATCTTGCAACAAGACTATGACTACGACAGTTATCTGTCGGCCTTTCAGGACGAAGAACTGGCTTTCAAAAAGGCCTATCAGGCGCTTATCAATTTCGCTGATCATGACAGTCTGGATCTGTGCGGCCGCCGTGTGTTGCTAACCGAACCGGTTGATATGCAAGCCGCTGACCCCAGCCGCACCCGGTTTGAAACCCGCCGTGTTATTCGCAACGGTCAGTTTCAACCCGCTGATGGTGCCGCTTGGGACACGGTCGAGGTGACATCCTCTGCCACTTATTCCGCCAGTGATGACAACAGCCTGACGAATGTTGCCAATATTGCATCCATCGCTGTCGGATCGCTAGTGCAGGGCAATGGTGTGGGGCGCGAGATTTATGTCACCTCAGTGAACGAAGCGGCACAGACGCTGGAACTCAGCCGTCCCCTTTTTGATGCCGAAGGCACGCAGGTTTTCACCTTCTCACGCTTTCAATACATGCTGGATTTTTCCGGCTATGAGAAGCTGAGCCAGTTCATTCTTGACGATATCGAGTTTCAGGGCCGTGGGATCGCCAGCGGGATCATGATGGCACCCGATGGTTTTACCTTTCACGTGCGCGATTGCTTTGTGAACAGTCCCAAGGATCGTGGTATTACCTCGCCCGGCTTGGGCTGTCAGGGGATGATGCTGGACCGGTGCCAATTGATTTCAGATGAGCAAAGCGTGCCAGCGCAGAATCGCGTCAGCATCGGGTTCAATGCCAATGCGAACGATGTGAAAATCAGGGATAATCGGGTCAGCCGGTTCAGGCATTTCTGCGTGCTTGCGGGTTCGGGCAATCTGATCACCGGCAACCATTGGTTTCATGGCGACGATCAGACAAATGGCTTGCGTCTGGGAGGTATCGTCATAACCCTGCCAAACCCAAAGAGCATCTTTACCGGCAATTATGTCGACAACAATTTCATCGAGTGGACGAACGAGCATGATGCCACCCCCGCCCTAGGCACTCAGTTTTCCTTTGGTGGGCTGACGATCACAGGCAATATGTTCACGGTCAATGATGTGACGGATGCGTTCAATTTCATCGTGATCAAACCTTACGGCCCCAACCATTTTATCAACGGGTTTTCGGTGATCGGGAACGTGTTTCGGTCACTTAATGGTCGGATCGACCGGGTTGAGAATGTGGATACAAGTTTTGCTGATCTCGATTACAACCGCACGCGGAGTTTTGAATTCACCGGTAATACGTTCCACAATGTGAATGAGCCTGTTTCTAACCCGGTCAATTTGACTCATAACCAAGCGACAGAGGCAACGACATGGGTCATGCCAACCGGGACGACCTTGCCGTTTGATGGGCGCGCCTTGACCGTTGAAAGCGTAATGCCTGACGGGGCCATCACGAATGTGGGCAACACAGCAGTGCACGACCTGCCGTGGGCGGAGGGCGAGCAGGGCAGCAACTTGCGCGATGTACATCTAAACTGGAGTGCGCCGGTTAAAGGTCAGGTGCGCTATGTTGTCAGGATGGACCAGACGACAACGTAATCGTCTATGGTTTGACGACCCCAAGGGCACCCAGCGCGGTGCCCTTTTGCTTTCTGTGCTGCCCTTTTGCAGCGAGTCCAAGGGGTTATGCTGCAATGCAGAAAAATGCTGCGCCGCCGAAAGAATTGCGCTATGATTGTATAGGAATTTGGTTGATTAAAAGGGGAATGGCATGACGCCCGCATTCACACTCTCACTCACCGCGCAAGGCATGCAGGTTGCTAGCGCCGTTATTGGTCAACAAATGCGTTTCGCAGATGCGTTGATCGATCAAACCTCCGCAGCACAGCGCGCATTGATCGCACCCTACTATGCGCCGTCAAAAAGCAAAGCGCCTGCCGCCAAAAAGGCCGCTGTCAAGAAAGCCTTCGTTGCAAAGAAAAAACCGACTGCCGCGAAAAAACCAACGGCCGCCAAAGCCAAAGCGCCCGTTGCTGTGACAACGAAATCCGTGGTTGAGAAGAAAGTGGCAACGTCAAAGCCTGCCGCGCCTAAGACAAAACCTGTTGCAACCGCAAAAGCCACGGCAGCAAAGGTGGCAGCAGCTGCTGTTCCACCTGAGCCGAAAGCGGAGCCAAAGCCGAAAATAGCGATACAGAAAGCGCCAGCTGAACCCGCAGTAAAAAAGGCACCTGCCAAGGCACAGACTAAAACCGCTGCGCCAAAAAAGGCACCGCCGACCGCGAAAGCCAGCAAAGCCGCACCAAAGAAAACGACCGCCAAAAAGGCAACAGCTAAGCCCAAACCAACGGTGCCCGCGTCAAAAGCTGAAGTGACAGCGACCAAGGCGCCCAAGCGCGCGAAAACGGTCACTGTTGCGGATACCCCTTGGGACGGCAAAACAGCGCAAGCGTCGTTTTCTTAACCACAAGATTACGCTCTGACTGAATCCCACCATGCACCACATGCATGGTGGGATTGCATTTTGATGCGTTGTTGCGAGCGTGGACCCGCATTAGCTTTGTAAGTGGGAGGACAGTTTTACACCTACGAGGTTCAATATGTCGCTCCGCCCTGACAACACTTTGATTTCTAACCGCGAAATGCTGGCTGAGTTGCTGGCCATGCCTTTTCGCATGACCGCTGGCTTGCTCAAGAACTTTGCCACAAACACTGCCCGCGCGCAGGCATTGCGCGAAATCGCAGCAATTCCTGAAGAAACATTGCGCGCCAAAGGTCTGACCCGCGCCGATCTGATCACGATGACCTTTCGTCACGACGGCTAGAAGTAAATTATTGACTGTTTCCAAGACGATCACTGTTCTGGGCTTTACAAAATTTACAAGCGGGCGCAGTGATCTCTTGGATTCGGCAAAGTTTTCGCCATGATGGCCTCTGAAAGTATACCATCAGGGGGGAATTGCCGTGACAGATCAACCAGCCGGAACCTATGCGCCGTCGGCGGATATGGCCGCAAATGCGCATGCTGACAAAGCAACATATGAAAAAATGTACGCTGCATCCATCAACGATCCAGAAACATTCTGGGGTGAACATGGGAAGCGGCTGGACTGGATCAAGCCCTATACACGCGTCAAGAATACCAGCTTTGCGCCGGGTAATGTTGATATTAAGTGGTTCGACGATGGCACGCTAAACGTCAGTGCCAACTGTATTGACCGTCACCTCGCAACACGCGGCGATCAGACCGCAATCATTTGGGAACCCGACAGTCCAGATGATGAAGCACTGCATATTACCTATAATATGCTGCACGAGAAAACGTCCCTTATGGCCAATGTGCTGAAAGAAATGGGCGTTGGCAAAGGCGATCGTGTGGTTCTTTATCTGCCCATGATCCCCGAAGCCGCCTATGCGATGCTGGCCTGCGCCCGGATCGGGGCGATCCATTCGATTGTGTTTGCAGGTTTCTCTGCCGAGGCGCTGGGCGCGCGCGTCAATGCCTGCGACGCTAAAGTTGTGATCACCGCAGATGGCGCACAACGTGGTGGTCGTGTGACTAACCTAAAGGACAGCGTGAACCAAGCACTGTTGAACGACTTTGACGAGGTGAAATGCCTTCTGGTCAAGCGCACCGGCCAGCAGATCGCATGGCGCGATGGGCTGGATTACTGGCTGCATGAGATGGAAGAAAAAGTCAGCGCTGACTGCCCTGCGGAGGAAATGAGTGCCGAAGATCCGCTGTTCATTCTGTATACCTCAGGCTCTACCGGTCAGCCAAAGGGTGTTGTCCATTCTACCGGTGGTTATCTGGTTTATGCCGCGATGACGCAGCAATACACTTTCGATTATCACGACGGCGATATCTTTTGGTGTACCGCAGATGTGGGCTGGGTGACTGGCCACAGCTATATCGTCTATGGACCGCTGGCGAATGGGGCCACGACGATCATGTTTGAGGGTGTCCCGACTTACCCCGATGCGGGTCGTTTCTGGGCGGTGTGCGAAAAGCACAAGGTCAACCAGTTCTACACCGCCCCGACGGCCATTCGCGCACTGATGGCGCAGGGCAATGATTATGTTACCAAATACGATCTGTCCGACATCAAAGTGCTGGGCACGGTAGGTGAACCGATCAACCCTGAAGCCTGGAACTGGTACAATGATATCGTTGGCAAGGGAAATTGCCCCATTGTCGATACATGGTGGCAGACCGAAACCGGGGGGCACTTGCTGACCCCGCTGCCGGGCGCAACCGCGACCAAGCCGGGGTCTGCTACGTTGCCGTTCTTTGGTATTCAGCCAGTGATTTTAGAGCCAACATCCGGTGAAGAAATTCATGACACCGCTGCCGAAGGTGTGCTGTGCATCAAAGATAGCTGGCCGGCCCAGATGCGTACCGTTTGGGGTGATCACGAACGATTTGAGAAGACGTATTTCAGCGACTACAAAAATTACTACTTCACTGGTGACGGCTGTAAGCGCGATGAAGACGGGTATTACTGGATCACCGGTCGCGTTGATGATGTAATCAACGTTTCAGGTCACCGGATGGGGACGGCAGAGGTCGAAAGCGCGCTCGTGGCGCACGCCAAAGTCGCAGAGGCCGCGGTTGTCGGCTATCCCCACGACATCAAAGGGCAGGGTATCTATGCCTATGTGACGCTGATGAACGGCGAAGAACCATCGGATGAGCTGCGTAAGGAACTCGAAGTTTGGGTACGGTCTGAAATCGGGCCAATTGCCAAGCCAGACCTTCTGCAATGGGCGCCCGGTCTGCCGAAGACACGTTCAGGTAAGATCATGCGCCGTATCCTGCGCAAGATTGCCGAGGATGATTTTGGCGCGCTAGGCGATACGTCAACACTGGCTGATCCATCCGTGGTGGACGATCTGATCGAGAACCGGATGAACAAAGCCTGATATCCGTTGGGATAAGTGGAAAAAGGCCGTGCAGATATCTGCACGGCCTTTGTTGTTAGCTGCGACTGGTCAGCAACTTCAACCCGGCGATTGCAAAGAATGTGCCAAGGACACCTTGGATGACCCTGCGCGCTTTGCCGTAAAGCCGCACCATGAACGGCGTCGAGAACGCCAGCGCATAAAGCAGGTGACAGATGATCGATAGAATGAATGTCCCGATGACAATCACAGCCGCAACCCACAAGGGCGCGTCGTCCTGTAATCCAAGCGAGATGATAGCAATCCATGATAGAGCGGCCTTGGGATTGGTCATCTGGATAATATAGCCGCGGCGCAGGTAGCCAAATGCTGTGCGCCGCCCGCCCTGCAACTCTTTGGCTTCGATGTCATGACGGGATGCGGCAGATTTGAATGCCTTATAGGCTAGCCAAAGCAGGTAGGCCCCGCCGAATAGCTTGATGATAAGCAAGGCTGACGCGTAAGTCGCCAAAAGTGCAGACAGGCCGAAAGCTGTGAGCATGGCCCAAGTGAAAGAGCCTATCGCAACCCCCATTGCTAATGCGATACCAGAGGCGCGCCCAACGCTCATGGATGTGCCCATAACAGCCAGAACATTTGGCCCTGGACTCGCGATCCCTAAAAGAAATGCGGAATAAGCAAGGAGAATACCCGGAAGGTAAAGCGAGACATCTTGCATGGCGTAGCCTTTCAAAGGAACATTATGTTCTTATAATGTTCCTTTTCAGCAAATATAGCAATCGCCTTGATAACACGGTGGCGATTTTCAGGAATCGTGGTCGCGTTCGGCATAAGCTTTGTAGTCATCTAACAGATGATCCAGTTCAGCCAACTCAACCTCAAGATCATGAAAAACCTCGGTTTTTTGTGCCTCGTTCAGAGTGCCACCATCAACCAGAGTCTGTGTGTTCTCGGAAATTACGTCCCAGCGAGAAATAAGGGACTCCAGATCAGCAAGGATTACATCATTCGGGGCTGGTCTGATGCCCACGGCAGGCATCCCGTCGCGTAGCGCAAAGAGAGAGTTTTCGAAGATTTCTATCGTCTCTTTCAGGTCCACGACGGCTTCGTCGGCGTGATAGCCTGTCCAGATTTCGCAAGCGTCTTTTGCCATCTTCTGTGTCAGCATGCGCTGGCGTCCGGCGAATTCAATCAAAAGCGCGTCTGCGGCGGAAATCTCATAAGGGTGGGCATATTGCCCGGTAATATCTGACGCCAATTGCGTGGTCAGATCAAGAAGACGCAGGTTGTGATCGTCAATGATATGTGCGCTATCCACATCGTGGCCGTCGGCCAATACGTTTTCAATGGCTGTATGGATCGACATCCATTCTTGCTCTACCTCATCCAAATCGTGAAGGGTCCGGCGGTTTGTCTCGGGTCCCATAATGCCAAGCGTTTCGTCGCCAACCCGAAGTGCCACGATGATAGTGTCGAATTCGGCCGTGGCATGGGCAAGAATGTCGTGCGCTTCTTCGACGTCTATGTCAGAGGTCAAAGAACATGATGCGGCGGCAACCTGTTGCGTTAACGTGCGTAGCTGGCCAGCGTGGCGGATCCGCTCTGCGCCGTCGGATATAATATCATATCCAACCTCGGCTTCTTCTGAGGTTTGTGCGAGGTTATCTGCGTTAACAGGTATAGCAAAGTTGGTGAACGCGAGCGCCAGCGCAGAGACATATGGCAGCCGGCTGTATTTCGTATCAAGAGACATCATCGTTAATCCACTGTACACAATAGGTTACATCTTACAGTGTCACGATTTCTTGCAAATTGGGCAAAACTAAGGCGCGTCAATGATCAAATTTGTCGCCCTCGTCTAACAGTTTCACCTCACGTTGCGGGAATGGAATGCTGATACCCTGTGCTTTGAACGCATCCCAGAGTGCCAGATAGACGTGACCACGAATATTGGTCAGCCCGCCTGTTGGGTCACTGATCCAGAACCGCAGCAAGTAATCGACAGAGCTGTCGCCAAACCCCACGATGTGACAAACGGTTGGTCTGTTGCTCAACACGCGGTCCACGCTTTGGGCGGCTTCAATCGCGATGCGCCGCACCTCATGGGGGTTATCGTGATATGCCGTCCCAAATTCGATATCAAGGCGGACGAAATCATTTGAGTGCGACCAGTTCACCACTTGTCCTGTGATCAGGTCTTCGTTTGGGATCAGATATTCGCGGCCATCGCGGGTGACCACGGACACATAGCGCGCGCCGAGTGAATTGATCCAACCAAAGGTCTCGCCAAGGCTGATCACATCGCCCGGTTTGATCGATTTATCGAGCAGAATGATCACACCGGACACAAGGTTTGACACAACCTTTTGCAAACCAAAACCAAGGCCAACACCAATGGCCCCCGACAGTACTGCAAGCCCGGTCAGATCAATCCCTAACGCGCGCACCCCCAGAAAGAACGCCGCGCCATAAAAGGCAATCTGCACACCTTTGACGATCAAAACCTGCATTGAAGGGCTGATATCTTCGTTGGACCTGATGCGGTTTGAGGTTGTTTTGGTCAAGAACCGCGCAAGTGTGATCAACACGCCTAGAATGACCAGCCCCTGTATCAGCAATAAAAGCGAGAACCTGATCTCGCCAATACTAAAGCCGATGCTGTCCAACAGGCGCTCTGCCACCTCCAACAGTCCAAGAATTTGCAATGTCGCCCATGTCCATGCGCCGTAACGGACAAATTTGCGCAATGTCGGGCTTTTGATCAGCCGCGTCGCAAAGACGATCAATAACCATGCAAGTGCCAAGGTGCCAATCACGCCAAGCAGATAGCTGCGACTGGGCCATGTCGCCTCTCGCATATAAAAGACCACGGCCCAGATCAGCGCGACAAAAAAGATCGGGCGCAATCGTTGATGCACGACGACCAGAATACGCATCCGCCATTTCGGCCAGTTTTCACGCGATCCCATCCAGGTACGAATGCGGGGGCCCAATGTTGCACGCAATATATGTGCGACCGCGAAAAGGGCCACTGCGATAAATATCTGATACAGGTTCCATGTCCGAAACATGGAATCGACAAAGACCTGTCCTTGTAACAGCAGGTCGCGGCCAATCATCATCAATTCTTCCAAGGGGGCTTCGGCCTGGCCGTCGCTGACCGGAACAGTTGGTGATAATTCGTGTAGAGCCATGTTTGTGCAACCGCTGTTTTGCCTAAAATCAGGGTGGCATGGGCATGCAAAGCAAGCAAGCGGCGCGTTTTTCACGCGTTATCCTGTCTTGCCGGGTGCTGTGCGGCAGGCTACCGTCGGTTAACCTATTCTGACGACAGGACCTCTTGATGGATATTATGCTGACCATGCTTCTCCTTGCCGCTGGCTTGGCCGTGATCCCGCTGATTGCCGATGGCGATGGCGATGACGATGAAGATGAGGACGAAATTCGCGGCACCCTTGAAGATGATACCTTGGACGGCACCGAAGGCGACGATGTGATCCGCGGGTTTCAGGGGGATGACACCATCAATGGCAATGGTGGCCTTGATCAGATTTTTGGCGGCTTTGGCGAAGATACGATCACAGGTGGTGCTGACCGTGATGTGATTTTTGGTGGTGCGGATGATGATGAAATCTTTGGCCTTGGTGGTGATGATACAATCGAAGGCGGCGGCGGTGCGGACTTTATTGACGCCGGTGAAGGCAATGACATTGTGCGCGCTGGCGGGGGCAATGATGTCGTTTTGGGAAATACTGGTACCGATACGATCCGTGGCGAGGACGATGATGATGATCTGTTCTTGTGGGGTAATGGCGGTCAGGCCTTTGGCGGGGATGGCGATGACGATCTGATCATGGTGACAGGGCGTGGCATCTTGGACGGTGTTGCAGGTACGAACACCTACTACGCGCTTGCCAATGATGATGACGACCAACAGACGGTTGCGATTATCGAGGAACTCGGCACCGGTGATGAAATTGTCATGACCATTGATACAAATGATGCGACAGTCGTAAATGACGACCTGATTGTCACAGTCACTGAAGGCACGATTAACGGCATCGACGGATATAATATCGAAGTGGCTTTCGAAAACGAGGCTGATGAGCCAGCTGAGTTTGAGACCTCGCGCGCCTTTGTCTTGGGTCGGAGTGTGCCGATCGAGACTGTTGTGGCGTCGGTGACAGTTGATGTTACCGTTAATGCCGAATTGACAGTAGATGGTGCACTGGCGACATTTGCTGGTCTGGTACCTGAAGCGCCAAATTCGACTGATCCGACGACGTGAGCTAACCTACTCGATAATTCGGCATAGTGCCCGTCCGGGGTGCACGTTGCAAAACCCAATGCGGCAGCCCTTGCAGCATTGGGTCTGCCTGTGTATTTGAACATCTATGAAACAGGTTTTTGATATGGATGATCGCGCGCGACTGCCTTGGCGGTTCTTTGGCGCGCGTGGCACAATCTTGGCCCGCGGATAACCCCGCGCCATTTCCGCACGCCTGACGACCACTGACATTTTGATACGGGAGAGGACAATGTCCCCCAAAACGCTCTATGATAAAATCTGGGATGCGCATGTTGCCCATGAAGCTGAAGATGGCACTTGCCTGCTGTATATCGACCGCCATCTGGTCCACGAAGTGACCAGCCCGCAAGCCTTTGAAGGGCTGCGCATGGCTGGTCGCAAGGTACGCGCGCCAGAGAAAACAATCGCTGTGCCTGACCACAACGTGCCCACAACGGCAGGCCGCGATGACCCCAAGAACATGACCGAGGATAGCGCAATTCAGGTGGCCGCCCTTGATAGCAACGCCAAAGAATTTGGCATCCACTATTACCCTGTGTCTGATGTCCGTCAGGGTATCGTGCATATCGTCGGGCCAGAGCAGGGCTGGACTCTGCCAGGCATGACTGTGGTGTGTGGCGATAGCCACACCGCGACACACGGCGCATTCGGTGCGCTGGCCCACGGCATTGGGACATCTGAGGTGGAGCATGTTCTGGCGACGCAAACGCTGATCCAGAAGAAATCCAAGAATATGAAGGTCGAGATCACCGGCAAGCTGCGCCCCGGCGTGACGGCCAAGGACATCACCTTGTCTGTTATTGGCGCCACAGGCACCGCAGGCGGCACAGGCTATGTGATCGAGTATTGCGGCGAAGCGATCCGCGATTTGTCGATGGAAGGCCGCATGACGGTTTGCAACATGGCCATTGAAGGCGGCGCGCGCGCCGGTCTGATTGCGCCAGATGAAAAGACCTATGAATATTGCAAAGGTCGCCCGCATGCGCCGAAAGGTGCGGCTTGGGAAGCGGCCGAAGCCTATTGGCGTACGCTCTATACTGATGAGGGTGCGCATTTCGATAAGGTGATTACGCTGAAAGGCGAAGATATTGCGCCTGTTGTCACATGGGGGACCTCGCCCGAGGATGTGCTGCCGATCACGGCGGCTGTGCCTGCCGCCGATGATTTTGAAGGCGGCAAGGTCGGTGCAGCGCAACGCTCACTCGACTATATGGACCTGAAGCCTGGCACACCGCTGTCTGAGATTGAGATTGATACCGTCTTTATCGGATCTTGCACCAACGGCCGGATCGAGGATTTGCGCGCTGCCGCCGCGATCCTGAAAGGTAAAAAGAAGAAGGACGGGTTGCGGGCGATGGTCGTACCCGGCTCTGGTCTTGTGCGCGCGCAGGCTGAAGAAGAAGGTCTTGCCGATATCTTCAAAGAGGCTGGCTTTGAATGGCGCCTTGCGGGCTGTTCTATGTGCCTGGCAATGAACCCAGACCAACTGGCACCGGGTGAACGCTGTGCTGCCACATCCAACCGGAATTTCGAAGGACGGCAGGGAAGGGGCGGACGTACCCACCTGATGTCACCACAGATGGCGGCAGCGGCAGCAATCACAGGCAAACTGACCGACGTGCGGGAGATGATGTAATGCAGAAATTCACAAAACTCAGCGGCATTGCCGCACCCCTGCCATTGGTCAATATCGACACCGATATGATCATCCCCAAGCAGTTCCTGAAAACGATCAAACGTTCTGGTCTTGGCGTGAATCTCTTTGATGAGATGCGCTATGATGACGACGGCAACGAAATTCCTGATTTCGTCCTCAACAAACCGCAGTACCGTGAAGCGCAGATTATCGTCGCTGGCGATAACTTTGGCTGCGGGTCGTCACGCGAACACGCGCCGTGGGCCATCGCCGATTTCGGTATCACCTGTGTGATCGCGCCAAGCTATGCCGATATTTTCTACAACAACTGCTTCAAAAACGGCATCTTGCCGATTGCCCTGCCACAAGAGCAGGTTGATGTACTGATGAAGGACGCCGAAAAGGGATCGAACGCGCGGATCGAGATTGATCTGGAAGCGCAGACCGTTACATCGTCGGATGGTGAAACCTTCAGCTTTGAGGTGGACCCTTTCAAGAAACACTGCCTGATGAATGGCCTGGACGACATCGGTCTGACTATGGAAAAGGCCGCATCGATAGATACCTTTGAAGCCGAAGCCAGCGCTGCGCGCCCTTGGGTTTAGTACAACAGGCAAATGCGGCATAACGCTGCGGTTGGGTTGCATTCGCGCATCACTTTGAGGCGAATGTGGCCCTTCTGGCCTGTTTCGCCTCTGCTGTGGTTGATGCAAAGGGCTGGATTTGTTCAGCATTATTTCAATAATAATGCCGCGTATTGCGGGCCAGCTGAACAATATATGCAAACATGCTGGTGCCCAGTAGAGGAAGAAATGCAGTGCTAGCGCGATTGCCCTCCGCATTGGTCAGAGCTGTCATGGTGATCATCTTGATCATCATGCCTTACGCGCTGCTGCCTAGTGCAGAGACGGACAACGCCCAGATCATCGTTCTTGTGGCGATCTTTGGTGCGCTTTTCACGATTGTGGAATACAGTTCCAGCAGCCCCAGTCTGGTTGAGTTTCGCGACGCACCCCCATTTAACCGCGTCCGGTTTTCGGCGTTATTTGCGACGGTGTTCTGTTTGTCGATGATCTTTAAAGGCGTCGATTCACCCGGCGTCTTGTCGGAATATTTTCAGAACAGTGGCAGTGTTATCGGCGAGGCGATTGATTTTCCATATTCGCCGGTGCGTTTGATGGTGATCATGATGCCTGACGGCACCGACCCGGTGGTGATCCAACATCTGCGTGATGCAGCGGGGCTGAGCTATCTTGTCTCGGTCTTCTCGGTCATATGGTTTGTTATCCTGCTGCGCCTTTACCGCTGGCCGCGCCGTGCAGGCGCGTTCAACGTGTGGATCAACCTGCCCACATTTGACCCGACCGCCGGTGGCGACGTTGTCAAACGCCTCCAACGTGATGGGCGCGTTAACGTTATATTAGGCTTCTTGCTGCCCTTCTTGGTGCCAGCGGTGGTGAAATTGGTGGCGGCCTTGGGGACGCCCATCAACCTTGATAATCCGCAAACGTTGATTTGGACGGTTTCTGCATGGGCTTTCTTGCCAGCCAGTATTCTGATGCGTGGCGTCGCTCTCAGCCGGGTGGCGCAGATGATCGAGGTGCAGCGCCGCAAAGCTTACGACCGTACCGGACCTACGCACAGCTCTATCTACTGATCAGCTTCGGTCTGGCCAGCCCGGCACAGGCAGAGACATACCGCATTGCAACCTATGCAGCGCCGCTTAGTCGTGATGGTCCGGGTTTGCTCTTGCGCGATATCCAGCGGGGCGAAGACGACCAGATTGCCGCGATCCGTGATGTCATTGCGCGTATTGCCCCAGATGTACTGTTATTGACCGACTTCGACTTTGATCATGATGGCCTCGCGCTTGCGGGTTTTGCCGTGCAGTTTGATCCGGGCTATTCCTATCACTTTGCCTTGCAGCCCAATGCTGGTGTAGCCACCGGACTTGATCTGGACGGTAACGGGCGGCTGGGCGACGCGCGCGATGCGCAGGGTTATGGGCGTTTTGCAGGGGATGGCGGCTTGGCGATCTTGTCGCGCTTTCCAATTCAGGCAGGGCAGGCGACAGACCTGTCAGCCGTCTTGTGGAAAGACCTGCCCGGCGCTGTTTTACCGCAGGCGGCAGGCGCCCCGTTCCTAAGCAACGCGGCGTTGGACATTTTGCGCCTGTCGTCAACCGGACATTGGATTGTTCCTGTCAGCTTACCTGATGGGAAACCGCTTTCCGTCATGGCCTTCTCGGCCACGCCACCCGTCTTTGATGGCCCCGAGGATATGAACGGGCTGCGCAACCGCGATGAATTGCGTTTATGGGAGGCGGTGCTTGATGGCGATTTCGGGCCCGTGCCATCGCAGTTTGTGATTGCAGGAAACGCCAATCTAGACCCGCAGGCTGGTGATGGGTTCTCGGATGCGATGGCATCTTTCCTGCGCGATCCACGCTTGCAGGATCCGCTGCCGGATCAAGACACGGCTGATTGGCCAGACGATGGCCCCGGCAATTTGCGTGTCAGCTATGTTCTGCCTGCGGCTGATTGGACAGTAAAAGACGCGGGCGTCTTTTGGCCCGCGCCGGACGATCCCGACCGTGCCCTATTGGGCGATGATGGCTTGGCCGCTGGTCCGCACCATCTTGTCTGGGTTGATATCGCGCGGTAACCCCGCCAACATCACCTCTTCCAGATCGGTTGGTTCAAATCCCGGCACCAGCTGGTCGAACTTGGTCGACCCGATCTTATGCGGCATGGCATAGAGGTAACGCATTTCGCGCATCTCGCGGGCCAGTTCCCAAAATGGACCGAGCAGTGTCATAGCCCACCAAGGGAAGCGGTTTATCTTGATGTCCTGACCCGTATGGCGTGCGATGCAGCGCTGTAATTCCGCCGTTGTAAAGGCGTGTCCGGGAAATGGGATATCCTCGAACAGGGACAGAGCTGCGCGTTTGTTGGCCAATTTGACTGCGGCCCGAGCCCAATCGGGAACGTAAGCATAGGCTAGCAGGGTTTCGGGATCACCAGCAGCGGTGATTTTTCCCTTTTTGATCTCGCGCATCATCAACATGCGCATGATGTCTTTATTGCCTGCCGGATCAATGAAATTGCCCGCACGCAGGATAATGGTTTGGACACCTGCAGCGCGATAGCTTTCCTCCATCGCGATGCGTATACGGCCTTTCCTGGTTGTCGCGGTCTGAGGGGTGTTTTCGTCCAGAACACCTGGCTGGTCGCCATAGTTGTAGATATTGCCGGGGATGATCACGGTTGCCCTGCTGGCCTTTGCTGCGGCAATGACCTGAGAAGTGATTGCAGGAATACTGCGTTCCCAGTTGTGATAAGCGGGTGGGTTCAGGCCATTGACGATCACATCGGCACCTTGGGCTGCCTTCACCATGTCACCGCTCTTGCGGTCATACTGGCGGATCTCCCAGCCTGCGTCCCAAAAGGCGTCTGTTGCGTGGCTCCCGATCTTGCCAGAGCCGCCAAGGATAAGAACTGTCTGTTTCATATCGCATCTCTTATTCGGTTATGTCGGATAGGATGTGCTATTCATTTGGGAAAATAAATTGTCTGAATGCGCAGATCATGTATTCAGTATTGAATGGATAAAACACTCGGATCATTGGACTGGTCGCTTGTGCAGGCCTTCCTTGCGGTGGCGGAAACCGGCAGCCTGTCGGCAGCGGCGCGGCGGCTTGGCACAAGTCAACCCACGCTTGGCCGTCAGATCAAAGCGATCGAAGCACAGTTAGGGGCAGAGTTGTTTCACCGCCAACCGCGGGGCTTTGCGCTCACACAGATCGGCAGTGACCTCGTGGAACCTGCCACCACCATGCGCGATGCGATAAGTCAGATTGCCCTCAGGGCTGCAGGCCAGCAGGCCCGGTTGGACGGCACCGTGCGCATTACAGCTAGCGTCGCGACCTCGGCCATGCATCTGCCCTCGATCATCGCGAAGATTCGCGCGTTAGAGCCACAGATCGCCATCGAACTGGTGCCCAGCAATGACACCCATAACCTGCTGTATCGTGAAGCTGACATTGCCGTACGCATGTACCGACCGACCCAGCTTGATCTGATCACCGAGCATCTTGGCGAAGTTCCCTTGGGCGTTTTCGCAGCGCGCTCTTATCTGGCAGAGCGGGGCGCACCCGTGTCAATCGCTGATCTCTGGGCCCATGATTTTGTGGGTTACGACAGCAATACGGATATTATCGAAGGGTTTGCCCAGATCGGTGTGAACATTGACCGCGATTTCTTTAAAATCCGCTGTGACGATCACATTGCCTATTGGGAACTGGTGCGTGCGGGATGCGGCATCGGGTTTGCGCAGGCTGATGTGGGTCATAACGATCCACTGGTCGCAGAAATTGACCTTGGGCTGCCCTTGCCAACCCTGCCAATCTGGCTGACCGCGCATGAGGCGATGCGCCAAACCCCCCGTATCCGCCGTGTGTGGGAGCTGTTGGCGGACGGGTTGCGGCCCTTGGTATCTTGAACCTGCCGTCCCTTCGCGCTAGGGCCTTTGCAACCAACTCTAGTAAGGACCTGACCTATGGCAAACCCTTCCCTTTTGATCCTCGCCGGTGACGGCATTGGTCCCGAAGTTATGGACGAAGTGAAGCGGGTGATCGGCTGGTTCGGCGACAAACGCGATCTGAATTTTGATGTCTCTGAGGACCTTGTGGGTGGGGCTGCCTATGACGCCCATGGCGTGCCACTGCACGATGATACGATGGCCAAGGCGCAGGAGGTGGATGCGGTTCTGCTGGGCGCCGTTGGTGGGCCGAAGTATGATGACCTCGACTTCAGCGTGAAGCCAGAGCGTGGCCTGCTGCGTCTGCGCAAGGAGATGGATCTTTTCGCCAACCTGCGCCCCGCGCAATGTTTTGATGCTCTTGCTGATTTCTCATCCTTGAAAAAAGATGTGGTAGCTGGCCTTGATATCATGATCGTGCGCGAACTGACCTCTGGTGTCTATTTTGGCGAACCACGCGGCATTCACATCGAAGATAACATGCGCGTCGGGGTGAATACTCAGCGCTACACTGAGGCCGAGATTGAGCGTGCCGCACGTGCAGCATTTGACCTGGCCATGAAGCGGGGCAAAAAAGTCTGCTCGATGGAAAAAGCCAACGTGATGGAAAGCGGCATCCTGTGGCGCGACGTTGTGACGGAAGTGCACGCGGATTACCCCGAAGTTGAGCTGAGCCATATGTACGCCGACAATGGTGCCATGCAGCTGGTGCGCGCACCCAAGCAGTTTGACGTGATCCTGACCGACAACTTGTTCGGCGATATCCTGTCGGATTGCGCGGCCATGCTGACCGGATCACTGGGCATGTTACCGTCTGCATCGCTGGGTTTACCAATGGCAAATGGGCGTCCCAAGGCGATGTATGAACCCGTGCACGGCTCAGCCCCCGACATCACAGGCCAAGGTAAGGCAAACCCCATCGCTTGTATCCTGAGCTTTGCAATGGCACTGCGGTATTCCTTCGACGAAGGGGCCGAAGCGGACCGTCTGGAAGCGGCTATTGAAAAAGTACTCGCTGACGGCGCGCGTACCGGCGATCTGATGGGACCAGAAGGCGGTACGCCGCTAAGTACCACGCAGATGGGTGATGTGATCTTGGCGGCTCTTGACGAAAGCCTGTGATACAGATCCGGCCTTATGCTCCGGCAGGTGCGGATGATTTTCTGACGTTGAACCGTGCCTTGTTGGTGCACTATGACATCCCGCCAGCGACCTCAGCAGAGGAAACGAAGCTGATGAGCCTGCTCGACCAAGGCCGCTATCTGTCATGCGAAATCGCCTACGTCAGTGAAACGCCTGCCGCTTTTGCCACATGGGCCTTGGTTTTTCCTGCAGGTGCCGGGATGGCTTTGTTTATGAAGGAACTTTTCGTTGCCCCCGCGTTTCAGGGGCAAGGCGTTGGGCGTGCGATGATGGCGCATCTGACCCAGATTGCGATACGCGAAGGGTGCAAACGGATTGATTGGCAAACAGACGCTGATAATTTAGGCGCGCGGACGTTTTATAACAATATTGGTGCGTCCGTTATTGATAAAGTAAGTTACCGTGTGACAGCGTCAGAATATGATCGGTTGTTGAAAGATGGTGTCGGCAAAGACTGACAGCTGCATAAAGGAATTTCCTGATGTCCCCGAATGCCAAAGGTGCATTGCTGGCGCTTCTGGCCTTCGGCATCTTCTCGACCCATGATGTTGTGGTGAAGATCCTGGGCGGTATCTATTCACCGTTTCAGATCGTGTTCTTTAGCGTGTTGCTCAGTTTTCCATTGGCGATGGTGATGCTGATGCGGGATGTGACACCGGGCACTTTGGTGCCGGTTCATCCTTGGTGGCTGGCGCTACGCACAGTGGCGGCGGTGGTGACGGGTGTTTCGGCATTCTATGCGTTTTCTGTCCTGCCGTTGGCGCAAACCTATGCAATCCTTTTTGCATCGCCCTTGCTGATCACCATCCTTGCCATCCCGGTTCTTGGTGAAAAAGTGCGCCTGCGCCGTTGGGTCGCTGTGCTGGTGGGTTTGGGCGGCGTCATGGTTGTGCTGCGCCCCGGACAAACCGAACTGTCGCTTGGGCATCTTGCTGCACTTGCTGCGGCCATTGGCGGATCGCTTGCCTCGATCATTGTGCGCAAGATCGGATCAGAAGAACGGCCCGTGGTCATGCTGCTTTATCCGATGATGGTGAACTTTGTTGTCATGGCTTGCGCCCTGCCTTTCGTCTACGAACCCATGCCGATTGAGCATTTGGGGCTATTGGCCATCATCGCTGCCTTCGCATGGACCGCCAGCCGCCTTGTCATCACGGCCTATCAGGCCGGTGAGGCAGCGATCATTGCGCCCATGCAATACAGCCAAATCATTTGGGCGACCCTTTTTGGATATCTCTTTTTTGAGGAAACCATCGATCAGCCCACAGCAATTGGTGCGGGGATCATCATTGCCAGTGGTCTTTATATTGTGCTGCGCGAAAGCCGGAGTGGGACGTCGGAAAATACGCCAGTGCTGCGTACCCGCTCGCGTGCAGAAACAGGCACAACACCTCGGATGTCACTGATGATGCGCGTGGCGGGACGCGCCCCGCCACGGCAAGACCGGGGCTAGAGCTAAAAGCTTAGGTCATCGAGCGAACCAACGGTGAAACCTGCATCGGTGACTTCTGTCGCCTCCCAGATTGAAAAGCCTGCAATCTTGGCGTTTTGAACCTCAGCACTGGTTGAAATAGTCAGCGCCCCATCAGTGACCTCAACTTGCCCGACCAAATCGAAAGCTGTGGCAAAGCCGGCTTCGTCAGAAATATCCAAGTTGTCAAAGATCAGTTCGTCTTCGACATAGATGTCAAAGACGCGCACGCCGGCATCGATAGCACCACCCCAAATTTCAGCGAAGTTCAGTTCGACATCATAGGTGCCGTTTGCCACGGCGATGTCGTAAGTGAAGTCACCGGAAAGTTCTGATCGCTCTGATTGATAAAGGGTATCATCGGTCGTGCCTGCAATCGCTGCTGACGTTGTCCATGACCGGACATTTGCCAGATCATCGGCCTGATAAACAACACCGTTTTCGGCGGTGTATTCATCACCACCTGCGTTCAGCGCATAAACCAGAACAGGATCGGTCGGGGCTTCGGTCTCCCACAATGAAAATGCGGACAGTTTGGCGTTCTGGACTTCGCCGTCAGCTTCGATGGTCAGCGAACCGTCTGACACCGTCACCTCTGTCATGATATCAAGCGCGGCCAGATATCCGGCGTCATCTGAAATATCCAGATCGTCGATCACCAAGTTACCTTCGACATAGATATCCATCACGCGCACGCCTGTATTCTGCGCACCGTTCCAAATCTCTGCGAAATTCAGTTCCAGATCATAAGTTCCATTTTCAACCGCGATTTCATAGGTAAATCCGCCTGACAGTTCTGATCGCTCTGATTGGTAAAGCGTGTCGTCTTCGGTCCCGGAAATGGCGTTGGATGTTGTCCATGACCGGATGTTTGCCAGGTCGTCAGCAGCATAAGTGACCCCATTTGACGCAGTGTATTCGCCGCCACCGGCATTCAGGGCATAAACCAGCCCGTCGGGCTGTTCGGCAGGTTCACTATCACCGTCTTCCAGCGCAAAATTATAAAGTTGGATCGAACCATCAGCCCTATCGGAAAGTCCGAAATCCAATGTCCCATCGGCGGGATCATGGCCGGTGCCAATATCAATGGTAAAGATGTTTTCCATTGTGTCGCGCGAGTAGATGTAAGAGCCATCGGGGTTGCGCGGGCCATCATCAGCATGAATTTCGATAGGGTATGCGTTGCCTTCAAAAGTGACCGCATCAATATGTCGGGCATTGCCCCAGTTGCCATCGGTATTCAACAACTTGTCCCAGTCGAATTCCAGATACAGTGCACCCGTCGTAGGGTCATAGGTGGCGACGGCGAGGGGGGAACTTTCTCCCACGGTCAATTCGTACATTGGCACAGCTCCTATTCGTTCAAACGCTTGACCAGCAAGTGGTCTTTCCTAGTTCCGACATATTTCAAACTATGCGTCAAACGGCCACTGCCGTTTGGACACCGGATGGCGGAGGACCGCCGCTCAGCAGCGCTATCGGGGCATAAGCCGCCGATAATTCAATATAATGTGGTTGTATACGCTATAAGGCGACGGCCTCTGGCGGGGCGAAGCTATGCGCATTGGCGCGCGCCCAGCGTTCGCGATAGATCGGATTGTCGTCCCCATTATCAAGCAGGAAACCTTCGCGCAGGTAGGTGTAAACATCCGCGGCTTCGGTCATTTGCCCATCGCCTTTGCGTGTCATGAAATGGTAAGGCAGAAAGCCGCAGGGGTTTTCCAGACCGGCTGCACCGGCCATTTCACCCAGGGCCTTGAGCGTATTTTCATGGAACCGTGCCACACGTTTGCTTTTGTCATTCACATTCAATGCCGCCTGGCGGACCGGGTCTTGTGTTGTCACGCCGACCGGGCAGTGGTTGGTATGGCAGGCCTGCGCTTGAATGCAGCCAATCGCAAACATATAACCACGGGCCGAATTGCACCAATCAGCACCAATTGAGAGCGCACGGGCAATATCGAACGCACTGACGACCTTGCCCGCCGCCCCAATCTTGACCTGATCGCGAATACCCGCCCCGCGCAATGTGTTGTGCACGAATGTCAGACCTTCGATCATGGGCATGCCGACGTGGTTGGCGAATTCCAACGGGGCTGCGCCAGTGCCGCCTTCGGTGCCATCGACAACGATAAAATCTGGGATAATGCCGGTTTCCAGCATCGCCTTCACCATGCACATGAATTCGCGTCGGTGGCCGATACAAAGCTTGAAGCCAACAGGTTTACCGTCTGAGAGCTCACGCAGCTGGCCGACAAATTGCATCAGTTCCATCGGGCCGGAAAAGGCGCTGTGGGCGGCGGGCGACACGCAGTCAACGCCCATAGGGATATCGCGGGCCTCTGCAATCTCGGGCGTGATCTTGGCGGCAGGAAGCATACCGCCATGGCCCGGTTTGGCCCCTTGGCTGAGTTTAATCTCGATCATTTTGACCTGATCATTGGCCGCTTGTTTGGCGAACTTGTCGGGGTTGAAAGTACCATCGTCATTGCGGCAGCCAAAATAGCCTGAGCCGATTTCATAAATCAGATCGCCCCCGCCCTCACGGTGATAACGGCTGATCCCGCCTTCGCCGGTGTCATGGGCAAAGCCGCCCATCTTGGCCCCTTTGTTCAGTGCCGATATCGCGTTGGCGGACAGCGAGCCGAAACTCATCGCAGAGATGTTGTAAAGCGATGCGTTGTAAGGTTGCTTGCACTTGTCTCCGCCGACTGGGACGCGGAAATCCGTGTCATCAAAATGCGTTGGCTGGACAGAGTGGGTGAGCCAAGAATAGCCTGCCTCATAGACCCGTTCGTGGCTTCCGAAAGGCCGTTTGTCCTCGGCCCCCTTGGCCCGTTGATAAACCAACGAACGCTGTTCGCGGCTGAATGGTTGCTCTTCCTGATCACCCTCGATCAAATATTGCCGAATTTCGGGTCGGATTTTCTCAAACAGGAACCTGATGTGACCCAGCACAGGGTAGTTACGGACCACCGCATGGCGGGTTTGTCTGACATCATGAATACCCAGCGCCGTGAGGGCTGCAAAGATGAGGAACGGAATAAAGGCCCATGTCGCCCAAAAACCTGCGATAAAGCATATGACCGTCAATACGGCGACCAAAACGAACGTCGTGTAACGCTGTAACGAGATCAGTTCACGCACAACACACCCTCCTTGTTTAAGGGTACACTAGGCCGCTGATCTCATTAACGAAAGGCTGATGTGATGAAGTTTTCATCACAAAAGGAAAATGATCGTTTCAGAAATCTGCCGTCACCCCCGGAAGGTCCAGTGCCTTGATCAATTCGCGCAACTCCTGACGTGCAGCCACGTTTGAGATATTCATCCCCTTCACGCCGATATCGCGCAAGTCGAGCAAGGTCAGACCACGCGGAAAAAGCTCTCGGAAAATGACCCGTTCGTTAAAGCCGGGGGCCGTACGAAACCCGATCCGTTTGGCAAGCTTGGCAATCGCGCGTTCCATCTTGAGCTTGTTGAGCATGGCCTGCGCCCCCATGCGGTTGCGCACGACAATCCAGTCGATAGGTTTCAGCCCGGCCTGACTACGCAGTTGCCGCGCGTTCCAGACCATTTCGGAATAGACGGACGGACCGGTGATATCCTCACCATCGCTATCGACATGGGCGAGCAAATCAAAATCGATGAAACTGTCGTTTAGGGGTGTGATCAGCGTATCGGCCAGTGAATGGGCAACTTGGCTCAGGCGCGTATGCGATCCAGGGCAATCGATCAGGATGAAATCTGCGTCCGTCTCCATCCGCGCGACGGCCATCGATAGCCGGTGGTCAAACGCGTTTTCGCCGGGTTTCAGCGCGTCTTGATCAATTTCCGGGAGGTCATGATAGGTCGGTGTCGGCAGGTCCAGACCCTTCTTTTGCAAAAACGTGCGGCGGTTCAGAACGTATCGCCCCAGCGTCTTTTGCCGCAGATCAAGGTCAAGCGTGCCGACCTTATGCCCCATCCGGGCCAGTGCCGTTGCAACATGCATCGAGACTGTTGATTTGCCCGCGCCGCCCTTTTCATTGCCGACCACGATAATATGCGCCACTGCCCGATTCCCCATCGTTTTGTGCTTTTCGGTACTATATGATGTGGCCCGTGCAAGGGAAAGCACATGCAACACCACCCGGTGCTTTTTCAGCAGCCCTTGACAGCAGCCACGCAAAGCATCATGTGCCAATTAACCGACGCAAGCTGCCGCGTGAGCAGAGCGAGACCGGCAAAGGTCTACCCGCAAGGCGTCGCTTACACTTCAGGTTCCCACATCACGCAGGGGTCCCGCGCCACATCGGCGCCCGGACAATGCGGTCTTGGCTGTCAGCATATTGGCGCAACCTTGCTAGAGGTTCATCGCATGTTGCGATGGGCCAAATGATATGGGCGGGCCGAATGCCCGCGAGAAAAAATAGGATATCCATTTATGGATTTTGACATGCTGGGCCTTGCGCCCCGATTGATAAACGTACTCAAAGACCAAGGGATCACTGATCCCACCCCGATCCAGACCCAAGCCATCCCGCACGCCATGAATGGCCGCGATGTGATGGGGTTGGCCCAAACCGGCAGTGGTAAGACAGCCGCCTTCGGCTTACCAATGATCCACGCGCTGATGAAAGCGGGTGTGAAACCGAACCCCAAGACCGCACGCGGTCTGATCCTCGCGCCGACGCGTGAGTTGGCCAAACAGATCGCTGACAATCTGACTTCATATACCAAAGGCAGCCATCTGAAAGTGGCGCTGGTCGTTGGCGGGGCGGGGATTGTCGCCCAGACCAAACGTCTGGCGGGCGGTGTCGATCTGCTGGTCGCGACCCCCGGTCGTTTGATCGACCTGCTGGACCGACGCGCTGTGCGCCTAGACGAAACTATCTATCTGGTTCTCGATGAGGCCGACCAGATGCTCGATATGGGCTTTATCCACGCGCTCCGCCGTATCGCCCCGCTTTTGGCCAAAGACCGCCAGACGATGATGTTCTCGGCCACGATGCCAAAACTGATGGGCGAGTTGGCGAACACCTATCTGACCGACGCCGTCCGCGTGCAGGTGAACCCTCCAGGGCAAGCGGTTAAGAAGATCAACCAGTCGGTACATTTCGTGGCACAGGCCGCCAAGACAGACCTGTTGATCGAACTGCTGGACAAGCACCGCGATGAATTAGCGATTGTCTTTGGGCGTACCAAACACGGCTGTGAAAAGCTTTACAAAGTGCTTGAGAAAAAGGGTTTTGCTGCGGCCTCTATCCACGGCAACAAATCCCAAGGGCAGCGCCAACGCGCGCTTGAGGCCTTCAAAGCCGGCAAAACCCGCGTCTTGGTGGCGACGGACGTGGCCGCACGCGGTCTCGATATTCCCGATGTACGCTTTGTCTATAACTACGATCTGCCGAATGTGGCCGAAAACTATGTGCACCGCATTGGGCGAACAGCGCGGGCGGGTGCCGATGGGTCTGCTGTTGCTTTGGTCGCGCCAGATGAGATGATCGAGTTGCAAGACATCGAAAAGGCGATGAAGGAAAGCATTCCTGTGGCTTCCGGTCGTCCGTGGGAAATCCAACCGGGTCAGAAAAAGCGGCCCAACGGCGGCGGTGGGCGGCGTGGCGGCGGTGGTAACCGCGGCGGTGGCCCACGTGCAGGCGGCAAGCCCGGCGGTGGTCAGGGCAAACCCGGTGGGCGTCGTCGTAATGGCGGCGGTGGAAACCGGTCGCGGAGTCAGTCAGCGGCTTAGACCGCGCTCGAAACTAAGAGTACTGCGAAATGCCACCTGACTTTTTCGGTGGCATTTCGTTTTTGGTGGATGTCTGCCTCGAGCCCAAAACTACCCAATGCTGCGTTGCAAAATTGCTGATAGGCTTTCACTGCACGTCCAATGAACGGCCAACCAACCCATTGCCGTTGCGGCTTCCACGTTTGGCAAAGTGTCGTCAACCATGATGAGTTCGCTTGGCCGATAACCGGTCATCTTTTCCGCAAATGAATAAAACTCGGCATCTGGTTTCTTGTACCCAGCTCTCGCCGAATAGACTATCCCATCAACTTCATGTCGCAGCCCTAAGTTGTTCATCAAATAGTCTGCTCTGGTGTGATCTTGATTTGTTGCCAGGTACACAGGGGTTCCCTTTTGTCGTGCCTTGCGCAGGTCTGAAAGAACAGGCTGAACGATGCGAGAACTCATTTCAAACCAATAGGCGATAAGATTTTCAGCAAATACAGATGGGGCGATTTCATCCAAAGCACGTTGTAGCGCCGGCAAGAGTTCGGCTCTTCCCACGACGACATCGTTCCATTCAGCCCTGAAGAAACGATTGGCGAGTTCACGGGGAGGTACTCCCAAGTCATCTTCCAGCCCGACCATCCAGTGTTGACCGTCGCGTGGACGTCCAAAGACCAACACACCATCGACATCAAGCATCAGGCATTTAGCCGTCATTGCTCTGGCTCTCTAACATCTCCGGCAGCACCTTGGGGCTGCAGACCGATATTGCAGGGAGACAAAAAAACCTAATGATCTCGACCATCATAGATCCACATCGACACCACGGCATCGGTTTTCTTGAAACCGACGCGTTCATAGAAACCGGCCGCGCCAGACACAGCCAGAAGTGTTTGTTGGTGAAAATCGCCATACTTTTTAAACATACGAGACATCAACTTTCTGCCGATGCCGGTTCCTTGCTGATCAGGGTGGATTAGTAAATGCGGATAGTAGACCACTAAATTTCCGTCGGAAATTGCATTTGCGAGGCCAACCAAGTTCTCTCCATGAAAGGCGCATTCGATGTGGTCTGAGCCAGCGAGGGCAGCCATTAAGCGGTCTGGTTCGTTTGCGGAACTCCATCTATTTACCGCATAGAGAGAAATTACCTGAGACCGTTCTGGGACGACGCCACTTTGATATTCGATCATGATACTCAGTTTTCATTAGGTGAGTCTTGATGATAACCAAGAATATGAATGGCGGCAAAGTCCGCACAGCTGTCAATCAAAACAACGAAAAACGCCGCACCAAACTGGAGCGGCGTCTATATTGCATCAGGTCTGCAAAACCAAACAGCGGTCTTAGAAACCAAGACCAGCGTATTTGTTCTTAAACTTGGACACACGGCCACCAGCGTCCATCAGACGGGTGGAGCCACCGTTCCATGCAGGGTGCACGGATGGGTCAATATCCAGCGCCATTGTGTCGCCTTCCTTGCCCCATGTGGATTTCATCTGCACCACGGTGCCATCGGTCATTTTGACGTCGATGATGTGGTAGTCGGGATGCGTATCTTTTTTCATGATGGCAATCCTTATGCTTCTGCGCCCTTGGGCGCTTTGTAGTTGGTGACCTCTGCAATACGTGCGGACTTACCGCGACGCGAACGCAGATAGTACAGCTTGGCGCGACGCACGCGACCACGGCGAACCACGGTGATGCTGTCGATGTTGGTGGAATGCAGCGGGAAAACACGCTCCACACCTTCGCCAAAAGAAATCTTGCGCACTGTGAAAGACCCGGCAATGCCTTTGCCGTTCTTGCGGGCGATGCACACGCCTTCATAGTTCTGCACACGGCTGCGTGTGCCTTCGGTCACTTTGTAACCGACGCGGATGGTGTCACCCGCTTTGAAGTCAGGAATATTCGCGCCAAGGGCTGCGACTTGTTCCGCTTCGAGTTCTGCGATCAGGTCCATCTGAAACGCTCCTTTAAAATGCTTGCGGTTATCCGCAATGTTTGTTCGCGTGGCCCAGAGCTCTGTGTCGTTATCGGGTCCAGTCACCTGCCCGCCAGAGATGCGTCATCATTTCTTTGTTGTGGTTGTCCGGCCTGTCTGGTGAGTACTGCACCAACGAAGGTGCTCTCATGATCCAGATGGTTCCATAGACCAACACCCGGAATCAGCATAGCCGACCGGGAATGCCGTCGTATAGGCGGGTAGACCCCGCGGATCAAGGGGTTTTGGGGCGCTTCACAGGGCGATTGTTGGGGGTGACCTGAGAAAGCACGCCATCGCCATAAGACTTCACAACTTCCGAGATCACGACGTGAAACCCGCCATACCATTTCTGATACTGCTTCTTGGCCTGAAGGTGCAGCGGATGGGTCGAAAACGCCCGCAACGCCGCCTGATCCTGCCAATAGTAGATCGAGTTCTTCTTTGCCCCATCAGGCGTTACCCAATTCTCCTTGCCTAAAAACCCTGGCGTCGCTTCCGCGGCTTCAGCGATCAACCCATCCAGACGAAAGAACTCCTCATCCAAATCGGTTTCCGTAAATATGAAACTGGCACTCAGCATCACGACACCTCAATCGTCTTTCTATGTCCAATCAAACTTCGGGGTGAGGCGAAGCCGAGGGGCAGCGCCCCTATTTCTTCTGGTGCCTGTCCCACAAATCAGGCCTGCGGTCCCGCGTGATCTTCTCTGCCATCTTGCGGCGCCATTCTGCAATCTTCGCATGATTGCCCGACAAAAGCACCTCAGGAATCGGCAGCCCCTGCCATTTGGCTGGCTTGGTGAACTGCGGATGTTCCAATAACCCAGAAGAGAAACTTTCTTCCACCGCGCTTTCGGCGTTCCCCAGAACGCCGGGTAGCAAACGCACAGTTGCATCAATCATCGCCTGCGTTGCAATCTCGCCTCCGGTCATGACAAAATCACCAAGGCTGACTTCCTGAATGCCAAAGTGGTGCAACACACGCTCATCCACGCCTTCAAAACGACCGCAGAGCATTGTGACGCCATCCATACGCGCCCAATCGCGGGCCATGGCCTGATCAAACGGGCGTCCGCGCGGGGAAAGATAGATCAGTGGCGCCGTCCCTTTGGCGCCGCGCCGCGCATCCATAATGGCTTTCTCCAGTACATCTGCGCGCAACACCATACCCGCGCCACCACCGGCAGGTGTGTCATCGACGTTGCGATGCTTGCCGATGCCATAGTCACGCAGATCATAGGTCTGTAGTTGCCAAAGGCCGTCTTGTAGGGCCTTGCCTGTCAGGCTCTCTCCTAGAACCCCAGGAAAGGCCCGCGGAAAGAGTGTAATGATCTGGGCGGTCCAAGACCCGGCGATATCGGGGCTGTCGGTCATCAATTCGCGCGGTTTCAACGTCGGGCGCACGGCAATGCGGCCTGCGGATTTTGGTGTTTTCTTAGTCATCGGAGGGAAACAACCCGTCAGGCGGGTCAGCCACGATGCGTTTCGCTGTCAGATCGACGGTTGGAACGGCGGCTTGGGTGAACGGCAGCAGGATAGTATCGCTGGCGCCCGGCACGATCACTTCCAGCAGATCGCCTGCGCCATGGTCCATGACATTCTTGACCGTGCCCAAAGTCACGCCGCCGGTATCGACGACAGTCAGGCCAATCAGATCAGCATAGTAATATTCATCATCGGGCAAGGACGGCATCACCGTCCGTTCCGCATAAAGGTTCACATTGCGTAGCGCATCGGCGTCTTCCTTGGTGACGACGCCATCCATTCGCGCGGTAAAACCGTTCTTGAGCTGGCCCGTCAGCACGACCTGCGCAAAACTGCGTCCGTCTTCTGTATGAAGCGGTGTATAATCCGCAATCGCCTGCGGATCAGCGCAATAGGACTTCAGGCGCACTTCGCCCTGAACACCAAATGCGCCACCAATAGCACCAACGATGACACGATCGCTCATCAATTCAACTCCGATCCGACGCAGATATTTTCGATCCATAATCCACCGCCGTCTTCGCAGATATCTTGGCTGCCCTGACGTTCAAACAGCATGCCTGCAACGAAAGCAAACATCACCAATATGATCGTGCGCAACAAGCGGAACATGTCTCGTGATCTCAAAAGGGGAAGGGGGTTGCCCCGGCGGGTGCCGGGGCAAAAGCCAGAGTTTTACTCTTCTGCAGCAGCTTCTTCGGCTGGCGCTTCCTCTGCGGGTGCTTCTTCCGCAGGGGCGTTTGCAGCCTCTTCAGCAGCCGCAACCTTGGCCGCCTTTTCTTCAGCGCGCGCCTGAGCGGCTTTGCCAGGTGTACCCTTCTTGGGGTTGCTGCGGTCTTTCTTGGGCAGCTCGCCAGCGGCTTCCAGCATACGGGAGATGCGGTCCGTTGGCTGTGCGCCTTCGCCCAACCAGTATTTCACGCGCTCCATGTTCATTTTCACGCGCTCTTCGCTGTCTTTGGGCAGCATGGGGTTATATGTGCCCAGCTTTTCGATGAAGCGGCCATCGCGCGGCATGCGGCTGTCAGCAGCCACAATTGCGTAAAATGGACGTTTCTTTGAGCCGCCACGGGCCAAACGGATTTTCATAGCCATCAGATAGTCTCCTTAAAGATGATGCTTGTAAGGTGGATCATGATCCACCTTACGATTGGTGTTGTTTGTGGTGTTGGATGACTTCCTCAATAATGAAGTTGAGGAATTTCTTGGCAAATTCCGGGTCCAGATCGGCCCGGTTTGCAAGGTCGGTGAGCCGCGCGATTTGTGTTTCTTCACGCGCGGGATCGGATGGGGGTAGGTCGTGTTCAGCTTTCAGCTGACCCACGGCCTGTGTGTGCTTGAACCGCTCGCCCAATGTGTAGACGAGGATGGCATCAAGCCGGTCGATACTTTCGCGATGTCCTTTGAGGATCTCAGCGGCACGGGTTGCGGTGTCGGTCATTGGACAGGTCCTTGTGCGAAATTTGGGGTCGTCATGCGATGGCTCCTGCGGCTTGGGTGACGGCGCGGCTGTCGTTATAGCTGAGGTGACGAAAGACGATGCATTTCTCGCCATCCACCACATCGCGCCGTTCCTCTGTCGCGCCAAGCCGTGTTGCCAGCGCGATTGAACGTGTATTTTCAGGCGCAATCAACGATATCAGCGGCTCTAGCCCCAATGTCCGTCCGGCCCAGTCACGCACGGCACAGGCAGCCTCAAACGCATAGGATCGTCCTTCAAACCCGTCAAACATGTGCCATGCCATTTCTGGCTGTGGCCATTCGATGTGGTTGACGATCCCGACGCGCCCTGTTGCAATCCCGCTGTCGCGTTCGGTCACGGTGAAAAAACCGTATCCATGCCACTGCCAGTGTCCGATGCCTGCGATAAACCCACGCCAGGCGTCGCGCTCTGTCCCTGCTCCGCCCACGGCATCCATGCGTGCAGATTGCGTCACCCAGGCGGTGAACGCCGCAAGGTCGCGCTTTTGCGGGCCGCGCAGAACAAGCCGTGCTGTTGTGAGGGTGGGTGCGGGGGTCATTTTGCCTCAGACGATTGTGTTTGGCGCTGAGGGCAGTATGCCTCCGGCGGAAGTTTGATTGGACGAAGAAAGAATGGGGCTTTGGGTCATTTCTTCTTTCCAAAACCGGATAGGCCGGGGGGCAGTTGCATGCCACCACCCAGACCGGGCAGACCGCCGGGAGGCATTTTGCCTTGCAGCGCTTTTGCGGCTTCGGCCATCGCCTTGGGGTCGTTCATATCGGGCATGCCGCCTTCCGGCATTCCGCCACCCTTGCCGAACATGCCTTTCATGGCCTGTTTCAGCATGCCGCCTTTGCCCATCTTCTTCATCATGTCTGACATCTGGCGGTGTTGTTTGACGAGTTTGTTGAGTTCGGACACTTCAAGACCGGCGCCTTTGGCGATCCGCTTTTTGCGGGACGCGGCCAAAAGATCGGGGTTGGCGCGTTCTTTCTTGGTCATGGAGTTGATCAGAGCGATTTGCCGCTTAAGGATGCTGTCATCCATCCCAGCCGCCGCCATCTGTTTTCCCATCTTCGCGGCACCGGGCATCATCCCCATCATACCTTCCATGCCGCCCATTTTCATCATCTGCTCAAGCTGCATCTTGAGGTCGTTCATATTGAAGCGGCCCTTTTGGAAGCGCTTCATCATCCGCTCAGCCTGTTCGGCCTCAATCGTTTCCTGGGCCTTCTCGACGAGGGCGACAATGTCACCCATGCCGAGGATACGGCCTGCGATGCGTTCTGGTTCGAACGTTTCAATCGCATCCATCTTTTCGCCCAAGCCGACGAAACGGATGGGCTTGCCGGTGACGGCCCGCATGGACAGGGCTGCACCACCGCGCCCGTCCCCGTCCATCCGGGTCAGGACAACGCCGGTCACACCGATCTTATCGTCGAATTCCTGGGCAACGTTCACCGCGTCCTGACCGGTCAGACCATCAACAACCAGCAGCGTTTCGCGGGGGTTCGCCACATCGCGCACGGCGGCGGCCTGCGCAATCAGTTCCTGATCGATGTGCAAACGGCCTGCGGTGTCGAGCATATAGACGTCATAGCCGCCGAGGCTGGCTTGCGTCTTGGCGCGTTTGGCGATGGAGACGGGGTCTTCGCCCTTCACGATGGGCAGTGTGTCGACGCCAATCTGCCCGCCCAAGATCGCCAGCTGTTCCATCGCGGCCGGGCGGTTGGTGTCGAGGGACGCCATAAGGACGCGCTTGCCCTCTTTTTCTTTCAAGCGTTTTGCGAGTTTCGCTGTCGTCGTTGTTTTACCGGAACCCTGCAAACCAACCATCAGGATTGGCGCGGGTGGGTTGTCGATTTTCAGCGCACCGGGGTCTTCATCACCCGTCAGTACATGTTGCAGTTCGTCATGTACGATTTTGACGACCTGCTGGCCCGGTGTGATCGACTTGGTCACGGCCTGACCGGTGGCTTTCTCCTGCACTGCCTTGATGAAATCGCGCGCAACTGGCAGCGAGACATCAGCCTCAAGCAGCGCCACACGTACTTCGCGTAGCGCCGTTTTGACGTCATCATCCGTCAGCGCACCTTGCTTGGTCAGCTTGTCAAAGACACCTGATAGGCGTTCGGATAGATTTTCAAACATTGGCCAAGGCCCTCGTCATTTTTTCGGTTGCCACGCGTATATAGGAACGCAAGGCATAAAGCAGTAGCGCCCCCGTGGGCGCGACGCGCTGACGGAGGGCGATCCCCTAACATCGGGGACCGGAAAGCTGATGCTATCCGGATGTTGGGGCGTGTTTACGCTTGTGACTGGTGTGAGTCAACATACTGGGCCAACCAATCATTGATTGCCTCCACCCCCCGCTTTGCCCCGTTCCCGCTTGCATACACAGGTGTCACCGGATGCGTCCCCGCATCCATCCCACCATCCAACACCAGTGCGATCCGATAGGTCGTACTGCCTTTGTTGCTGCGGCTGCTTTGCAGCTTGGCCCGGTGCAGGTGTTCCAGCTTGTGCTGCACGCGGGTCCGCCCCCGAAAGGTGGAATGCCTGAGCTCCAACAGGTTGAGGTTGCGGTCAAGGATCAGGTCGTCACGGCGTACGAAGATAACAAGGAAGATCGACACGAACAACGGGATCGCAAAAAGGCCCCAGAACGTATCTGCAAGATCACCTTCAAACAGCGCATTCAATCCAAAGGCAATAACACCAAGCAGCATTGCACTCAGCATGATGGCAATGATCCAGGGCACTGACCTGAGGACCAACTGTTCTGGCGTGTTGCGGACGATTTTCATGTCACCACGTTAGGGACCGGTCCTTAGCTGATCAACCCGACGATCTGATCGCGATACCCGTAAGCCACGGTGCCCGTGCCGACTATCAACATCAGCATATGCCAATAAGGTGGTCCAACCCATATGAGCAGCGCACTCAGACCCACAATCATTGTGCCCAGCAGCAAAAGCCCTGCAAGGCCCTCCCATCCGCGCATCCAAAGCAAGCCTGCGCCGATGACTTCGATGGACCCGGTGATGTAGCGGGGGAATTGGCCAAAGCCGATGGCGTCATAGATCGCTACGTCCGTGCTGAAGCTACCCAGCTTGCGCAGGCCAAAGTAGAGAAAGGCCAGTGTGAGGGCTGCGCGCAGGGTGGTCATGAGGTGCGATGATTTGATCATGCCTCGGGACATAGCGCGCGAGGCATGATGTCCAGTCAGGCGGCGGCTTGGGCGACCACCTCTTTGGCTGTATGGACGGTGATATCGTCGATGCCGATAAATCTGAGCACCTGCTCCATATGGGGTGTTGCAAAATCCATGGGTGCGCCTACCGGCACACCGCCAGAGGCCACGGCCACAATAGCTTTCTTTCCGTTTATCAGGCCGACGGGGCCATTTTCTGTGTATGCGAAGGTCACCTTGGGCCGTGCGATCAGGTCGATCCATGCTTTGAGCGCTGCTGGCATGCCAAAATTATAAATTGGCATTCCGATGAGAATGATATCGGCGGCTTCGATCTCGGCGATCAAAGTGTCAGAAAGGGCCAGCACCGCGTGGTCAACCTCTGTTTGTTCTGTTTCAGGGAGCAGGCGCGTGGTGATCCATGTCTTGTCGATCTGTGGCAGCGGTGTTTCCGCCAGATCGCGGGTGATGACCCGTGTTGGGGCCAATCCGCGCAGCAGGTGTTCGGTTGCTGCACGGCTGACCGATCCATTAAGGGTGCCGGAGGCGTTGATGTGAAGAACAGTTGTCATGCGAAAGCTCCTGTTGTCGCGTTGGTCATCACTTAGCCTCTTGCATTGGCGAACGATATATCTGAATTTCAACACGATATGTTTATCAGTGCACAGGATTGCAAATGGATAACTGGGATGAAATCAGAACCGCCTTTCAGGTCGCGCGCAAAGGTACGGTCAGCGGTGCCGCCGATGAGTTGGGCGTCCATCATGCAACGGTGATCCGCCACATAGACGCCTTGGAACAGCGCCTTGGTGTGAAGCTGTTTCAGCGCCATGCGCGGGGGTACACGGCGACGGAAGCCGGACAGGATTTGTTGCAGGTCGCCCAAGCCACCGATGATCAGTTCACCCAACTGGCGGGCCGGATCAAAGGGCAGGGCGAAGGAGTGTCGGGCGATTTGGTGGTAACATCATTGGGTATGGCATCGCGGATGCTGACGCCCATTCTGGTTGATTTTCAGGCGCAGCATCCAGAGGTGCGGGTGCGCTACCGGACAGGTGACCGTCTATTTCGGTTAGAATATGGTGAAGCCCATGTGGCGATCAGGGCTGGCACGATGCCGGAAGAACCGGATAATGTGGTGCAGCCTTTCATGCAGCAGCAGATGGCTTTGGTGGCATCCGAGGCCTATATCGCGCGCCATGGGATGCCGACAAAGGAAAGTGATCTGCAGGACCATTTCTTTGTCACCCATGACGATGAAAAAAGCCGCGCACCCTTTACCCGCTGGCTGCGCGAGATGGTGAGCGAAGATAAGTTTATCTATCGGGCAACCGAGAACCGGAATATGCAGGATGCCATTCTGGCGGGTGCTGGCATTGGATTTGTCTTGGCGCATGAACTCAAAAGCCATCCCGAGTTGAAAGAAGTGATCCCGCGCCGCGAAGAATGGGCCGCCCCCTTGTGGATCGTGACCCATGTTGATCTGCACCGAACCACAAAAGTGCAATCCTTCCTGCGGTTCCTGAAGGATCGTATCAAGACGCTGGAGTGTTGATGGCCGGGCCACGGGCAGGGCATCTGGCGATGCTCTTGTTTTCGCTACTGGTGGCGGGGTCGTTTGCGCTGGGATCACTGGCCGCGAATGAGATGGCGCCCAGTGCGCTGAATGCGGTACGGTTCTGGATCGCAACGGTGATTATCGGTGCAGCGGTTTTGGCGACGCGGGGCATGTCGCATGCCGCACTTGAGGCCCCTTGGCGCTACGCGGTACTGGCGGTGTTCTTTACAACTTATTTTGTTTTGATGTTCGAAGGGCTCAAGACGGCACCACCGGTCAGTGCGGCAGCGGTCTTTACACTGACGCCGATCCTGACAGCGGGCTTTGGTTGGCTTTTGCTGCGCCAGGTGCTGACCCCACGGATGGCGGCAGCTTTGGTGATCGGTGCGCTGGGAGCGATCTGGGTCATTTTCCGCGCGGATTTTGCCGCGATCCTGAGGTTTGAGGTCGGACAGGGTGAAGCAATCTATTTCTGGGGATGTATGGCCCATGCGGTTTATACCCCGCTGGTGCGCAAACTGAACCGAGGCGAGACGGCAGTGGTGTTTTCATTTGGGGTTCTGCTAGCGGGATCGGTGATCCTGACCGCTTGGGGGTGGCGCGATCTTTGGATAACGGATTGGGTGGCTTTGCCGGGTATTGTTTGGATCACGATCCTTTATACTGCGGTTTTTGCAAGTGCGGCAACATTTGTGTTGTTGCAATTTGCAACGCTCAGATTGCCCAGTTCAAAGGTGATGGCTTACACCTATCTTGTGCCGTCATGGGTGATTGTGTGGGACTTGGTCTTGGGTGGTGCGCCGCCGCCCGCGTTGGTCTGCGTGGGTGTGTTGCTGACAATCACGGCGTTGGTCCTTTTGCTGCGCGAGGCGTGATGTAAGGTGGATGATGATCCACCTTACCCTCTGAGCTCCTGTGCGAGAAAACTCTCGAAAGCGTCCAGATCAATCGCATCCATCTGCCCAAACGCCTGCATCCATACCGAGGCTTCGTGCAACGCGTCCGGTTCCAGTTTGCACCACTTCACCCGCCCACGCTTTTCCTGAGAAATCAGACCAGCCGCCGTCAGCACGCCCAAATGCTTGGAAATCGCCGCCAGTGACATCTCGAAAGGCTCTGCCACGTCCGTCACCGCCATATCATCCTCTAGCAGCATCGCGAGGATAGTGCGTCGGGTCGGGTCGGCCAGAGCTGCAAAAATGGTATCAAGCGGTTGGGTCATGCGCCCACGTCCTAGCAATCAATGCACTGCTACACCAGTGTTTCATAAGAGCGGTCGGTCTTTGGAGTCGGATGGCCAAATAAAGCGATGCCGTTCCAATTCAGCCTTTGTCATGCCAATATCGCGTGCAATATGATCACTTATTGAATGAGGCAGTTTAGTGCGGTCGTGGCTAATCCATTTGGCAAAGCGTGACCATATGCCTGCCAGCGCAGTCATGATTTTCATGGCATTTTCTAACCCGATGTGATGTGTTTGTTAGAATGATGCGACACTGCTGGCGCGATATCAAAGTCAATTCCTTGACATGATATGTGCAAAAAAGGCACGCTTTATGCATGCCGCGCGCCTTACCCCCGCTTAATGCCTTGCGTGCTTTTGAAGCCGCAGGACGCCACCAAAGCTTTTCCGGTGCCGCCGAAGAGTTGGGCGTGAGCCATTCCGCCATCAGCCGTCACGTACGTGGGTTGGAAGACAGGTTGGGCGCGCAGCTTTTCCGCGATCTTCCCCGTGGTGTGGCGCTGACCCAAGCAGGTGCGCGTTATCTCGCCGCACTTAGCCCGTCGTTTGATCGGATTGCTGAGGCTTCGGAGGTCTTTGATCAACGCCCTACTGGACAGGTGACTGTAGATGCAGAGCCGCTGTTCGCGATGAAATGGCTGATCCCGCGGTTAGGGGATTTTTATCGGCGCTTCCCGGATATCGAATTGCGGCTGCAGGCAAGCAGCGCAATCGCCGATCTGGACCGTTACGAAGCTGACCTTGCATTGCGGTTTTTCCATGCAGGCCCCGAAGGCCAATCTGCGCCACTTTTAAGTAACGCGCCGTTGTACCCCTTTGCCGCACCAAATGTCGTGGCGGGGATGCTGCCGGCAGAACAGATACTCAAGCTGCCATTGCTGCGTGATCGTCACGAAGACACATGGCGCAAATGGGCCGGGTTGGCCGGCTGCCCGCCACCTGCCGGTGCCCCGTCGGATTGGCGGATGCGGGCGCGATTGGCCTATGAGACGGCATTGGCCGGTCACGGCGTGCTATTGGTGTCAAGCGAGATAGCCGAGGTGGATGCGGCGTCTGGGCGTTTGGTGCGATGCTCTGATATCGGATTTCGGATGGGGAGCTATCATCTTGTCTCAGCTGAGGGTGTGATGCGGCGTAGTGCAGTGCGCCTGTTCCGCGACTGGTTGCTGGATCAAAGTGCAGGGCTGCGGTCAGTCAATCGTTAATCAACCATTTGGTTGAACATTGGTTTAGCCGGTTTAGGCGCGGAATGTCCTGATTTTGGTGAGCGGCATTAATTATAAGGCATTGAAAATAATGCAATAATATGACTCGTACGCCTGCTTGACTCTAAAGAGGGCAGATCATAGACCATGCGCAACCTTGTGAGGGGTGTAAACCGATGTCCGACCCGCATGATGCTGACCGCCTGAAGGCGCTTGAAGCAAAGATTGCGGCGCTCAAAGAGCCGGAAATCGAAAAGCATCATTCGGAAGAACATTATTCTCAGGCCCAACTGGCCTGGCGGATGGTGATAGAGCTTGTAGCCGGTCTTGGGATTGGCTTTGGCATCGGATACGGGCTGGATACCCTGCTGGGAACCACGCCGATTTTTCTGGTGCTGTTTATATTTTTTGGCCTCGCAGCCGGTGTTTTGACCATGATGCGATCCGCCAAAGAGGTGCAAAGAAAGCAGCTTGAGGCTGCGAAAGAAGAGGGCGACGCACGTGGCTGAAGAAAAAGCAGAAGGTGGTTTGGTATTTCACCCACTGGATCAGTTTATCGTCAAGCCACTGTTTGGCGATGGCCCGGTGCACTGGTACACGGTGACAAACCTGACGCTATGGATGGCGCTCGCGTTGCTCGCGATTGTTGGTGTCTTCGTTCTTGGCAGCCGCGGTCGCGCCGTGATCCCAACGCGTTTGCAGTCCATTGGTGAGCTGATTTACGGCTTTATTTATAAAATGGTCGAAGATGTCTGTGGTAAGGATGGCGTGAGGTACTTCCCGTACATTATGACGCTCTTCCTGTTCATTCTATTCTCGAACTACCTTGCCCTTATCCCGATGTCGTATTCGCCGACCTCCATGATTGCTGTCACTGCGATACTAGGTTTTGGCGTGTTTTTTGCCGTCACGATCCTTGGCTTTGTCAAAAACGGTCCAGCCTTTCTTGGTCTGTTCTGGATGTCTGACGCCCCGGCGATCCTGCGCCCGATCATCGCTGTGATCGAGGTCATCTCTTATTTCGTGCGTCCGGTCAGCCACTCTATTCGTTTGGCAGGCAACATCATGGCTGGCCACGCGGTTCTGAAGGTGTTTGCTGGCTTTGCCGCGCTGACACTGGTGAGCCCGGTCGCCATTTTCGGCATCGTTGCAATCTACGGTCTTGAGGTGCTGGTTTGCGGCATTCAGGCCTACGTATTCACCATTCTGACGTGCGTTTATCTCAAAGACGCGCTTCACCCGGCACACTAACAACGGCGGGGTTCCCCGCCAATCTACTCAACTTCCAATCGTAAGGAGAATTCACATGGAAGGCGAACTCGCACACATCGGCGCTGGTCTGGCTGCAATCGGTTCCGGCGCTGCCGCAATCGGTGTTGGTACAGTTGCAGGTAACTACCTGGCAGGCGCACTGCGCAACCCATCTGCCGCTGCTGGTCAAACAGCAACATTGTTCATCGGTCTGGCATTCGCCGAAGCTCTGGGGATCTTCGCATTCCTCGTGTCGCTTCTGCTGATGTTCGCAGTCTAAGAACGACCCATATCCTTACGGCTGACTGACGCGGACCGCCCGCGTCAGTCAGTAAACATTCAAGGTATTCGGGGGCCATCATGGCAACAGAAACAACAGACGCCGCAGGAGTATGCGTTGATGCAGGGGGTTCCGCCCTTGGCATGCCGCAGCTTTGCGCCGATTGGATGCCCAACCAGATTTTCTGGCTGCTGGTTACGCTGATCGCACTTTACTTTGTGATGTCACGCATCGCACTGCCCCGTATTGGTGCAGTTCTGGCAGAACGCTCTGGCACAATAACCAATGATATTGCAGCAGCCGAAGAGTTGAAGAACAAAGCGGCCGAAGCAGAAGCTGCCTATGACCAAGCACTGCTTGATGCCCGCGCGGAAGCCCATAAGATTGTGGCTGAAGCTAAAGCAGAGATTCAGGCGGAACTGGACGTTGAGCTGCAAAGAGCTGACGCACAGATTGCCGCCAAGACAGCCGAAAGCGAGGTCGCCATTGGCGAAATCCGCGCCGGTGCTGTCAAAAGCGTCACAGCTGTCGCCAAAGACACGGCCAAGGAATTGGTTGCGGCCATGGGTGGTACAGCTGATGCGAAAACAATTACCGCTGCGGTGACCGCACGGATGAAAGGGTAGATTATGAGACTGACACTCACCGCCCTTTTCGCCCTTGCTGCTAGCCCTGCGCTGGCTGCGGGTGACAAGCCGTTTTTCTCGCTCGCAAACACAGACTTTGTCGTTCTGATCGCTTTTGTGATCTTTCTCGGCATCCTCGTCTACTTCAACGTCCCCGGCCTTGTCGGTGGTATGCTAGACAAGCGTGCCAACAGTATCAAAGCTGAGTTGGATGAAGCGAAAGCGCTGCGCGAAGAAGCCCAGTCATTGCTCGCCAGCTATGAGCGCAAGCAAAAAGAAGTGCAGGAGCAATCTGCGCGCATCGTTGCTGCCGCCAAGGAAGAGGCGACCAATGCGGCAACTGCTGCCAAGGATGATATCGCCAAGTCGATTACACGCCGTCTGGCCGCTGCCGAAGAGCAGATTGCGAGTGCAGAGGCCTCTGCCGTGAAAGAAGTTCGCGATCAGGCGATTGCCGTGGCTGTTGGTGCAGCCAAAGACGTGATGGCCAAGCAAATGGATGCGAAATCTGCTGGCGCAATGATTGATACTTCAATCGCGACGGTCGCTGAAAAGCTGCATTAAGCTGCGTCCGATGCCAAGATTGAAAGCCCGGTTGCGTAAAGCGCGACCGGGCTTTTTCGTTGACAGAGGCAGGGTGGTCTTTGACACTGCAACACAGGGGGCGAGCAGCGGGAGTTTTGACGATGCCTAGCCTCCGGCTTGGGATATCGGCGACGGCGATATATGCCGCGATTATTGCGGCGGCGACGTTCTATTTCTTTCATAGGCAGGGCGCACCGTCTGACATCGGCGGTGTTTTGTTGATCCTGCTGCCGATCCAATTGGTCGCTGCAGTGCTTTGTGTGATCGTTGTCACCCGCCTTGCAGGCTGGCGTGCCGTGGGGTTTGGCCGTTTTCACCTATCGGGAATGATGTGGTTTTTGCCTGCGTGGTTTGTACTGGCAGGGATGGTTTGGGACTTGATCCCCTTGGATTTGCAGGCCTTTGGCATCATCGGGCTTGTGACCTTGATATTCACAACATTCCTGATTGCATTCGGCGAAGAGGTCATCTTTCGCGGGCTTCTTTTGCGCGGAGCAATGACGCGGCTTTCGCTGCCAATGGCCATGCTGCTTAGCACCACGCTCTTCGGGTTGTTTCATCTCATTAACGGGTTGGCAGGGCAGGGTGCGGGACAGACCGCCCAGCAGGTGCTTTTTGCATTGCTGGTCGGTTTCTTTCTTGCCCCGATTGCCATCCGCCTTGGCAATCTGTGGCCGCTGATCATTTGGCATTGGGTCTGGAACATTGCCGTCATTCTTGGACAAACCGCGGGGGTAATGCACCCTCTTGCGCTGGCTGGGATTGCTGTTCAGGCTGTGGTGTCCATATGGCTTTGGGCTGCGCATATCCGTGCCTGGCGCACTGGTTAGCGGCCCGCTTCGTGTTCAAGCCGTTTTTGTGCGAAGGCTTCATTTCGGTCAGATTTTTGCTGATCTGAAAGTGCGATTTCGACAAAGTTCAGATGTGCCTCAACCGCCTTACGCGCACCTTCGGGGTCGCGGTTTTGCAGCGCGTCATTGATCACACGATGCTGGTCAAGCAGCGTGTCGCGCGTCGTCCGTTGTTTGAACATGATTGTGCGGTTGTAGAACACACCTTCGCGCAGCAATTCATACATCGACCGCATCATGTGGAGCATGATGATGTTATGGCTGGCCTCGATGATGGATAGATGAAAGTCGGCGTCCAGATGGGCCTCATCTGCTGGATTCCGCTTTTGATGGGCAGTTTCCATTTTTTCAAAGATCGTGTTGATGACCTTCAGGTCGGTATCGCTGGCCAAACGTGCGGCACGCTCTGCGGCCAGCCCCTCCATATCGCGCCGAAAACTGATGTAGTCGAAGACGGCCTCATCATGGGTGGCGAAAAGCGTGACCAAGGCAGGTGCAAAAGCCGAGCCGAGAACATCGGCAATGTAAACGCCTGCCCCTGCCTTCGAGGTCAGCAGGCCGCGTTCTTGCAAATCGCTCAGTGCCTCTCTGAGAGATGGCCGTGAGACGCTCATCCGTTCGCTGAGTTCGCGTTCTGAAGGGAGCCTTTCGCCCGGACGCAGGATGCCACGCAGGATCAACCCTTCGATCTGGCGGATAACGCCATGCGATAGTTTTTCTTGCTGGACGGGTTCAAATGGCATGGGACGGATCGCCTTATATTGGTCAAATGATATGACCAAATTGGGCGTTTCACAACAAAAAAGGGGCTGCATTTCTGCAACCCCTTTCAGGTTTGATAAAGCGATCAGCCTTAGTTTGGCGTGATGACAATTTCGACCCGGCGGTTCGCCTGACGACCAGCGGCATTCAGGTTTGACGCAATCGGGTTGTTTTCCCCTGCGCCGATAGACCGGATCCGCGTGGCAGAAACACCGCCCCCAATCAGAATGGATGAAACGGCTGAAGCACGCTGTTCGGATAGACCCTGGTTATAAGAGGCTTCGCCGACGTTATCGGTGTGGCCGATCACGTTCACGGTTGTGTCGGGATATTGCTGCAAAGAGCTTGCGACAATCCGAAGCTCATTTTGTGCTGTACCGGAAAGCTGCGTGCTGTTGGTCGCAAAAAGCAGATCCTCGCTCAGGACCACAACAAGGTTATTGCCGTTGTTAGACACGCCAACATCGTTGCGCAACTGACGGCGTAGTTCTTCGGCTTGACGATCCAGTGAGTTACCGACACCGGCCCCAACGCCAGCGCCAAGTGCGGCACCGATCAGTGCTGCCTGGTTGCGTTCACGCACGGAACCGTCGTTGTTTGTGATTGCGCCAAGTACGGCACCAGCGCCAGCGCCGATCAAAGCGCCTTGCTGCGTGTTTTCATATTGGTTCGGGCCTGTGGGGTCACATGCGGCGACAAACGTCAGTGATGCAGCAGCGAGCACGAGGGGGAATTTCGTAAATGTCATGGTCATGGTTCCATTATGTATGAGCGCGACAATTGCGCCTGTTCGATGGGGCAACTTATGCCTATTCCGCCATGATATCCAATAACGCCGCCTAGACCAGCAGGGTTTTGCCGAATTTACGCTTGTTCAGGCTGTGCATCTGTGCGGGCAGACTCCCATGCCAGCATCGCGCGTTTGACTGGTAGCCCCCAGTGATACCCCCCCAATGCACCCGATTTACGCAAGGCCCGATGGCAGGGGATCAGCCAGCTGACAGGGTTACGCCCCACCGCCGTGCCAACGGCGCGCACCGCCTTGGGTTTCCCGATGGATTGCGCAATTTCGGAGTAGGTGGTGACATGACCTGAGGGAATGGTCAGCAAGGCTTCCCATACCTTTAACTGAAAAGGCGCGCCGATCATATGCAGCTTGGCTTCTCCGCTCATGCCGAGGGCGGCTTGCGCCCAAGGGCGCAAGAAAGCTGGGTCCTCTACGAAGTTCGCCTTGGGCCAGCGCGATTTGAGGTCGGCCATAGCTGGTTCTGGCCCGGCTTCGGCGGCGAAGGCCAAACCGCAGATACCGCGATCCGTGCCCATGACCAAGGCGGGTCCGAAATGGCTTTCAAACCAGCCCCAAAAAATCGTGAGGTCAGCGCCATCGCGGGCATAGTCGCCGGGGCTCATTGCCTCCCACCGCACAAAAAGATCATGCAGGCGCCCGCTGCCCGACAACCCAACGGTATGCGCTGTTTCAAGCGTCGTAAACCTTTCGCGCAGCAGTGTCTTGGCGTGCGCCAATGTCAGGTATTGCCGATACCGTTTGGGTGATACGCCCACCCATGACGAAAAGAGCCGCTGAAAATGCGCGGGGCTCATGTTCATGTCAGCGGCCAGATCGGCCAGCGTTTGTGGCTCATCGCCTGCGGCATCAATGGCTTCGATGGCGCGGCGCATGATTTGGTAATGGTATGTCTCTGTCTGTTCCATGCGCTTTAAACTAGGGATAACGACCGGTTCATGCGACCCGGAAATTGCGCATCTGACGCTTGCCCCCTTGAGCCCATCAAGGCATACCGGACGGCATGGCAAAACAACTTGACTATCATACCATCCGCGCGATTTTTGAGCGGTTCCATGCGGCAGAGCCTGAACCTAAAGGCGAGCTGGAGCATGTGAATGTCTATACGCTTGTCGTCGCAGTGGCCTTGTCCGCGCAGGCGACAGACGCGGGCGTGAACAAGGCCACGCGTGCGCTGTTCAAGATTGCTGATACGCCCCAAAAGATGCTTGATCTGGGGCTTGAGGGTGTGACTGAACATATCAAGACGATTGGCCTTTTCCGCCAAAAGGCTAAGAACGTCATCAAGATGAGCCAGATTCTTGTTGATCAGTACGATGGCGTCGTTCCCAATTCCCGCGCGGCCCTGCAATCGTTGCCGGGCGTGGGGCGCAAGACGGCCAATGTTGTGCTCAATATGTGGTGGGGCCAGCCCGCCCAGGCCGTCGATACCCATATTTTCCGTTTTGGTAACCGCAGTGGTGTAGCACCCGGCAAGGATGTTGATGCGGTCGAACGCGCGATTGAGGATCATATTCCGGCTGACTTTCAACTCCATGCCCATCATTGGATGATCTTGCATGGCCGCTACGTTTGTGTGGCGCGAAAACCTAAATGTGCGGCTTGTCTGATCCGCGATCTATGTATGTTTGAGGATAAAAACCTATGAGTAACTATGACGTCATCGGGATCGGCAATGCGATTGTCGATGTGATCGGCCATGCCGCTGATACATTTCTGGACCATATGGGGATCGACAAGGGCATCATGCAACTGGTCGAACGGGACCGGGCCGAGGTGCTTTATGGCGCAATGACGGACCGGACCGAGACGCCGGGTGGGTCTGTGGCGAATACCGTGGCAGGATTGGGCAGCCTGGGCCTGTCGACTGCATTCATTGGCAAGGTCAAGGATGACGCCTTAGGCCGGTTCTATGCGAAGGGGATGGAAGATGCTGGAACTGCTTTTCCCAACCCTCCGTCATCCACGGCTGAAGCCCCGACTTCGCGGTCGATGATCTTTGTCTCACCTGATGGTGAGCGATCGATGAATACTTACTTGGGTGCTGGCGCCGATCTGGGCCAGAACGATGTGTCAGATGCTCTATTTCAGGGTGGTAAGGTCCTGTTTCTTGAAGGCTATTTATTTGACAAGGACGACGGCAAAACGGCCTTTACGGCTGCTGCCCAATCGATGCGCGCGGCTGGTGGGCGTGCAGGAATTACACTTTCTGATCCGTTTTGTGCGGATCGGCATCGTGCCGACTTTCAGCGGTTGGTCGCGGAAGATATGGATTTCGTCATCGGCAATGCTGCCGAATGGACAACGCTTTATGAAACGGATGATCTTTCGGCGGCTTTGGCGCAGGCCAATGCGGTTTGCGAAACAGTTGTCTGCACCTGTTCCGGTGATCCGGTGATCCTGTTTCAGGGCGACAAGCGGGTCGAAGTGCCGGTACAAAAGGTCGTGCCCGTTGATGCGACCGGCGCAGGTGATCAGTTCGCGGCGGGTTTCCTTTATGGTTTCACAACAGGCCAATCGCTTGAAACCTGCGGGCGCATGGGTGTTGTGGCTGCGGCAGAGGTGATCGGCCATATCGGGCCACGCCCCAAAGCGGACCTTAAGACCCTGTTTGCAGCGGAAGGGTTGATTTAAGCCAAAGCGCGTCCAGCGCATCAATAGCGGCTGTGTCAAAGCGGCTTTCTTCTTTCCAGTACTTGCCGGATGGCACGTAATAGCCGAGGCGGGCTTCTTCCGCGAGAGCCGCTTCGATCGCCTTTTGATCTAATGCCTGAGGGCGTGCATTCGCGATATCTGCCGCAGTTGACCTGGGAAAGACCAAGCGGCTTTCGTCTGTGGACAGATTTACCATCGCGCAGTTCTGCCGCGCGGCCATCGCCATCAGGCGTGCTGATTTCGCTTCAAGCGAGCGCAGAGTGACGTCCTTGCGCAAGGGATCAGCGGTCCCTGTGCCATAGAAATGCGTGTTGCTGGCCCCGGCATAGACCATATCGCACCCCAGAACTGCAATGACACGCGGTTTCAGCGCGGCTAAAGCCCAGTAGCTTGCCGTAAACGCCATGGTTCCCCCGGCATAGACGAACCCGCCCAAGGTATTCTGCAAAGGCACATATTCCGATGCGCGGATGATGCGCTGCTCTGAACTGACATCCAGCGGCATGCGTTCAACCGGGAAGTCATCGGGATGAATTAGATCATCCCAATCGGGGCGCACGGCCCAAGCATTATTGATTGCTACGATCCGATCAAACGGAGCCTTCGGCCAATCGCGGCAGGTTACGACATTCGGGCCGCTGCCAAGGATCAATACGACAGACATGGATGATTTCCCTTTACGCCAATGCGTTAGCACCTAGCGCGCGTTGAGGAATGTCGAGCTGTATCTTCCTGTGTTCAAGGTGGATAAGGCCGACGGGTCAGGCAGCCCCTTTGCGGCCGCGCTTCGGGCGTAGCACCTAACCGAGCTTCGCGTGGACCTCATCAAGATCAATCTCACCTATTGGCATCTTATTGGCGGGGTTTTCAAAGTCATACTTGAAGATGCGAAAATCGCGTTTGTACATCTCGTAAACGATATGCATCGACAGATCGTCGAAATAATCGCTGACTGGATGGGCGCGTTTGGGCCCATGCCCCTCGCTTTCATTGAACCGGGGGATTTGCGCCAGATCGACAGGATGCGCTGTCTCGATCCCATTCAGAACCTCTTGCATCCCGTCATTAAACTTCTCGGTCCAGAAGATTTTGTCGTAGCGCCCGCCGTTTACAATGAAGGTCGAGATGTGGCCGGATTGCGCGGACCAGTGAATGTCAGGCTCCATCGGACGACGCCAGCGTATCGTGTCGCGGGCGAACAGCAGAAAGCGGCGGAAGCTTTTGATCTGGTCGAATGCAAAACCGTTCTCTGGGTCGCCCACCTCGATCCCGTATTTCTGGATAAGTAGTGGTACAAGATTACCGCGATAGTATTTGCCATTGCGCTGCACGCCGCAAATTTTGTCAAAGAACGACGACAGGATGCGGGTGTAGGGATTACGTACGCAGGTAAAGGCATAGCTTTGGTGCGCTTTGACGTTTGCTTCGATTACAGGTTTGCTGTCATCGAACGTCCATTTGTGGATGCCTGTCTTGGCGTCGTGAATATCGCCATCAAAGAATTCACCGTGGTCGGAATAATACATGATCTGGCCGATGCTCGAACAAGCGCATTTGGGCACGACGCGGTAGACCACGCTTTCGCTTTGGGTCATCCATGTTCCGGGAAATTGCGCCACGCGTGCTCTCCTGCCTGTTCTTGGCCACCTTCAAAGCAAAGAAACCCTGTCACTTCAATGTCTGTTCGCGCTATGACGGTTTTGAACGCAACGAAGGTTACTTGAATACACATGGCACGTGTCGCCTTTATCCTGCTTTGTCACAAGAACCCCGCTGTTATCATTCAGCAGGCCGAACAATTGACTGCCGCGGGTGACTATATCGCGATCCATTTTGATGCGTCGGCGTCGGTACAGGATTATCAGACCGTTCAGGCCAGCCTGAAGGATAATCCAAGCGTCACCTTCGCCGGGCGCCGCGTCAAATGCGGCTGGGGTGAATGGAGCCTTGTGCAAGCAACCTTGCATGCGGTTGAAGCGGCTTTGGCTGCATTTCCACGCGCTACGCATTTCTATATGGTTTCGGGTGATTGCATGCCGATCAAATCGGCAGATTTTGCGCATCAAATGCTGGATGAGAACGATGTGGACTACATCGAAAGTCATGACTTTTTTGAAAGCAATTGGATCAAGACCGGATTTCGCGAAGAGCGCCTGATCTATCGCCATTTCTTTAACGAACGCACCCAGAAACGCCGGTTTTATACCGTGTTGGAGCTGCAGAAGCGCTTCAAGATGACCCGCAAGATCCCGAATGATCTCCAGATCATGATCGGCAGTCAATGGTGGTGCCTGCGTCGTCAAACGGTCGAAACGGTGCTGGAGTTTGCCTATGCCCGCCGTGATGTGATGCGTTTCTTCCGTACCACGTGGATCCCGGACGAGACGTTCTTTCAAACCCTCGTCCGCCATCTGGTGCCCGCCCGCGAGATTGAAAACCGGACGCTAACGTTTTTGATGTTCACTGACTATGGGATGCCGGTGACGTTTTATAACGACCACTATGATCTGCTCTTGGGGCAAGGGTCACTCTTTGCACGCAAGATCAGTGCAGAAGCCGGGGACTTGCGGACGCGCCTTGGTGCGCTTTATGCCAGCGACAGAACGGACTTTGTGATCTCGGACGAGGGGCGCAATCTGTTTGCGTTTCTTACTGGGCGGGGCCGCATTGGCCGCCGCTTTGCGCAACGGTTTTGGGAGAATGAAACGACACTGGGCCGAAGCCGCGAGTTGATGATTATTGCCTGCAAGAAATGGCATGTGGCCAAACGGTTGGTCGCTGCAATCCAGCACCATACCAATGTACCTGCGATTGAGTATCTCTTTAACGAAGACGACACCAACTTGCCTGATCTGGGGGGAATCGAGAGCACCTTGCAAAAGCGTGGTCGTCATCGGCGGGCATTGATGCGGATGCTCTTTGATCATTATGATAGTGACCGGTTGGTGATTTGCCTCGATACATCCAGCCTTGATCTGATGGCTGATTTCTTTGCGGATCGGGCAACAGTGCGGATGCTGGAGATCGAGTGCAGTTTTGATGATGACTATCTAGTGGGTCATGCGAGGCGTGTCGGTCTGGCAGGCCCGCAGACCAGCAACACCACGCTTGAGCGCCTATTGCCAACGATCCGCCACGATATGATTTACGAGCGCGATGCGATCCGTGACGCGCAATTTGCGCATACAACCCGTATCAAGGAAAGCGCTACATCGGATGAAAACGCCCATGCGATTGCGCAGTTTCTGAGCGTTTCATCAGATGTCGCCCGCACCCTTGCCGATACCCCCCATCTTTTTGTTGATTGAGGACTGACATGGAATACGCCTACGACGACCAGAACATCTTTGCCAAAATTCTGCGCGGGGAGATCCCCAATAAGACTGTTTATGAAAACGACTATGCGCTGGCCTTTGAAGATATCGCACCGCAGGCGCCGGTGCATGTGCTGATTATTCCCAAAGGGGCCTATGTCAGCCTTGATCACTTTGCGCGAGACGCTTCGGCGGAAGAACAGGTAGGATTTATGCAGGCCGTGGCCGAGGTGTGCCAGATTACGGATGTCAAAGACGGTTTCCGCAGCATTGCCAACACCCGCACGCACGGCGTGCAGGATGTACCACATTACCACATGCATATTCTGGGCGGGCGTCAGCTGGGGCGGATGCTGCAAGATTAATCAAAATTGAAGAAATTTTGATGCCTCCGGCGGAAGTTTGAATGGACGAAGAAAGTCAGGGGTCAGCGTGATGACGTCAGCGACAGGAAGACGTCTTCGAGGTCCGCTTCCTCTGTTCTGACGTCTTTGATTGTGATCCCGGCATCGCGGACCAGTGACAGTATTTGATCTGCGGGGGTCGCGCCGCTTTTGTAGGTAAATGCAAGTGTGCCGTCGGTATGTTTCTGGCCGGTGATTGTATCGGGCAGGACAGGTAAGTCTGTGTCAGCTTCCGGAGTGATAACCAGTGTTTTGCTGTCCAGACGCCCCAGCAGATTGGCCGTGCTATCTTTGATGATCACCTCACCATGGTTGATGATAGCGATATCGTCGCAAATCTCTTCCGCCTCTTCGAGGTAGTGGGTCGTCAGGATGATCGTCATACCCTCATCATTCAGCCTGCGCACGTTTTGCCACAGCATATTACGGAGTTCGATGTCGACGCCTGCGGTGGGTTCATCCAGAACAAGGATTTGGGGTGAATGAACCAGTGCCTTGCCCAACAGGAGCCTGCGCCGCATGCCACCAGAAAGGGAGCGGGCATAGGCGTCAGCCTTGTCAGTCAGTCCTATCAGTTCGAGGATCTCTGCTGTTTTGCGCTGCGCTTTCGGCACGCCGTAAAGCCCTGCTTGCACGTCCAAAGACCCGGCTGGGGTAAAGAACGGATCAAGATGCGGCTCTTGCGGCATCACCCCGATGGCGGCGCGTGATTGCCGGGGATTTTTATCCTGATCAAAGCCCCAGATTTTGACAGTCCCCGCGGATTTCACGACCAGCCCCGCAAGGATATTGATCAATGTTGATTTGCCCGCCCCGTTTGGCCCCAACAGCCCGAAAATAGACCCGCGCGGAATGGTAAGGTCAATCCCCTTCAGCGCCTCTTTTGCGGGGCTGCGCCCGGTGGCGACATAGGTCTTTTTCAACCCATGAATTTCTATCGCGTTGTCGCTCATGCCGTCTTTCCCTTGCGCCGCTGCTGCGGTATCTGTTGCACAGACTTAAGGCCGGGCGTGCCCTGCCGCAACCAGATGAGAGTGATCATGTCCACACCTGCACCCGAAACAAAGATTGTACATGACTGGCGTGTGGCCTGTGACGGTGGCGAAGGTGCGCTGGGCCATCCCCGCGTTTGGCTGCAAATCCCGCAGGAACATGGTTGGATCGAATGCCCTTATTGCGATGCCAAGCTGGTGCATAAAGACTTTGAAGGCAAAGTCTAACTCATCGGGATAGGCCCGCTCATGCAGGGCAGGCGTGCGCTGACTTCGCCTTCGGGTGTGAGGAATTCCAGTACGTTTTCACCTGACCAGATTTGAACCGGCTGGCCAAGGCTGTCACTGCCGCTTCCAATCACCGTGCCGGTTTCATTGTCCTGCGTGTGGTAGATCACCCCGATATCGACACCATCTTCGCATGTCATTTGACCCATGCCGGCCCCAAAGGGACCGTCGGCGGTCCAGGTGCCTGTGCAAGTCACACCGTTTGAAATCAGGCCGCTTGCGGGGCCCTCGTCCCAACCGCGCGCTTCGCCATCGAAGTAGAGCCCTTGATCGCCGATGCATGCCAAGACCCGCACGCAGTTTTCCTGACTATAAGGCACGTTTTCGCAGGTTTCGGCACCAAGTGGTGCTGCAAAGCAGATGGTCACTGGAAGGATGAGACGGATCATGGCAAAACCTTACGCAAGCAATGTGGGGATGACTTCAGATGGAAACGAAATTCGGCAAAGGCTGTCACCTGCATCTTATTGACGGCTCGGCCTTCATCTTTCGCGCCTATCATGCGCTTCCCCCGCTGACGCGCAAGTCCGATGGCCTGCCAGTGGGCGCGGTGAGCGGATTTGTGAACATGTTGCAGCGTTATGTTGAGGGGAATAATGGCGCTGATGCAGCGACCCATGTCGCGGTGATCTTTGACAAAGGCAGCCATACGTTTCGCAATGATATGTATGATCAATACAAGGCCAACCGCGAGGCAATGCCAGAGGATTTACGCCCGCAGATACCTCTGACCCGTGTCGCCACCAAGGCGTTCAATATAGCGTGCGAAGAGATGGAGGGGTTTGAGGCGGATGATATCATAGCGACCCTTGCCCATCAGGCGCGCGATGCGGGGGGGCGGGTGACGATTGTGTCGTCGGATAAGGACCTGATGCAGTTGATTGGGGATGGGGTCGAAATGCTCGACCCTATGAAGAACAAGCGCATCGATGGTGACGGTGTAGTTGAGAAATTTGGCGTCGGGCCGGAGCGCGTGGTGGATGTGCAGGCCTTGGCTGGTGATAGCGTGGACAACGTGCCGGGTGCGCCGGGGATCGGGATCAAGACCGCGGCACTTTTGATCAACGAATATGGTGATCTGGAAAGCCTGCTGGACCGCGCAGGTGAGATTAAGCAGCCCAAGCGCCGTGAGACGTTGATTGAGAACCGCGCGCAGATTGAATTGTCGAAAAAGCTGGTGCAACTCGATTGCGATATGACGCTGGAATTCGGCCTTGATGATCTTGAGGTGCAGGACCCAGACCCAGATGTCTTGATGGGCTTTCTGGCTGAAATGGAATTCCGCACGGTCACCAAGAGGATTGCCGACAAGCTGGGTGTTGAGGCTCCTGCGATAGAAGCGGCAGCGCCTGCTGCAAGCGAAGTCGCGGCGCCAGAGGCTGTCGGCTTTGATCCTGACGCTTACGAATGTGTCAGCGATGCCGCCGCGTTACAGGTCTGGATCGACCGCATTCGAGAGCGTGGGTATGTGGCCGTCGATACTGAAACAACAGGCCTGAACGAAATGATCGCCGATTTGGTTGGCATTTCGCTTTGCGTTGAGGCCGGGCAGGCCTGTTACATCCCGCTGGCCCACAAGTCTGCCGCGTCGGATGATCTTTTCGGGTCGGACGAGATGGCCGAAGGGCAAATGGATATCGCGGAATGTCTGGCCATGCTCAAACCGGTTTTGGAGGACCCAGCGGTCATCAAAATCGGTCAGAACATGAAGTATGACACCAAGATATTCGCCCGGTTGGATATCGACGTGACCCCGATTGATGACACGATGCTGATGTCCTACGCGATGAATGCCGGCAAGCATAATCATGGGATGGATACGCTGTCGGAGCGGTATCTGGGGCATACGCCCATTCCGATCAAGCCTTTGTTAGGCAGCGGAAAATCAGCGATCACCTTTGACCGTGTGCCCGTCGATGATGCTGTGAAATACGCAGCCGAGGATGCCGATATCACCCTGCGCCTATGGCAGCAGTTCAAGCCCCAATTACATGTGAACCGGGTGACCACCGTTTATGAAACGATGGAACGCCCGCTTGTGCCTGTGCTGGCGCAGATGGAACGGCACGGCATCAAGGTTGACCGCGATACGCTGAGCCGGATGTCGAATGCTTTCGCGCAGAAAATGGCAGGGTTGGAGGATGAGATACAACAGATGGCCGGGCGACCTTTCAACGTGGGCTCGCCCAAGCAGTTGGGTGAGATTCTGTTCGATGAAATGGGGCTGGAAATGCCAGATGGCAAAAAGCCATCAACCGGCAAAACCGGGGCCTATTCCACCGGGGCTGACGTGTTGGAAGACCTTGCCACGCTGCACGACATGCCCCGCCGCATCCTGGATTGGCGGCAACTGTCAAAGCTGAAATCCACCTATACGGATGCGCTGCAAGAGCACATCAATGCAGAGACAGGGCGTGTGCATACGTCTTACTCCATTGCCGGTGCAAACACCGGACGTTTGGCATCCACCGATCCGAATTTGCAGAACATCCCAGTCCGGTCCGAGGAAGGGCGGCGCATCAGAGAGGCTTTTGTAGCAGAAGAGGGCAAAGTGATTGTCAGCCTCGACTATTCTCAGATCGAGCTGCGCATTCTGGCCCATATCGCGGGGATTGATGCGCTGAAGCAGGCGTTTCTGGACGGGATCGATATTCATGCGATGACGGCGTCGGAGATGTTCGATGTGCCACTGGACGAGATGACGCCGGACATTCGGCGGCAGGCCAAGGCGATCAACTTTGGTGTGATCTACGGCATTTCCGGCTTTGGTCTGGCGCGCAATCTGCGCATTCCGCGCGGCGAAGCGCAGGGGTTCATCGACCGCTATTTCGAACGCTTCCCGGGGATTCGTAAGTACATGGATGACACTATCGCCTTCGCGAAAGAGAATAACTACGTCCAGACGCTCTTTGGCCGCAAGATCAACACGCCAGAGATCAATGCCAAAGGCCCGCATGCAGGCTTTGCCAAACGGGCGGCGATCAACGCACCCATCCAAGGGACAGCGGCAGACGTGATCCGGCGGGCGATGATCAGAATGCCTGCGGCGATAGAAGGGCTGCCCGCAAAGATGCTGCTACAGGTGCATGATGAACTGATCTTTGAGGTCGAAGAAGGGGCGGTCGATGACCTGGTCGGCGCAGCGCGCGACGTGATGGAGAATGCGAGCGACCCGGCGGTGAAACTGGATGTAAAGCTGTCCGTGGATGCAGGGCAGGGTGCGAACTGGGCCGAGGCGCATTAGGCGTTTAAAATGGCTATTTGCAGAGGGCAGCTATGCGGGACTTAACCGCCGTTCTCTATATCTACTCGAATGTCAGCTTGTAAAACACGTCTTGCCCTTCGGCATGGGTGCGGCGGAAGCCTAGTCTTTCAAGCAGTGCCTGAGAGCGCGTGTTGTGAGCCTCAGTGTCTGCGACAATCTCAACTACTGATGTCCGATCTTTAATATCTGCAAGCGTGAGGACACATGCGGCATACGCAACTGATCGTCCCCATACGCGTGGCGATAGCACATAGGCCAAACTCGCAGTGCCGTCCTTCTGGATCGTTGCTTGCGTATAACCGACGACTGTATCAGCCTCGGTAACTGTCCAGTTCATCCAAATCTCACCACTCGACGCAGGTGCACCGAGGAGAAGCCGTTCAATACGTTCGCGAACCGCTTCAACTGATTTTGGCGGTGCCTCATCGAGGAATTTGTATATCCGCTCATCACGAAGAGCATCATACAAACCGTCAGCGTGCGCCGCTATTTGAGCCTCAATCTTAACTGTCATAATACTGTTGATACGTGTGGGCAATGAGTAGCGCCACCTGTCAAAGCCGTCATTCATGGTTGGTGCAGCATCAAACAAAGTGGGCTCAAAGCTACCATTGAAGTATCCTTACCAAAGAGGAACGCGCCATCCTCGCGGATGGCGCGCTATCTATCGAGATGGTTATTGCTTAGTTCACTGACTTCGCTTCAACCAAATTTGCATCCGTCTTGCCAGCAGACGTAATCTCAATCCGGCGTGGCTTCAGTGCTTCAGGCACTTCGCGCGCGAGATCAATGTGCAGCATGCCGTTTTCATGGGCAGCCCCTGTTACGCGGACGTGGTCGGCCAGGTGGAAACGACGCTCGAAGGCGCGGGTGGCGATGCCGCGGTGCAGGTAGTTGCGCTCGGTCTCATCAGCGGCTTTCCGGCCTGTGACTTGCAATGAGCGGTCTTTTACCTCAATCGCGAGGTCGTCGTCGGAAAAGCCAGCGACCGCGATGGAAATGCGCCATGCGTCGTCATCGGTTTTTTCGATATTGTAAGGGGGATAGCTGTTTTGGCCGACGTCATTGGCAAGGGCGCGATCCATCAGATCAGCAACTTGGTCAAAGCCAACAGTGGCACGGTAGAGGGGTGTCAGGTCAAACGCACGCATTTGGGTCATCCTTTTCTTAAGCGATAACAATGTTGTAGCTTTCCCATAGGGACAAGCCGGTTTGTCGAGGACCCATCATCGGCGTCCCCGTCCATATTATTTGGGAATATCATTCCTGGCTTTCAAGGGGGTCAGGGGCGAACGAATTTCGCCCCGGTATCGTTGCGCTCATCTACGTTGATCAGGCGCTGTGTGCCGCCGGGACGGGCAGGTCCGAGTGTGGCAAAATGGCTGAGCAGAGCGTTTAGCGGACCTTCAAGGGAGGTGCCGAGCGATACTTTTTGTCCGTTGACATGCGCCATGGCGGACACCACGGATGCGATCCGCTTCTCCCCTTCGCTCATCATGAAGACCGGTGATCCGCTTGAGCCGTATTCAACATCGCAGGTCATCACGATGACCCCGGTTTGTCGCCCCAGTACATTGCAAACCTGTTGCAGACTAGGTGCATCTTCGCGTCCGCGTCCGTAGGAGACCACGCCAACCTGATCGCCACTGATAGGGCGCTGGGCAATTTGATAGGGTCGCATGCGGGTGCTGCGGATCGGGCGATCCAGTTCCAGCACGGCGATATCAATAGCGACTTCGCGTGCATTCGCGGCCTCACCACTATGGGTATAGTCAGGGTGTGCGACGGCGCGACTGACCGACCGTGTGGCCTGTGCCAGCCCATCCCGCAGCCCGGCTTGAAAGGAGAAGCGGCGTGGATCGATCAACGTACCGTCAATGTCATAAAGACAATGAGCAGCGGTCAAAATCAGCCGATCACGGATCAGCGCAGCGGTGCAAAACCCCTTACCGCGGATGTCTAAACGGCCGACGGCTTCCCAGCCCTGGCTGTCCTGACGGGTTTCGAGGGTAACGAGATCTGTTTCTTGCGCTGTCGTGGACACAGACATTCCAAGCGAAATGATCGCTGCGAACACCAGTCGTTGTATTGTTTTTACCTTCTCCATGCGACAAGTGTCGCCGACAGTTGAGGCATCATTATGACATTATCGCAGCATTGGGATTTGCGGCTCGCGTTTTCCCGGCGCCGTTAGGGCCGGTGGCTGTGGTCCACCCGTTGCCCAATCCAGCAACTCGACCGTATGGACGATAGGCACTTCGGTTCCACCACCGATTTGCATCATGCAGCCAATGTTACCCGCTGAAATGATATCGGGTGTGAGCGCTTCCAGCGTTTGGACTTTGCGCTCTTTGAGTTGCTTAGAGATTTCCGGCTGCATCAGATTGTAGGTTCCCGCGGAACCACAGCAAAGATGGCTGTCGGCCGGCTCCAGTACTGTGAAACCTGCCTTTTTGAGCAGGTCCTTCGGGAAGGTCTTGATTTGTTGACCATGCTGGAGAGAGCAGGCGGCGTGATATGCAACTTTGGTCGCTTTGTCTTCGCCTTCGGGCATGTCCAGCTTCATTAGGATTTCAGAAACATCCATTGCGATGGCAGAGACCCGTGCTGCGTCGTCGGCCAGCGCGTCATTGCGGAACATATGACCGTAATCCTTCACCGTCGTCCCGCAGCCAGAGGTGTTAATGACGATAGCATCCAGTCCGTCGTTATCCATTTCTTTGGCCCAGGCGCGAATGTTCTTGGCCGCTGTTGCGTGGCTTTCGTCTTCCTTACCCATGTGGTGGGTCAGCGCACCACAGCAGCCTGCACCTTCGGCCACTACGACTTCTGCGCCCAACCGCGTCAGCAGGCGAATGGTTGCATCGTTGATATCAGTATTCAGCGCTTTTTGGGCACACCCCGTCATCAGGGCGACCCGCATCTTTTTGTCCTTGGCGGGGAAGGTTTGCGGGTCGTCGTTGCGACTGACCGGTGGGATTGTTTTTGGGGCCATTTCCAGCATGGCCCGTAGGCGGGCATCCGGCATCAGCCGCGCAAAGGGGCGGCCGATTTTGGCGCCCAGCAGCGCAACCCGGAACCGCATGGGGTAGGGTAGAATGCGGGCGAGGATCCAGCGCAAGGCACGGTCGGAAAACGGGCGATCATAGTTCTTTTCGATGTAAGCACGCGCATGGTCGACAAGGTGCATGTAATGCACGCCAGAGGGACAGGTCGTCATGCAGGCAAGGCAAGACAGGCAGCGGTCAATATGCTTGACCGTCTTTTCATCCGGCTTGCGTTCGTTTTCGAGCATGTCCTTGATGAGGTAAATTCGCCCGCGCGGGCTGTCGAGTTCATCGCCCAGCACCTGATAGGTCGGGCAAGTAGCGGTGCAAAAGCCGCAGTGTACGCAAGAGCGTAGAATTTCGTTGGACCGCCTAATTGCGGGATCGGTGAGTTGTTCGGGCGTAAAGGTCGTTTGCATCAGCTCATGATCCCGGAATTCAGAATACCGCGGGGGTCGAATTTGGCGCGCAGGCCGGTTGTTATCGCGGCCAAGGCGGGTACTTCGGGGTGGAATGTTGGTACATCTGCCGTACCCCGGATCAAGGTCGCATGGCCGTCGAAGGTGCCCAAGGCAGATCGTAGGTCGCGGCCTTCATCGGTAAGCGCCCAAATAAGGCCGCCGCCCCAGTCGTATTGAACTGCCTTTGCGTCGATGCGCGAAACGAGTTCTGCAGCGTCTGACGGTTTGGTTGAGATACGCCAGACGTTGCCGGGCTGATCGGCAAATGTGGTGACGTCGCGTACGTCGGTCCATGCTGCTCCGTCATCGACAGTCATCTCGGCGTCGCCGTAGGGCTTCAGTAAGCTGGTGAGCTTCCCGGCACGGTAGTTCACCGAGTCCTCGAAACCTTCGATCCGAAGCATCGTGACTGGATCACCGGCCGGACCTTTGGGAAAATGCGCAGCCCCCGTTGCCTCAAACGGTGAGCCAAGTGCCGCGGATAACGCCTGAATCGCCTGCGCATCGGTCAGCCCATGCAGCCGCAATGTGCCCACGCAGTCAACGTTAGGCAGCACTTTCAGGGATACTTCCGTTAGCACACCTAATGTGCCGTAAGACCCTGTCATCAGCTTGACCAAGTCATAGCCGGTGACGTTTTTCATCACCCGTCCCCCGTTCTTGATGATGTTGCCAGCGCCGTCAACGAACCGCACGCCCAGCATGAAATCACGACAGGCCCCGACAGAAATACGGCGTGGACCAGAGACATTGGCAGCCGCCATGCCACCCAACGTCGGTTCGCCTTTGGTGCCCAGCAAGGCGCGGTGATCCATCGGTTCAAACGCGATACGCTGGTTTTCAGCCGCCAATACCTTCTCGACCTCAGCCAACGGTGTACCGGCGCCCGCGACAATCGTCAGTGCGCCTGGTTCATAGAGGCTGATCCCGCTCATCGCGGAGGTGTTCAATGCGTCGCCTTCGCAATGGCCAATAGCCCGCGTGCCGCCCCCTTTGATACGCAAGGGACCATTGGCGCCGGCAATCATCTGAGCCAGCTCTGTTTCGGTTTTGGGCGTCATCTTGATCTACTTTTCGAAAATACTGATGGTATCACGCGGCGCGACGTGTTTCGGATGTGTTCAGCGGGAATACTTTTGCCGCGTTCAGCAACCATGCAGGATCAAAGATATCCTTGATCGCCATCTGTGCTTCCAGATCAGCAGGATCATATTGCACGTTCATCAGATCACGCTTTTCGATGCCAACGCCATGTTCGCCGGTCAGGCAGCCGCCGACCTCGACACAAAGTTTCAGGATTTCGGCACCGAAATCTTCGCAAAGCTCCAGATCGCCGGGTTTGTTTGCATCAAACAGGATCAGCGGGTGCATATTGCCGTCGCCTGCGTGAAAAACGTTGCCCACATCAAGACCAAACTCCTTGGACATTTCGCCGATACGCTTGAGGACGAAAGGTAGAGAAGACACAGGAATCGTGCCGTCAAGGCACATATAGTCGTTGATCTGGCCCATCGCGCCAAAAGCGGACTTACGGCCCAGCCAAATACGGCCCGCCTCATCAGCGTCTTTGGCCTCGCGTAGCTCAACCGGGTTATGCTTGGCGGCAATCTCCATGATCAGCTTTAACTGCGCGTCGATTTCCGCGTCTGAGCCTTCGACTTCAACGATCAAAAGCGCCTCGCACATGGGGTAGCCTGCCTTCGCAAAAGCCTCGGTCGCTTCGATGCAAGGACGGTCCATGAATTCGATAGCTACGGGCAGAATGCCTGCCTTGATGATGTCGGTCACAACTTGCCCGGCCACTTCCGAGCTGTCGTAACCCATCAAAACGGGGCGCGCGCCTTCGGGTTTGTGCAGGATCCGCAGGGTGGCTTCAGTGACAACGCCAAGCTGCCCTTCGGACCCGCAGATCACACCAAGAATATCCAAACCGCCTGCATCCAGATGTGCGCCACCGATCTGGACCACGGTGCCGTCCATCAGGACCATGGTGACACCCATCAGGTTGTTTGTGGTCACACCATATTTCAGGCAATGCGCCCCGCCTGAGTTCATCGCGATATTGCCTGCAATCGCACAGGCCAATTGGCTGGAGGGGTCGGGGGCGTAGAAGAAGCCGTTGGTTTCGACAGCGCCAGTTACTGAAAGGTTAGTGCGACCAGTTTGCACACGGATGTAACGATCATCGTAGTTCGTCTCGATCACGTCATTCATCTTGGCTACGCCAAGAATCACGCAATCAGCCGTGGGCAATGCGCCACCGGCAAGTGAAGTGCCAGAGCCGCGCGGCACGACCGGCACGCCCATTTCATGGCAGATGCGTAAGACATCAGAGACCTGTTTTGTGTTTGCTGGCAGCACAGCACAGAGCGGCGGACATTTGTATGCCGTTAACGCGTCACATTCGTAGGCCCGCGTCTCGCGTTCATCCGAGATGACAGCATCACGGGGCAGCACTTCGGACAAGCGTTCCACGATCTGTGCTTTGCGTGACATGACGCTTGCGTCTGGTGTTGGCATTTCCATCTGGCGACTCCCTTTTGGGTATTATTGGTAAAAATATATTACCAATTTTGCAATATAGCAAGTCTCAACTGTAGAGTGTACATAAAAGCTCATGCAAATATTGGATCATCTTACGCTTGTTTCGCCTCTTGATTGGGCCGCAGCGGGCGCAATTGTTATCGTCTGGATCGTCATTGGATGGGTGATTGAGCATCCCAGCGCCAAACGCCCCTCGGTGACTATTTTGATGTCGGAACGACGGCGCGGCTGGATGAAGGTCTTTGTGACCAGAGAACCGCGCATTTTTGATAGCCAGATTTTGGCTAGCCTGCGTCAGGGGACATCATTTTTCGCGTCAACCTGCCTGCTGGCAATCGGTGGTGTTCTGGCCCTTGCCGGGAACACGGAGCCTTTGCGGGGTGTGGCCGCGGAAGTCACCGAAATGGCGATACCGGTTTTGATCTTCCAACTGAAGCTGGGGCTTGTGGCGCTGTTTTTGACCAATGCTTTCCTCAAATTTGTCTGGGCAAATCGTGTTTTCGGATATTGTGCCGTGATGATGGCCGCAGTCCCAAATGATCCCGCAGATCCGGCCGCCTATCCGCGCGCGGCACAGGCGGCAGAGTTGAATATCCGTGCGGCAATCAACTTTAACCGCGGCTTGCGTGCGATGTATTTCGCGCTGGGCGCGCTTGCCTGGTTATTGGGTCCTGTCGCATTGATGATTGCGACGATTGTGGTGGTCTGGATTGTCTGGTCACGGGAATTTGCATCACTGCCACGCCGTATTCTGCTAGAGGAAAATACATGAAGTATACATCTGTCTTTGCCTTGCTTGCCGCCCCTGTCTTTGCAGATGGCCCGGTTGTTGAAAACGTTACCGTTGATGGGGATCGGTTCAGTGTTACACTGTCCCACCCTGATACGGGCTGGGACCATTATGCCGATGGGTGGGAGGTGTTGGATGCCGATGGCAATAGCCTTGGCATCCGAGAGCTTTTGCATCCTCATGAGACAGAACAACCTTTCACGCGGTCGCTATCAGGTGTCATCGTGCCGGAAGAGGCCACCGTTGTTTACGTCCGGGCGCGTTGCAATGTGGATGGCTGGTCGGATGAATTGTTTGAGGTTGTTCTGACAGAGTAGCGTTCACTGCTGTGTTGCAGCAGCCACTGCCACCCTATCTCATAAGATACGGCTCTTACTATTGCCGCATTCATTTGTCAGGAGCCGTGTGACGTCCTGACCCGGTGAGAAGATGACTGATGACTAAACCCCAACAAGATGAAGATTGCGTATCAAAGAGACCATGGCGCGAGGTATTAAGCCGTTCGCTCAAACTCTTTACCTTTAATGCCGCCAAAGAAGGCGGCAAATCGTTTGGACGTGTTATCTTTTTCGTGCTGCTGGCCATCATTGTGCTGTTCGTTTTGACTTACGTAGTCGATAGTTTCACGGGTTGGTTCAGCAGCTGGTTCGATTTTTGGCCTTTCAATCGTGCCGTGGAACCGGTTGTGGAGCCGGAAGCGGGAAAAGGTTGGTGGCCTTGGGGGCAAGAGACTGAAACCGAAGTCGATGTTAGTGATGATGAGGTGAAGTGGTATTGTCGTTGGAACCCCTTTTGCTGACGCGCCACTTTAGTCGCCGAGCCGGTAGTCTGCGACAACAGGATAGTGGTCAGTTGGCCATTCGTCTGCGAATTTTTGACGTAACACGACAGGCGGGTTGGCAAGCTGGGCATTGCCGGCGCTCGCAATATGGTCGATTGCCCCGAACAGGTTGATGCCACGATTGAAATGGAAGGTTGATCCCTTCACAGGTGCGAAATCCAAACCTTCGTCTACAAGGATGTCGATGACGGTATCGCCAATCCGCCCATTAAAGTCGCCGATCACAAAGAGGGTTTCATTATCACCGATCCAAGGTGCAATCCGCTCGGCCACCAGTTCAATAGACTGGATGCGGTTGGAACGGCTGGCATAGTCGGTGTGCAGGTTGATAACGCGAAAGACTTCTCCATTGGCGTTGTCGCGAAATTGGGCCCAGGACGTGAAAGCGGGGAATGATCCGTTGAAGGTGCGCGAATAGATCACATCCGGCGTATCAGAGAAAAAGAACCAGCCTTGATCAAGCACCGTCAGGCGGTCGCGGCGGTAGAAGATCGGTTGCGTTGACGGAAATATAGACGGGTCACCGACAGCGGCGGCTGCATAACTAGGATTATTTGCCAACAACCAATCAAGTGTCAGGTTGACCCGTCCATTGCTTCCACGTGCAAAGCTTTCCATTTCCTGAAACCCGATGACGTCGGCACCGACAGCCTTGAATGCCAGATCAAGCGGCGTTTTGCGCCGCTCCCAATCGCCCACGGACCAATCCCCGGTGTCGCGTCCCAAAATGATGTAATGCACATTGTAGGTGGCGATCCGCAGTGTGCCGTCTATTGGGGCGGGCAACGGTTCTTGCCCTGAATTGCGGATTGTCTGGCAACCCACCAACGCGGTCAGTACGAGGGTGATCGCCCCCAATACTTTCAAGATTGTGGCGATCATTTCTTTATCGGCGCCCTTCACGTAGCCAGGCTCCGACCATCAAAAGTGCTGCCAGCAACAAAAACGCCCATGCAGGCAAAAGCGGCGTGATATTAATCTCGGCTGTGCGAAATGCATCGCGCGGCGTGATCCCGATCCAGCCGCGTCCGGCGGCGGGCCGCCCTTCGCGCACGGTACGGATGTCAATATTACCGGCAGAGATCGGGATAACGCCGCCGCGTGTGCTGTCCACCAGCGGGTCCAGTAAAACGCTGTCAGCGATGGTTTGCTCAAATTCGCGCGGTGCTGCAGGGCCAAGAGCGATGACGGCGCTTTCTTCCCCATCGTTCAGCCGGTAAAGACCAATTTCAGGGGCTTCCCACAAGGTTTCAAAGCGACCGGGGGACACTTCTTCAAGTCGTAAGGTGGTTTCTGTCCCGTCAGGATGGGTGACGGTCACATCGCCCATATCCAATGACAGCGTACGTCGGATAATGCGCATCGTTTGACCTGTGGGTTCGACCCAGAGTGCTTCTTCTTCCAGTTCGGGTTCTTTCATCATCCAGTGGGCCAAGCGGCGCAGCAGTTCCAATTGCGGCCCGCCGCCTTCATAGCCACGATCCCAGAGCCACGAATGATCCGAGGCGATCAGGGCCACCCGCCCTTCACCAACGCGGTTCAGCGTCAGAAGCGGGCGTTCATCCAAGCCTGACATCACAGTCATCGCATTTTCTGGCACTAACACATCAACCAGACGGAACCAGCGCCCCCAACCGGGGCCTTCGCCATCGGGGTTGGGCGATAGCTCATCCAGCCCTTCGGTCACCGGGTGGCGCGCGCCAAGATCGGTAATTTGTGGCACAAACCCTTCTTCAAACACCCGCGCCGTGGGCGCGCCCGGCAGGATTTGCCCCAGCGGTGAACGATAGATACTTTCGGCGGACCCATATTCAGGCCCTGATGAGATAAGGACCGCGCCGCCTTGTTCGACATAAGACCGTATATTGTCGAGATATGCACTGGGTAGGATGCCGCGTCTGCGGTAGCGGTCAAAGATGATCAGATCAAAGTCGTTGATCTTTTCAAGAAACAGCTCGCGCGTGGGGAATGCGATCAGGGAAAGTTCATTCACGGGCACGCCGTCTTGCTTTTCGGGGGGGCGCAGAATTGTGAAATGTACCAGATCGACCGATGAATCGGATTTCAGCAAATTGCGCCATGTGCGTTCGCCCGGATGCGGCTCACCCGATACCAGCAATACACGCAGGCGGTCACGCACACCGTTGATCTGCACAACGGCTGCATTGTTGCGGTTCGTCAACTCGCCCTCCACTTCGGGCACGCTGAATTGCAGTACGTTCATGCCGCCATGCGGCAGCGTGATAGGCAGCTGAATGTCTTCGCCCACGGGCACTTGCACGGTCAAAGGCGCATCGCCATCAATTGAAACCGACAAGGGTACCGATGTTGCCTCTGGTGCTGCGCCCTGGTCTTCGATCCGTAGGGTCAGGTTTACTTCTTCACCAAGGATCGCAAAGGCGGGCGCGTTTTCAACGATCAGACGTCGATCCCAATCATCGGGTTGGCCTGTCAGTAAGGTGTGCATCGGGGCGGGCAGCCTTGGTGTGCGTTCTATGTCGTGCAGCCGCCCGTCGGTCACAAGGATAATACCCGCAACGCGTGCTTGGGGTTCTTCGGCCAGTGCCTCTGACAGGGCTGTCATCAGGGTGGTGCCAAGATCACCTTCACCATCACCAAGCGTGACCGTGCGCAATTCGGTGTTGGGTTGGCGGGCGATTTCAGCTTCAATATTCGCAACAGCTTCGGCGTTTTGTGAAGACCGGTCGCCGATGCGCTGGCTGGCGCTTTCGTCCACCACCATCATCACAATATCGCTCAGCGGTTCGCGGTCTTCTTGCTGGATGCTGGGGTTAGCGATCGCCGCCAGCAAGGCGAGCCCCGCCAAGCCACGCAACCACCAGCCCGGCAACCGTCGCCAGACCGCAAGGATCAGAGATAGAAGCGCAAGGCCAGCCACGCCATAAAGCAGGACCAGCGGGATCAGCGGATCAAGAACGAGTGTGCCTGTCATATCACTGCCCCAATCGATCCAGCAGATCAGGCACATGTACCTGATCTGATTTATAATTGCCCGTCAGCACATGCATGATCACGTTCACGCCGAAACGCAGTGCGATCTCGCGCTGGCGTTCACCAGACATGCCGCGCCCCACGGGAAACATGCGCCGCCCGTTGGCATCGACCGCCCAGGCGCGCGCCCAGTCGTTGCCGCCGATGATCACCGGCGTCACACCGTCGTTCAGGTTGCGGAAAGGCATGCCGTCCACTTGTTCGGCATTGATAGGTGCGGCCTCGACCCAAACATCGCGGCTGGCATAGCGACCAGGGAAATCTTGTAGCAAATAAAAGGTGCGCGTCAGGACATGATCAGGTGGAATCTGCTCAATCCCCGGAATATCCAATGACCGGGCGATGGCCTGCAGGCGTTGCCCTTCGGGCGAGCCCGATCCAAAGCGTGCGCTATCTGCGTCACGGGTGTCGAACATGATCATCCCGCCGGAGCGCAGGTAACGGTTCAGCTTGGCATAGGCTTCGCGGCTGGGCAGGGGCTGATCGGCAGTGACCGGCCAGTAAAGAAAAGGAAAGAATGCCAATTCATCGTTTTCAAGATCAACGCCAATGGGGGCTGCGGGTTCAATGGATGTGCGTCGGAACAGGGTTTGCGACAGCCCCAGAAGCCCAGCTTGGGAAATCTCGTCAATCTCTGCGTCGCCTGTCAGAACATGTGCCAAGACAACCTCGGTTGTGGCGCGCAGGGCGAAGTCTTCGGCTGTTTGTGCCTGTGCGTCTGGCGTCCAAAGAAGCGCAACGGCCAATGCCGCAGCCACATCAGCGCGCGGCCCTCTGAGCCTGCCGCCAATGGCAAGCGAGGCGATCACGTCGATCAGCAAAAGCATCATGGTCGCACTCAGCAGCCAGCCCTTGAGGGCTGTTTCGCGCACAACGTCCATACCTTCGATAGCAATACGAGTGGGCCACCCAGCGACGTTCAGCACAGTGTCTTCTCCAATCACATTAATCGCCAGCTGGCGGTCACCGCCTGCATAAAGGCCGGGCAGCAGGTCAGGGCCGGGGATACCTTCGGCCAGCACTTCACCAGCCACACCGGGCAGCGCACTGCCATCTTCAAGGCTGCCATAACCATCCATCACCCGATTGGGCAGCCATGTTGTACCCGCAAGTTCGGCGGCGTCCGGTGTTGAGGGGCGGGTCGAGACGGCCAGCCGTTCCAGCATCTGCACAAAAAGGCCTGACAGCGGCAGGCTGGACCATTCAGCGTTGGCGGTGACATGCACCAAGACAATCTGCCCGTCCCCCGCAAGTGTACGTGTGACCAGCGGGGTGCCATCGGTCAGTTGCGCGATCACGCTGTCGGCGAGCGTGGGATCAGGCTGGGCCATGACCTGACTGGTCACGGTCACGTCATCAGGGATAGGCAGCCCAAAAAACGGGCTGTCTTCGGCAAAGGGGGCCAGCGTTTTCGGCTCTCCCCAGCTCATCGCGCCACCGACAGAGCGACCACCAGAGCGCAGACGAACCGGCAGGAGCGGATCAACAACGTTACGCCCTTGATCAGAGGCAGCAAGACGAGGGCCTGCAAAGCGCAAGAGCATACCGCCCCGTTCAACCCACTCCAGCACCGCCTCTGCTTCGGTCCCCGCGAGGTTGGCCACATCGGCAAAAATAATGACGTCGGGGTTAGCGAGCAGAATATCATCCAGCGTGCCGTCGATGATGTCGGCGGTCGGCTCCAGCGCCTCGCGCAGGTAGAATAAGGGCGAGAGCAGTTCCAGACCTTCGCGGTCGTCACGCCCAGCGATCAGCGCCACTTCGCGTCGTTTGAGCGCATCATCGGTCAGGCTGACAGCCCCGGCAGAGCGTCGTCCGGTGACTTCAAATCGCGTAATCCGGTTGCGCAACTCAGGCGGCAGCACCATCGCGGTCTCCGCCACGGCTTCACCGGGTTCAAAAATAAGCGGGACCGCAGCAAGTTGCCGTTCGACCCCAGCAGGATCAAGGCCAATGGCTGTGATCGTCGTTTCAAGCGGATTACCCACAGGGGAACGGGTGGCTGATACAATCACCTCGCCATCTTCAAAACGCGCGGGGCGCAGGCCCAGATTTTGACGTGGCGTTTGGAATACCGTAACACCGCCACGGGTTTCCAACGCGGCCAGCAGGTCTTCGCGCCCGTCCCAATCCAGCCCGTCAGAAATCCAATAGGTTTCAAAATTGCCTGTCGTTTCAGTGAACCATGCCGCAGGGTCAATGGGTTGCCATGGTTGGGGTTGGATGCCGGGCAGGCGGTTTTGCCAGTCGCCGGGTGCGGCGAAGGGGAGTTCTTCTGTCGCGGGTAGCGCGCTGAGATTAATGACTGCGGTGCGTCTGTCGGCCAAGGCGGCTTCGGTCAGAAGCGTATCCACGCGATCAATACGCGCCTGCCAGCTGGGTGCGCCAGCCCATGAGCCATCGAGGATGATGACAAGATCACCAGACCCTTCGCGCGCGTTTTGAGGGTTCAGAACGGGACCAGCAAAGCCAATGATCGCGGCTGCAACGGCGAGGATACGCAGCAGCAGTAACCACCACGGCGTGCGGTCGCTTTGGTTTTCGTCGTCTGTGAGGCCAAGGAGCAGCGCCACACCGGGAAAGCGGCGGCGGATGGGCGCGGGGGGGACCGCGCGTAGCAATATCCATAGGATCGGCAGCGCAATGAGGCCGAGCAGCAGCCAAGGGGCTGCGAAACCTATGGGGCCGATTAACCACATCAGCTGTGATGCTCCAACGCGCCATAGAGCCATAGCAACGCGTTCGTGGCACTTTCGCCGGTGTGGTGTGTCTGGAACTGCCAGCCAGTGACGCGGGCGAGGTTCTGGAGGTGGTCTTTGCGCTCTGCCAGCCGGTCGAGGTAGCGCGTTTTCAGATCACCAGCTTTGAGCGTTTCATGCTGTAGCGCACCGGTCATACTTTGGAAAATAGTCCGCCCATCGAAGGGGAATGCTTCCTCTTGTGGGTCCAGCACCTGCAAGAGGGCGCCACCAACGCCGCGATCGGCGGCCCGCAACAGAGCGTCTTCAATTGGTTTGATATCGCCCAGAAAGTCGCTGATGAACAAAGCACGCGAATGCGGCAACATGCCTTGCGCTTCGGGTGCACCATAGTCGGTGTCGTCTTCTTGACTAAGCAACTGCGCCATCTGCATCAGTTGCGCCTCGCCCCGGCGTGGTGGCAGGCGTAACCCGGTCAGGCCCACACGTTCACCGCCACGGATCAGCAGGATCGCACAGGCAAGGCCAAGCGTACGGGCGCGTTGCCCTTTTGTGGGAAGGTTTTCATCGGACCCGAATGACATCGACGCCGCCTGATCCACCCAGAGAATGATCGACTGCGCGATCTGCCATTCTTTGTCCTGGACGAAATTGGCGTCTGACCGGGCTGACCGCCGCCAGTCGATGCTGCGCGCCTCATCATGGGGTTGTGCGGGGCGGTATTGCCAGAAGGTGTCACCCGTGCCCGCCCGCCTGCGTCCGTGTTCGCCCAACAGAACCGCAGACGCCAAATGCTCTGCCTCCGCCAGAAGCGGGGGCAGCGGGGCGGCGAGCGCCTCGGCGTCGGATCTCAGGGCGAGGGGTTGTGTCATGCAGCGTCAGCCACTGTCGTGATTTGGTCGGCGACGGTGTTGATCACATGGTGGATGCTTTCGCCACGCGCGCGTGCTGCAAATGACAGCGCCATGCGGTGTTCCAAAACGGGTACGGCCATCGCGCGCACGTCTTCGGCAGATGGCGCGAGGCGCCCCTCAAGCAGCGCTTGCGCGCGGACGGTCAGCATCAACGCTTGTGCGGCACGCGGGCCTGGGCCCCAGCTGACGTTTTGGCGGATGATATCAGGTGCGTTTTCATCGTCGGGGCGGCAGGCGCGCACAAGATCAAGGATCATTTCGACGATGTTCTCACCGACGGGCATCCGGCGCAGCAAGGTTTGTGCGTCAAGGAGCTCCTGCGCCGTGAATACGGCTGTCGCTTCTGCCTCTTCGACGCCGGTTGTCGCGATCAGGATGTCTTTCTCTGTCTCGCGATCCGGGTATGGCACATCAATCTGTACCAAGAAACGGTCAAGCTGTGCTTCGGGCAGCGGGTACGTGCCTTCCTGCTCAATGGGGTTTTGCGTCGCAAGGACATGGAAGGGGACACCGAGGGGCCGATGCTCACCGGCGATGGTGACTTCTTTTTCCTGCATCGCCTGTAAGAGTGCAGATTGGGTGCGGGGGGAGGCGCGGTTGATCTCATCTGCCATCAGAAGCTGACAAAAGATCGGGCCTTCAATAAAGCGGAAACTGCGTGAGCCATCATTGGTGGTTTCAAGCACTTCAGAGCCCAGGATATCGGCGGGCATCAGATCAGGTGTAAACTGGATGCGATTGCCGTTCAGCCCCATCACGGTTGAAAGCGTATCCACCAGCCGTGTCTTACCCAAACCGGGCAGACCGATCAGTACCGCGTGCCCGCCACAAATCAACGCCGTCAGGGTCAGGTCCACAACACGTGGTTGGCCAATGAAACGGGCGGAAATGCTGCTCCGCGCTTCTGCCAGTTTTGCGCCCAGGTTTTCAATCTGAACGACGAGATCGGCATTGTTGGCCATGACTTTCCTCCGGTTGAACTATATGTTGCATCACAACAGATAATCCCATCACACCCAATGGCAAAAACAATGACCACACAAAAGATTGTGACACCATCGGCAGAAAGCATCGCAAGTAGCGCACGTGCTGCGCAAAAAGGCGGTTTACCGCCCGTTCACCTGTGGAACCCACCGCATTGTGGGCACATCGACATGCGGATCGCGCGAGATGGGACGTGGTTTTATATGGGTACGCCCATCGGGCGGCCGGAATTGGTGAAGCTGTTTTCAACGATTCTCCGGCGTGATGGCGATGATTATGTCCTTGTCACCCCGGTCGAGAAAGTGGGGATCACGGTTGACGATGCACCATTCGTCGCGGTCGATTTTAATCCGTGCCACGATGGGTTGGCGTTTGAAACCAATGTGGGTGACCGCATGATCGCAGGGCCCGATCATCCGATCCGCGTCGTGCGTGACCCTGAAACCGGAGAGCCGTCACCTTATGTGCTGGTGCGGGCCAATCTTGAGGCGCTGATAGATCGCAAGTCGTTCTACCGCCTTGTCGAGATTGGCGAGCATGCACCATATGAAGGCACGCAGTGGTTCGGTATTAGATCGCAAGGCGCATTTTTCCCGATCATCCCATCAGCTGAGTTGGATTAAAACGAACCATCGCTGGCCCAAAAGAACAGGAACAGCCCCCAAAGCACACCGGCGGCGATCATGGCAAGCCCCACCCATACCAGCATGGTCCAGTTGTTTGTTATACCCCAGCCGGTCAAGCTGCCGCCACCGCCGATTAGAATGATTGGCATCAGCAGTGTGACAACAAAGGCTATTAAACGTCTCATTTTGATCACCCCATCGTGCTACCCTATCTAACGAAATAGGCATTCTGCGTTCGACTTGCAAAAATCGATGAATTTCAGTCTTTTGCAGGGCGAATGCGCCAACAGCACTCAAGGATCTTTCATGCCCAAATTTTGCGCCAACCTGACCTGGCTTTTTACAGAGCTGCCCTTTCTGGAACGGTTTGAGGCCGCCAAAGAGGCAGGTTTTGAAGCGGTTGAGGTATTGTTTCCGTATGATGTGAACGCGCAGGATATCGTGAATGAACTGGGCAAGCATGAATTGCAGATGGCGCTGATCAACTGCCCGCCGCCAAATTACACCGGTGGCGATCAGGGTTTTGCCGCCGTGCCGGGTTTGGAAGAACGGTTCAAGAAGGATTTTGGCCGCGCGTTGCGCTACGCGCGGACTTTGGGCGCGCGGCATTTGCATATCATGTCAGGCGTCGCCGAGGGGCCTGAGGCGAAAGAAACCTATCTTAACAACCTGCGCTGGGCTGCAGCCGAGGCACCGACCCAAAGCCTGACCATCGAGCCAATTAACACTGAAACGATGCCGGGATATTTCCTGAATGATTTCGATCTGGGACGCGCGATTGTCACGGCGATTGATGCCCCCAACCTGCGTTTGCAATTTGATACCTTCCATGCTGCCAAGATCACTGGCGATGTTTTGGGCACATGGGCGGCGACGCGTGACATCACGACCCATGTGCAAATCGCCCAGATGCCCGACCGGGGTGAGCCGGATCAGGGTGAGATCGACTATCCGGCTTTCTTTGCTGATTTGGATGCCCAAGATTATCAAGGCTGGGTAGCAGGCGAGTACACGCCGCGCACGACTACGGTTGATGGTCTTGGCTGGATTACTGACACATAGCCGACGCCCTACTGAAATGATGCTGACACAACGCTGTCAGTAGGGGTATGATTAAAGATGTTCATCAACCTCAAACAAGGAGATGAAACATGAGCGATCGTACAATTATGGCCTGGGGCGAAATTCCGGTAACCGACATGGAGAAAGCCGTCGCGTTCTATAACGATGTCTTTGGGTATCAGTTAGAGATCGACAATTCTGGTCCGAACCCAATGGCCGTTCTGGGCGGTTCAGAGAACAGTGCAGGTGCGCATCTTTATCCGGGCAAGCCTGCGGCTGATGGCGGGAATACTATTCATCTTGCTATCGAAGAAAAGTTGGAAGTGGGTATTGATCGCTGCTGGAAGGCGGGCGGTCAGGTGGTTAGCCCACCAATCGAGATCCCTGCTGGCCGCTTTGCTTATGCCAAGGACCTTGACGGAAACTCCATCGGCCTCTTCGAGGCGGCAGCCTAGATGCGCCGCGCCGACCGCCTCTTCCAGATATTGCAGTTTCTGCGGGGCGGTCGGCTGACGACGGCAGCACAACTGGCCGAAAAGCTGGAGGTCACGCCGCGGACGATTTACCGCGACGTGGCCCATTTGATTGGCTCTGGCGTCCCGATTGAGGGCGAGGCGGGTGTTGGGTATCTGATGCGCGACGGCTACGATCTGCCGCCGCTGATGTTCACCCATGATGAGATTGTGGCGCTGGTGTCAGGTGCGCGAATCCTGCAAACATGGGGTGGCACCAAAATGGCCTCCGCTGCGCAAGAGGCCTTGGTCAAGATCGATGCCGTCTTGCCCGATGATGCGCGCAGGCAGGTCGGTCAAGTCAATGTGCACGTGATGGAAGGTGCCGAACAGCAAGGGCATTGGCGTGACTATCTTGACCGGTTCGAGGCTGCGTCAGAAGCGCATATCCGATTGGAAATGAACTATGCCGATGAGGTAGGCAACATGACGTCGCGCGTCGTGCGCCCCTTAGGTGTCTGGTTTTGGGGTAAGGTCTGGACGGCTGTGTGCTGGTGCGAGCTGCGCGCAGCATTTCGTATGTTCCGGCTGGATCGCATTTCAGACTTGCGCGAATTGGACCGGTATCGCCCCCAAAAAGGGCAAACTTTGCGCGAATTTTACGAAACGGCTGCCTATCGCCACTGACCGCGCGAAATTGTGAGTGGTGGGTTGGTGCGGATGATCTATCTTCACCACAAATAATCACGGTGGATTTGAGATGCAGATGAAACGCCGCGGTTTTCTTGCCGCCGGACTGGCCAGTTTAGCCACACCCATGCTGGCACAGACCGCCCCTTGGGCTGGCGTCACTGACGTTGCGCGCGGGTTTGACCAATGCCATGCGCTGATAATCCGACAATCGGGACAGACAGTGCTGGCCGAACACTATCGCGGACCGGGGCTGAACCGGGCGGTGCCGATCAAATCGGTTTCCAAAACCTTTGTGGCGGCGTTGACGGGGGCTGCGTTGAATCGGGATGAGTTGCCCGCATTGACGGCTACTTTGGGTGATGTGGCCCCGCGTCTGATCCCGTCGAACGCAGACCCGCGCGTTGCAGAGATCACGATGGAAAACCTTGTGACCATGCAAGCAGGGTTAGAGCGGACCTCGGGGCGGAACTATGGCGGTTGGGTGAGCAGCAGCAATTGGGTGGCCAATGCGCTGGGGCGGCCATTTGTGGCGGAACCGGGCGCTGGCATGCTGTATTCGACGGGGTCGTTCCACATTCTGGGCGCCGTTCTCAGTGAAGTATCCGGGCAGTCGCTATTGTCTTTGGCGCGCAGTCGGTTGGGCGATCCGTTGGGGTTCGAAATCCCTGCGTGGACCCGCGATCCGCAAGGGCGCTACCTCGGTGGCAATGAAATGGCGCTGACACCTGATGGGATGATCCGGTTTGGCGAGATGTACCGCTTGGGCGGGCAGTTTGGTGGCGCGCAGGTGTTGAGCGCTGACTGGGTCACGCGGTCGTTTGAGCGGCGCACACAATCTGCCTTTTCGGGGTTGGGCTATGGTTACGGCTGGTTTTTGGGGCAAGGGGCTGGTGTGGGATATGCTTTGGCACGCGGCTACGGCGGGCAGATTATTTGTGTCGCACCGGAGATTGAACTGACGTTGGCAATCACGTCTGATCCGCTGCGCCCGGCCCGCAGTGGTGGTTACTTCGGTGACCTGCAAGGGCTGATTGAGCGGCAAATCCTGCCGCTCGCCAAAACCTTGATCAGTTGACGCTAGCGAAAGAGTTTCGCGATCTCACCGCCCGCGTCGCTTGCGATTGATCTGGGTGACTGGCCGAATTCAGATATGATGTCAGGGTTGGCGCCAGCGGCCAATAGATGCGCCACGACCTTGGCATTTGCCTTGCGCACGGCAATATGAAGTGGCGTTTCCGACATATCGCCAACAGCGTCGACCTCGGCACCGGCGTCGATGAGGGAAACGGCGCCATAGGTATCACCGCGCCATAGCATGACATGCAACGCTGTGTCGCCTTCAACGTCCTTGCTGTCTATGTTGACGGGTGCGCGCCCCATCTTGTCGGGAAACAGCGTGTCTGAGCATGACGCCAGAATTTCATCCAGGCTTTGTCGGGTTTTAGGGCGCTTTGACATGGTGTTTTCCTTCAATGCACTCACCCTACCTAACTAGCTAAGGTGAGTGAAGGTGCGGTTTAACGTGATAGGCTTTGCGCCAGCCGCATCAATTGCACAGCCTCGGTGCGATAGCCAAAGGCATCATCGCCCCTGTTCGCATTAGCCAAGGCGATCGCCTGATCGTAACCCCAGTCACCCAAGTAAGCCTCATCGCGCAGCAATTGACCGAACCCGGCAATGGCTGCTGCAAAGTTCGCCTCAGTTCCGGGGATGCTGCTGCCGGTGATGGGCGTTTCGATCAACTGGCTGACAGCGTCGCCGGGTTCTTTGTAGCGTAGCTTCAGAAAGCCCAACTCATCCGAGGTCGCAGCAACGGTGTTTGGCGCATAGCGCAGCGGATCGCTCAATTGTGCGGGGCTGCCAACCGGGGTCACTTCGTAGATTGCGGTCACCGCATGCCCGGCGCCCAATTCACCCGCATCTACGGTATCATTGTTGAAATCTTCGCGGTTCAGCGCGCGGGTTTCATAGCCGATCAACCGGTATTCAGCGACTTGGGCGGGGTTAAACTCAACCTGCACCTTCACGTCACCTGCAATCGGGAAAAGCGCGCCGGAAAGCTGGTCAACCAGCACCTTCTGTGCCTCTGACAATGTGTCAATGTAGGCAGCTGTTCCATTTCCGTTTTGGGCCAAGGCCTGCATCGTTGCATCGTCCAGATTACCGTGCCCGAAACCAAGAACGCTGAGATAGGTCCCTGTGTCGCGTTTATCCGCGATGAAATCCTTGAGCGCATCAGGATTATTCAGCCCGACATTGAAATCACCGTCAGTCGCAAGGATCACACGGTTCACTTCACCATCAGCGCGCATTGTTTCCGCAACGCTATAGGCTTGCTCTAAACCGCCTTGGCCGTTGGTAGACCCACCCGCGCCAAGCGACTGGATCGCTTGCAGGATCGTTGTACGCTCGGACGCATTGGTCGGCGCCAACACCTCACCTGCGCTGCCTGCATATTCTACAATGGCCACCTGATCTTCGGGGCGCAACTGATCCAGCATAAGCCGGAATGATTGTTTGAGCAGTGGAAGTTTGGTCGGATCATCCATTGAGCCAGATGTGTCGATGAGGAAGACGAGGTTCAAAGGTGGCCGCTCTGCAATCTCGGGCATCTGGCCTTGTAGGGCGATATGGACCAATTGCGTATCCGCGTTCCATGGGGTCTGAAATGTCGTGACCGTGGGGCGGAAAGGGGCTTCGCCTGCATCGGGTGCCGGATAGTCGTAGGGGAAGTAGTTCATCAGCTCTTCTATGCGCACGGCTGCGGCGGGCGGTAGTTGGCCGCGCGACAGTGATGATCGGACGACAGCATAGGCGGCGGTATCGACGTCGATGGAGAAGGTTGAAACGGGGTCGTCTGCCGTAATCTTGAGCGGGTTATTGTCAGCTTGCGGGAAAGCTTCTGTGTCAGGCTCTGCAACCCCTAACGCATCGTCTATCAGGTCAAGTACGTCGGTACCAGGAACTCTAATCGTTTCCGCTTCTTGTAACTCTGTGGAAGGCGTCTGTTGTTCGCTACTTGGATAAAGTCCACCGCTTGAAAGCTGGCCAAAAGTGGCGCTACTTGATGGTGGTACGACTGTTTCACGCTCTGCGTCCACCTCAGGAGCAGTCGTTCCGGTGGTCGCGGGCGATGCCAAAGGCGCAGATAAGTTGTTTTCCGTCATACGTGACCGAACTTCCGGAAGGCTCTCTACAATCTCCGCCTCTTGCATCTGCGGAACAACTGCGTCGTCCCTCAGCTGAGGCAATACCCTGGGCGCTGCGTCTGACCGATCTGTGAAGTCGAGATCTTCCGTGGGAGTTTCTAGCGGACCCAGTAGTATCTGACCTTCCGCACCGCTTGGTGCCTCTTGAATGATCTCACTGCGTGACAACTCTTCGGCCGTCATAGGGCCATTTTCGAGCCGTGGCTGCATAGTTGTGCTGTCAAACTCTGTCATCGTGATCTGGGGTGCCGATGGGGGCCGCAGCAAATCCTGCCCTTGCGGCGTCAGCACCAAAAACCCGCAAGCGACCAGCGCGGTTGTTGCTGTCAGCCCACCTTTTGATGTCGCAAATATCATCGTCGTGTTCAGCATTGTCTTCACTCCTGTCCAAAGGCCCTTTGGCCCGGTTACAGCAGTGGGACGCACGTCCTGACGCGATCCTTGGAGATCATTAAAGTTTTTCTGCGCCAGTGCGATGTTTTCAGCCCGCCTGGCCGTATCGGGGCTCGGCGTTGCCTGATCCATTATCGCTTTGAGGTCATTCAGGTCGTCGGTCATACCATGTCCTCTTCTTGCTTGAATGTGCGGAGCGCTTTTTTCGCCTCTGAGATACGCCAGCTGATTGTGCCTTCGGACACGCCCAGAACCTCGGCGGCTTGTGCATGTGTCATGTCATCAAGCACAAGGGCCAGTGTGTCGCGTAGATCGTCAGAGAGTTGGCCCATCGCGGCAGTCAGCCAGTCCATTTTCGTAGCAGTGTCTTCGTTGGCGGCGTTCCGGTTTACTTCCCAATCGCCCCATCCAGTTGTCGCTTTGGCATAGCTGGTGCGTTTGCGGCGTCTGTCGTGTGCTGCATTGACGGCGACACGGTACAGCCATGTGGTGACTTTCGCCCGTCTTTGGTAACTGCCCAGCTTGGCGGGCAATGCGGCACATATATCCTGTGTGAGGTCTTCGGCCTCGCTACGCGATCCGGTGATGCGAAAGCAAAACGCAAAGAGCCTATCATAATGACGATCAAGCAAGCTGGCAAAGGCCGCGCCGTCACCGGCTGCGGCTGCTGTTGCTAGGTCCTCATCGCTTGTCATCATGCGCATCACGGTGGTTTGACGCGAGAGAGAGGTCAATCCTTGGAATTACTTTGAAATTTTTTGGATTTGTCTGGTCAGCCTGGTCGGTCGTTTTCTAAATACCGCTGTTCGCATAACCGCGACTTAATTTGCGTAGGATCATTTGGTTTATACGCATGTCTGGTTGTCGAAGGATGGTGCCGGCTTGAGCATACAAGAGATTGCAGCACCAAAAAACACTTGAATGCCTAGGCACTGGTTAGAGCCTAGGCAATTTTTTATCAGATCGTGTCTGCTTAGAAGCTAAACACTGTCCCGATGGTCAATGTTGTAAGATCTACGCCATCAATGTCTGCAAACGTTGCATCACCACGGATAGCAATAGTTGGCGAGACCGCGTACTGAGCCCCAGCACCGATAGCAACGCCTGAATCATCAGCGCTTGCAGATCCGCCGTCGCCATCCGCTTCAAAAGTGACATTCACAAAACCCAAGCGTGCATGCGCAGAGAATTCGGACGACAGCGGGAAAGATGCCTTTGCAAAAATACCAGCATAGTTGGTGCTTGCATCTACGGTGCCACCGTCAACGTCAATTTCGTCTTCTACAACGGCAAAGCTGAATTCACTTTCCACCGCAAATGTTTGATTGACCTCAAAGCCAATCAGAGCGTTCAAGTTTGTGCTCTGGACTTCTACATCATCAACGTCAAGTTCGACTGAACCAAGTGTTGCGCCTGCGTAAAACCCTTCAGCGACAGCCGCATTGGCTGATGCACAGATCGCGAGTGCAGAAACAAAAAACAACTTATTCATGTGTAACACCTCTTCCTTTATGATGCCTGCGTGATTTCCACGCTGTTTAGCTATGGTCAACTGAATTAAAGTAGTTCTGATACTGTTCGGCAAAAGTATCACACTGATATGTCCTTATTTGTGGCAGATTTAATTGGTCCTGACCCTGGGTCGCAAACTGGCGGGCCTCAGTTCTTGCATCATCTTTGCTGTTGCGGCCATTTAATACATGATCTGCAAGATGGTCCTGTATCTTGCAAGTTTTGAAGAAAGCAGGCCATCGATGTGATCACTACTGTTGCTAGGTCCGCACCGGCTTTTCATGCGTCACCCGGTTGGGCGCGTAAAGAAACCGTTGTCGGTGAAGACCTGACCGGGGAAGACCGTCGAGATGAGATCTTCCGGCATGCCGACATGGCGCACCATAATTTCTGCTGCAACATCGCGGTAATCGTTGATGACCGGCAGATACCGACGTGAGTTCAGATTTTCCTCTGACAGGTTCGCTACATCATCAGCCATGCCGCCTTGGGTTGGGCCACCAAAGGCGAACCACGACGACGCATCACCGTGATCGGTGCCGGTCCCGCTTTGGCGTACCGTGCGGCCAAATTCGGTGCAGACGAGCACGACAACATTGTCTAGCAGCGCACCCATATCGCGGAAAAACGTGACAAAGTTTCGCGCGCCGGCGGTCATGCCGCTGTGATAGGAAAAAGACTGGTCCGTAAATGGACGGCTCCCGCCCGCTGTCTGATTGGTATGGGTGTCCCACCCAATGTTCCAATCCAGCGCCGCAACTTCAAGCGGTACTTCGGCCTTGAGAAGCTGGGCAACAAGCTGGAGCCCGCGGCCCAGTGGGCTTCCGTCGTATTCCAGACCATCCGCATCGGTTGTATAACCTGCCGCAGCTTGCGTTACGCTGTCGATATTCGCCAAGGTCACCCGCTGCGCATCCCGCGCACGTGACGCAATCGAGTCGAAAGACGCGTCCTCGGTGGCTGCGATCTCGTTCATAATTTCAGTGAGCCTGTTGTCGGCGCAACCGCTTCCGAAGCAGAAATCATCGGTCTGAATATCAAACCCGGTGCCGTTGGCGATCACCGGTACGGTCATGCCGCCCCGCAGTTCGGTTGACATGCTCCCTTTGCCCAGAACAGCACCGCGCAGCGCTTCTGAACCTGTGTCCGTTTCCTGCAGGTAGCGGTTGAGATAGCCATCGATCAGGTTACTGCGCGCACCGTTGCCGATCCAGCGTTGCGCATCAAAATGCGACCGGTTGCCTGCTGGAAGGCCGCAGGCGGGCATCACCAGCATCCGACCTGAATCCCAGATTTCAGACAGTGCTGCAAGGTTGGGGTTCATCGCGCGGGCGAGCCCTGCGCCCAGGTCCACCGCGGACTCGCTGTCGCCATTGGGCGGTTCGATCGCGATGGTCCCGCGTGCATTGTAATAGTTCATATCGCTGACCTTGGGAAACAGATGCAAACCATCTGCCCCGCCGCGCATGAAGACCTTAACGAAGGTTTTGCCGCCTGCTTCTTGCGCAAAAGAAAAGCGGGGTGCGCCTGCACCGCCCGCAAGGGTTGCGGCAGCAGCGGCTGATTTGAGGAATTCGCGACGTGTTCTCATCATTATTATCCTTTGTCTGTACCGCTTACTGAGCGAGAAAGCTGGGTGAAACGAGCAAGAGCGTTGCAGCCCGGTTGATCGCATCGGTCTCATCAGAGAGCATGGGTTCGAAGATGCCGTCTTCGCCTTTCAGGACATTGACCATGGCTTCGTATTCATCCCGATAGAACCGGTCAGCAGTACCAACCGTAAGCAGGTAAGCTGCAACCTCTTCGGCGGTCTCAAGACCCGCATCGGCAATGTCGCCGGGCAGGTCGTGGCCGTAACGGCTCGGATCACCCGGAATGTCGGCCAGACCGTTATAGAGCGTAATCATAGGAGCCGAGTTCAGCCATGCGGATGACACTTCAGATATACCCGTCGGCGCTGCAAAATAATACGGGTCCCATCCGGCATTGGCGACAACTGTTGAGATATTGCGGATGTGGTTTGCTGCATTACCGCTGGGCTGAGCGCCAAGTGCACGCAAGTAAGATGCCGCGAATTCGATCGGGGTTTTTGCCATTGCCCGCTGGTACTCAACCGTTGTGATATAGGCTGGATCAAGCAGGATGGCGCGGAGCATCTCTCTGGATGACCCATTGCTTTGGGTCCAGGCTGTCGTACAAACTTCGATGAAATAGGCTGGTGGATCATCGGCCACGAATTTCTGGACAATCTTGCCGCACACAAACGCCTTCGTCCGGTCATCGGTCGAAAGGATCGAGATCACCTCTTCGCCTTCAAGAACCCCATCCGCACCGCTGCGTCCACTGATCGTCGTGTTAAGGAAAGGCAGGTCTTTGTCACCCTGAACATGGTTTTGCGCCCGGAACAGGAAACCATAGGTATCAGCAGCAGCACTTGGGACATCGGTCACTTTTTCCCAGCCCCAGCCAGAGAATATCTCGCTCATTGCGATGACGTCATCGTCACCATAGCCACCGTCAACACCGACCGTGTGCAGCTCAAGTATCTCTCGTGCGTAGTTTTCGTTCGGGCTATTGGCCGTGTTCACATCATTGTCGAGGTATTGCGACATCAAGGGGCTTTGTGCGGAATAGAGAAGCAGATCTTCAAAGTTGCCGAATGCGTTGGTTCTAAAGAAGTCGCGGTCGTCAAGGTTTGGCAGGTAGATGTTTGTTTCTTTGTTATTGGCATGGAAATGGTTCGACCAGAACGTCCCCATGACCTCGCGCAGTTGGGCTGTTGTAAGCGTTGCGCGTGCCATGTTGTTGTCTCTGTAAGAGCGCATGATCTCGGTGCGGCTGTTACCGCGCCCAAGCCCTGAAACGCGGTTCAGCGCCGTCTCATCAAGGCCGCTCAGAGCAAGCTGTTCTTCAACATAGGCCTGAAACCCGATCGCGCGCACGCGTGCGTAAAGGTCAGGAGTTGCGCCATAGGTAAGGCGCGACAGCGCCATTGCGATACCATCATTTGGGTAGGCCACATCAAAATTATAGCTGATGGTCGCAGGCGTCACAGCATCGTTCATGCTATTTGAAGCAGTCAATGTGACCGTTGTCGCCTCTGTCATGTCCTCAGCAAAGAGCCGGACGGCGAACTGGCCACGCATTGCACCGACATCGACGGTGGTTGTCCGGCCAGAGGGTGCGATGGTCGCAGTGACAATGTCATATGTCATCGGGTCCTGTACGGCACCGAACAGGGTTTGTCCCGTTGATGCCAGCAGGCCGTCGTCAGTTGCTGCGGACGTCAGTTGAATAGCCTGGGTGATGGCGACATCCGTTGGCGGAGACAAAGGGCTTGAAACGCTAGGGCCGAACGCCGGATTTTCAAAGGTACCTGGCGTTGTAGGTTGCGTCGGCGTCTCGGGTGTTTCTGATGACGGAACCCCCGAAGATTCAGCGATGGCATCCAAAATTGCGGATCGGAAGTCGCGGGAGGTCGTATCATCACCCGCTCCATTCTGATTAAAGACACTTGTGCTTGCGTTGGCCCTGTTATTGCTGCCGCTCATTTCAGATGCGGCCAATGCGCTGCTACTGGACTGCAAGCCGTCCACAGAGGAATTTTGTACCAGTGGGTCTGAAGAGGAAATGCTGCGTGTCGCTGTCGATGCGGCCGCTACCACATTCGCTGAAAGATTGTTTACATCGGCCGTTGCGGTTGTGGATGCGATGTCTGCCAAAGCAACGGGTTGTCCCCCATCGAAGGCGACTAAGACCGCGTCGGTCATATCGGTGCCGGGCTTTACGGATTCGACAGTTATGATGTGGTCACCTGCAGTTAGATCAACAACGGCTTGTATCGGCGTGCCCGCCGAAGAATTGAGATCTGTAAGTGCAAGGACAAGTGTGCCGTTTACTGAAACGTTAACCGGATCACGCGGCGCCACCACAATCATGACATTTCCGGCGCGCTCTATGTTGTAGGTAAAGCTTTGTTCGCTGTTCACCTCAATGACGTCATTGGACGATTCTGTGCCTCCGGCAGCGGCATTTTCGGAGCTATCCGCATTTGCAGGTTCTGCAAGTTGAACTAAGAGAACGGCAAGCGCAGTACTCGCCACAAAATATGTCATTTTTGCCATTACAAAGCCCCAGAATTTAGAATCGTTCAATATTTCGTTATCTATTCAGAAGACAAAAGGGCAAAAAATGTCCAAAATGTGGTGCAATTGAGGCGCAGCGTGTGAGAGACACACTGCCCTCAGTTTATCCACGCCATAAGATAAGCGGATATTTGCCTCATAGATATCCTGGAGGTGCAGAAAGCTTCGGTGGGCGTTGTCTGCACGACCCCCTGCGGATGATGTGACGCTTTGACGATCGCAAACCTGCCGTGCATCGCGACCAGCCACGCGCGTCATATCGCACTTACGATATCTGGTGCGTCGTGGCGTCCATCCGATCGATCAGGTACCGTAGGGACACCACCCTGGATCATGGCGGTGGCCTTACAAGTGGGAATGCCTAAACGCTCGTGCAGATGTATTTCATCTCAAGATAGTCTTCTATCCCGTGGCTGGATCCTTCCCGACCTAGGCCAGATTGTTTCACCCCGCCGAAAGGGGCGACTTCGGTTGAGATAATCCCGGTGTTTACCCCAACAATCCCATATTCGAGCGCCTCGGCCACCTTTGTGACCCTGCTCAGATCGCTCGCATAGAAATAGCAGGCCAACCCAAAGATCGTGTCATTGGCCTGTGCGATGACATCATCAGTGTCATCAAATTTGAACAGCGGTGCGAAGGGACCAAAGGTTTCATCCGTGCTGACCAACATCTCTTTGGTCGCATTCGTTACAATCGTGGGTTCAAAGAACTGCCCGCCCAGATCATGAGGTTTGCCGCCTGTCAGGATCTCAGCGCCCTTGGACAGGGCGTCTTCCAGATGGGACTGCACCTTGGTCACGGCCTTCGGTTCGATCAGCGGGCCTAGCGTAGTACCATCGCTCATCCCGTCTCCGATTTTAAGTGCCTCGACGGCTGTTTTGAACTTTGCAGCAAAAGCGTCATAGACACCGGCCTGCACATAGATGCGGTTCGCACAGACGCACGTTTGGCCATTGTTGCGGAATTTGCAGGCGATGGCGCCTTCGACCGCAGCATCCAGATCGGCGTCGTCAAAAACGATGAAGGGCGCATTGCCGCCCAGTTCCATCGAGCATTTGATCACCTGATCGGCGGCTTGGGCCAGCAGGATACGACCCACCTGGGTAGAGCCTGTGAAGGTCAGTTTGCGCACAGCCGGGTGTTCGCAGAACGCCTTTCCGACAGCTGCGGCATCTGATGATGTGATCACCGAGAAAAGCCCGTCTGGCACGCCTGCCTCTTGCGCCAGCTTGGCCATAGCGAGCGCGGAAAGCGGTGTGAGTTCGGACGGTTTGATGACAAAACCACAGCCCGCCGCAAGGGCAGGGGCGACTTTGCGCGCGATCATGGCGTTGGGAAAGTTCCACGGCGTGATGCCGACGGCCACACCTATGGGTTGCTTGATGACCGTGATGCGTTTGTCGGGCATGTGTCCGGGGATTGTTTCACCGTAGATGCGCTTGGCCTCTTCTGCGAACCATTCGACGAAAGATGCACCATAGGCGATTTCACCGCGCGCTTCGGCCAATGGTTTGCCTTGTTCGGCTGTCATGATGATGGCGAGATCTTCCTGATGCTTCATCATCAGGTCAAACCACTTGCGCAGCACGTTGCTGCGCTCTTTGGCGGCAAGTGCGGCCCATGGTTTGCGCGCGTCATCGGCCGCGGCAATGGCTTGTGCGACCTCATCGACCGACAGGTCTGGTACTTTTGCAATCACGTCGCCGCGTGCTGGGTTGGTGATATCAAAGGTATTGCCGCTGGCCGCCTGCACCCAGGCACCAGCGACGAGCGTGTCTTCGCAAACCAGATCAGGGCGCGCCAACATGGATTTGAGGTTCGTGGTTTCGTCAAGCATAGTGGCCTCCCTAGGGTTTCGGCGCTATCTGACCCAAGCAGGGCGGTGTCGTAAAGAGGGGAACATGATGGAATTGGATGATGCCTATGCGAATGCGGCCTATATTCCGGGCGCAGATGCATATCCGGACAAATGGGCGCAAGCGGCAGCGGCCTTTCGCGACACAACACTTTGCGAGCTGGACCTGGCTTATGGTGAGGGGCCACGACAGCGTTATGATCTGTTTCACCCGCAACGCTTGTCCAAAGGTTTGGTGGTGTTTGTACACGGCGGTTATTGGCTCAGGTTTGACAAATCCTTCTGGTCGCATCTGGCGGCTGGCCCCTTGGCGCAGGGGTGGAGCGTTGCAATGCCGTCTTATGATCTGTGCCCTGACGTACGCATCACCGATATCAGGCGTGAAATTATGGCCGCGATTGCAGCAATGTCTTTGCGCGTACCCGGCCCGATCCGTCTGAGCGGGCATTCGGCTGGTGGGCAGTTGGTCGCAATGGCCAGTGTGGCGACACCGGGTGCGCGCTGGCAGGACCGGCTTGTGCAGACCGTTGCGATATCGCCGGTTGCTGATCTGGCCCCGCTAATGCGCACATCAATGAACGCAGACCTGAGACTTGATGAACAACAGATTGTCAACGAAAGCCCGGTGCATCAACCTGTGCCCAAAAGCCCCGTGACCGTGTGGGTCGGCGCGGATGAACGACCGGTTTTTCTAGAGCAGGCCGAGGCATTGGCCCAAGCATGGCAATGCGCAAAAGTGGTTGACGCGGGTAAACACCATTTCAATGTGATTGAGGATCTCGCGAGCCCTGACAGCCCGTTGACCGCAGCCGTCCTTGGCTAAGTGTCATGGGCGCCTGTGTTGGTGGTGGACCTAAACCAAATCTCAACATACGGTAGGGATAGTTTGTAAATCACGCGAGTCGCGTCAGAGCGGATGGTAGTAAAAATGGGTTTTTCACGAGGTGTCATGATTGTCCTGGCAGCAGGTGTGCTGGTTGCCTGTGAACGGACGGGCGACAATAATGACGTGACAGATGGTGGCGTTGATGGTGGGTTCCTGCGCGATGGTGTGGCGAATGTCTGGGTTGATCCCGATGGGTGTCAGCATTGGTACATCGACGACGGGCTTGAAGGCTTTATGACGCCGCGCCTGAACCGGGATGGCACGCCCAAGTGTCAGGATACTCGTGGCGAAATCATCCTCAAGGACGGCAGTCGCGTACCCGCCGAAAATGAGCCGCGCGCATTCTGATCGGCAGAAGCGAAGCGTGATAATATGGTCCGAAAGGTCATCAGTGCTTCGGTGTATTTGATGTTTGTGACTTAACGCATCGGATCAAACTGCGCGTCCGTCATGCTGCAATCGCGGATCACGTCCTGTCCGCAGTCCCGGAAATCCAAGTCGCGGGTCAGGCAGATGCGCGCCTCTTGGATATAGCCGGATTTGCAGGTGATTGTGATCTGATCAGCTTCTAAGGTGGGGTTTTCCTCCAAGAAAGCCTCTTCGATCAATGATGCAGGCAGCGTGACTTCGCGGTTCAATGCGCGGAAAACGTCGGGCCGTGTGATGCGGGCATAAGCTTCGCGCGACAGGGCGTAGTAATCATCCGATGAGAGCCCGGAACAGACCCCATGCTTGCGCCATTGGTGCCACGCCAGCCCGGATGTTCCCATGATGTCGGCCATAGCGGCTGTATCACTGCGGCTGGGTGGGCGTTCACTTGTTGCGCAGTCTGCGGGATAGCCACGTTCGTATTGCGGCCAAAGCCCGTGCAATATCCAGCCAAACTCTGCCGCAGGATCGCATTGGGGTGAGTTGCGTGCGTCGCCTTCGAGCGCACACCAATTGGCCGACCACGACAGTGACATGACATAATAGTCAAATTCCCCCGCGCGGTCCTGTGCAGATAATGGTGTTGCCATTAGGCCTAGGAGAGCAAACAGGCGGTGCATTTTGATCTTTCCAATTTTCATATGCGCCATTATATACGCCTCAAGTTCCTCGACAATGCGAACCCGGCTGCCACCGCAGTCTGCCCAACTTAAGGGCGCGGGAGAGGCTTGTCCGCTGATAAGATGGAGATGAAAGATGTCCGATAGACCGATTATGGCCAAAGCCACCGCTGTTTGGCTGTGCGACAACACCACGCTGACCTTCAAGCAGATTGCTGACTTTTGCGGCTTTCACGAGCTGGAAGTGCAGGGCATCGCCGATGGAGATGTGGCCGCTGGCGTGAAGGGGTTTGACCCGATTGCCAACAACCAGCTGACGCAGGAAGAAATTGACAAGGCTGAAGCCAATCCGCTGCACAAGCTGAAGCTGAAGTTTTACGCCGCAGCTGCGGGTGAAGAAAAACGCCGTGGTCCGCGCTATACACCGCTGTCCAAACGTCAGGATCGTCCTGCGTCGATCTACTGGCTGGTGAAATTTCACCCCGAACTGACCGATGGTCAGATTTCCAAACTGGTCGGCACAACAAAGCCCACCATTCAGGCCATCCGCGAGCGGACCCATTGGAACATCAACAATATCGAACCGATTGACCCAGTTGCGCTGGGCCTGTGCAAGCAATCTGAGCTGGACGCGGCTGTGCAGAAAGCCAACGCGAAGAAGGAAAAAGAAGGGTCGGCTATGTCCGACGACGAACGGCGCAAACTGGTCGGCACCGAGCAATCGCTCTCTATGCCGGCCGAGCCCAAGATGCCAAGTGCGATGGCCGGTCTTGAGACATTCAGCCTTGCCGATCCGCGCGATGAAGAGGGCGAAGAAGAAGCCGCCGATGACCGCGATGTGGCGGATGCGGATAGCTTCTTTAATCTGCCTGATGACGATGAAAAGAAAGACTAGGCCAATCGCGTAGCCAAGATTGGGGCGTCCGCTCAGGGCGCCCTTTTTCGTTAAGCAGGGCGTCGCGCGACGATAAAGCGCGCCGATTTGTTTTTGCCGAAGTACCCGGTTTCGACGACCTCAAACCCGGCATCATGGAATGCGGCCTCAAGAGCAGGGGCATCAAAAAGCAAAACATCCGGCGCTTTGCCAAAGAGCCTCATCAGCTTGATCATGGGTGGGATCAACATGTTCATGTCACGCAGGCAAGCGGTCTTGGATATCACGTAACCGCCCGGTCTTAACTGACTGTAAAGGTGGGACAGCGTTGCGGCCAGATCATCGACCAGATGCAAGATGCTAAACGCGCAGATCGCGTCAAAGGGCGCATCGTTCAGGGGGTGCGTCGTCACAGATTGCTGAAAGCTGACGTTTGCCACGTTTTGGTTGGCGCGCTTGCTTTCGGCAATTTCGAGCATCTTGCCAGAGACGTCAGTCGCGGTGATGTGCCCGACCGATGCCGCAAGGGTCAGTGCGGTCGTCCCCGTGCCGCAACCGACCTCAAGCACATGATCGTCAGGTTGCAGGTAGTGCCGCGTGCGATCCAACGTCTCTTAATAGGCGGCCATATCCTTGATGGGTGACGCTGCATATTTCTTTGCGGCTTTGTCCCAGAATGATGCGTCTGCCATATCGCCCCCCGCTGCTTGTGATCCTTAACTTTGTTCCGCGAGCGCTGCCACCATATCTGCGAAGCTTGTGGTGTCGAACTGCGCTGAGTCTGCATAGACGGTGAATGCGGCTGTTGCCTCTATGCGCTGCGGGTTTGTGTTCGCGGGCAAAGCTTCCAGATCGGTGATCCACAACTCGTGCAGGTCAAATGTGACCTGCGTTACCACACAGTTGCCCAGTCGGTTGCGTAGCGCGTCACAGATAGACTGGGCCTGCTGTAGCATATCGATGCGCGTTGCCGCTTCGTTTGGCGGTCGCAGGTCGCCCGTGAACGGCAGCAATGCTGTCGTGCGCATCAATTCACCGTTTTCTGTGGTTTCCGGCGCTCCAAGATCGCCAGACGGGACAAAGGCTAGGCGACCATCCATCATCCATCGTCCATCGCGGGTTTCGTGAGCGTCGGCATAAACAACGTCACAAACGGTGCCGATCGTAGCAAGGATATCTGCGCAATAGGGCATCAACTGTGTCGGGGCGCGCGCTGCGGCGTAGAGTTCTTGCAAGCTCTCGTCAGGCTGTGCCTCACCTGCGGCAAGCAGGTCTGCGAGTGGCACGAGCGTTTCAATCTCGACATAGCGCGCTGGCGTCAGTTCATCGGGGATGAAAACATCGCGTAATGCGGGCCTGTCGCTAAGCCATTGGACCGGGTCATCCGGCTCAGCCTCTTCGGCAATGGCGGGTGCTTGCGGCGTGGGTGCTGTGGCCCGTTCAGTGATCAAGCTTGTAATCTCGGATCCGCCAAAGTTCAGGGCAATGACGGGCAACCCAAGAATAAGCAGGAAGATCAGGAGGGAAAAACCACGTCTCATTGGCTGTTCCTTTCCATCGCTGGTGGGTTCAGGGCGCTGATATCGCCACCGATGGCGGCGCCAAGCAACGCTTGCTGTAACTGTGTGATCGCGGTGCTTCGGGTTGCGAAATCACCTGTCATCAGGTGATCTGTTGCGACCATGTGAATATCTTGTCCGGCGAGCGGGGCGTAACCAAAAGGTGCATCCGGTCTTGGGCCAAGCAATACATGTGCCGCATCGCGCGCGGTCACTGTGTTTGCGGCGGCGTCTACCCCAAGTGTGGCCGTATACCAGCTGTTATAAGCGGCAAAACCCTTTGCGTAGGATGACATCTGGTTTTGGTAGGACAGGCTGCCTGCCTCGGATTTGCGCGACCCGATCCAGTCGGGTTGTGGTGTCCGCCATGGGCGGATCATGCAGTCGCGGGCCACGTCATCGGCCCCATATTGGTGTGGTGGCAGGAAGTCACTGACCAGCAGCGCCTCGACAGTGGCATCATTCGGGAGGTTGGCCACACCGGAAAAGTCTGACCCGATCAGCGCGACATGGGCAATCTCGACCTGTGGCGCCGCATGAAGGGTCCAGACGATGCCGGGGCCGATGTTTTGCAGCACAAGATAAAGCGGGGCGGATGTGTCTGTCACGAAGACGTCGAGGACGGTTTTCTCGCCGCTCAGCGCCATATCATCCAACGGGTCAGCACCATTCTGGGTGACGGTTTTGATATTCTGCAACGTCGTGTCAGTAAGTTGTGCATTGGAAAATACGTGCACAGGTGCAGGCAAAAGCGCATTCTCAATGCGTACACCCATCACTGTCTCACCCTGCGTCGGGCTGCGCAGCGTACATTGGGGATTGCGCACAACCGGTATGATGTTTCCGGTCGCAGTATCTATCGTGGGCAAGCTGACCTGCATCACCACATCTGTCAGCGCCAGCGGTTCAGTCCCGGTATGCAGCACAGCGGGAGAGGCAAGCGTAACCCCCTGATCGGACATCGTATCGGTTTCGGGAATATCCTCTGGCGCACGCGCGGTTGGATCTTCGCTGGATACGACACTGGCCAGCATATCTTTGAGGTCCTGGGGCATGGCGTTCCAGCCATAAAAGCCACCTACACCAGCGGCGGCGAGAACGACTATCCAGATAATACCGTTTCGGATCGGGTGTTTTTTTTGTGGTGCATTGTAATCGTAATCAGAGGTAACGCCTGTAGGCTCGCCAGCCCGCGGATCGACATCCACACCACGCTCTTTCGAGATGCGGCTAAGGCGTTGTGCAAAATCCTGTTGGCGTCTGTCGTTTGTCATCGTCCTCACAATCCCTCGTCATACTGTTCGCATAATGTGCGATTGGGGCAAGGCTTGTGCGAAGATATGGCAATATCTTGAACTGTAGTCCAGCACTCACAGCGCTTTGCGGGCGTTCAGCGCGGCGGTGATTGTGCCATCATCAAGATAATCCAACTCGCCGCCCACAGGGACGCCTTGCGCCAGTGATGTGACGGTGATGCCGGGCAATTGGTCAGCGATGTAATGCGCAGTGGTCTGCCCATCAATTGTGGCCCCCAATGCGAGGATCACCTCGGTGACGTTTTCGGTTTTGATCCGGTCGATCAGTTTAGGAATGCGCAGCTCATCCGGGCCAATAGCATCAAGAGCCGACAGGGTACCACCCAGCACATGATAACGGCCCTTGAACACCTGTGCGCGTTCCATCGCCCATAGATCGGCGACATCCTCGACCACCGCGATTTGACCTGTCGCGCGTTTATCGGCGCTGCAGATGTCACAGATATCAGCCGTGCAGACATTGCCGCAATTCAGGCACTCGCGCACGGTCGCGCCAACCTGCTGCATGGCGTCCGCCAGTGGCAGTAAAACCAGCGACCGTTTCTTGATCAGATGCAGAACCGCACGCCGTGCCGAGCGGGGCCCCAACCCTGGCAACTTGGCCATTAGCGCGATCAGATTGTCGAGGTCTTCGGTGCCGTTTGTCATCTTGCCCATGTGCAGTTCAACACGACCTAGTGCCTTAGAAAGGCAGGTTCATGCCCGGTGGTAGACCAAGACCTTCGGTCATCTTGCTCATTTCCTCTTGCGCACGTTCGGTGGCTTTGCTTTGCGCGTCCTTGATCGCAGCGAGGATCAGATCTTCCACGACTTCTTTGTCGTCGCCATTAAAGATCGAAGGATCAATGTCGAGGCCCTTCAACTCACCCTTGGCTGTCGCGGTTGCTTTGACCAAGCCGGCACCGCTGACACCTTCGACCATCATATTTTCAAGGTCTTCCTGCATCTGGGCCATCTTGCCCTGCATTTCCTGCGCCTGTTTCATCATCTTGGCCATATCGCCAAGCCCGCCTAATCCTTTGAGCATGTTCCCGATCTCCCGTTAGGTTTTGTCTCGTTTCAAAGGCGCAGTGTAGAGCACGACGCCGACACACACCAGTGCAGCAACGAGGATGAAGAGTGTTGCATTGCCCACGCACCCTTCGATCCTTGCAGCATCTCGTATGTCTCCATTTGCGCCCCATCCTGTTGCAAGAAAGGTCGACAGGCTCCATCCGATCACGACCACCAAACCACCCCATTCGCTGCGAAATCGGACAGCAAGGGCTGTTGCGACAATGAGCATAAGAACCACTGGTGTTTGCAGCAGATAGAGAAATTCACCAAATGCTGTAACCGGTTGACCGTCCCAAGCGGGGCGCAGGGCCGTGCAAACGTCTGCCCAAGCCGGAGCCGGGGCCAGCATTGCAAGACCCCAGATCAGTCCTCGTCGAATGGGTCCCATTCATCATCCACTTCGGGCAGCGCATCTTCCAGCGCGTGCTGTTCTTTCTCGGCCTCGGTCCGGATTTCGGTGATCCTGGCCTTGGGGAAGGCTGCGATGACCGCTTTAACCAGCGGATGTTCTTGCGCTTCCTGCAGCAAGGCGTTTTCAGCCGCGTCGCGCGTTTCGGCAATCGTCGGGCCACCACCTGTCGCGACGCTGATGGCCCAGCGGTTGCCTGTCCATGCTTGCAGGCGCGCACCCAGACGCCCGATCAGGTCGCGCGCGGCATCCGATGTCGGGTTCACCTCGATCCGGCCGGGTTGATAGCTAACAAGGCGCAAACCTGTTTCCACCTCAACCAACAGCTTTACATCGCGGTGGGTGCGGATCAGTTCGACAACATCCTCGAACCGCGCGTAATGTTGCAGGGCATCGGTTTCCAGCGCCACAGCCGTTTGCGCGCCAGACGCCGAGGGGCCGGTTGGGCCGGAATGTGTGGGTGCCGGTGCGTTGCTCGTCGTCGTGCTGCCACCACCCTGCGGGGCGGGTCTACCGCCTGTGGGCCCAGCGGGTGGCGGTGTGGCGTCTTGCAATTTGCGCACCAATTCGTCCGGGCTAGGCAGGTCGGCCACATGGGTGAGCCGGATCACGGCCATCTCGGCGGCCATCATGGCATTGGGGGCTTGCGCTACCTCTTCGAGTGCTTTCAGAAGCATCTGCCACATCCGTGACATCACCCGCATGGGCAGGTCAGCGGCCATGGCCTGCCCCCGGGTGCGTTCATCGGGGCTGATCGTGGGGTCGTCGGCAGCCTCTGGTGTGATCTTGATGACACTGATCCAATGGCAGACCTCGGCCAGATCACGCAGGACGGCCATCGGGTCAGCACCATCGGCGTATTGGCCGGAAATTTCGGTGAGGGCCGCGGCAGCTTCGCCTCGCAGGATCATGTCAAAAAGATCAAGGACACGTCCACGGTCTGCCAGCCCCAGCATGGCGCGGACCTGATCGGCTGTTGTCTCACCTGCGCCATGGCTGATCGCCTGATCAAGTAGCGATTGCGCATCGCGGGCCGAACCTTCGGCGGCGCGGGTGATCAGTGCCAGCGCCTCATCCGTGATTTCGGCACCTTCGGCGGTGGCGATTTTGCGCAGCAGCGCAATTTGGGTTTCCGGCTCAATCCGGCGCAGGTCAAAGCGCTGGCAGCGCGACAACACAGTCACCGGCACTTGCCTGATTTCGGTCGTCGCGAAGATGAATTTCACATGCTCAGGCGGTTCTTCTAGCGTCTTCAAGAGCGCATTAAAGGCGTTCTTCGACAGCATATGCACTTCGTCGATGATGTAGATCTTGAAGCGGGCAGAGGCCGCGCGATAATGCACGCTATCAATAATCTCGCGGATATCACCTACACCCGTACGCGAGGCGGCGTCCATTTCCATCACATCGACGTGGCGGCCTTCCATGATCGCCACACAATGCTCGCATTCGCCGCAAGGTTCGGTCGTAGGACCGCCTTTGCCATCAGGGCCGATGCAGTTCATTCCTTTTGCAATGATCCGCGCTGTCGTCGTTTTACCGGTGCCGCGGATGCCCGTCATGATAAAGGCTTGCGCTATCCGGTCGGCCTCGAACGCGTTTTTCAGCGTGCGCACCATCGCGTCCTGCCCGACCATATCAGCAAAGGTTTCGGGCCGGTATTTGCGGGCGAGCACTTGGTATTTGGGCTGGTCGGTCATGGCGGCCTTGGATTGAGATTCGGGCGTTGGGTCAGACTAGGGGCAGTGATGCCAGAGGTCTACCACATCAAAGCGACCAAAGAATGATGCCGGTGGCGACTGAGGCAAAACTCATGATGCTGGCAAGCAGTGTGTAGTTGCGCGCAGGTGTTGCCTCGATATCGCTCTTGTTGAGGCGGGCGAAGGTTTTACGGGCCTGATGACGGGCTGACCAGAAGATCGCGATCGCGACTGCGAGAAAGATGCTCGCGACGAGTTTGGCGGCCCACGTCGGCTCAAACGCGCCAAAGACGGCTTTGAGGCCGATTGCCACGCCGATGGCGCCCAATCCGGTGCCCACCCAGCTTGAGAAGGTGCGTTCATTGGCCATGATTGTGCGATCTTCGGCCCAGTCGGTTCGCTTTTGCGCTTGTTCGGTTTCTTGTGTCATGATTGAGAGCCTAGTCGATGTAGCCGCGATTGCGAGGCCATTCTGCCAGTGAAAGGTCAAGGAACATGCTCGAGTTCGTTATTCACAGCCTGCCCGTTGCAGGTGGCACGGTCGCGATTACGCCGATGCCAGGAAGAACACGTCACTACTACACTGATTGGTTGCGTCTTCTAGATTGGCAACTTGATCTGGTTCTGACGATGACGAGTCAAGCAGAATTGGAACGTAAGGGTGCTGGAACGTTAGGGCGTGATCTTGCCAATGAAGGGATTGATTGGCTGCATCTACCGGTGCCAGACTTTGGTGTGCCTCTGGATATTGACTGGCCGCAGGTGCGGGATAAGTCATTTGGTGTTTTGCGTCGCCATGGCCGTGTGTTGGTGCATTGCTTTGGTGGTTGCGGGCGGTCGGGTATGATGGTGCTGCGGTTGATGATTGCGGCAGGAGAAGACCCTGATGCGGCTTTGCTTCGGTTGCGGGCCGTGCGCCCTTGTGCGGTGGAGACGGATGAACAAATGCGCTGGGCGTGCCAAGGGTAAGGTGGATCATGATCCACCTTACATCATGCGCTACCTGCCCTTTTTCTTCACCGCTGAACGATACATCTTGCCCAATTTCCGAGAGCGGTCGCGGGCTTGTGCAATCGTCTCTGTCGCATGTTGATTCTCGCGTTTGAGTTTTTTGAACCGGGTCAGTCGGTCAGGGTCTACCTCGCCACGCGAGATGCCCGCCTGAACCGCACACCCCGGTTCCGTTTCATGTTCGCAATCGCGGAATTTGCAGGTCTCGGCCAACTCAGAAATCTCTGGGAAAGTCGCATCAATCCCATAAGCAACCTCGGCGACCCCAAGCCCACGCATGCCGGGCGTATCGATTAGCCAGCCGCCGCTTCCCATCCGGTGCAAAGATCGTCCAGTTGTCGTATGCCGCCCGCGCGCATCATCTTCGCGGATGGCTTGCGTTGCGGCATCCCCGCCGGTCAATGCGTTCGCAATCGTAGTTTTGCCCACGCCAGAAGATCCGGCTAACGCTACGGTCTCGCCTTTCCCGCACCAAGGTTCTAGCAATACAGCAACATCGTCGGTTTTGGCATCCATCGCGATCACTTCAAGATCACGCCCCAGCATACGCGCTTGATCAATGTAGGTGTCGGGGTCATCAGTTTGGTCAGCCTTGGTCAGCACAATCACTGGGGTAATCATCGCGTCATGGGCAAGCGCCAGATAACGCTCCAGACGGGCAGGATTAAAGTCGTTGTTGCAGGATGATGTGATAAAGAGCGTATCAAGGTTGGCTGCGATCAGTTGTTTCTCACCGGTATGATACTCGGTCCCGCGCGTCAGTTCTGTCTGCCGCTCCAACACACGGATCAGCCGATGTTGCGCGGGCGCGCAAAGCACCCAATCGCCCACACCAACCGCGGCGGTCGTGATGCCCGGATCAAGCGTCAACTCAAGCGGGCCGATTTCGGAGAACCCCACAACACGGTCGCGATGGACCGTGGCAATGCGGGCAGGGGTGAGGGTGTCCAACTCTTCCAGGTCGAGTTGCGACATGTAATAGGGCGACCAGCCAAGGGCGTCGCGTGTCAAATGCGTCAATGATCTGTCCTCGTCAAAGGGTATTGGGGCGCTGGCGTCAATGCGTCAGCGGGAACCGGACGAGGGGGCGGAAATAGCTTCAGCGCACCCGGACCGGGAGGGCGTTTGTTGCGACAATCATAAACATCCTCCTTTGCTGGATGATCTGCATACTCTTCAATCTGCGCAATAGATTGAAGGTGAGAGGCTGACAACGACCCAAGCGGGGCTCGTTATGGCTGCTTCCTTCCGGACCTGACCAGGTTGGCGAGGCGCTCGCCCGCGCCAACCTCTCAATGGTGCATATAGGCTGAGTCCGCTGTCTTCGCAAGATGTCAGAAGCGGATGCGGTACGTCTCGAACCCATCTGGTCGGGGTCCGACATGACTGAGAGGATCTTGCAAATGGTGCCGCGCTTGTGGTGCGCTGGCAAATATCGCGGATGTTTTCGGGATTGGCGTAAAGGACCATGTGGCATGAACGGGGTCGTTCACAGTATTTATGTTTTTGAGATAGGCGATCAGATGGTCCCGCACCGTGTGGGGCGACGTGCAAATGATGTCCTGAGGTGCAATTGCTGGAAAGCCGCCGCCGCTTTTGGCCCGAAAGCTGTTTGTTGCAACGATGAAAATGTCGTCATCGGCAACGGTCTTGCCTTGGTAACTCATGCGCTGGATGCGCGCAGTATCAGGATTCACCTCAACCCCATTGGTGTTGAACCGCGCAGGCTCCGTCAGGTCGATTTGATACGATAATCCGTAAATTGTATCGCAGTTATAACCTGCGCTTTGGGGGTTTATGAGCGGTTGATCCACGAGGCCAGGACGCATCTGATTGTAATGTGCCGCTGATCTTTCCAGCCAAAGGCGCAGCTGCTTGCCCGTGCGCCGCACCCCGCAGAGCGTGTCTGAGAAGGGAAAGATCGCCGCTGCGTCGCGTAGCGCAATAGGCCCCGGAGATATGTCGATATAATGCCCCAATCCGCTACGGCCGCCGAAACGAAAGGATGATTTTGCTGCCAGCACGGGAAGTGATGCGTGGTCTGTTTCTTTCAAGATGCCCTTCACGCTGTGTGCCATGGCGCGCGCCAAAATCTGTTGGCTGAGGTCGGGTTGCACCGTGGCAAAATAACTGACGATGGGCACATGTGTTTGCGCAATGGGCGCGCGCATTTTTTCCAGTGCTGCCTTATGTGAGGCTTGGACATGTTGGCGAAGCTTTTGACGCAAAGGCGTCTCCGTGCCTGCCGCTGACTGTGCTGTTTTCAAATACACGTTGTGGCCTGCGACGGTCCATCCATCTACGCCCCATGTCATGTCCAAATCGATGACGCCAAGAGATTTGCCGCAGAACGTTGCCATCACCGCCGGTTTGCCATGCAAAGATCCTGCCGCATAATCGGCCTGCGCCGTGGCAGGGCGTGTGGGGTCAGGCAGGGCCTCGTGCGTGTGGCCCAAGAGCAAAGCATCGATATCTTCGACCTGTGCCAGCGGTAGTGCCGCGTTTTCCATGCAGGGAACATAAGTGTCAGCCCCAATGCCCGAATGACACAGAGCGATGATCACATCCGCCCCGGCTGCTTTCATTTTGGGCACAACGTCCTTTGCCGCTGCCACGATATCATCAATTCTGACGTCACTATTGCCGAAATTGTCGTCCCAACCGGCGACTTGCGGTGGGGCAAAGCCAGTGATCCCGATCTTGATCGGCCGCGTCGTGCCATCATCGCAGGCAAGGCTACGATCCAGAATACAAAACGGCACAGCTAAACGATCGTCGCCACACGTAAGGTTTGCACTGACGATTGGAAAAGCGGCGTGGGCGAGGGTGTTGCGCAGGAAAGCCAGCCCATAATCGAACTCATGATTGCCCAGCGTCATGGCGTCATATTGCAGCGTGTTCAGTGCGGCGATTGTTGGATGGATTTCATCAGGCCGTGCGTGGGCTGCAATGTGGTCTGCCAGCGGATTGCCTTGCAGAAGGTCGCCGTTGTCGCAAAGCAGGCTTGTCACCCCGTCCTCATTGCGCAAGGCCGTGATGTGGTCGGCAAGACCAATCAGACCGATGCTGGTGTCGGTTTGATCCGAGAAATAATCATAGTCCAACAGCTGCATGTGCAGATCGGTTGTCTCGAGCACCCGTAACCGCCCCTTAGGCGCATCAGAAATCGGAGGTGAAGCATCCTGCATCTCACAACCTTAACGAGAAAATAATGGACCTGCCATGCCAAGTTGCTTGAAATAATTGCACTTACGCAAGGTCCATGGCATGCGGGCGCGATGAAAATTGCAGAAACAGTGACATTTGGTGGGTCAAGGCTTGATCGTGCGGCAGAAATGCGTGGGACGGCCGATGCTTTGAAGGCTCAGAACGATGCGCGTGCAGTGCTTTTGTGGCGTGGTAAACCGTTGATTTGCGGTGATGATCTGCTGCGCTTGCCACTGGATCATCCCGTAATGGCAGATGCGTCTGCTGCGACCATCTTTTTGGGCCGCGAAGACGGTGTGCCGGTATTTTCTGCCGATCTGTCCGAGTGGGAGCCAGAGGGGCTGGATGACGAGACGCTCAACAGTTTCCTTGATCCGTCAGAACAGCGGCACCCGGCCGTCCCGGACGCTGCTTTTGCTGAGTTGCGTGCAGTCATGACGCGCCTTTCGCCCCGTGATGCAGAACTGGCGGCAACTGCAAAGGCGGTGACCGAATGGCACCGCACGCACCGGTTTTGTGCCCGCTGTGGTGCTGAGAGTGCGATGGCGATGGGCGGGTGGCAGCGGGATTGTGCAGCTTGTGGAGGGCATCATTTTCCGCGCACCGATCCTGTGGTCATCATGCTGATCACACATGGCAACTCCGTGCTTGTGGGCCGGTCACCCGGCTGGCCAGAGGGGATGTATTCGCTTCTTGCAGGCTTTGTCGAACCCGGCGAAACCATCGAGGCCGCAGTGCGGCGCGAGGTGTTTGAGGAAGCAGGTGTGCGCGTCGGCGCAGTATCCTATCTGTCCAGCCAGCCCTGGCCCTTTCCAGCGTCTTTGATGTTTGGCTGTGCGGGTGAGGCGCTCACCACAAAGCTGACAATCGACCCAGAAGAGATCGAAGATGCCATATGGGTCACCCGCGAAGAGATGGCGGATGCCTTCGCCGGCAATCACCAGACCATTCTGCCTGCCCGCAAAGGTGCCATTGCGCATTTCTTGCTTGAGGCATGGTTGTCAGATCGCCTTGACTAGGGCCAAAAGCAAGGACCAACGCAAATGAAACTCAGCACCCGCGAAGATATCGAGGCGCCAATTTCATATGTCTATAACCGGGTGAGTGATTTTGCCGCCTTCGAACGGCGCGCGCTGCGGCAGGGGGTAGAAGTGCGCTGCGGAACCGAAGGCGCTGCGGCTTTAGGCACAACATGGGACATCGCGTTTGAATTTCGGGGTCGTGCGCGCAAGGTGAAGGCGGAGCTGATCAAATTGGCACCGGAAGAGGCGATAGAGATTGAAAGTCACTCGGACGGTCTGCTGGCATTGACCGAAGTGGAGGTTGTAGCGTTGTCCGCAACACGCACCCGTGTGTTGGTGGGCTTTGATATGCGCGCCAAGACGCTGACGGCGCGGTTGCTGCTCCAGTCCTTAAAGCTGGCAAAGGCAAAGATAACGTGCCGGTTCAAGGCACGGGTGTTGGATTTTGCCAAAGCTATAGAGGATGATTATCGGCGCGGGCATTAAAGGTTTGGGTCAGAGGCTGATCCAAATGAGACTGCCAGACCTTAGGGCGAAGAGACGGCGAAAGTCGAGTATGAGCCCATTTCGACCAATGCGACGCCATGCACGAATGAACGCTCCCCGTTAGTTTTCACCGATGTATTGCGACAACGCTTGCCTAAGACTGTCCGTCACATCCCCATCGATTGGACCGGAATAGAAGTCGTCGTCCCGGAGAATTGTCTGGATAGCCTGAACATAGACGTGCTGGTCTTCCGGGCGAACCGCTTGCAAGCCGTTTATTGGGTGAAACAGGCTATGTGCATTCCCGGTGGCTCTTGCAGACTTAAGAGCCCACTCTGCGGCAATGGCCAAATCCTTTTCTGCTCCTACACCATAGGCGTACATGCGTTGCAAATGGTTCATTCCGCCATGATCGCCCTCGTCAGCTAAATCCTTGAATACCTGGTAAGCGTCTTCATATCTTCCCATTTCATCAAGATACAAACTGCCCAAATATCGCCGTATGATCACATGGCCAGAACTGGCCCCCGCCAGAAAAAGTGCCTCGGCTCTATTGTGATCTGCCGGAACTTGAATGCCCAGCTTGTAGATTCTACCAAGAGCCAGCCTTGCGTCGTTATCACCTGCATCAGCTTCTTGCTGCAAAGATGCGCGTGCATTCTGCCGAACTATGTTTGCATCGTCCGGGTGAGAAGGAATGCCAACTCCATACCGAAAGGCCTCAGCCAAGAAAGACATCGCCCGAACATTGCCGGCGTTTGCAGCGCGTTGGAGCCAGTCCCGCGCCTCTGTGTTTTCATCCTCAGTCTTACCACGACCGCCGAGCGTGGCTCCCAGTACCATCATAGCATTCGGATGACCTGTTTCAGCAGCTTCGCGCAGCAACTCAATGCCGTGTTCGACGTCTTTGGGCACACCATGACCGTTGAGGTACATAAGACCAATATTGGTAACCGCTCTAGGTGAATTCCCCTTTTCCAAAGCTGCACGATAGCATTCTAGCGCCCGCGCATAGTCATGTTCTGCCTGTGCAATGCGACCGAGATTAGTCAATTCCTCTACCGACAATCGGTCCAAAGTTTCATCCGCAAAAGCCTTAGCACTGAAGCTTAAGAAAAACACTAAAAGCAACGCTCTAAACATATTGTTCTCAACTGATTTTATGGGTTCAACGGACAAAGCGATCTATAATGACAGTGCTTTTCAGCTAAACCAGGTTGCCCGATATCTAAGGCGCTGAACTAAAGTAAACGATGCGAAGCAGACATTGGTCAACTTTATTTAAAAGTACCCTTCAATCCAGCACCACAGCGGTTAATGACTGCCGCATCAAAGGCCCAGTTTGCGGTCAATATGCTTGACGTTCGGGTTAGAGTTGGATGGCGTGCGGGCGAGCTTGATCCAGAGAACCAAGCCCCCCGCCAGTGAGCGGATTGCGCGTTTCAAACTCTTTCGTGCCGCCGTGCTGCGGCAGGGTAGACGCCCATGACATGCAGGTGGTCGGTGAAATACCCCAATTCTTCCATCGCCAGCGTGACGTTGTGGTCGTCGGGATGCCCTTCGATTTCTGCATAAAACTGTGTTGCGGTGAATTCACCACCGACCATATAGCTTTCCAGTTTGGTCATGTTGATGCCATTGGTGGCGAAACCACCCATCGCCTTGTAAAGGGCGGCTGGGATGTTGCGTACCCGGAAGACAAAGCTGGTCATCATACCCGCGTCGCCACGCCGGGTATAATCCGGCTCTCGCGCCATGATCAGGAAACGCGTGGTGTTGCGGGCATGGTCTTCGATGTGGCGGGCCAGCACCTTGAGGCCGTAAATATCCGCTGCCAATTCAGAGGCCAGCGCCGCAACGCTGCGATCATCGCCCGAGGCGACTTCACGCGCGGCGCGTGCATTGTCAGAACTGGTGCGCCCTGTAATCCCATTGGTACGCAAAAATTCGCCGCATTGCGGCAAGATCACCGGGTGGCCATGCGCCTCTTTCACGTCAGTCAGGGCGGCATCCGGTTTGCCCAAGAGGTTGATATGCACGCGCACGAAAGTTTCATCAACAATATGTAAACCACTTTCCGGCAAGAGAGAGTGCACATCGGCAACACGGCCGTATGTGGAGTTTTCAACTGCAATCATGCCAAGATCAGCAGCACCATTGCGCACGGCTTCAATCGCGGCCTCGAATGTGGCGCTGGGCAGGGGGGTAAAATCCGGGCGTGCGGTGACACAGGCCTCGTGTCCATAAGCCCCCAATTCACCTTGAAAGGCGATTTTCCGCGACATCACCTGTGACCTCCGTGTTGTCACCCGTCAAAAATGGGCGTTAGGTCGCGGCAGTATACCTTGCAACCCGCTGTGGGAAGCGGATAGATAGCCGCAAAACTTTGAACTGAATGGAACGCGACATGTTCGACACAATGACAATGACCAAAGTGATCGGTGGTCTTTGCAGTACTTTCCTTGTTTTCTTGCTGGGTGCCTGGCTTGCGGAAGAGATTTATCATGCAGGTGGGCATGGCGACTATCATGATCAGGCCTATGTTATCGAAGTCGAAGGTGCCGAAGGCGAGGCTGAAGAGGCCGTCGAGGAAGAGCCCTTCTCGGTCGTGTTTGCATCTGCCAGCGCAGAAGAAGGCGAAGGCCTCTGGCGTGGGTGCCGGTCTTGCCATGCACTCGAATCCGGTCAGCATGGTACGGGTCCTGCACTATACGGTGTCGTGAACCGCCCTGTTCAGTTTTATGATGATTTTGGGTACTCGGGTGCCTTGGCAGAAGCCGCTGATGTCTGGACGCCGGAGAACCTGAACGCTTTCCTTGAGAACCCACGCGGCTACGCACCCGGTACCGCAATGAGCTATAACGGTATGCGCGATGTGGAAGACCGGGCAAATCTGATTGCTTATCTAGCGACAATCGGCGGATAATTCAAAAGATTCAGTTCAAAAGGGCCGTCCGTTGGGCGGCCTTTTTTGTTGTAGGTCACAATGAGTTCACACAAACTCAACTTGAATATTTGCGAAACAGATCATTTACTTCATGTATGCAATTTAAGACGTTTTTCAACCCGGAGCCCAGAATGCCAAATCGCCCTCGTTCCCCTGCCATCGCAGCCAAGCGTGACATGCGGACCAGCCTGTTCAAACAATGGGCGCTGGGATCGTTGATCGGCGTTGGTGCGATTTGGGCGGGATCCGAGATTTTCGCGGATGGCCATGAGGTGATTACTGAAAGTCACGGTTTCAATGAATTTGGTGAGTTGAAGTATGGGCCTGATTTTGAGCATTTGGAATATGTAAACCCCAACGCGCCGCTGGGCGGAGAAATCAGCGTCGCAACCACGGGCACCTTTGACAGTATGAATCCATACGCAACCCTGTCAGGGACGCCTGGTGCGCTGTCATCATCAGTTTGGGAAACGCTGATGACAGTGACCAGCGATGAGGTAGGCTCCGTCTATTGCTTGCTGTGCGAAACGATGGAATACCCTGAAGATAAGTCGTGGTTGATCCTCAATATGCGGGACAATATCCGCTTCTCGGATGGCACCGAGATGACGGCAGAAGATGTGAAGTTCACAATTGAATTATTGTTGGAACAAGGCACACCATCTGCTGCTGGCTCCATCCGCGCGATGGTCAATGACATTGAAGTCCTTGAAGATAATGCATTAAAAATCACCTTTAACGATGATGCGCCTATCAGAGGGCGCTTTTCCCAGATGGGTATTTTTCCAGTTATGTCGAAGGCTTGGTTTGAAGAAACCGGTGCGCGTTTGGATGAAGCATCCCTAGAGGTGTCCCCGGGAAGTGGTGAATACATGGTGCGATCAATTGATGTCGGACGATCGATTATCTACGAGAGGAATCCAGACTTTTGGGGCAAAGATCTGCCTATCAATGTCGGCCGGGGAAATTATGATACAATCCGCATTGAATACTTTGCGGATTCATCAGCTGCGTTCGAGGCATTCAAGGCTGGTGACTACACGTTTCGACAAGAAAGCAGCTCAATCAACTGGGCCACGGCCTATGACTTTCCGGCAATCGATAATGGTTGGGTTGTTCGCGAAGAGCTATCGGACGGTACATTGCCGGGTGCCACTGGCTTTATGTTCAACCTAGACCGCGAACAGCTTGCGGATCGTCGTGTACGCCGCGCTATCGGGCTGGTCTATAATTTCACATGGACAAATGAGAATCTGCAGTATGGGTTGTTTCAACAACGCGAGAGTTTTTGGGAAAATGACCGACTCAAGGCTGTAGGGTTACCCGAAGGCCGTGAACTCGAAATTCTAGAGTCGCTGCGCGACAAACTGCCGGAAGAGATTTTTACTCAAGACGCCCTGCTGCCACATATCTCTGGCACCCGCCCGCTTGATCGTGGAAACCTGCGTAGCGCGCTTGTGTTGATGGAGGGTGCAGGTTGGAGCACAAGCGATGATGGCCTGCTGCGCGACGCTGACGGTAACACGTTAGATATTGAGTTTTTGGAAACCCGGCAATCGTTTGATCGGATCATCAACCCTTACATTGAGAATCTGAAACGACTGGGTGTGAATGTCACATATAACCGCGTTGACCCATCGCAATATCAGGCGCGTCGGCAGGCCAAGGATTATGACATGATCTTCGGCGTCTATACCAATGGCCTGCAAGAAGGCAGGGGCTTTTCCCAAAGGTATGGCTGTGACGAAAAGGATGATATCTTTAACCCTGCCGCCTATTGTTCAGAAGCTATCGATATCATTGGTGACTTGTTGCCAGAGGCAGACAGCTATGATGAAATGGCTGCCCTGATCCGCGCCGCAGATCGCATTATGCGCTATGATTATTTTGTTGTACCTGTCTGGTATTTGGGCAGGAACTGGGCCGCCTATTACGACTTCTACGAATACCCTGAAAACCTGCCCGAGTTTGGCCTTGGTCATCTTGATTACTGGTGGGTCAATCAGGACAAATACAACGATCTGGTCGCCGCAGGCGCGTTTCAGTAAGCGACGCAGATGGGCGCCTATATCCTTCGACGTTTGCTGCTTGTGATCCCCACGCTGTTGGGCATCATGATCATCAACTTTGCTCTCACCCAGTTCGTGCCAGGTGGCCCGATTGAACAGATCCTTGCTAACCTTGAAGGGCAAGGCGATGTGTTTGAAGGGATATCTGGTGGCGGCGGTGATGCTGATGTTGGGCAAGGCTCGGACAGCGACTACATTGGGGGGCGTGGGCTACCACCTGAGTTTATCGCAGAACTTGAGCGCGAGTTTGGCTTCGATAAGCCCCCGCTTGAGCGGTTCCTGAATATGATGTGGAATTATATGCGCTTCGACTTCGGCGAAAGCTACTTCCGCTCCATCAGCGTGTTTGATCTGGTGATGGAAAAGATGCCGGTGTCGATTACCTTAGGCCTATGGTCCACGTTGATCGCCTATCTGGTATCGATCCCGCTGGGGATCAAAAAGGCCGTCAAGGATGGCACGCCCTTTGATACATGGACTTCTGGGGCAATCATTGTGGGTTATGCTATCCCGGGGTTCCTGTTTGCCATCTTGCTGATCGTGCTTTTTGCAGGTGGATCGTATTTCCGCATCTTCCCTCTGCGTGGTCTGACATCTGGTAATTTTGAGGATCTGTCGTTGATCGGGAAGATTTTGGATTACTTCTGGCACATCACGCTGCCGGTGCTGGCCTCGACCATCTCGGCCTTTGCGACACTGACCTTGCTGACCAAGAACAGCTTTCTTGATGAGATCAAGAAACAGTATGTCATCACCGCCCGTGCCAAAGGCCTGTCTGAACGGCGCGTGCTTTATGGGCATGTATTTCGCAACGCCATGCTGATTGTCATTTCCGGTTTCCCCGCGCTTTTCATCGGTGTATTCTTTGGGGGATCGCTGATTATCGAAACACTCTTCTCGCTGGATGGCCTTGGCCGCCTTGGGTTCGAGGCGGCGGTTGCGCGCGATTATCCGGTTGTTTTTGGTACGCTCTTTGCCTTTTCGCTGATTGGCCTTGTTGTCGGGATCCTGACCGACTTGACCTATGTGCTGATCGATCCGCGCATTGATTTTGAGGCGCGAAATTGATGGCCAAGCGTCCGTTCCTATCCCCCCTGAATCAGCGTCGCCTGCGTAATTTCCGCCGCAATCGGCGTGCTTATTGGTCGCTTGTTATCTTCAGCGTCCTGTTTGGCTTGTCACTTTTTGCCAAATTCATCGCCAATGACAAACCCATCGCCGTCAGCTACCGCGGTGAGATCATGATGCCGGTCTTCAGCTTCTATTCAGAGCGCGATTTCGGCGGCGATTTCCCGACCGAGGCAGGGTATGGCGAACCGGAAGTAGACTGTTTGATTGTCACCGGAGGTCTGGAAGAATGCTTCGATAATCCAGAAGAGCTGATCGCCGCAGTGGATGACGGCCAGACGCTTGATGGGGATTTTCAGGCCGGGTGGATGCTTTGGCCCATTATCCCCTATTCCTATAATACTATCGTTGACGTGTCCGGCGTCGCCCCCGCGCCACCAAGTCGGCAAAACTGGTTGGGCACCGATGACACCAAGCGCGATGTAACCGCGCGTGTGATTTATGGCTTCCAGTTATCGGTGACCTTTGCGCTGACAGTAACAGTTGCCGCCTCGATCATTGGGATCATGGCGGGTGCCGTGCAGGGCTATTTCGGGGGCTGGACTGATTTGATCTTTCAGCGCTTCATTGAAATCTGGACGGGCATGCCGTCGCTTTACGTCATCATTATTGTCTTTGCGATACTGGGGCGCAGTTACTGGCTCCTTGTGTTCCTCACCGTGCTGTTTGGATGGCCCGCCCTTGTAGGGGTCGTCAGGGCAGAATTCCTGCGCGCGCGTAATCTGGAATATGTACGCGCGGCCAAAGCGCTGGGTGTACGAGACCGGACCATTATGTTCCGCCATATGCTGCCGAACGCGATGGTGGCGACGCTGACGATGCTGCCTTTCCTTGTGACCGGGGCGATTGGCGGCTTGGCCTCGCTTGATTTCCTGGGCTTTGGTCTGCCGTCCTCGGCCCCGTCATTGGGCGAGATGACGTTGCAGGCCAAACAAAACCTGCAAGCCCCGTGGTTGGGTTTCACCGCCTTTTTTACCTTCGCGATCATGTTGTCGCTGCTGGTCTTCATCTTTGAAGGGGTCCGCGACGCCTTTGACCCACGCAAGACCTTTGTGGCCGACGGCAATGTCATCACGGATGAAACGGTCTTTGACACGGTGCCAGAAGCGACCGGAACGGATGGTCGATGAGTAATGTAGTTCTTGATGTGCAAAACCTGCGCGTTGCGTTTCGGCAGGATGGCGATACGACCCACGCGGTGAGGGGTGTATCGTTTCAGGTGCATAGGGGTGAAACCGTCGCCATTGTGGGCGAAAGCGGGTCGGGTAAATCGGTCACTGCACTGTCGACCGTGCAATTGCTGGGCGATAGTGCTGTCATGGCAGGCTCAATCAAATACGACGGCGAAGAGATGGTAGGCGCGGATGAACCTGCCCTGCGCCGCGTGCGCGGCAACGACATTAGCTTTATCTTTCAAGAGCCGATGACATCGCTTAACCCGCTGCACACCATTGAGAAGCAGTTGGCAGAGAGCATTGAGTTACACCAAGGGCTGCGCGGTGCAGCGGTGCGGGTACGTATCATTGAACTGCTTGAACGTGTCGGTATCCGCGATGCCGAAAGCCGCCTTGGATCCTACCCCCATCAACTCTCGGGCGGTCAGCGCCAGCGTGTGATGATCGCGATGGCCTTGGCGAACGGGCCAGAGCTGCTGATCGCAGATGAACCGACAACAGCGCTGGATGTGACCATTCAGGCGCAGATCCTTGATTTGCTGGCTGATCTGAAACGTGATGAGGGCATGTCGATGCTGTTCATCACGCATGACCTGACCATTGTACGCAAGATTGCCGATCGGGTTTGCGTCATGAAGGATGGTGAGATCGTGGAAACGGGGCCAACGGCTGCGCTTTTCGCCAACCCGCAGCATCCTTACACGCAGATGTTGCTGGCCGCGGAATCCAGCGGTGTGCCTGCACCTGTCCAATCTGATGCGCCGGTGATCTTGGAAACCGATAACGCAAAGATCTGGTTCCCGATCCAGCGCGGTCTGCTGAAGCGGACGGCGGGCTATGTGAAGGCCGTCAATCAGGCGACATTGACGGTGCGGGCAGGTGAGACGCTCGGTGTCGTGGGCGAAAGCGGGTCTGGCAAGACAACGCTTGCCCTGGCCGTGATGCGGCTAATCCGATCCGAAGGGCGGATCGCCTTTCAGGGCGCAGATATTCAGCACCTTAACCAACGTCAGATGCGCCCCCTGCGCAGTGACATGCAAATCGTGTTTCAAGACCCCTACGGATCGCTCAGCCCGCGTATGACGGTGGCCGAAATTGTCGCCGAAGGCCTTGGCGTACATGGCGTGGAACCGGGGCGCAACCGCCGCGATATGGTGGCAGCGATCTTGAACGAGGTGGGTCTTGATCCATCCTTGATGGACCGCTACCCGCATGAATTTTCCGGTGGCCAGCGCCAGCGAATCGCGATTGCACGTGCGATGATCCTGCAGCCCAAGCTGTTGATCCTGGATGAGCCGACATCGGCGCTTGATATGACTGTGCAGGTGCAGATCGTACAGTTGCTGCGTGATTTGCAGCAGCGGCATAAGCTGGCCTATCTGTTCATCAGTCACGACCTGAAGGTCGTGCGTGCGCTATCGCATAAGGTGATGGTGATGAAACAGGGTGATGTTGTCGAGGCAGGGGATGCCGATACGATTTTCGATGCACCACAAACCGAATATACGCGCGCCCTGATGGCCGCCGCGTTTGAAGGCAAGGTTGCCTAGCGTATCGGTACTGGACCGCGCGCCTTTGCCGTGCAAGCTTTGGTAAACACGCTCAGCTCAGGTATTGTCGTGACGTTCCTTCTTGATCTCGCCCCTATTGCACTTGCGTTTTTTGTTGTTGCGGTATCGCCCGGTCCGGCAAACATCGCCGTGGCAACGATTGCTATGCGGATGGGGCGCGGTGCTGCAATGCGATTTGGGATGGGGCTGGGTGTCGGTTTGGCTATCTGGGGTGGTGTTGCAGCAACCGGGATGGGCGCGATTTTGCAAAGCTCGGTTGTGCTTTTGACGGCGCTCAAGGTCTTTGGTGGTCTCTATCTGCTTTGGTTGGCATGGCAGTCGTGGCGGTCGGCCATGACACCGCAGTCTCAGGAGTTGGCAGCCGCTGCGCAAGGGCGCTGGTTTATCAAAGGGCTCATCTTGAACCTGTCCAATCCAAAGGCAGTCGTGGCTTGGATGGCAGCTTTGTCGATGGGTATGGGGGCAGAGGATACGATGAGCGGACTACTTGCTGCCACGCTTGTCTGCATGACACTTGGTTTCTTGAACTACGCAGCTCACGCTTTGGCGTTTTCATGGGCAGGGTTCATGCGCGGCTACCAGCGCGCAAGGCGTTGGATTGACGGCGCGGTTGCCGCCCTTCTTGCCGCTGCCGGATTGGGGTTGCTCAGGTCAGCTTTAGCGCGTGCGCCTTAACCGTCTGACCCGATCATGAAGCAAGTTGTGCCGCGCGCTTGCAAGCGACGGCACGCCAGATCGGCGCCGTCGCGGGTTAGACCCATGAAGTTGGCGTCAAACCCACCTGAACGCTGCACAACACGGCGCAAAGACCCATCAAGCGTGCTCATTTCGTTCAATGCGACGCGTAGCAAGACACGTTCAGCGTCATAGCGCGTGTTATAGCGCCCTACGTTCACGCCCCAATGGCGACCGCCAGAGGTCGAGATGCGCGTGACAACTTCGGGTCCGGTGTCTGTGACGGTCGTATCAGGAACCAGTGCTGCGACTTGTGTTTCTGTGACCGGTCGCGGGACCGGCGTGACGGCGGGCGGGGTGGCTGCGGCTACTTCTACGGGGGCAGGTGTTGGCGCAGGTGTCGGTGCGCTCAGTGCTTCTGCCAAGGCGGCGTTAACTGAATCTGCTATTGCGGCGTTGATCAGATCTGCATCGACAGCGGCGACAAGCACCTCTTCTTGCACAGGTGCTGCGGTCGGTCGCGCCGTTGGCCTGATGCTGCGCGAAATCAGGCCGCTGACGCGGACTATCTTGCCCGGATTGACCTGGCCTTGGCTGTTTGAACTGCTCAGCATGGCTGCAGGCGGGTTTGGACGGCGGATCGTGGCGCTCGATGGGGCACGGTTAAAGCCCATGTCCATCAGCTCTGTTATACGTGCGTTGCGTGCTGATGTGGATGACCCGCCAAAGACGGTTGCAATGATCCGCTCTTGCCCACGTTGAGCAGAGGCGACAAGGTTGAAACCTGCCGCCCGCGTATAGCCTGTTTTGATGCCGTCACCGCCAGAATAGCTATCGAGCCAACGGCGGTTGGTGTGGCGCACAGTTGCGATGCCCGCATCGGCCGAACGGCGCGAGAAGAGGTTATAATATTGCGGGAAGTCATAGATCACATGGCGACCCAGCACAGACATATCGCGCGCGGTCGACAGGTGACCGGATTGCGTCAGGCCATGTGCATTGCGAAAGTTCGTGTTCCGCATGCCCATTGCGCGGGCGGTGCGGTTCATCCGTGTGGCAAAGGCGTCTTCGGACCCTGATATCGCCTCACCAATGGCTGTGGCGGCATCGTTGGCCGATTTGACCGCCGCAGCGCGCAGCAAAAAGCGCAGGCGGATCGTCTGACCCGCGCGCAGACCCAGCTTTGAAGGCGGCTCTGATGCGGCAAGGCTGCTGATACGTACCGGCGTATCCAGCGTAATCTCGCCCCGTTGGATGGCTTGGAAGGCCACGTAAAGCGTCATCATTTTGGTCAGCGATGCTGGATGCAACTGGGTGTCGGCATTGCGTGAATGCAAGACCTCGCCCGTCCGTGCGTCCATCACCATGGCCGCATAGGGTGCTGCAGTCGCGCGCATTGGCCCGACAAGCAAAGATACCAAAAGTACACATAGAAATAGCCCGTGAAGGGCCCACTGTCCCGGACGACTTGTCACGTCGCTTGCCTCTTTTTCTGCCTCAGTGGCCCCGAATTTTTCCGGTGACCTTATTGTTATGCGGAAACGCTAGCATAAGTCGGGTTTTCAGAAAATACCCTAAATTCAAAGACTTTTGATGCGTTCATCATAGGTATTATCAACATTTAGTTGCGAGCGGGGCGAGACCCGCAATATGGGTGTATTTCAACCGTCTCACATATCACAACGATTGTGATTTCATGGGGTTTTCATGTAAGGACTGTGCCTTATATATAACGCCAACCCAACAAGGCAGACCGAATGCGCGCAGAGTTTCAGATGATGGCGGATAAAAAGGATGATGACGACGGTGACGTCGGCGTCGTGCTTGAGACGAAGCCAAAAACAAAACGCCCGCCGATGTACAAGGTGCTGATCCTGAACGATGATTTCACACCGATGGAATTTGTTGTGCATGTGTTGGAGCGGTTTTTTGGATTGTCCCACGCCCAAGCGTTCGAATTGATGCTGACTGTTCATAAGAAGGGTGTCGCGGTTGTTGGCGTTTTCAGTCACGAGATTGCCGAGACGAAAGTGGCGCAAGTGATGGATTTTGCGCAGCGGCACCAGCACCCGCTCCAATGCACGATGGAGAAAGAATAGCGCGCCGTCGCTGTTCGCCCTTTGATGTCCCAATCCCGTTTAAGCACCGCCCTTGATGACGGCCTGATCACGTTGCCCGTGGGCAACATTGCCTTGATGCGACCACCTGCGACCTATGATGTGTCCGCATTACCGCGCGCAGATGTGCAGATTGTGCATGGTTTCTTTCCTGATGTGGCAGCTTGGCAAGGTGCAGGCTATCCCGTTGCACAAGAGCTGGCCAAAGTGTCTGTCGCCGTGGTGATCGTACCGCGCGCCAAGGCACTGGCGCGTGCGATGGTGGCTGATGCTTGCGCCAAGGCTGATCTGGTTATCGTTGATGGGCAAAAGACAGATGGCGTGGATAGTCTGTTTAAGGTGTGCCGCAAGGCGCTTGGTGATGTCCCATCCCTGACCAAAGGGCATGGGCGCATCTTCTGGTTTACTGCCATGGATGCTTTCGCCGATTGGTCAGCGCCACCACCGGAAAAAGCGGCGCATGGGTATTTCACCACCGCTGGTGTGTTTTCTGATGGTGCAATCGACGCAGGTTCTGCGCTTATGGCGGAGGCTTTGCCCAAGAAATTACCCGCACGAATGGCCGATCTGGGGGCCGGGTGGGGGTATCTTGCCGCCCCGGTACTGGCGCGCGATGGGGTTAAATCGCTGGATTTGATTGAGGCCGAAGCCTTGTCGATTGCCTGCGCGAAATTGAATGTCGATGATCCGCGCGTCTTTTTTCATTGGACAGATGCGACGCGCCATGACGCCGCCGCCTATGATGGCATCGTGATGAACCCGCCATTTCACACGGGCCGTACCGCTGATCCCAGCCTAGGCCGGGGTTTCATTCAGGCAGCGGCCCGCCTGCTTGCCCCACACGGCAAGCTGTGGATGGTCGCAAACCGCCATTTGCCATATGAGGCGACACTGACTGAATGTTTCCGCAATGTAGACATGATCGCCAGTAATAACGCGTTCAAAGTGTTCCACGCCAACCGGCCGCACCGCTAAGCTGCCGAAAGGAGAGGTCTGATGTCATTTTCCATTTCCGGAAAGACTGCGATTGTTACGGGTGCCGCCAATGGTGTTGGCCTTGCCATAGGGCGCCACTTTGTGAAGATGGGGGCGAATGTGGTCTTTGCCGACATGGACGAAAAGGCGCTGTGCCATGAGATTGGCGAAGAAGCCGACAAGGCAGAGAACATCCGTGTGTTTGCAGGCGATCTGCGCAAGAAGCTGACGATTGCAAATCTGCTGTCCGCTACCATAGACGCGTTTGAGCGGGTTGATATTTTGGTCAATGCCTCGCGGCAGGTGATGGAAACCGATCCGCTTGATCCCGATGACAACTCGGTCGAGGAATTGTTGCAGCAAAACGCGATGACGGCCCTGCGTGTCAGCCAAGCGGTCGCACGCCGGATGATCAAACAGGCGGATGGGACAACGGGCGAAGCGATCGGTTCTATCGTGAACCTTAGCTCAATTGCCGCACGCCGGACCCATCCGGATTTGCTTGCCTATTCGGTCAGTTCTGCTGCATCTGATCAAATGACCCGATCATTGGCCGTTGCACTGGCTTCTCATGGTATCCGGGTCAATGCGGTTGCCTTTGGCAGTGTGATGAGTGCCAGCTTGCAAGGATCACTCAAGGATCAGGACGACATGCGCGAGGCCATTGTCGACAATACGCCATTGCAGCGTATTGCGAGCCCTGGCGAAGTGTCAGACGCGGTGCAATATCTGGCATCAGATGCCGCAGCCTTTGTAACCGGTCAGATCATCACGGTCGATGGCGGGCGTACTTTGCTGGATCCGGCTGCTGTTTCGGCCCACTGATTACTCTGGATGCACTGCAATACACTGTGCAACCGCCTGATTAGAAGCCGCTTGCGATTGGGCAAAGCGTTCTTCGAGTGAGGCGAGCTTTTCACGTTCGGCGTTCAGATCGATGGCAACAGGAACAACCGTCGTCACCGTGCGCGTTTCATCGCAGCGGAACCGAAAAACTTCACCATCGTCATCACGCGCCCGGCAGGTTTTCGGCACAGAGCGCACGTTCTGCTGCCGATCAAGCGCATAGCCACGCTCCAGATTGCCACGCACCTCATTGATCAGGCTGCTCATCACGCGGGTGTCGCGTGTGACGTCACTGATGCATTGCTCGCGCGGTGTGGCACAGGCGGCAAGAAGGGCGAAGGGCAGGACGATTAGGGCAGGGCGCATGGCTCTCTCCGGTTTTGATCTGGATCATCGTTGCATGATGACTATGGTGCATAAAGACAAAGATAACATGTTATTCAATATCAGGGGAAATAGGCCAGTAATGTCAGACGGTTTTGAGGCGGAAAAAAGCAAAGCATCAACATGGTTCCGCACATTGCGCGACGAGATTGTGACCGCTTTCGAAGGGTTGGAAGACAGCGACAAAGGCGAGGCGGCGGCGGGCCGGTTTGAAGTCACCGGAACAAAGCGGACGTCTGATGATGGATCTGATGCAGGCGGTGGTTTGATGTCGGTGATGCGCGGGGGGCGTGTCTTTGAAAAGGTCGGCGTGAACGTTTCAACTGTATATGGCCAATTGGGTGCATCCGCGCAAAAGGCAATGGCCGCCCGTGGTGTCCCCGGCATGGAAGATGATCCGCGATTTTGGGCGTCAGGCATTTCGCTGGTGGCACATATGCAGAACCCACATGCGCCCGCCGTGCACATGAACACCCGCATGTTCTGGACGCCACATGCGTGGTGGTTTGGCGGTGGCTCTGACCTGAACCCTTGTATTGAATATGATGAGGATACTGCGCATTTCCATGCAACCCAGAAAGCGCATCTGGATCCGCATGGGGAAGCGCATTACCCCGAGCTCAAGAAATGGGCGGACGAGTATTTCTATATCCCGCACCGTAATCGCGCGCGTGGCGTGGGGGGCATCTTCATGGATGACTATTGCACGGGCGATTGGGAGGCAGATTTCTTGCTGACCCAGGATATCGGCAAGGCCTTTCTACCAGCCTATGTTCCCCTGGTTGAAAAACGCCGCGATACGCCGTGGTCGGATGCAGATAAGGACACGCAGCTGGTGCACCGTGGGCTCTATGCCGAATATAACCTTGTCTATGACCGGGGCACAAAGTTCGGCCTTGCCACCGGGCATGATGCCAATGCCGTCTTGATGAGCCTGCCGCCCATGGCGAAATGGGTTTGACTAGTCAACCGTAATAAAGCGCGGGCCTTCGATATCGCGGTCACTTTCGAGAACGGGCATGCCGTTCCCGCGGGTTGATGCAGGCATGACATTTCCCGCCGCAATTTGCGTAAAGGCAACCCGTACCATCAATGGAGATATATCGCGGCGCAAGCCCATGGCAATCAGGTCATAGGCGCGCGGTGGTGCTACGGCCACGACAACTTTCGCCACGCGCATCATGCGCAAACCGGCCGGGTATGTCGCGCCGTCACGGGCGCCGAGGGCGGTTGTTTCTGATGCAGAAGCCGGGATCAGGAAAACCCACGCCAGAAAAAACAGTAGGCCCGCGCGCACTGTCGCGCGGAAACCATGGTAGGCCAGTCGCAATGTGAGCGGTATTTTCACGGCATGCTCCTCGTTCACATGCCTCACGTTATCTGCGCATTACGGCAAATCTAGGACCCGCGCACCGTGTCGATCATCAGCTGAACGTTTTCGGGGTCCGCATCGGGCGTGATCCCGTGACCAAGGTTAAAGATATGTGGCCCACCGGACAGGGCGTCGCAGATGCGCCGTGTCTCGCTGACCAAAGCATCGCCGCCCGTGACCATATGCGATGATTTCAGATTGCCTTGCACGCAACCATCTTTTTGGACGTTGTCAGCAACCCAAGCCGCATCAACACCATCATCGACAGCCACGCAATCCGCGCCTGTAGCGCCGTGAACACCCGCATATTGCGTGCCTGCGCCGCGTGGGAAGGCGATGACGGGAATGCCGGGATGTTTTTCCTTTAGCGCGCTCGTGATCCGCTGCATTGGCTTGATGGAATAGTTCAGGAAGTCGTCTTCTTGTAGCGAACCTGCCCAACTATCGAAAAGCTTCACACATTCGGCACCAGCCTCAATCTGTTTGGATAGATAAGCAATGGTGCCTTCTGTCAACCGGTTCATGATCCCGTCAAAGACCTCCCGGTTCTCGGCCTTGAGCGCATGGGCGGGCCCTTGGTCTGGTGTGCCTTGGCCTGCGATCATATAGGTGGCCACAGTCCATGGGGCACCAGCAAAACCGATCAGCGTTGTTTCATCCGGCAATTCGCGGGAAAGGATTTTCACGGTCTCATAAACGGGGTTCAGCGTATCGTGGATTGCCTCGGTCGGTTTGAGTTTGGCAAGTTCATCTGCAGATGTGATTGTGGACAGGCGCGGGCCTTCGCCGGTGACGAACCACAGGTCAGCGCCCAATGCCTGCGGTAGCAACAGGATATCGGCAAAAAGAATAGCCGCATCAAAGCCATAGCGGCGGATGGGCTGCAATGTGACCTCTGCTGCTAACTCGGGATTATAGCACAGTGACAGGAAGTCCCCGGCCTGCGCCCGCGTTGCTTTATATTCTGGCAAATATCGGCCTGCTTGGCGCATCATCCAGATCGGCGGGGTAGGAAGTGTTTCGCCCGCGAGGGCCTGGAGGATGGTTTTTTGCTGCGCCATGAGGTGTCCTTTTTTATCGTCCCTGTGGTCCCAATTGCAGAAGATGTTGTCAAGGGAGTTGTCAGGCTAGGTTGACACGTCTAACAATCCAGACATGACACTTGATTTGCCCACCCCCGCCACGCCTTTCAACATCGGAACCCGCGGTTCACCGCTTGCGCTGGCACAAGCGCATGAGACGCGCGCGCGCCTGATGGCCGCCTTTGATCTGCCCGAAGAGGCCTTTGCGATTTGCGTGATCAAAGTGACGGGTGATGCCATTCAGGACCGTCCTTTGAAAGAGATTGGCGGCAAAGGCCTGTTCACCCGCGAAATTGAAGAGGCGCTGTTGGATGGGTCCATTGATATCGCAGTACATTCGATGAAGGACATGCCGGTCGAACAGCCCGGTGGGTTGCTTTTAGACACATATCTGCCGCGCGAAGATGTTCGTGATGCGTTTGTATCTCTCAATGCAAAGGGGCTTGATGATCTGGCTCACGGGGCCACGGTTGGCACGTCATCCCTGCGGCGTCGGTCACAGTTGCTGGCTAAACGACCTGACCTGAACATCGTTGAATTTCGTGGCAATGTGCAGACACGCCTGAAAAAGCTGGGCGAGGGTGTGGCGGAAGCGACGTTTCTTGCCATGGCTGGTTTGAACCGCCTGCATATGAGTGATGTGCCGCGCACGGCGGTCGCACCCGACGAGATGCTGCCTGCTGTGGCGCAGGGTGCTATCGGCATTGAACGCCGTGGCGATGATAACCGTGCCGCCCAGATGCTTGAGGCGATCCATGATGGCCCAACGGGCCAGCGTTTGGCTGCAGAACGTATGTTTCTGACACATCTGGATGGGTCGTGTGAAACGCCAATTGGCGGCTTGGCGGAACTGGATGGCGGATCAATCCGCCTGCGCGGTGAGATATTGCGGACCGATGGCACCGAGGTTTATGCCGATGACATGAGCGGTGCGATTGAAGACGGGGCCGAGATGGGCCGCGCGATGGCTGCAAAGCTGCTGGAGCAGGCGGGGCCTGATTTCTTTTAAGCGGTTGGAATGACCTTGCCGGGGTTGAGGATATTGTTGGGGTCAAGTGCCGCCTTGATCGCGCGCATCGCATCAAGTGCGACCGGATCTTTGCGCCGCTTCATGGTTTCCAGCTTGGACACACCAATCCCATGTTCAGCGCTGAAAGATCCGCCCAATTCCTGCACTACATCCTCGACTGCTTCTGTCATCGCATCAATCACGCCGGGATCGTTCCGGGTGATATAGCTGGTGTGGTGGATATTGCCGTCACCCAGATGGGCAACGATCACTTCTTCTGCCTCTGGATCAATGGCTTTGATCCTTGGTGTGAGCGCTTTTTCAAAAGCCTCCACCTTGTCGAGCGGTACAGCGACATCAGTGTTCACAAAGACCCCGCCAAAAAATGCCACTTCGCCTGCATCTTCGCGCCGCTTCCATATTTCGCTGCGTTGGTTGTCGTTTTGGGCGATGACAGCGTCCAGCACTGTGCCGTTTTCCAGCATCGCGCCGAGTGTTTCTTCCAATGCACTGACAACGGGCAGGCTGCCATCGTCTTGCGGTCGGGCGTCCTTGGCCCGAGTGGCTGCAACCTCGATCATGACATTGATGTCATAAATTGCCTCAAAAGGTCCGGTGACGTCTGGAAACAGCTGCATATGTTTGTCGATATAGCTACGCGGCATATATTCGAAAGCCTCGACTCCGCCACCTGTTTCATCCTGAAGCCTGTGCAGCAGATCAAGCGCATCAGGGAGCGAGGGGACAGCCACCATCGCCGTGGCATAGGCTTGGGGTTTGGGTTTCAGTTTCAGAACGGCGGCAGTGATGATCCCAAGCGTACCTTCGGCCCCTATGATGAGATTGCGCAGGTCCAGACCAGAGTTGTCTTTATGCAGTGCGCTCATCAGGTTCATGATGCGTCCGTCTGCCATGACCACCTCCAGCCCCAGACACAGGCCGCGTGTGCTGCCATAGCGCACGACGTTTGAGCCGCCTGCGTTGGTGGACAAAAGCCCGCCGATCATGGCGGACCCGCGTGCGCCCAAGGTGAGCGGAAAGATCAGGCCGTGTTCCTCTGCCACGTCATGCAGGTTGGACAGGATCACGCCCGCGCCAACGGTGGCGGTGCGCCCGGCGACATTGATCTCTGTTATTTCATTCAACCGCTCGACAGACAGCATTAACGCGCCTTCGGCAAGCGTTGCACCTGTCAGCCCGGTACGACCGGACGCGGGGACAATAGGGGTCTTGGTGGCATGCGCGATTTTGAGAATGGCGGCGACCTCTGCTGTGTTTGCAGGTCGTAGGACTGCCATGGGCGTTGATGTATAAGCCCCGGTCCAGTCTTTACCATATGGTGCTGCATCTACACCTGTCAGGATGCGGTCAGTGCCGATGGCGTCAGCGATTTGGTCAAGGACAGTCATGTTGCACCTATAGCTCTGCGTCGCACTGTAGCGGGCGCTAGCAAGAGGTAAAGACTTCTCCGTGCCTAGCGCCAAAGTCAGCGCGGTGCAGGACATACGTCGTGCAGTCTTCATCGTAGTGCGTTTCAATGCCGCGGAACGTCATCCCGATGCGCTGCATGACTTTATGCGATGCGGTATTGTCAGGATGCGCCACGGCGACCACATGATCGACACCGATCACCTCAAACGCATAGCGGGCGGCGGCGCGGCCTGCTTCGGTTGCAAAACCCTTACCAGTGGCCGCGGTGGCCAAGCGCCAGCCGATCTCGATCTCTGCTTCGGGCTTGCGGGCGACATGCTGAGCGCAGGCAGCACCGATCACCTGTTCGGTTGATCTGTCGCTGATGGCCCACCAGCTGTAGCCCAGCTTGGCCCAGGCATCCCGGACCCTTGCGATGGCGTCTTGCGTCTTTTTCATGGTCTCTGGCACGCCTTCGCTGAGAAACTCCATAACCGCTGGTTCATTGTTGATCGCATTCAGGGCGTTCGCATGCGCAGGTGCGAATGGTTCAAGGCGCAAGCGTTCCGTGGTGACGGTTGTATGGGGTGGTAGATCGGTCATTGGCACAGTGTGCCATAGGATCGGGGCTGGTGAACAGCAAACAACACCAACCTTGCTTAAGGCTGTATGTTTTTCGCAAATTTTGTGGGCGTGGTGGTGGCGTGGGGGAGATTTGAACTCCCGCACTCAGGGTGGCTTGGCGCAGCCAAACGCCCGTAAGTCGGGTCCTCAGATGCCCGGTAAGGTCTGAACGTCAGCTAGGGAATTGGAATGGTGGTGGTGGCGTGGGGGAGATTTGAACTCCCGACCTAACGATTATGAGTCGTTCGCTCTAACCAACTGAGCTACCGCGCCATTCCACGAGCGACGAGTTACGCAATGGGGGCTGGGGTGTCAAACCGATTCTATGGGGAATGTGGGTTAAAACCCACCTTACGCTTTGCAATGGTCCCGCTCCGTAAGGTGGGTCTTGACCCACCCACCCCTAATCATAGCGCAGTTCGGTCGCCTTGCCGCGGAAAATCACATAAGAGAGAACCGTATATCCCATAATTGTGGGCAGAACGATGCAGGTCCCGATGAGTATGATAAACAAGCTCTCTGGCGCGCTTGCTGCGTCGTAAATTGTGAGCTGTTCGGGTACGACGTAGGGATAAAAGCTATATGCCATCCCCCCGAACGCCATGACCCACAGCGCTGTTGCTGCGGCAAAGGGTTGCCATGACCGGCGGTCTTCTGGGTGCGGCATGCGTCGCAGCATTGACCAAAGCCAAAATACCAAGATCGCCGACAGGATCGGCAATGGTGCGAGGTAAAGTGCCTCGGGCCAGCTGAACCATTTGTCAAAGATGCGCGCGCTGACAAAGGGTGTCGCAAGCGAGATTGCCGCAATCCCCAGCACCAGCCCCCAAATACCACCCTTTGCCCATTCAACCGCCTTAATTTGCAACGCCTCCGACGTCTTGTGGATCACCCATGTCGCCCCGATAAAGCTGTAGCCGACGGTCAGAAAAACAGCCGTCAGTAAGGCGAAGGCCACATTCAGCCACGTCCACTCCAAACCCATGACATACATGCCGAGCATGAAACCCTGACTGAGCGACGTCATCAGCGAACCTGCGAAAAACGCGTTGTTCCACAGGCGTTTGTGTGGGGCGGGCGCCTTCGCGCGGAATTCAAAGGCAACGCCGCGCAGGATCAGCCCGATCAGCATGATCGCTACGGGCAGGTAGAGGGCGGTCAGAATGGTCCCATGGGCCGATGGAAAGGCCACCAAAAGCAAGCCCACAGCCAGAACCAGCCAGGTTTCGTTTGCGTCCCAGAATGGCCCTATCGAGGCAATCATGCGGTCTTTCTCATCATCCTCGGCCAAGGGGAACAGAACCCCGACACCAAGGTCGAACCCATCCAGAACGACGTAGATCAGGATCGAGACGCCCATCAGCGCTGCAAAGACAAAGGGCAGCCAGATAGCTGGATCGCCAAAATAATGCATGATGCTACTCCGCCGGCATTGCTTTGGGGGCTGCCGCTGGTGATGGCGCGACGCGGGTACCTATTTCTTCTCCGCGCGCGGCCTTGCGCGCCAGATAGAAGATCACAAAAATATAGGCCAATAGTAGTGCCGCATAAACCGCAAGATATGCAATCAGCGTTGATAGCACCAATGGTGCAGGCACATCTGCGACGGCCTCTTTGGTGGATAACACGCCGTGGACGAGCCAGGGTTGCCGCCCGATCTCTGTCGTGTACCAACCTGCCAGCGTGGCCAGCCATCCGCTAAAGCTCATGCCAACGAGCGCATAGAGCATCGGCTTAGGCAGCCCTTCGACTCCACGCTTGCGGCGCATGATCATGTAGGTTGCCGTCCAGCTGACCAGCAGCATCAACAGCCCGGTGCCGACCATGACCCGGAACGACCAGAACACTGGCGATACGCGGGGGTGAAGTACCTCGCCATCTTCGGTCACAAAATCATTCAGCCCTTTCACTTCGCCATTCCAGTCATGGGTCAGGATGAACGAGGCGAGTTTGGGAATACCGATCTCAAATCGGTTTTCGCGCGCTTCTTCATCAGGGATCGCGAACAAGACCAGCGGCACGCCGGTATCTGTTTCCCAGTTCCCTTCCATCGCGGCCACTTTGGCGGGCTGATACTCCTTAGTGTTCAGGCCGTGCATATCGCCTACGAAGATCTGTACGGGGATCAGCAGGGCAGCACCAATAACTGCTGTTTTCAGCGCAACGCGCACCCCTTCGGTCCGTCCGCCGATCAGCCAGCGGAAGGCGCTGACGCCTGCGATCAGGAAGCTGACGGTCAGGAAGCTGGCCAACACCATATGCGTAAAGCGATAGGGCATTGAGGGATTAAAGATAATGGCAGACCAATCGGTCGCATGCGCGACACCATCAATCATCTCAAATCCTTGGGGCGTGTGCATCCATGAGTTCAAAACGATAATCCAGAACGCTGACATCATGGTTCCAAATGCCACAAGGAAGGTCGCCAGCGTATGCAGCCAATTCGGCACACGGCTAAATCCAAACAGCATGATGCCAAGGAAGACCGCCTCGAGGAAAAACGCCGTCATGATCTCATAGGCAAGCAACGGCCCTGCGATATTGCCCACTTTTTCCATGAATCCGGGCCAGTTGGTGCCAAATTGGAACGACATCGTGATGCCGGACACCACGCCCATCGCAAAGGAGAGAGCAAAGATTTTCACCCAAAAGCGGTATGCTTCCATCCAGCGCTCTTCGCCCGTGCGGTTGTAGCGTAGTTTGAAGAACAACAGCACCCAGCCCAAGGCGATGGTGATCGTCGGGAAAAGGATGTGGAAAGAGATGTTTGCCGCAAATTGAATGCGTGACAGAAGTAAGGTTTCAAGTTCCATTTCGCGCCTCAGTGTCAGGGGCATCTTGCCATTGACCCTAATATAGCTGCATTGCAGCATATCGCATGGGGGTGCGACAGCAGAGCGCGGTACAATCGGCGTCTGATGGCCGAGCGCGAAAGGATATCTCGCATTCGCATATCGATACGCAATGAGTGGAAAGATCAGGCCGCGCTAGCGCTCAAACCGCCAGCTTGTTACTTGGGTGTAAGGCTGATCTGTCGTGACGATGATCGACCCAAAATCGCGATGGTTTGGCGTATCGGGCCATGCTTGTGGTTCAATCACGATGCCCTCATAGCAAGATCTGCCGGGCCGGTGTGATCCAGCCGCATCATGGATTTGCAGGCCCTTTTCGGTCGTGGCAAGGGTCATTTTGACACCAGATTGCCCGGTCAACCATAAGACATCCCTTAAAGCTTGCCGTTCGTCAGACAGGCAAAAGTTATGATCAAGTGCAGGTGCACCGCGGCCCGGCTGGCAGGGTTTGCGAAAATCCATCACTGTGCCAGCGACGGGGGCAATCTCGCCTGTGGGACACGTCCGATCATCAATCGGCAGGTAGTGACCCGCTGCAATCGCGAGTTCATGCCCCTCCCATGTCGCGGTCCCATCTAGGTTCCAATAGATATGGCTGGCAAAGTTTATGCAGGTGGTCGTGTCGGTCGAGGCATCAATTGTCATGGTCAAGGTGGCGGGTGCGCTGACCTGATAGGTCACCCGAATATCGCGTCGTCCGGGCAGGCCCGCGACGCCATCGGCCAGTGCCAGCGCAAGCGTGACACGATCTGAACTCCGCGAGGCGACTTGCCATATATTGCGGTGTACACCTTCTGATCCAGAGTGCAGGTGGACCGCACCATTCTCATTGCGTTCCAACTCATACATCATACCATCCAGCCGCACGCGCGCATTGCTGATCCGGTTGGCTATTGGGCCGACAATAGACCCAAAGTACCCCATGGTGGTTTCATAGTCGTTGAGCAGGTCTGATCCGAGCGCCAACCCATGCGACACGCCCTCCAACCGCACGTCCTGCACGATCGCACCGAAGGTCAGGACGTTGACCGACAGGTTGCCCGCACAGATGGTGATGTTTGCAACGTCTTCGCCATTCTGAGTTGTGCCGAAATGCGCCATTATAAAGGCTCCCAATGGACGCCTGCGGCAGGGATTGTCGTACCTTGCCAGTTTTTCGCGGCGTTCGCATAGTTAAAGACAAAGCGATGCGTTTGCGTATCGCGGATGCGCAGACCCTCCGGAAGGGTCTGTGTTTCGATATCCAGTTCCGTGCAAATCGCCCGCACAGTACTGTCGAAGGTCTGATCGTCCGGCCAACCGGCAAGGTAGCGCAGGTGGTGCGAACCCATGATCGCGGGCCGCCCATCTGATGTTTCGGCCAACACATTTGCGCCACCTTCCAGATGCTCAAACCAATGCATCAACTGCCCAACGCCTTGCAGGGGGATGGCATCATCGGGTGGCATGCTTTCGGTCAGACTGACGGTAACGTCGACATCCGGCAGGTTGGGGCCAAGCGGGGTGGGGATGCTCAATTCATCCGTCTTGGTGTCGGTGCGTGGACCGATCAGGGCGATGCCTTTGAAGGCTGCGAGCGCCTGTCGGAGCGGATCAGAGAGTTTCATGATCCCCGGTGCCAAGACAAGTTTGTACGCAGATAAGTCGGTTGCGTCCGGAGGCAGAATGTCGATGTTCAAACCGGTCCGACGTAGCGCACGGTAGGCGGCAAAGGCCAAGCGGAACATCTCAAAATCAGCGCCTTGCGGTTGGGCCTCCCAGCCCCAGGCGCTTTCATAGTCAAAGACAAGTGCCGTTTGCGCTTGGGCCGTGCTCACGCTTGCCAGCGTTTCGATCTCGTCTGCGACCTGACGCGCCTCTGCCAAAGCGGGCGCAGGCGCGCTGTCAGGGCGCAAGAGCCCCGCATGCATCTGTTCTTGCGCGAAAGGGGCCTGTCGCCAGCGGAAATAGCAGACGGTTTCGGCGCCATGGGCAAAAGCCTCCCACGCCCAAAGGCGCGCCATACCGGGCAAAGGGGCTGGGTTGTAGGGAGCCCAATTTACCGGGCCGGGCTGCTGTTCCATCACCCACATGCGCCCCTTGCCTATCGCACGGTAAAGGTCGTGGTGGAAGGCTTGCATATCCGGGTGGCCTTGGCGCAGAAATTCATGCTTGAATGCGGGGCTACCTTCGAGTCTATCCGATAGGAAGCCAATCGGATAACTATCCCATGACGCGATATCGAGGTCTGCGCCCACCTTCCAGTGATCAAACGTCGTGATCCGACCCATGTAGTTGTGGATCAATGGGGCGTCCGTATATTTGCGCAATACTTCTGCCTGCGCCTTGTTGAAGGCCACGACCTGATCAGAACTATAGCGGCGAAAGGCCAGTTGATGCGCGGGGTTGGATTCGGTCACTGTCAGGTTGGGCAGGTCGATTTGATCAAAATTGTCATAGTCCATGGACCAAAAGACATTCCCCCATGCCCGGTTTAGCGCGTCGGTCGACTGATATTTCCGTGCCAGCCAATCCTGAAAGCCTTGCCGCGCCACGTTCGAGTAACTCAACGTCGTGTCGTGGCAATCATATTCGTTGTCGATCTGCCATGCGGCGATATGCGGGTTCGTTCCATAACGCGCGCCCATCAAACCTGCGATGCGACGGCATTCGTCGCGATAACCCAAATGGCTGAAGTCATAATGACGGCGCGACCCAAATTTGCGCGGGCGTCCTTCGGCATCGACGGCCAGCATGTCGGGGTGTTTGTCGATCATCCAACGCGGGGGGGTCGCCGTTGGTGTACCAAGGATGATTTTGAGCCCCGCGTTCCCCAGTACCTCAATCGCATGATCAAGCCAATCCCACGTGAGTGTATCTGGTGAAGGCTCCATCCGACTCCAGCCAAATTCGCCGATCCGTACCCATGTCAGGCCAGCAGCGACCATTTGGGCTGCGTCAGCTGTCCACTGCGCCTCGGGCCAGTGTTCGGGGTAATAACAAACGCCAAGCGTGCGTTTCATGGCTGGGCCCTTTTGAGTATATTGACCAAGATGAAAGGAGCGGTCGGTCAAAGAACGACCCGGTGCTCTGACTGGCCGGTGTAGTGTGTTGGTGTGGCAAATGTCTTGCCCTGCTGGTCACCCGTACGCCCTACCGCAGCACTGGTGCAGAACAGTGTTTTTAGATCATCGCCACCGAAGGCAGGGCAGGATGTTTGAAATGCGTCAAAGGCGAAGCTTTCGATGAATTTGCCGTCCGGGGTATATCCGGCGGCGCGGCCAACGCCCCATTGTGCGTTCCATAGGTTGCCTACTGCATCCACCACGGCACCATCCGGGCGGAAGTCCGTGCCGTGCAGGTCGATGTGCAGGGCGGGTGCGTCCGCAGGCCATCCTTCGGCGTCGAGTGCGACACGCATGATTTGCTGTGTTGGTGTGTCGGTGAAATAGGCGGTCTTGCCGTCGGGTGCAAAGCAGATCGCATTTGAGATCGTGATCGGCGCAAAAAGCTGGCGGAGTTCACCTTTGTAGTAGCGATAGATGGCACCTGCGCCATCCTCGGCGTTGATCCCCATGGTTCCGATCCAAAAGCCACCCTGCGGGTCCGCCCGCCCGTCGTTAGAGCGGGTTACGTTGTTGTCTGCCTCAAGCGGGGTGATGACATGATGGTCCCCGGTTGTGATATCGAAGTGCCGTAGCGCGTCACTTGTCGCGACCATCAAGGTCGTTTCAGAGGTCCACCCAGCGGCGCTGACGTAGTCATCAAATTGCCAGTGTTGGCCTTTTGTGTGCAGGCGTTTTCCCAGAATATCGAACCAGAACAATTGCTTGCGCAATGGGTGCCAGAGCGGCCCTTCGCCCAATTGGCATTGCGTATCATCAAAAATCATAACGCGGCCTCATCAAAGGCGGCAACGATATCGCGGGTGCGCGCCGCGACCTCGGCGACGGAAAGTCCCGGTTTGTAAAGGGCAGACCCGATCCCGAACCCATCTGCAGTGGCCGCCATCCACGCCGCAAAATTATCCGCGCCCGCGCCGCCCACGGCATAGACCTGAGTGTCAGGCGGCAGAACCGCACGGATGGCCTTGATCCCGTCAGGGCCAATCAGGCTGGCAGGAAAAATTTTTAGACCGTCCGCGCCTGCTTTGAGGGCTGTAAAACACTCAGTCGGTGTCATCACGCCCGGCCAGCTTTCCATTCCGGCCGTCTTGGTTGCGACAATCACGCGTTGGTCGCAGTTTGGCGACACGATCAACTTACCACCGGCTTGTGCCACGCGTCCGACATCATCGGTGGACAGAACAGTACCTGCACCAATCAGTGCATCCGTGCCGTGTGCATCGGCCATTGCCATAATGCTACTGAATGGATCAGGTGAATTCAGCGGAACCTCGATCTTGGTGATGCCCGCGTCGATCAGGGCTGCGGCCATTGGCGCAGCTTCCGTTGGCGTAACACCGCGCAAAATGGCGATCAATGGACGGTCCATGGTTTATCCTTTCAGGCGCTTGTAGGCGGCCGTAAGCCCGGCAAGCGTTGTCGCAGCGGCGTTCACCTGCGTTGCAGGTACGGCTTGGGATGCGAGGGCTTTGATGTAAAGCGTTGATAGCCTGCTCTCACCAATCACGGCAATCTGCTGGCCCAGCCAATAGGGTTTCGCCGCGACCAGTTCTGCCCCGATAAGAAGGCCAGACAGTTGCGCGCGAGCGGCATCACCTGAGAGCCCATTGAGCAGGCTATTGGCCCGCAGGGAAAACAGCCGTGCTGCCAACCGTTCGGGGCGTGACAGGCTCTGGTCTAGCCCTTCTGCAAAGGCGGCATCATCCCATCCGTCTGCGGCAATGGCGTGGCGTAGCACTGTTTGCTTGGAGATTGTGTCGAACAATTCGCCGGTCATGAATGTTTGAAAGCTGACCACCTCATCTGCACTGATATGCACCCATTTGGTGTGGGTGCCGGGCAGGCAGATGACGCCGTCCCAACCCGGATTGCGCGCCAAAAAGCCGCTGATCTGGGTTTCTTCGCCGCGCATCACATCAGCGGGTTGGGTCTGCTTGATGCCAGGAATGACGTGGACGGTCAGATCAGGATGGGTTGTCGGGGCGATCACCAAACGCTCTGGCAAGGTCGTGCAAGGTACGGAGGCATATGGTGCTTCAATCCAACCCTGCCGAGAGCCGACCATGCCGCAAGCGATCACCGTTGTGGGCCCCGCGATCCAATCGCCGATAGCCGCCAAAAGAGCCGGTTCAAATGCGTCTGGCGACAGCTGCCCCATGCCTTGATCCGATCTAGCCTCGGCCAATACCGTGCCTGATGCTGACATGGCCCAAGCGCGCATGTTGCTAGTGCCCCAATCGACGGCGATCCAGCCAGCTTTGATGTTCGTATCCGTCATCCTGTGCCCACCACGCCTGCATCTATTGCGATGGTCTGCCCTGTGATCATTGCCGATGCCGAGGACGCCAGAAACAGCGTTCCACCGACCATATCATCTGGTTGCATGAACTCTTGCAGGCACTGTTTTTGCAAGAAGGCTGCTTTGGCTTCGGGCGTCGCCCACATCTTTTCCTGTTTTTCCGTCAGTACCCAGCCCGGGGCGATCGCATTGACGCGGATGCCCTTTGGGCCCCACTCACGCGCCAGCGCGCGGGTCATACCCATGATCCCGGCGTTGGCGCTGACATAGGGTGTCATCCCTGCGAGTCCCATCATATAGGTGATTGAGGAATAGTTGATGATAGACCCCTTGGGTGCCATGACCTCTGCTGCTTTTTGGCAGGCAAAGAAATAGGCTTTGAAGTTAATGGCTTGCTGGGCATCCCAGATGTCTTCGGTGATGTCCACTGCGTCATAGCGCATATCGTTTGCGGCGTTGTTGACCAACACGTTCAGTGGGCCATGCGCATCGGCTGCCTGCGTGATAGCCGCTTGCAGTGTCTTGGTGTCAGTGATGTCACCTTGGATGAACAGCGGGGCTGTGCCGTGTTTTGTTTCCATTTCTGTCACAAGCGCCGCAGCGTCCAACTTGTCGACAAAGGCGACTTTAGCACCTTGCGCGACGAACCCTTCGGTCAGTGCAGCGCCGATGCCGCTCCCCCCACCAGTAATAAAGACTGAGGCCCCGTTGAGATCATGAAAGGTTGCGTTCATAGACGTGTCCCCTCTAACACCCACATCCGTTCCGGGAAGGACCACGGTAGCGTGACACCGTGGTGCATCAGGTAGTTGCCCGACAGCTCCAGCGCGTCTTCTTTCAACGCAGTGATGCCGCGTGACAGGTGGTGCAGGGACGCGCGGTTGATCAGGTCAATCCGATAGGTTGCCGCCTGTTCCAGCCCGGTCAGGCGTAACGGCCTTGGCACGATTTGTGCGCTGGTGGCGGCCTTGCCTGCGAAGACAACAAAGCGATCCTTATCGCGTGCCAATTGCTGTTCTGCAATCACCGCCGGGTCTGCGCTATCAAGACGCAGGATGTCGGCAGTCTGCATCCAGTCGCGGTTGTGTTTCCACCAGCTTGTGACCTCTTTCAGCGTTGCAGCCTCTGTTTCATCCAGTTCACGCGGATCCATTTCGAACCCCATGTGGCGCTGGGCTGCAACCCATGCGCGGAACGACATATCAAGCGTGCGGCCAGAGGTGTGGCAATGACGCGGCCCGACATGGCTGCCGGTCACCGAGAGGGGCAGGAAAAGGGCAGCATCATGTTGAATGCGCAGCCGCTCGAGCGCGTCATTGCTGTCCGAAAGCCAGACCCGCTGCGTGCGCCCTAGGATGCCGAAATCAATGCGGCCCCCGCCTGACGCGCAGCTTTCGATTTCCACATGCGGGAAATCAGCACGCAGTCGGTCGATCAATGCGTATGAGCCGCGTGTTTGCGATGCATCCGGCATGGGTAACACGCGGTTGTGGTCCCACTTGATATAGTCGACATGATGGTCGCGCAAGATCGCAGACATGCGTTCATAAAGGAAATCACGGACCTCGGGCAGCGCCATATTCAGCGCCTTTTGCTGGCGGCCCAGCGTTTGATCTTCGGCGCCAAATACCCAATGCGGGTTGGCCCGGTGAATGTCGCTGTCTTCGTTAATCATCTCTGGCTCGAACCAGATGCCAAAGGTCATGCCCAGCCCATGTACATGCTCGATCAGCGGGTGCAAGCCATCGGGGTATTTTCGTGGGTCGACGGTCCAATCCGACAGGCTGCGGGTGTCGTCGTCACGATTGCCGAACCAGCCGTCGTCGAGCACAAAGCGTTCTGCTCCGAGCGCTGCAGCGCGATCTGCGATGTCTTGGAGAACGGGCAGTTTATGATCGAAATAGACCGCTTCCCAACAATTATAGTGCACTGGGCGGGGCGCATTAGGTTTGGGCCATGTCACGATCCGGTCGCGCAGGTGGCGCTGGAATGCGACAGCACAACCATTCAGGCCAGTGTTCGAGTATGAGATATAAAGTGGTGCTGTCTTGAACTGGGTTGCGGCTTCCGTTTCCATCCGCGCGGCATGCCCCCATTGGATTTGGCGGCGACCATCTTGAAGTTCTTCAGCGATCATTTTGTGACCACCAGACCAGCCATAGTGGAAGGCATAAGCTTCGCCTTCGGTGTTGGTGGCTCCGCGACAGGGGACAATCAAGCCCGGAAAATGTTCATGCCCCGTGCGTCCCGTGCGGTTTTCGCGGTAGCGCATGCCGGGGGCCCAAGCGGTACGCGACAGCTGGAATTCACCACACCATCGGCCTGAAACATCAATCATCTCGTCCGATTGCTGCGGTCCCGGAAGCACGGGTGCGGCAAGCCAATGCAGGTGCACGGGACGGGTTGCGTCTAATGTCGTTTGGCAGGTGATGATGTGCGTGTCAGGGTCACTGATGAAACTGACTGTGAGGGTCAGCCCGTTGTCTTTGTCCGCGTATGTCAGTTCCAGCGTACCGTTCTGTTCAAAGCTCTCAAAACAGAACTTCGGTAAGAGCGGTGTGCCGTCGTTGTCGCGCACGATCAGCCCGGGTTGGCCGGGAAAGCTGCGCGTGGCCTCGGGACAAACTGACAGGTCTGGATTTTCGTCCAGCATCCCGCCTGTCACGTCAATTGCATGTGCGGCATACAACGTGTCGAGGTTCTCATCCTCCTGCAGCAGCGCGCCCCAATACACCACCTCCGGCAGACGGTCATTGCGTGCCGCCAAAACAAGGGTCTGGCGGCCATCGTCGATACGATAGGTTCTGTTCATGGTCGTCTACTTTACAGCTCCGAGGGTGAGGCCCGCGATAAAGTGTTTCTGCATCAAAAAGAACATGATGACCGGCGGTAAGGCTGCGACGATCGATCCTGCGCTCATCAGGTGATAGGCGGCGCGGAACTGCGAGTTAAACTCGGTGATCCCGGCGGTGACAGGTTGCGCATCTGGTCCTTGGGTTAAGACAACGGCCCAGAAGTAATCGTTCCAGATGAACGTAAAAATCAGCACAGCGAGGGCGGCCAATGCGGGCTTCATCAAGGGCAATACGACATAAAGGAAGATACGCCACTCCGCGATGCCCTCAACCCGGGCCGCCTCGATCAACGGGAAGGGCAGAGCACGGATGAAGTTGCGCATGAACAGCGTGCAAAACCCGGTTTGGAAGGCGATATGGAAAAGGACCAACCCGGTCTTCGTGTCATAAAGGTTCATGCTAACGGTCAGATCACGCACCGGCACCATGAGGATCTGGAAGGGTACAAAGTTACCGGCAATGAAGATGAAAAAGATCAGCAAATTGCCTTTGAACTTGTAAACGCCCAGTGCAAACCCCGCCATGCAGGATAAAGCAACAGCACCAATGACGGTCGGGATTGTGATCAGCAAAGAGTTAAACAGATAACGCGGCATATTCGATTCAAAGAACACCTTCCCGTAGTTCGAGATAGCGTCGAAACTACTGGGGATACCCCAGTAGTTTCCGTTGACGAAATCGGCCTCTGGCTTGACTGAGAAGTTGGCCACAGCAAGCAGCGGTAACAGCCAGATTAACATAACCAAGGGTACGAGGATTTGATAAGAGATTTGCCAGGTTCGTGAGGTCTTTGCGATAGGTGTCGGAAACATTAATGCGCTCCCTTTTCTTCACGGTACATCGCGTAGAGAAAGTAGGTGATAAACCCGAGCATGATGAAGAACAGGACCACGGCGATGGCCGCGCCAAAACCCATGCGAAAACCAAACTCCGACAGAGACTCTTCGAACATATAGAATGATAAGACGCGGGTTGACCCGAACGGCCCCCCGTTGGTCATTACGCTGATCAGGTCAAAGGATCGCAATGCGCCGATGATGGTCACCACGAAAGCGATGAAGGTTGCAGGCTTGAGTTGCGGCAGGATGACGTACCACAGCATTTTGTGGCCCTTTGCACCATCCAGACGCGCCGCCTCTACCTGTTCGGGGTCAACTGCGTTCAGGCCAGTGAGATAGAGGATCATGCAATATGCGGTCTGCGGCCATAGGCCCGCTGCGATGATCCCGTAAGTGGCCAGTGTCGGATCGCCCAAGATGTTCACAGGACCCGCGCCGAATACGCCGAGAATAGCATTCAATAAGCCTTCGCGCGGCAGGTAGAACCAGCTGAACACCAACCCAACAACGACTTGGCTGATCACGAAGGGGAAGAAGAACATCGACTTGTAAAAGCGGATGCCCGTCACCGTTTGATTTAGGAACAGCGCAATAAATAGCCCAGCAGGGATGGCCAGCAGATAGAGCACCAGCCATTTGAGGTTGTTCCAGAAGGAGACCTGAAACTTGCGATCCATGTTCTGATCGCCCCAGCCGAGCAGGCGCTCGTAGTTGGCCGTGCCGACCCAAGTTTTTTCGCCTAAGCCATCCCATTCGTGGAACGAAATCCAGAACGACTGCCCGATTGGGATGATGACGTAGACCGCAAAGAAAATCATCGCGGGTAACAAGAACAGCCACGGTGTGACAGCAATCTCGTTGCGTTTGTACCAGCTTCGGTTGGTATCGGCAGATGCCATGACCTTCTTGTCTCCTGCGGACAGCACATGCGAAAATCTCAGGTCAGATTTGCGGATGGGCTGTGGGTCGTGTTGCCCACCCGCGGTACGGATAGGCATGTAAGGTGGGTTTTAACCCACCTTACTGTTTGGGTTATTGATAGATACGCTGACGTGTCTCTTCGAGGCGCGCCAGGATGTCGTCCAGATTGTCCGGGAACACCATGAACTCTTGCAGGCCTTCCATGCCGACGGACGCCATTTCTGCATCAAAATCACGGTCAAAGAACTGCATGATGCCGCCGCCTGCATTGTTCGACAGCATGTCAAACCCCTGCGCAAGGAACTTATCGTCATCAATAGATGCATTGGCGTTTACAGGCAGTTGACCCAAGGCATCGCCGCCGTTGATCGCTGTTTGCACTTCAGCGGATGTCACGAAACGCAGGAACTCTTTCGCGGCGTCCATGTTTTGTGCGCCAGATGCGATATGGAACGTATCTGTTGGTGCGTCTTCCGCAAAATCAACGTCTGCGTTGATGACCGGGAACTGATAGAAGTCCAATTGATCGTCGGTCAAACCACCGTCACGCATGGCGGCGACCGCGAAGTTACCCATCAGGTACGAAGCAGCTTCGCCATTGACCATGAATGGTAACGCTTCCTGCCAGCTGTACGTCTGGTGGTCGTCAATGAACGCACCCATGTCGATCAGCTGACGCCAGTTGGCGAAGGTCTGACGCACGCGGTCATCGGTCCACTCAACTTCGCCACGGGCCAAGGCGATGTGGAAGTCATAGCCGTTTGTGCGCGAGTTGATGTAGTCAAACCAGCCACCTGCCGTCCAAAGGAACTTGGTACCGATCGTGTAGCACTTTACGCCGTTGTCCAGCAGGGTCTGGCAGTTCGCCAGTTCTTCTTCCCAGTTGGAAGGCTCGGTCAGACCATATTGGTCAAAGATGTCTTTGCGGTAGTAAACGCCCCATTGGTAGTATGTATACGGCACACCCCACTGCGCATCGTCCAGCGTCATCGCACCTTTGGTTGAAGCCAGCGCTTCGAACTCTGGTTCGGCCCAGAGATCAGAAATATCGGCGAAAAGGCCAGCGTCAACATAAGGACGCATGCGGTTGGCCGCATACCAGTTCACAACATCCGGTGGGTTTGCACCCAGCGCGTTGCGGATCTGTGTCTTCCAGGCTTCGCGGTCCACGATTGTCAGGTTGACCTCAAGATCGGGGTGCAACGCATCAAAGTCAGCGGCAAGCCCTTCCATCACGGCGCGTGGCGCAGGGTTTGACATGTCAGAGATAATGTTGAGCTCGCCCGATAGATCTTGGGCAGCAGCGGATGACGCGGTAACGCCAGCAGCAACCAACGCCGCAAGCGACGTCTTCAAAATGGAATGCATGGTTTCCTCCCAGTATGCTTCCGTTTGTAAACCGGTCTCATTATTTGAAACTTGGTTTTGGATGTTGATACTAAACCGCGAACCGGCTAGCCTTGTCAACATCTCAAAGCGGCACCGTTGAGGAGATCGGTGTCGAAGCACGTTCGAGATGAGGGAGGACAGATGGCACGCGTGACCGGTGACGGCACAGTCGGCAAGGCACTTGAAGTGCTGGATCAGGTGGCAGCCTTTGGGCGGCCTGTACGCTTTGGTGAGCTTCTGGCGGAATCGTCGTTTCCCAAGCCAACGCTGTACCGGTTTGTCCAGACGCTGACCAACCAGCAGATGCTTGCCTATGACCCAGAGCGGCAAACCTACAGCCCTGGTGTACGTCTTGTCCGTTTGGCCCATGCTGCTTGGGAACAGTCAACGCTTGCCCCCGTTGCCCGCCCGCATGTTGACGCGTTAAGCAAGGCGGTAGGTGAGACAGTGCATCTTGCTCAGTTGGACAATGCGCAGGTTCTTTACATCGACAAACGCAATGCAGGCCAGCCGGTTCAGATGTACAGTCAGGCAGGCAAGGTCGGCCCGGCTTATTGCACCGGCGTCGGCAAGGTGATGCTGGCCTTTCTGGATGACAGCACGGCTGCGCACGTTATCGAACAACAGTCATTTCATGTTTTCACGGAACACACGCTTGATAGCGCCGATGCGCTGCGGGCTGAATTGGCCGACATTCGCCAGAACGGTTATGGTTTTGACCGTGAAGAACATGAACCCGGTATTATCTGTGTCGCGATGCCCATCCTGACCGATGCCGGCCGCGTGCTGGGCGCTTTATCGGTCACCAGTACAACCAGCCGCACAAACCTTGCGGGGCTCGAAGCCTTCGTGCCGATCCTGAAAGCGACGGCAAACAAAATTACGCGGGACGCCCAGAACTGGAGCTTTCCGGACTACAACACAAAAGAAAAAACGGGGATCTAGGCCATGTCAGGTGTTACACTGAATAAGGTTATCAAGCGCTATGGCGATGTGCAGGTCATCCACGGTGTCGATCTGGACATCGCCGATGGCGAATTCTGCGTCTTTGTCGGCCCGTCGGGCTGTGGCAAATCCACGTTGCTGCGAATGGTTGCCGGTCTTGAGGAAACGACCGAAGGATCGATCCATATCGGTGATCGCGACGTCACCCGGATGGATCCGTCCGAACGTGGCGTGGCAATGGTGTTTCAGACCTACGCGCTCTATCCGCATATGACGGTGAAGGATAACATGGGGTTCGGCCTCAAGATGAATGGCCATCCCAAGAATGAGATCGAGAGCAAGGTGGCCGAGGCGACCCGCATTCTCAAGCTTGAACCTTATCTGGATCGCAAACCATCAGCCTTGTCGGGTGGGCAGCGCCAACGTGTGTCCATTGGCCGTGCTATTGTCCGTGGGCCCGAGGTGTTTTTGTTTGATGAACCACTTTCCAACCTTGACGCGGAACTGCGGGTTGAGATGCGGGTCGAGATCGCCCGCCTGCACAAGGAAATCGGTGCCACGATGATCTATGTCACCCATGATCAGGTCGAGGCGATGACGCTGGCCGATAAGATCGTGGTGCTGCGCCTTGGTGTGATCGAACAGGTCGGCGCGCCGATGGACCTTTATCGTGATCCAGACAACAAATTCGTGGCAGGGTTTATCGGCTCACCTGCCATGAATTTTGTGAACGGCACGGTAAAGGGCGGTAATGTCGAGGCTCCGGGCCTGGCAGCCCGCTACGAAGGGCTGATCAATACGGCCTTTGAAGGCAAGGCGGTCAGCGTCGGTGCGCGCCCTGAACATATCACAATTGATCCGGCCGGGGACACGCATACTGTAGAACTAACAGAGAGCCTTGGCGGCGTGTCGTTCGCCTATCTGACTAGCGAAACGGGTGAGCGGGTAATTGTAGAGGAACGTGGCGATATTCGATCCGAAGAGGGCGCGACCGTCGGTATTCATATCGATGCAAACCGGATCTATCTGTTTGACGCAAAAACAGAAGACCGAATACGTAGCTGATAGTTTGGCTTCGTTGACAAATTATTAACCCCTTGCCACACATATATCTTGTGCTTGTGTGTACGGCAAAACGTCTATTGAGGGAGGGCTGTACCGGTGTCTTTGCTTCCGATCACCCCGTTTGAAACACTCCGGGTTTCCAACCCTGTTCTCAAAGGTATCATGGTGGTCGTCATGAAAGTGGCGGACATGTTTGGTTTTTGGAAAGTACCGCGCAAAGGTGCGGCAAGTGATCTGCCGGAAATGGGTTTACTTGATAATTTGTACTGGGTGTATAAATCCCAAAATCTTGTTTCCCTCCCCGAAAGCGGCCTTGATACATCGGCATTTATGGACAGCACTCATGTGCAGCTTGCGCCAGATGCCACTGACGGATCAAAGCTGACGATAAGTTTTGCGGGGGATATCCTGCGCACCCATCGGGCCGAGCCGGTAAAAAACGAAATTTACGGATCGATAGAAGATTTGCTTTTTGATGCCGATTTGTCGATTGCCAACTACGAATCTCCTGTCACGACACAGCCGCTGGTGGATGAAGTGATCGGCGATGCCGGGCCGCCCACAGAATGCGCCTCAGAGGTCCATTTCGAGGCGTTGACCAGCCACAAGGGTAAGTTCATCGATGTCTTGAATGTGGCCAACAACCACATTTTCGATATGGGTGCCGAGGGGGTGAAGACAACGCTTGCTGCCTTGGCGAAACGCAATATCACCCCCCTTGGTATCTTTGATGATCCATCGCAGCAGACGACTGCGAAAACGGTTGAAAAGAATGGTATCAAGCTTGGTTTTGCGAGCTGTACATTCGGGACGAATGGTCATCCGCCACCTGATGATACGCCGCATAGCGTGAACATTGCCAAGCTGACGTCCAAACATGCGGCACCTGATCTAGCCTTGCTCAAGGCGCAGATATCGCACGCCAAAGACGCAGGGTGCGATCTGGTCGTCGCTGTTTTGCATTGGGGGCATGAGTTCGAACTTTTTCCCCGCCGCGCGCAGCAATTGGCGGCGCAAGAGCTGGCTGATTTCGGGGCCGACATCATCGTGTGTCACCACCCCCATGTCGCCCAGCCCATTGAGCTGTATCGCACTAAATCCGGCGACCGGACGGTGCCAATCGCCTACTCACTTGGCAGCCTGTTGTGGGGCTTTGCGCATGAGAAAATTGCGTCCAGTACAATTCTGCAGGTCGATGTGCAAAAAACCAATGGTAAAACGGCGATTTCCAGTTTCACGGCAACACCCGTGCGGTGGCATGCCGAGAAACGGGGCGATACCGTGGCCCAGAGGGTGACTCGGGTTAACGTTTAACGCGCGTGCTATCGTTTTCCGTAGTACAGGCCGACCACATGTTCTGCCTGCGCAAAGAACAACCAGCGTAGTGTCAGGACACCAGCGATATGGCTCAGAACAGCGACGGCGGCCAGAATGTGACTGAACGGCAAAAGCAGCAGGATCACAGGCAGGACAAAGGCCAGTCCGATTGTGATGATCCGTAACTGGTCCGCGTGTTTGCGGCCCACCTGATGGATAAACTCGCGCATCAGATAGTTGGTGCCAGTGTGCGGCGGCTCAAATGCGCGGACTTTGCCAATGTGACCGAGGCCCGTCGCGGTGGCCATGTCGGTACCAGAGGTTTTGAACCGCGTATCGCCCACGCCCCATGCAAAGATTTGCAGGATACCACCTGCGATCAAAAGGACAGCGGCGATGCGGATTTGGCCTGACAACAGCGCGCCGCCGCTAATGGACAAAAGCAGGTACATCGCCGGGGTCGTCCAGTGCCGCCAGCGGGGCACTGTCTTCATCTGCGCGTAGATCATGGATGTGGTAAAGACCACGCCGAGTGATGCGACGCCACCGATGATGCCGACCAATGCCAAACGTGTACCGGCAAAAACCAGCCCCGCCCCGTAGATCGCCATGACGATGAGGGCAATAACAGCGCAGACCCCTTCTCGGCTGAGCCAACTGGTTTTCCATTGGCTGAAGGCTTTGACCGCACGCTCCGGGTGCCCGAGATGGAAGGTTGACGCGATCAGGCCGCCAACAGCGAAAAGGTAAGCGAGAGTGAACCAGATGAAGGCGCTCATGCCTGTTGGCACGAGTACGCCGAGACCGAGCCAGAAGAGCAGGCCAAAGCCCAGACCAGAGAAAGTGTTGAAGATGATAACGGATGCTGCGGGATGCATTACTTTGCTCCTCCAGGCAGTGATGAGAGGGCCTTGTCGAGCCAGCCGACGAAACCCTTGCCATCGCTGGCAACGGGTTCAAGATAAGGGGCCAATACGTCAAATTCCGGCATTTCATCCTTGGGGCGTGGTGGCAGGTATTTGTTGACCGGTTTCGTGCCTTGTTCCGGCATCAGGTCAAACCCGCCGCGTTCGGCGACTAGTTTGGAGACATCACTTTCTTCATCGCCCAAGTCGCCAAAGTGCCGCGCGCCAGCGGGGCAAGTCCGCACACATGCAGGCTGGCGGTCTTCTTCGGGCAGGTTTTCGTTGTAGATGCGGTCGACGCAAAGGGTGCATTTCTTCATGACCCCTTCTTTGGCGTCCAACTCGCGTGCGCCATAAGGGCAGGCCCAAGCGCAAAGGCCGCACCCGATGCAGTCACTTTCGTTGACCAGCACGATGCCGTCCTCGGCACGCTTATAGCTGGCCCCTGTGGGGCAGACGGTGACACAAGGGGCGTCTTCACAATGCAGACAGGATTTGGGGAAGTGGATGAGTTGGGCTTCGCCTTGGTCCGGCTGCACCTCGTAGGAATGCACACGGTTGAGGAATGTCCCTGATGGATCAGCGCCATAGGCCTGTTGATCTGACAAAGGCGCGCCATAGTTTTCGGTGTTCCAGCCTTTGCAAGAGACAACACAGGCGTGACAGCCAACACAGGTATCAAGATCGATCACAAGGCCGAGTTTCTTGGCGGATGGCGGGGGAAGTTGGGTCATAGCGCTGTTCCTTTGGTCAAGGCAGGAGCCGCCGCCATTGCCGACTGGATCAACGGCGCATCAGTTTGGATCAGGCCGGTGCGTTCTGCGGCATCCCATGTCGCGATATACCAGATGAAGCTGCCCAAGGTGAGAATGACGAAGGCTGCGATCATTAAAAGTGTGCGTTTAGTGTTCATTTTGCAGGCTCCGTTTCGCCGCGTGTCGCGATGGCAATCGCTGCTGCAATGAGGCCAAGGCCAGACAGGATACTAAGCCATCTTTCGAATTTATGTCCCAACGCGGTCACCAGTCGTGATGCGAAGGTGCCCATCGCCAGCAAGATTGCACCGTCGATGATCAGGTAGGTTAGGCCAAGAATGGCCACCTGTGCTGCGACAGGGGCGGCCGGGTCAATGAATTGCGGAAAAAGCGCTGCAAAGAAAACGACAGCATAGGGATTGGCAGCTGAGGTCATGAAACCGCGGCGAAACAATGCCTGCCCTGATGGCACTGGCTTGGCGTCCGCTGGCCGGGTCGCATCGCGGATCATCCGCACACCCATCCAGATCAAATAGGCGACACCGGCCCATTTGATAACCGAAAATGCGTTAGCGGATAGCGCGATAATGCTTGCCAGACCGAACCCTGCGATCATGATCTGGATCGCATTTGCAGTCAGGTCGCCTGCCATGATCGGTGTGGCCTTTTTCAGCCCATGCTGGACCGCACCCCCGATGAAAAGCAGTTGGCTGGGCCCCGGTGGGTGCGCGAAAAACAAAAGGACCGTTCCAAGGTAGATGATGTAGGTTTCAATGCTCATTTGCCGACCTTCCAGTCCAACTCGCTCGGTCCCTTGCCGACGGGTGACTTGATCGCAGGCATCGCCGGCTGCGCTTCATTGGGTATGGCGGATTTCTCGATCTTGACCCGTAGATCAAACCAGGCCGCTTGGCCTGTGACCGGGTCAGAGTTTGCCCAGCGCAGACCGTCGCCTTTGGGTGGCAGCAATTCGTGGATCAGGTGGTTCAGCAGGAAGCCTTTGGTGGCTTCCGTGGCCCCTTCATCCAGCGCCCATGTGCCTTTGCGTTTGCCGATAGCGTTCCATGTCCAGACCGTATTTGCGTTCAATGAGGCTTGGTGTGCGACGGGGACGACGATGGAACCGTGGGTCGAACTGACCTTGGCCCAGTCGCCATCCTTGAACCCGTTTTCTTCCCAGATTTTGGTAGGCACATAAAGCGGGTTATGCCCGTGGATTTGTCGCAACCATGCGTTCTGCGTGCCCCATGAGTGGTACATCGCCATAGGTCGCTGGGTCAGCGCATGGACGGGGTATTCGTCGAGATCGACTTGGTCGTCTTCCAGCGGGCCGTACCAGATCGGCAGCGGATCCATTGTCAGTTTCAGCCGTTCGCGCAGGTGTTCGGGTGGTTGTCGTTCGCCGATACCTTCGGCAGCCGCCTGGAACTTGCGCAAGGGTTCGACATAGAGTTGGAAGATGTAGGGCTGGACAACATCGTAAAAACCCATTTTCACCGCCCAATCCTGATACTCCATGCTGAAGGGTTTGTAGTAGGCTGCGTTTTCCGGGACGTGTTCCAGCCAGAAGCCACCGTTTTCGATGTAGCGGTCCAATTGGTTCGGGTTCACCTCACCACGTCCATGATCATCGCCGTTGCCACGAAAGCCGGCCAGAGGGCCCACGCCGGGACGACGGATATGGTTGGTGATATAGTCGGCGTAGTCTTGATACTTTTGGCTGCCATCCTCGTTCACAAAACCGGGCATACCCAGGCGTGCACCCAGATCACATAACACTGACTGGAAGCCGCGCACATCGCGATCAGGTTCCACCACGGGCCAGCGGATCGCGTCTGCGACGCCGTCAGCCTCGCAAATCGGGCGGTCGAGTAGCGAGATGCAGTCGTGCCGTTCCAGATAAGTGGTGTCGGGCAGGATCAGGTCGGCGTAGGCCACCATTTCAGAGGAATAGGCGTCAGAGTAGATGATGTTAGGGATCACGTAATCGCCGTTCTCATCTTTGTCGGTCAGCATCTTATGCACGCCGCCCACATTCATGGACGAATTCCATGACATATTCGCCATATACATAAACAACGTATCGATCTTGTAAGGCACGCCTGCATGTGCGTTTGAGATCACCATATGCATCAGCCCATGGGCCGACATTGGATTTTCCCACGAATAGGCTTTGTCGATGCGGGTGGGGTTGCCTTCGGTATCCAGCAGCAGGTCCTCCGGGCCATGCGTATAGCCAAGATGTGGACCGTCTAGGGCGGCACCAGGGGTCACTTTGCCGTGCGGCTTAGGATGTGCCGTTGCAGGCTTGGGGTAGGGCGGTTTGAAGCGCATCCCGCCGGGCACTTCGACCGAGCCGAGCAAGATTTGCAGCACATGCAGCGCGCGACAGGTCTGGAAGCCGTTGGAATGGGCCGAGATCCCGCGCATCGCGTGGAAGGATACCGGGCGTCCGACCATCTTGTCGTGCTTTTTCCCGCGGAAATCGGTCCATGGCCGGTCCAGTTCAATCGCCTCGTCAAAGGCGACGCGCGCAAGGTCAGCGGCAAGCGCACGGATGCGCTCGGCAGAAATGCCGCAGCGTTCGGCGACGGCTTCGGGTGCGTAGGCGTCCGAAAGGTAGCGGTCGGCCATCTGATGGAAGACCGGGCGGTGTGTGACGCCTTTGGCACGGTGTGTGGCGGCTAGATCGGGCTCTACCCCTTTGCCGTTCCAAGGGGCCAATTTGCCGGTGTTGCGGTCAATAACTTGCGGTTGCCCTTCGGCGTCACGCAGGAACAGACCGAATTGCTCGGACTTGGGGTCTTCGTTCACCAGCACGGATGCGTTGGTGAAACGCGCGAGGTAATCCAGATCGATCTTGCCCGCCCTCATCAGGCAATGAACCATCGCAAGGATGAACAAACCGTCCGTACCGGGTGTGATCCCAACCCAATCGTCAGCCACGGCATTATAGCCCGTGCGGATCGGGTTCACGCCGATCATGCGCGCGCCGCGTGCTTTGATCTTGCCGATGCCCATTTTGATGGGGTTGCTATCGTGGTCTTCGGCCACACCAAAGAGCATGAAAAGCTTGGTATGATCCCAATCAGGTTGGCCAAATTCCCAAAACGCGCCGCCCATGGTGTAGATCCCCGCGGCCGCCATATTGACCGAGCAGAAACCGCCATGCGCCGCAAAGTTCGGGGTGCCGAACCCTTGCGCCCAGAAGCCGGTAAAGGATTGCGATTGATCACGGCCTGTGAAGAACGCCAGCTTTTCTGGGTGTTTCTCGCGGATCGGTCGTAGCAAATCCGTGGCCATGGTTAGTGCTTCTTCCCACGAAATTTCTTCAAACTCACCTGACCCACGCGCGCCAACGCGCTTCAATGGCGCGCGCAACCGTGATGGCGCGTTGTGCTGCATGATGCCGGCGCTGCCTTTGGCGCAAAGCACACCTTGGTTGACGGGATGGTCCTTGTTGCCTTCGATATAGGCGACCTTACCGTCCTTCATATGTACGTTAATCCCGCAGCGGCAGGCGCACATGTAACAGGTCGTCTTGCGGACCTCGTCCGAAACCTTGGGCGATGTATCAAGTGGGGGCTGATCAAGGGACATCTAAAGGACCTTTCAGGCGAATTGCGTACGGACAAGGGCAGTGCCGGCCAAAGCGCAGAGCAACGACAGACAGAGAGGGCGATAGTAGGCGGCGAAACGTGGTATGAATAGCCGTTGGCCGATCATCACACCAATGGTGGTTGGTATCGCAAGGCTGAGGCCGCGTGCGACCGCTGTGCCATTCATAACGCCGAACCAGATAAGTGTTATAACCGTTGTAAGTGAGCTGATGAAAAGAAACAGCACTAGGGCTGCACGCATTTTTGCCGCCGAGGCGTCTTGGGACAGTACATAGATGGCAATGATCATGCCTCCAATGCTGGCTAGCCCGGTTACGACACCCGCCGCAAAGCCGGAGCCGTAAAGCCCAAGTTTTGTTGCGAGAAATGCAAGGCGAATCTTGGCCAGTTGGGTGATCGCCAGTACGATGATCAGGATCAGGACGATCAGTTGACTGGCTTCGACCGATATTGATGTCGTCAACAAAACGCCAAAGGGGACACCCAGCGTTGATCCGATAACCAAGCCCAGTACGACGCCGCGGTCTGCTTCTTGCCAGCCTCCCCTAGCCATCAGAAGCGAGGCGGTCATTTCCAGCCACCAGCAGATCGGGATCAATTGCACGGGGGGTAAGATAATCACAGCACTTGCCATTACGATAGCTGAGAGCGCAAAGCCCGAGAATCCACGCACGATGCCTGCGACCACAACGATGACGGTCAGGATCAAGAATTCCTGTCCTGTCAGATCAACGGCTGTGAGCAGGCTTTCAAACATTCAGCGCCCCTCTGCCATCAAGGCGAGTGCATCACGGGCGATTTGTTTTTCTTCGTCGGCGGCAATGACATGCACAGGTACATCACCAAAGCAGGACAGCAACGCCATTATCCGATCACGAATTGGGGCGGCGTTTTCTCCTATCCCACCGGTGAACGCGACCGCATCAAGGCCACCCATCGCAATGATGGCAGACCCGGCGTGACGTGCGGCCCAGTAACAGAAATGTTCGACTGCAAATCTGGCGGCGTCATCGTCACGCTCGAGCAACGTCTTCATGTTGTTGTCACCGGCAAGCGCTTGCAGGCCGCCATTTTTGTTGAGCATCCGATCGGTTTCATCCTCACCCAGTGATTTCGACATACGCAGGACGGCTGCACCATCGATGTCGCCTGAACGGGTCCCCATCGTTAGGCCAGAAAGCGGCGAATAACCCATAGATGTAGCAATCGACTTGCCATTGTGGATGGCGCAAAGGCTGGCCCCATTTCCCAGATGGAAGGCGAGCAGATGTTCGGGCAGCGCATCGCCAAAATCAGCGACCATGTTGGCATAGGACAACCCATGAAACCCGTAACGTCGGATGCCTGCGTCGTGGTGCGTTTGCGGGATCGCATAGCGGGTCGCGACCTTTGGGTTTGTCGCGTGGAATGCGGTGCCAAAGCTGCAATATTGCGGCAGATCGGGTGCGATTTTTTGCAGCGCATAGACACCGGCAAGGTTGTTGGGGTTGTGTAAAGGTGCCAGCGGGATCACGCTTTCGATGGTCGCAATCACCGGCGGGCGCAGCCGCGCTGGTTGAGTCATCACAGCGCCGCCATGCACGATGCGGTGGGCTGCAGCGGCGAAAGCGGTGATTGGATAACCTGCATCGGCCAAAGCCGCTAACATCAGTTCAAGCGCATGGGCGTGGTCGCGGGTGGTGATCGCTGTTGTGGTTGCTCCCAGCTTGAGTTCGCCTGCCGTGCCAAGGTTCGTCACGCGGCCAGAGATGAGAGAATTCAAGATTTCATCAAATACCTCGATTTTTAACGAGGAGGAGCCAGCGTTCAGAACAAGGATCATGTCGGCAATCCACAGCTGATTGCGGCAAGGGCCGCTGAAGCGATCCGGGCTGCCGGAGGATCAGCGCGCGAGGTTAGCAGGATTGGTACTTTGGCACCGGTCACGACCCCTGCGGCACAGCCGCCAGTCAGATAAACGAACGCTTTGAAAAGCGCGTTGCCAGAGACAATATCTGGTACGATAATTGCATCTGCCTGACCTGCAACGGGATCATCCGTCAGTTTCTTGGTGGCCACTGCACTGGGTGACATGATCAGGTCCAGTGCCAATGGGCCTGACACATCAGCATTCTCGATGTTCGCGCGCGCCCAATCCGCAAGGGCCCGTCCATCCACTGAACTTGGCACCGCTGGGATGACGCTTTCTGTTGCCGATAAAATAGCGATCTTAGGCCGTGCGTTGCCAAGCTTGGCCAGCAGCTTTTGTACTTCGATGATGGACGACTGGCGCGTTTCCAGATCAGGGACCACGTTCACCGCTGCGTCCGAAATCAGCATCGGTTTGCCGCCATCTGGGTGCGAGATATGGAAGATATGCACAAAGCGTTGCCCTGTGCGTAGTCCCGCGTCACGGCTGACGGCGGATTTCATAAAGACATCCGTGTGTAGCTGGCCTTTCATCAGGACGTCAGCTTCACCTGCACCGCAGAGGCCAGCGGCGGTTTTACCCGCCTCGTCCTCGCCTGTAGTGTCGTGCAGGGCGTAGCCTGAGATATCCCAATCCAGTTTGTCCGCCTCTGCGCGGATCATATCCGCCTCACCCACGAAGACCGGGATCATGATGCCTGCTTTGGTCGCGTCCTCTGCCGCTTCCATCGGCAGGGGCGATCCTGCGCGGGCGATGGCGACGCGCGGTGCGCCAAAACCTTGGGCGCGGGCAATCAGGTCGGCGGGGGCAACAGCTTCGCGGTTGGAAAGAAATGGGGAACTCATGTCATATCCTTATAATGGCGCGCATCAGTCCCAACAGGGATAGAGCTAACAGCAGCATCACCGCAAAGCGCCGAAATGTCGAAGGGGAAGCGGATAAAAACTGACGCCCGCCCAGCCAGACACCTAAGGCGAGCATCGGAAAGGCCAATACGATGCCGCGTGCGGTATCCCATGTGACCAGACCGCCCGCCCAAAGAAGAGGCATTGTGATCATATCGAGGCCGGTGAGATAGACGATCATGGTGGCGCGAAACACCGCCGCTTCCATAGGCTGTGCCGACATGAAGGCGGCGACCGGCAAGCCGCCGATCCCGGCGCTGTTGCAGATGCCCGACAGGACGCCGACACCGCCGTGCCCCAACGGGCCGATCCGCGCCCGCAACGTCCAGCCTGACAACAGAACAAGCGATAATACCAGAATGATCCCCGAGATGATGATGCGCACCGTGCCCTCGCCCACCGACAGGATGAACGAAACCGAGAAAGGGAGTGCGATTGCAGCCCCCACCAGCAGCCATAAAATCCGACGCCAGTCGATGTAGCCGCGAATGCCGCGGGCTTGAAAGACTGTCATCAACATTTCGCATGCAAAGACCACCGGAATGAGAGGGAGCGGGTTTGTCACAAGGGCCGCGAAGGCAATGAAGATCGCTGAGAACCCAAAACCTGAATAGCCCCGGACATAGGCGGCCCCCAGCAAAGCAATTGCAAGGGCCGCCGCTGTGCCGGGGCCGAGGTCGAATGGCAAGCTTACTCAGCCGCCATGTCGGATGCGTCGATGCCGGCCACTTCGACAGGTTTCTTCATCGCATCACGGCGGAACGGCTCACCCAGTTCCTGATTCAGGATGACTTCGATCAAGGTGGTTTTGTTGTTCTCCATTTGATCAACGATTGCTTGCTTGAGAACTTCGGTCAGTTCTTCCATGGAGCGGGCCTCGACGCCCTGCAGGCCACAGGCTTTGGCGATGCCAGCGTAGGATACTTGTGTGTCCAACTCGGTGCCGACAAAGTTGTCGTTGAACCAAAGGGTTGAGTTCCGCTTTTCAGCGCCCCACTGGTAGTTGCGGAACACGATCTGCGTGATTGCGGGCCATTCACGGCGACCAATCGCTGTCAGCTCGTTCACCGAAATGCCGAATGCGCCGTCGCCAGCAAAGCCGATCACAGGTACATCACGTTGGCCGATTTTCGCACCGATAATGGCGGGCAGACCGTAGCCACATGGGCCAAAAAGACCCGGCGCCAAATACTTACGACCTGTTGGGAAGCTTGGGTAAGCATTCCCAATCGCGCAGTTGTTGCCGATGTCGGATGAAATGATCGCATCCTCAGGCATTGCCGCCTGAATGGCGCGCCATGCCATGCGTGGAGACATCCAGTCAGGACGGGCTGCACGCGCACGCTCGTTCCATGTGGTGCCGGGATCGTCCTGCTCGTGATCGAGCGAGGTGAGTTCCTGCGCCCAAGCAGATTTGGTCTGCGCGATTGTGTTCTTACGCTCATCACGGCCTGCATCGCCTGCTGTGTCAGCCAGCTGTTCGGTAATACCCATCGCAACCTTTGCTGCGTCGCCTACGATACCAACGGTGACCTTCTTGGTCAGGCCGATACGGTCAGGGTTGATGTCGACTTGAATGATCTTGGCGTTTGTGGGCCAGTAATCAATGCCGTAACCGGGCAGGGTGGAGAATGGGTTCAAACGTGTGCCCAATGCCAGAACAACGTCAGCTTTGCTGATCAGTTCCATGCCAGCTTTCGATCCATTATAGCCCAAAGGACCAGCGAACAGCGGGTGGTTGCCGGGGAACGCATCGTTGTGCTGATAGCCAACGCAAACAGGCGCGTCGAGTTTTTCAGCCAGCACACGGGACGCTTCAATGCCGCCTTCGGCCAGAACAACGCCAGCGCCGTTCAGGATGACTGGGAACTTCGCAGAAGACAGCATTTCGGCCGCCGCAGAGATAGAGTCTGTACCGCCAGGGGAAACTTCAAAGTTAATTGGCTCGGGGATTTCGATGTCGACCACTTGTGTCCAGAAATCGCGTGGGATGTTGATCTGGGCTGGGCCGGATAAACGGTGCGCTTTGGAGATCACGCGGGCCAGAACTTCGCAGATGCGTGTCGGATCGCGGACTTCTTCTTGGTAAGCCACACAGTCAGCGAACAAGTTCATCTGTTCCATTTCTTGGAAACCACCTTGGCCGATTGTTTTGTTGGCCGCTTGTGGCGTGACCAGCAAGCATGGTGTGTGGTTCCAGTAGGCGGTTTTAACTGAGGTCACGAAGTTGGTAATGCCGGGACCGTTTTGCGCGATCATCATCGACATTTCGCCAGTCGCACGGGTGTAGCCGTCAGCCATCATGCCAGCGGTCATTTCGTGCGCGCAGTCCCAGAAAGTGATCCCGGCTTTGGGAAAGATGTCGGAAATAGGCATCATGGCAGAGCCGATGATCCCGAATGCGTTACGGATGCCGTGCGCTTGGAGCGTTTTGACGAAAGCTTCTTCAGTGGTCATCTTCATGGCGATGGGTCCTTCCCTAAAATTCCATAGAAAATCAGGGGCGCAGAATCCCCTTCTTCGTTGCGGTAACATTAAGTTCTGTCGGTTGCAGGCGTTAGGTCCAATTGTACATCGCCCCTAATGCCAGAGTAAATTTTTTTGAGACTTAATGTCTCAAAAATTAGCTTTGTCGGATTGCCTCTCCAATGAGCCGTATGCCTTCGGGGATGCGCGATGCTGGAATGGATGAATAAGCGAGGCGCAGATACTCTTGCGGCGGGGCTTCACCCGCAAAAAACGGCGCGCCGGGTTCCACCAATACGCTTTGCGGCTGTAGTTGGGCGGCCAAGGTGGTTGTATTGATGCCGGACGGCGCTTTGACCCAGACCGATGATCCCCCATAGGTGCCTTGCCCTGCGATTGTCAGCCCCTGCGCGGTCAGCGCATCCACCATGACCTTGCGCCGCTCATGATATGTTTTGCTCATCCGGCGGACCAGCGCGTCATAATGCCCTAACGACAGATAATAGCTGACGGTGCGTTGAATATGCCCCGGCGGATGCCGCAGAACCGTGGCCCGCAGCGCACGGGCCTCGCGGATGAAGGGCGCAGGTCCAACCAGATAACCAAGCCGCAGACCCGGAAACAGCGATTTGGAAAAGGAGCCGACGTAAATGACGCGACCATTTTTATCGAGTGACTTGAGCGAGGGAGACGGCGATTTGAGAAATGACATTTCAAACTCATAGTCATCCTCAACGATCACGAAATCCTCGGCCTCTGCCTTGTCTAACAGTGCTTGCCTGCGCGCGAGCGGCATTGTTGCGGCTGTTGGGCACTGGTGGCTGGGCGTGGTAAAGACAACATCGGTTTGGTCGGGCAGGTCCGCCGGTGGCAGCCCATCTTCATCAACCGGAATGACGCTTAATTGGCAACGAGACTGGGTGAGGATCGTGCGGAGTGCAGGATAACACGGATCCTCAATCGCTGCGCGGCGTCGGCTGTTCAGCAGTACTTGTGCCGAGAGCCAAAGTGCATTTTGCGCGCCCATCGTGACCAATATCTCATCTGGGTTTGCAAGGATGCCTCGGCGCGGCAGCGTTTGCCGCGCGATGAAGTCAACCAGTTGCGGATCATCGCCGTCAAAGTAATCCGAGGTCAACGCCCCGAAGTCACGCATCCCTAGCGCACGCAGCGCGCAAAGCCGCCAATTGGCGCTGTCAAACAACGTCTTATCGGTTTGCCCATAGATAAATTGATACCTGTAATCCGCCCAATCCGCAGGCTTGTCGAGGCTCAACCCCGGCGTAAAGCGTTGCCCGATGGTGCGTGTCCAGTCGACTGTGCCCGTCGTAAAACGCTGTGCCGGAAATGCTGGCGGTTCGGGTGCGTTCTCAGACACGAAATACCCTGATCGCCCGCGCGATGTCAGATAGTCGTCGGCGACAAGCTCTGTATAAGCGAGTGTTACGGTGATCCGACTGACGCCCAGGTGTGCCGCCATCTTGCGTGAAGAGGGCAGGCGTTCGCCCGGCCTGATGCGCCCTGCCAGTATCCCCTGCGCCACCATCTGTTGAATACGTGCCTGAAGGGTGCCTTCAGCAGAGGGGTCAAGAAAAAAAGTTTCGACGGAAATTGACATAGTCTGGCCTTAGATACGCTCGCAGATTGGACCTATGCGCTGAGAACTGCAAGCTATGCCGGACTGCCACTGCGCTTCTTTGCCGGACAAGCGGTTGTTTTTTGCGACGGAAAGGCGTCGCTGGTACGTTTGATGATCACACCAACCGGAGATCGTCCATGAAACTGTTGCAGATTGCGTTCATTGCTGTACTTGGCAGCCTTTGCCTTGCGACCTATGCAACGTCGAAGACGCTTCACGCACCCTGCACGGAAATAGAGCTGGTGCAGACATTCAGCCTGCCTGCACCATACGATATTAGCCCAGAACGCGGGTGATCGCTTCATCCACGCCAGCCGTGACCTGATCAAGATCATCGGCGGTGGCAATCAAAGATGGTGCGAATAGCAGCGTGTTGTTGTAGCCGGGCAATGACCGGTTTGTCGCACCGATGATGATGCCCTGCGCCATGCAATCTGCCACGATTGCGCCGACATACTTTTCATCCACAGGTTCTTTCGTTTGACGATCCTTTACCAGTTCAGCCCCAGCAAATAGGCCCATCCCGCGTACGTCGCCGATCCATTTGTGCTTTTCCATCAGACTGTGCAGGTTGCCTTGTAGATGCTCACCCATCGCAACAGAGTTTCCGCGCAAGTCTTCTTCTTCGATAATCTTCATGTTCTCAATCGCGGCGGCAGGGCCAGCGGTGCAGCCACCAAAAGTCGAGATATCGCGGAAATAACCCAGGTGATCGCTGTCGTCCTTGAACATATCGAACACGCGGTTCGTGGTGACACAGCAAGAAATCGCAGCATAGCCAGAGGCCACACCCTTGGCCATCGTTACAATATCAGGCTGCACGTCAAATTGCTGATAGCCGAACCAAGTACCGGTACGGCCAATACCGCAAACGACTTCGTCGATGTGCAGCAGAATATCATACTTTTTGCAGATTTCCTGTACCCGCTCCCAATAGCCTTTTGGCGGGACAATAATGCCGCCGCCCGCCGTGATCGGCTCAAGGCAAAGCGCGCCGATGGTGTCAGCGCCTTCGGCAAGGATGACATCCTCAATCGCCTGCGCAGCTTTTGCGCCATATTCTTCACCCAGTGACCCATCTTGCGACCGGTACTCAAGGCAATGTGGCACCCGGACAAAACCGGGGGTGAAGGGGCCGTATTGGGCGTTACGTTCATCCTGCCCACCTGCCGACATCGCCGCGATGGTCGACCCATGATAATCACGTTCGCGGTAAAGGATCTTTTGCTTCTTGCCGCCATAGTGTTTGTGACTGATCTGGCGGACCATCTTGAACGCCTTCTCATTCGCCTCAGACCCAGAGTTGGCATAATAAACGCGATCAAGGCCGGGCATTTTGTCGATCAGCATTTCCGCAAATTGCGCACCGGGGATCGTGCCTGCGGTGCCACCGAAAAAGCACATCTTGGTGACTGCATCTGCCATCGCTTGGCCGATGCGTGCGCGGCCATAGCCCACATTCACCGTCCAAACGCCGCCAGACACTGCGTCGATGTGTTCTTTGCCTTTAATGTCCCATACCCGCAGGCCTTTGCCTTCAACGATGATGCGCGGGTCCACAGTTTCGTAGGGCTTGTGCTGGCTTAGGTGATGCCAGACATGTGCCCGGTCAGCTTCGATCACGTTCTCGGGATCGTTTGCGAATGTCTGCGTCTCCATGTCCGATGCTCCATCAATGTGTGGGGGCGGGCTGCGCGAATCCAAATCTGCATCGCCCGATTTCTGACACCTTGCCTAAATCTCTGTCACTCCCAATAGGGCCAGTTTGATTGCATGAGTATAGCCAAAACAAGCGTCCAGATCAATGAAATTGGACCTGACAACACTATAAGTAGATGAAAAACAATATAAATACTTTGTACGGAAGGAACCGTTGCGCCGTTTCAGTCGGTAAGCGCCCAGATATCCATGATTGACCTATGCGCATGAATTTCTTTCGCTACGCATCGACTTGCCGCTTCTCTGAGCATTCGGAAAAGCGCGAGGCCAATCTGGCGTCAGTTTGCGGCGTCAAACAACCGGCTGCGCATGTTCTGACTTGGAAACCGGGATCATTCATGCTCAGCTATCACTGTAAGGCGGGCAAACCGTCGTTAAATGGTGGCCCTTTGATCGGGGGTCGCGACATGGGAGATCAAGAATGACTATGAAGAATGCACTGATGGGCGCTGCGGCTGGCGTCGCATTGATGACAGGGGCCACAACCGCGATGGCCGAAGGACACGGCGAAATCACTGTCGCCTACTTCCTTGAATGGCCGATGCCATTTCAGTTTGCCAAGGTCAACGGCACATATGACGAAGCGATGGGAGTGACAATCAACTGGGTTAGCTTTGATAGCGGCACGGCCATGTCTGCTGCAATGGCATCTGGTGATGTGCAAATCGCTGTCAGCCAAGGTGTGCCACCATTCGTTGTCGCAGCTTCCGCTGGTCAGGACCTTCAGATCCTTGATGTCGCCGTGTCTTATGCTGAGAATGACAACTGCGTCGTCTCGTCCGGCCTTGAGATTGACGCTGACAGCGCCGACGAACTGGCAGGCAAGAAAGTTGCTGTCCCGCTTGGTACCGCTGCCCACTATGGTTTCCTGCGTCAGATGGACCACTTCGGCGTAGATCTTGCGTCGCTTGACGTGGTTGACATGGCGCCAGCCGAAGGTGCCGCCGCCTTGGCTCAGGGTCAGGTTGATATGTCCTGCGGTTGGGGTGGTGCGCTGCGCCGCATGAAAGAGCACGGCAACGTGTTGCTGACAGGTGCTGAGAAGGAAGAACTGGGTATTCTGGTCTTTGACGTGACTTCTGCACCTGCAAGTTTCGTTGCCGAAAACGCAGAACTGGTTACAAAATTCCTTGAAGTAACTGCCGAGGCCAACGCGGCATGGAACGATGGGTCCGGAGTTGCTGAAATGCTGCCAGTGATCGCAAATGATGCTGGTATGGACGAAGACGCGACTGCCGAAACCATGGCGACATTCGTGTTCCCTGATGTGGCAACACAGCTGTCTGACGCGTGGCTTGGCGGCGCGGCACCTTCGTTCATGAAGGGTGTGGCTGATGTGTTTGTCGAATCCGGGTCGATCCCATCGTCGCTGGATAGCTACGAAGAAGCTGTGAACACAGGCCCACTGATGGCTGTTAGCGACATGTAAATCACCTAGGCTGGCGTCGCGGTTGCGCGCCAGCCTTTCTTTCCCATGATAATCCTTGCGGTCGCCAGGCAAGTATTTTCAAGGGAAATAACGGGATAAGCCATGTCAGGGTTACAAATAGATAGATTGTCGATGCGGTTCGACCTGCCCAATGGGTCTTCTGTGCAGGCGTTGAAAGACGTGTCACTCGACCTCAAGGCAGGTGAGTTGTTGTCGGTTCTAGGCCCCTCGGGCTGTGGTAAGACAACGCTTTTGAATATCGTAGCAGGTTTTCTGGCTCCGACCGAAGGGCAGATTATCCTCAACGGGCACAAGGTCACAGGACCGGCAGCCGAACGCGGGATGGTGTTTCAGCAAGGTGCTTTGTTCGAGTGGATGAGCGTGCGTGAGAACGTAGGCTTTGGTCCATCAATGAAGGGGATGCCCAAGGCCGAGAAGGCCGAGATTGTTGATCACCTGCTTGATGTCGTCGGCTTACAGGACTTCAAGGAAAAGGCTGTCTACGAACTGTCGGGTGGAATGCAGCAGCGAGTGGCCTTGGCCCGCTGCCTTGCCAATGAACCCGACGTGATCTTGATGGATGAGCCGCTTGGCGCATTGGACGCCCTAACGCGCGAGAAAATGCAAGGGCTGGTGCTTAAGCTGTGGAAAGAAACTGGCAAGACGATCATCCTGATCACCCACTCGGTTGAAGAGGCGCTTTTGCTGGGTGAACGTTTGCTGGTCATGGCACCGCGTCCGGGGCGTATTCACACCGAATACCGTCTGCCATTTGCTGAAATGGGTGTGGGTAAAGACCTGCGCGAAGTGAAGAAGCACCCTAAATTCGGGGAAGTCCGCGAAGAAATCCTCGGGATGATCTGGGACATGGAAGAGGAAATCATGGGCCGGACGGAGGACGCGTAATGGAACTTCTAGGAAACCTCTGGGGTGAACTTTGGGCCGTATTGACGACACTCTTTGCAGCGGCCCCCTATGTGATTGGTTATATCCTGATCATCCTGTTGATGATGGTGATCTGGAGCGGGGTGAAACGCCTTGTGACCCCGAAGAGTGACTATGGATCACTCAAAACAGTGACATTTGGCGACGAAAGCGCTGTGACGTCGAACACGGCTGCATCTGTTGTCTCGATCGTGCTGATCTTCGTGTTTTGGGGTGCCTTTACGGGATCCAAACTGCTGCCGGGGTTCTTGCATGCGCCCGGACCATTTGTGGGCGACGGAAGCTTTGAATACACCATCACGACGCCTGCGGGTGACAGCGATACGGCAACCGTATCGGTCGTGGTTCACCCCACAGGTGAAGAGGTTGATGCGCCCGAAGTTACAGAAGGTGATGGTATTGCCAAGAATGACGCGGTTGCGATCCCGGTCTACCGCAGTGAGTTGCTGCGCGTTGACAACAATGATGAAATGGGCCGCGACGAAGAGACATTTATCACCGCCGTTGATGGTGTCGCCATCGCACCCGGCGGGTCCGTTGATGTGGCCTTTGGGCGCGTTGCGATGTCTGACAAAGGCACGTTGAACATCATCCCGGCGACCGGCGTTCAGATGGAGCCGATCTGGCTGCCCTCGCCCGAAGCAGTATGGAGCCGTTTGGGTGAAATCGCGACCGTGGGCTACCGCAACTCGACCTTGGCCGAGCATCTTGGGTATTCTCTATTCCGCGTGATTGTGGGCTTTTTCCTTGGTGCTTTGGTTGGTATTCCCCTGGGCTATGCGATGGGTCTGTCGAATTGGTTCCGGGGCTGGTTTGACCCGATCGTGGAATTCATGCGCCCTGTACCACCCTTGGCGCTGATCCCGCTGGTGATCATCTGGGCTGGCATCGGTGAGGTTGGTAAAATCATCCTGCTATTCCTTGCAGCCCTTTGGATCATGGCGATTGCGGCCCGTTCGGGTGTGTCGGGCGTGCGGATTTCCAAAGTGCATGCGGCCTATTCGCTGGGCGCGTCCAAGTGGCAGATTATGCGCCATGTGATTATACCAAATTCCCTGCCAGAAATCTTTACTGGTGCGCGCGTTGCTATGGGCGTGTGCTGGGGTACGGTTGTTGCGGCTGAACTGGTTGCAGCCGAAAAGGGTGCTGGCATGATGATTATGGTGGCGTCGAAATTCCAATCCACGGACATCGTCCTGATGGGTATCATCCTGATCGGTATCATCGGCTTCAGCATTGATATGCTGATGCGGCAGGCCGAAAAATGGCTGGTGCCGTGGAAGGGTAAGGGCTAAGCGCCAGCCCTCAGATCATAAGGCAACAAATGATACGCCTTGCCGAAGCCCCCGTTCAAGTGGGCTTCGGTTGTTTTTAGGCGGTACATCTGAAAATCGGTGAATTCGTAGTAGAGTTTTGCCTTGGGAATAGCGGTCAGCCAGGCTGGTTTGATCGCGGCTTTGTCAGCGCATTCTGCGTTGCAAATCAAGGTCATACGCGGATGAGTGAGCGGGTCGCCCGTGTCTTCGGGCTCACCGATCAGGGCCGCGCAAGCGGGGTTGGTTTGGATGGCCTTTGTGTGGAGCGATAGCGTGGAAATCAGGCTGAGAAACGCACCATCATTCCAAATCATTGCAACGCGGGCAACGTAGGGCGCGCCTTCGTGCGTGACGGCCAATGCGCCGTAGCGCACTTGTTTTAGTAAGTTCTGCGCCAGTCGGCGGGCGTCATCATCTGTTGGATTTATCGGATCGCGCTCGGCCATCAGGCGAGGTTGGCCGCCGGGCAATCGCGGAATGCGATGATCGCCGGGCCGATCCCTGTGAGATCGACGCCGACTGTCGTATCGCCCAGCATCGCATAGGCGCGTGTGTTGAACTCTAACCCATCGAGGACATTGCCGAAACCACGGTCTTTGACGGTAATGCTGCGCCCATCCGGGCTGATGCTGTGGCGGTCGGTCTGGATGCTGATGGGGCGGTCATTGGCGAAGGCCATGCCAAAGATCGGGTCCGTGGGCCATCGCCCATCGGGCAGAGTGACGGTGATGGTGTATTCGGTAATCGCGGGGTCATAGGTGACGGTGATATCGCCGGTGTCCGACGTGTCCGTCAGGGTACAGATCGGGCTTGCCGAAAACTCCCACCCGGTGGCGGGGGAGGCGAGGAGGAGGCAGGCGAGTAAGGTACGCATGAGGGGGATGTAGCGGGATCGACGCTGCGGACAAGCAACGCGCGGTGGGGTCGGCGCGCGGCGGCGGCCTCGGCCCGGGGAATTATGTGTTAACGCTGGGTTTTGTGGGGGATTGGGGCGTATGCAGAGCGTACATATGCCGTACAGAACTTGTATGTACGCAGTATGCGGTTTGGGTGGGTTAAGGCGGCGCGCGGTGGATGTGTGAAAGGTTGGTTAAGGTTCTGGGCAGGCGTTGAGGTCCCGGATCAAGTCCGGGACAGTGAGGTAGGGTGGGTTGTACCCACCTTCGTGATGGCGAGTGGGTTTCACCCACCCTACGGTTGCATTGAACCGCGAATTATGAGGGTTGTCCGCACCTTAAGGTTGAATGACAATAGCTAAGTATTTGTTCCAGGACATAGCATTGGTTTGCCATATTTTCATAGATGAAAGCGGTGAAGCCGGTATCTCCAAGGTAAGAACCGACACTTCACATGGATCATCGCCGTATTTTGTCTTGGCTGCCGCAGTGATGCCGCAAGCTGTCAGGATTCAAGCTGAGAAGACGCTAAGTGCTGTCGAGTCAGCGATACCGAAAAAGTGGAGTCATGCAACCGATCTTACACATTCCCAAACCGTATTCTGGTAGCGAGAAGCGGCAAAAGTGAACTTGCGTTTCTTTGCTGTCATATCCAACAAAAGTACACTGGGCGCATACTCGGACCGGATCGAAAAAGACCCTGACAAGTTTTACAACAAATGCGCTGTTTATCTTCTGGAACGAATTGGGAAGTATCTTCTGGCTAAGGGTATGGCGGATGAACCGCCAGACGTTTTTTTTGAGCGCCGAAACCATGACTACGATGCAATGCGCCGTTACATTGGTAAGATCAAAGATAATCCGCTTCATAGCGACGCTAATTATCTGAAGATATTCAATCCATTTGCCATAGTTGCTCGAGCGAAAGGAGAAGAGCGACTTCTAAAGTATGCAGACTTGGCGGCACACGCCACATACCAGTGTTCCAACAAGACACCTTCAAATCACTTCATCCCTGAACCAAGATATCTTGAGGAAATCTCAGCAAGATTTGGTGCAGATGAAAAAGGCCGGATCATTGGGACCGGTATCAAGTGCATTCATAGCCTATCTGACTTGGAACTAGATAAAGACGTTGAGGCGAAAGTATCCAGACTAAGAGCTCTTCCGATGCAGCGCTGATCACACTCGGTAGCCGATCACCTCTTCTTCCCCCCATACCGGCTCTTCCCGCCACGCATGCCACCACGCCCACCGGTACTCCGCCCCGACGCTTTCTGCGCATCATCAACCGCCTTATCCACCGCCTGCTGCCGCGCCAGCGGGTCGTCCGCGACCGTCAGTTCCACCGTTTCCAGCCGTTTCACCTCGTCCCGCAGTCTTGCTGCCTCTTCGAACTCCAGGTTCTCGGCCGCTTTGCGCATGTCGGTCCGTAGGCCGTCCAGCACCGCTTGCAGGTTCGCTCCGGCCATCGGTTTGTCCACCTTTGCCGTCACCCGGTTCATGTCGACGTCGCCTTTGTAGAGGCCTGCCAGAATATCCTCGACGTTCTTTTTGACCGTCTGCGGGGTAATCCCGTGTTCTGCGTTATAGGCCAGTTGTTTGACGCGCCGTCGTTCGGTTTCCTTCATCGCTCGTTCCATCGAGCCGGTGATGCGGTCGGCGTACATGATCACGCGCCCTTCGGCGTTGCGCGCGGCGCGGCCGACGGTTTGGACGAGTGAGGTCTCAGAGCGCAGGAAGCCTTCTTTATCGGCGTCGAGGATCGCGACCAATCCGCATTCGGGGATGTCGAGCCCCTCGCGCAGCAGGTTGATCCCGATCAGCACATCGAAGGCCCCCAGCCGCAGGTCGCGCAGGATTTCAATGCGCTCGATCGTGTCGATGTCGCTGTGCATGTAGCGGACCTTGATGCCCTGTTCGTGCATGTATTCGGTCAGGTCTTCGGCCATGCGTTTGGTCAGCGTGGTCACTAGCGTGCGGTAGCCGTCGGCGGCGACTTTGCGCACTTCGTCCAGCAGATCGTCGACTTGCATGTCCACCGGGCGGATTTCGATTTCGGGGTCGATCAGGCCGGTGGGGCGGATGATCTGTTCGGTGAAGACGCCGCCTGCTTGTTCCAGCTCCCATGCCGCCGGGGTTGCCGAGACGAAGACGGATTGCGGGCGCATGGCGTCCCATTCTTCGAACTTCAGGGGCCGGTTGTCCATGCAGGAGGGTAGGCGGAACCCGTGTTCGGCCAGCGTGAATTTGCGCCGGTAGTCGCCTTTGTACATGCCGCCGATCTGGGGGACGGAGACATGGCTTTCGTCGGCGAAGACGATGGCGTTGTCGGGGATGAATTCGAACAGGGTGGGGGGTGGTTCGCCCGGCGCGCGCCCTGTGAGGTAGCGCGAGTAGTTTTCAACCCCGTTGCAGACGCCTGTCGCCTCCAGCATTTCCAGATCGAAGTTGCAGCGTTGTTCCAGCCTTTGTGCTTCCAGCAGTTTGCCTTCGCCAACCAATTGGTCCAGCCGCATCCGCAGTTCTTTTTTGATGCCGATGATGGCTTGGTTCATCGTGGGGCGCGGCGTGACGTAGTGGGAGTTCGCGTAGATGCGGACCTTTTCGAAGCTGTCGGTCTTATCCCCGGTCAGCGGGTCGAATTCGGTGATGGTTTCAAGTTCTTCACCGAAGAAGGAGAGTTTCCATGCGCGGTCATCCAGGTGGGCGGGCCAAACTTCCAAGCTGTCGCCGCGCACCCGGAAGGTGCCCCGTTGGAACGCCTGATCGTTGCGGCGGTATTGTTGTGCGATGAGGTCCGCCATGATCTTGCGCTGGTCGTATTCGCGGCCCACGTGGATGTCTTGCGTCATGGCACCGTAGGTTTCGACCGAGCCGATGCCGTAGATGCAGGAGACCGAAGCCACGATGATCACGTCATCCCGTTCGAGTAGCGCCCGCGTGGCCGAGTGGCGCATCCGGTCGATCTGTTCGTTGATCTGGGATTCTTTCTCGATATAGGTGTCAGACCGCGCGACATAGGCTTCGGGTTGATAGTAGTCGTAGTAGCTGACGAAATATTCGACCGCATTGTCCGGGAAGAACCCTTTGAATTCGCCGTAAAGCTGGGCTGCCAGAGTTTTGTTGGGCGCAAGGATGATCGCGGGGCGCTGTGTTTCCTCGATCATTTTGGCCATGGTGAAGGTCTTGCCGGTGCCGGTGGCGCCCAACAGGACTTGGTCACGTTCGCCGTTCAAGATCCCTTCCGAGAGCTCTTTGATTGCCGTGGGTTGGTCGCCTGCCGGCGCGAATTCGGTCTGCAACACGAATTGCTTACCGCCTTCCAGCTTTTCGCGGGTTTTGACGTCAGGGGCGGGGTTAGACAGGTAGATATGCTGATCAGTAGCGGCGTCGGCCATGGCACGCGGTCCTTTGAGTTAACCGTATATTTGACCTGTTTCGGTAAGGGTTCAAGGGTAGCTGCTGACAGGATTTGTCAGGAGCCGTTGCAGATGTGGTGTATCGTTCGTGACACTACAGCGCCGCCTCTGCCTGCATCAGGAGATCAATGCGTTGGATGCGCTGATCAATGGTTTCCGGTGTCAGGCCGGGCTTCATCAAGCTGGGGATCATGTTGAGGATGTTGAATTGCAGGATGATCTGACGATCGTACCCCAGTTCTTCGGTAATGATCGCAATCTGATGCTGTATTCGGCTTTCAAAACCCTTGAGATCGGTTTCTGATTTTGGTTCTGCAAACAGGTTGCGGCATTCAAAGAGCGGGTGCACCCTGATCCCTTTGGGATCAATGGCGCGGGGGCCATTGGGTGTCATGATGATGTTGCCATAATGCAAATCACCATGAATGATCCGTTCGGATTGGCGGTTATTGAACTGCCCGTCCAGCAAGGAAAGGGCATGATCCAGCACGCGTTCGATATCGGGGTTGAAATTGGCGCGTCGGTGAGACTGGAGCCTTTGTTTCAAAAGGGGCGCAAGTCTGCGGTAGGCGAAGGCCCAGCGGAACGGCACGTCGCTGATCTTCTTGACAAGCGCGCAGGCGTGTCGCGTTGCAGTGTCATAGTCGCCTGAATGGTACGTTTTGGAGAGCGTTGGCCCGCTGAGCCATTCGATGAGAATCGCGGCGCGGCGGAAGTCGCTTTTGAGGATGCCAGCACCGATGCCCGGTTGAAGTCCGTTTGAGAAAGCAACCGCTGCGCGTTCGTTTGCATAGCCGATTTCACTGTAAAGCTTGAACGCCGCCGGGCCGTTTGGGCTATCAACCTTGTATACGGTCGCGCGTTTTGATTGGCGCACCAATGTCGCATTGGTGAGGCCCCAACGCCGCGTCAGGACATCGAAGGTGTTTTTGGGGGGCGGAATTATGAGTTTCACGAAGTATCACTTATGTCGTTTGCAGCTTGCGTCAGCCTGGTCGCCGCAATTTTTGAATGCATAATCAGGGTCAGTCATGGGATTACCAAAGTCAATCTGCGCACGCTGCAGCGACCTGTGAAAAAATCAGATATCGCGATAGTTTGAATTTTCTATTGGTCTGAGATCGTGTTAATTCTGAGGGTATGTTTGGTCTGAATTTCCTCTTTTGTCTACGACAAATGATTTGTGCGTTCTTGCTGGGTGTCGCGAGCAATGCGGCGTGGGCGGTCGATATCTCTTTCCAATCGCCGTCGGGTAATATTCGCTGTGATATGTCGCGTGATGCGCCTCTTGCGGTCCGCTGTGATCTGGGTGTTGAGCGACAAAGTTATACCAACAGGCCTGAGTCCTGTGACGGTGTATGGGGCACGTCTTTTGGTCTGGGCCAAACCGGCACGGCCCAGCTCATTTGTGTGACCGGTGCTGACCTGACATCAGAAGGGCGTGCGGTATTGCCTTACGGAAGCCGTGCCATTCTTGATGGGATCACCTGTCGCTCAGAACCCTCTGGGGTGATATGTGTCAATATCGCGGGCAATGGTTTTGAAGTGCGCCGGGCGCAGCAACGGATGTTTTGATCGTACCGTATTGCGTTGACCATTGAACCTTCATACCTCACCTGATGTAGATCAAAACGAAAGAACCCAGCCCCATGTCTGACCATATTGACCCTGCAAAACTTGATCGTCTGGCCGAAGTCGCCGTACGGACCGGTGTGAACCTGCAACCGGGGCAGGATTTGGTGATTACCGCGCCGATGGCCGCCCTTGATCTGGTCCGCCGGATCACCGTGCATGCCTATAAGGCAGGTGCCGGGATTGTGACGCCGTTTTTCAACGATGATGCCATCACGCTGGCCCGCTATGAACATGCCCCTGATGAAAGCTTTGACCGTGCGCCGGACTGGTTTTTCGAGGGGATGGCTGCCGCGTTCAAAGGTGGGGCTGCGCGCATGGCGATTACCGGGGACGATCCGATGCTGCTTGCCGCACAGGACCCGGCAAAGGTGGCGCGGTTGAGCAAGGCAACCTCAATTGCGGCCAAGCCTGCGATGAACCCGATTGTCGGGTTTGAGGTGAACTGGAACATCGTTGCCTATCCGGGGGCGGCTTGGGCGTCCAAGGTTTATCCTGATATCCCGGTGGAAGAGGCGCAGGGTAAGTTGATGGATGCGATCTATGCCGCGTCGCGTCTGGATGGTGATGATCCGGTGGCGAATTGGGCAGCGCATACGGCGACGTTAAAGGAGCGGGTAGATTGGCTGAATGCGCAGGATTTTGCGGCGCTGCATTACACCGGGCCGGGGACCGACCTGCATCTGGGGCTGGCGGATGGGCATATCTGGAAAGGGGGCGCATCGCCCGCGCTGAATGGTGTGACCTGCCAGCCGAATATCCCGACCGAAGAGGTCTTTACCTGCCCGCATGCCTATAAGGTCGATGGGACCGTGGCCGCGACAAAGCCGTTGGCCCATCAGGGGAGTGTGATTGAGGATATCGCAGTACGGTTTGAGGCGGGCCGTATTGTTGAGGCGACAGCCAGCAAGGGTGCTGATGTGCTCAATGCGCTGCTGAAGACTGATGATGGGGCCAGCCGGATTGGTGAGGTGGCTTTAGTGCCGCATTCAAGCCCGATCAGCCAGTCGGGGACTTTGTTTTATAACACTTTGTTTGATGAGAATGCTTCTTGTCATATTGCCCTTGGACAGTGCTATGCAGATACCATTGAAGGTGGATCCGAGCTGTCGCCCGAGGAATTGAAGCAGAAGGGCGGCAATCAGAGTATTATTCATGTCGATTGGATGATGGGGTCTGATGCAGTGGATATCGATGGGATCACCAAGACGGGTGAGCGGGTGCCTGTCATGCGCAGTGGTGAATGGGCCTGAGGCCCCAGAATTTGCGAAGATCTTGCAGGTGAGACATGGCGAAGCTTGCGCAATGATCTGATTTTGCACATATAGAATGCAGCCAAGGGAGAGCCGTCATGCGCGCACGAATCTATAAGCCAGCCAAAACCGCCATGTCCTCTGGCACGGCCAAGACAAAGCATTGGGTGTTGGAGCATGTGGCTGAAACGGCACGCGAGGTTGATCCGCTGATGGGCTGGACGTCTTCATCCGACACGCAGGCGCAAGTGAAGCTTGAGTTTGATACCAAAGAAGCAGCTTTGGAATATGCCCGCGACAACGGGATTGATGCCGTCGTGCGTGAGCCCAAGTCGCGCAAGGCCAATATCCGTCCCGGCGGCTATGGCGAAAATTTTGCGACTAACCGCCGTGGCGCATGGACGCACTGAGGCGTCTAGAACGTAATTTCGACCAGATTTTCCATTGCACTGTCGATGGTGGGGTATTGGAATGTGTATCCCATAGCCAGCGTGCGTTTTGGCACGACATTTTGACCTTCGAGCAGAATTGATGCCCGCTCTGGCCCAATGACGGCGCGGATCAGGCTTGCAGGAATGGACCAGACGACCGGACGTCGGAGCGCCTTGGCAAAGGCTGCTGTGAAGGCCGCGTTGCTGACAATGCCCGGTGATACAGCATTGTAGCGCCCAGTGGCACTTTCATCGTCGATGACCTGCGTAAGAATACCGACCATGTCGTCTATATGGATCCATGGAAAGGGCTGCGTCCCTTTGCCCAAACCAGCCCCGAGGCCCAAGCAGAAAGGCAGTCTGACAATCGGCAATAACCCCCGGCTGCGCCCGATCCGCCACAGGCGGCCCCAGAACCCACCACGATCCACTTTGCCAAGAACGATCCCGATGCGGACCCGCACATGGCGGACCCGGTCATGGTCAAGGTGATCTGCGGCCTTTTCCCATTGCCCGACCAGCTCTGCCGGGAAATCAAGGCCCATTGGCGCGCTGTCTTCGTCAAGTTGGGGGTAATCAACGGCACCGGTTTGGGTGCCGTAGAAACACTTGCCCGCGGTCGAGACAAAGACGTCAGGAGCATTTTTGCTGGCATTTATGGCATCCACCAGTTGTTTGGTCGTGTCGGTGCGCGACGTGATGACCTCTTGCCGATAACGTTCGGTCCAGCGCCGACCCGGTTGCAGGATATGTTCGCCTGCAAGGTTTACAACTGCGTCGCAATCAGGAAGCCCATCTGCGAGGCTATCCCATGTGATCCGCTGATCACCGCCCGTGCGTGACAGTACCGTCACCCGGTCGCCGCGGTCCCGGAGCGCCTGTGCAAGAGCAGAGCCGATAAAGCCGCTCCCGCCGCCGACAATAATATGCTTCATTACAAAATGCCTTTTGCCGTTATGTTTTATGTGTAGACCTGCTGGTGCGATGTGGCAAACTTGGGTATTGCCAAAGCCCCTTGGCCCACGCCATACCAAGACCCGTGCGGTCCGATAGCTCAACTGGATAGAGCAGCTGACTTCTAATCAGCAGGTTGAGGGTTCGAGTCCTTCTCGGATCGCCAATTTCCTGATCGGCTTTCGCAGTCATTCATGTGACCTGTCACCCAATTACTCTACATTGCCGTTGCCGCAAGATTTCCCGTCATGCTGCTTGCTCCGCCGCATGCAAGTGTAGAAAGGTACAGACTTATTGAGCGAATATGATCCTTTTGCGGGGTATGCTGGTCCATCATATTTTGGATTTGCAGTATGTTGCGTCGGAACGAAGACCGGAATGACAAGAATGTTTGGTATGGGTTATGTCTTACGTTGTGAATTGCATATTCCATGACGTTACTGCTGGATCACTATGGTTTCATAGAGAGCCGTTCTAAATTTATAAAATATCTAAACTATACAGCATTTTGTGGTGAATTTTTGATGTAGCTTTTCGTCATTAATAGGACATTAACTGGTTCCGGTCAAACTACCCACGAGTGCGGGCCTAAGGTGGGTCCGTTATTTTTGGATCGTTTGCGGCAGTGTTACATTTTGATGAAAAAGACTTTCGGCGTGAAGCAGCGCATGGGCAAATTTTTGACAGTCCGCCGAACCGAACGACAGTTCCTGTTTCAAAGCGAGTCTTTGATGTGGGGGTTTCGATCCTATTGCTGCCGGTGCTGGCCTGTGTGGCGCTTGCGCTTTTCGTGATTAATCCGCTTTTGAATCGTGGCCCGCTGATGTATTTTCAGCGCCGCATGGGGCAACGTGGCCAACCGTTTCGCGCTTTTAAGTTTCGGACAATGAGGCCGGTCGCGGCATCGGCACGTGGTGCCTATGATCGTTTGGAAGAAGACCGTATTTCCCGGATGGGTCGTATTTTGCGCAAGGTCCGGATTGATGAGCTGCCACAAATCATCAACGTCCTGCGTGGCGAGATGAGCATGATCGGCCCGCGTCCTGATCTTTATGATCATGCCTGTGTCTATCTCGACTCGGTGCCCGGCTATGCGGCGCGCCAGCAGATGCTGCCTGGTATCAGCGGCTATGCGCAGACCGAAGTGGGGTATGTGGATGGCAAAGAAGGTATACAACGCAAGGTCGCGGCAGACCTTTATTATGCGATGCACGCCAGCTTTCTGTTTGATCTGTGGATTGCTTGGCGTACGGTCTGTGTGATCGTTGGGCGCAAAGGCCGTTAGATTGAGGCGTTGCGTCGTCTGACGTACGGTCGTCAAGGCGGTTGGTAAGGTCTGGCCTTTAGGCATTGGGGATCATTCCCAACCGGAGATTCCGAATGCCTGATCCCTTTGATACCGACTATGTAAATCTGACATCCCCCGCCGTTGCCCATTATGCGATTATACCTTCTGATGCGACGGATCTGCCGGTCCGGCCACGGGCGATTTATGTCAACACTGCGGGGACGGCTACGTTGCAAGACAATGATGGTGCGGCCGTCACGTATGATTTGGCGGCGGGTACGATCTTGTCTATCCGTCCAACCCGCGTGCTGGCAGCGGGAACGACCGCGCAATTGGTTGCGTGGTACTAAGCATGATCGGTTTTGAACTTTCGCCGGGGGTGGGGCAGGGCCGCAGGCCCGCACCGCGCCCGCTGGCGTCTTTCTTTGCAAATGGCGGGGGCCAATCCGTGGCCCTTGCCCCCGGTCTCGATGGCGGACTGACCTTGTGGACCGAAGTAGGCCCCAATCACGCCGCCCGCCTGCGCCTTGACCAGCAGGACGCGGGGACGCGCCTGTCCTGGCGCGAAACGCAATTGGCAGAGTTGCGCAATGTGTACACCGTCAGCATGATGACCCTGACGGGGAGTTGGTCGCAATTGCAAACCTCTGGCTCTGGTCGCGCGGCCAGCTATACTGGCAATCGCGCGATCAGCAGTGGTTCTGCCGGTGCGACTGCAACGGTGCAGGTTGATCGTGACCGTCCCTACGATCTGTGGATCAACTACACTGGCCGGACCAGCGGCGGCTATGTCAGGGTCGAGATTGATGGCGCGCAAACGCTCGTCAACGAAATCGCCGATCCTGCAGGTTTGGGTTTTAAGGCGTTCTCGAGCTACGCGCCCACCGATCTGACCCGCCGCCAGACAATCAAGGTGGCCAGCGGGCTGACCGGCCCGCATGACGTGAGCCTGCGCTTTGGTGGTGCTGCGACCCCCGGTGGTGGCGCGATCATGTTGGAGGCTGTGACCACAAGCGGATCTTTGGATGACCCCTATATCCTGCCCCCGGTCTGGCAGCCTAACACCACCTATCAGATGGGTGATGAGGTGCAGTTTGGTGGGATGTATTACGCCGCACGCGCCAATGGCAGCAGCGGTGCCACCGGACCAACCCACAGCGCCGGTATCGCTTCGGACGGTGCTCTTGACTGGCGGGCCGACAACCGCCCGACTTATCCTGAGTTCACGATCATCGACTATGCATCGGAACGTGAATATGCCGCCCGCGTTGATGTGGCCGGTGACGTGATTGAGGTGGGCGGGCAAACCCACGGACATGACGCGTTGGTATCTCAAACGATTGCTGTGGATGGCGTGCCTTGGGTGCCAGTGACCGGCGGTCATGGCCTTACCGTTGGTACGCAGATTTCCATTGTTGAGGAAACGATTTGGCAAACCGGCGGCAGCGGCCCGCTGGCCAATTGCCAGACCAGCCGCAGTATCACACCCGGCACGATTCAGCATAATATGCAGGTTGATATCACCGTGGCCTCAATGGATGTCGAATGGCTTTATGCGGGGATGTTACCCTTTGTCCGCTGGGAAGGCGAAACCGCATCAACCGTGGTCGATACGCTGGAAGCACAGGATGGGACGGTCGTGACGCTGGCCAACTATGCCGGGCAAACGGATGATGAGATTGATTTTCCAATGGTTCATAGGTTGGGTTTGGTTGGCACGACGCCAGTGGTTGATTTTGTCTATGGTCATGAAGCAGGCGCATTGCCGGTTGCGGGCAATAGGCTGGATCAATTTGAAGCATTTGTGCTGCCCAATATTGATGGTCGCACGGCAAGCGGGTCAACCGACTGGCCTGCCAAGGCTTATATCCGCGCCAGTCCGCAGAGTGGGCTGACCCTGCAAAGCGGCGATATTGCGCATTTCTACAATCGGCATGTTTTGGCAGCTGTGACGTGATGGGGTGGGGGCTGCAATCTGTGGCCCCCATCACACGGGTTGGGCGGTATGCAACAGGCTGACGCAAGGATCACTGGACAGTTTGCGCATCTTGCGTAGATGAACCTTGGACAGGATCAACCCAGTGGCCGGACAACCGACATCTTCCAACGCTTCCAACCCGCGCAGCAGGATATCCCGCGGGGTTTTGGACCAGCCGACAGCATAAAGGATGGCATCAGCATGGCTGGCGAACAGCTTTGCCAGAGGGCCGTGCAAGACAGGTGGCCCATCAATGATGATGTGATCGTAGTGTTCTCTGAGCATGTCCAACCGATCAGCAAGGTCATCGGCGTTCAGTGGTTGGTGCTGGTCTGAAATGCCCGGCATTATTAGAATATCCGCACCCAATGCGCTGCTATGGATCTCTGCCCCTTTCACATCAGCGTTCCCTATCAAGGCCCTGAACTGCCTGTCGTGATCATCCGCACCAAGCACCACGACGTGTTTTCCCGCCTGCGCCAGTGCATGCGCCAAAAACAAAGCATGTGCGGCTTTGCCTTCGGCCCCAATGCTGGATGTCGACAAGATTACTTGTGCGGGTTTTGTCCGAGTGACCAATGCGAGTGCTGTGCTGAGCGCATATGCGGTCTGTGATACCTCTGACTGGGGCGGTAATGGAAAGGCGTTACGCCCTTTGCGTAGCCGCTTCAGCGCGCTGGTCGAGAATTGGGCCAGCACCGGCAGCCCGGTTGCATCGCGCAGGCTGCGCGCATCGACGATGCCTTTGTGTGTTGTGCGCCGGATCACAACCAGCATCACGCCCAGCGTGCCGCCCAGCATTGCTGCAATCATTAGGATCAGCATCTTGCGCGGCCCAATATATGCGCCGCCGGATGCGGGTGCGATCCGTTGCGCGCTCGGCGTGCTTAGCCCTTGTTGCATGCGGTTTTCCTGCAGCCGTTCCAGAAATGTTTGATAAAGCTGGCGCGTTGCATCGGTCTGTAATTGCAGCTGATGCAGCTCCGCCAATCCTGCCGACTGCGCTGCAAGTTGGGTGCTGAGCCGGTCTTTGAGGTCTGCAATCGTGCTGATCTTGTCGCGTATCTGTCCGATCTCCGCCCTGTTGCGTGCTGTGCTGTTATCGGTGGCGTTTTCCAGTGTGGTAAGCGTGTTTTGCGCTGCTATCAGGTCCTGATCTGTGGCCAGCACTTGCGCACTCAACGCGTCCAACCCGCCGTCTTGCTGGAGCTGTGCCGTTGCAACCAAAGCAGCGATTTGCATTTCTTGTGTGTCGAGTTGATCGCGCAATGTCGCGACCTGTGATTGCAGCCAGATCTCAGCCTCGGCTTGTGTCTGGGCTTGCAGGGCTTGCGTCTGCGCAAGATAGAGAGCAGCCGTGGTGTTTGCCAGCAAGGCGGCCTTATCTGGGTCGCTGCTGCGCGCGGAAATTTGCAGAATGTATGTGTCAGGCCGGCGCGTGACCGTCAGTTGGCCGCGCAGGTTCTGGATTGTCTTTTCGTGGATTGCGGCCCTATCAGGTGTTTGTGCTGTCGTCCCTGCCAGAATGTGCCGCGCCTGCGTGCGCAGATTGCGCAAGGAAAGGGGCGATTGCGGTGACAGATATCTGTTCAGTTCAGGATCAGATAAAAGCCCCAGTTCTGCGATGACATCTGTTAACACTGCGTCTGATGTCACCAATGCGATCTTGGTGTTCAATGCGGCCTCATCGCTTTCAGGCTGTTGTGGTGTGCGTCCCGTTGGGTCGCCAGTCGTACCCATTTGCAATGTCGCCATGGCCACATACTGCGGGGTGGCGATGCGGAAGGCATAGTATCCTGCCAAGGTGATCGTTAGCGCCATTGTAAAAAGGATCACCCATTTACCATGCCAGAAAGCGCGTAGTAGGCCCGCAATATCCAACGTGGGGATGTGATCTGCCCCGTTTGCCCAACCGTTCTGCAGGCTCGGTCCGGCCACCTGGTCGTGTTGTCTCATGTCAAACCGCGCCTTGGTTGTTCTGGTCCGTCACCGGCAAGACACCACAAAGGAGTTAACCTTTAATTAATCACAATGAATGAGGACTAAAGCTGGCGTCATCTTTGGTTAATGGCGCACGCAGATGGTTATCGTGTGATGTCGGGATCAAAATTCGCAAATCTGGTAAAGCAAACGGCCGTGCATACGATTGGTTTGCGTACTGCGGTCGTGGCGGTCAACTTTGCTATCATGCTGGGTCTTGCCGGGCTTTTGGGGTTTGAAGCCTTTGGCCGTCTGGCAGCCCTTTGGGGGGCTGCACTGGTGGCTGGGACGGTGCTGTCACTGGGTGGGCCGGTGATCCTGCTGCGTCTGCTGACCGATGGAAAGGGTATGCGCGCCCGTGACATCTGCAAAATTGCGCTGATCTATCCGGCATTTCTTGCGCTGGTCATGTACGGTATCGCCACTGCGCTGTGGCCGCTGTGGCCATGGGCCGCGATCTTCAGCGCTGGGTTCGCGGCCAATGCACTGGCTTGTCTGGCCAGTGCGATGCGCGCGTTGGGAAGCGTGCAGGCATCAATGGCGCTGCGCGACGCTGGCCCGCAGGTTGCGCTGGGGCTGGCAGGTCTTTTCGGGTTTGACGCTGCGGCGGATCTGATTGTCGCAACGGCCGCATTGAGTATGAGCCTGCTGACCTTGGCTGGCCTCTATTGGGTGTGCCGGCACAGGGGCTTTTTTGTCATGCTCACAACGAAGGCGCGTCCTTATTGGAGTATGTCGCTTTGGGCATCGTCTGTTTTGGGGATGGTGGTCGCGCAGATTGATCTGATCATTGGCGGTGCGGTGATTTCCGCTGAACAATTGGGCGTCTATGCCGTTTTACGCCGCGTGGCTAATTTGGTTGCATTGCCTGTGACCGTGGCAACATGGGTCAGTGCGCCATCTGTTTCGGCAGCCCATGGTGCAGATGATACAAAGGCGCTTGCCCGCGCTAGTGCCGATGGCAGCAAGATCGCCATGTTGCCGGGATTGGCGCTGTTTGGTGTTGGCGTGCTGGCAATGCCATTGCTGCCATTGGTGTTGGCACAACATGTCGAGGCTGGGGTACGCATGATCTTTGCAATCCTGTTGCTTGGGGCGTTGGGGCAGGTTGTCTTTGCGTCCAGCTTTACGGTCGCCACCCTGTGTGGCGTGCCACGCTATGCCATGGCTGCGCGACTTGGGATGGTTGTGATGTATCTGCTGTGGTTCGCGTGGTGGGGCCCTGCATTGACGGTGACGATGAATGCCGTGGGTTACATCGGTGCGTTGACCTTGGGCGGTGCTGCCCTGTGGTGGGTCGTCTGGCGTCAGTTGGGCGTGGATACATCTGGCTTTGTCTTACTGCGGACGCGGAGGTGGGTATGGAAAACCTCTTGATTGTTGCATTGGCATTGGTCTGTACGGTCATCCCGTTTTGGATGGGCGGGCGCTATGGCCTGCTGCACCTTGTGTCGCCGATGCATTTTCTGGGCTATTTCTGCGCCTTTGGCTTTCTGGTGAAGGTCGCCGTTTACGGCGGACGACCAGAATATGCATTCTACAGCCGCTATATTGATACGCCGGGTGCCATGCAGATTGGTGCGATTTATCTGGCCGGGTTCATTTTGCTGATGTGTCTGGGCTACCGCTGCGCTGTGCGGCCGTTTGATCCGCCACCTGCCATAAGCGAAGCGCGCATCGTGGCGGGGGGATTGATAGGCCAAGGTTGGCTTTTCGCCGGGGCCTTTGCCGTGGCGGGACTAACTTTTGCGTTGTTGTTGCAGGCTCGCGGGATATCGCTGTTTTCGGCAGATTTGCTGACAGCGTTCAACGCGGACAAGCAGATCAACGTCAACAGCGATGGGGTCGGTGCGACGCTGGCGGGGATCAAGACATTATTTGTCGTGCCCAAGTTTGCCTTTGTCCTGCTGCTGGCCCAAGGTCTGGTGCAGCGCGCGCGGTGGCTTTTGGTCCAAGCCTTTGTGCTGGCGATGCTACTGGTCGGGATTGCGCTGATTTCCGGCGATCGGTTTGAACTGGTGGAGCTGTTGGTTTTTGGCAGCATTACCTATCTGATGCTGGGAGGGCGGATTGGGTGGCGCAGCTTGATCTGCATGACAGCTGCCGCCGGTCTGGTGTTGTGGCTAAGCGCTTATATGACAGCCTTGCGTGGCACCGATGCGGGGTTGCTGCATCAAATTGTCGGATCGACCTATTTTCTGGATATCAATGCGGCGGTCATGGTGACCGATCAAGTGAAACCGGTGTCTTATCTTTGGGGCGAAACCTATGGTTGGTGGACCTTTGGCTGGGTGCCACGGGCGATCTGGGTAGATAAGCCTGCGATTGATCTGGGCGTCTTCCTCAAGCGCGATGTGATGCAGGTGGCGACCGGCGGTGCGTTCAATGTCACGGGTCCGGGCGAAGCGTTCATGAATTTCGGCTGGGCAGGCAGCTTTGTTGGCTTTGCGCTGGGCTGGGTCTATCGCCGCGCCGAAGTGTTGCTTTTGTCGGCCAGATCAGGCCTGCGCCACGGCAGTTTCTATCTTTATCCGCTGACCCTTTATCCTTTTGTCCAAGCCACGCTGCATTCATCCTTCAGCGGTTTCATCGTTGGTGCCGTTGCGCAATTGGTTTTGATCTTTGCGATGATTGCCGTCTTTGTCCCCCGGTATCGCAGCCATCAGATGACGCGTTTCAGATCAACGGAGGTGGCGCATGTTTAAGCTATGGTTCTGGATGATACGCGTTGTCGCGGCCCTATACCGACGCGCAGGTCTGTTGATCGCCACCCGTTTACACCGGGCCAGTCTGGCGCGGGTCGGTGCGGGCACCCGGTTTCAGGCTGGCGTGCGTTTTGACCGCCCTGACCGGGTTGAGATCGGGGCAGACTGCTATTTCTGGCAAGGCGTCGGCGCGTCGGCCGAGGGGGATCATGCGTCGCTCAAGATCGGTGACCGGGTGCAGGTGAACCGTTGCGCGCTGCTTGATACGGTGGGCGGCCTGACACTGGCCGATGATGTGATGGTGTCGGAACATGTCGTTATTTCGACCCATGACCACGGACGTGACCCACGTGCGATACCTGTGCCGGTGCCCAAGACAATAGGTGCCGGTGTCTGGATCGGGATGCGCGCGGTGGTTTTGCCGTCTTGTCGTCATATTGGGGCTGGCGCGGTAATCGGTGCCGGGGCGGTTGTGACCCGCGACGTGCCAGCGGGCGCAATTGTGGCGGGCAACCCCGCACGGGTGATCGGCCAGCGCGACGTCAGCGAGGTTGCGGCATGAAAGTGTTGCATGTGGTGCCGACGTTCTATCCGGCAACCTATTGGGGTGGCCCTATCTGGTCGACCAAGGCGATTTGCGATGGGATTGCTGCGTTGGAGGATGTGGAACTGCGTGTTCTTACGTCTGACGCCGCCGGGCCAGCGATCCATGATCGCGTGGTGCCCGCCAACTTGCCTTACCCGGTGCATTATGCCCGCCGTTTTGCGGGACATTGCATTGCTCCGGGGCTTTTGGCGCATTTGCCCGCTGCGATCGGCTGGGCGGATATAGTGCATGTCACGGGCACCTATAACATGCCGACGCTGCCTGCCTTTGTGTTGGCGCGCGCTTTGGGCAAACCGGTGGTCTGGTCCCCGCGTGGCGCGTTGCAAGCGACCGAGGATTGGGCCGATGCGCCCAATTTGGCGATGAAACGCGGGTTTGAGCATATCGCGCATGTCCTGCGCCCGTGCAATGCGGTGCTGCACGTCACCGCCGCGCAAGAGGCACGCCACAGCCTGCGCAGGCTGGGTGCGATGGCCCATGTGGTTATTCCCAATGCCGTCGATGTACCTGCACATGTGCCAGACCGCAGGCCGGATGGGCGGGTCCATCGCTTGATGTTTCTCAGCCGTTTGCACCCCAAGAAGGGGTTAGAGGCGCTATTTGATGCGATGGCGCATTTGCCTGCTATGTTTACGCTCGACATTTATGGCACCGGGGACGCGTCCTATGTGCGGATGCTTAAGACGCGTGCACGGCTGTCCAATGGACGTATCCGCTTGCATGGCCATGTTGAGGGGGCGGCGAAGGCTGCTGCGTTTGCAAAGGCTGATATTTTTGTGCTGCCCTCACATTCCGAAAATTTCGGCATCGTGGTGGCCGAGGCATTGGCCCATGCCGTGCCGGTTCTGACGACGCAAACGACGCCTTGGCAGGACTTGGACCGATATGCATGTGGGCGCTGCATTGATTTACCCCGCTGCGACTTGGCCGCCGAGATCATGGCCATCGCGGCGGGTGATCTGGCGGATATGGGCCAGCGTGGGCGTGCATGGATGCGCCGCGACTTTTCGACCGCTGCGATGGTGGATGGGTTTGAGGCGCTTTACCGCGGTTTGGTTGCGCGAAAGCGGCAAGAGGCCGCCGCATGACGCAACTGACCGTGATTATTCTGACCTTTGATGAGGCTAAACATATCGCACGCGCAATCGCCTCGGTCCGGGATTTGGCCGATCGCATTTTGGTTGTCGATAGCGGCTCAACTGATGCAACTGTGCGCATTGCATCGGATCTGGGCGCGGAGGTGCTTTACCACCCGTGGACCAATCACGCCGCGCAGTTCAATTGGGCTTTGGACCAGATTGCAGGACAGCCGGGATGGGTTTTGCGGCTGGACGCGGATGAGGTTGTGACAACCGCGCTGGCGGTCGAGATATCGGCGGGACTGCCGGATGTGGCTGGTTGCTATGTCGGGCGCGGCATTAAATTCATGGGTCAACTGGTGCGTCATGGCGGTGTTTTCCCGGTGCCGACCCTGCGCCTGTTTCGCAACGGACGCGCAAGGTGCGAGGCGCGTTGGATGGATGAGCATATCCTGGTGGATGGTCCGACCGCGAATTTGCGGGGCCAAATCATTGATGACAATCGCAATCCACTGGATTGGTGGGTGGCCAAGCACAACGGCTATGCCAGCGGTGAGGTCGTGGATATTTTGAACCGGGAGCATGGGTTTCTGCCCGTCTCGCACGATTTGCCGGGACGCGGTAGTGTGGCTGCAAAACGCTGGATCAAGCTGCATCTTTACAGGCGTCTGCCTGCTGGGCTGCGCGCCGGGGCGTATTTTCTTTATCGCTACATCCTGCGCGGGGGCTTTCGTGATGGTGCGCAGGCGCGGGCGTTTCATGTGCTGCAGGGGTTTTGGTATCGTTACTTGGTGGATGTAAAATTGGCAGAGGTGAAACGCCATATGGCCGCGACAGGTGTTGCGCCAGCGGAGGCAATCCATGCTGTGCTGGACATTGATGTGACCCCACCCCGGCGTGCTTCAAAGAAGGTTGCCGCATGAAGATTTCGGTTGTCACCGCCGTCCTGAATGGCCGAGAGACGCTGCCCGCGATGTTGGGTAGCCTGACGGCCCAAACCTACGCAGATATAGAGCATGTGGTGCAGGATGGCGGCTCTGACGATGGAACCTTGGAGCTTCTTGAGGCGCAGGGGCATCCGGGTATGGTGCTGCAATCGGCGCCCGACAGCGGCCTTTACCATGCGATCAATCAGGGTATCCGCCGTGCGTCCGGTGATGTGATCGGGTTGCTGCATGCGGATGATACGCTTGCTGATCCCGACGTGCTGGCATGGGCGGCAGATGCATTGGCCGACCCCGCAATCGACGGGGTTTACGGTGATCTGCAATATGTGGCCCGTGATGACCCTTCCCGCATTATTCGGGACTGGCGGGCCGGTCCCTATGCTGTCGCCCATCTGAAACGCGGTTGGATGCCGCCGCACCCCACGCTTTATCTACGGCGCGAGGTGTTTGCGCGTTCCGGCCTCTATGACACCAATTACCGGATCGCAGGCGACTATGAGGCGATGTTGCGGTTCCTGACGGCGGGGCAGGTGCGGCTGGGTTATATCCCGCAGGTCATGGTGCGCATGAAAATGGGCGGCGTCAGCAACCGGTCTTTTGCCCATATGATCCGCAAAAGTCGCGAAGACTACCGTGCCATCCGGCGGCATGGTGTTGGGGGCGTAGGCACGTTAGTGGCCAAGAACCTTTCCAAACTACCGCAGTTCATCGGGCGTGATCAGGTGTAGAAATACTTGGTCAGGTGATAGAAAATCGGGGCAGCAAAGATCACGCTGTCGAGTTGATCCACAAAACCACCCTGACCAGGGATCAGGTGCGACCAGTCTTTCACGCCGCGGTCACGCTTGATCGAGGCGACAACCAGACTGCCAAACATACCAACCAATGATGCGGTGCCTGCCATCGCCATAGCCCCGATGACGCCGAAGGGTGTGATCCAGTTCAGCAGCGCACCGACCAGCATCGCGCACCCTACGGCGCACAAAACACCTTCCCATGTCTTGGGTGATAGGCCCGGTGCGATTTTGGTGCGCCCGATCCGGCGGCCAAAGAAGTATTCCAGCAGGTCACCGAACTGCACCACCATCACAAGGAAGGCCACTAGCAGCAGCGACCGGTCGCCGTATCCGGCGATATCAAGGTTCATCAATGCGGGTACGTGGCTGACACAGAACACCGCAATCATCAGCGCCCATTGTGTTTCGGCCACACGCATAAGGAAGCGGTCAGGGTTGCCGCGCAGAGCCGAGACGATCGGCAACAGCAGGAATGCATAGACCGGGATGAAAATGGCATAGAGCCCATCCCAGCCAAGCCCGACAAAGACATATTGCAACGGCAAGACGGCAAAGAATGCGAGCGCCAGTGACAGGTGATCGGCCTGCGCTTTGGTCGTGAGCGTCAAGAATTCGCGTAGTGCAGCGAAGGAGGCAAAGGCGAAAAGTACCATGACGCCGATGCGGCCCATCAGCAGGGCAAAGCCCACAAAGGCAACCATGCCCCACCAGCTTTGGACACGGGTCATGTAAGTATCAAGGACGGGGTTCACGAACCCCGGTTCCTCACGCGCCCGCAAGACTTCACCAAGGAATGTCAGGGCAATCAGGATCCCGAAACTGCCGATCGTCAACAGTAGGATGTCGGTCATCGTATCGGTCATGTCCGCACCTCTGGGCGCTGGGCCAGCAAGGCATCTGAGGCGCGTCTCAGAAAGTCATCTTTGCTTTCGCCCTCGCGCACGTGGATCGGTTCGCCGAAGGTCACCGTGCAGATCAGCGGCAGGGGGATGATTTCGCCCTTGGGCATAATCTCGGTCAGGTTGGCGACCCATGTGGGCACCAGATCAACCTCTGGCCGGGCCACGCCCATGTTATAGAGCCCCGCTTTGAACGGCAGCAGTGGGTCGTCGGTCATGTTACGGTTGCCTTCGGGGAAAATGATCAGCGACGAGCCTTCGTCGAGGGCCGCAATGATCTTGTCCATCGGCTTGTCTTTGACCTCTGGGCGGCGGTCGACCAACACGCAGTTGAAAACCTCGGGCCCGACAAAGGCGCGCACTTTGTTTTTCAGCCAATAGTCCGCCGCGGCGACCGGGCGGACGGTGCGCCGCATCGCGGGGGGCAGGACCGACCAGATCATCGGCATATCGGCGTTACTGGTGTGGTTGGCGAAATAGACGCGCTGGCGCGGAACCGGTTCGATCCCTTTCCAGTCGGCACGCACGGCGGTGATCGCGCGGGCAAAGATACGGATGGATTGCCCAAAAATCCGGGCTGCAAACTGACGCAAGAACTTCATGGGACTGACTTTGACGAAGGGTGGGGCGTTTGAAAAGGGAAAAGCCCCACCCCCGGGGAGAGGGGCAGGGCAATTATATCAGGCTATCAGAGGGGTTCGCCGACATAATCCTCAAGCAGTTTTTCGTTTTTGGCGGCTTCAAGGCGTTGGATGCGATCCTCTGACATACGTTCGTCGAAGCGGTATTTGACGAAGTTCACCAGTGACAGGGTCAGCATCATGACCGAGATGGCCCAGAACCCTTTGGTCGATAGCGGCACATCTGGTGACAGGTACAGCGACAAGGCAAGCATACCGTAGGAAACACCTACACCCAGCAGGTTGACGAACATGATCAGGCCGTTGTCGGAATTCTTATTTAACATTGGATTATCCTTTCAGGAGTAGGGGAGGAGGGGTGATTATTTCTTGGTTGATTTCAGGCGGGCGAGGACATCATCTGCCGTCGACCGTGTCGCGTCGCCAAAGCCTGCGTCGGCCATGCGGTTGGTCAGGCTGTCGCCATCCAGATCGCTGTTGATCTCGGCCAGGATCTCGGTCCGTTCAAACGGGTCGTCTTTGCCAAGAACGCGGTTGATCAGTTCTTCGGCCTCTTCGACACTGCCGTTTTGAACGCCGGTTTTGACCATCTGCACCTGAATATTCTGTTCGCGGCGCACCGCACGGGCCTGAATGGCACCTTGTTTCAGGTCGATGATTCGGCGATGGCCGCTTTCGATGGATGTGCGCAGGCGCATGACCTTATGCTCCAAACGGTCGAGCGTTTCGGTGCGGACTGTCAGTTCGTTTTCCATATTGGCAATCGCGCGAGCGGCCTCTGCCGCCATGTCGTCGCGGTCATTGTCCAGCGCATCCTTGGCGCGTTTGGTCAGGTCGCTGATGCGGGTCTTCAGGGCCGCGTGCTGCTTTTCCTCGGACCGCTGACGCTGGATCAGGCTGGCAAGGGTCGCTTTGGCGGCGCGCAAGCTGTTCTCGCTCTCGCGGATTTTTTGGTCGATCAGCTCGATCGCAAAGGCATCGCGGACCCGGTCTTCAGCGCGGGCGTTCTGACCGTTGATCAGTGTGGCAAGTGTTTTGAACATCGTTGTCTCCGTTTCATTTCAGTGAGTGAACACTGTTCATGAATTAGAGATAGCGAATGCGATTTCATATTACAAGGAAAAAATGAACATTGTTCAAATTATTTCGGATTGCCCGCGAACTGCCTTAAAACAAGGGCGATCATGCGGTCGATATTGTCGGTCGAGACGCCTGCGCTGGCTTCGTCCAGCCCCAAAAGTACAATGCCATGCACCGAAGAGAAGAGCGCGCGGGTTAAAAGCGCCAGTTCTTCGCCGTCCCGATCCGGGAAAATCACCGCCAGCGGATCAGAGATATAGGCAAAGAGCTGTCCCATCTCGGCCAAATACCAATCAGGTGCCGCTTCACCCGGCGCACGTTCCACATCAAACAGTGCGCGCCAGCTGAGGTGGTTGTCAGCTGCAAAGCGGTGATAGGCTTGCGCCATGACGACCAACTGTTCCACCGGGTCTTCGGGCGCGTCGGCAAGGGCTTCAGCCACGTCCGCGCCCAAGCGGTGGAAGGTACGCGCGTTCACCGCCAGCGTTAGGTCAGTCAGATCACCAAAGACGTTGTAGATAGCGCCGACAGCGCATCCAGCTTCCTTGGCCAGATCGCGGGCGCGTAGGGCGCTGAGGCCGGTTTGCGCGATGGTGCGTTCGGCAATGATGATCAAACTGTCGCGTAGTTCCTGCCGCCGGATTTCGGTTTTCGTAGCCATGTCATATCTACCTTGGATGAACGCAGTTCAACCATACGAGAGGAGACCGCTGTTGGAAAGAGGTCAGGAGCGGATGCTACACACGATCCACGAAGGTGCAGCCCGCAGTCCGGACTAGAGCGATTTCTGCATCTCAACCCGATAGTGACCTTCGGGGAAGTCAAACCGCGAAAACTCTGTGTAGCCGTGACGCCGATAGAAACCTTCTGCTTGCCAAGAGTAGGTGTAAAGCATGGCTTTTGTCGCACCGCGATTGCGCGCTTCGTGTTCGATAGCCTCCAGAAGCCCAGATCCCACGCGCTTGCCGCGCAAACTGTCATTGACCCACAATCCGCGCACCTCAAGCGCGCCAAGGTAAACATGACCGCGCCCGCCGGCGATGATGCAGCCCTTGTCACGCAAGACCATGCTGAAGGTCTGCATCTGCCAGCCGCTGTGGTCTTGATTGTACTGCGCAAACCGCGACGCATAATCCGCATATTCATCGGTATCGGGTTCGATGCATTCAAATTCCGTCAATTGATGCGCCCTTATGTCATAAGGTTTATCTCTTCACCGGCGCGCCACCAGCAAAGCTGTTCACATCATGATATCCAATGGGGTCTTCCTGCATTTGCAGATGCAGCCCATCGCCCTCATAGGGATGTGCCCGCGCGAGCTCCTCATCAAAGTCAATCCCTAGGCCGGGCGCTGTTGGGACCGGGATATAGCCATCCTCGACCGTAATACTGCCTTTGATCAGATCATTGTGGAACGGCGTTTCAATCGTTTCGGCCATCAGGATGTTGGGGATCGAGGCCGCCAGTTGAATGTTTGCCGCCCATTCGACGGGCCCTGCATAAAGATGCGGGGCCATTTGCGCGTTATAGACCTCGGCCATCGCCGCGATCTTCTTTGTTTCCCAAATGCCGCCGGATCGTCCCAGTGCAGGTTGCAGAATGGTGGCGGCACCTGACCGCAAAACAGGCGCGAACTCGGCTTTTGTTGTCAGGCGTTCACCGGTGGCGATGGGTATGCTGACAGCGGCTGCAATCTTGGCCATCTCGGCCACGTTGTCTGGTGGGATCGGTTCTTCGTACCAAAGCGGGCTATAGGGTTCGAGCGCCTTGCCCAGCCGGATCGCACCCCCGGTGCTGAATTGGCCATGCGTGCCAAAGAGCAGATCAGTCCGGTCGCCCACTGCCTCGCGGATCGCTTGGCAGAAGGCTGTGGACAGCGAGATATCATGCATCGACGGCATGTGCCCCCCGCGGATGGTGTAAGGCCCCGCGGGGTCGAATTTGACCGCCGTATACCCCTTTTCGACCATATCGAGCGCGACCTCTGCGGCCATATCGGGGCTCGCCCAGAAATCAGGCAGCGGGTGCGAGGGGCGGGGGTAGAGGTAGGTATAGGCGCGGATGCGGTCGTTCATGCGCCCGCCGATCAGGGCATGTACGGGGCGGTTGCGGTCTTTGCCCAAAATGTCCCAGCAGGCCATTTCAAGCCCGGACCATGCGCCGATCACTGTTAGATCAGGGCGTTGGGTGAAGCCCGCGGAATAGATGCGGCGGAACATCAACTCGATGTTCTCGGGGTTTTCGCCGGCCATGTGGCGTTCAAACACGTCGTTGATCACTGCCTTCATCGCCTCGGGGCCGATGGAAGAGGCATAGCATTCGCCGTAGCCCACAACGCCAGTGTCGGTCGTCACTTTTGGGATGATCCAATAGCGCCCGCCCCAGCCGGGGGCAGGCGGAGCAGTGATAATGATATCAAGATCGGCGAGTTTCATGAGGGCTGCCTTTCCAAATCGTAAGGTGGATCATGATCCACCTTACCTTTCGCGCAGTCAATCGAACACAATCACATTGCGCTTGGCTGATCCGGTTTTGGTATCCTCAATCGCTTCGTTGATCTGCTCCAGCGACCAACGCCCGGAAATCAGTTCGTCCAACTTCAATCGCCCTTGCTCGTAAAGGTCTACCATCCACGGAATATCCCGCGCGATCACTACATCGCCCATCTTTGATCCCACCATGCCTTGTCCTGTCGCGGCCAGCATCACCGGTTCATAGCTGGACATGGCACCGGAATGCGGCATGCCCACCATGATCACCTTACCGCCGTTGGCCAGATACTGCGGCGCCGTATCATAGGCGGGAATTGCCCCCACGGTGACAAAGACCGCATCAGCCCCGCGCCCCATCGCGGCTTTGGCCAGCCGCCATGGTTTCTCTGCGGTGGCAAGTACGCCGTCAGTTGCACCAAACTCTTGCGCAATCGCCAGTTTTTCTTCCGACATGTCCACCGCAATGATCCGCCGCGCCCCGGCAATCCGCGCGCCCTGGATCGCATTCAGCCCAACGCCCCCTGCGCCAATTACCACAACATCCTGCCCTGCACGCAAGCCAGCCGCATTTACCACAGCACCGACGCCGGTGATCACACCGCAAGCAAGCAGTGATGCCGCCTCCATTGCGATCCCGTCTGATAGCTTCACGACCTGACTTTGATCAACCACAACCCTTTCTGCAAAACCGCCTGTTTGCATTGCCTGATGCATCGGTTCATCATGTGCGCCCATGATCGGCCCGCTTGCCATATCGCTTTCGCAGGCCACAGGTTTGCCGCCCGCGCAGGATGGGCACGTCCCGCATGCCCGGATCAATGTCACGACGACCGGATCGCCCACGCCAACATCGCGCACGCCTGTGCCTACAGCACTGATGTGGCCCGCCGCCTCGTGCCCGTACACCGCAGGCAGTGTCCCACCCCATGCGCCATCCATATACGATATGTCCGAATGGCAGATCGCGCAGGCCTTCAGCGTCACCTCGACCTCGCCCATCGCGGGCGCTGCAAGTGTGACCGTCTCAATGGTCAGCGGTGCGCCAAATTCACGGCAAACGGCGGCTTTGATTTTCGTCATCATGGTCGTCCTTGGTTCATGTCGTATAGGTGAGACTGCGGCGCGGGTTGGGGCCATGCAAGTCTGAAAACGTCCTTTATGTCGCGCGGGCGCGCTTTGGCCGTGGGGTTTGCATAAAGACGGCGATACAGCCGATGGTCAGCAGGGCCGACAGCAGAAACGGTGCACCGGGCAAATAGAATGCTGCACTGTCTTTGGTAAAGAACCAGAATGTTTGTGTGACCAGCAAGGGTGCGATAATCGTGGCCACTGCGTTGATCGACGTGACGGTGCCTTGCAATTCGCCCTGCTGGTCGTCAGAGGCCGTGCGCGACATGATCCCCTGAAGGGCCGGACCAGCGATGGATCCCAGTGCCGTCAGCGGTGTCAACGCCAGCGCGACCCATCCGTTGGCAACGAAACCAAGAGCCACAAAGGCAAGCACATCTACCGATAAGCCAAGGATCACGGCCTTGCGTTCTCCGACCCGGTTCAGGATCGGGCGGATCAGCAAGCCTTGCACAATTGCAATGCCGATCCCGAACAGCCCCAATGATAGCCCGATCATACCCGGCCCCCAGCCAAACCGCTCGGCACCGAAATAGGCCCACACGCCCGGGTAGACAAAAAAGGCGATCGTATAGACGAAGGTGATCAGCAATAGCCGTTTCAGACCGGGCAGGGACCCGATGTTGCGGAACGCGCCAAGCGGATTGGCGCGCCGCCATTCAAAGGGACGGCGGATACGGTCAGTCACGGTTTCGGGCAGCACGAAGTAACCAAAGATGGCGTTTGCCGCAGCAAGGGCCGCCGCAGCCCAAAAGGGCGCGCGCGTCCCGTATTCTGCCAAAGCACCACCGATCAAAGGCCCCAGCACGAACCCCAACCCAAAGGCTGCTCCGATCAGGCCAAAGTTGGCCGCTTTTTCTTCGGGCGCGGAAATATCCGCCATGTAGGCCGCCGATGTTGATTGTGTCGCAGCCGTGATTCCGCCGATCAGCCGCGCGATGATCAACAGCCAAATCGTATGGGCCAGTGCCATCAGAACATAGTCAAAGGCCATGATGACAAGCGAAATGATCAGGACCGGTCTGCGTCCATATCGGTCCGAAAGGCTGCCAAGCGTCGGTCCAAACAAAAACTGCATCGCCGCAAAAATAGTTGCAAGAACACCGCCCCAGACTGCCGCGGCCCCCAGGCCCTGGCCTTCGACCTCTTGAATCAGATCAGGCATGACGGGCATGATCAGCCCGATCCCCATACTGTCCAGCATGACTGAGATCAGGATAAAGGTAACAGCAAGACGTTTATTCATCAGCGCAGGATTAAACCGAATGGTTCACTTTGCAAGCGCCGTGTGGCGGTGACGTAAAGTGGATCGACTTTACCTACTGCTTAAAGATGCCCAATGCTTTGAAGAAATGCTGTCAGATGCCCAGCGAAGGCCTCTGGCTGTTCCACACAAGGCAAATGGCCCGCCCGCCGCATCAGCACGAATTGTGATCCGGGGATCAGATCAACCGTCTCGCGTACCAGATCAGGCGGGGTAGAGCCGTCCTCTGATCCCGCAATCCCAAGTGTCGGAATGCGCAATCCGCTGGTGGGTGTATAGAAGTCGGTGCCTGCGATCGCGGTACATACACCGCAATAGCCTTCAACCGATGCTTGGCTCAACATGTCTTGCCAAGGGGCCATCGCAGGGCTTTCGTAGAAGTCACGCCCGAACCAGCGTTTCACAATCGGATCAGCCATTTGACCCATGCCGTTGCGCTGAACCGCGTCAATGCGCTCTTGCCAAAACGCCGGGTTGCCGATCTTGGCGGCGGTGTTCGACAAGACCAAGGACCTTACGATATCTTCCCGTTTCACTGCTAGCCCTTGCCCTATCATGCCTCCCACGGAAAGCCCGATAAAGACCGCATCACGAACTTCTGCAGCATCGCAAACGGCTTCTGCGTCGCTGATGAGTTGCCCCATGGTATAGGGCGCGTCCGGCACCTCGGACTGGCCATGTCCGCGCATATCGTAACGCAGGATGCGCAAGTGATCAGGCAAATAGGGTAGAATCGGGTCCCACAGGTGCAGCGTTGTCCCCAGCGAATTGGAAAAAATCACCGCAGGTCCGTCTGTCGGCCCTTGCCGTTCATAATGCAGTGTGACGCCGTCGCGCGCGATCTCAGGCATCGGGATCGCCCAGCACCATATGCGCCATGATCTGCCCATGATCCGAGGCCAGTTTATTATAAGGCGCTTCCGGGTGTGACCCATCGGTGAGGTGGTCGTTCAGTGCGCTGAAGTATTCCATTTCGCCGATCTTGCCTGCGAACTCTGGCAGGAAATGCCGTGACATCAGGATCTGGTCGATGCTTTCAAAGACACCGCCAAAGGCCGCCGTATAAACCATATCGCGTAGTGACTTTTTCACGAACAGCTTCTCGGCAGAATACAGTCGGACCTTGTTGATCTTTTCCTGAATAACCTCGTTTTCAGCGTCTGAATAGCGGTCCCGCCTTGTCTGCGCATCATGTCTGCGCATCCATGCGTAGTTCTTAAACGGGGCCTCGCCGCTAATAATTTCCGACGACACGGCATGTTCATTATCGTTAAAATCGCCCAGCACCATCACTGGGTTACCTACTTCCAGTTCTGCAAGAACAGCGCGGCGTAGCACCCAAGCCTCGGCCATGCGCCGCAGGGCAGACCGCAGCGACCCCATCGCGCGGGTGGCGGGATCGTAGTTCACAAGATCAGCAGCTGGCGGAAAGGCGGCCCCCGCTGGTCGGGGCAATTCGCCGAGTTTGGATTTAAGGTGGCAGTTGAAGACAGTCACCGTTTCGCCATCCACCGGAATGCGTACCTTCAGGATCGGACGGCTGAGGCGTTTGATTTGATACGATCCGCCATCGCTGCCATCTAGATCGCTGAATGGAACCATCAGCGGTTCCGGCAAATCCTGAATGATTTCTGGTTGCCCCACAAACCCAAGCCGCGACAGCACAGCGACACCGGGGCGGCGTTGGCCCGGCCCGCCATCAAAGCTGTTTGGGGCAAAGGCCAGCCCTGCCTCTGTATAAGGTTCAAACGCCAGTTTGCGGAAAATCGCCTTACGCGCATAGCCTTTTGACCGGTCTGGGATTACAGCATCATTGGCAGCCTGTCCAAGCTCATCGGTTTCGATGATCACATCGCGCAAGGCGGCTTCGGTGAAGATTTCCTGAAAGCAAACGATATCGGCGTTCATTGTCAGTAGTTGGTCAGCCAACCACGCCCGTTTCCATGCATATTCTTCAGGGGTGTATTGCTCGAACCGGTAGTATTCCTGATCCGCCTCGATCAGGTTCTTGACGTTGAAACTGGCAATCGTGAAACGGCTCATGCAAGGGTCTCCAGAGCTTGGGCAAAGATATCGGCGTCGACGTTGCCGCCGGTGGCTACTGCGATCACGGCATCGCCTTCAAAGGTGTCGGCATGAAACAATGCAGCGGCAAGGGCTGCAGCCCCTCCAGGTTCAACAACGATACGCAGGCGATCAAAGGCCAAACCCACTGCGCGCATACATTCATCCTCGCTCACGACAACGCCGGGCCCGCAGTGTTTTTGCATAATCGGGAAGGTCAGATCGCCCGGTTGCTGTGTCACGATCGCGTCGCAAAGCGACCCGCTGCGCCGAGTGTTGCTTTCAATTCTGCCACTGGCCAGTGAGCGGGTGACATCGTCAAACTCTTCTGGTTCAGCGGGCCGCACGCGCAGACCTGGCGCGTCTGCCGCCAAGGCAAGCGCAATCCCGGACGTCAGCCCGCCGCCCCCGCAGCACACCATGACATCAGCCTTTGTGACGCCCAAGGCATTCATTTCTTCAGCGATCTCAAGCCCGGTCGTGCCTTGGCCAGCAATGACTTGTGGTTGATCATAGGGCTTGATCAGTGTCAGGTTCCGTTCTTGCGCCAATTGTGCGCCGATTGCGTCGCGGTCCTCTGTTTCGCGATTGTAAAGAACGACCTCTGCTCCCAGTGCGCGGGTGTTCTCGATTTTAATCGCGGGAGCATCATCCGGCATGATGATGACGGCAGGTGCGCCAAAGTCGCGTGCGGCAAGGGCCACGCCTTGCGCGTGATTGCCGCTTGAGAATGCGATGACGCCGGTCTTCAGCGCATTATCGGTCAGAGCTGAGACAGCAGACCGCCCACCACGGAATTTGAACGAACCTGTATGCTGCAGGCATTCGGCTTTCACGAACACGCGCCGCCCTGCGATCTCGTCAAGAAAGGGCGACGTCAGGATCGGCGTGCGCCTTGCATGCCCTGCGATGCGCGTTGCCGCCGCGCGGATCATATCGATGTTCATTGCATCTTCTCCAGCCAACGATGCAAGGCGTCTACAGCACCGGGTTCATCAAGGAAGGGAACGTGGCCGCGCCCTGCGATATCAACGCGGATCATATCGGGGCGGCGGCGGGCCATTTCATCGGCGGTTTCAATTGTCAGAAGGTCTGAATTCGCGCCGCGGATCAAGGCAAGCGGCAGGTCTGTCAGCGCATCAAATAGCGGCCAAAGATCCGGCGTCAGTTTCACGTCCGCCGAGAGTACAGCATCGCGCAGTTTTGGATCATAGCGAATGACAAGCCCTGCGTCGGTTTGCTTGTAATGCGCCTTCACCTCGGCCAACCACCGATCCATGGGGACATCTTGAAAATGGGACCAAAGCTTTGCCCGTGCCTCGGCTGCCTCTGCATAGGTATTTTGTGCGGGATTGCGCCCGATATAGTCTTTGATGACCGCAATTCCCTTATCGTCAATCACCGGCCCGATGTCATTTAGCGCCACCCCCATCAGTCGGTCCTTGGCCGTCGCGGCAAGAAACATCGCAATCAATCCACCGCGTGAGGTGCCAAGGACTGCTGCTCTTTCAAGCCCTAGATGATCCATCAGTGCCAGCACATCCGCTGCCTCTTGCGGGATCGTATAGGTCGCGGGGTCAGCCCAGTCCGATTGGCCACGACCGCGATAATCAGGTCGGATCAGGCGGACGGGCAGGTGGGGGGCAACGTGATCAAAGTCAGCGCCGTTGCGCGTGAGACCCGCAAGCGCGATGAGCGGCAGGCCTTCGCCTTCGTCAGAGTAATGCAAGTTCAGACCGTCGGCGGAGGTGTAGCTGGGCATCAGGTCAGCTCCGGTATGGTGGTCAGGTCATGCAAGACGTGGTGGGGTTGAGCATAGAGCCTGTCTATAGGCTCACCCGCGCGGTTGACCCATGCGGTCTGAAAACCATAGCCCGCAGCGCCAGCCGCGTCCCAGCCGTTTGATGACACGAAAAGAACCTCATCTTTGGTGCAGCCAAAGTGTGCGCCGACCAGATCATAAACACGGTCGTGCGGTTTGAAGATGCCAACATCTTCGACGCTCAGCACCGCATCCAGAACATCACTAATCTGGGCCGATGACACCGCACCGTTCAGCATATCCGGCGATCCGTTGGACAGGATCGCGGTCGCCTTTCCTTGTGCTTTCAGGGCCGTCAGCATTGCGGGCACTTCTGCGTAGGCAGCGAGCTCCCAATAAAGCTCCAGCAGCCGCGTGCGGGTGGCCATCGCGATGACACCATTTGCCTCCATCGCCCAGTCGAGCCCATCCTGTGTCACCTGCCAGAAATCGCAGTGCCGCCCCGCCACCGCCCGCAGCCAGGTGTATTGCAATTGCTTAAGCCGCCAATCACGGGCGACCGCCGGCCAGACCGCGGCTAAATCTGCGTGGGCGGGGTCTTTGGCCGCCTGCATCGCGGCGGCGTTCACATCGAACAGCGTGCCATAGGCATCAAATACAAATGTGGTGATAGGCATTGGGTCTCTCCTGCGTACCGCCATCGTGTCACGGCAGCGTCTTGCCGAAAAGAGGCAATGCATTTGCAAACCCACATCCCAGCGCGTAGCGTGCCTGCGACCAATTTCCCTTGTAGAGAGCGATAGACCCATGAGCCAAGCAAAAGCAGGCGACACCGTACGCATTACCTATGTCGGCACTTTGGATAACGGCGAGATGTTTGACAGCTCCGAAGGGCGTGATCCGTTGGAGTTTGTGCTTGGGTCTGGTCAGGTGATCAAAGGCCTTGATAGTGCGATTGGCGGGATGTCTGTGGGTGACAAAAAGGATATCGCTGTGCCCTGCGCGCAAGCTTACGGGGAACATAATCCAGCCGCGCGCCAGACCGTGCCACGCACACAAATCCCCGCAGATATCCCAGTTGAGCCGGGTGTGAAGTTGCAAATGCAGACGCCAGAGGGCCAAGTGCTGCCCATTATGGTGGCAGAGGTGACAGAGACGGAAGTGACGCTCGATGCTAACCACCCGCTGGCAGGGCAGGACCTGAACTTTGCGATTGAGATTGTGGGAATTGATGCGGTGTGATGGGTGACATCATCCATCCTATAAGCTGACCGTTCAATGGTTACGTTTGTAAATGGTCAACGAACCCAGCATTTATAAGCGCGTCAAATGCCCGGCTCACATGCGGGGGTATATTGACCTCAGCTTGGAAGCCTAGCGCTGGGTACCTTCTGATGCGCTCAAGGTCGCCAACCATTTCGCAAATCAATGCGCGCATATCGTGATGTGCAAGTGGTTGATCCTCGAATGTGGTTTTTGGCGCCGTCACCAAACTCTGCACTGCCGGCCATTGTTTCTGAGCCGTTGCCGCACACCGGCGTTGCGTCTGGGGCTTTGTCACAAGGATCACGCGCTGCGCTGACGGTACAAGTTTTGCACTGAATTGAATATTCTCGCCGATATTTTTTGCGTGAGGCTCAACCACAATAGCCTTTTTGGGAACACCGTTGGCGATGGCTTGGGCTTGGAATGACTTGGCTTCGCTGTCTGGAAATAGCGCTTGGGTCCAGTTTCCTGATGCGCCAGTGAAAATGATGTGTGGCGCCAGCCCGCGTTGAAACAGTTCTGCGCAGCGCGATGCGACGCGCGTGTCGTAGGACCCCAAGCCGATGATGACGTCAGACGGAACGAGAGTGTCGTAAACGCAGTGAAAGTCCCAAAGCGCTTGTGCAGCTCTTTGAACTTCCGGCAACCCTGCTCTCCCTTGGTTTTGCAAGACGGGTGATTTTACCTATCTGGCACTGCGCGCTACACCAAATGATCGGGTTGCGGCATCCCCAGCACATGATATCCGCCATCAACCCGGATGATTTCTCCGGTCGTGCAGGCCCCGGCATCTGAGGCAAGATAGACAGCTGTACCGCCCACGGCCTCCAAGGTCGCATTCGACCGCATTGGCGCGTTTTGGTCGGCGTGTTTATACGTCTTCCGCGCCCCGCCGATCGCTGCCCCTGCCAGCGTTTTCATCGGTCCGGGGCTGATCGCGTTCACGCGGATGCCTTGCGGCCCAAGATCGTTGGCCAGATATCGGGTGGCTGATTCCAATGCTGCCTTTGCCACACCCATGACGTTATAGAATGGGGTCACGCGGTTGGACCCTTGGTAGCTCAGTGTTAGCAATGTGCCCCCGTCGGGCATCATTTGCGACGCGCGGTTCGCCACGTCGATGAAAGAATAACAAGAGATCGCAAGCGAGTTCTTGAAGTTGTCCCGGCTGGTGTTGATGAACCGTCCTGTCAGTTCGTTTTTGTCCGAGAATGCAATGGCGTGAACGACAAAATCCAACGTACCCCAGCGATCCTTCAGCGTTTCAAACGCGAGGTCCATACTGGCGTCGTCGGTCACGTCTACATCGACCATGATGTCTGACCCGACAGATTGCGCCAAAGGTGCCAATCGCTTGCCAAAAGCGTCGCCCTGATAGCTGAACGCCAACTCTGCCCCTGCCTCAGCCATCGCCTTGGCGATGCCCCACGCGATGGAGCGTTCATTGGCGACACCCATGATCAGCCCGCGTTTGCCTTTCATCGAGATCGTCATCTGCTTACCCTTTGAACCTGGAAAGAAGCATGGAGCCGTTGGTGCCGCCAAATCCGAAAGAGTTGGTCATCACCGTATCCAGACCTGCGTTTTCAATCAGATCAGTTGCGATCTCAGTTGGGTCCAAGTCAGGGTCGAGATTTTCGACATTGATCGACGGAGCGATAAAATCATGTTCCAACATTAACAGGCAATAGATGGCCTCTTGCGCGCCCGTCGCCCCTTGGCTGTGGCCTGTCATCGACTTGGTTGAGCTGATCGGTGGCGTTGTGCCTTGGCCAAAGACACGGCGTACCGCTTCGACTTCGCCCACATCGCCCACCGGGGTCGACGTGCCATGTGCGTTGATATAGCTGACCTTGCGGTCGTCGGGCAGGGTTTTCAGCGCGCCGCGCATGGCCCGCTCACCGCCTTCGCCGGAAGGGGCGACCATATCGGCACCATCCGATGTGGCGGCAAAGCCAGTGACTTCAGCGTAAATCTTGGCCCCGCGAGCCTGCGCACTTTCCAAGCTTTCCAGTACGACCATCGCACCACCGCCAGCAATGACAAAGCCATCGCGATCCGCGTCAAATGCGCGGCTCGCGCGTTCGGGCGTGTCGTTATATTTGGACGACATCGCGCCCATCGCGTCAAACAGGCACGATAGCGTCCAGTCGAGTTCCTCACCGCCACCGGCGAACATGATATCTTGGTTACCCAAAGCGATTTGACCGGCAGCCATCCCGATGCAGTGCAAAGATGTCGAGCAGGCCGAGGTGATCGAAAAGTTGATGCCCTTGATCTTATAGGCCGTCGCAAGGTTGGCACTGACGGTTGAGGACATTGCTTTAGGCACAGCAAAAGGCCCGATCCGTTTGGTCGCACCCGTGTTTTTGACAATCTCATGTGCTGTCAAAAGAGCCGAGGTCGACGGGCCGCCAGAACCCGCAATCAAGCCAGTCATTGGGTTCACAATGTCATCTTCGCCCAATCCGGCGTCTGCAATTGCCTGACCCATCGCGATGTGCGCGTATGCCGCACCCGGCCCCATAAAGCGTAGGGTGCGCTTGTCGACATGCTCTTTGATATCGATCTTGAGCGTGCCAGCGATCTGGCTGCGAAAGCCGTGCTCAACCATCTCGGGCGAGGCTTCGATCCCGGACTGGCCGGCCTTGAGCGCGGCAAGCACCTCATCGGCATTATTTCCGATCGGTGATACGATCCCCAGACCAGTGACAACAACACGGCGCATTGGCACCTCTCCCCTTTTGTTGGACGTCAGTGTGAAAGTTTAGCTTTCAGACAATGCGACCTTCATATCTGTGACTTGATAGATCACCTCGCCGTCGGCCTCAACAATACCGTTCGCCACACCCATGGTCAGCCTGCGGGTCTGAATAGCTTTGGTGAAATCGACCTTATAGGTCAACATCTTACGGTCCGGACGGACCATTCCGGTCAGTTTTACTTCGCCCACCCCCAACGCATAGCCGCGCCCCAGCCAGCCGCGCCAGCCAAGGTTGAAGCCAGTGAGTTGCCACAGACCATCAAGGCCAAGGCAACCGGGCATGATGGGGTTGCCGGGGAAGTGACAGTCAAAAAACCAAAGGTCGGGGGTGATATCGAATTCGGCAACCACATGGCCTTTGCCGTGCTCACCCGCATCGCCAGAGATATCAGTGATACGGTCCATCATCAGCATGGGCGGGGCAGGCAGCTGCGCGTTGCCTTCACCAAACAGTTCGCCACGCGAACATTTCAGTAGATCGTCTTTATCAAAAGAGGTTGGGTAATCGGCCATCTGACTGGTCTCATTTTTATTGACTGCACTCCCTGACCTCTATCACTCCGCGGTTTATGAGAGCAAGTCTGTGCTTTTTCTGACTGTTTTCATTTGATCCGAGGGATGTTCTTCCCATATACATGAGAATAGATGTCAAAAAGGACAGTCATGTCGGACTTAGCAATTGAACGCAGCACGCAGTGGCTGGCCGGGGCGGGGCTTCGTCCAACACGGCAACGTATGACGTTGGCGTCTTTGCTGGTGGGCGACGGGCAAGATCGGCATGTGACGGCGGAGAGCCTGTTTGAAGCCGCATCGAATGCGGATGAGAAAGTGTCATTGGCGACAGTTTATAATACACTCCGCGCGTTTTGTGATGCCGGGTTGATGCGTGAGATTACGGTGGATGGGTCAAAGAGTTACTTTGACACCAAGATGACCGATCACCCGCATTTCTATTGGGAAGATAGCGCGAAGCTGACCGATGCACCGTCAGAACAGTTGGAAATTCGCCATTTGCCCGATGCGCCTGATGGGGCAGAGATTGCATCTGTGGATGTTGTGATCCGGTTGCGACGGAAGTGAAATGTATGGTGGATCATGATCCACCTTACGGTTTGCAAAGTTTCATAAAAAGTTAACCTTACTGAACGACATTGTCGCAATGTCGAATTACCGCCGTTTACGCGTGCCTGGGGGCACCTATTTTTTCACCGTCCGCTTGCAAGATCAACGATCTGACCTGTTGGTGACGCATATTGATCTGTTACGCGATGCCACACGTGTTTGCCGTAAACGCTGGCCCTTTGCGATTGATGCCGCGGTGATCCTGCCTAACAAGCTACATATGATCTGGACTTTGCCGATGAACGATCACGACTTTTCCAAACGCTGGCGGATGATCAAATCCGGGTTTTCGCGTCATGCGCCCGCACCAGCGCATATTCCCAAAAGCCATCAAAAACGTGGTGAGAAGGGCATCTGGCAGCGTCGGTTTTGGGAACATATGATCCGGGATGAGGATGATATGGCGCTTCATATGCACCTGATCCGATCCGCGCCGATACATGCCGGTTTGGTCAAGCGGCCAAGTGATTGGCCCTATTCCTCGCTCAATCGCGCGCGCGAGCAGGCGCTTAGAACCACTGCCCCGGCTCCATCAATCCCAAATCCAAAAGCTGCTGCGATTGCCAGCTGAAACGCGTGGACTGTGGCCAGTGGAATGTATTGATCACCGCGCGGCTACCGGGGTTGCGGCGGAGCGCCTTAGCGGTACGGAACGAACAGATCGCGGCAGTGAGGTTGTTATGCCATGGGCAGGCGTAGGTGTTGTATTCTGCCAGATTGAATGATCGGTCCGGCAGCATTTGCAGCCCTGGCTGCGCACGAAAGAAGGATATTCGGTCGGTGCGTTGCCGGGCTTTGGCAATATGCTCCTCGAACCGCCAACGCAGGCCACCGAAGACATTGACCTGCCTCTCTAATGTGTCACCCTCGCTGTTTTCGCGGGCAAGCGCGTAATACCCGGACTTATCAAAATAGGCATCTTCACGATCAACCCCATCCGGATGTGTTGTCAGATCTTTCGCATAAAGATCAACAATATAGCTCATCACCGTGTCACGCCGTTCTTCGCCCATAAAGGTAAGCACCTCGCCCACGCTACGGTGTTCGCAAAACGGAAAGAAAAGGTACTCTGCGTTGTGACAAAAGTAGAGCCAATGTCCCGGCAGCGCATTGATCATCACATTCGCGATTGTCTGCAAGGCATCCTCGGCGCTTACATCAAAGTCTACCCGGTGCAAGTTGTCAGTACAGTCGGCAGGCAAAACCCGTTCCGGCACACAAAATGCAATCAAATGCGCAAAACCTGCCTTTGTATGGTGAGCGATAGTGCTTGCGACCTCGACATCATCCTCGATCAGAAGCAGCGCGACCGGACCCTTTGACAGGGATTGTTTGGCATCATTGGCCAAGGCCGAGAGGGAGGGGTAATGCATTCAGGCTCGCATCATTGAACAACGCACGCAAAATCAATGATATCGGGCCGCATTGCAAGCGTTCCGCCAAGTCGCTAGAAGGCGCGAGTTATCCCAACACATGAGCCTGTCCGATGTCCGCGCCAAAAAAGCTTTATATTAAGACCTATGGCTGTCAGATGAATGTCTATGACAGCGAACGCATGGCAGAGGCGCTCGGCGGGAAGGGCTATGTCGAGACGCAGACGCCGGATGATGCGGATATGATTCTGCTGAACACCTGCCACATTCGTGAAAAAGCGGCAGAGAAGGTTTATTCGGAGTTGGGCCGCTTCAAGGCGCTGAAGGCCGCCAACCCTGATTTGAAGATCGGTGTGGCAGGTTGTGTGGCGCAGGCTGAGGGTGAAGAGATCATCAAGCGCCAGCCGATGGTCGATTTGGTCGTTGGTCCCCAAAGCTATCACCGCTTGCCTGCGATGGATGATGCGATCCAGACCGGGGCCAAAGCGCTAGACACTGATTTCCCGGATGACGATAAGTTCGATACGCTGAAAACGCGGGCCAAGGCCAAGCGGGGGCCGACGGCATTTCTGACGGTGCAGGAAGGCTGCGACAAGTTTTGCGCTTTCTGCGTTGTCCCTTACACGCGTGGCGCCGAAGTATCACGCTCCGCGGACCGGATCATTCGTGAAGCGCAAGAGTTGGTCGAAAGCGGTGTGAAGGAAATCACGCTGTTGGGGCAGAACGTAAATGCCTATCACGGGCATGATGGTGGTCTGGCTGGGCTGATCTGGGCTTTGGATAAGGTGGATGGGTTGGAGCGTATTCGCTTCACGACCTCGCACCCGAACGACATGGATGATGCCTTGATTGACGCGCATGGCACCTGTGACAAGCTAATGCCTTACCTGCACTTGCCGGTTCAGTCTGGATCGGACCGTATTCTCAAGGCGATGAACCGCAAGCACACGGGCGAAAGCTATCTCCGCCTGATTGAACGTATTCGCGCAGCGCGCCCGGATTTGCTGTTGTCGGGTGACTTTATCGTGGGCTTTCCGGGCGAAACTGATCAGGATTTTGAGGATACCATGCAGTTGGTCCGCGATGTGCACTATGGGCAGGCTTATTCATTCAAGTATTCCACCCGTCCCGGCACCCCTGCGGCAGAGAAGCCGCAATTGCCCGAAGATGTGATGAATGAGCGGCTACAGCGCCTGCAGGCACTTTTGCGTGAGCAGCAACAGGCGACGCAAGCATCCATGGTCGGTCGCGAGGTGAAAGTTCTGTTTGAAAAGGCAGGGCGGGAGCCGGGGCAGGTGATTGGTAAGTCCGAGTATCTGCATGCGGTTTATGCGGACGCGCCAGCAGATATCATCGGGCAGGTGCGACGGGTGAAAGTGGTGCAAGACAGCCCGAATTCGCTGAAGGGTGAATTGCTGTAAGGTGGATCATGATCCACCTTACCTGACGCCTCTGTAAGCACTTTCAAAAGAATTCTGCGTCAAACCGGTGACAATTGCCTCTCACACCTTGCGCCTTGCGGTCAGAGTTGCCACGATAGCTATATATAGATGAAAAGGAGAGCTGATTGGCCACTGGTGCCCTGACCCCACCCGCTGAAGCTGCAACTGAATCCCTGTTGGAATTCCCGGACAACTTTTTGCTGATCGACCTTTGCGGTGAATATGACCGCAACCTGACCACCATCGAAGACAGATTGGGCGTACAAATTTTGCGCCGTGGCAACCAATTGGCTGTCATTGGCGAAGACGAGGCACGCCACGAGGCGACCCAGGTGTTGCAGGCGCTTTATAGCCGTCTAGAGGCTGGGCGTGCGCTGGAGCCCGGTGATCTGGACCGCGAATTGCGTATGGGTGCCGAGCCGATGTTCGATCCTGCCCGCGATGGCGACCAGATCGAGCTGTTCAAGGGTGAGACGGAGCGGGTCGAAATCAAGACCCGCAAGAAGCTGATCGAGCCGCGCACCGATGCGCAGAAGGCCTATGTCAAATCGCTATTCGCCAATGAGCTGGCTTTTGGCATAGGTCCTGCCGGTACGGGTAAGACCTATCTCGCCGTCGCTGTGGGCGTGAATATGCTGATCAGCGGTCATGTGGACAAGATCATCCTGTCCCGTCCGGCGGTCGAGGCGGGCGAGAAGCTGGGCTATCTGCCCGGCGATATGAAGGACAAGGTCGATCCTTACATGCAGCCGCTTTATGATGCACTGAATGATTTCCTGCCGGGCAAGCAATCGGCCAAGATGATCGAGGAAAAGGTGATAGAGATTGCGCCTTTGGCCTTTATGCGTGGCCGCACCCTGTCCAACGCGTTTGTCGTGCTGGATGAGGCGCAGAACGCGACAACAATGCAGATGAAGATGTTCCTGACCCGCTTGGGTGAAGGCAGCCGTATGGTGATTACGGGTGACCGCACGCAGATCGATCTGCCGCGCGGTGTGAATTCGGGTCTGTGGGATGCGGAGCGTTTGCTGAAAAGCATCGACAAGATCAGCTTTAACTACTTCACCTCCAAAGATGTGGTGCGCCACCCCCTAGTTGCAGCCATCATCGAAGCCTATGAGGCGGACGACCCCAAGTGACCGTGGACTGCATTGTTGAAGAGAAACGCTGGGGCGATATTGACGCCTTGGCTGTTCTTGCAAGTGATGCTGTGTTGGAACGATTGGGAATTGAACCATCGGTCTTTGAGATTAGCCTCCTTGCCTGCAATGACGCCCGCATTGCCGTTTTGAACGAGGGTTTCCGAGGTAAACCCCAGCCTACCAATGTGCTGAGTTGGCCGTCGGATGAACGCGCCGCCGTGGCCGATGGTGAGATGCCTTTGCCGCCTAATGTTGGACCAGATCAGGAACTTGGTGACATCGCTATCGCGTATGAGACCTGCAAACGCGAGGCGGATGAAGCAGGCAGACCGATGCGTGATCACACGCTTCATCTGCTGGTACATGGCACGCTTCATCTGCTTGGGTTCGATCATGAACGTGACCGTGACGCCACCCTGATGGAGGGGTTGGAGACAGAGATACTTGGCAAATTGGGTATTCCTGACCCATATAGGGTTTAACGGGGCCGTTGGGCCCACATAGGTAAGGACAAAATGGGCGACACTGGCGACGTACCGTCTAGCGCTGCGCAAAGCGCGCAGTCGGATCAAACGATGACTTCACCGGGGCTCTTGACCCGCCTCCGCAGCGCATTCCGCCCACCGGATGAACCTTTGGTGCATGACGATGCGCCCGATCCCACGATCAAACCTGCGGGATCTGTTCTGGGCATGCTTAATCTACGCCGGATGCGGGTTGAGGATGTGTCCGTTCCCAAACCCGATATCGTGGCGGTTCCTGTCACCATTACCAAAGATGAGTTGGTTGAAGTTTTTCGCGACAGTGGCCTGACCCGCTTGCCTGTCTATGATGGTACGCTGGATACGCCGATTGGTATTGCCAACCTCAAGGATTTTGCGCTGCGTCATGGGTTTAACGGCAAAAGCCCGTCCATGGACCTGCGCGCCATGGTGCGCCCTTTGATCTATGTCCCCCCCTCCATGCCTCTTGGTGTGTTGCTGCAAAAGATGCAGGCAGAGCGTATTCACATGGCACTCGTGATTGATGAATATGGCGGCACTGATGGGTTGGTCACCATTGAAGATGTCATCGAACAGGTCGTGGGCGAGATTGAAGACGAACATGACATTGAAGAGGCCAAAAGCTGGGTCATGGAAAAACCGGGCTGCTATCTGGCGCAAGCCCGCACCGATTTGCATGATTTCGAGGCCGAGATCGGGATGACCCTAACGGACCCCAAAGAGGTGGACGAAGAGGAAATCGACACGCTGGGTGGTCTTGTCACGATGCTGGCTGGCCATTTACCCGTGCGTGGCGAACTGATTGTGCACCCCGATGGGCCCGAATTTGAGGTCGTCGATGCTGATCCTCGCCGTGTAAAGCGCTTGCGCGTGCGCTTGGCTGCGGCGCGCAATGGCTGACAGGTTGGCGCAGTTTGCGGCCTGTACAGTATGGGTGCGGGTGATTTTGCTTGCGCTGTTGGGTGCGGCGGCTGGGCTGGGGCAGGCCCCGTTTGATCTGTGGCCCGCGACGGTGCTGGCGCTGGGCGCGCTTTTTGTCATCTACCCCAGCAGTCTGACAGGGCGGCAGGCGGTCTTGCATGTCTGGGCGTTCGGCTTTGGGTATTTCGCTTTCAGCCTGCGCTGGATCGTTGAACCTTTTCTGGTCGATATCGCGCGCCATGGCTGGATGGCCCCTTTCGCCTTGGTGTTGATGGGGGCGGGTGGGGCGCTGTTCTGGGCATTGGCGGCATGGCTGGCGTCACGCCTGTCGCCGGGCCGTATTGGTGTGCTTGGGCTGTTGTTGGTCGGGGCAGAAGTCCTGCGGTCGCTAATCCTGACAGGCTTTCCCTGGGCCTTGCTTGGTCATGTTTGGGTGACAACCGGGCTTGCGCAGGTGGCTGCATTTGGCGGTCCCCACTTGCTGACACTTTTGACGGTGATCTGTGGTCTGGCCGTCGCTGGGCTTGCCCGTGCGGAGCGCATCCTTGGGCTGGTCACGCTTGGCTTGGTTGTCGCACTTTCCTTTGTGATGCGTCCCGGTACGGTCCCCCAGCCGACGGATGACCTGCCTGTGGTCCGACTGGTTCAGCCCAATGCGCCGCAGCATCAAAAATGGGACCCGGCCTATTCCGACATATTTCTCAACCGGCTTTTGCAACGCAGTGGCGCGGGTGATGTCCCTGATTTGATCGTCTGGCCTGAGACATCCATCGCCTATCTGCTGAACCACATCGAAGACGATTTGACGCTACTGTCGGATGCCGCCCGCGGCACCCCTTTGGTCTTTGGTATTCAGCGCCGTGATGCGCAAGCGAGGGCCTATAACAGCCTTGTTGTCATGGGGCCGGGCGGGCAAGTGCAAAGCCTTTATGATAAGCGCCATCTGGTGCCTTTTGGGGAATACATCCCCGGTGCGCGGTTGTTGGGCCAGATAGGGGCCAGCGGCCTTGCGCGAAACCTTGGAACCGGATTTACACCGGGGACTACGCCAGGACCGGTGCAGATACCGGGGGTTGGCCCGGCTGTCCCGTTGATTTGTTACGAGGGCATTTTTGCAGAAGAGATTGCCTATGGAGATACCCGTCCGCGCTTGCTGCTGCTGATCACGAATGACGCGTGGTTCGGACAGGCCGCCGGGCCGCATCAGCATCTGGCCCAAGCCAGATTGCGTGCGATTGAGCAAGGCCTGCCAATGGTGCGTGTGGCCAACACCGGGATCAGCGCGATGATTGATGCGCGGGGGCGGATCACGGCCTCACTGCCTTTGGGTGTGGATGGCGCTGTTGATGCGGCGTTGCCGCCTGTGTCGCCAGCCACAACCTATAGTCTTTGGGGCGATATGCCGATCATTGTGTTGCTACTTTCGTTAACCTTTGTGGCTTATTTCAATGGGAAACGCGATAGCGATTGACCTTCGCATGGCCACACCCTATGCGGGTCCGCAATTCTGTCACAACGGCTTCCTGACGTGGCAGGGAATTATAATGGAGCACATCCCCATGGCGCGTAATAACTATATTTTCACCTCGGAATCTGTGTCCGAGGGTCACCCTGATAAGGTCTGTGACCGTATTTCGGATTCGATTCTTGATGCTTTGTTGACCGAGGAACCCGAAGCGCGTGTCGCTTGCGAGACCTTTGCCACAACGAACCGGGTGGTGATTGGTGGCGAAGTGGGTCTGTCTGATCAGTCCAAACTGAAAGACTACATGGGCCGGATTGAAGATATTGCGCGGTCCTGCATCAAGGATATCGGGTACGAGCAGGACAAATTTCATCACGCGACCTGTGAGATCACCAACCTTCTGCATGAGCAGTCTGCTCATATCGCCCAAGGCGTCGATGCGGCTGCCGATAAGGACGAGGGTGCCGGTGATCAGGGCATCATGTTTGGCTATGCCACGACCGAAACCAAAGAGTTGATGCCGGCGCCAATTCAATACGCTCATGCTATTCTGCGCCGCCTTGCAGAGGTACGCAAATCCGGGGAAGAGCCGACCCTGCGCCCGGATGCCAAGAGCCAGGTTTCACTGCGCTATGAGAATGGCAAACCGGTTGAAGTGACATCCATCGTGCTGTCGACCCAGCACCGTGACGAGAGCCAGACCAGCGCGGATATTCGCGCTATTGTCGAACCTTACATTCGCGAGGTCTTGCCTGAAGGCCTGATCACGCCGCAGACCGAATGGTGGGTGAACCCCACCGGCATTTTCGTGATTGGCGGCCCGGATGGGGATGCGGGGCTGACAGGCCGCAAGATTATCGTAGATACCTATGGCGGTGCTGCCCCGCATGGGGGCGGTGCCTTTTCGGGTAAGGATCCGACCAAGGTGGACCGTTCTGCCGCTTATGTATCGCGCTATCTGGCCAAGAATGTCGTGGCTGCCGGGATGGCGGACCGCTGCACGATCCAGCTGAGCTATGCGATTGGTGTGGCCAAGCCGTTGTCGATTTATGCGGATACGCATGGCTCGGGCGAGGTTGAACCAGCGGCGATCGAGCGTGCGATTGCGGATGTGATGGATTTGACGCCGCGCGGTATTCGCGAGCATCTGGGTCTGAACAAGCCGATCTATGAACGCACAGCGGCTTATGGGCACTTTGGCCGTGCGCCTGATGCCGATGGCGGGTTCAGCTGGGAGCGGACTGATCTGGTTGATGCGCTGAAGCGCGCTGTCTGACGCGTGGGGTGGATCAAGATCCACCTTACGTTTCCGCGCTGTTGCGTTGTAACATGTAAGGTGGGTCTTGACCCACCCACCTGATTGCGTAGTTCCGTTGCACTTGTTAAGGCCGCGCCCATGAGCAAGACCAACCATCCTTCCGGCGCGCCGTGGCGCAATTTCTACGGCCGCTTCAAAGGCAAGACGATCCGTGCATCCCAGCACGACTATCTTGAAAATGACCTTGCCCCTTTGTCGCCAGGCCGGATCAGTTGGGAGGAGAACCCTGAACGCGTGCCGCTTGATTTGACGGGTGCCTTTGGGGCGCGGGAAATATGGCTTGAGATAGGCTTTGGCGGTGGCGAGCATCTGATCCATATGGCCGAGACTTATCGCGATGTTGGCCTTATCGGGTGCGAGCCTTTCATCAACGGCGTGGCCATGCTTTTGGGGAAGATCCGCAAGGCGGATGTTGATAACCTGCGCGTGCACCCCGGCGACGTCCGCGATTTGTTCGATGTTTTGCCTGATGCAACAATTTCTAAGGTCTTTCTCAATTACCCTGATCCCTGGCCCAAGAAGCGCCATCATCGCCGCCGCTTTGTAACGCCGGAGCATTTGGCGCCGCTACATCGTGTGATGAAACCGGGGGCCGAGTTGCGGGTCGCCACGGACATCAAGGACTATGTCCGCCAGACGTTGGAACAGGTGCCTGCACATGGGTTTGATTGGCTGGCCGAGGGTCCTGACGATTGGCGCACCCCTTGGGACGATTGGGTGTCCACCCGTTATGAGCAAAAGGCCCTGCGTGAAGGCCGCACGCCCCATTATCTGACCTTCTGCCGGATGTGAGTGCGGGACCCTCCGGGGGGAGTTTTTTGACCAAGATGAAGGGCTGAGCGATGGACCCTGCCTTGGTGCTGGTCTATCAACCGTCTGAATTGAGAAGGAATGTCCTATGTCCGGTCACGGCACACCCATCCCCATGACATCGCGCCCATGTGGCCCGCTGACCGGTGCCGCCCATGTACCAGGTGACAAGTCCATTTCCCACCGGTCCTTGATCCTCGGCGCCATGTGTGTGGGTGAGACACATATCACCGGCCTTTTGGAGGGGGAAGATGTATTGGACACGGGCCGTGCGATGGAGGCGCTTGGCGCGACCGTCATCAACCATGGTGATGGTGCATGGAGTGTGAAGGGCGTCGGCGTTGGCGGCTTTGCAGAGCCTGATCAGGTGATTGATTGCGGCAACTCTGGCACTGGTGTGCGTTTGATTATGGGGGCGGTAGCGACCGCACCCATTTCAGTGACCTTTACCGGCGATGCGTCGCTTAATGGCCGTCCGATGGGTCGGGTGACTGATCCGCTTGCCTTGTTTGGTACGCAGGCCGTTGGCCGTGCGGGTGGGCGTTTGCCTATGACTTTGATAGGTGCCGCTGATCCGGTGCCGGTACGCTATGTTGTTCCGGTGCCATCGGCGCAGGTGAAGTCTGCTGTGTTGCTGGCGGGCTTGAATGCCCCAGGCCAGACTGTCGTGATCGAGAAGGAGGCAACCCGCGATCATACCGAGCGCATGTTACAGGGCTTTGGCGCCTGTCTGACTGTTGAGGAAACGGATGAGGGCCGTGTCATCACGTTGGATGGCCAGCCAGAGCTGACCCCGCAAACCATTGTTGTTCCGCGTGATCCTTCCTCTGCGGCCTTTCCGGTCTGTGCTGCCATTATCACACCTGGTTCTGATGTGTTGGTGCCGAATATCGGGCTGAACCCCACGCGCGCTGGTCTCTTTACCACGCTGCAAGAGATGGGTGCAGATCTGGTCTATGAAAATATGCGCGAAGAAGGTGGCGAGCCTGTTGCGGATCTGCGCGCCAGGTTTTCACCTGATCTGAAGGGCATTGCCGTCCCGCCAGCGCGGGCAGCCAGCATGATTGACGAATATCCTGTGCTGTCGGTTGTGGCGTCGTTTGCGCAAGGTGTCACCGATATGCAGGGCGTCAAGGAACTGCGCGTCAAGGAAAGTGACCGCATTGATGCGATGGCCAAGGGCTTGCGCGCCGCGGGTGTGACAGTTGATGAAGGCCCCGATTGGTGGAAGGTCACCGGGTTGGGCCATGGCAATGTGCCCGGTGGTGTTACTGTGGCCAGTCAGTTGGATCACCGTATTGCCATGGCGTTCATGGTGATGGGCATGGCCACCCAAAGGCCGATGAGCGTGGATGATGGCAGCCCAATTGCTACGTCTTTTCCGATCTTTGAGGATTTGATGGGTGGTTTGGGTGCCCAAATCATGCGGACCAATAGATGAGCTTTATCGTCGCCATTGATGGCCCTGCCGCTGCAGGCAAGGGGACAATTTCCAAGGCAGTAGCGGCCCATTTTGGCTTTGCGCATCTGGATACGGGGCTGCTTTACCGGGCAGTGGGCGCAAAGGTGATTGCGGGGGCTGATCCGATTGCGGCGGCGCAGTCGCTTGATCCGGTTGATCTGGAAGATGACAGTTTGCGCACGCCACAGGTGGCGCAGGCTGCCAGTGAGGTTGCAGTGATTGCCGAGGTGCGTGCAGCCTTGGTCGCTTTTCAGCGGGGGTTTGCGGCGCGTGATGCTGGCGCCGTTTTGGATGGCCGCGATATCGGGACAGTGATTTGCCCCGATGCCCATGTGAAACTCTTCGTGACGGCCAGTGCAGAATGCCGGGCGAAGCGCCGGTTTCAGGAACTGGCGGGCAAGGGTATGGACGTAAGCCTTGAAACTGTTCTGGCGGATGTCAAAGAACGTGATGCGCGGGATCGCAACCGCGACGCCGCCCCTTTGGTGCCTGCTGATGATGCGACGCTCTTGGATACCTCGGATTTGTCTGCGGCACAGGCCATTACTGCGGCGATCAAGATTGTAGAGGCTGCTCGCGCATAAACAGGTCATGTTGCAATCCTTCACCAAAGCTTGCGTTGATGGCATGTGAAAAGCCAGCTTAGGATGGCGCAACAAGGAGTTGCCTCATGATCCGTATCCTCGCCATTGTCGCATTTTTGCTGCCTGCCTATGCACATGCGCAAGAGACCGAACCTCATATGACTCTGCCGCGTATGGCCGAAATTGTGCTGGCACTTGATCCAGAAGCCCAGCTTTCGGGTGCCGGGTTTTCGCTGACGATTGATGACATCCCAGTATTAATTGTAACGGATGTGCGCGCCAATCGCATGCGTGCCATGGTCCCGATCCGGTCGGCCGAGACGATGACCGCAGATGAAATGCGCCGCGTGATGCAGGCCAATTTCGACAGCGCGTTGGATGCCCGCTACGCTGTGGCGCGGGGCCAGTTATGGGGCGTCTTCCTGCATCCGTTCAAGGAGTTGGAACGTAATCAGTTTATTTCTGGCGTCGCCCAGACGGTGAATGTGGCCAAGACCTATGGCTCGCTTTACAGCAGTGGGGCAGGGCAGTTTGGTACGGGCGACAGTGGTGATCTGCAACGCGAATTGATCGAAAGACTTCTGGAGCAGGGCGAAGAAATCTGACACCACTGGTGGTATGACCCACAGAATCGTTGATTTGGAAACCTGGCCGCGCGCTGCGCAGTTTCGTTTCTTTCGAACTTATCAGCAACCGCACTATGCGACGACGAGCCGGTTGGATGTGACGCATCTGATGGGGCGCAAGGCGGATGGTCTATCGCCCTATCGGGCTTGTCTTTATGCGATTGGTGCTGGGCTGCATGCCGTGCCTGAACTTTGTATGCGGTTTCGCGGTGATGTTGTGGTGGCCCATGATATGGTCACACTATCGATGACAGTGCCAACTGAGGCGGGAACCTTTGGGTATGCTTACGTTCCGTTCGTCCCCGATTTTGACCGTTTTGATATCAAAGCCAAAACCTTGATTGATGCGGTGGCAAAGGGGGGCGTGTTGCAGGCCAATAGCGGTGAACGCGATGATCTGGCCTATCTGTCTTGTATGCCATGGCTGGATTACACTGCCATCAACAATGCGTTGCCGGGGCCAGATGATTGCATCCCCCGCGTCACATGGGGCAAATTTGTCGAACGTGATGGGGTTTGGGACATGGCGATGACGCTGGAGGTGCATCACGCATTGGTTGATGGCGCGCAGGTGGGGGCCTATTTTGCGGCCGTGCAGGGCGCTTTGGCACAGGTTTAGCGCGGCTCGTGATATTTCCTCTTTCGTCGCGTGGCCCTTTCCACTACGCAATTGTGATGGCACGCAAAAAGATAGATACGCGCGGTTTGGGTCTGGATATCGGCCTTACTTTTTCAAAATGGCTCACCGGTGCCGAGAACCTGCATTATGGCTATTGGGACGGGTTAGAGGTTTGTGCTGCGAATTTTGGTGTTGCACAGGTGGCCTATACTGACCTTGTGTTTGAACGCCTGCCCAAGGCCCCATGCCGGATCCTTGATATCGGCGGTGGCGCAGGCGAGACGGCGCGCAAGCTGATCGCCATGGGACATCAGGTTGAGATAGTGATACCAAGCGCGTTTCTGGCCAGCCGCTGTCGCGAGAACGCGCCCGAAGCTGTGGTGCATGAGGCCACGTTTCAAGACGCGCAGCCGGAAGGCCCCTTCGATGTCTGCCTGTTTTCGGAAAGCTTTCAATATATCCCGCTGGACCAGGGCATCGCGAAATGTCTTTCGCTTTTGGCCCCTGGCGGGCGCATCGTGATCGCTGATTGTTTTCGCAGTGAGGGATTCAAATCCGATACGGTACAGGCAACGGTTGGCGGCGGGCATCCGATCTTGGCGTTTCGTGATCTTGTTAAGTCATTGAAACTGCAAGTCAGTCAGGAGATTGACATCACAGCACAGGTCGCCCCTTCGATTGACCTCGAACAGGGGTTGTTCAATGTTGTGGGCTACGCGGGCCAGCGCGTTGATGCGGAAATGGCGGCCCACCGGCCGCGGGTGCGCAGTGTGTTGCATTGGGTCTGGCGCCGCTTGATGAGCCAACGCAAGCGGGCACGTCTTGATCAACGGCTGAACCACAAAACGCGCAATGCAGCGCATTTCTCGGCGAATAATACCTATCTGATGCTGGTGCTGACACCTGCATGAGTGGTTGATGCTTTGTGCAACGATCCCCTTGCAAATATGATAGAACCGGCCTATACGCGCGGCTGTCGAAGTGTCGAGACAGGCGCGGGCGTGAGACTTGAGCGGGGTCGGTGAATAACCGGCCCTGTTGTTTTATTCCCGCATTGGCGCATTCGTCCAATCGCAACCCCAAAGACCGGCGGAGACAACCGCGCGGCCCGTATAAAACCAAACGTTAGGAAAACGACGCCACATGGCTAACACAATGGAAGAGTTTGAAGCACTCCTGAACGAAAGCTTCGAAATGGACACACCCGCTGAAGGGTCAGTTGTCAAAGGCAAGGTTATCGCAATCGAAGCGGGCCAAGCCATCATCGACGTGGGCTACAAGATGGAAGGCCGCGTAGATATCAAAGAATTCGCAAATCCCGGTGAAGAGGCTGAACTGGCTGTTGGTGACACTGTTGAAGTGTTTCTGCGCCAAGTTGAAAACGCCCGCGGTGAAGCTGTTATCTCTCGCGAGATGGCGCGCCGTGAAGAAGCATGGGATCGTCTGGAAAAAGCATATGCTGACGAAGAGCGCGTCGATGGCGCAATCTTTGGCCGCGTCAAAGGTGGTTTCACCGTGGACCTTGGCGGCGCAGTTGCCTTCCTGCCCGGCTCTCAGGTTGATGTCCGCCCTGTGCGTGACGCGGGCCCATTGATGGGTCTGAAGCAGCCGTTCCAGATCCTGAAAATGGACCGTCGTCGTGGCAACATCGTTGTATCGCGTCGTGCGATCCTTGAAGAGTCACGCGCCGAACAGCGTGCTGAAGTCATCGGTAACCTGACCGAAGGTCAGGAAGTTGACGGCGTCGTCAAGAACATCACCGAATACGGTGCGTTCGTTGACCTGGGCGGTGTAGACGGTCTGTTGCACGTCACAGACATGGCATGGCGCCGTGTGAACCACCCATCCGAGATCCTCACGATTGGTGAGACGATCAAGGTGCAGGTCATCAAGATCAACAAAGAAACCCACCGTATCAGCCTGGGCATGAAGCAGCTGCAGGAAGATCCATGGGATGCTGTTGAAGCCAAATTCAGCCTCGGTTCCGTACATCAGGGCCGCGTGACAAACATCACCGACTACGGTGCGTTTGTTGAGCTGGAAGCTGGCGTTGAAGGTCTGGTGCACGTGTCCGAGATGTCCTGGACAAAGAAGAACGTACACCCCGGCAAGATCGTCTCTACTTCGCAGGAAGTCGAAGTCATGGTTCTGGAAATCGATAGTGCCAAGCGTCGTGTTTCCCTTGGTCTCAAGCAGACACAGCGTAACCCATGGGAAGTCTTTGCAGAGCAGTTCCCAGAGGGCACTGAGGTTGAAGGCGAGGTTAAGAACATCACCGAATTCGGTCTGTTCGTTGGCCTCGAAGGCGACATCGACGGCATGGTGCACCTGTCTGACCTGACATGGGAAGGCCGCGGCGAAGACGTCATTGGCGATTTCCGCAAGGGTGACGTGGTACAGGCCAAGGTTGCCGAAGTTGACGTTGAGAAAGAGCGTATTTCGCTTTCCATCAAAGCGCTTGACGGTGATCCGTTTGCAGAGGCCGTTGGCGGCGTGAAACGCGGTTCGGTCATCACTGTTGAAGTGACCAAGATCGAAGACGGCGGCATTGAAGTTGACTATGAAGGCGCAAAATCCTTCATCCGTCGCTCCGATCTGTCCCGCGACCGTGCCGAGCAGCGTCCAGAGCGTTTCGGCGTTGGCGACAAGGTTGACGTGCGCGTCACAAACATCGACAGCAAAACACGCAAGCTGGGTCTGTCGATCAAAGCGCGCGAGATCGCAGAAGAGAAGGAAGCGGTTGAGCAGTATGGCTCAAGCGATTCCGGCGCCTCCTTGGGTGATATCCTTGGTGCGGCTTTGAAGGGTGACGAATAAGTCAAACCTGACATTATGAAGAATAGGCCCCGCTGCAGGTGACTGCGGCGGGGTTTTTTGTGGGATGGTATGCGATCCCTCAGCACTTCTGTTCTGGACCATGATTTGTGCCGGTTTCGCAGCCCACCAGATGCGGCGAATCGGCACGGTGCGATGACGACGCATTTTTGCCGCTTAACGGTTGGTTTGTGGTCAATGCTTGCTGATCCGCTCAATTAGTGCCCGCTGACGACACTTTTAGGTAAAAAACTAGCGTATCGGGCTATTTCGTCGCCGCCTCAAAATGCCTATAGTCTTTTGAAAAGCGGGCACAAACCTGAAGCCGTGTGCGCGCTGACTGGTTGGGAGGCCAAATTATGATCCGTTCCGAACTGATCCAGAAACTTGCCGACGAGAACCCGCATCTTTATCAACGAGATGTTGAAAAGATCGTAAACACCATATTTGAAGAGATTATAGAGGCGATGGCGCGTGGTGACCGGGTCGAATTGCGCGGATTTGGCGCGTTTTCGGTCAAGAAACGCGATCAGCGGATTGGGCGGAACCCCCGCACCGGTGAGGCCGTTGAAGTTGATGAAAAGCACGTCCCGTTCTTCAAGACAGGCAAGCTGCTGCGTGACCGGTTGAACGGTAACTAGGACCGATCGCTTTGCTTGGTTTTGCAATGAAAAGCAGTTCACCGTCGCCTTCATCTGCGTTAGGCTAAGATCATGAAAACAATTCGCTATGTATTTTGGGCCATTATTGGCCTTTGTCTGATCCTGATTGGTCTCGCCAATCGTGATATTGTTACAGTGCGTGCCATGCCGCAGGCGATGGGTGACTTGCTGGGGATTTCGCCTGATATTCAGCTGCCGCTTTTTGTGGTGATCTTTATTGGTGTCGGCGCTGGCTTGATGATCGGATTCTTGTGGGAATGGGTTCGCGAACATCGCATCCGGGCTGATGCACGGGGCAAGGCCCGCGAAGTTGAAAGCCTGCGCCGCGAGGTAGATCAACTGCGCGGAGCGGCGGCCGGCGCCAAAAGCGATGATGACGTTCTGGCGCTTCTTGAAAAGACAGGCTGATGCCAACCAACACACGGGTGAAGATCTGCGGGTTGCGTGATGCATCAGCGCTAGAGGCGGCCGTTGATGCCGGTGCCAACTATGTTGGGTTGGTGTTCTTCCCGAAATCCCCACGTCACGTCAGCCTGGCACGGGCCGCAGCACTGGCGCAGACCGCGCCGCTCGGTATGGCCAAGGTCGCTTTGGTCGTTGATGCGGATAACGCCTTGCTAGATCAGATCACAGCGAATGTGCCGCTTGATATTTTGCAACTGCATGGGGCTGAAACGCCCGCGCGCGTGGCAGAGGTCAGGGCGCGTTATGGTTTGCCTGTGATGAAGGCGGTCGGTATCGCTGATAAAGGTGATCTGGCGGCACTTGATACCTATGTACAGATAGCGGACCAAATTCTTGTGGATGCCAAACCGCCCAAGGATGCAGACCTTCCAGGTGGCAATGGCTTGTCGTTTGACTGGCGTTTGATTGCCGGGCGTCGCTGGCCGGTGCCATGGATGCTGGCCGGTGGGCTGACCCCTGAAACTGTGAGTGAGGCGATTGCGCTGACGGGGGCCAAGCAGGTTGATGTGTCGTCCGGGGTTGAGTCTGCACCTGGTGTCAAAGATGCGGCGCGCATTGCGGCATTTTGCGCAGCAGCGCGGGCGGATTAACGCGTCATTTACCTTGCGTGTGGATGTTATGCCTATGCAGCACGCAACTCTTCCAATGTCACCCGAAACTTGGTTTCGGCATTTGTTCTCGGCTCAATCGGCGCGCGATGGCGGTGTTGTACGCCGTAAGGTGCGCGATATGGAGCGGATGGTTGGCCGTGATGTGTTTACCGCTGAAATCAGACGGCGCGGATACTCTGCGGTTGAGAATGCGGGTCAGGTTATCGTGTTTTGCAATGCAGAACCTGTGCGGGTGGTCGTTGGGTAATCAATTCCTATTTTAGGAATTGTGCCAAATCCTCGATGAGGATTTGTTTTCAGACTTTCATTGAAAGTCTGCGACCGGATGGCGGCTTTACCAATCTGATAGGATTGGCTAGGTCTGGCCGGTGCGTAAATAGCAGGTGTCTCATGGCCAACGATCTTTTTAACAGCTTCATGACCGGTCCCGATGAAAAGGGCCGATTTGGTGACTTTGGCGGGCGTTTTGTCTCTGAGACATTGATGCCGCTGATCCTTGAGTTGGAAGCGCAATATGAACACGCCAAGACGGATGAGACTTTCTGGGCTGAAATGCATGATCTGTGGACCCATTATGTTGGCCGACCCAGCCCGCTTTATCATGCCGAACGCCTGACGGAACATCTGGGCGGTGCCAAGATTTACCTGAAGCGCGATGAGCTAAACCATACCGGTGCGCATAAGATCAACAATGTGTTGGGCCAGATCATTCTGGCCCGCCGCATGGGCAAGACCCGCATTATCGCGGAAACCGGTGCAGGCCAGCACGGTGTTGCAACTGCGACGGTCTGTGCGAAATTTGGTCTCAAATGCGTGGTCTACATGGGCGCACATGATGTCGAGCGGCAGGCCCCCAACGTCTTCCGCATGCGTCTGTTGGGCGCTGAGGTTGTGGCGGTAACGTCGGGCCGTGGTACGTTGAAAGACGCGATGAATGATGCGCTGCGCGACTGGGTCACAAATGTGCGCGACACATTTTATTGCATCGGTACTGTTGCAGGCCCGCATCCATACCCCGCGATGGTCAGGGATTTTCAGGCCATCATCGGCAAGGAAACCAAAGAGCAGATGCACGCCGCCGAAGGGCGTTTGCCGGATACATTGATTGCCGCCATTGGCGGCGGCTCAAACGCGATGGGCCTGTTTTACCCGTTTCTGGACGACAAAGAGGTCAATATCATCGGGGTCGAGGCCGGCGGTAAGGGCGTGAACGCGAAGATGGAGCATTGCGCGTCGCTCACTGGCGGGCGTCCCGGCGTGTTGCATGGTAACCGCACCTATCTGTTGCAGGATGATGTGGGTCAAATTCTTGAGGGCTTTAGTATTTCAGCTGGTCTGGATTACCCCGGTATCGGGCCGGAACATGCGTGGCTGCATGACATTGGTCGCGCGCAATATGTATCAATCACAGATGTCGAAGCGTTGGAGGCTTTCCAACTATGCTGCGCACAAGAAGGGATTATCCCCGCGTTGGAACCTTCGCATGCTTTGGCTCATGTGATGAAGATCGCGTCGGACCTGCCAAAGGATCACCTGCTGGTGATGAATATGTGTGGGCGTGGTGACAAGGATATCTTCACCGTGGCCAAGCATCTTGGCTTTGACATGACCTAACTGGCTGATGTGTCGGCGGCATAGCCCCGCAGAATATCGATTGATACGATTTCCAAGGCACGCACATGGGTTGCGTGCAAGTTGACCTGTGGGGCGCAGCCTTCTTCATGCGCTTGCAGGAAACGGCTGGCGCAAAGGCACCAACCGTCGCCTGCCTTCAATCCGGGAAAGCCGAATTCGGGCCGTGGTGTGCTTAGGTCATTGCCGACGTATTTGGAAAAAGCCAGGAATTCGTCGGTCATCACTGCGCAAACGGTGTGGCTGCCTTGGTCGGCGGCACAGGTGTCGCAGGCCCCGTTGCGGAAAAACCCGGTCATGGGGGCAGTAGAACAGGTCGCTAACGCGCTGCCCAGCACATTAAAAGAGGGGTCTTTTTCCATCGCCGTCCTGCCTTTCACTACCTTAAGGACAATGTAGTTGCATCTTGTGGAAATGCCATGAATGGGGCCTGACATTAGGTCAGACCGTTATCGTTCCATTTTACCCAGCGGCCGTGAAAATCGGCCCGCCCAAGGTGCAGCGTCAGGTCACCGGGCCATACCCGCAGTGTCAGTGCCGCTCCGTGCCCGCTGCCATCGTTTTCCATGCCAAACCATGCCAGCGGCGCCTCTGCGCTGGCGGCACGTCCGGCTGCTTCAATCAGGGCGGTTCCTTCGGCCTTCTTGTCATCAGGAAAGTATTGCCAGGCTACGGTGCTGTAGATCAGATGCGTCTGCCCGGTCACATGGGCCAGCCGTGGTTTGAGCCAATCAATCGCATCGCCTTGATCGACGGGCGTTCGCGCTGCTGCGATCGCGGCCCGCGTCAGCGCCATACGTTCAGGTTGATCCGGCCAAAGATAGGCTTGCAAACGTAAGGCATCATCCGGGTTTGTTGGGCTCAACGGGTTCAGATCGACCCCACCGCGCGACGCAATTGTCACCGGTGTTTGTGGCGGATAAGGTCCGGTCCATTCTGGCTTCAGCGTCAGCACTGGGTTTGCCGCCCCCAATGCAACCTTTTCCAGCTGCAAACCATATCCATCCCAATGCAGGTTCAGCCCGCCGCTGGCACCGAGTTCCGACGTCCGAAGCGGCAAACCAAAGCGCTGCGCCAAGAGATGCCCCACCGGGATCAGTGTGACTGAGCGGCGCACTTCGTTTGTCTGGGGTGCACTATCAAGCCACGTATTGATGTGATCGGCGTCCGATACAAGACATGCACAGATAGCGCCCCAGAGCGTTTGATCATCGACATCGTTTGGTGGGTAAACGGGCCCAAGCCCCACATGCCCTTTTAAGTGCAGCGCATGTAGTGCGCCCGCAAGCCGCAATGGGACGGATTGCCCCGCTGGGGTAATATCACCTTGCCACGCAAAAATGCGGTCTGTGACCGGCCCGGCGGGCCATTCCTGCGTGCCGCAGAGCGCCATTAGTCGCCCCATGAAGGGTGAGCCAAGGCCGGCGCAGGCTTTGGATTGGTGAGAGAAAGCCTCTTGGATTGCCGCGGGCGTCATCGGAATTTATCGACAAGTTTTTGCATCGCAGAGCGTGTGTCTACCTGTGGCTCTGGCGCGGGCGGCGGTGCTTTGGGTTTTGGCGCTGATTTGGAAGATCGCGGCGGTGCAACCCGCAGGGCAATCGCGTTGAGGAACTTGCCGCCATCGCCTGTAATCAAGTCGGCGATCCCGTCGCTGACGCCGCGCAACTCGTCATCCAGCCATTCCGCGTCCGCCTTTGGAAAATCACGCAGCACATAGCCAGGCACCGCATCTTTATGACCAGGGTGCCCAACACCCATGCGTACGCGGTCATAATCAGGTCCAATATGCCCGTGGATCGAACGTAAACCATTGTGGCCTGCATGCCCGCCGCCTGTCTTCAGGCGCACTTTGCCGGGAGCCAGATCAATTTCATCATGAAAAACAATCACGTCCTCCGGGGCGAGTTTGAGATAACGCATCGCTTCGCCCACTGACTGGCCAGAGAGGTTCATGAATGTTTCTGGCTTAAGAAGCGTTACCTTCTCAGATCCGAACCGCCCATCACAGGTTTGCCCCTGAAATTTGGACCGCCAACCGCTGAAACCATGATCTGCGGCAATGCGGTCCATTGCCATAAAGCCGATGTTGTGACGATTAAGCGCGTATTTCGCGCCCGGATTTCCAAGACCAACAAGTAATTTCATGCGCGCAACATAGCTTATGCCGCAGTGCAGCGCCAGAGCGTGTGAAATAGATCCAGTCTTACCTCAGCACGGTGACGTCAGGTGATTGTGGACACGGGATAGCTATGCCTTTGTGGACTGCGCGATGGAGACTATACACTGGCCCTCATCAAACGAAAAAGGGCGCTCCGTAAGGAACGCCCTTTCAACATCAATGCAAAAGCGTCGATTGTTACTCTTCAGCTGCAGCCTCGTCGCCAGCAGTTGGCACTTCGTCCGCTGCAACGTCTTCGCCTTCTTCCTCATCGTCGGCCAAGAGTGCGCGTGGTGCCTGTACGTTGGCGATAACAAAGTCACGGTCGGTGATCGCAGGTGTTGCACCTTCAGGCAGTGTCACGTCGCTGATGGAAATCGTATCGCCGATCTGGACGTCGCCCAGATCAATCTCGATGTGTTCCGGAATGTCGCCCGCCAGAACGTTCAGTTCGACTTCGTTACGCACAACAGTCAGAACGCCGCCCTTTTTCACGCCGGGGCAAGTATCTGCATTCAGGAACTCGACCGGGATAAAGATGTTCACACGGCTTGTGCGCTTCAGGCGCATCAGGTCGATGTGTGTTGGCAGGTCCTTGACCACGTCGCGCTGCACGCCACGGCAAATCACACGGACGTCTTCCTGACCCTCAATCTTGAGGTTGTGCAGCGTGGACATAAAGCCACCTTTGCGCAGTTTTGTCAGAAGGTAGTTGAAAGGGATGCTGATGGATTGCGGGTCTGCGCCGCCACCATAAACAATGCCAGGTACGTCGCCTTCACGGCGAGCTTGGCGGGCGGCCCCCTTGCCTGTCCCCGCGCGTACCTTGGCGTTCAGATCTGGGATCTTTCCAGCCATAGTATTTCTCCGATATGTAGGGGCCCGCCTCCAAGGGTGTCCGAGCCCGATGAAGCCCGCCGTATAGGCGGGATTCGTGCTTTTGAAAAGGGGTTTCTACAGGCACCGCCGCAGTCTGCGGCAGTGCCGTGCGATCTCTTAGAAACTGAAGCTTACGTTCAGGCCGGCGGCAACTGCGTCGGTTTCGTTTTCGCCGAACTGATACTCTAGATCACCTACAACGCTGAACTGTGCGGATTGGCTGAACACAGCCCGCGTGCCGACAAATCCACCCAGATAGTTGTCGCTATCACTGACGTCAAAATCTGCGGTGATGCCGTCCAAGGTCGCGCTGATGTCGTCCTCAAAACTGGTGCGCGCGTCAATCCCGCCGCGGAATGCCGTATCCACGCTGCCCAGCAGATAGCGGGTGGTCAGTTCGGCGCGGCCCTTGAGCGTTTGTGCGCTGCGGTCATCGACCTCAAGGTTCGCGCTGGTCGTGCCATCTTCGGTGTAGCCGTCAAAGTTGACAGCCGTGTAGGTCGCGGTGACCGAGGGGGTCAAAGCGACGTTGCCCAGCATGAAGGCTTGGGTTGCGGCATTCACCGATGCGCTGACAAATTGGCTGTCAAAGCGCGCTGTCGCGGTCTCAAAGCCCGCCAGATTGTCGATCACCAGCCGGTCGCTGTCATAGCTGCCGACCCCGGCGAGCACGCTGCCTGTGAGGTGAACCTGATCAAAGCTGCGGTTTAAGTAGGCCCCGGCGAACAGGCTTTCGGTGTCGGTGTCCTGTGAATCTGCGTCAGTTTCGATGTGTCCGGCAGACACACCGCCGACAAAGCCGACCCGGCCAGCGCTGGTATCGCGATCATACCCTGCGATCAGCCCGGCGAAGTTGTGGGAATAGGCCAATGCGGCCCCATCATCGCCAACATTGCGCGCCTGCCCAAACAGGCTGGCCCATGCGCCAGAGGTGGGGGCAACGGTGCCTTGGGTGGCCAGATCGGTGACGGGGGCGAACCGGCCCGAGATTTCCGCATGGGCACTGTTGCTCAGCGCGCCAACCGCTTCGTTCAGGACGGATATGCCGGTGGTATCAACGGTGGTGATCCCATCGTCGGTTGCAAAGAAGGCCAGATCATCATCGAGGTTAAGGGTCTCAACCCCAACAAAGGCCAGCACTGCCGAGGCGTTGCCTGCTGCGATATCCAACCTGTCTTCGCCTGCGCCCAGATCGATGGCCCCGATGATCTGCGATCCTGCGCCAAGGGTCACGGTCTGTGTGCCCGCGCCGCCCTCGATGGCAAAGCCTGCCGAATTCGTCGAGGACAGCAGCCCGGTATTCGTCAGAACCGTACTATCGCCGGTCATCTCAATGGCAGCGCCGGATCCTCCGGCGACGAAGATTTGACCACTGTTTGTGATCTGGGCGTTGTTTCCGTTCGATTCGATCCCGTCGGTACCCACTGTCGCAATGCTGCCGCTGTTTGTAATTTGAGCGTTGGCGCCGGTCGAGCGGATCCCGTCGGAGTCTGCTGGTGTAATGCTGCCGCTATTTGTGATCTGGACGTTGACGCCGGTCGAGCGGATCCCGGCTTCCGCGGCAATGCTGCCGTTGTTTGTGATCTGGGCGTCATTGCCGCTCGATTCGATCCCGGCGGAGTTTGACCTAATGCTGCCACTGTTTGTGATCCGGGCGTCATCGCCGTTCGATTCGATCCCGTCGCTGCCAGCCGTAACCGCACCGGCGTTTTCGATGATCACGTCATTGCCATCGGCCAAGATCGCGTCGTCTGCCACATCCAATATCCCGCCGGCATCAATCGTCAGGTTGTCGCCGTCGTCATCCAGCACCTGCTGATCGGTCACTACCTCGCCCTCCCCAATCACGGTCGCCTCCTGGGCCGTGGCGGGTGTGAAAGTTGTAAGGCCGATGGCCAAGGCGAGAGCCGATGTTAATGTGTGTGGTTTGGTGAATTTGAAGTGTGTCATGTGTTGTGCCGTCACTTGTTTTCTGGACTTCAATGATCGTCCTTTTTGTCTACGCACCACACGCGCGGATTATTCCTGAAAATTCAAAATAATTTAAGCACTGCCGCATGTCTGGCACGACGTTATCCTTTCACTTTGACATAACTGTTGTTCTGGCCGCGCTACTTTGGAACTTGCTTTGAGACAGGCGCAGATGCAGGCATGCCGTCATGTCTATTTTAACTGCTCTTTGTGTGTCGCGCCGCCCTGCCACTGCCTTTGTGGTGGTCGGCATGTTTTGGGGCTGCTTTGCGGCTTATGTTCCTGTGATCAAAGGCCAGTTGGGCGCGTCGGACGCGCTTTTTGGGACCTTGCTGTTAGGCTCTGCCACTGGGCTGGTTTCGGCGATGTGGCTGGCGCCGCGTGCTGACCGTATCTTAGGTGCGCGTGGCATGCAGGTGGGTGCTGCGATGCTGGCGGTGGCGTGGCTGCTGCCAGGGCAGATTACCGTGCCTCTTGTTTTTGCCAGCGCGATGGCTTTCGTTGGTCTGGCCTCTGGTTTGCTAGATGTAGTGATGAACGCCCGCGTAAGCGAACTCGAGGCCAAACATAACCGCCCCTTGATGAATGCGAACCATGCGATGTTTTCTGTCGCCTACGCCTGCGGGGCGTTATGTGTTGGGTTCACGCGAGAGGCGGGCCTGCCACCGACGCCTGTCTTTGCGGGCATTGGCGCGCTTGTCTTATGCATGCTGCCGTTGATGCGGATGGATGTGTCATTCGTCGAAGCCGCCGAAGGCTATGAAGGGCGCTACCCGCTATGGCCGATTGTCCTATGTGGCGCGATTGTGCTGGTGGCCTTTATGTCAGAAGCCACGGTCGAGGCATGGTCTGCACTGCATGTTGAGCGCACCTTGGGCGGTGGCGCTGCGGAAGGGGCTTTGGGCCCGGCTATGCTGGGGATCACCATGGCCATCGGGCGGTTTTCCGGGCAGGCAGTCGCGGAACGCATCCGCGAGGTTCCTCTGGTTGTCGCTGCCTCTGTGATATCGGCGATGGGTGCCGCGATTGCTGCGCTGGCACCGTCACCTCTGTTTGCCTATCTTGGGTTCGGCATTTTGGGACTGGGTGTTTCCGTGATCGGGCCGATTGGACTCGCGCTGGTGGGTAAACTGGTCGCCCCGCACCTGCGTACAGAGGCGATCAGCCGCACGGCAGTAATCGGGTTTTCGGGGTTCTTTTTTGCGCCAATGCTGATGGGGTTGCTGTCAGACGCATTTGGTCTTCGGATGGCGTTTCTGGCGGTGGCGGTCTTGTTGTTAAGCGTGCTGCCCCTTGCCGTGATGGCACGGCGTTTGCCGATGCAGTAAACTTGGGCAACAAAGAAAAAAGGCGCCACCTAACATGGTGCCGCCCTTTATTTGCAAGTAATTGCAGGTTGGGATCGAATTAAAAATTGATACCGGGCTCTTCGGGCTCTTCGATCTGCTCGTCAGAGTCGTCTGGCTCATCGTCGTCATCATCATCGTTGTTCACAGCAGCCGCGATCAGCAGTGCTGCAAGAATGCCGACGACGATATATGTTGGATCAACAGAAGAGCCTGCAACAGGTGCGACGGCTTCTTCCATGACGGGGGCTTCGACGATTTCATCGGCAAGGCCACCTGCAAAAGCGGATGTTGTACAAAGGGCCAACGCGGCGGCAAGCGCCGTTGTTTTAGTGAACATAATGTTTTCCTCACTCGTTAAAGACGGCTATTCGTTAACTTTGTATTAACGCTCGTCGTTCCATTGATCCCAAATTGTCTGCGAAAGGTCAACAGTTTGCCGTTTGAAAGGGGCTTTCGTACCTTAGCGGTCAGAGTCCACAGCCCTACTGCAATAAGGCTAATGCCTTATCGCAACCTTTGTGCAAGATGTTGTTATCTCTGCAGAAACCTGCAGAGCATTTGCTTCATTCGCTTACCGCGGCACCGATCAAGATGGCCGCAAGGATACCAACAACGACATAGACGGGCTCAAACGAAGGTTGGGGCGGTGCGGCTGGTTCGGCTACGGTTACATCCGGTTCAATGATCGTAGGTTCCAGACTGCCTGCAAATGCGGTGTTGGCTGCGAGAATGGATGCAGCGGCGATGGTCATTAATGTGGTACGCATAATTGTGCTCCTGTTGAAATACGTCCCGGTTTGGTGGCACAAAACGTTAATAATCGCGACATGTCGAGCGTGTGAACGTACATACACGTACTATTAGTGCAAATGCATGTAAAACTGTTGTTATTAAAGCGGCCCTGGCCGGATTACTGCCAGCGCCCTTCAAAATTCTCTGGTATAAGCAGGATATCCCGATCCAGTTCCTTTACGTCCCGCCGCCCACACAAGGCCATTGTTGTATCCAGTTCCTTGTGGATGACCTCTAGCGCCGTTTTCACACCCTTTTCGCCCATAGCACCCAACCCGTTCACAAAGGCGCGCCCGATATAAGTGCCTTTCGCACCCATCGCCAACGCCTTGAGCACGTCTTGGCCCGATCTGATCCCGCTGTCGAGGTGCACTTCGACCTTGTCACCTACAGCATCCAGAATGGCGGGAAGGGCGCGGATGGAAGATAGAGCACCGTCAAGCTGGCGACCGCCATGATTGGACACGATGATTGCATCTGCACCCAGTTCGGCGGCTTTCTTGGCGTCTTCCGCGTCCAGAATACCTTTCAGGATCACTGGACCGCCCCACATTTTCATCAGTTCTGCGACGCGGTTCCAGTCCAGCGTCTGATCAAATGCCTCTGCCGTCCATGAGGCAAGCGAGGACGGGTCTGCCACGCCTTTGGCATGCCCTACGATATTGCCAAAGAAACGGCGTGGCGTACCCATCATTTCAAGCCCCCAAGACCATTTCGTTGCAAGATCGGCCATGCTGGCCAATGTGAACTTTGGTGGCGCAGACAAACCGTTCTTAAGATCTTTGTGCCGCTGTCCCATAATCTGTAAATCCAGCGTAATCACGATGGCAGAACAGCCGGCATCGCGTGCCCGGTCAAACAGACGCTGCATGAAATCATCATCTTTCAGTGTGTAGACCTGAAACCAGAAGGGTTTGTTGGTCCGTGCGGCCACATCCTCGATTGAACAAATCGACATTGTAGAAAGCGTGAATGGCACGCCAAATTTCTCGGCAGCGCGTGCGGCTTTGATCTCACCATCGGCGCATTGCATGCCCGTAAGCCCAACCGGGGCAAGGGCCACGGGCATAGACACATCTTGCCCAATCATCTGGCTGGCCGTCGTTCGGTTTGTCATATCCACCGCGATCCGCTGGCGCAGGCGGATCTGGTCAAAGTCGGATGTGTTTTCGCGAAAGGTCTGCTCTGTCCAACTGCCGCTTTCCGCGTAGTCATAGAACATCTTGGGCGTGCGACGTTTATGCATCCGCTTGAGGTCAGCGATAGTTGTAATGACAGGCATGGCAACATCCTTGAATTGGTAACTATTTGTTACCGATTTAAGGGTTTTGCGCAAGTGTTTGCGTTGACGTGGATCAAACGGGGGGTCAGCCCCGATGCGTGCCCTCCGCCAGTGATTTCACGAATGCCAAAACATCATCAACGCTTTCGCCCGCACCAATCTTTTCCACAATGGCAGAGCCCACAACCGCGCCATCCGCGATCTTGGCAATCGCTTCGGCGGCGTCCGGTGTCTTGATCCCAAAACCCACAATGACTGGCAAATCCGTCTGCCCCTTGATCCGCGCGACCTCGGGGCCGACATCGCCTGCCTGCGCTGCGGCAGTACCCGTAATGCCGGTGACCGAAACGTAATAGACGAAACCGGATGTATTTTGCAGCACTGTCGGCAAACGCTTGTCGTCAGTTGTTGGCGTGGCTAGGCGGATAAAGTTGATGCCTGCCTTTTGCGCCGGTATGCACAGTTCATCATCTTCTTCGGGCGGCAAATCCACAATAATCAAACCGTCAATACCTGCTTCTTTAGCATCGACGAGAAACGCATCAACCCCGCGTGAATAGATCGGATTGTAATAACCCATCATCACGATCGGCGTGGTGTTATCTTCTTTGCGCAAATCGCGGGCGTACTGCAGCGTCTTCTCAAGGTTCTGTCCCGCTTCCAACGCGCGCTGCCCCGCCAACTGGATTGTCGCGCCATCCGCCATCGGATCAGTGAACGGCATGCCAAGTTCGATAATATCAACGCCCGCGCCGGGCAGACCTTTGACGATCTTGAGGCCGGTTTCATAGTCAGGATCACCTGCCATGACATAGGCTACAAAAGCTTTCTTACCCTCAGCGCGCAACTGCGCAAATTTCGCGTCGATTCTGCTCATCTTGGTCCCCGGACTGCAAACTTGACGTGGTTTGCTTGAAGGAATGCAGAAAATCAATGGCAGAGTGCCCGATCCCTGCGCTTGCGCCTGTGACCATCCACCCCTAGAAGCGCGTTCAGGATCAAAGGAGAGCCGCGATGGGTTTCAAGATGGGTATTGTGGGTTTGCCGAATGTGGGCAAATCGACCTTGTTTAATGCGCTAACCAAGACGGCTGCGGCGCAGGCGGCGAATTTTCCGTTTTGTACGATTGAACCCAATGTCGGCGACGTGGCGGTCCCTGATGCGCGGCTTGATAAGCTGGCCGCGATTGCGTCTTCGAAACAGATCATCCCGACCCGGATGACCTTTGTTGACATTGCGGGCCTTGTTAAGGGCGCCAGCAAAGGCGAGGGGTTGGGGAACCAGTTTCTGGCCAATATCCGCGAATGCGACGCTATCGCCCATGTACTGCGCTGCTTTGAAGATGATGACATCACCCATGTTGAAGGCCGCGTTGATCCCGTTGAAGATGCCGAGGTTATTGAGACCGAATTGATGCTCGCTGACTTGGAAAGCATCGAAAAGCGGATGCAGAATCTTGTGCGTAAAGTGCGCGGTGGGGATAAAGAGGCTGTGCAGCAGGTGCGCTTGCTGGAGGCCGCGCAGGTGGCGTTGGAAAACGGTAAACCGGCCCGTACGGTTGAGGTGGATGCAGAGGACGCGAAAGCGTGGAAGATGCTGCAACTGCTGACCACAAAGCCGGTCTTGTATGTCTGTAATGTCGAGGAAGACAGCGCTGGTACAGGCAACAGCCAATCGGCGCGTGTGGCTGAAATGGCTGCGGCCCAAGGCAATTCACATGTCGTTATTTCTGCCCGGATTGAAGAAGAGATCAGCCAGTTAGAGGTCGATGAGGCCGAGATGTTCCTTGAGGAAATGGGTCTGGAAGAAGCGGGTCTGGATCGGTTGATCCGCGCAGGCTACGAGCTGCTGCATCTGCAAACTTATTTCACCGTCGGCCCAAAGGAAGCGCGCGCCTGGACAATCAAGGAAGGCACATCAGCGCCGCAAGCAGCCGGTGTCATTCATGGCGATTTTGAGCGCGGCTTTATCCGGGCCGAAACGATCGCCTATGATGACTTCGTCTCGCTGGGCGGTGAGCAACCGGCCAAGGAAGCAGGCAAGATGCGGGCAGAAGGCAAAGCCTATATCGTCAAGGATGGCGATGTGATGCACTTCTTGTTCAACACCTAAGGCCAGCTTGATTTTGCGTTTATACATACGTATATACGCCAGATCAGGAGACACACCATGTTCGAGACCAAAATCCGCAAAGTTGGCAATTCCGCTGTTCTGACCCTGTCAAAAGAGGCGCTTGCCGTGCTGGATGCGGCCGAAGGCGATACCATCTATCTGGTGCGCACCGATGATGGCAGCCTAGCGTTGCGGCGACACGAGGACGATTTTGCTGATGCGATGGAAGCGGCCGAGATTGGTGGCCGTAGGTTCAGCAAGGCGATGGACGCGCTTGCATGACGCGGACTGCACCCCGTTGGGTGCCGCTTGCTGCCGTAAAGGCCATTCACGACCGGATGATCACACGCCACGGCGGAACACCCGGCATGCGCGACGCGGCCCTGCTGGAGATGGGCTGCGCCCGTCCTTTGAATCTCTGGGCCTATGGCGAACCTGACCTCTTTGAACTGGCTGCGGGTTATGCGTTTGGGATCGCCAAAGCGCATGCATTCATTGATGGCAATAAGCGTACTGCGTTCCAGACTGCATTCGTGTTTCTGTATCTGAATGGTGTGGATTTCCACGGCGCGGATGCAGCTGTCGTTTCCATGATGGAAGGCCTTGCCGATGACACCGTGCCAGAGGCTGAATTTGCACGCTGGCTGCGCGGCGCCTAGGGCCGCGCCAATCGCAGCAAGGCGGCCCCGATCAGTACGGTCATGGTGGAAAGGACTTTCATCAGGTCCAAACGCTCTTTCAAAAAGAAGACGCCGATCAGAAGTGCAAAGACGATGCTGGTTTCGCGCAAGGCCGTGACCAGAGCGATGGGCGCTTGTGTGAAGGCCCAGGTCACAATCGCATAGGCGATAAACGACGCACCGCCTCCCAACCAGAACAGCTTGTGCCCATTCTGCCAAAGTTTGCCAAACGTCTGTGGCGCACGCATTGCGACGATCGCCCCTAGCGCGATCGTGTTGCCAATGGCCAGCCACCCGAAATACGCCAGTGACGTGCCACCCGCCCGTGCGCCCATACCGTCGACAATTGAGTAACCGGCGATAAAGCAGCCCGTGATCAGCGCAAACATTGCGGCCTTGCCATTTCGCAACCCATCGGCGCGGCGCACCAGAGCAAGGCTGACGATACCGATGCCAATGATCAGAACGGCGACCAATTCGGTGCCTTTCAACGTCACGCCAAGCACCGTGATTGATACGAAAGCCACGATGAGCGGCGCAGACCCGCGCGCAATTGGGTAAACTTGGGTCAGATCACCTGCGCCATAAGAATAAAGTAGAAAAAGCTGATAGCCGAGGTGAAGCAGGATCCCTGCAGCCAGATAGGGCAGCGCTTCAACCCCCATTGGCGGGGCGATCAGGATCGCTACGATGGCAAAGGGTGTATGGCCGAACATCACTGCCGTCAGTGACACCAATTTGTCAGCGCCGCCTTTGACCAATGCATTCCATGCCGCGTGCAATATGGCCGCTCCGATGACGGCAAAAAAAACGGTGATCGTCACGGGAAAACCCCTTTGCGTCATAAATCATGCGCTCATGCAGGCACTTAAGCCCAGATCACTATGAACCGCAACGCGGGACGTTTAATCCTCTGCCTGATCACCGCGCAATTGTCGTTTGATCTTTGCTGCGCGTTCGGGCGGGAGCGTCGGCGCCTTGTCACGCATTTGCTGCACCTTCGCCTCAGCTCCGGCGATCAGCCCTTGGATATGCTGCGCTTCTGGTAGGTTCTTCCAGTATTTCTTGGGCATTTCAGATGTCATCGCGCTCACCTTCAACCGTGCGGGGTTGAAGATGTTGCAAAAATATGTGCCCCACAGCGCCTCTGCCGCGTCTTCTGGCAAGTCGGGTTTTGGCTGGCCGGGGTGGAACGACAGATTGCCGTCAACGAATTGTGCTGTCACATCCGGCGTGGCGATCATCCAGTCCATATCTGCAAAGCGGCGGGCAAAGAAGGGGGCTGTCGGTTCAACCGTATGATGTGTGGGTTCGAACCAGGCCGCAAAGCTACGCCTTTCGCCCTTTTGACGAAGATCACGAAAACGCACAAAGGCTTTCATCTTGTGCTTGCACCGATGCACCCCTTTTTCCATCTGACGTAGTTTGGCCAATTCAGCATCAGCACGGTCCTGCATCAGGCCGGGCTGGTGCCGTAACCGCCACAGCAGCGCATAAAGCCGGGCAAAGCGTTGCGGATCTTTGTGCCAGACCACCCAATTGGCCATCTCAACAAAGCTTTGGGGGGCTTTGATCCGCCGCGTCAGAGGCGGGAGCGTTGTGCCCGTCGCGAAAAGCTCCCCCATCTCATTATCAAAATCCCAAAGCACCTTGTCAGGCGACACACCCGCACCGATCAGCCGTTTGGCTGCATCGCGCCACGCGATATCGGTGCCGATCCGGGGCAGGGGGACGGTATACATCAAAACAGGCTCAGTTGTTCTGGCGGCGGGGCAAAGCGCGCGCGCAGGCCTGCGCTGTCGGTCAGGCCACCGGGCGACCAATCAACCGCCACGATGAAAGCCCGGGCCTTTTTCAGTGACGCGCCCATCCGCAACAGATCATCATAGCGCAGACGGCGATGCCTGCGTGTGGACAGGATGCGACCTACGGTGCGGGTCCCAAAGCCGGGGATACGTAGCAGCATTTCCTTGCTGGCCCGGTTCACGTCCACAGGAAACTGGGCGCGGTTTTGCAAGGCCCATGCCAGTTTTGGATCAACCTCCAGATCAAGGTTGCCATCAGGGCGCGAGGCGGTGATTTCATCAACACCGAACCCATAGAACCGCAAGAGCCAGTCGGCTTGATAAAGCCTGTGTTCGCGGACCAATGGCGGCCTGATCAATGGCAGCTTTGCTGTCGCATCCGGGATAGGCGAAAAGGCTGAATAATATACCCGCTTGAGCTTGTACTCCCCATAAAGCTGGGTCGATTGGCCAAGGATCGTTGCATCTGTTGACCCATCAGCACCAATAATCATCTGTGTTGATTGCCCCGCTGGCACGAAACGCTTGCCGCGTTTGCCAGTATAGCTGCGTTCTCCGGCCACATCCTTGCGTGATTTCACATCACCCATGGCTTTGCGGATGGTGGCAGGGTTCTTTTCCGGTGCGTAGGCTTTGACGCTATTGTCGGTGGGCAGTTCGACGTTGATGGACAGACGGTCGGCGTAAAGTCCGGCCTGCTCGATCAACTCAGGTGCGGCATCGGGGATTGTCTTAAGGTGGATATAGCCGCGAAAATTCTCGACCTCGCGCAGGCGCTTGGCGATGCGCAGCATGTCTTCCATGGTCTTGTCGGGTGACTGGATTATGCCAGACGACAGGAACAGCCCTTCGATATAATTGCGCCGGTAAAACTCAATCGTTAGCTGGACGACCTCATCGGGCGAAAACCGCGCGCGTTGCACGTTGGAAGACACGCGATTGATGCAATAGGCGCAATCGTAGATGCAAAAATTCGTCATCAGGATTTTCAGCAGGCTAATGCAGCGCCCATCGGGGGCATAGGCGTGGCAGATGCCGGACCCTTCGGTTGATCCTAACCCCTTGCCATCCCGACTATCCCGCCGCGTCGTGCCGCTCGACGCACAAGAGGCATCGTAACGGGCAGCGTCACTGAGGATCGCGAGCTTCTGAGAGAGATCGAGGCGGGCCATTTGTTCATGTTATGTTCTTTTTTCGAGGCTCGCAACCCACAGTGCACAGCCAACCAATGCGACATTTTGTGCGCCTCAAAATGCGTTGCGCAAATCGTCGGTTGAGGTGATGTTGTGCCGGGCGAGAAAGTCCGCCGCTGCATTGTCTATGATCGGCTCACTTTCGATCAAATCGCGTTTTTGCAGGATTGCCTGCTTGCGTTGTTCCTGTGCTGTCTGCGACACGCTTGATCCGTTGATCTTGGTCCACATTTCCTGCTCTGACAGCAGGTAGTAATGATTAAGCTGGATAATATCATGGCAAACGAAATCGCCGCCGCGTGCCTTGTTTGTAGCTTTGATGCCTTTGGTATTGACCGTATGGTGCGTCATCCCGCGTGTCTCAAAGCGGTGGGGGTTCACCATTGTCACCTCGCATGGATCAACAATACATTTGAAATTCAGCAACGGTCCATGGCTGACAGGTGCCCGCGTGCGAAAGGCGAAAGGCACCGCGTCTTGCGGGGTGATATCATGCCCGTCGTGTCCAAACATTGTCCACGGCAATGAAATGTTGGGGTAGGGCAAACCTTCCAAGGCGGCATGCAGTGTCAGTGCCTCGCGCGGCACAAGAAATTCATCAGTATCGATAAAGGCCATGCGCTGAAACTGATGACCATAGGTGCAAACCGCATGGGCATAGGCCAGGCTTTGTTGATGCAGCCGCATACCTGTTTTGAATTCAGCCGCGTTGAGTTTCCATGGCACAACTGTGATATCCAGCCCTTTGAAAGCGCGTGCAATCTCGACTGTGTTGTCGGTTGATCCGTTGTCATACAGGATGACATGTGATGCCCCCGCGATGGCATGAAAAGCCAGCCAATCCCAAATGCGGGCGGCCTCGTTTTTCGCAATCAGGACGATGGCGAGTGGTGCGCGATTGGCTGCGGGTTCCGGGGGTGTGATCGCGATCCGCGTTGCGAGTTTTGGGATTTTCGCACCAAAGGGCCAGATCATACTGTCACCTCTCGTTCGCGCTGTACCGTCGCGAATGGTCCTGTGCCTTGCAGCCGATCAAGGATGGTCTGGGTCGCGGTATCGCCGTCTGTCTGGTCGATCGCAGGGTAATAGACCTGATCAAGAAAGCTCATCACCGCGTTGCGTATGTCAGGATCAAAGGACCAGTCCGCAGCCTTGGTCATTGCGTCGGTCAGGCTGGCCTGATCTGGGGTGGTCGCAGCCATGCCGGGGATCGCCCAGAAACATTGCCCGCAGGCGACGACGGGTTTGTCAAAAAACATCGCCTCCAACCCTACGGATGAATTGATCGTTACTACCCCCCGGCTGGCTGCGACCTGCGCAAAAGTATCGGTGGTGTTGTCGAGGTAAATCGGGGCATCGACGTCGCGCAGCATATCCGCAACGAAGGCAGGTGTGCTGGGATGCTCTTTCAGGCGCAGGTGCCAGCCATCAGGGAGGGCCTGGGCGGCCACGATAAGGGCATCAACAAAGGCTGGGACGGTACGGAACTGCCCGCCAAACAAGCGTAACTGGCTGTCACCGGGGACTTGCAGCGGGGCAAAGACAAAGGGTTCTGACAGGGGCGGAAGCTCCGCAGTGGGGGCAGGCGGCTGATCCGGCATGCGTTGTTTGATCCGCGCACCCAGCGCGCGCCAAGCGTCGGTATCTTTGCTGCTTTGGGCCACCCAAGCCTTGTAAGGTGTGGCCACACGCGGCAGGCTATTGGCATAGTTTACACCTGCGGGGTCCACCGTGATCCGGTCTGGGAAGGGGCCCAGTTCAAAGAACAGCGTTTTGGCACCTGCGTCTTTGGCCGCATCCATATAGACCCGGCGCGATCCGTTCAGCCCGTTCCACGCCACAGCGATGTGATCTTTATGCCGCTCGAAATAACGGCGGGTGCCATTGTATTGCAGGCGTAATAGGGCGGTCAGGGCACGGCGTTTCAGGCCCTGCGCATAGCTGCTCCGCATTGCCAGAAGTGCTGTCTCGGCGCGCGCATGTGTTTCGGGCCAATCAGAGAACCCTAATTTGGGCAGTAACCGCCACTCTATGGTGCCCAACGGGCCAAGCGCTGCGGCGATCCTTGCGCGTTTTGTCTTGCGCGGATTAAGGCAGACGAACGTGAATGGCCTAGCCATCCAAATCAGCCCACGTCAGCTGGGTGTTGCGGGTGACAGCTTTGGTCAGCGTTTTGCCAATCACCTTGTCAAAGTCATAGCCCGCTATCTCGCCCGAACCGGGGCGACGCGCCCAGATATCGGCCTCGGCAATCACATGGCCCGCGGGCAGATCACGATCTGCCACCACGGATGCACGGGCAAAGCGATAAACATCTTCCTCGGCGCTGGTGCGCTGCTTGGGATTGTGCAATGCGATATGGATTTCGCGGGATCGGTCGATGATATGCCGCAGTTCTGACGGATCCATTGAGTTGATAATGTCCGGCCCCTGACGATAGCGGGTGTCGGTGTAATGGCGCTCAAGGATACAAGCACCCAGTGCGACAGACGCCAGCGCCATCTCTGGTCCGATTGAGTGATCAGAAAAACCGACAACGGCATTCGGGAAAGCGGCTCTCAGATCCGTCACACCTTGCAGCGAAACGATTTCCGGAGGGGAAGGATAGAGGTTCGTGCATTCCAGCAGTGCATATTCAATCCCTGCTTCATCCAAGATAGCCACCGATGCACGGATACTTTCAATGCTTTGCATTCCCGTTGACATGATCACCGGCCTGCCCATGCGCGCGATGTGGCGGATCAAGGGCAGGTTGTCGGCCTCACCCGACCCAATCTTGAAGGCGGGCACATCAAGGTCATTCAGGAAGTCTGCCGCCGCGCGCGAAAACGGCGTCGAAATCCAGATCATGCCAAGGCTTTCGGTATAGCGTTTCAGCTCTGCCTCCTCCTCCAACGACAGGGCGCATGCTTCCATCACATCCCAGATCGAGACATCTGCGTTGGGCGGAAAGATCTGCTTGGCCTCTTCGGTCATTTCATCAGCGATGATATGTGTCTGGTGCTTGATCATCTCACAGCCTGCGCCAGCGGCAAGGCGCACCATGTTCTTGGCCACCTCCAGATCGCCGCCATGGTTGATCCCGATCTCTGCAATCACCAGCGGCGGGTATTCAGGTCCTATCTTGCGGCCAGCGATGTCCATGGTGGGTCTCCTGCATTTGTAAATGCTGCGTGTCTATGAGGTTTCACGCTTAGGGGCAATTGGATCAGGCCCATTGCAATGCGGATACACATGGTCCAAGTGACACAACGACGTCAAGAATGAGCCCCTCATGATCCGCAAGATATACAAAGCCTTGGACCGCAAAGAGCGTGAACTGCGCAAGTCTTTCGGGCATGACATCACCGATCCGAACGAGCGTAAAAAATCTTACTGGCATGTGCGTTGGCTGGATCACGGGATTTTCCGGATCTTCTGGCATAATTTCGAAAAGGTCAGCGAGGGCGTTTATCGGTCCAACCACCCCGATCACAAACGGTTCAAGGCTTATGCGGGTATGGGCATCAAAACGGTGCTGAACCTACGCGGGGTCGCGGAACAACCGCATTATCTGTTTGAGGTCGAAAGCTGCGCGAAATTGGGTCTGACGCTGGTGACCATCCAGATGTCAGCACGCAAAGCGCCAAAGCGGGCACAGTTGATAAAAGTGTTGGATGCTTTCAACACAATAGAACGCCCGGTTCTGATCCACTGCAAATCCGGCGCTGACCGTACAGGTTTGGTGGCCGCGCTTTATCTTATGGTTCATCAGGGACAATCGGTTGAGGTGGCGCGCAAACAGCTGAGTTTTCGGTATCTGCACATCCGGCGGTCATCGACCGGTATTCTGGATCATTTCCTTGATGTCTATGCCGCGCGCAACAGCCAAGCGCCTGTCGCCATCACAGATTGGATCAAAAATGAATATGATCGTGATGCCCTGATGGCCAGCTTTGCGGCCAAGCAGGCGGCACTCAAGCCCTGGCAGGGATGGCGTTAGGCCGGGTCGCGCAGCCCGTCTGCAATCTGTTTGCCCAGCAAGTAATCGATCACGTCCCAATCAAATGGGCTATCCACATCAAGGCTGCGTTCATTCGGTACGATCAGCGGGATGACATGCCCCTCAAACAGCTTTGACGCTGTGCGCAGATAGGACGGCTTGACCACATAGACCAGCCCCACATGGTCATAGACCATCGGTGCTTGTTGGCGGGCGACAACACCGTGGGGCAGGGGCTTTGAGACCTGCAATGCGCCACTCGCATCTTTTTCCAGCATATTGAAATATGGGTTCTTACGGCTCTCGCAGCATGACATCACCATATCGGGTTGCTCTGCCTCAAACAGGTCAAGGCCCGCTTCGATATCTTCGGGCAGGCGCAAGGGGGACGTGCAGTCAAGATCAAGGAACGCCTTGGCGGGGCCTGTCTGTTTCTCAACCTCGCCCAAAGCATGCTGCCAGACGTCCCATTTCGCTGCCGTATCCGTCGCCAGTTTCGCGGGGCGCAGCCCGATATCAAGGCATCCGCGCTTCAGCCCATGTTCGTACATCTCGGGCGAGTCGGTTGACACTACCACGTGATCAACCCGGTCCGATGCGAGCAGCTGATCCAGTGACCAGTCAATCAGGTGCTTGCCATGGAGCATCCGAAAGTTCTTGTTTGGCACGCCCTTGCTGCCTGCGCGCGCGCCGATGTGACCGATGATCATGGCTTATTCCCCTGCATCGCGTGTTCCGGCAAAGCGTGCGGACCAGTCTTCGCGCTCTTCGTCGGTGATCTTGCGGAACAGGTTCTCGGGCACGGTAAAGGCGTGCCCTGCGGGCAGGGCCTCGACCGCAGCAGCGACATCTGTGGGCCAGCTATCATCATCCGTTTGCATCGCGTCGATCATCGATTTGGACGCATCGGGAATAAACGCTGCCGACAGCACCGCGTAGATGCGGATCAGGTTCAGCGCGAGGCGCACTTGCATCGCCGCTGTTTCGGGGTCGGTTTTAAAGGTTGTCCATGGCGCATTGGCTTGTAGATATTCGTTGCCGAGCACCCAGATGGCGCGCAACTCAGCAGCTGATTTGCGGACTTCCATTGCATCCATATGGCCTTCATAGGCGCGGATACGGGCCGTCAGGTCCGCGATTAACTGTTCTTCAGCAGGCCCGTATACGCCGCCTTCTGACACAGCTTCGCTGAATTTTGAGCGACAAAACTTAGTGATCCGGCTAACAAAATTGCCCAGAACGTCGGCTAAGTCCTTGTTCACGTCCGTCTGGAAGTTTTCCCAGGTGAATTCCGCGTCCGAAGACTCCGGCGCATGCGATAAAAGCCACCAACGCCAATAGTCTGCAGGCAAAAGCTCCAGCGCCTGATCCATGAAAACGCCGCGTCCACGCGAGGTGCTGAACTGGCCGCCATCGTAGTTGAGGTAGTTGAACGACTTTATGTAATCGACCAGTTTCCATGGTTCCTGACTGCCCAGAATAGTGGCTGGGAAAGACAGGGTATGGAACGGTACGTTATCCTTGCCCATGAACTGGGTATAGGTGACGTCATCGGCACCCTGATCGGTGCGCCACCAGCTGGCCCAATCAGACCCCTTACCGGCGTCTTCCCATTCCTGTGCGCAGGCGATGTATTCGATGGGGGCGTCGAACCAGACGTAGAAGACCTTGCCCTCCATGCCGGGCCAAGTCTGGTCGCCTTGCTTGACCGGAATGCCCCAATCGAGATCGCGGGTGATACCACGGTCTTGCAGGCCGTCACCGTCGTTGAGCCATTTCTTGGCAATCGACGTGGTGAGGATCGGCCAGTCTTTCTTGCTGTCGATCCAGGCGGCCAAATCATCTTTCAGTTCGGACTGACGCAGGTAGAGGTGTTTGGTCTCGCGCACCTCCAATTCTGTCGAACCAGAAATGGTGGAGTGGGCGTTAATCAAGTCGGTTGGATCAAGCTGCTTGGTGCAATTATCGCACTGATCGCCGCGCGCGCTTTCAAACCCGCAATTCGGGCAGGTGCCTTCGATATAACGATCCGGCAAAAAGCGACCGTCGGCCACGGAATAGACCTGTTCTTCGGTGACTTCCTTGATCAAACCTACTTCGGCTAGCCGGGTGGCGAAGGCTTGGGTCAGCTTGTGGTTCTGCGGGCTGGAAGAGCGACCAAAGTGGTCAAAGGACAAGCGGAACCCATCCGCGATCTTGGCCTGTACCTCGTGCATTTCGGCACAGTATTCCGCGACTGGCTTGCCTGCCTTTGCTGCCGCGAGTTCCGCAGGCGTGCCGTGTTCATCAGTTGCACACAGAAACAACACCTCATGCCCGCGCTGACGCAGGTAGCGGGCGTAAAGGTCGGCGGGCAACTGGCTGCCCACTAAATTGCCAAGGTGTTTGATCCCGTTGATATAGGGAATGGCAGATGTAATCAGATGGCGGGCCATAACGTTCGTCCTTGCAGATTTGCAGCCTATCTAGCGGGGTGGGCGGGCATATGCCAGATGTTGCTGACGGACTGGCGTTTTCGCCTGCAGAGCGCTAAACCTGCTGCAATACCCCAAACAATGAGGAGAGCACCCATGAAACGCCTGATCGCCTTTATTATCGCCGCAACACTCGGCTCTGCTGCTAGCGCGCAGGACACTTATCTGGGTGTCGGGGTTGAATATCATTACCCGCACGCGGGTGATGGACAAAGTGTGGCCTCTGGTATCGCTGGCATTGGTTTTGACACAGGGCTCTTCGGGGTTGGTGCAGAGGCCGAATATGGATTTCGCGTTATGGGCGGTAACGACTATGACACAGCGCGTGTGCGGGGTTGGGCCAGCTATGACTGGGCGGAATATTCATTCCGTTTGTCCGGTGGCGTGACCGAGTATTACTTTGATGACGACACTGCGGGCGGTTTCAACTTTGGCATTGGTGCGGACCGTGATGTGTCTGAAAACCTGACGCTGCGGGGCGAATTTATCCGTGATATCATGGACAATACCTTTACCGATGCGGTGACAACGACACGGATCGCAATGCTCTACAAGTTCTAGCGTTCTCGGCTGCGTTTCAGCAAACGACCAATGCCAAAGCTGGTGCGGGGCGCGTAGACATAACGCGTCCTGTCCTTGGGCGCTTTACGCACTCGCATGCGGGACAAGCCAAAGACAACCAAAAGCACGTGACCGGCTGAGACAACGTAAAACAGCGCCGCTGGCCCGAAGACCTCGATAAGTATCGACGTTGTAAAAGGTGCTGCAATCGCACCGACGGCGAAAAAAAACATCAAGGCGGCTGAGAGTTCGACCCGCTGATCTGATGTCGCAAAGTCATGTGCGTGGGCCGTTGCAACCGAGTATATTGGAAAGGTCGTTAGACCAAACAAGAACGCTGCCGTGAGAATAAGTACGGTCCCTTGCCCTGCTGTCGCGACAGTGAAAGTGCATGACACGACCGCCGCGACCGACAGCCAGATCATCACCCAACGCCGGTCGTATTTGTCGGCCAACCAGCCCACGGGATATTGTGCAATCGCGCCGCCCGCCACAAAGGCCGCAAGGAAAGACCCAATCTGGTTCGCAGTCAAGCCGACCTCTTGGCCGTAGATCGGGCCAACCATACGGAAAGACGCGCTTGAAAGGGCAGCGACCAAGACAGCGGCGACAGCCAGCGGGGAGCAGGCCCAGGCAAGGGCAGGGCGCAGCCGTGTGGCGCTGGGCGTTTCCGGTTGCGGCATACGGGTTATCGCCAGCGGCAACAGAGAGGCGCAGCATAGTATCGTCAGGATGTTATAGGCGATATAGGTTTCAAGGTTTGCCAGCGCGCCGATCATGAACTGTGCGACAAAGGACGCGCTGGTGTCCGCGATGCGGTAGCTGGCCATGGCCCGCCCGCGCGTTTCATTGGTCACTTTGGCCTGCAACCACGCCTCGATCACAGTGTAGCAACCTGCCACGCAAATGCCTGATCCGATGCGAAAGAACGCCCACATATATGGATCGGTCGTGACCACATGGGCCGCCAGCCCAATGGCCCCCATCGCGGTGAACGTGGCAAAGGCCCGGCTATGACCGACACTGCCCATCAGACGCGGCGCCCACCAGCAGCCGATGAAAAAACCTACAAAATGGGCAGAGCCCAGAAAGCCGACTTGTGCTTGGGAAAAACCAAGCTCCAATCCAGTGAGCGCATCAAGCGGGCCAACGCCCCCCGACGATAGTTGCAACAGGGCGACCGACATGAAAAGCGCCGCGAAGGAGAGGAGTATTCGCATGGGTTGAGCTATGCGCCCAAAGGTGCGGTGCCGCTAGGCTATAATCGACGATTGACGTCGCATTTGCCGCTACTCACAAAAATGATTGGCGACGAGGGACAGCCTAGTCTGATCAAATGGCCAATATGTGGTTTCGCGCAAACAAACAATATCGTCGGTTGCTGGACGGTGAAGTTGCCCACGCGCTACCGCAGACTGGTTCTGCCCGTCAAAAATAACGCCAATGTGTTGGCGTGTGCCGTATTCTGTCGTGTGAGCTGTGACACCAGTCACTTTGCCTTGTTTGAATGAGGTTTGTGTTGGAACCCTCACGAATAGAATAAAGACAATTAGAATGATGACCGTACTCCCTGCAATGCCGCGCCAAGTCCCAAAGCGCATTCGCCACATTTCACGGTTCAGGCGTGTATGGACATCTCCAGATTGGTTTCGCTTTAACATGGAACTGATCTTGGTGCGGCCCGTCAAAAATGTCGATAGTTATGCCCTTGCCGTTACTGATATGCACATTAGGGTCTGCCCAATAGAAAATTTGAGGCAGAACGAATGAAGCAACTCCCCCTTGGTCGCACCGATATTATGGTCAGTGAATGGTGTCTGGGCACGATGACCTTTGGCAATCAAACGCCGGAGGATGACGCACATCGGCAGATTGATATGTCGCTGGATGCGGGTATCAATTTTCTCGATACCGCCGAGATGTATCCGGTGAACCCCATTCGGGCCGAAACCGTAGGGCTGTCCGAGCAGGTCATCGGAAACTGGATCGCAAAGACCGGGCGCCGGGATGAGATTGTGGTGGCGACCAAAGTATCCGGCAACAATCCCGGTTGGGTGCGTGAAGGGCGCGGCTATGATGGGGATGTGATCCGCGAGGCGGTGGATACATCGCTTAAGCGGCTACAAACGGATGTGATTGACCTTTATCAGATGCATTGGCCCATTCGCGGGTCGTATATGTTCCGACAGAATTGGACCTATGATCCATCCGGGCAGAACCGCCAGCAGACGATGGATCATATGATGGACGTGCTTGAGGCGCTGGGTGAGGCCGTCAAAGCGGGCAAAGTCCGCGCTATTGGTATGTCGAATGAAAGCGCGTGGGGCATGACCAAGTGGATTGATCAGGCTGAAGCCGCCGGGCTGCCGCGTATGGCCTCGGTCCAGAATGAATACTCATTGCTGTGCCGCATGTGCGACACTGATGTGGCCGAGATGTCGGTCAATGAGGATGTGACCCTATTGTCCTTTTCCCCGTTGGCGTGCGGTCTCTTGACCGGGAAATATCAAAATGGCGCAGTGCCGGAGGGGAGCCGCCTTTCGATCAACGGTGATCTGGGCGGGCGGGTGACAGATCGAATGTGGCCCGCGGTGCAGGCCTATCTTGATCTGGCAACAAAGCATGGGCTGGATCCGTTGCATATGGCGATGGCATGGCAACGGACGCGGCCCTTTGCCGTATCTGCCATCTTTGGGGCGACAACGGCGGATCAGCTCACGCGGATCTTGTCTGGTAAGGATGTCGTATTGTCAGATGCGCTGATAGCCGAGATTGATGCGGTGCATCAGCAACATCCGATGCCCTATTGATGAGGTAAGGTGGATTTTCAATCCACCTTACCTGGCGCTTACAAAGCGATCATAAACCGCGGTCCTGACGTGGCTTCGATTTCTTCCAGCCCCATCGCGCGGTAGGCGGCGACGGCCCCCGGATTGACCGGGGATGTGCCGATCACCAACCGACACGCCCCCTGCGCGCTCGCAAAGGACCGGCATTTAGCCACCAGCGCCTTGCCGATCCCGCGTCCGCGCGCGGGCTCTTCCACGAAAAGGTGCGCGATGTCATAAAGATCGCCCGCATACATCGGCCGCCAATGCCGCTCAACCACGGCATAGCCCACTGGCTGCCCCTTTTGCCGCGCAAGGAATGCCACCAATGGGCCGTCGATGAACTGTGCCTGCGTATCCGCAAGCCCCATCTGGCAGCTATCGCCATGAAAGGTGCAAAGTTTTCGGATCATCCGCAAAAGCGCGGGGATGTCTTTTGGGGTTACGGTTGATATGTCCAGCATGGGTCGTATCCTTGCGATGGGCCCGCAAGGGCGCGCAACTGATCATTCACCCCTGCGGGCGGCTGTTGGTTTCAGATGTCGTCAAAAAAGCCCAGCCGCCGTCATATGGCGCTGGTAAAATAGACCGCTGTAAGATGTGGCGTTCCGTTCATGAACAGGTGGATGCCCGCAAATGATACCCGCTGTCAAGAATTCCGTCTTGTCAGTAGCGGGCATATCGGCAAATGTCCCGGCAACACGGACAGGGAGACGACCGATGCCACTTGAGATGAACCGCGAGGTCTTTATCACCTGTGCCGTCACCGGTTCTGGCGCGACCCAGGATCGCAGCCCCCATGTGCCCCGCTCACCCCGGCAGATTGCCGAAAGTGCGATTGATGCGGCCAAGGCGGGTGCTGCTGTTGTGCATTGCCACGTCCGTGATCCCGACACCGGCGTGCCGTCGCGCGACCTGGCGCTCTATCGTGAGGTGACTGACCGTATTCGCGATACAGAGGTTGATGTGGTTCTAAACCTGACTGCCGGTATGGGCGGTGACATCGTTTTTGGTGGTACGGAAGCTCCGCTGCCAACGATTGCCGGGACCGATATGGTTGGTGCCAGCGAACGCGTGGCCCATATCGCAGCATGTCTGCCGGAAATTTGCACCCTTGATTGTGGCACGATGAATTTTGCCGAAGCCGATTACGTGATGACCAATACCCCCGGTATGCTGGTGGCCATGGGGCAAATGATGACGGATCTTGGCGTGAAGCCAGAGATTGAGGCCTTTGACACTGGCCACCTGTGGTACGCCAAGCAGTTGGTCAAAGACGGCGTGCTGGACAGCCCTGCGCTGGTGCAGCTTTGCATGGGTGTGCCATGGGGTGCGCCTGATGATCTGAACACCTTTCTGGCAATGGTGAACAACGTGCCGGATGATTGGACCTTCTCGGCCTTTGGTTTGGGGCGCAGCCAGATGCCGTATGTCGCGGCATCCGTTCTGGCGGGTGGGAATGTCCGTGTGGGGTTGGAAGATAACCTGATGCTGGATCGCGGAGTACTGGCTACAAATGCGCAACTGGTTGAGCGGGCGGCAGGCATCATCGAAAATCTTGGCGCCAAGGTGATCGGCCCTGCCGAGGTGCGCGCCAAGCTGGGCCTGACCAAGCGTGCCTCGGTATCGGCATGAGGGCATTGGCTTTGACCCTTCTGCTCGCAGGCTGTGCAGCACAGGACAGCGGTGGCCTGTTCTCGGTCTACCGTGATACCGAAGTGCCTATCGCTTCAAAGGCCGTGTTTGAACCTGAGCGCTATTTGGGCGTCTGGCACGAGGTTTCCCGCTACCCGGTTCCGTTTCAGGACGGCTGCGTGGGGGTCACCGCCGAATATGGATTGCGCGAAGATGGTTTGCTTTCGGTCCTCAACATCTGTCGTGATGAGGCGGGGCAAGAAACATCGCGGATCGCCGGTACTGCCGAAATCGTGGGGCCGGGGCGGCTGAAGGTCCGCTTTCCATCCGTGCCATTTGTGGCCGCTGACTATTGGGTGCTTTGGACGGATGAGGATTACCGCACCGCTGTCGTGGGCGCACCAAACGGGCGTTCAGGCTGGATTTTGAACCGCACCCCGGACATTCGCGCCGACAGGTTGCAGGCCGCGCGTGATGTTTTGGCATTCAACGGCTATGATCTCAGCCGACTTAAGGAGTTTTAAGTGATGAGACGTTTGATTTTGGGCAGTGTGATAGCCTTGGCCGCTTGTGAAGGCGGCACTTTTGCCGGTGGCGGTGGTGCGGGTATGCGTGAGTTCATGGTGATCGGTGGGCGCATGTCCTTTGAGGATTGCCGCGCGCGCGGTGGCTTGATCATCCGCGACAGCAACACCGCGATGGTGGCTTGTGATCCATCCATTCGCCGCGAGCCTGTTCCGGCAGATGAATTTGACCATCCCGATTTTCAACCGGCAGGCTAGGCCATGACAGCGCAAACCGCAGCTATCATTGGCGGTGGCGTGATTGGCGGCGGTTGGGCCGCGCGGTTGTTGCTGATGGGCTGGGATGTGCGGGTCTTTGACCCTGATCCAGAAGCCGCGCGCAAGATTGCCGCTGTGTTGGACAATGCCCGCCGGGCGCTACCCGGTTTGTCAGATGTGGCCTTGCCGCCAGAGGGGCGTCTGAGCTTTCATAATACTATCCCTGCTGCAGTGGCCGATGTCGCGTGGATACAGGAAAGCGTGCCAGAGCGGTTGGAGATCAAGCACAAGACTTATCAGACGTTGCAGGAACATTGCCCGCCTGATGCCGTGATCGGATCCTCCACCAGTGGCTTTAAACCGTCTGAGTTGCAAAACGGTGCGATGCGCCCCGAACAGATCGTCGTCGCTCACCCGTTTAATCCTGTCTATCTGTTGCCCTTGGTCGAACTGGTTCCCAGCCCAAAGACCGCCCCAGAAATCACCCAGCGCGCCAAGGATATCCTCACCAGCATCGGGATGCATCCATTGCATGTGCGCGCCGAAATCGACGCACATATTGCGGATCGGTTATTAGAGGCCGTCTGGCGCGAGGCGCTTTGGCTCATAAACGATGGTATCGCCACGACGGAGGAGATCGATAATGCGATCCGTTATGGCTTTGGTCTGCGCTGGGCGCAGATGGGGTTGTTTGAAACCTACCGTATCGCGGGTGGTGAGGCGGGGATGCGTCACTTTATTGAACAGTTCGGCCCGTGCCTGGAATGGCCATGGACCAAGCTGATGGACGTGCCAGAGCTGACAGATGGGTTGATTGATGCCGTGGCTGATCAGTCTGATGCACAATCGGGCCAATACACGATCCGCGCGCTGGAACGGGCGCGCGACGATAATCTTGTTTCCATCCTGCGCGGGCTGAAGGCGCAGGATTGGGGGGCGGGCAAGCTGCTCAATGAACAAGACCGCCGCGTTGAGGGTGCGGTTAAGCTGCCGGATGACCTAAGCGCGCCGATTGTGACGGTGGAACGCGCTGTGCCGCTGGATTGGACCGACTACAACGGGCATATGAACGAAGCACGGTATCTACAGGCCTTTGGCGATGCGACCGACCGGATGATGCTGCTGGTTGGGTGTGATGCGGATTACATCGCCACAGGTGGCAGTTATTTTACCGCCGAAACCCATATCTGCCATCTTGATGAGGTGCATGCCGGGGCGCTGATCCGGATTGAAACGCAGGTGTTGCATGGTGCGGGCAAGAAGATGCATCTGTTCCACCGCATGTTCACTGGCGACCGCGCATTGGCGACAGGTGAACATATGCTGATCCACGTCAGCCTTGAAACGCGTAAAGCGTCCGAACCGGCACCTGCATTGGCGGCAACACTGGCGAAAGTGGCTGAGGCACACGCAGCTTTGCCGACGCCCGAAGGTGCCGGAAAAGCCGTGGGTGTGCGGGGCTAGCCCATTGTCGCGATGAGCTGGTCGAAGTATGTGCCGATATCGCGCTGGCTAACGCTGGCGGTACGCACCAATTCGTCGAAATGGCCCGTAATGGCGGCGACCCGTTCCGTATCGCGGAAGACCAGATAGTTTTGCCCGATATAGATGACAGCCAATAGTGGGCCGAAGACAGTGACAGGCGCCGAATAAAGTTTGCGCTGGTCAAAAAGATGCAGCCGCAGTGCGGGATAGAGCTGCGCGTGCAGATCGCGAAATTTCTCAAGCTGGGGTTTGCGCAAATCAGACGAGAGATCGCGGTAATAGCCATCGCCACGCGCAAAGCTTTCAATCTCGGACAGCGGGATCGCGATTTCATAATCGGACCGCGCGCGGCGCATCCATTCCAGACGGTCATTACTGGCCCCCATCGCCTGCTCGGTCGTTTTGCCGAGTGAGGGTGCATATTCCCAGCGCAGGATGTCGTCAGTCTTTAGCATATCAGGCAGGCCCGCCGGGACATGGCGGATTTTGTAGCCTTCCGCCTCTTGATGCCACGCAAATATCTTCTCATCGACCAGCGCGCGGGGGGCTTGAGTCATGGAAATGGCGCTTGCCACCAAATCCTCGGCCTGTTCCGGCCTGTCCGACAGACCAAGAAGCCAGTCGGCGCTGACCCCAAGCACCGCCGCAGAGGCGGCGACAAGCTGGCCGTTGGGCAGACGCGCACCGTCATCCTTGATCAGTTGCGACAGGGTTGAACGGTCAACACCTGCTTGTCTGGCCAATGCGCTTTGGGTGATGCCCGTTTGCGCCATCCCTGCTTGCAGGCGGTTGCGAAAGACTGCGGCCCGCTCTCGTTTGTCCATAATTATCAGCATAGCAGAAATTAATCACGTTTTGATGGTTTTGTGAACTACTCTCAGAATGGTTGACCCATGCTGGGTCGCATAATTTCTGCCATATGGAACAGAGAACAGAACGCCCCCGCACAAAGACGGAGTGGCCAACGATACTACTGATCATTGCGTGTTACGCCCTATGGGCCTTGGCTTTGTGGATCCTGCCATTCTGGAGCGGCATTCCAATCGCGGCCTTGACGATCGCGTTGCATGCGTCGTTGCAGCACGAGGTTATTCACGGCCATCCATTCGCGCGGGCATGGCTGAATGATCTGATCATCTGGCCACCTTTGACCCTGTTCATCCCCTATACCCGCTACAAGGCAACCCACCTTGCGCACCACCATGATGAAGTCATTACTGATCCCTTTGACGATCCGGAAAGCAACTATCTGGATATGGGTCTGTGGGAACGCTTGCCACGGCCATTGCAAATCATCTTGCATACCAACAACACCATCGCCGGGCGGCTGACGCTGGGGCCGTTGATTGGTACTATTGCCTTTGCGGTCAGTGAGTGGCGTAAACGCGACGCTGCGTTGATGCGCGGATGGCTGATCCATCTGCCGGCGGTCACAGTGGTATTGGCCCTTGTCTGGTTGTCACCCATGCCGCTTTGGGCTTACGTCGTCGCCGCCTATCTTGGCATGTCGGTCCTGAAACTGCGCACCTTCCTTGAGCACCAAGCGCATGAACGCGCCAGTGGACGCAGCGTGATTGTTGAGAAAGGTGGCATCTTTGCTTTTCTCTTTCTCAACAATAACCTGCATGTCGTTCACCACATGCATCCCCGCGTCGCGTGGTATGATCTGCCTGCGCTCTACAGATCGCGAAAAGATCATTATCTGCGGCGCAATGGTGGTTATTACTTTACGTCCTATCGTGAGGTGATTGGCCGGTACCTGTGGACAGCCAAAGACCCGGTCGCACACCCGCTCTGGCGGCGGTAGCATTTTGTGGGCATAGGGGACGAATGGAACTCTGGATCCCCATCACCATTGGCGCTGCCACCGCCCAGACCCTGCGGTTCATGCTGCAAAAGCGGTTGAAGGGCATGGCGCTTTCGACGGCAGGGGCCACCTTTGCGCGGTTTATCTATTCGTCACCTTTGGTCGCAGTTATCGCGATCACATATGCAAACATTTCAGGGCAAGGGATGCCCTATATCCCACCGGCGTTCTGGCCTTATGCGATTGCGGGCGGCACGTCGCAAATTTTGGCGACGATGTGTGTGGTCGCACTGTTCAGCCACCGCAACTTTGCCGTTGGGATCACGTTCAAAAAGACCGAAGTGCTGCTTAGCGCGCTTTTTGGCTTCCTTATTCTGGGCGATACTTTCACCACGCTGACAGTCCTTGCAATGTTGATCGGGCTGGCGGGGGTCTTGCTTCTGTCGGATCCGCCGGGGGGTGTTGGCCCTTGGCACCAACGTATCTTTAACCGCGCCACTGCACTGGGGCTTGGGGCGGGTATGCTGTTTGGCATTTCAGGAAACGGCTATCGCGGGGCATCACTGTCATTGGCCGATGGCGATGTGTTTTACAGGGCAATCATCACGCTGGCACTGGTCACGGCTTTTCAGACACTTGCGATGGCGCTGTGGCTGGCATGGCGCGAACGAGGCGAGATTGCCCGCGTGCTGGCGTCGTGGCGCGTGGCGGGGCTGGTGGGTATCACCAGCATGATCGGGTCGATCTGCTGGTTCACCGCGTTCACTTTGCAAAACGCGGCTTATGTCAATGCGGTTGGGCAGATTGAACTGCTGTTTTCGCTGATGGTCGGGGCATTCGTGTTTGGTGAAAAAGTAACAGTGCGCGAATGGCAGGGCTTGGGTTTGTTGACGGTCAGTATCATCATGCTGGTCCTGCTGCTTTAAAGCGGGCTGCGGCCATCCAAGCGGCTGACCAGATGCGCCTCATCGTCATTGCGAAAGAACGGCACGTTGGCGGGCGGACCGCCACGTTTGATGTGGCTGATCAATTCGGCCAGCACGATTTGGGTGATGAAGGGCAGATCGTAGCTGCGCGCCTCTGCCAGTGGGACCCATTGCAGATGTGCTAACTCATCCTCGGCATTCGAGAAATCATCAGGGTCGGTCCGCAATTGTGCAGCGTCAGTAAGAAAGAACCGTGCATCAAAGCGGCGCGGGCGGCCTGCGGGGGTGACAGCGCGAAAGAACACCTGCAACGCAGCGGCATTGGGGATATGACCGGTCGCTGCGAAACCGCGCCAGCCTTGGGGCGGGTCACGCCAATCGCCCGGATGACCAAGAATCTGTCCGGTTTCTTCCCAAAGCTCGCGTATGGCAGCCGCAGCAAGCGCGCTTGCCGAAAGGCGGCTTTCGCTGGCAAGGCGTGCTGTATCCAGATCAGTAAGTGCGGTTGCGGGAACTGTTGCGTCATTGGCGTCCACGGCACCACCAGGAAATACGAATTTGCCGGGCAGAAACGCGGCAGAGGCACCGCGCTGCCCCATCAGGACGGCCGGTCGCTTGTCGTGATCGCGCAGCACGATAATCGTCGCGGCATCTCTGATCGCGGATTTGTCGATCGGTTCGTCCTCAACCGTTGTGGCCGAACCCATGCATCCGGCGCGCCCATTGAATGGCAACAACCATGCCCTTCATGCGCGGCAAAAGATAGAGCGAGAGTGCGACCGCTCCGATGGTCAGGGACGTGGCCATGACCCAGGGTTCTGGTCGGAACTGGACCCACATAAAGTGGATGACAAAGCCAAGGATGTGACCGACCAGCAGGATTGTCAGATAGGCAGGGCCATCGTCAGCGCGGTGATGGAACAGTTCTTCATCGCACGAAGGGCAGGTATCGGCGACCTTGAGATATTTGACAAAAAGACGGCCCTCACCACAGCTAGGGCATTTGCAGCGCAAGCCACGCAGCATGGCAGGTTTGGTCGGGCGATCATCGATATGCGCTTCAGCGTTGGACATAGGCGTGCTCCATCCTGATGCTCTTCACATGCCCCATTGGCGTTCCTTTGAAAAGGGGGTGCATGCCTTGGCGTCAACCTAAAATTTCACAGACCCAACGACGGAACTGCAAAACATGCGCGTTGAAGGAGGGTAAGCAGCGCACAAACGCTGTGAAAAACTGGATAAGGAAACAACAATGAAGACCAAGATTTTGATGGTAGCGCTTCTTTCAGGCCTCGTGATGACATCCGGAGCAGTGCAGGCGCAACAAGAGCGCGAACGACCAGATTTTGAAACGCTCGACCTGAACGGTGACGGTGCTTTGACGCTGGATGAGATGCAAAGCCGTGGTGAGGCGCGCTTTGCTGATCTGGATACGGACGGCGACGGCGCATTGTCGGTTGAAGAAATGACCGCGCAAGCGAATGCCCGTGCCGAAGAGCGTGCAACCACCATGATTGAACGTTTTGACGACAATGGTGATGGTCTATTGCAGGAAGACGAAATGCCAACACGGCAAGAACGCCGCGCTGCACGGATATTTGACCGGGTAGACGCGGATGGTGATGGCTCAATTTCTGCTGAAGAGTTCACTCAGGCGCAAGAGCGCATGGGCGAACGTGACGGTGAGCGCCGTGGCTCTGGCCCCCGCGACCGGGGCTAAGCAGCAGTTGGCAGGGGGCGCCTCAACCCCCTGCCAATTGCCACTCAGGCTGAAGTTGGCTAGCAATACCACACATGAACGCATCGCTAGATCCTTTCGCGGGCGCCCCGGACGAGGCGCTCTTGGTCGCATACGCCAATGGCGATGGGCATGCGGCACGGCTTTTGACCGCGCGCCTTTTGCCGCGCATTCTTGCGCAGGCCACCCGGATGCTGGGCACCCGGACAGAAGCCGAGGACGTTGCCCAAGATGCGATGATGCGCTTGTGGAAAATCGCACCCGACTGGCGCAGCGGCGAGGCGCAGGTGACTACCTGGCTTTACCGTGTCGTGTCCAATCTTTGTACCGACCGGCTGCGCAAACGGCGCGGCGGGGTGTCGCTCGACCAGGTAGCAGAGCCTTTGGATACAACGCCCAGCGTCGCGGCGCAGATGCAGACAAAAGCGCGTATGACCGCGCTGTCGGATGCTTTGGCGGAATTGCCGGAACGGCAAGCGCAAGCGGTGTCGCTGCGACACCTCGAGGGGTTATCTAACCCCGAGATTGCGCAAATCATGGACATTAGCGTGCGGTCCGTGGAAAGTTTGACAGCACGCGGGAAACGGGCCCTTGCCGATATCATGGCAGGGCGGAAGGCAGAACTGGGGTATGATGATGAACCCGCATGATGACATGCTAGACGATCTTTTTGCGATGGCGCGTGGTGAAAAACCGGTGCCGGGCGATGATCTGGTGGCGCGCGTGCTCGCGGATGCCGATGCGATACAGCCGGGTGTTGTCACTGCCGCCACCACCTCGCAAAAAGGACTGTGGCCACGATTGTTGGAGGCCGTGGGCGGATGGCCTGCGATCAGTGGGTTAGCGGCGGCGACCGTTGCCGGGATCTGGGTTGGTATTGCCCCACCATCCTCGGTCGAGGATATGACCGCGTCCTGGATCGGTGATGAGGTGCATGTCAGTCTGTTCTCTGCGGATCTGATGCTTGATGAAGGGGCATTGCCTGATGGCTGAAGAGAAACAAAGCGCAGTACGCCCTAGTCGGCTTTGGCGATCTGTGCTGGTGATTTCATTGGCGCTGAACCTTGCCGTTGTCGGTTTGGTTATCGGCTTGGCAACATCTGGACGGCTGGGCGATGGGCCGCCGCGCAGTTTCAGTCTGGGTCTGGGTCCGGTGTCGCAGGCACTTGAACCAGAGGAGCGCCACCGTATTGGGCGCCGTTTGCGCGAAGACCGCAACTTGCGCGACCTTGATTTGCGCAGTAGCGCCAACCAAATGGTTGCGACATTGCGCGAAGAGCCATTTGATCCTGATGCATTCCGCGCACTGTTGGATGAACAAACAGCGCAGATGGCCGCTTTTCGCGCTGTGGCACAGACGGCAGCGCTTGAGCAGATTGTGCGCATGACGCCAGAGCGTAGACAAGCCTTCGCAGATCAGCTGATGGAAGAACTTTCCAAAGAAAAGCCGTCGCGCGAACGTAATTCAGGCGGCTGATTTACTCATCGCGACTTGGTCACGGCCAGCGGATTTGGCGGCGTAAAGTGCCCGATCCGCCTGATCGCACATCTTGTTCACGGCGATCGTCTCGGTCTTTGTTTGCCCACTGACAGCCACCCCAACTGAAACGGTCATCTTGATGGCGGGCAGATCATCGCCCAATTCAAAAGGCGTTGTATTCACCAATGCGCGTAACCGATCTGCCGCCAGCCGCGCATCAATGACCGATGTGCCGGGCATAGCGACCAGGAATTCTTCGCCCCCCATGCGCGCAACAAGATCCACCGCGCGTAGATTTTCGCGCAAGCGGTCTGCCAGTTCCACCAAAACCCGGTCACCTGCTGCATGACCATGGGTGTCATTCACAGCTTTGAAATGATCGATATCAATCATCATAACGGCCAACTCGCGCTTTGATTTGCGGGACTGTTCGGCCAGACGAGCAAGGTGCGGTTCCACGTAACGGCGGTTGAAAAGACCAGTGAGCGGGTCGGTGACGGCTGCATTCAGGCCATTGCGCACGGTGTCGCGCAGTTTGTCATGTTTGCGCTTGCGCGCGATGAGGCGCTTCGCCCGCAGGGTGATTTCTGCAGTGTCACCGGTGTTGGGCATCACGTCATCGGCGCCCAGATCAAGAAACATCGCCGCAATTTCCGGTTTGTCGCTGGGGACCACGACCAATTGCATTGCCAACCGCGTTTGCGCCCGCGCCCGCAAGTCGGAGACCAACCCGAAAAGCCCGCCTTGCCCGACGTCCGTGTCGCTCGCATCAACAACAAATAAATCGTGTAATGTCTGTGTATCTTGTGACTGCAACGCATCACATGGGCTCAAGCTATGAATGGTGCTGTGCAGCCCTTCTTGCAGCGCGGTTTTCAGGCCATCGCTTGTTGACCCACTGGCAGCCAGTACGGCGACCTTCGCGGCCCCGTCAAAGTCAGTGCGATTCTCTTCGAACCCCAGCGCCCGGCTGGTCCCTTCGCGCAATTGCAATTCTTCACTGGTGCTACGCACCCGCAACATGCTGCGGATACGAGCCAGCAACAGCGCATCATTCACCGGATAAGGCAGCACATCATCCGCACCGGCATCAAGTGCCGCAAACCGCGCCCTCGAGGTATCTGCCACGCCCACCGCAATGATCGAAATTGTTGCTGTGTCTCGTGCACGGCGCAGATCATGACAAAGGCTGTGTTGGTCCAGAACATCGTCTGACAGGTTCATTAAAATGAGATCTGGGCGGTTTTCGTCGATGATGCGCAATGCCTCTTTCTTGCTCGCACAAGCATCTACGGCGAATTGCGCCGCTAACATTTTTACTTTCAACACGATCCTGTTTGTCGCAACAGTGTCTATGATCAGTACCCGGCCCGGCATTTCTTGCCCCTATCTCAGAGCCCATGGCTCGATTCCATGCCATCAATGTCCGGGCTAATGGTTAAGAAACGGTTTCCGCCAACGTAAGGAAGATGAATGCAACAAGAACAGGCCGAGGTAATTGCCCTTCAGGGCTTGGCATGGCTGGCCGCAAACGATGAATTATACCCCATTTTTCTGGGGGCTTCGGGCGGTTCAGTCGATGATCTGCGTGACCGCGCCACCGATCTAGCCTTTCAAGCCGCCGTACTGGAGTTCATTACGATGGACGACGCCTGGGTTGTCGCATTTTGCGACAGTATTGGGCTGGGATATGATCAGCCCTTGCGCGCCCGCTATGCCCTGCCGGGTGCAGAAAGCGTCCATTGGACATGAGATTTGGGGCAGTGACCCGGATGTCTTGGGCTATTGATACAGCCGGGCAGGTCAGGCCCCCGAAAATGCGCAACAAGGTGTAACAGGCAGATGATCAAAGGCATTATCTTCGACAAGGACGGGACGTTATTTGATTACGACGCAACATGGGGGGCATGGACCCGGCAGATGTTGGAGGCCGAGACCGGCGGCGATCCGGTTTTGTTTGAACGGTTGGCGGATGTTTTGGGCTATGACGCGGCGACGGCGACATTCCGTCCCGATAGTATGGTGATTGCGTCGACCGCCGGAGAACTGGCAGACATGATCCAATCGGTTCTGCCTGAGGTGGAGACGGGTGCTTTGCTGTCGCGCATGAATGCGGCCGCAGCGGAGGTCCCCCAGATTGAAGTTGTACCGCTGCAAACATATTTCACGGGCCTACGCGCCTTGGGCCTACGTCTGGGCATCGCCACCAATGACGCCGAGGCACCGGCCCGCGCACATTTGGACCGGGCGGGCGTGACGGCGCATTTCGATTTTATTGCAGGCTATGATAGCGGGTACGGGGGCAAACCGGCCCCCGGCCAGCTCCAGATCTTTTGCGCGCAGACCGGGCTGGAGCCGGCGCATTGCCTGATGGTGGGTGACAGCACGCATGATTTGCGTGCGGGGCAGGCGGCAGGGATGCGCACAGTCGGGGTTTTGACCGGGCCTGCCGCAACGGCTGAACTTGCTCCTTTCGCGGATGTTGTCTTGCCAGATATCGGGGCGATACCGGACTGGCTGATAGCAGAAAATCTATTTGCGCATTGAAACCGACACCATGTGTCGGTTTTCCGTCATCACCTGCCACCGTGCTTTGCAATGCTGATCCTCGATAAACGAGGAATGGACCCATGGCAGATGGCAACAAACCACGCAGGCGTGGCGGTGGGCGCGCAGGGGCGGCGCACAGGCGGGGGACTGCCGCGATTGAACAGATGCCATGGCGTGTCCCCGTCAATACAGATCGCCCGACAGAGCCTTTGGGCGCAGACGGCGTACAGGCGATCCATGATGGGGCGATGCGTATTCTCGAAGAGATCGGGATTGAATTCCTCAACGAAGAGGCCCTTGCGATCTTCAAAGAGGCAGGCTGCACCGTCAATGGCACCAATGTGCGGATGGGCCGTGATTGGGTCATGGAAATGCTGGGCCATGCGCCTGAGCAATTCGACATCACGCCGCGCAATCCAGATAAGAAAATCGCGATGGGGGGCAAGCATATCCTGTTCGGGAATGTTTCATCGCCGCCGAATTACTATGATCTTGAGATCGGCAAAAAGGTCTCGGGCAGTCGCGCACAATGCGCCAATCTGCTGCGGTTAACGCAATATTTCAACTGTATCCATTTCGCAGGTGGCTATCCGGTGGAACCGGTTGATGTGCATGCCTCGGTACGTCATCTGGATGTTGTCTACGACAAGATGACGCTGACTGACAAAGTGGCCCATGCCTATTCACTGGGCAAGGAACGTGTTGAAGACGTGATGGAGATGGTCAAAATCGCAGGGGGGCTGAGTGAAGAAGACTTCGCATCCAAACCCCATATGTATACCAACATCAACTCAACCTCGCCACTCAAGCACGATGTCCCCATGATCGATGGCTGCCTGCGTTGCGTGCGCCGGGGGCAGGCGGTGATTGTGACGCCGTTCACCTTGGCGGGGGCGATGGCACCGGTCACAATGACGGGTGCGGTAACCCTGTCGATTGCCGAGGCGATCAGCGCGATTGCGCTGTTCCAATATGTACGCCCCGGCGCACCTTGCGTGATCGGAACGTTCACCAGCAACGTCGATATGAAATCCGGCGCGCCTGCTTTTGGGACGCCTGAATATATGCGGGCGACCCAGATAACCGGTCAGATGGCCCGGTTCTATGGGCTGCCGATGCGGGCGTCGGGTGTGTGTGCCGCCAATGTACCCGATGGGCAGGCCATGTGGGAGACATCGAATTCGCTGTGGTCTGCGGTGCAGTCAGGAACGAATGTGGTCTATCATGCGGCGGGTTGGCTAGAAGGTGGGCTGATCGCTTCGCCTGAGAAGTTTGTGATGGACTGCGAAGTGATCCAGATGATCCAGCGGTATATGGAACCGCAGATTGTGGCGACAGGTCCAAACGATATCGCGATTGAGGCGATCAAAGAGGTAGGCCCCAACGGGCATTTCTTTGGGATCGAACACACCCAAAAGCGCTATGAAGAGGCGTTCTATCAGCCCTTCGTGTCGGATTGGCGCAACTTTGAGGCTTGGGAAGCGGCAGGTGGTATCTGGACGGCAGAGCGGGCGCATCGGACGTTCAAGGATATTATCGCACAGTTTGAAGAACCACCCATGGGTGTGGCTGTGAAGGAGGAGCTCAAAGATTTTGTGGCTCGGCGCAAGGCAGAGGGCGGCGCGCCGACAGATTTCTAGGGCAAGGCTGTGGTGTTATGATGCAAGGGATCGATTTGTAAGGTGGATCATGATCCACCTTGCCTGTTGCAACGGCTTTGTTATATTTTCGACGTATTCGGCACGTAATTGCCGCCCGGATGCCGCAGCACCGCCTTAGCGTTGCCCTCATCATATGACAAATCTACCTTAGATGTAATTCGGGACGGGACAGACCAAATGAATCGCTTTGCAAGCTTTGCGGCAGCTGTGGCCTTTGCTTTTGTTGGAACAACTGCCGCTGCAGCCACCTGCGTGGCACCAACAAATGTGAACCAACTTGCAACAGAGATTGCAGCCGGTCTGAACCAAAGCCGCCGCGCGAATGGTGAAGCACCCTTGCGTTTCAACCGCAAGCTTGGCCAAGCCGCTATGGTGCATGCCTGTGATATGGGCGTGAATGGTTTCTTCGATCACCGCGGCACAGATGGTTCGCGCCCCCAGTCGCGCGTGCAGGCTGCAGGTTATGATGATTGTATCGTGGCGGAAAACCTGGCTTGGGGGTATCCCCGCTCTGAACAGATTGTAAATGGCTGGCTAAATTCCCCCGGCCACCGTCGCAATATGCTGCATCCACGCATTGAAGAGTTTGGCGTCGGTATCACCGAAGGCCCCAAGGGCCCGTATTGGGTGTTGGTCGTCGGCAAGCAGTGCTAGCGGGTTTCACCCACCCTACACATCCAGCCAAATTGTCACCGGTCCGTCGTTTGTCAGGCTTACAGCCATGTCGGCGCCGAATGATCCGGTGGCAGTTGTAATCCCCAAATCCCCCATATCCGTGATGAATTGTTCATAAAGCGCGCGTCCGATATCGGGCCTTGCCGCTGTTGAAAATCCGGGCCTGTTCCCGCGCGACGTGTCGGCGGCCAGTGTGAACTGGCTTACGATCAAGGCCGCGCCGCCCACATCCAGCAGTGATGTGTTCATTTTGCCCGCGTCATCGGGGAAGATCCGCAACTTAGTGATTTTTGCTGCCAAGGCTTTGGGCGTGGCCGGGTCATCGCCTTCCATCGCGCAGACAAGGATCAACAGTCCCTTGCCGATTTCGCCGATCACATCGCCATCCACCCGGACCGAGGCCTCAGTGACGCGCTGAATCAGCGCTCTCATAATTCGGAGGCCCAGGGTGGGTTAGCCCCCGCACGGCTGACCGTGATTGCCGCGACCTTGGCCCCAAAGGCAGCAGCAGCACGCAAACCGTCCTCGCCGGCATGTGTGATGCCATCTTTCGTCAGATGCCCGCTGGCATGCAATTGCGCCATGAACCCTGCACTAAACGTGTCGCCCGCGCCGACCGTATCAACAACTTCGGCCTTTTGGGCGGGTTCATCATAGGTGCCGTTTGCTGTCACGATGCTCACGCCTTCGCCGCCGCGGGTGAGCAAGACAACCTGTGCCCCTGTGCTGTCCAGCAGGGCCTTTGCATCGGTGTTACCAACAATCCATTCCAGATCCTCATCAGAGGTTTTGATAATATCAGCTACCCCCAACATGCGCGTCAGCCGGGCGCGATAGGCATCTTCATCTGTAATGAAGGAAGGGCGGATATTGGGATCAATCATCGTCAGCCGCTGTGGCGCTTCGCGCAGCATCATCGCCTCATAGGCAGCACCGCATGGTTCAACCACAAGGCTGATCCCCCCAAAGAACAGGGCATCAGCTTGTGTTTCGGGCAAATCCGCCTCGGACAACATCCGCCCGGCGGTGTTTTCATCATAGAAGGCATAGGATGCATGCCCGTCTGTGAGTGTGACAAAGGCAAGGGTTGTTGGCCGGTCGGAGATCGCAGCAGGGCTGCTATCGACCTGCGATGCGGTCAGCTGTGCGCGCAGGACGTCCCCAAACAGATCCGACGAGAGGCCAGAGAAGAATTGTACAGGGGCGTCCAGCCGCCCCAAAGCCACGGCCGTGTTAAACACCGATCCACCGGCATGCGGCGCAAAGGCGTTTTCACCTGCCGTCGTCTCGCGCGGCAACATATCAATCAGGGCTTCACCACAGCACAGGATCATCGGGGCACCTTCCAGTTTTACTGGCTGTTAGCGATAACAAATCCAACGCCAAGCGCAAGGATTAGTCCAAGGGTCACCGCAAAAGCAATCTTCCACGCCGAATATGGTCGCTCTCCCTGCACCCGGCCCGTCCGCCCGTTCACAACGAAACGATAGGTCTCGCCGCGGTATTTGTAAGCGGCCAACCAGATAGGCAGCAGGACATGTTTGAAGGTCACATCCCGCACGTCCGTATCCACCGAATGCACCCGCTGCGCGTCACCGCCAATGTCGTATTTCACATCCCGTTGGATCATCCGGTCCATATAGGCGCGGGCCTCCGTAAATCCGTCGGCCAGTTCCACCTGATACCCCTCGGCCCGAAACCCGGCAAGGTATTCGGGGTTGTAAGGCTCCAGCGCGGACAGATCCCAAGGTTCCAAGCCATCCGTGTATGTCTTCGGCAACGAACGTGAAGCAAGCACCAGCACATCATCAAAGAACCGCGCTACCCGGCCAGAGGCAGGCCGCCAGCGTGTCTTGCGCACCCGTACGTTGCGGCGCTTGCCGTCGCGGACGACGGTTTTGGTCACATAGTAATGCGTGCCGCGCTGGCCGGTGTAGCGGCTTTTGGTATCGGCATCGAAGGTCCAGTACGGGACATAGATGCCGTTCATCTTACGTCCTTTGCGGGCATAATCAGTCAGCCCATTTGGCGCGAACCATAAGCCGCCCAGCCATGCTGCCATCGCATCATGGGCCTGCCCTTCTTCCAGTGCGAAAGGCAGCAAGCCGCGCGGTTTGATATGCCGATGCGTGCCTGTGTCAGTAACAACCGGCGTCGCGCAAAACGGGCATTCGGCGGCGTGAATGTCAGGATCAAACTCTGTCTGTGCGCCGCAGTTGGGGCAGGCGTTGACGCGGGTTTCTTCGATGTCTTCGTCGGCCAGCCTCTGTTGCACCGCGCGCTGAAAATCAAGCTCGACAATGCTGCCTTGCCATGGTCCTGCGCCCTCGATCGCCTGTACATTGCCGCAGTGGTCGCAAGTCAGGTGATGATCGCCTGGATCAAACCGCAAATCCGACCCGCAGGTATCACAGGGAAAGCGGTGTTCGTTCTGCCCATCAGCCATCTAAAGTATCTTATGCATAAAGCGCGGCATCATCACGCGCAGCGCGCCGTCAAACAGGACATTATGCCGCCAAAAGTGAAACAAGCCATGCATGGTGCCAGCGGCAAGCAGAACAAGTAGCGCAACCCAGCCTGTATCGTGCGGCATCCATCCAACAAGGGCTGCGGCGTTCAACGCAACGGTCCCCGCCAGAACTGCGTACATGCCGCGATGCATCCACGGATAGGCCGTGCGCAGTGTACCGATCAGCTTCGGTCCCGGTTTGCACATCATGCCTTTGGCAAGCGCCATGCCAACCCAGACCGCGCCGCCCAGCACAAAGACCCAACGGACCCAAGCTTCTGACGTGCCACCTTTGACCATAGCCAGTACCAGCATCAGCGTCGACCAATGCAGCAGAATTGTCAGTCTGCGCCGTGTCATGTGCCGGGGGGTGGTGGTGGCATGATGGTGAACAGTTGGGCAAGTTCCGTCACCTCACTCGCAGCCATCCAACCGTCCTGGCCTTGGGTCCAGACCATACTATCGCGGTCCAGCTTGCCTTCGGTGACCATGCGGCCCATCGCCGCCTTTGAGAACGGACCGGTAACTTCGCCGTCTTTGGCCACATGCCAGACGTGCTCAACCGGTGGTGGTGGCGGCGTCGCTGCGGCAGGTTGCTGCTGTCCCCAAGGACCTGGGTTCATCATCATATTGCCCATCGCCATGCCCATTCCAGCACCCATACCGGCAGCCATACCACCACCCGCAGGGTTGTCAGCGGCAGCGGTCATCGCTTCAGCGGCAGAGTATTGTGTAAATTTGCCCAAATCCCCCGCGAGGCCCATGGATGTGCGCTTGTCCAACGCCTCTTCCACCGCAGGCGGCAGGCTAATGTTTTCGATATAAAGCTCTGGGATCGTCAGCCCATATTGCTTCATCGTCGGATCAATAGCCGACGCGATCAGCTTGCCCAGATCAGACGTATTCGCCGCCATATCCAGCACCGGAATGCCGGACTGTGCGATCACGCGGCTGAATTCCTGTACGATGATATTGCGGATCTGATAGCTGATCTCATCCATCGTAAATTCGCCGTCCGTGCCCACAATCTCACGCAGGAATACCGCAGGGTCCGCGACCTTGACCGTATAGGTCCCAAAGGCGCGCAGACGCGTGGGACCGAATTCGGGATCACGCACCATGATGGGGTTCTTGGTGCCCCACTTGAGGTTCGAAAACCGGGTCGTGTTGACGTAGTAAATCTCAGATTTAAAAGGGCTTTGGAAACCATGGTCCCAGTGCTGCAGGGTCGTCATGATTGGCATGTTGTTGGTTTCCAACATGTAAAGGCCGGGGGTAAAGACATCGGCCAGTTGCCCTTCATGCACAAATACCGCCGCCTGACCTTCGCGCACGGTCAGCTTGGCGCCATATTTGATCTCGTGGCCTTCACGCTCAAATCGCCAGACCATCGTGTCATGCGTGTTATCGGTCCAATGGATGACGTCGATGAATTCACCGGTCAGAAAATCGAAAATGCCCATGTTTACTACTTCTCTTAAGGTTTGACGGCAGATGTGGTCTTAGATGGAGTGGGTCGCAAGGTTGATCTATTTGCCCATGTTTGTACACATCCCAGATCAACCCTGAAAGGGTATCCATTCAACTATTCTTTGATGCCCAAGTATCCGCTTGTACGCTTTTGGCATCTTTGACGACGACCTTGAACTGCGAGAACGCGCGAACTGCCAGTAACACTATGGCGGTGAAGCCTATAATATAATGCGCAGGATCCGCGAAGTTTGATGGGAGTAGCAATAGCCACCCCGTCACAAAGATCACAAGGCGCAGGGCGCGGATAGGCAACCCACTGTGCAGGACGCCGGTGTAACGGTAGACCATATAAGGCACCCAACGCCGCAGGATTTGCGCAAGTAATAGGGCGGCACCTGCCGGCGTCAGTGAGACAAACCCGATAGGGAACCCGTATTTAAGTACTTGCAGCGGAAGATACAGAAACACTCGCGACACCTTGTCAATCCGGCTATAGGCCCAATATGTCAGCCGCAGCGCGATCAACACAGTCACCCAAATGACGGTGGCCATTAGGATACCTGAGGTCTGCATGCCCATAAAATGCCAATCAGCTGCTTGGCTGATCGCCCAGATGCCCCCGGCGCCAAAAACCGCTGCATAGACCCAAGAAACCGGTTCAGAGAATTTGTCACGCAACGCAGCAAATCGCGGCGGTGTCCTGCATTCGGATTCTATTGTGGCAGAGATCAGATCGTTCTCGTAATAGCCAACTTCGTAGATCATCCAAAAAGAGATGTGCAGCAGGGAAATTCCAATGGCACCCCAGATGGGGGTTTCCAGCACAAGTGCGAAGGCGACGAGGATGATAAGCAAGTCATCACCCAGGTTATCGAACAGAAACGATAGGCGGCCAGCCGTATTGCGCTTGCAATGAATGCAGTACTCAAAAGGATATTGCGGCATTGGGTTTCGCCTCAATGGTCAAGTTCCGCCCGTGTTCTGCACTAGCTTGATCCAGTCTCAAGATACTCACGCGCAATCTGGCGTGCAATCGGGGCGGCCACCGCAGGCTCCATCCCCGTTTGCAAGCGTGGATCGTAGAGCATCCGCAATAACAACTCATCATGGGTGGTGAGCAGTGCGAATTCCTCATCGTCGTTAAAGATGGAAGGGCGCGCGCCGGGGCTGTCGTTGGCAAGCCCCATACCTTGCGCCAGTTCTTCATGCACGCAAGCGCTGCGCATCAAAGTGGGGTGTTCGGCACGGATCATGGCGACGGCTTTGACATAGCTTGACTGACCCGGCGCGAAGGTGCCGATCACGACGCAAAGCTGATCGCGGGGCAGGTTGACGAATGTGCGCACCGTCGCATCCGAAATGCTTGGGATGAGTGCGCGCAAGCGGGGTGCATATGTGCGACGGTCATCCTCGCCCAGAAACAACACGCGGAAGTTGGGATTTTGGTCTGTGATTGTGATCGGCACCCCCGTTGCCCGGCCAAGGCGGGCGGCATAGGCGCTGACACTCGCCAGATCAGCGTCGCGCTGGGCCAGTGGCACCGTATCGCCAAACTCCACCGACATGCGGATCGGACCGGTCCAGCGTCGCAGCTTTGACACGGTCGCCTGCGGGCGTTGGAAATCGCTATCGTCGCGATATTCGTTAAACAAGGCGATGCGCACAAAGTTGCGGGCCAGTTGCGTGTCGGTGAACGGCGTGTCAGGCCCGCCGCCGTCGCCCCGCAGCAGACCCTGCGCAAGCAGGTCGTTTTGCAGGCGCGTATAGTATGTCGCAAGGTCGCGGCTGGCCTGACTGGGTGGGGTGACTATTGGCTCTGTCGGTGGTTCGGACGCCTCGACAGGTGGCGGTTCTGGGGGGGCGACAGGTGGCGTTGTTAGCTCACAACCCATCAGAGCCGCCGCAAGGGCGAGCATGAGAACATGCTTTGTCTTGCCCCCAATCCCCATGCGTTAGTCAGCGCCTGCAGCAGTGCCAATAGTATCGCCCGTACCTGTGCCGCGCGCCTTGGCTGAAGCAAGCGTTTCCTTCAACTCTTGTTCCATCTTTTGCAGTTCAACTTCGGCCTCAGCGCGCTTGCGCTTACCTTCGTCAGCGATCTCAAGGCTTTCGTTGATGGTGGCGATCAGGTTGGCGTTCGCCTCTTTCACTGCGTTGATGTCGAAGACGCCACGCTCCATCTCCTCGCGGATGGTCTTATTCGCAGAGCGCAGGTTTTCAGCGTTGGCCTTGAGCAGCTCATTTGTAAGGTCATTCGCATCGCGGACAGCCTCTGCTGCCTCGGATGAACGCTGGATCGTGACGGCCTGCGCCAGTTGGGTTTCCCACAAAGGCACGGTGTTCACCAAGGTCGAATTGATCTTGGTGACCAATGATTTGTCGTTTTCCTGCACCAGACGGATGGAAGGCAGCGATTGCATCGTTACCTGACGCGTCAGTTTCAGATCATGCACCCGGCGTTCCAGATCATCACGGGCCGACCGGATATCGCGCAGTTCCTGCGCTTTCATTACGGCCTGATCTTCGGGTGCGGCCTGCACCTCGGCCTCTTTTGCAGGGATCGTTGTGGCATCCAGATCAGCGATCTTGGCCTCACCCGCGGCAATATAGAGGCCTAGTTCGTCATAGAATTGCAGGGTCTTGTCATAGAGCACATCAAGGCTTTCGATATCTTTCAACAACACATGCTCATGTTTGAGCAGATCATCGGTGATGTGATCAATCTGGCCTTGGACTTCTTCGAAACGGGCCGCGAATTTCGCCATAGGTGCGGCACGTCCCAAAAGACGTTCCCACCAACTACGCTCACGACGCACATCCAATTCGGAGATTGAAAAGCCACGGATCGTGGTGACGATATTACGCAAGCTATCGCCGGCAGGGCCGACATCTTTGTTGCGCACACCGGCCAGCATCGACTGGCTTATTTCTTGCAATTCCGCCTGAGCAGATGAGCCGAAAGAAACGATGGAATTGGTGTCTTCGATGTTAATCTCAGCCACACGCTTTTCAATCTCGGCGCTTGTGGGCGGATCGGCCGCCTCTAGCGTCACCAATTCCCCTTTGGGTTCGGGCAGGACGACTGCGGTCACTTTTTCGACCTCGGCAAGGGCCGCTTCGGCCTTTTGGCGGACGGTGTCTGACATTATTCGTTCCCTTTCGTTTTCAGGTTCACACCTTCGCGCTGAAGGCGGTCACGGAGTACGTTGATTTCAATATCCATATCGCTGCGGTCATCCAACAGCATCTTATCGGTACGGGCGGCAAAGTTCTGTTCCAGATCGCCCAAAAGCGCTTCGTAATTCGCCCGCACATCAGCGTCCTTTTTGCGGCTATACAGATCAACAAATTTGATCGTCGCATCGCGTGCGCCCATCAGATAGACGCCCAAAAATTTGCGGGCACCAGTCAGATCGCGGGGGTCTTCTTCGACCGTGCGGATCATGCGGCGGGCGATAATCTGGAAATCCTCAACCCGGGCGGTGAGGCGGCGGTCAGACACCGCCTCAATCTGCGATTTCATCACATCCAGATAGGCTTCGGCTTCGTCCACAACACGGGCGACGCGGTCTTGTTGGAAAGTGTCGATACCTTCCATGCGCTTGTCGGCCATTGGATCGATGCCGAAGGTGGCAGTATGCAGGCCCGCCGCCGCAATGCCATAAAGGACAGAGCCTATGGTGCCGCTATCCCCGGTATAGGCCGCAATCGCGACGCCAACGCCGGTCAGCATCGAAGCCAGCATTTTGCGCGGCAGGGCAGGGCGGCGTGCGACTTTACGTGCGTTGTAAGCGGCCTCAGCCTCCAGCCCTTCTTGCAACAGCCATGCAGCAAGGGTGAGGATCGCTGCGCCGACAAGGGCTGTGACCAACGTGACAGGCCCTTCATTCAGCGATGTGGCCGCCAGAATAATCGCAGGCACATATAGCAATTTGACGCGACCACCGGACACCGCGACCCGTTGGTCAATTTGCACGGTATCACGCGGACCAGAGGACGGCTGCCCGTCGGGGCTGAATTTGCCACCAAAGCGCTTAGCCATCAAACGCCCCCCAGCCAGCCGGTTGTCACACCAAACAGCAGAACAACCAGCAACACATAGGTGATCCGTCGAAATTTCGCAGGCATATCGTCACTGTCCTTTCCAGCGGTCGTTGCGCTGATGGCCATGATGGTTCCCAGCGCCACAATGGTAACAACTGCAACCACTGCGACAAAGGCCACAACAAGGATCAATCGCACCATTTTTGTTTACTCCGCCAGTTTCTTTCCTGTTTCAGATAGGGTGGAGGTGGTGAATTTACGAGTGTTTCTGCAATGCTGCACGCTCTGCATCCAGTTTTCGACGATAGCCGGATTGGATCACTTCAACAGCAACCAGCACCACCACAGAGAAATAGAATGTGGATTTCGACATCGGGATGATATCCTGACCAAAGACCATGATTTGCAGGCTGTCATCATGCATCGCGTGGGCCGCAGCTGGGCCAGCTTCGCCCAGCAGAACAACACCAACGATCAGCAGGATGAAAAGGCCCAGAACCTCATACATCCGGTTCTTTTCCAAGAAACGGGTCACTCCGTCAGCAAGCAAGAGCATCGCCAGACCTGACAGGATGATCGCAAAAGCAAGGATTGGGAATACGTCGGTAATCGCCAGGGCAGAAAGCACAGAGTCGAAAGAAAAGATCAGGTTCATTACAACGATCAAGACAACCACCTGCACTGCGGATTTGGACCCTTTGCCTTCGACATCATGGCCCAGATCATCCATCGACAGCATATGCCCGATTTCCTTGACGGCTGTGTACATGATGAAGGCCCCACCAAAGACAAAGACGATGGTGGCAAAGTTCACGCCGCCCTCAATCACGCCTTCCCAATCTAGAATAAAGAACGGCTCCGACAACGCATCAATCAGCTGAATCATGGTAAAAAGCAGCACAACCCGCAGGGCGACGGCGATGATAATACCCCATGTGCGCACAGATTTTTGTTGTGCGACAGGTGCGCGTTTACTCTCAATCGAGATGTAAAGCAGGTTGTCGAAGCCCAATACTGCTTGCAAAAAGCACAGCATGATCAGGTTGATAGCGTTTTCGAGCGTTAGCAAGTCGGCCAAAGCAATGTCCCCCGGTAGATTATTATTATGTCACACCATGCACAACGCATGAGGCAGAACAAGGTTCAACTGGACCGCTTTTTCCCCTTTGTGGGGCGATTAACTGGCTTTCTGACCCGTTTTGGCGTCGGTTTGCCGGAAATACCGAGTTGATCACGCACAACACGTTGTTTCAGTTCTTCCACTTCGCCCTGTTTCAGAGCCGCCAATTGGAACGGGCCATAGCTTACCCGGATCAAGCGGTTCACAGTGACCCCGATTTCCCCCATCGCGCGGCGGATTTCGCGGTTCTTGCCTTCACGCAGGCTGACGGTCAGCCAGGCATTGGCCCCTTGTTGGCGGTCAAAAGTGACGACCATGGGTTGATATCGGATACCCTCCACCTCGATGCCCGCACGCAATTCATCCAGTTTAGCCTCGCTAACAGACCCATTGATACGCACACGGTAGCGGCGCAGCCAGCCGGTTGAGGGCAGCTCCAGCTTGCGTTTCACCTCACCGTCGTTGGTCAGCAAAAGCAAACCTTCGGAGTTCAGGTCAAGGCGTCCGACCGACATCACGCGTGGCATGTTTTCCGGCAGCGACGCAAAAACGGTAGGGCGGTCCTTCTCATCCCGCTCGGTTGTCACGAGCCCCGCAGGCTTGTGATAAAGCCAAATCCGCGGCGGTTCGGGCTCGCCGACTTGCTTGCCATCCACGACAACCCTGTCATCAGCAGTCACGTTCAGTGCAGGGCTGGTGATGGTCTTGCCATTCACGCTCACGCGTCCGTCTTCGATCATCCGCTCGGCTTCGCGGCGGCTGGCAATCCCTGCGCGAGACAGAACTTTGGCGATCCGATCGCCGGGGGGTGGGGTGACTGACATAGAGTCCCTTTAGTCCTGCTCTGCTTTTCCCGCAATCGGCTTTTTGCCAGACACACTGCTGGCACATCCAAAAAAATGCTGGCGGAGGTTCACGTCCAGCCCTTCCGCGCGCAACGCATCTGCCATCTGGCCACAATCCCGAAAATTGCGTGTATAGGTCCCGATCATGCTGAAATCCTGCGCACCTTTGAGAAAAAGACGCTCTACCAAAGGCAGCATGCGATCCAGATAGAACCGATAGAACGGGCGCAACACCCAGCTTTTCGGATCAGAGGCCTCGATCAATGCAAACTGTCCGCCGGGCTTGAGAATACGTGCGATTTGACGCGCGAGAACCCTTTGCTGATCGGCGTTGAATGTCTTCAGTCCAAATGTCGAGATCAGCATGTCCGCATGGGCGGCTGGCAGATCGGTTTGCAGTGCATTTGCTTCGATATGGGTGATCTGATCTGCGCGGTCAGCGTGCAGGCGTGCGACCGCGTGCACATGCATCTGGTGCGAGATGTCGACGGCGATAATCTGGTTAGCCTTCGGAAAGCGGACCAGCAGATGCGGCCAGACCTCTCCGGTGCCTGCCATCAAATCCACAATATCGGGAACATCAGAGGGCCCGTCCTGCAACAGTGCCACACATTGCTTACGCCATCGTTCGATGAAACCAAGTGAGGTGACCGCACTCCACCAGCGATAGTTGCTCGAACAGCGATCAAAAAGATCCGCAACAAAGGCAGGGTCATAGATATCTTTGGTCATGCCCGCTCCGATCCGGCTTTGGGCTTGTGTGACACATCAGGGCACGCCATGAAAGCGGCATGGATTTTCGCAGTTATATGGACGTTGCCATGAAAGAGGCGCGCGCGGCAGGTGCACGCGGTGAAGTGCCGGTGGGTGCGGTTATCGTCGGGCCACATGGGGTGGTCGCGCAAGCAGGCAACCGGACACGCGCATTGAACGATCCCATAGCCCATGCCGAAGTCTTGGCCATCCGTGCCGCCTGTGCCGCGCTGGGGCAGGAGAGGCTGACAGGCCACGACCTATACGTGACTTTGGAACCATGTCCCATGTGTGCGGCTGCTATCAGCAATGCCCGGATCGCGCGGCTGTATTACGGGGCGGCGGACCCGAAATCCGGTGGGGTTGTCCAAGGCCCGCGGGTGTTCAGCCATCCGCAATGTCATCATGTGCCAGAGGTCTACGACGGGATTGATGCCGCAGCGTCCGAAACCCTTCTAAAAACCTTCTTTGCAGGACGCAGATAAGGCATGGATTGGTTTCAACAGGTTGACGGCTATTGTGAACGGACGGATTTCAGCTACTGGTCCGAGCCGCTGAATGCGGTTACCAACATCGCCTTTATCATCGCTGCTCTCATCCTGTGGCGACGCGGCGCAGGCGTGCCGTTGGCGCGGTTTCTGACGGCGGTGCTGTTCATGATTGGGGTGGGCAGTTATCTGTTCCACACACATGCCACGATCTGGGCGCTGCTTTTGGATGTAGCGCCGATTGGTGCGTTCATCCTGATCTACCTCTTCGGGGTCAATCGCGACATCGTGCCGATGCGGGGGTGGATTGCCTTTATTGCGACGCTTGGGTTCTTTCCTTACGCCATCGGCGTCGTCTGGGTCACAGCCCAAGTGCCGTTCTTTGCTATTTCCAACTTTTACTGGACGGTGCCACTGCTGTTGGTGATCTATGCTGTCCGCCTGCGCGACAGGCCGCAGATCGTGTCCGGTTTTCTGATCGGTGCAGCTATTCTAACAGCTTCGATCACCTTTCGATCGGTTGATGAAATGCTGTGCGACAGCATCAGCTTCGGCACGCATTTTGTCTGGCATGTCCTGAATGGCATCATGTTGGGTTGGATGATCCATGTTTATATCCGCCATATGCTTGCGACTGCCCCCGCAGAGCGCTAAACGCGAGGCAAAGATTTACCGGAGAGTTTCCACATGTCGATTGACACCGAAACCGCCCGCCGCGTGGCCAAGCTGGCCCGCATCAAGGTGGAAGACGATGCACTGCCAGCACTGGCCTCTGAATTCAGTGCGATCCTTGGGTTTATTGAGCAGCTCAATGAGGTTGATGTTGAAGGGGTCGAGCCGATGACCTCTGTAACACCCCAGCGTCTGAAGCGCCGTGATGATGTGGTGACGGATGGAGACCAGCAAGAAGCTGTGTTGAAAAACGCCCCCGATGCCCGAGAAGGGTTCTTTGCTGTGCCGAAGGTGGTTGAATAATGTCTGATCTGACCAAACTGACCATCGCACAAGCCCGCGACGCCATGCGCAAGGGTGACACCACCAGTGCGGAGATTACATCTGCCTGCCTAACAGCCATTGAGGGTGCAGACGCGCTGGGTGCTTTCGTGCATCATACACCTGACATCGCGCAGGCTCAGGCGGCCGCCGCTGATACTCGGATCAAGGCGGGTGATGCGCCTGATATGTGCGGTATTCCGCTGGGGATTAAGGACCTGTTTTGCACGAAGGGTGTGCCGTCACAGGCTGCGTCCCGCATCCTTGAGGGCTTCAAGCCGGAGTATGAGAGCACCATCACCAGCCAGTTGTTTGACGCAGGTGCGGTCATGTTGGGCAAGCTCAACATGGATGAATTCGCGATGGGCTCATCCAATGAAACCTCTGTCTATGGCAATGCAGTGAACCCATGGCGGCGCGGCAATGATGATACGGCACTCACACCGGGTGGGTCTTCCGGTGGGTCTGCGAGTGCCGTCGCTGCGGACCTCTGCCTCGCTGCGACCGGCACAGACACCGGCGGGTCCATCCGCCAGCCTGCGGCCTTTGTCGGGATCACCGGCATGAAGCCCACCTATGGCCGCGTGTCCCGCTGGGGTATCGTTGCTTTTGCATCATCCCTTGATCAGGCCGGTCCAATGACCAAGGACGTGCGCGATGCCGCCATCATGCTGAAGGCAATGGCCGGCCATGATCCGTTGGATAGCACCAGCGCTGATCTGGCGGTGCCGGATTTTGAAGCGGCGCTGACTGGTGACATTCGTGGCAAGACTATCGGTATCCCGAAAGAATACCGTATGGAGGGTATGCCTGCTGAGATTGAAAAACTGTGGGAAGACGGCACGACAATGCTGAAAGACGCAGGGGCCAAGATCGTCGATATCACATTGCCACATACCAAATATGCACTGCCCGCCTACTACGTGATTGCCCCGGCGGAGGCATCATCCAACCTAGCCCGCTATGACGGTGTGCGTTTTGGGCACCGGGCCAGACTGGCACAGGGCGATGGCATCACCGAGATGTATGAAAAAACCCGTGCAGAAGGGTTTGGCCATGAGGTTCAGCGCCGTGTCATGGTCGGGACTTATGTGCTCTCTGCCGGGTTCTATGATGCGTACTACAACCGTGCCCGCCGTGTGCGTGCGTTGATCAAGCAGGACTTTGATACCGTCTTTGCCGATGGGGTCGATGCAATCCTGACGCCTGCGACACCTTCGGCGGCCTTTGGCTTGGGCGAAATGACGGATGCCGATCCGATCCAGATGTATCTTAATGACGTGTTCACGGTGACGGTGAACCTTGCCGGTTTGCCTGGAATTGCAGTGCCGACGGGGCAGGATGCGCAGGGTTTGCCGCTTGGGTTGCAGCTGATTGGGCGCCCTTGGGAAGAGGGCGATTTGCTGAACGTGGCCTATAGTCTTGAGCAATCTGCCGGATTTGTAGCCAAACCCACGAAGTGGTGGTAATCTGCATGAAAATAAGCGGCAGTCTAACGGGTATGGTATCATGAATTCGCGTATAGTTATTGCAGTCATTTTGATCGGGCTTGCGGCCTGCACCCCGCGTGTTGTGCCCACAGAACGTGGTGTTGGATTTGATGAATACTCCAGGTTCGAGCTTGAGCGCGCGCGACGTGAGGCGCAATTGTCAGCACCGCGTGGCACCATTGTGCCGCCTGCGCAGGTCAGTTCTTTGCCAGTATCAGGTCAGACGATTGATCAATCGCAAGCAATCCCGTCCAGCGCATTGGCTGCCGCCGGCATCGGAACGCAGGCAACCACTGATACGTCAACCCAAACATCTGCCGTGGCGGCTGATCCTTTGCGCACCCAGGGTTTGCAAGCCTCGCCTAGCAACCCTGCACCTGATTTGGTGAATGCCGGGACAGGTCTGTCTGACGAGCAAAGTTTCGATGCGGTTTCTGAGCGCGAAACAATCGAAAGCGATGCCCAACGCCGCGCGGCACAGGCCGCAGCACGCGAGCAGATCACCCCCACTGCGGTGCCGCAGCGTCCGTCCAATACCGGGCCGAATATTGTCGAATACGCTGTAAATGCACCTAATGTGAAGGGGCAGGAATGGTACAGCCGTTCGCTCTTGTCCGGTGATAACCGGTTCCGCCGGAACTGCGCGGAATATGCAACGCCGGATGATGCGCAGCGTGATTTCCTTGCGCGCGGTGGACCAGAGCGTGATCGCCGCGGGATCGACCCAGATGGAGACGGGTTTGCCTGCGGATGGGATCCTGCACCCTATCGCTTTGCCGCAGGACAGTGAGGTTGCACTGCCACCCGGCTATCGTCTGATTGCGGGGTGGGGCGATGGTCAGCCAGGACCGCGACGTTCACCCAATTTCGGACCACGCCGCGCGGGTGCACAGCCTGACATCGTAGTGATCCACTATACCGCGATGCAAAGCGCCAATGCCGCCTGTGATGTGCTTTGCGACCCCAAGGGGGAAGTGTCCGCCCATTATCTGATTGATGAGACCGGACATGTGATCAGTCTGGTCCCTGAAGCGATGCGCGCCTGGCATGCCGGGGCAGGCGCATGGGGGGCAACGCAGGATGTGAACAGCCGATCAATCGGGATCGAGCTGGCGAACACCGGGTTCACGCCTTTCGCAGCAGCGCAGATGGATGCTTTGAGCGATGTTTTGCATGCGATCAAGCAGCGGTGGGACATACGGCCCGAAAGGATCATCGGGCATTCCGACATGGCACCGGGACGCAAGATTGACCCCGGCGCGCGGTTTGACTGGCGCAGGTTGGCGCTTGAGGGGCTGTCTGTTTGGCCCTCATCAAGCGCTTGCGCGCATTCTTCGGAAGTGGCCTTGCAAGGTGCGGATGAGGCGCGGTTTGCGGCAGCGATGAAAACCTTTGGCTATACTGCGGTAGAAGATGCCGATCTGCTGCTAAAAACCTTCCGGCTGCGGTTTCGGCCCCATGCGAATGGTCCATTGGACATGATCGATCTGGCAATGATTGCAGATCTCGCTCAGCGTTTCCCCGTTGACGTGAACGCAAGCAACGCCTAACCCCGCATTTGCGCGGATGGCTGGATGGCTGCGGCGAGCTTCGTCGAGGAAAGTCCGGACTCCAAAAAGCACGGTGCCGGGTAACGCCCGGCGGGGGTAACCCCAGGGATAGCGCCACAGAGAACAGACTACCCCGGTCCGCCGGGGAAAAGGTGAAACGGTGGGGTAAGAGCCCACCGCGCAAGCGGCAACGCAAGCGGCACGGCAAGCCCCACCGGGAGCAATGCCAAATAGGGACCTCGCGTCGCAAGACGGGGATGCTTGAACCCCAGACGGTCCGGGTTGGCAGCTAGAGGGCGCTTGGTAACAGGCGACCTAGATGAATGGTCATCTCGGGTGAATTGCCTTTGGCAAATCACCTAAGACAGAATCCGGCTTATAGGCCATCCGCGCATAATAATCTGGTGTGTCAGAAGGTGTGGTTTGCGGGACTCAGCGCCATTTCGCTGCGCTTGCGCCAAAGTCCGGTTTTTCGCGTTGGCTGGTTAGTCCACGATAACAACCTGTCCGGTCAAGGCACCTTCTACGCATTTTGCGTAGGCCAGCCCGACATCATGGGATGAAACCGGCTTGTGACCCTGAAACCATGCGCCATAGCGAGGCGCGGACACGTCGAGCATTCCGGGACTGACGACATTCACTCTCAGCCCCCGTGGTATCTCAATCGCGGCACCTTTGACGAAGCCCGCCAACGCACCGTTTGCGGTCGCTGCATTTGTCCCCATGCGGATTGGGTCACGATCAAGCACGCCGCTTGTCAGCGTGAATGACCCGCCATCAGCGATGAAGTCGAGGCCAGCCAAAACGAGATTAACCTGTCCCATGACCTTTTGCTGAAGACCGACCATGAATGACTCCTGATCCATCTCCGCCAAAGGCGCGAAGGTCGCATCGCCCGCACATGACACAACTGCCTCAAAATCGCCGACTGCCTCAAATAGTGATTTCACCGCGGATATGTCGGCCACATCAACGCGATAGTCTCCGCCGGAGCGACCAACTTTGATGATTTCATGCCTTTGCTCAAGCTCCTTGCAGGCGGCTTGTCCAATATCGCCAGCCGCGCCAACCATGATTATTCTCATCTCTGATCCTTCATTATCTCATCATATTTTTTCAGTTTTCGGTCCAGGATAGTGCGGCAGAGGTCCAACTCTGCCTGGCGGTCTTCAAGGCTCTGTTTATGTGCAAGGAGTGCGGCCCTGCGCTCGGGGACTGTGCTGTCACCTGATGCATAAAGGTCTGCGAACGCCCGCATTTCTGCCATGGACATCCCGGTCTAGCGCAATGATGCAAGCAACATCAGCCATTCTGAGTCCGTCGCTGAAAACCTGCGTTTCCCGTTCGGTCCGCGCTCTATAGAAGGACACAGCCCCGATTTCTCATAGAAACGTATCGTGGGGGTACTTAGCCCCGTGCGGTCAGCAACTTCTGAAAGTTTCATGCGATCTGATCCTTCTGTCAAGCTTCATACCGACCTGAAGCGGCTTTAGGTCAAACGCTTTTTTCAGAATTGTCGTGGAAGCCGACATTCGTGCATCTCGCTGCATTTGTGACTCTGGACTCAAAGCGGTCACTTATCTCCATCCCAAGTACGAAAAAACTCTGTTTTGTCCGGCATGCCCCATATCACAACGCTGACGTTGCTTTCTGGTTGACTCGCGCACGCGCACGGGTAAAAGGCAGCTTCAACGAGATTAACGCGATGTGCCGCGCGCCGGCCCGCAATCAGAGGATATGAGACATGGCGAAGCCGACCACAATCAAAATCCGCCTGAACTCCACCGCGGGGACCGGGCATTTTTACGTCACGAAAAAGAACGCACGTACCATGACTGAAAAGATGGTTATCAAAAAATACGACCCCGTCGTGCGCAAGCACGTCGAGTATAAGGAAGGCAAGATCAAGTAATTGATCGCCTGACGATGATACGATCAAGCCGCACTCTTTGAGGGCGGCTTTTTTGTTGGGTCAGCCCTGCGGCGCGTCCGCGGGTTTGCCGTCCAGCGTATGATAGATGCGGGTCTTGGTCGCCCGATCAAAGGTCAATCTACGGTCGTGATCTGGATAGGTCACCAGATCCCGCGGGCTGCGGGTGCCGACAACCAGATAGGTCACATCGGCATCGCTGGTGTTTTCCAGAAAATGCCCGGCAGGGGCGTTGGCTGGAAAACAAGCCGCATCGCCTGCGCCGATTTGCGTGACGGTATCGCCTTCATGCACCAAAACCTTGCCTTCGATGACAAAGACAAATTCGTCCTCCTCGACATGCCAGTGTTTGAGCGATGAACGTGACCCTGGCGGTAATGTTTCGGTGAATGCACCAAACTGTGTCAGGCCACCTGCATCGCTGTAAAGGGCGGCCGTGTAGGGCCCCAAGGCATCGGGTGTTTCGGGCTGCTCAATCGGCGCATCCGATTTGCGGATAATCGGCATCAGAGGATCACCGCGAAAAGCAAGGTGATAAGCAAAGTGATCTGCGCCAGCAAGGTCAGACCCATCCCAGCCAGCCGCAGCCGCCAATGCGTGCCATCATGGGCAAAATAGACCGCATGCAAGAAACGCCCGATGATCAGCGTTACCGCACTCAGGGTCAGCAGTGTTGCATTGCCGCTCTGAAGCTCTGCCAGACCCATGAGGATCAGTGCGATGGGCAATTGTTCCACGGCATTTGCATGGCCCCGGATCGCCTTGGCGAGTGCGCGGTGATCACCGCCACCATCACCCAGCACAACCCCACCACGGCGGCGCAGCTGAATGACCTTGATCGTCATAAGTAAGATAATGAGGCCCGCACAGAGTGCGGTGAGTGACGTGATGGGAAGTGAGATCATGGTATGACCTGTTCGCAAAGAAAAAGGGCTGATGTTGCCATCAGCCCTTAGATCGTCGGAAAGTTCAATGTTTATTCGCGGCTGCCAAAGAGTTGCAGCAAGAACATGAACATGTTGATGAAGTCGAGATACAGGTTCAAAGCACCCATAATTGCAGACTTTGCCAACCATTCCTGATCGCCATGCGCGGCATGCGCGATATAGTCATTCTTGATCTTCTGCGTGTCATAGGCAGTCAGCCCCGCAAAGATCAAAACACCCAGAATCGAGATTGCAAACATGATTGCAGGGGACTGCAGGAAGATATTGACAACCATCGCAACGATCAGACCGATGACACCCATGATCAGGAAAGTACCCCAACCAGAAATATCTTTCTTTGTGGTGTAACCGTAAAGGCTCAGACCCGCAAAAGCGATCGATGTGATCAAAAACACGTTTGCGATGGATAGCCCAGTAAATGCGACAAAGATCCATGCCATGGATAGGCCCATCACAGCGGCAAAGACGTAAAAGAACGTTTGTGCTGCAGCGGCTGAGAAGCGGTTAATCATTGCGCCGAACATAAAGATCATACCCAGTGGCGCAAACATCACAATCCATCCCAGAATATTTGGGGATAACGTGATTGGGTCGCGGAAAACCCCAAGCAATGCAGGTGATGTACCCACTGCCCAAGCGACAGCAAATGTCAGCAGCATACCCACCGACATTGTGCCGTAGACTTTGTTCATGTGGGCGCGAAGACCCTCATCAATTTCAGCCGCGCGGACCCCGCCGACCGTCCGGATAAGTTGTTCTTGAGCCATTTTTGACCTCCAAATAAAACAGCGGCGCCGCAAATTGGCGTCCTCGCGGTAGATATTGGCAGGTAACGGGGGTTTTTCAAGGTTGGACTGCGTTGTTTTGTAGGTTTCTGATCGTTTTGGGCGGGAATGTCGCAGGTGGTTCAAATGCGGGCATCAGTTGCGCCAGTGATCCGGGGCATCCCAGCTTGTTTTGCGGCTTTCTGCAATGGCCTCACTGCGGCTGACCCCAATGTCATGCAGCATGTGATCGTTAAGTTGCGCAAGCTGATTGCGTTGACGGCGCAGTGCGAACAACCCATTGACCTTTGCCCAGAAAGAACGCGGCTTCGCGCGATGGGGCACACATATGTTCTGCTGGCTTGCCACGATACTCATGTCATTTCCTTTCGTGATGATTTGATGCTTTTGTATTTCGATGATTGATATATGAGTGATTTGCGATCATAATGAAAATGAATGTTTTTGAATTCATAAATCAGGATTTGTGATATGCCTCGGAACCTTGACCTTACCGCCCTGCGCTCCTTTGTGGCCGTCTCAGACGCAGGCGGCGTGACCCGTGCAGCGGGGATGCTGAACCTGACGCAATCAGCGGTGTCGATGCAGCTTAAGCGGCTGGAAGAAGCGCTTGATGTGCCATTGCTGGACCGTTCTGCCCGCACGATTGCGCTGACGCCGGCGGGGGAACAATTGCTGGGTTACGCGCGGTCTATGCTGAAAACCAATGATGAGGCGTTGAACCGGTTGACCGCAACCGAATTTGAAGGCGAGATCAGATTGGGCGTACCGCATGATGTGATCTATCCGGTTGTGCCTGCTGTCCTTAAACGCTTTGCCGCCGATTATCCGCGCATGCAGGTGCGCCTGATCTCAATGCCGACACGCAAACTGTTGGATATGCTGGGGCGGGGCGAGGTTGATGTGATCCTGACCACCGAGGAAACCTGCGGACCGGGTGGGCAGGTTTTGGTCGAACTGCCGCTTTTGTGGGTTGGTGCGCGCGATGGGCAGTCCTGGCGCAAGACGCCCTTGCCGATCGCTTTTTGCAAGAACTGTATTTTCCGCAGTGGTGTGTTGCAGGCGTTGAACTCAGATGGGATCGATTGGACGATGGCAGTTGATTCCGAATTGGATAACGCGGTCGAGGCCGCAGTTAGTGCTGATCTGGCCGTTCATGTGGCGCTTGAAGGTAGCCTGCCGCCGCATACAGTTGCGATTGACCACGGTGGTATTCTTCCTGCGTTGAAGCCGCAGAACATCAACCTCTATGTGCTCAAGCCCGAAGATCAGGTCAGTCAGGCAATGGTCGAGATCGTCCAGCAGTGCTATGCCGCGCCCCGGCTCAAGCCGCAGTTGGTCAAGGGGTAACGACGACCTTGCCTGTCGACTTGCGGCTGCGCATCAGTTCCAGTGCATCAGCCGCCTGATCAAGCGGCACCCGATGGCTGACATGCGGTTTCAGCTTGCCTGCCGCATGCCATGCCATCAACTCAGCAAGGCTATCGGTCAGCGCTTGCGCGTTGAACGCAAGATAGCCGCCCCAGTAAAACCCGACCACCGTGATGTTTTTGACCAACAGGATATTTGCGGGAATTTGGGGTACACCACCACTGGCAAAGCCAATAACGATCACCCGTGCTTCGCGGTTGCAGGCCCCCAAGGCCGCTTTAAAGGCGTCGCCGCCCACCGGATCATAGACAACGTCGGCACCTCCCAATGCTTTGACCGCCGATTTGATATCATCCGTGTCGCTATCAATCAGATGATCCGCACCTGCTGCCTGCGCGATGGCCAGTTTTGCGGCCCCCCGGGCGACCGCGATCACGGTTGCTCCCATGGCCTTGCCAACCTCAACGGCGGTCAGGCCAACACCACCTGCAGCGCCCAGCACCAAAAGCGTCTCGCCCTTTTGCAACCCAGCCCGGCGTGTAAGGGCCAGATGCGATGTGCCATAGGCCACCATGAAACCGGCTGCGATGTCGTCAGGCATCGTATCGGGCACAGGGCGGCACATGGCAGCAGGGAAAACACCCTTTTCAGCCAGCCCACCTTGTCCGCCAAATACTGCCACTCGCGTGCCAATCGCGGGCTCCGACACGTCCGGCCCATGCCCGATCACCGTGCCGCACACCTCCATTCCGAGGGTAAAGGGGGGCTTTGGTGTATCCTGATAGGTGCCTTTGGCCATCAAAAGATCAGCAAAATTCAACCCACAGGCCGCAATCTCAAGCAGAACTTCGCCCGTACCCGGCGTGGGATCGTCAAATGTAACAAGCCGGGGGTTTTCGTCAAAAGCAGTGACTTGAAATGCACGCATCGGCATCTAATCCTCAAAATTGTGTCTTACTGGCCCTTATCGGATGCAAAGCGTCGTTTGTAAAACGACGAAAATTTGAACACTATTAGGGTGAATATCGATATATACCTGTCCTTAAGGTAAGGTCGTGCGCTGCAACCGTTGCGTGTTTTGTGTTAATACTGTTTTGCACGTTTCAGGAACTGGCGACGCGTCATACCGCATCGCCGCAACACATGTTGAAAGCCAAGACAGAACGTCCGCAAGGCTTTTCAGGAATGAGGTAAGACAATGAAACACCCCGTTGACGTACATGTCGGTAAACGTATCCGGCATAGGCGCTGGATGAATGGAACGACGCAACAACAGCTTGCAGAAGCGGTTGGGATCAAGTTCCAGCAGATCCAGAAGTATGAGACCGGTATGAACCGCGTCAGCGCATCCCGCCTTTGGGATATCGCTAAAGTATTGGGCGTAGATGTTTCCTTCTTCTTTGAAGGTTTGGATGTGCGACCCGATCTTGAGGCGCAGAACTCGGACATGCCGGGCGACATCCTGACAGATAAGGAAGCACTGGAACTTTTGCGGTCCTACTATGCCATTCCAGAAAATCAGCGCCGGCGTTTGTTTGATCTCGCCCGCGTTTTGAGTGAGGCAGCTTAGCCCACGACTTGACCTGTCATACTGCGCCGCGTTACCGCGAATGCTAACGGCGGCGCAGTTGAAGGATGAACCTCAGTGACAGTTTCACAAACAACCCAAACGGAACTGGTGCGCGTCGCACATGCACTGGCTGATGCCGCCAGACCCGTTACCTTAGCGCATTTTCGCGCATCAGGGTTGCAGACCGACAACAAGAATGACGCAGGGTTTGATCCGGTGACCGTGGCTGACCGTGGCGCAGAAAAGGCGATGCGGGACGTGCTGGCCGAGTTGCGCCCGGATGATGCCGTTCTGGGCGAGGAATTTGGCCACCAAAGCGGGACCACAGGGCTGACATGGGTGCTTGACCCCATCGACGGGACCCGCGGCTATATCAGTGGCACACCAACGTGGGGTGTTCTGATCTCGGTCGCAGATGACCAAGGCCCGCTTTTTGGTCTGATCGACCAGCCCTATATTGGAGAGCGGTTTGCCGGTGGCTTTGGCGTGTCAGAGGTTGATGGCCCAACTGGGCAGTCGGTTTTGCGGTGCCGCGCGCCACGTCCTTTGGCACAGGCGACCGTGCTGACGACATTCCCCGAAGTTGGCACCGCGCAAGAGGGCGCGGCGTTCCATGCTGTCGCGAACCGCGCGCGGCTGACCCGTTATGGTATGGACTGCTATGGCTATGCGTTGGTAGCTGCCGGGCAGGTGGACCTTGTGATAGAGGCTGGGTTGAACGCCTACGATATTCAAGCCCCGATCGCGGTGATCCAAGCCGCTGGCGGCATTGTGACAGACTGGCACGGCGGCCCTGTACACAATGGGGGGCGGGCACTTGCCGCGGCAAACGCCGACATTCATGCAGAGGCGCTTGCAATACTTCAGGACAGTTTTAGTGGCTGAGACCCTGATCAAAGATGCCGATGTCATCGTCACAATGGATGAGACAAGGCGCGAATTGATTGGTGCCGACGTGTTGCTGCGTGATGGGGTTATCGCAGAGATCGGGGAAAACCTGTCCGCAGATACAGCACAGGTCTTTTCCGCCAAAGGCAAGATCATCACCCCGGGTTTGGTCAACACACACCACCACCTTTATCAAACACTGACACGCGCGGTGCCGGGCGCGCAGGATGCGCTCTTGTTTGGATGGTTGCAGCGGCTTTACCCGATCTGGGCGCGGTTCGGTCCTGAAGAGATGTATGTCTCTGCCCAAATCGGTCTGGCCGAACTGGCGCTTTCGGGGTGCACGCTGACCTCGGATCATTTGTATCTCTACCCCGGTGGGGCGCGTTTGGATGACACGATCGCAGCAGCGCAGGATATCGGCCTGCGGTTTCACGCCACGCGCGGCGCAATGAGCATCGGGGAAAGCGATGGTGGCCTGCCGCCAGACGCTTTAGTCGAAGATGAGCGCGCTATTCTGGAAGACAGCATTCGCGTGATCGACGCGTTCCATGACCCCAATCCCGGCGCAATGGTGCGTGTGGGCGTGGCCCCTTGTAGCCCGTTTTCAGTGACACGCGATCTGATGCGCGATGCCGCCATTCTGGCGCGCGACAAAGGTGTGATGATGCATACACATCTGGCTGAAAACGGCGAAGACATCGCCTATTCGCTGGAAAAATTCGGCTGCCGCCCCGGTCAATACGCCGAAGATTTGGGGTGGACGGGCGACGACGTGTGGCACGCCCATTGCGTGAAACTGGACGCGCAGGAGATTGATTTATTCGCACGCAGCCGTACGGGCGTGGCCCACTGCCCCTGTTCCAATTGCAGGCTGGGTTCCGGGATCGCACCGGTCCGACACATGCGTGATGCTGGTGTGCCCGTGGGCTTGGGCGTGGATGGGTCTGCAAGCAATGATATCGGCAATCTGATCGGTGAGGCGCGTCAGGCCATGCTCTTGCAGCGGGTGCAAAACGGGGCAGACGCAATGTCCGCACGCGAAGCGCTTGAGATCGCAACACGTGGCGGGGCCGCGGTGTTGGGACGCGATGACTGCGGGCAGCTGGCGATCGGCAAACGCGCGGATATCGCGATTTGGGATAGGGCAGCGATTGAAAGTGCGGGCTCCTGGGACCCAGCCGCGCTGCTGCTGGCAGGGCCAATGAAGGTCGACGCCCTGTTTGTTGAAGGCCGCCAGATTGTGGCAGAGGGGCAGGTCATTTCGGTCGATCTGCCAAAAGTGATCGCACGGCAAAACGCCCTCGCAAGAGGTCTTGCCGATGGGTAGATCACAACAAAGTCTAGGCATATTCCGGGGTCGTACCTAATGTGCTAGCTTACAACGCACTCACAAATATGGTTTATCATGAAGAAATTACTCATCCTTTGCATCCTAACCACGTTGACGGCCTGCACCGTCTCGTCTTCTTCGCAAACAACACCTGCGCAGGTGTCGTCTGCGCCAACGGGTGTGGCCACGGGGTTCACTGCGGACATTAACGCCTTTCGCGCCAGTCAGGGCCGCGGTCAACTGCAGCCCAATGCGGCACTGACCCGTGCAGCACAGGCCCATGCCGAGGATATGGCGCGCCGGGGTTATTTCTCGCATACGTCAGTTGGTGGTCCGAATGGTGATAATTTTCAGGCGCGGGCACGATCAGCGGGTTGTGCGATGCGTACAGGTGCCGAAAACATCGCAACGGGCCAGCGTAGCGAGGCCGGAGTATTTGAAACGTGGGAAAATTCAGCAGGCCACCGCCGCAACATGTTGGGTCGCAGCTATACGCAATATGGGCTGGGCCGGTCTGGCAATATCTGGGTATTGAAACTCTCGGCGCAGTGCTAGGTTTGACGGCGCTTTCCAGCGATCCAGACATCCCGCACAGCACGGTCGTCGCCCATCATGATGGTGGGAAAAACGGCATCCCAAATGTCCTGCGCGCGCATTGCACGCTGGGCGATGGCGGGGGTTGATTGCAGGTCAAGCACAGTGATGTCTGCGGCAGCGCCTGCGCCAAGATGCCCGATCTCGCCTGACATCTTCAATGCGTCAGCTGACCCTTCTGTCGCCAACCACATCAGTTGGGCGGGATGCAAAGCCACACCGCGCAATTGCCCGATTTCATAGGCCGCAGCCATGGTCCGCAGCATCGAAAAGGACGACCCGCCGCCTGTATCCGTGGCCAGACCGATGGACAGCGCTGACTTTGCCAGCCCCATAAGATCAAACAAACCCGACCCGATGAAGGTATTCGATGTCGGGCAATGGATCACTGCCGCACAGACCTCGGCCAACCGCGCAACCTCGCGTTCTTGTAGATGGATGGCATGGCCATAAAGGCCATTTTGCCCCAACAACCCAAACATCTCATAGGTATCCAGATAGTCGCGGGCTTGCGGGAACAGCTCTTGCACCCATTTGATTTCCGGCAATTGCTCGCTCAGATGCGTTTGCATCAGGCATTGCGGATGCTCAGCCCAAAGCGCACCAAGGGCGGTCAATTGGTCCGGCGTAGACGTTGGTGAAAACCGCGGCGTGATCGCGTAACTGGCGCGGCCCACCCCATGCCACTTCTCAAGCAAGGTCTTGCTGTCATCATAAGCGGATTGCGCCGTGTCGCGCAGCGTGTCGGGCGCATTGCGATCCATGCAGGTCTTACCTGCGACCACAGCCATATTGCGGCGCGCTGCTGCTTCGAAAAACGCATCCACGCTCTCTGGATGGATCGTGCAAAAACTGGTCAGAGTTGTAGTGCCATGCGCCAGCGCCAAATCAAGCGTGCGGCCAGCCACATCATCGGCATAGGCCCGTTCGCCAAAGCGTGCTTCTTCAGGAAACGTATAGGTATTGAGCCAATCAATCAGCTGTTTGCCCCAGCTCGCAATAATCCCGGTCTGCGGGTAATGCATATGGGCATCAACAAACCCGGCGCTGATCAATGCATCGCCATAGTCCGTCACAGTCGCCTCGGGGTGGTTGGCGCGCAGTGCTGCGCCACTGCCCCGCGCAATGATCCGGTCGCCTTCAAGCAACACACCACCTGCGCTGTCAAAATCGACAGCGTCCGCCCAGTCCCCCAGTAGGGGATTGCCTGAAAACCCAAGGGTTTGGCCCAGAAGTAAGTGCTTTGTCATACATTCAGCATATGTGTCTGCAACAATGGGGTAAATTGCAGAAATCCGCGTTGTGCCGCTGGTCTGAACGATTATGCTGCCGCAAGCTCTAAAGGATGACGCATGGCCGAACCTGAAACTACAGAAGACGAAGCATTCGGCATTACCGACCGGTTGGTCAGTGATGTACTTGATGCGGTCGGGCGTGGTGACGGGACCTATCTGAGCGATGTGCTTGACCCGATGCATGCCGCTGACGTGGCGCATTTGCTTGAACAGATTGACGCGCGCGACAGGCGTGCGCTGTTGGTAGCCTGGCCCGGTGGTCTTGAGGGTGAAATCCTTTCGGAACTTGACGAAGAACTGCGCGAAGAGGTTATCGAACAGCTCGCGCCGTCCGAACTGGCCGATGCGGTGCGCGATCTGGAAAGCGACGATGTTGTTGACCTTGTCGAATATCTGGATGATGCGCAGCAGGAGGCGGTGCTGGACGCGCTGGATGCGAGCGACCGTGTGGTCGTTGAACAGGCGCTTACCTATCCCGAAGAATCCGCCGGTCGCCATATGCAATCCGAACTGGTGCGCGCACCAGAGCATTGGACGGTGGGCGAGGCCATTGATTATCTACGGTCCGATGTGGTGCTGCCCGAACAGTTCTATCATATTATTCTGGTTGACCCCCGGCTCAAGGCGACAGGTTACGTCACCCTTGGCCGCATCCTCAGCCATCCGCGCGACACCCCGCTGCGCGACCTGACCGAAGACACATTCCGCACCTTCCATGTGGCACAGGACGTCGAGGAGGTCGCGCAAGCGATCAACCACTATCACATGATCACCGCACCCGTGATCGACGATGATGAACGGATCGTGGGTGTCATCACCATCGATGACGCCATGGCATTCCTTGAGGAAGAAGCCGAAGAAGACATCCTGCGCTTGGCCGGAATCAGCGAAGGCAGCTTGTCAGACCGGGTCATTGCCACCACCAAGCGGCGTTTCCCGTGGCTGGCTGTCAACTTGGTGACGGCTATTTTTGCATCATTGGTAATCTCGCTCTTTGAGGAAACCATCGCTGGCCTGGTCGCCTTGGCCGTGCTGATGCCCATTGTCGCCTCAATGGGTGGCAACGCCGGCACGCAATCGCTGACGGTCGCGGTGCGCGCGCTTGCAACGCGTGATCTGACCACCGCAAACGTTTGGCGTGTGATCAAACGCGAGGTGCTGGTGGGGCTGATCAACGGTCTGATTTTCGCCGTCGTCATGGGGGTGGTGGGTGTTGTCTGGTTCGGCTCTCCCATGCTGGGCGTGGTGATCGCCGTGGCGATGGTGATCAACATGGTTGTGGCGGGGCTTGCCGGTACGGTTATCCCGGTTGTACTGGAAAAGTTGGGGGTCGACCCCGCGCTGGCCTCTGGTGCTTTCGTGACCACGGTGACGGATGTGGTTGGGTTCTTTGCTTTCTTGGGTCTTGCCGCAATGTGGCTGCTGTGATGGACAAATCCGCCGCCCGCACGGCCGCCTTCGCCCGGCGCAAAGCGGCCCACAGCCCTCATGCTGCGACCGCAGGCTACCTGAGCGAAGTTCTTGCCGGTCACCGCGGTGTCGCTTTGGCAGGCTATATGGCGATGCGCACCGAGATTGACCCGACACCAGCGATGGAAGAGGCCGCAGCGCATGGTCCTGTGGGCGTGCCCGTGATCATCGGGGCAGGGCAGCCGCTCAAGTTTCGCAGGTGGGAGCCGGGTTGCACCCTGATCAAAGGCGACTTTGGCGCGATGATCCCCGAAAACGGCGACTGGATGACACCCCAGATTGTTATCGTCCCTCTGGTTGCCTTCGACCGTCAGGGCGGGCGCCTGGGCTATGGGGGTGGGTTTTACGACCGTACGCTGGAACAGTTGCGCGCCGCACAACCGACGATGGCGATTGGTTTCGCCTATACCGCACAGGAAGACACAGCACTCCCGCTTGAGCCGACTGACCAGCCGCTTGATCTGATCGTGACCGAGCAAGGGGTGATCACGCCCTGAAATCCGGACGTAGTGTTAAGGCCGGTCCTGACCTCAAGGTTCTCCCAGCAAGTGGCCGCTAAGACTGCCACACTGCATAGGTGCCAAATTACCCTTGGTTTGTTGGCGGTCGCGACCTTCTGCACATTGGATCAGTTTTCATCCCCGTGCCGTCAAAACATCGGCTCATTAGTGGGCGCCATTGGTTGAACAGCCGTTCAATGCCGCTGGGCACAGGTCATATTCTTAAAAAGAACTGGCGGCTTTGCAGCAACGTATTGGCACTCCAAACGGGTCACGTCACCGACAAGGACGTCGCTTAAGCTTTATTTTAAAGCCTGCAAAAGCGCCTTCAGCCCCAAATCGTCAACCTTTTTTGCAGCTTTACTAAGTGACACCCACTTGCGTTTGCGTAGCGTGGCTTCAGGATAGGTTTTGGTCATCTCTTTCACGTCGATCCGGTAGACGCTGACATGGCAGGTCGCCACGCGGCCATCATCAAACCGCTTTTCGGTCACGTAACCACCAATAGGGGCTTTGCTGACCTTGCCTTTGCGCAGCCCTGCTTCTTCCCAAGCCTCAATTTTGGCGGTTTCGGCATCGGTATGCCCATCCATGGGCCAGCCCTTTGGAATGATCCAGCGCCCGCGCGAAGACTTCACCAAAAGCACCTCTGGCCCTGATTTCCCATCACGCAGACACAAGGCACCGACCTGCGCAATTGCAGTCGGATCAACAACACGGACCCCAAGGCCCGTCCAAAAGGAGCGGTCTAGATTACTCATGTACCTGCCAATAGACTATTTTTATTACATTTCTTTTAACACAAACCGAATCAAAGCGCAAATCGGCCTTAGGTGCCGCGCGGTTTCGCGCGCAATGTGGGGTCAGCTTGGGTGGGGTCCTCCGGCCATGGATGGCGTGGGTAACGGCCCCGCATATCGCGTCGCACGTCCATATAGGACGTGGCCCAGAACCCGACAATATCCTGTGTGACCTGCACCGGTTTTTGTCCCGGTGACAAGAGCGTCACGCGCAGCGGAGTACGGCCAACGACAGGGTGGGTGGTGACGCCAAACATCTCTTGCAGGCGCAGGGTGATACCGGGGGCTTCGCCATCATAGTCTATGGGTATCTTGCGACCCAAAGGGGTTTTGAAATGGGCAGGGGCGGCCCGGTCAAGCCGCTGCATCTGATCCCACTCCAGCATGGCGCGCAAGGCAGGCAGGATATCGAAGCGTTTCCAATCCTCGGCACTGCGCACGCCGGTCAGATGCGGCAAAAGCCAGTTTTCAAGGGTATCCAGCAGCGTCGCATCATCCATCTGCGGCAGATCGTCAACCAAAGCCACCCTTGCCCGGAACCGTTGCGCCGCAGCCGTTGGGCGCAATCCTAATTGCCGGACGCCTTCCAACATTGCCTCGGCGATGGCATCGGCCGGGGCGTCGGACCATTGCCTGTCATCCAGCACCAAAGCGCCAAAGCGTTCTTGTTGGCGGGTGATCACGCGGCGTTCGCGGCGTGACCATTCGCAGACATCATGCCATGCAATCTGGTCAGCAAAGATATCGCGCAGCTCGCGTTCGGCAATGGTGGCGGCCTGTCTGATCCGCGCCTCGCGCGTGTCGCCATCCAGATCAGTGGCAACGATCAAGCGCTGCCCTGCAAGCGGATCGGCCGTGTCCATGATGGCCCCTTTGCCCCCTGATAGAACATAGCGCGGCTCATCACCCTTGCGGCGCAGCCCGACCCTGTCGGGATAGGCCAAAGCCGCCTGTTGCCCAAGGCTAAGCGGGGCGGCATCGGGCAGGCCTTTGGCCAGGCGTGGAATTTCAGATGTGATCTGTGCGATGGCAGCATGGTGTTTTTCGCCCGGTCCACTGTCGCGCCCGGCCAAGGCGGCAATACGCAAGGACAGATCAACGGATGCACCCCGCAACGGATCGCGCGCGGCAAGCAAGGCCGCCAGCGGGGCCGCGGGCTTGCCCGCCGTCTGCAACATATGCGCAAGGCGCGGGTGGAGCGGCATAGCGGCCAAAGCACGTCCATGTGCCGTGATCCGCCCCTGCGCATCCAGCGCGCCAAGCCCGGCAAGCAAGGCGCGTGCTTCGGCCAATGCACCGGGCGGCGGTGGGGTCAGAAAGACCAGATCACTACTGCCCCAGACCGCGAGTTCAAGCGCAAGCCCTGCCAGATCTGCCGCTTCGATCTCAGCCGGGGCAAAGGCGGGCAAGGCCCCATGCTCGCCTTTCGTCCAAAGGCAAAAGGCATCGCCGGGGGCGACACGGCCCGCCCGGCCTGCACGTTGGGTGGCCTCGGCCTTGCTGACCCGCTCGGTCACCAATCGGGACATGCCAGAGCCCGGATCAAAACGCGCGCGCCGGGCGCGGCCCGCATCAATGACGACGCGGATATCTTCAATCGTGAGCGAGGTTTCGGCGATAGAGGTAGAGAGCACGATCTTGCGGCCCTCGCTGACGGGCGCGATGGCTTTGCGCTGCTGAGCAAAGGGCAGGGCACCATAGAGTGGGCGGATATGACAACCGGGTGGTACGCGACCTTCAAGCTGGGATGCGGTGCGCCTGATCTCGCCCTCGCCGGGCAGGAACACAAGAACGCCACCTGCGGTCCGCTCCAGTGCATTGCTGACAAGATCGGCAGTGGCGGCCTCAATGCGTTTGTTTTTGGGTAAGGCCGTGTCCAGAAAATGGGTAGTCACCGGAAAGGACCGGCCTTCGGAGGTGATGATGGGCGCATCATCCAGCATCGCAGCCACCGGGGCCGCGTCCAGTGTGGCGGACATGACAAGTATGACCAGATCAGGGCGCAAGATGGCGCGAGCCTCCCACGCAAGCGCCAACCCCAGATCGGCATTCAGGGAACGTTCGTGAAATTCATCAAAGATGATCGCACCGACGCCAGAAAGGTCAGGGTCGGATTGGATCATACGGGTCAGGATGCCTTCGGTCACAACCTCTATCCGGCGTCCGGCTTTGCTGTCACCGCGCATACGGTAGCCGACGGTCTGGCCCGGTGTCTCTCCCAACCCTTCAGCCAGACGCTCGGCTGCGGCGCGGGCGGCCAGACGGCGGGGTTCCAGCATGATGATCTTGCCGTCGGTGATGCCCGCCTCAAGCATGGCCAAGGGAACGCGGGTGGTTTTACCGGCGCCGGGTGGCGCTTGCAGCACGGCGCGGCCGGCTGCGGCAAGGGCGGCTGTCAAGGCTGGCAGCACGGGGTCAATCGGTAAGGCGGTCATGGTGCAAGCTTTGCCATAAGGTGGGTCAAGACGCCACCTTACGTGCACCACCGTCGTAAGGTGGATTTCAATCCACCCCACCCAGACCGGCGCTCATTCGCTTTTTCGGCCCATAACCCGCTCAATCTGCGATAAACCCCGCGCCCCGGCATAAAGATCAGGGGCGGTATAGATTGGATCCATCATAGCCTCGTCCACCGTGATAAAACGCCAACCTGTTGTTGCATACCAGTCAAGCAGTTCCCCCAGATGATCGGCATTGATCTGGTTCATATGCAAAAGCAGAATGTGTTTCACATCGCGGCCCATTGCTGTGTGGGCAAGCGCTTGAAAGTGCATTGTGCGCTCTTGCATATGGGCGATGTATTGGGCTGCGATCAATTGTGCCGCCTCATCATCACCGGCGGCCAGCGCATCAAGATAGTCTGCGTTAAACCGCCATTCGTCGTTGTCGATTGTGACCGGTACATTCACATACCCTAACCCGGTCAACACGGCGTCGGCATCGGCTTTGGCTTGCTCTGTTTCACCTTCGCGCAGATAGGGAAACCTGTAAAAGCGGGCCGCATGTATCCACTCGGTCAAGACCGCGTCGGTGCGTGAAACTTCTGCGCGAAATTCATTGATCGACAATGTTCCGTAGTCGGGGTGCGACCAGCTATGATTGCCAATGGTGTGCCCTGCTGCCGCAAATGCAGCAAGTGCGGGGCGTGACTGTTCAGTGATCTGACGCCCGACAACGAAACCTGTCGCCTTAATCCCATGCGCCGCCAGCGCCTGATTGATTGCGACAACAATGGCTTGGCCTTCTTGCGGCGTGGTGCGGGACGGCAAAACATAGGGCAGGTCATCTAGCGTGATCGCAATCTCCCCAGCGAAGGCGACGATCGTGTTGCTGGCCATCAAAATGAAAGCTGCGATTGCGTTTATTATCTTGCGCATTCCCGTGATCCCTCTGGGTTTACCGAGGTCAGTGCTTGTTCGGTATCTGGCACTGCCGCTCTATGTCATAGCACACCGGCAAAGAAAAACCCGGCAGCGCGAAGGCAACCGGGTCAGACGTTCTTACACAGTGCAATGTGCCTTACGCAGCAGTTGCTTTTGCGATTTCTTTCTTGATCTTCAGCGCGTCATCGGAAAGTTCCGCATCCTTGGCTTTCGCCATGAAGGCGTCCAGACCACCGCGGTGATCGACAGTACGCAGTGCTGCGTTCGAGATTTTCAGCTTGAAAGACCGGCCCAGAACGTCGGACTGCAATGTCACATCCTGCAGGTTCGGCAAAAAGCGGCGGCGGGTACGGTTCTTGGCGTGGCTGACATTGTTGCCAGACATCGGGCCTTTTCCAGTCAGTTCGCAACGGCGCGACATGAGCGTTTTCCTTGTCCTGTGGACATCAGCCACCCGATTGGTGGGACATCCGTTCATACGGGGTTATGCCCCGCATCCGCAGGGTCGTGAATAAGATCAGCGCGAGATAGGCGGATTCCTTGATCACGTCAACCCGGTTTGGGCGCCCGCCGCATCAATTCAACCCAAGCCCGCGGTCCGGCGACAATATCAAAGTTACCAGCGCAACACGGCGGGATGAAGTGTGATGGCGCCAAGTCGTTCAACTTTTCAAGAACAAATCTTTCCGGTCGTGCGTAACCCCAGTGAGCCGTCGTTGGCCGCGCCATCCAATAGTCTCACTAGGAAACCACATGTCACTGAAATTTGCCTTAGATCTTTGCACACCAACACACCGATTTTACAACGTTTCTTGGACCGCACTGATCATTGCCACACTCAGCTATCAACCTGCCACAGCCCAACAGGCGATCGTGGTCGCAGATGGCGAAACGGTAACAGAGACCGTCACACTAGACGAAGACGGCTCCACATTGCTGGTCGAGGAGGGCGGCACCATCGCGGCCGATGGCAATGATGATAATGGGGTGGTATCGAACGGTGACAATGTCACGATCACGATAGATGGCACCATTTTGACCGACACGTCAAACGGCGACGGCATTGAAGCCTTCGGCGACGGCGTTACGATCACGAACAACGGCAACATCGAACTTGACGGGTTTGTTGCAACCGGAATCCAGTCCGAGGGCGACGATGCGACGATCACGAACAATGGCACAATTACCGCCCAGTACGACGGCATACGGTCTCTTGGCGACAACGGCGTCGTTTTCAACAATGGCCAGATTGTCAGCACGGATTTCGCCAGCGATGGTATCGACGCCGGCGGAGAGAACTCAGTGGCGACGAACGGCGTCGATGGCGTGATTATCACCGAGGATTCCAGTTCACAGGGTATTAAAACAAGCGGTGATTTCGCTGCGGCCATCAACCACGGAACGATTGTGACCGAAAGTACGACCTCCGAGGGTATCTTGATCACTGGCCAGCAATCCGAGGCAATCAATACCGGCAGTATCACGACACAAGACAACGACTCTAATGGGATTCAAGCCACCGGCGCCCAAAGCACTGTGATGAATTCCGGCACGGTTACGACATTTGGCGCAAGGGCCGATGCTGTGATGCTTGATGCAGAAGGGGTCACACTAACCAATAATGGCCTGCTTTCGGCGACAGGCGCAAACAGCAACGCCATTGCAGGCAGCGAAGGTGCGCAGACTGTTACATTGGGTGCGACATCGCAGATTATTGGCACCATTGATCTGGGTGAAGGCGAAGACACGCTTAACATTGAAGCGGCCGGCACGTCCGGCGTGATGACCATTCTGGGGGTCGAAACGCTAAACGTTGACGACAGGGCCGTGCTGAATGTGGTGACCGAGATCGATGGCGAAACCAACAGTGCAATACATATTATCGACGTTACCGGCGCATCGCTGGTCAACGATATATCGGATGCCATTGCCAGCGATGCCCATCGGACATTGCAGGCCAACGCTGGTATTGATGGGGCATGGGCCAGCATCTTTGGTGCGGCCCGCACGCGCGGCAATGATGGCAGCACCTTTGCTCATGACCACAGTTTCGCTGGTCTGTTGGCAGGGTATGAGACAACGCTGTCAGGCTATCGCACGGGCATCGTCGCCGGTGTCGCGGCATCGGAAATGACGACCGAAACCGACACGACCCAAATTGACAGTGAAAGCGCCTTCGGCGGCCTGTATTTGGGCATGTCGCGGGGCGGGATTGACCTGACGGCCAGTTTGCTGGCCGGTCAGGACCGTCATGAAACCGAACGCGGGCTCTTTGACAGCACAACGGGCACCTTTGAAACGGCAACCGGCAGTTTTGACAGCAATTTTGTCAGCGCCGGTCTGACTGTTGCTGGTCAAGCGTTTGATCTTGGTGGGCTAAACGTCAAGCCTTCGGGCATGGCCAGCTATACGGTCAATGCCATTGACGGCTACACCGAAACCGGCACCACCCAGTCCAACCTGACCTTTGATGACCGCATCGCGCAAACCCTCAGCATGCGTGGGCAACTGGAAACCTTCACCAACCTTGGTCCGGCTGACATCAGCTTTCGGGCTGGCATTGATGGACGTTTCAGCGATGAGGACGATATCGGGATCAGCATCGGTGCAGACAGCGCCAGCTTTGCGGCAACAAACAGCACAAGCTTCTTGGGTGGTTTTGTCGGCGCGCGTACCACATTTGCGCAAAGCGATAGCCTGACCTTGGCTGGTGATGTCGAATACGGGTTTGCAGACGGTCAGGAAAGCACAGTCGCCGCAAGCCTGAACGTCAGTTTTTCCTTCTAGGAACTGGAAACAACGCCTCTACCGCTTTGCGGTGGCAGGGGCCGTGCCGCGACAGCCGCTAGCGCAGCCGGTCCTTCAGTGGGCGCAACACCTCTGCCGCTGCTGCCGCTGGTGTCATTCGCCCGTCTTTCACATCCGCCTCGGCCGCTTTCATACGTGTCGCGGTTTCTGGATCGTCTTGTAGCAACGCAAGCAGTCCTTGTCTGACGTCCTCGCCGAACCAGAAACTGGCCTGCGCCTTGCGTGTGGCATCCCAAATCCCGTTTTCGCGCCGCCAGGACATGAGTGTCTCCATCTCTTGCCAGGCTGTTTGCAGCCCGTCCGCTTCCAAGGCGGAAATGGTCAGGGCTTTGGGAAATCCTTCGGGGTCTTGCGCGCGTTTGCGCAGCAACCGCAAGGCACCGGCATAATCCGCGCAGGTGCGTGTGGCCTGCGCTTTCAAGTCACCATCGGCCTTGTTCACAAGGATCAGATCCGCCATTTCCATAATGCCGCGCTTGACGCCCTGTAATTCGTCGCCACCCGCCGGGGCCAACAGCAGCACGAAAAGATCCGCCATCTGGGCGACGACCGTTTCAGACTGGCCAACGCCAACGGTTTCAATCAACACCACATCAAAGCCAGCCGCTTCGCAAAGCGTTACCGCTTCGCGCGACCGGCGGGCCACGCCACCCAATTGCGTTTGGCTGGGCGAGGGGCGGATAAAGGCGTTCGGATCGCGGGCAAGGTAATCCATGCGGGTCTTGTCACCCAAAATCGACCCGCCTGAGCGTGTGGACGACGGATCAACCGCCAGCACAGCCACACGTTTGCCCATGCCGGTCAGCATCAGGCCAAAGCTTTCGATAAAAGTCGATTTACCAACGCCGGGTGTGCCTGACAGCCCGATGCGCAGCGCTTGCTTGTCGGTTCCCACGGCCTCTAGCAGTTTTAGCGCATCCGCACGATGATCAGCACGCCCGCTTTCGACAAGTGTGATCGCGCGCGCCAAAGCCCGTCGATCGCCCGCCTGCACACCTTGCGTCAAAGCTGAAATATCTGTGGTCTTGCTCATGGGCACCTTCTTATCGGGCAGGGTGCAAAGGTCCAGCCCTCACAGCAATTCGGCCACCCATGCGGGGACCACTTCTGTGGCCGGGCCAAAGCGGTGGCTAGCAAAGGCGTTGGCGCGGGCCGAAGGCGCGAGATTGATCTCAAGCGTGTCGCCGGTTGCCTGTTCGACCAGACCGGCGGCGGGATAGACCTCTGCCGATGTGCCAATGGCCACAAAGAGATCGGCGGCCGTAACGGCGTCGAGGATCGCGTCCATATGGTAGGTAATTTCACCAAACCACACGATATCGGGCCGGGTGGCCGCAGCCCCGCAGGTCTGACAGCAATCACTGGGGTGCATCGCCAGCGGCGCATCCCAGCGGGCGTTGCAGCTGGCACATAACGCGCGCATCAGTTCACCATGCATATGGATCACAGCTGGTGATCCTGCACGGCTGTGCAGATCATCCACGTTCTGGGTAATCAGCGTCAGGTCATGGTCTGCCATGGCGAGTGCAGCCAATGCGGTGTGGGCCGCGTTCGGCGTGGCCTGCACGCAATTGGTACGGCGGGCGTTGTAGAAGTCATGCACAAGGGCCGGGTTGCGGGCAAAGCCTTCGGGCGTTGCAACCTCATTCAGGTCGTATTTGGTCCATAGGCCGTCCTTGTCTCGAAAGGTGCCCAAGCCACTCTCGGCCGAAACTCCGGCCCCAGTCAAAATCGCGATCTTCATCATACCAGTTTGGCAGCGGTCCTAAGAGAACGGCAAGCGATTTGTGCGCGCGTGTGCTATGGGATGGCGGTGCCAATCAGGGCGCTAAAAATAAAGGGTTGTGTTTATGCGGGTCGTCTTTGTTTGCTTGGGAAACATCTGTCGTTCACCAGCTGCGGAGGGTGTCATGCGGCAACTTGCGCCCGATATTACGCTCGATAGTGCAGGGACTGGCGGCTGGCATGTGGGTGACGCGCCTTATGGGCCAATGCAGGCGGCCGCGCGGGCACGCGGTATTGACCTGAGTGGTTTGCGTGCGCGGCAGTTCACCAGCCTTGATTTTGATAACTTTGATCTGATCATCGCGATGGACCGGCAAAACGAAGCGGATATCGCGCGGCTACGGCCAGCAGGCAACGAGACACCTGTACAACTCATGGCAGATCAGGATGTGCCTGACCCTTACTACACCCGCGACTTTGACGCGGCCTTGGACATCATCGAAGAGGCGGCTACCCTTATGCTGGCACGCATATCTCTGATGCGAGATCGGTGAAGGCGCGGTAGCGCAGCCAGAACCGTTCATCGCTGCTGCGGTCCGACTGGCGGGTATCCTGGGCCAGTTGTGGGTCTTCAAAAAATGTCGCGGCGCGGGCCTGATCGCTGCCGGATAGTGATTGGTTGGCGACTTGCTGCACACACGAACAAAGGGCAGGAGAGGCTGCGCTGCGGTCAGCGTCAATGCATGCGCGGCTGATATCACCTGTCGCACCACGACCGCTGCCTCCGCCACATGCCGCCACTGATGCCAAAGCACCTGCCAATAAAAAATACCGCATTCGCCTATCCTCTGCCCGGCCCCCGGGTTTGCCCCGGATGGTCCACGTTAGGTTATGCCCCACAAGCCAGAGTATGGCGGGGGTGGGGGGTGGATGCAATGCGCATGATTTCAGTGTCTTTGTGGTTGCAAGGCGGTTGCCGAAAGGTCAAAGTTTTATCAACCAAAAGGGGTATTTTGCATGCGGCTCTTTCTTACCGCCTGTCTTTTGCAATTTCTGGGTCTGCAATTGCATGCCGAAACAATACCGGCGCAAATACGGGCCTATGCGTATGACGGTGACGTTCAGGCACTTGAAGGCAGCTTTGAACAGGCGCATGCGGCATCACTGGCCGCCCCTTCTGACTTTGATGATTTGCGCTCATTGGTCAGTGCCATCACGACATCGCATCCGACCTTTTTTGAAACGACCGATGCTTGGCTTGCGGCATATCCGAATTCCCCCTACGCAAATACGGTGCGCGCCTTCCAATACCGTAACACCGGATGGTCCATTCGGGGCTCTGGTCCGGCGCGAAACCAAACACGCGATGCGCTAGCGTTGTTTCGTGACTACCAACTGGCAGCCTATGATCACGCCCGAGCTGCCTATCTCGCGGCACCGGACTTCGTGCCTGCTAGCGATGCGCTCTTCCGGGTACAGCCAGCGACCAAGGAGATTCCACGATTAGGTTATTTTTCGCTCGTTGCGGATGTGATGCGTGCCACACCCAATATTGGATCGCTTCATCGCGCAGCCGGGTTTGCACACCCCGGTTGGGGTGGCAATGGTTTGCAAGACATCACGTTTCTCTGTGAAACCTATGCAAGCATGATGTCTGATCCGGAGTACGACGAAGATATCTGCCGGGTCCATCTGGCCTATGTTTCGGGATGGCGAGATGGAGAATATCCGCTTGTTTGGGAAGGTATCGGCGACAGAACGCATCCTACAATTGCACGTGCCTGGGCCCATCGTGTCACGGCAGGCTCCTACGCGAGGCGTTCGCCTCATGATATAGCAGTCGTCGAAAACTATCTGGCAGGTGTCGGCCAGACCGACGCTGAGATGGCTGAGCGTTTCATACTTAGTTTTGACGTACGCAGCGCGGAACGCACCAAGATACTGAGCGATATGGCTGACGCAATCTGGGCGCACGCCCGTTCAGAAATTGAACACGATCCGTTCAACGTGCGCTTGATTGACGATCTGCTAAGACGTTCAATGGTGTTGCAGTCGAATATCCGAGAGGAGGGGCCCCAAAGACTGAGTGAGCAAAACGCCCTCATCCTGAAAGCGCGCCGCGCTGTAGCGAGTCCATTTGCAAGCGAAGACTGGATCGCGGTGGGCGATGCTCGGAAGCATTCGGTCGACGATCTTATCGCAAATCGCGCGATGCCCTATTACCAAAATGCGCTTTTCTATAGCGATCATGGCCTGCATGTGCTCGATCAAGTTCTATTCTATACGGTGGATGTCCTGCAAACCGGATATATGATGAAGCATCGCGATGTGAACATTAGCGTGACGCCGGACTTGCCAGAAGAACATATTTGCCAGTTTATCCGCGTTGACAGGATCGCGACGCACCAGTGTCGGAGTGCCGGGCAGGGGGCAGCAAACTGCCCAGACGTCAAATCACTGATTCCAGACTACGATCGCCTGCTGTCAGAGGCGATTGCAACGGGACTATGTGAAGATGTGCTGAATGCCTCGTTTGGCGCATTGAAGTACGAACCAACCCAGATCATGATGGATGAGTTATCCGAACCGCTCGATTGGGATTGAGGTAGTCCATGCCTCACGTCCTAATAAAACGCAGTCCATGATCAAGCCTGAGACTGCGGCAACATCTACATTGACGGCACGCGAAAACCCCCTCATATCCCTGCTATGACAGACCTTTCGCATATCCGCAATTTCTCGATCGTGGCCCATATCGACCACGGTAAATCGACGCTCGCTGACCGCCTGATCCAATCCACCAACACGGTGGCGGATCGTGATATGAAGGCGCAGCTTCTCGACAGTATGGATATCGAACGCGAACGGGGGATCACGATCAAGGCGAACACTGTGCGCATTGATTACAAAGCGGACAACGGCGAGGATTACGTTCTCAACCTGATCGACACCCCCGGCCACGTCGATTTCGCCTATGAAGTTTCGCGCTCCATGCGGGCTGTCGAAGGGTCCTTGCTGGTCGTCGACAGCACCCAGGGGGTCGAGGCACAGACGCTTGCCAATGTCTACCAAGCCATTGATGCGGATCATGAAATCGTCCCCGTCCTGAACAAGATCGACCTGCCAGCGGCGGAATGCGACCGGGTGGCTGAACAGATCGAAGATGTGATCGGGATCGACGCATCCGGTGCGATCCAAGTCAGCGCCAAAACCGGCATAGGCATCAAAGATACGCTGGAGGCCATCGTCAACCTGCTGCCTGCACCGCAGGGCGACCGCGATGCGCCGCTCAAGGCGATGCTGGTGGACAGCTGGTACGACAGCTACCTCGGCGTCATCGTACTGGTCCGCGTCATCGACGGCGTGATGAAAAAGAACGACCGGGTCAAATTCATGTCGAACGGCACGATCCACGGCATCGACAAGATCGGGGTGTTCCGCCCGCAGATGCAGGATGTGGACGAACTGGGGCCGGGCGAGATCGGGTTCATCACAGCCTCCATCAAACAGGTGCGCGACACACGAGTGGGCGATACGATCACGTCTGAGCGCAAAGGGACCGGGGTCGCGTTGGACGGGTTCAAGCCAGCGCAACCGGTGGTCTTCTGCGGGCTCTTCCCGGTGGATAGTTCCGAATTCGAAGACCTGCGCGACGCGATTGAAAAGCTGGCGCTGAACGACGCCTCCTTCAGCCACGAAATGGAAACATCGGCCGCCCTCGGCTTCGGCTTCCGCTGCGGCTTCCTCGGGCTGCTCCACCTCGAAGTCATCCGCGACCGGATCGAGCGGGAATATGACATCGACCTGATCACGACAGCGCCCTCGGTGATCTACCACGTCTATATGCGCGATGGTGAGATGATCGAACTGCACAACCCCGCCGACATGCCCGACATGACGCATGTGGACCATCTGGAGGAGCCACGGATCAAGGCGACGATCCTTGTGCCGGACGAATATCTGGGCGATGTGCTGAAACTCTGCCAGGACCGGCGCGGCGTGCAGCAGGACCTGACTTATGCAGGCTCCCGCGCGATGGTGGTTTATGATCTGCCGCTGAACGAGGTGGTGTTCGACTTCTACGACCGGCTGAAATCGGTGACCAAGGGCTATGCGTCCTTTGATTACCAGATGACGGGGTACCAGCAGGACAATCTGGTGAAAATGTCCGTGCTGGTGAACGACGAACCCGTCGATGCGCTGTCCATGATGGTGCACCGCGACCGGGCCGAGATGCGGGGGCGGGCGATGGTCGAAAAACTCAAAGACCTGATCCCGCGCCACATGTTCAAAATCCCGATCCAGGCGGCAATTGGCGGCAAGGTGATCGCTCGCGAGACGCTATCGGCGCTGCGCAAAGACGTGACGGCCAAATGCTACGGCGGCGACGCGACACGGAAACGCAAACTGCTGGACAAGCAGAAGGCCGGTAAGAAAAAGATGAGACAGTTCGGGAAAGTGGATATCCCGCAGGAAGCGTTTATTTCCGCTCTTAAAATGGACAGCTAGCTGGCCATTTTTGGAGCGCGTGCGGGAAAGCGTTTGGCGTAGCCAAATGCGGCCGCACTCGGTTGCATGTTAGGGTGGCCCGGCGTTGAAGATGGATGGGTGAGTGACAGGATGCCGGTCTAGTACATCGCTTCTTTCCAAGCCTTTCGACATTTTGAGAAGTAGTCACTGTCGTTTTCAAAGCGCTGTACGATTAGGTCGACAAAGTCCTGACTGTATTGCGGACTGGACCCTTCATGTGGCTTGGAAACAAAGTCGGGGCGACTTTCTTCATTGATGTTTTCGCACAGTTTTACCGTCTGGACGTCATGACTATTGATGAGTTTATCGATACCAGTTCTTCGGATCACTTCTTTTATTAGTTGGTTCTGCTTGTACGGAAATCCGTCGCTTAGTTTTGGCAGATGAAGGGCGGGAGCATTTGGATCATTGGTAATTCGTACTCCCGCTTGTCCTCCACCAGCTTGCGTAATGACGACAGAAGAACCGTGAGGTGCCTCCACGACTTTCCGAATATTTCCCAACCAATCTTCACGCACACGGTCTAACTCCCTGCGAAGAAATTCTTCAAGATCAGCTCTGGTGCAAGGTTCGCTCTTTGAGCCATGTCGGAAATACACCGTGCCTTTGCTGAACGCTGTCTTTTGATTGCCATCCTGGACTTCATATGTCCCAACTTTGGCAAAAACCAAAGGAACGTGGACCCTACCAATCAGGATTGCAGGAAAGGGTTTTTTATCCCGGACAACGGAGATTACCGACATCTTTATAAAGTCCGTCGCGGTATACTTTCTTACTTGATCAGCAAGTGAAGCGCTGTCGAGCTCGTAGAGCGTATCGCAATCAATTCCAGATGGCGTGCCGTCGTCGTTGACGCCAAACACAAGGATTCCGCCTCGTGTATTGGCGAACGCTACAATGTCTTTTATTGTCTCCGCCCAGAAGGCGGCCTTCTTTTGAGGCGAATATTCGCGTTTGAAATCGAGGAGATCACTTTCTTCGTTGGTACTCTGTGCCAACTCGATCAATTCCTTTGGTGCGCTCAAGTATTCGTTCCTCGGTTACTGGCTTCTGTGCGCTCCGATACTGCATGCTACGTAAACAATTAAAAGTTTAACGCGCTTTAGGTTGATACCCCTAGGTTGAACGAAAATCATGAGGTCGGTTGAAATCGATTTGATGGAAGCACTGCGCTTTGTGGTTAGAAATCACCCACCCTTTACCTCCCGCCACCCATCCTCATCCACCGCTTTCAACCGCTTGAGCGCCGCTTCCGCCTCTGCCCGCAGCGCCTCTGTCGCGTCGGCCTTTACCGCTTCCACCTGTTCCACCAGCGCGTCGATCTCGGGCAGGGGCGTGTCGGTGGCCGCCGACAGCGCCTGCAAGGCCTCCAGCACTTTGCCCAGTTGCGTGCCGTAGCTCGCGACCTCGCGCACGACCCGTTCTTCAATCGCGGGACTGCCTTTGATCTCAGGGGAGAGAAAGCTGGGTGTGATCTCTTGCGTCACATCCCCGGAAAAGGGCGCGCGGATCACGGTGGACCAGATGTCAAATGGGGTCAGCATGGCAATACTCCTGTTTCAAATGCCAGAAGTATCGCTGCGGTGCAGAAATTCTGTCAAGGGGGACTGAATTACACCCTGTACGTACAGCGTATGTACAGATTCTGTACGCCGTCTTTACGCCAGAAACGCCGCAACCGCCGCCTCAAATTCCCGCGGCTTTTCGGCGTGCAGCCAATGCCCCGCGCCGGGGATTTTGGCGAATTTGGCGGCTGGGAAAAGCGCCTTGATCTGCGGTCGCGCGTCGCGCTGCACGTAGTCAGAGTTGGCACCGGACAGGAACAGCGTCGGCCCGTCGAACTGGCCTGATACCTCGGGAAACCCGATAATCTTGTCCATCTCGGCGGCCAGCACATCCAAATTCAACCGCCAGCGTTTCTCTTTCAGATCAAGGCTTTGCAGTAGAAAATCATCAACCCCCGGTTCCAGATCACCCAGTTGCGCCTTGGCGTCGGCGCGGCTCTCCACGTTCGCCAAATCAACCCGCCGCATCGCCTCAATCGGCCCCATCTGGTTGTGGCCATAGGTCACCGGCGCGATGTCGGCCACGATCAACCTGTTGACAAGATTGGAGTTTTTCAGCGCCAGCACCATCGCGGCCTTGCCCCCCATCGAATGCCCCAGCACATCCGCAGGCCCGTCCAGTACCTTGGCCAGATCATCTGCAAGGTCATGATATGTATGGGAATTGTCCCAAAAACTGCCCGCATGATTGCGCATATCCACCGCGATCACCGTCCGCTCCGCCGACAACCGTTTCGCAATCACCCCCCAATTGCGCGCCGACCCAAACAGCCCATGCGCAATCAGTAAGGGCGTACCCGCCGGCCCGTCATATGTCACCGTGTTCAACATGCATCTACTTGCTATCCTTCCGCGCGCTCAGGTGCCAGAGGGATTGAGCATCCCTCAGCAACCAATTACCCGAAAGATCATGGCGAAGACGTTGCAACAGATGGTAGACGAGGTGCGTGAGGCGATGGAAAGCGATCTGCACGTGCGCGGTCGTTCACTTGAGGTGCAGATTCGCAAAGCTGGTCGTTTGTTGCCGCGCCGGGTGCGGCAGGATGCGACCTATCTGGCGCAAGGCGTGGCCGTCGCTGCCAATCCTAAGTTGGCCCGCATGGTTGATATGGCTAAGGCCCGGCAGGCCCACCGTAGGATCGTGGCCTATCTTGGCACCGTTGATATTGGTGCACAGCGGCGGAATGCGGCGCTCAATTTGGTGGCGTCGATTGCCTTTGCTTTGCTGATGACAGGTGTTTTGCTGCTGTTCGTCTTATGGCAGCGCGGGTTTATCTAGGCCCCGTTTGGCCCGGCGGCGTCGCCGGGCCAAGATGATTTAGAGTGTAGGGTATATTGGGAAACGGTCGCAGAGCGCTTCGACTTCAGCCCGCACTTTGGCTTCAACAGCACCGTTGTTGTCTTCGCCATTCGCGGCCAACCCTTCGGTCACTTCCACGATCCAATCGGCAATCTGGCGGAACTCTGGTTCGCCAAAGCCGCGCGTGGTGCCCGCGGGGGAGCCGAGGCGGATACCGGATGTCACCATCGGCTTTTCGGGATCAAAGGGAATACCGTTTTTGTTGCAGGTAATATGGGCGCGGCCCAAGGCCTTTTCAGTGGCATTGCCCTTCACGCCCTTTGGGCGCAGATCAACCAGCATCACGTGGCTGTCCGTCCCGCCTGTGACGATATCCAGACCGCCCTTCATCAGTTGATCTGCGAGCGCCTGGGCGTTTTTGACCACCTGTTCCTGATAGGTCTTGAACTCAGGGCGCAAGGCTTCGCCAAACGCGACAGCCTTACCGGCGATCACATGCATCAATGGCCCGCCTTGGATGCCGGGGAAGATGGCGGAGTTGCATTTCTTGGCAATCGCCTCGTCGTTGGTGACGATCATGCCGCCGCGGGGACCTCGCAGGGTTTTGTGTGTCGTTGTCGTGGCCACATGCGCATGAGGGAATGGCGACGGGTAAAGACCCGCTGCGACCAGACCTGCGAAATGGGCCATATCGACCAAGAGATAAGCCCCAACGCTATCGGCAATCTCGCGCATTTTGGCAAAATCGATGATGCGCGGAATGGCAGAGCCACCGGCGATAATCATCTTGGGCTGGTGTTCGGTGGCAAGGCGTTGCACCTCATCATAATCCAGCAGGCTGTCTTGCTTGCGCACGCCATATTGCACCGCGTTGAACCATTTGCCTGATTGGTTGGGTTTGGCACCATGGGTCAGGTGGCCGCCTGCATCCAGTGACATGCCCAGGATGGTATCACCGGGCTGCAGCAGCGCCTGGAACACACCCTGATTTGCTTGGGAGCCGGAGTTAGGCTGCACGTTGGCAAATTCACAATTGAACAGCTGCTTGGCGCGTTCAATGGCAAGGTTCTCGGCCACGTCAACATGCTCGCAGCCGCCATAGTAGCGACGACCGGGATAGCCTTCGGCGTATTTGTTCGTCATCACGCCGCCTTGTGCTTCCATAACGGCAGCTGAGACGATGTTCTCGGATGCAATCAGCTCGATCTCTTTGCGCTGGCGCTTGAGCTCTGCCTGCATGGCTGCGTGGATTTCCGGATCGCGGGTCTCCAGTGTTTCGGTGAAAAAGCCGTTGTCGCGGACTGTGACGTTCATGGATGCATCCCCCATCAAGGTGCCAGAAGCTGAAAGTTGCGCCCTCATACCCTATGATAGCCCACGCAAAAAGCATCAAAACGACCAAGACGATTATGAGGCCGTCACAAGGGTTTCTTATCGGCGGCTTGCGTTTCGGGTCTGATCACCGCACAACTTATCGGAACTGTTAAGGAAATTGCGCCATGCCCCGCCCCAAGATCGCCTTTGTCGCCAGCCCTGTGCCCATCGCGCAGGCCGCACTGCGCGAATTGGCCGCAAAGCACGGGGATGTGGCGCAGGCCGAGGCGGATGTGATTGTCGCCTTGGGCGGTGATGGTTTCATGTTGCAGACCATGCATGGCACTCAGGGGCTCGACGTGCCGGTCTATGGGATGAACCGGGGCACGGTTGGCTTCCTGATGAACGAATACCATGAGGGTGACTTGCAAGCCCGGCTGGATGAGGCCGAGGAAGAGGTGATCAACCCGCTTGCCATGACTGCGCTGGGCGTGGACGGGGCGATGCATGAGGCTTTGGCGATTAACGAGGTCAGCTTGCTGCGCGCAGGTCCGCAAGCGGCGAAGCTACGGATCACTGTGGACGAGCGGTTGCGAATGAATGAGCTAGTCTGCGACGGAGCGCTGGTGGCGACGCCTGCCGGGTCGACGGCCTACAACTATTCCGCCCATGGCCCGATCTTGCCCATTGGCTCGGACGTGCTGGCGCTGACCGCGATGTCGGCATTCCGTCCCCGGCGCTGGCGTGGGGCGCTGCTGCCCAAGAAAGCGGTCGTGCGGTTTGATGTGATTGATCCGGGCAAACGGCCCGTGATGGCAGATGCCGATGGGAAATCTGTGCGGGATGTGGTGAGCGTGGAAATCCACTCAGAGCCGTCAATCCGGCACCGGATTTTGTTTGATCCGGGGCATGGGTTGGAAGAGCGATTGATCAGAGAGCAATTTGCTTGAAGCGTTTATACGCCAATAACAAGGCCGGCTGACAAAGCGCGCGTAGGGTGGGTCAAACCCACGCATTTCCAACATTCGAACAATACGCGCGCATGGGTTTCACCCACCCTACACAAGGCATTGGCCGATCCGCTGTCATAGGTGACTTTCAAATTCAGCCTAAAGTAGTATACTAGATGCCTAGTATGTTGTGATTGGGATGTTACCGCATGCAAATCAGGGAGGGATCAATGAAACAGTTTGCAGCCAAGCTAACGTCAATCTGCCTTACGGGCGTGCTGGCCACGCCTGCGCTGGCCAATGTCGCCTGCGAGGCGAATGATCGTTTGACGATCATTTCGGCCACGGATGATGGATTCTATGATGAGGCCCACGCACCACATAATGTGATTGATGGTGACTTTGACCCCGCCTCGCGATGGTCAAATGAATCGCAAGGCACGCCGAAAGCATTGCTGTTGGATCTGGGTGCGGTTCAAACCCTCAAGGGGATCAACATTGCATGGTACCAAGGCGACACGCGCCGCTCACAATTCGCGATAGAGACCTCGGTTGACGGCACCCTGTTTGAACCGCTCTTGCCGTTTCAGCAATCCAATGGCGGGACCCTCGCATTTGAGCCTTATGCATTCGACGACGTCGACGCGCAGTTTGTACGGATCATCGGCAACGGCAATGAAAGCAACAACTGGAACTCGATAGTCGAAGTGGCTGCTTTGGGGTGTGGCGTTCCGGTCGAGGCCCCGACAGAGCCGGTTCTGACCGAACGACGCGGGCAGGGGATGTTTGAACTCCGCCCTGATCTGCCGCCCGGAGAGAACTTTGATCTCTCAGGCTGGTATATCACAACACCCGCCGATGATGACGGTGACGGCCGTGCAGACAGTGTCTACGAAAATGAACTGGCTGCAGGCTGGACTGATGAGCGCTATTTCTACACCGATCCGGCAACCGGTGGCATGGTCTTTCGGTCCACCCCTGCGGGGGCAAAAACCTCGGCCAATACAAATTACACCCGGACCGAGCTGCGCGGCATGTTGCGCCGGGGCGATTACAACATCGAAACCCGGATCGACGGTGGCTATCCGAACCTGAACAACTGGGTGTTTTCGTCAGCACCCGCCGAAGCACAGGCTGCGGCGGGCGGTGTTGACGGCATCCTGCGTGCGACGCTGGCCGTTAATCAGGTCACACGCCAAGGGCGCGGTTTTCAGGTGGGTCGCGTAATTATCGGCCAAATCCACGCTAAGGATGATGAACCGATCCGCCTGTATTATCGCAAACTGCCGCAGAATAAATATGGCTCCATCTACTATGCCCATGAACCCGCCACAGGCCGGGAGGAATGGGTCGAGATCATCGGCAGCCGCGCGGACCGCGCGCCAAACCCCGATGATGGGATCGCGCTGGACGAGGTGTTCAGCTATGAAATCGAAGTGCGCGGCGCGCCAGAGGGCGACCAGATTATTCCCATGCTGCACGTCAAAATCATCCGTGATGACGGCACAGAGGTTGTGGCAGACCCCTTTGATATGCGTGACAGCGGGTTCAGCGTTGCCGATGAATTCATGTTCTTCAAGGCGGGTGCCTATAGCCAAAACAACTCCAGCCCCGAACCGGAAACCGACTTTGACAGGGTGATTTTCTACGAACTGGATTACGAACATGGGCCTGCGTCTGCTGCGGATGGGATCCAACCTGTGGCCGCTGCGGCCCCGGTTGAAATCCCGCCTGCAACAGCCGGTGTCGTCTTTGACGACAGCTTTGCCGATGGTAGCCGCGATGATGGTGCCGATGCGACCGACACGAACTGGTGGCATACGACCAACAGCAGCAGCCTGGATATCGCGCCGGGTGCGCTGGGGCTGGTGTCAGGCGGGTCAGGGCGCGGTATCCGCACGACTTTTGCGCCGCAGATGCTGGCGGAGGGTCAGACGCTTCTGGCCACCTTCAGCTTTACGACACCAGAAACAATCGGCGAGGATCGCGATTCTGCTTTCCGCATTGGGATGTATGACAAATTGGGGCGCGCTGCCCTTGAAGGTGATCTTTCAGCATCTTCCAGCGCGCCAAATACCACCTATGATGGGTTGCCGGGTTACATGATCGACTTTGACATAAATCTGGCTGATGCCGATGCGGCGAATATCGACATCCGCAAGCACACCGATGACACCCGTGGCAGGCTCTTGGGTACCACCGGGGGATATGCGCATTTGGGTGGCGGCGGGACGCCTTATCAATTCCTGCCAAACCAAGCCTACACCGGCACCATGGCGGTGACCCGTATGGCAGAGGGCGTGCAAATTGCTGGCACACTCAGCGCAGATGGTGAGACCTTGAGCGAATTCGCCATTGTTGATGAAAGCAGTGACCTGACGACGGTGGGCATGCTGGCGTTTCACGTCAACAGCAACACTTTCGGATCATCGAAAGAGCGTGACACAGATGATAATGGTCTGGAGTTTACGAATGTGCGGGTGGACGTGATCGAGTAATCGGACGCGCACCACATCAAGGTAGGCCACAGGCGAAACGCCTGTGGCTTACCCTGCATTCGACCTAGCCTTGCGCGTATCCCAAAGGGATCAATGCGGCCTTGATTTCATCCAGAATGACCGGGTCATCAATCGTCGCAGGCATCTTGAAGTCCTGCCCATCGGCAATCTTCACCATCGTGCCACGCAGGATTTTGCCAGAGCGTGTCTTGGGCAATCGATCGACCACAGCGACCAGCTTGAAGGCCGCAACCGGGCCGATGGTCTGGCGTACTGAGGTGACGACTTCCTTTGCGATCTCGTCATGCGGGCGGTCGCAGCCTTTGTTGAGGCAGACGAACCCCATGGGCAGCTGTCCTTTGAGTTCATCGGTCACACCGATCACGGCGCATTCACCGACATCAGGATGGCCCGCCAAGACTTCTTCCATTGCGCCGGTAGACAGCCGGTGTCCGGCCACGTTGATCACGTCATCGGTGCGCGCCATGATGTAGAGGTAGCCGTCCTTGTCAATCATGCCTGCGTCACCCGTCTCATAGTAGCCGGGGAAAGTGTTGAGGTACGATTTGATGAAGCGGTCTTCGGCATTCCAAAGTGTCGGCAATGTGCCGGGGGGCAAGGGCAGTTTGACGGCAATGGCGCCGAGTTCACCCGGTTTCATTTCATGCCCGGCCTCATCGAGGATTTGCACTTCGTAACCCGGCATCGCCACGGTGGGTGATCCGATCTTGACCGGCAGCGCCTCGATCCCCGCAGGGTTACCTGCGATGGTGTAGCCCGTTTCGGTTTGCCACCAGTGATCGTAGACCGGCACGCCCATGACGCGCTGCGCCCATTCGATGGTGTCAGGGTCGGCGCGTTCGCCCGCCAGATAAAGCGCGCGCAGGCCGGAGATGTCGTAGTTCTTGATCATCTCGCCGTGCGGGTCTTCGCGCTTGATGGCGCGGAAGGCGGTGGGGGCGGTGAAGAAGGATTTGACGTTATGTTCCTCGATCACCCGCCAAAAGGTACCCGCATCGGGAGTGCCGATGGGCTTGCCTTCAAAAACGACCGTAGTGTTGCCGTGGATCAGCGGGGCGTAGCAGATGTAGGAATGGCCAACGACCCAGCCGACGTCGGAGGCAGCCCAGAAGACCTCGCCCGGGTTGACGTCGTAGATAGCCTTCATGGTCCAGTTCAATGCAACAAGGTGCCCGGCGGTGGGGCGCACGACGCCCTTGGGTGCCCCGGTGGTGCCGGACGTGTAGAGGATATAGGCCGGGTGGTCGCCCTTGACGGGGACGCATTCGGCCGGTTCAACACCAGCCTGAAAGCCGTGCCAGTCATAGTCACGGCCGGGGGTCAGGTCGGCCACCTCCTGTTCGCGCTGGAAGATAACGGTGAAATCCGGTTTGTGGTTTGCCAGTTCAATCGCACCGTCCAGCAGCGGTTTGTAATGCACCACGCGCCCCGGTTCGATCCCGCAGGAGCCTGCGATAATCGCCTTGGGCGTCGCATCGTCGATCCGCACAGCCAGTTCATTGGCCGCGAAGCCGCCAAAGACGACAGAGTGGATGGCACCAAGGCGGGCGCAGGCCAGCATCGCCTCTAGCGCTTCGGGGATCATTGGCATGTAAATGATGACACGGTCGCCTTTTTCAACGCCCTTCGCACGCAAGGCCCCAGCGAGCGAGGCGACCCGCGTTTGCAGTTCAGCATAGGTAATCTCGCGTTTGGTGTGGGTGACCGGACTGTCGTAGATAATGGCCGCCTGATCGCCGCGCCCGTTTTCAACATGGCGGTCAACCGCATTGTAGCAGGTGTTCACCTCGGCATCGGTGAACCAGCGATAGAGGGGGGCATTACTGTCGTCCAGCGCTTTGGTCGGCGGTCTAATCCAGTCGATTGTCTTGGCCTGATCCATCCAGAACCCTTCTGGATCATTTTTCCAAGCGCCATAAACATCAGCGTAGCCCATCGTGTCCTCCCAAACAGCAATTGAGAAAAGTGTTAAGGGTGCCGCCTGAGGACGGCAAGGGAAACTGCTCTTTGTGTTGGGCGGGCTGTAAAAATCTTGACCGCACGCCTGCTAGGATGTCTTTGGGATGCCTCCGGCGGAAGTTTGATTGGACGAAGAAAGATGAGGGGAGTTTAGCCGTAGTGGGCGACAGGGGTGCCTGCGACAGCTGACATATTCAGCAGCCCGCGCGCCGTGATCGAAGGCGTCACGATATGGCAGCGGTTGCCCATGCCCATCAGGATCGGGCCGACCTCAAGCCCCCCGCCTTTCATCTTGAGGATGTTGCGCACACCAGAGGCCGCATCTGTGTTGGCAAAGACAAGCGTGTTGGCGGCACCGGGTAGATGGGCTGCGGGAAAGACGCGGTTGCGTAGTTCCACATCAAGTGCGGCGTCGACATGCATCTCACCTTCGTAATCAAAGTCGCGAGGGGCGCTGTCGAGAATGTCCATCGCGGCACGCATTCGTCGCCCGCTATCGCTGTCGAGGTTGCCGAACTGGCTGTGTGAACACAGTGCTATCTTTGGATCAACACCAAAGCGGCGCACATGGCGTGCGGCACCGATAACTGTTTCGGAGATTTGCTGCGGGGTCGGTTCGGGATGCACCTGCGTGTCAGCCACGAAGAGTGGCCCGTCTTCGAGGATCATCAGCGACAGACCTGCAATCGGGTGGAACGCCTTGGTGCCGAGAACCTCGCATATGTACTTCAGGTGCCAGAGGTATTGCCCAAAGGTGCCGCAGATCATGCTGTCAGCTTCACCGCGTTGCACCATAACGGCGGCAATTGCGGTGGTGTTGGTGCGCATAATCGCTTTGGCCAGATCCGGTGTGACACCCTTGCGTGCCATCAGATCGTGATAGGTGCCCCAATAGTCGCGGTAGCGCGGGTCGTTTTCGGGGTTCACGATACTGAAATCAACGCCGGGCCGGATTTTCAGGCCTGCGCGTTCGCAGCGTCGTTCAATCACCTCGGGCCGTCCGATCAGGATAGGGGTGTCGGTCGTTTCTTCCATAATCGCCTGGCTGGCGCGCAGCACGCGCTCATCCTCGCCTTCAGCAAAGACGATGGTGCGTTCGGCGGTACGCGCGGCATCAAAGACGGGTCGCATGATCATCGCGGATTTAAAAACAGAGCCGTCAAGATTGGCTTTGTAGGCGTCCATATCTGCAACAGGGCGCTTTGCGACGCCGGTTTTGATCGCGGCTCCGGCGACGGCGCTGGCGACCACGCCCATCAGGCGCGGATCAAAGGGTTTGGGGATCAGGTAATCGGCCCCGAATGTCAGTTGCTCGCCTTTGTAGGCGGCTGCGGCCTCGGCGCTGGTGGTCGCACGGGCAAGGGCGGCGATGCCTTCGACACAGGCGATTTTCATCTCGTCGTTGATCTCGGTCGCGCCGACGTCCAGGGCGCCACGGAAGATAAAGGGGAAGCATAGAACGTTATTGACCTGATTGGGAAAGTCGCTGCGGCCGGTGGCGATGATCGCATCCGGATTGGCAGTGCGGGCGTCATCGGGGCTGATTTCGGGATTAGGGTTTGCGAGGGCAAAAATGATCGGGCGGTTGGCCATTTTCTTGACCATGTCTGGTTTGAGGATGTTCGGGCCAGAGAGGCCGAGGAACAGATCTGCGTCATCAATGACGTCATCCAGCGTGGCCGTCGTCGTCCCTTGTGCATATTCTGCTTTTTGCGGCGTCATGTCCTTTTCGCGGCCTTGGTAAACAAGGCCTTCGATGTCGCAAAGGTAGACGTTCTCGCGTTTCACCCCCAGTTTCAGCAGCATGTTCAGGCAGGCGATGCCGGCAGCCCCGCCGCCAGTGCTGACGATCTTGATGTCTTCGAATTTCTTATCGGCGATGCGCAAGGCGTTCGTGGCCGCCGCCCCGACGACAATCGCTGTGCCGTGCTGGTCGTCATGAAAAACGGGGATGTTCATCCGCTCATTACACAGCTTTTCAACGATGAAACAGTCAGGCGCCTTGATATCTTCCAGGTTGATCGCACCGAAGGTGGGTTCCAGCGCGCAAACGATATCGGCCAGTTTTGCGGGATCGGGTTCGTTCAACTCGATGTCGAAACAGTCGATATTGGCGAATTTCTTAAACAGAACCGCTTTGCCTTCCATTACCGGCTTGGAGGCCAGCGCGCCGATATTGCCAAGCCCCAGAACGGCCGATCCATTGGTGACAACCGCTACCAGATTGCCGCGCGAGGTATAGTCGCGTGCGGTGTCAGGATCGGCTTTGATCTCGGTACAGGCTTCCGCCACGCCGGGGGAGTAGGCGCGGGCCAGATCGCGGCCTGTTGCCAGCGGTTTGGTTGCGCGAATTTCGAGTTTTCCGGGTTTGGGGAACTTGTGATAGTGAAGTGCGGCCTCTCTCAGGCTGTCTTTTGCATCATCTGCCATCGTGTTCTCCAAATATAGTTTAGCATTAAACCATTTTGTTTCCCTTAAGGAAACTATATGCTGTGGTCAATCGCGATGCGCCTACTCTTGCAAATAATACATGGCAAGGACAGGGTGTAAAACATGACGAATACACATGAAATACGGGCTGAAGTGTACCTGCATACAACGGACCTGCGCGCCGACCTTGGGTTTTTTGGTGATACCTTGGGGATGCGGCTGGAAATGATTTACCCTGCCGATGACCCTACGGTTGCTGTTTATGCGGGACATGGGCTGCGGGTGCGGTTGCAACAGGGTGTCGGCGTGAACCCAGACCTTAGGATTGCGACAGATGATACGGGTTTCGCTGGCGGCGAGACGGAATTAACCTCGCCGGGTGGCACCCGCGTTGAAGTGCATCCATTGAACCCGCCGTTGGAATTGCCGCAGACCGACCATGCTTTTGTCGTCCGTCGTTTGGCCGATCAGGCACCTTGGGTCATTGGCCGCGCGGGCATGCAGTACCGCGATCTGATCCCCAGTCGTCTGGGCGGGTCCATCATTGCAAGCCATATTCGTATTCCCGATGGTGGCCCGGTCCCGGATATGGTGCATTTTCACAAGGTGGGATTCCAACTGATCTTTTGTTATCGCGGCTGGGTTGACGTTGTTTACGAAGACCAAGGTCCGCCGATCCGTTTGACCGCCGGGGATTGCTTTATTCAGCCGCCAGAAATCAGGCATCGGGTGTTGGAAGCCTCAGACGGGATCGAGGTGATCGAAATCGGTGTCCCGGCCGAACATATCACAGAGATTGATCATGATATGGAACTGCCGACCCCACATCTGCGCCCAGATCGCGAATGGCAAGGCCAGAAGTTCGTGTTCAATAAGGGCGCAAAAGCTGATTGGCAGCCTGCGCGATTGCCCGGTTTCCTTGCGCGCGACACGACGATTGCGACCAATACCAAGGGTGTCGCAGGTGTGACCGTTATCCGCAAAGGGCAGGGTGATACTGTGTGGTCATGCCATGACGCGGATATTCATTTCACCTTTGTCATGGAAGGGACGATGACGCTAGAGGGTGAAGGGAAAGAGCCTTACCAGCTTGCCCCTGGTGATGCTTTTGTGATCCCGCCCGGCATGCAGACACGCTATGCCGATGCTTCTGACGATCTGGAACTGCTTGAAGTGGCGTTACCGGGTGTCTTTACGACGGCCTAACGCACTTGCATCCCTGCGCGTCCCGTCACACTCTGGCAGGACGATTTGTTGGAGGCCCTATGTCATTGATCGACAACGCGCGCGCGGTCCGGGAAAACGCCCATGCGCCTTATTCAAAGTTCAAGGTCGGGGCGGCGCTGACCGCGACGTCTGGCACCGTTTACGTTGGTTGCAATGTTGAAAACGTGGCCTACCCGGAAGGGACCTGCGCCGAGGCGGGCGCCATCGCGGCGATGGTCGCGGGCGGCGACACGGCGATTGCCGAGATTGCCGTGATTGCGGACAGTCCCAAACCGGTCAGCCCCTGTGGTGGCTGCCGCCAGAAGATTGCGGAATTTGCGCAGGGCGATGTGAAAGTGACCCTCGCCACGACCGATGGTGTCGTACATGAAACCACCGTGGCCGCACTCTTGCCCGGTAGTTTTGACGCCGACTACATGAGCCGGGTCTAATATGGACGCCCGCGCCATTATCGCCAAAATACGTGGGAAAGAGACCCCAACTCAGCAGGAACTGGCGTGGTTCGCGCAAGGCCTGTCTTCGGGGGCTGTGAGCGATGCGCAGGCAGGCGCCTTTGCAATGGCGGTGGTTCTGAATGGTCTGACCGACGAAGGCCGCGTTGCCCTGACCCAAGGGATGCGCGACAGCGGCGATGTGATGAAATGGGACTTGCCCGGCCCCGTGATTGACAAGCATTCAACCGGCGGAGTGGGCGATTGTGTCTCGCTGATCCTTGCGCCTGTATTGGCGGCCTGTGGGGCCTATGTCCCGATGATTTCGGGCCGTGGGCTGGGCCACACGGGCGGGACGCTTGATAAGTTGGAGGCGATACCGGGGCTGAATATCAACGTATCTGAAAAACAGTTGCGCCTGATCACCCGCGAAGTCGGCTGTGCGATTGTCAGCGCAACAGGCCAGATCGCCCCGGCCGACCGCCGCCTTTATGCAATCCGGGACGTAACCGCGACGGTCGAGAGCATTGATCTGATCACGGCCTCTATTCTGTCCAAGAAGTTGGCTGCCGGATTGGAAAGCCTCATTTTGGACGTCAAATGCGGTTCTGGTGCCTTTATGAAAACCCCCGATGAGGCACGCGCCTTGGCCCGTGCTTTGGTTGATGCGGCCAATGGGGCCGGGTGCAAGACTGCCGCCTTAATCAGCGATATGAGCCAGCCGCTGGCCCCCGCGCTGGGCAATGCGGTTGAAGTTGGTATCTGTATGGAAGTCTTGGCTGGCGATCGGACAGTGGCCCCCCGACTACATGATCTGACGGTCGGGTTATCGGCGCAGCTTTTAATGATGCAAGGCGAAGATAGGGCGACAGCGGTGGAAAAGGTAAAGATGACAATCAGTTCTGGTGCCGCCATGGAGCGCTTTGCCCAGATGATCGCCGCATTGGGCGGTCCGCCCGATATGGCGCATGACTGGCACACCCATTTACCCAAAGCACCCGTTGTGGGCGAGGTGACGGCGCCGACGACAGGGCATATATCCGCTATTGACGGCGAGGCATTGGGCCTTGCCGTGGTTGCTCTGGGGGGTGGACGTCGCGTTGAAATAGACCGGGTGAACCCCGCGGTCGGATTGACTGAGATGGTTGGACTTGGCGTCGCTGTCACACGCGGTGACCCTTTGTGCATTGTTCATGCCGCCGATGAGGATACCGCCGTGGAGGCCGCGATGGCGGTACAAGCCGCGGTCACGATTGGTGAACCGGCAACGCCAGGTCCTTTGGTTATTGAAGGGATAACGTGATGCCCCGTGCATTTGTGATTGTCATTGACAGCGTCGGGATTGGTGGTGCACCGGATGCAGATCAGTTCTTTAACGGTGATTTGCCTGATACCGGGGCAAATACGGTGGCGCATATTGCCCGTGATGCCGGGCTGCATCTGCCGACCTTGGACGCGCTGGGCCTTGGTGCCGCAGTCAAACTGGCGTCCGGTGAAGATACCCCCGGTCTGGGGGCTGCGCCAACAGGTGCATGGGGTGCGGCAACCGAAGTGTCGCGCGGTAAGGATACGCCCTCGGGCCACTGGGAATTGGCTGGTGTACCTGTGCCATGGGATTGGCATGTGTTTCCAGATACGGACCCGGCCTTTCCTGATGATGTGACGGCTCTTATATGCAAACTAGCTGGCACTGACGGTATTTTGGGCAATCGCCACGCCTCTGGCACAGCCGTGATCGAAGATGAGGGTGCTATGCACCTAAAGACTGGCTGGCCAATATGTTATACGTCAGTCGATAGCGTGCTGCAGATCGCTGCCCATGAAAAGACCTTTGGGCTTGAGCGGCTGATGACCCTTTGCAAAGACCTCGCACCGACACTGCACGAGATGAAAGTGGGACGCGTGATCGCACGGCCTTTTGTAGGCGAGGTTGGCAGTTTTACCCGCACGGCCAATCGCAAAGACTTTGCCATCGCACCACCGTCACCAACGCTATGTGACTATGTGCATGAAGCGGGCCGAATGGTTCACGCGGTGGGTAAGATTGGTGATATATTTTCAATGCGCGGCATTGATGATCTGCGCAAGGGGCGCGATGTAGCCCTTATGGGGCACATCAATGATCTTGCTAAAGAGGCCGCCGATGGCTCTTTCGTCTTTGCCAATCTGGTGGAGTTTGATAGCGAGTATGGGCACAGGCGTGATCCGGCGGGCTATGGCAAACATCTGGAATGGTTCGACGCGTGCCTTGCAGATTTGCTGCCGAAACTGCGCGATGATGATTTGTTGATCGTCACAGCCGATCATGGCAATGACCCGACATGGGCGGGCACGGATCACACCCGCGAACGTGTGCCGGTATTGGTGCATGGGCTGGGCTCCAAAGCGCTGGGACAACTGGCATTCGTTGATGTGGCCGCTTCGGTCGCGGCTTATTTGAATGTGACATATGCAGGCCAAGGAAAGAGCTTTCTATGAGTTTTCAAACATTGCCGAAAGTGGAACTGCACACGCATCTTGAAGGCTGTGCGCCGCCTGCGTTCATCAGGGGGCTTGCGGCAGAGAAGAAGATCGATATCAGCGGGATATTCGCTGATGACGGGGGCTATGCTTTCCGCGATTTCGATCATTTTCTTCAAGTTTACGAGGCGGCCTGCACCACATTGCAAAGCCCCGAAGACTTCCGCCGCCTGACCATGGCCGTACTGGAAGAAACAGCCGCACATGGTGTCGTCTACATGGAGACCTTTGTATCACCTGATTTTTGTGGCGGCGGTGATCTGGCGGCATGGAAAGACTATCTGGCAGCCATGGAAGATGCGGCGCAAGAAGCAGAAGATAAACTTGGCATCACGCTGAAAGGGATTGTCACGGGCATCCGTCATTTCGGGCCAGAGGCCTGCAAGCCTGCGGCAAAATGCGCGGCTGAAACCTTTGGCGATTTCATCACCGGTTACGGCATGGCGGGCGGTGAAATGGTGGGGCGTCCTGCGGACTATGCCTATAGCTTTGACATGGCACGCGAGGCGGGGATCCCGTTGACGTGCCATGCGGGAGAATGGGGCGGGGCGACGATGGTGGCCGAGACGATCCGCGATTTGAAGGTGGCACGCATTGGCCATGGCATTGGGGCCGTCGATGACCCTGCGCTGATTGACGAAATCCTTGAGAAAGACATCGTGCTTGAAGTTTGCCCCGGCTCGAACGTGGTGTTGAAAGCTGTCAACGGCTGGAACAGCCACCCCATTGCAAAGCTGCGCGATGCCGGTGTGAAAGTCACCGTTTCGACCGATGATCCACCGTTCTTTCACACGACCATGACCGCGGAATATGCCATGCTGCACCAAACCTTTGGCTGGGAGGAAGAAGAGTTTGCCATGTTGAACAAAACGGCCCTTGCCGCAGCTTTTTGTGATGACGCCACAAAGGCCCGCGTGGCCAAACGACTGGAGCCCGCCCAATGACCGATCATGTCACCCATGTCACCCACCCGCTGGTGCAACACAAGCTAACGTTGATGCGGCAGACGGGTACCTCCACGGCGGTGTTCCGACAGTTGCTGCGCGAGATTAGCCAGCTACTCGCCTATGAGGTTACCCGTGGGTTACCTATGACGACAAAGCGGATTGATACGCCGCTGGAGCCGATGGATGCGCCCGTCATCGACGGCAAGAAACTTGCGCTGGTCTCAATCTTGCGCGCTGGTAACGGGCTTCTTGATGGTGTGTTGGAACTGATCCCGTCCGCGCGTGTCGGATTTGTCGGGCTCTACCGGGATGAAGCAACGCTTAAACCTGTGCAATACTACTTCAAGGTACCGACAGAGCTTGAAGACCGTTTGGTAATTGCGGTTGATCCCATGCTGGCCACTGGCAACTCCTCGGTCGCGGCGATTGATCTGCTGAAAGAGGCGGGGGCCACGAACATTCGCTTCCTTTGCCTGCTGGCGGCACCCGAAGGGATTGCGCGGATGCAAGAGGCGCATCCTGATGTGCCGATTGTAACAGCAGCCATTGATAGCCACCTCAATGAACATGGCTATATCGTGCCGGGGCTGGGCGATGCGGGTGATCGGATGTTTGGGACGAAGTAATCAGATATTGCAGATATTCTGCAAGCTGACCCAATCACTGTCTTGCAAGATCAAAGGAATGCTGCGTTCTGCCAAAGGATCAGTGCCAAGATCAGGCATCGTGCCCGTGCGCGCATCGATAGTCGTCAGGTAAGGCCCCTGCGGGATTTCCGCATCAGCCAGAACGCGGCGCAGCCTGCCGGGGTCTGGTGTCGTAACATCGTTCTGCGCAAGTGCTGCAACATTGCTTTGTAGGATTTCGCTGGGAATTTCCCCGGTCGTGAGCAGTCGGAAAGTGGTGCCAAGCCCTTCCTGTCGTAGCAGGCTTTCAAGCGGGTCCACATCCGCGAGGGCAGCGTGGCTTGCCAAAATAAAACCGGCGGCGACCGCCGGATCATCAGAAAGTTGCAAAACCTCATAATCCAGCACAATCAAATCACCTGGCAGGGCAAGCGCGCCTTGCCGCAAATCAGGTACGACGATGATTTGTGTCACGGTCATAGGGCCAAAAAGACGCTGCGCAAGCCGCCTTGCCGCCGCATCCGCGCGCGGGGCCTTGCAAGCAGCCCCGGTTTGGATTTGCAGATAGCCCAGCATCTCGACACCGATTTCGCTGCGTTTTGAGGTCGGCACAACGGCAAGCGTCTGACGGGTCAATGCACCGGGAAGCCAGAAAATAGCCAGTGCTAAACTCAGTATAATCAGCCCGGCCGTCAGCCAGTGGCGCAGTTTGCCGGGTTTGGGGCGGGCCTTGGCCAGCGCTTTGCGCACTTCCTCTATGGCTTCGATCATTGTTGTATCGGCGATCTCCAGTATCTCGCTGGCGTCTTCATCTGGGGCGTAGATCGCAGGCACCTCATCGGGGTTTTGCCGGATCAACGCAGGCAGCGACCAATGGGCCAAGGGGCGGCCGGTGGCATCGGCAATCACCAATGTCGCGTCACCAAAGGAGATACTCACATCACGGCGCTGCTCATCGGCTGCGGCGCGCCACAGTGCCTCGCTTTCCAACCGGACATATCGGTCAAGTGCCGTCATCTGCTCATTGCCCTTTTTTGCCAAGCGTAACGTGGGTGGCGCGGAATGTCATGTTGGAAACAAATATCTAGCGGTGGTGCCGGTTGAAAGCGCGGACCCTCTGGGGGAAGTTTGATTGGACGAAGAAAATCAAGACTTCTTTAACCACGATGGGATACGCGTTGAGGTGCGGTACAGGCGGAAGCGTTGATGGCCGTGACGTGGAAAGTCGCGCTGTCGGGGATCTGACCAGATCTGCCTGTAGTGGGCAACTCGCCAGCGCGCACGTCCATCGACTTTCTATGTCCAATCAAACTTCCGCCGGAGGCATCCCTGTCTTTGCCTAAAACGCCTTGGCTTGCTTTCTGAGTTCAAACTTTTGGATCTTTCCGGTCGATGTCTTCGGTAACTCCTGAAACACCACCTTCTTGGGGCACTTGAAACCTGCCAGCCGCTCGCGGGTAAAGGCGATCATCTCGGTTTCATCTGCGTGCGCCCCGTCTTTCAGTTCCACAAAGGCACAGGGCACCTCGCCCCATTTGTCATCGGGTTTTGCCACCACTGCGCAGAGATTAACTGCCGGGTGGTGCATCAGCGCCCCTTCGACCTCGACCGAACTGATGTTTTCACCGCCAGAGATGATGATATCCTTCGCCCTGTCCGAGATCTGGATCGATCCACCCGGATGCTGAATGGCAAGGTCTTCGGAATGGAAGTAACCGCCCGAAAATGCCTTTTCGGTTGCCGCTTCATTTTTGAGGTAGCCTTTCATCACCGCGTTCCCGCGCATAACAATCTCGCCTTGCGTGGCGCCGTCGCGGGGGACCTGCCCCATATGGTCATCAACTACGGTGACATCTTCCATCATCGGAAAGGCCACGCCTTGGCGCGCTTTGATCGCGGCCTGCTCGTCTTCTGGCAGCCCGTCCCAGTTGCTGTCCCAGATGCATTCGGTAACGTGTCCGTAGGTTTCGGTTAGGCCGTAGACCTGTTTGACGTTGAAACCCAGTTTGCCAATCGCAGCTAAGGTCGCAGGGGCAGGGGGTGCGCCTGCGGTAAAGACCTCGACCATATGCCCAAAGGGACGTCGTTCTTCCTCTTTCGCGTTTACGATCAGGTTAAGCACGATCGGTGCGCCGCCAAAATGCGTAACGCTTTCATCGGCAATGGCATCATAAACTGCGCTGGCCGAGATATCGCGGCAGCACACCACCGTGCCACCCAAGGCGGGCATCATCCACGTATGGTTCCATCCGTTGCAGTGGAAAAGTGGTACGATCTGCAAGTAGCGCATAAAGAGCGGCAGTTCCCAACTGATCGGTGTGCCCATCGTCATCAGATAGGCACCGCGGTGGTGATAGACCACGCCCTTGGGCCGCCCCGTTGTCCCTGAGGTGTAGTTGAGTGCGAGGCTTTCCCATTCATCCTCGGGCATCATCCAAGCGAACTCGGGATCGCCGGTTGCGAGGAAATCTTCATAGTTTTGCTGCTCGGCCATCGCGTGCACGCCAGCCTCATCATCGGGAACTTCGATGATCAGCGGCGCTGGCCCTTCCATAAGTTCGATGGCGGACATGGCCATGGGCAGGAACTGACTATCGACCAAGGCGACCTTGGCTTCGCCATGATCAAAGATATAGGCGATGGTGTCGACATCCAGCCGCGTGTTGATGGTGTTGAGTACCGCCCCGCAGGCAGGCACCCCAAAGGCGGCCTCTGACTGCGCGGGGATATTGGGCAGGATCGTCGCGACAACGTCACCCGGTTTCACACCAACCTTGGTCAGGGCCGAGGCCAGCCGCGAAACCCGCCGATAGTATTTCGCATAAGTGAGCCGTGTTTTACCGTAGACAACCGCTTCGCGATCCGCAAAGATCAGTGCGGCCCGTTGTAAATGAGACAGCGGCGTCAGTGGCACATAGTTGGCCGCACGTTTACCCAAACCTGTTTCGTCACGCATCCATCCCATGTTGCCCTCCCGCAGCATATGTTGCTTTGAGGGCTGAGTATTGCGCCATGTTAGCGATTTTTGAAAGCTAGAATTGAAGGCAGAGGATTTTCCATGACACAAGCGATTGCCCCAACCCGAGCGGCCTTGTCGATTTTGGTAGGCATGGCCGTGCTTGGGTTGAGTGATAACTTCATCCTATACATCACCGATGCAAGCTCACTTTGGCAGTTCCATTTGTTGCGCAGTCTGACAGCTTTGTTCGTTATGGGTGTGATTGCCATGGCGGGCATGGGCGTGATCTGGCCCAAGCGCTTTTGGGCCGTAGGCGCGCGCAGTGCCATTCAAGGCATCTCGATGTTGATCTATTTTGGCTGTCTGGCGATCTTGCCGGTGAGTCTGGTTGTGGCCGGGTTCTTTACCTCACCACTCTTTGTGTCCCTCATCGCGGCCGTTTTTCAAGGCAGGCGCATCACAGCACTGCATGCCCTTGCGATCTTTCTGGGGTTCGCTGGTGCGCTTTTGGTCATCAGGCCAGATCCGGCCAATCTTGATCTGGTGGCCTTCGTGCCGATTGTTGCGGGTCTTTGCTATGCCATCGGTGCCGTCGCGACCCGCGCATGGTGTGAGGGGGAAGGGACGCTTTCGTTGACAGCGGGTTTCTTTGTCATGCTCGGGCTGATGGGTGCGGTGGGCTGTCTGGTATTTCCGGGCGTAGGCAGTGGTGTAGATGATTTCGCCGCACGCGGATGGATGCCTGTGAACATTGATATGCTGTTCTGGATTGCGCTTCAGGCCATTGGCACATTGATCGGCATCATGTGCCTGTTTCGCGGGTATCAGATTGGCGAGGCAAGTTCGGTAGCTGTCTTTGAGTTTTCCTTGCTGATCTTCGCGAGTGCCTGGGCATGGTATTTATGGGATCAGGCGATCACCCCATTGGCCTTATGTGGGATGGCACTGATTGTTGTTTCGGGTGCGGTCATTGCGTTGCGGCAGCCGGGATGATTATTTCTGCCAAGCGCTCTTACGTCTTTGTGCATATTCCCAAGACGGGCGGGACCAGCCTTGCTCTTGCATTAGAGGACCGTGCGGCGGCGGATGATATTCTGGTGGGCGATACGCCGAAGGCGCGCAAAAGGCGCGCGCGTCAGATTGCGTTAAAAGCACCGGGCCGATTGTGGAAGCACAGCACCTTGCGCGATGTGGCTGGGCTTTATCCGGAAGGGGCGTTTATCTTTACCTTGGTTCGTAACCCATGGGACCGGATGGTGAGCTATTATCATTGGTTGCAGGATCAAAGCTTCGATCATCCAGCGGTTCGGGTTGCCAAAGCCACGACGTTTGCAGGCTTCCTGCGCGATACATCTGTGCAGGAGTCTGTTCGCAGACACAGCTATGCCACGTATGTGATTGATGCCAATGGCCATGATCACTGTGACCTCTATGCGCGGTTGGAACACCCCGAAGATCTGGAGCCGCTGTGGAAACACTTGGGTTTTCAGCTAAGTGTTCCGCATGTCAATCGCTCGGATCGTGATGTGGACTGGCGCATCTATTATGATGCAGAGGGCTTTGATATTGTGCAGGAAATTGCGGCCCAAGATATCGCGCGTTTTGGATATCAGACCACATTATAGGTGGCGTACCCCCCGCTTGAGGGTACGCCGTTTGGTTCAAGCAGCCTTTGCCGCAGTGCCGAAACGCTTGTAAAAGTCCTGACCTTTATCAGCCATCTCACGCAGTAGCGCCGGTGTCTTGAATCGTTCGCCGAACGCCTCGGTCAGCTGATCGCAGCGCTCGGCTGCGTAAGGAGCGCCGATGATGTCGAGCCAGCTAAATGGGCCACCCGACCAAGGCGCGAAGCCCCAGCCAAGGATCGCACCGACGTCGCCTTCGCGGATGTCTTCCAGCACGCCTTCTTCCAATGCGCGGATGGCTTCGAGTGTTTGTGCGAACAGCAGGCGGTGCTGTACGGTGGTTAGGTCTGGCTGTTCGTCGGCGACAGGGTATTGAGCGGCCAGCCCATCCCACAGCCCCTGACGCTTGCCTTTGTCATCGTAGCTGTAAAATCCCAAGTTCGATTTGCGGCCCAGACGTTCCTGATCGAACATCCAGAACAGAACCTCATCCACTTCGCCATCGGGGTAGTCATCGCCCATCGCAGCCTTTGTCGCCTTGGCGATTTTCACGCCCAGATCGACAGAGGTTTCATCGACCAGTTGCAACGGACCCAGCGGCATGCCGACCAGTTTGGCCGCATTTTCGATCAGCGCAGGTTCGACGCCTTCCTTCACCATGCGAATACCTTCGTTGATGTAAGGAATGATGCAACGGTTGGCATAGAAGAAGCGTTCGTCGTTCACGACAATCGGTGTCTTCTTGATCTGGCGGACGTAATCCAATGCTTTGGCCACAGCCACATCGCCGGTTTCCTTGCCTTTGATGATCTCGACCAGCAACATCTTGTCCACGGGGCTAAAGAAGTGGATGCCGATGAATTTCTCTGCATCGGCGGAGGCTTTCGCCAGTTCCGTGATCGGCAGGGTTGAGGTGTTCGTTGCAAAGATGCAATCAGGGCCGGTGACGGCCTGTACCTTGGCGGTGACGTCAGCTTTGACGCCGACATCTTCGAACACGGCTTCGACGATGAGGTCGCAGCCCTTGAGCGCGTCATAATCGGTCGTTGCGTTGATCAAGCCAAGCACGGCGTCTTTCTTTTCCTGCGTAACCTTCTTGCGCGCCATGCCTTTATCCAGATGCGCGGTGGTATAGGACTTACCCTTGTCGGCCGCTTCCTGCGTGCTGTCGATCAGCACCACTTCGATACCGGCCAAAGCAGAGACGAGCGAGATACCAGCGCCCATCATGCCTGCCCCGATGACACCGACCTTCTTGACCTTCTGGTCCGGTGCTTCTGGGCGGTTGGCGCCTTTTTCCAAAGCTTCCTTATTGATAAAGAGGCTGCGGATCATGGCAGAGGATGATGGGTTCATCAGAACGTTGGTGAACCACCGCGCCTCGATCTTGATGGCGGTGTCGAAGGGGACCAGTGCGCCTTCGTAGACCGCGGAGAGCAGGGCCTTGGCAGCGGGGTAGACGCCTTGGGTCTTGCCGTTGACCATTGCGGAGGCACCAACAAAGGTCATGAAACCAGCAGGGTGATACGGTGCGCCGCCGGGCATTTTGTAGCCCTTTTCGTCCCATGGCTTGACGATGGAAGGTTCGGACAGAACCCATGCTTTGGCGGCGGACAGCAATTCGTCTGCGGGTACAACCTCATCAACGACGCCAGCAGCTTTCGCTTTCTTCGGATCGTTCAACTTGCCTTCCAGCAGCAGCGGGGATGCCCCCATCGCACCCAGCTTGCGTGACAGGCGTGTCGTGCCGCCTGCGCCAGGGAAGATGCCGACCAGAATTTCGGGCAGGCCAATCTTGGCCTTTGGGTTGTCAGCGGCAAAGATGCGGTGACAGGCCAGTGGGATTTCCAAGCCGATCCCGAGCGCCGTACCGGGCAGGGCGCAAGCAATGGGCTTGCCGCCCTTGTTGGTCTTGGGGTCCATGCCCGCGCGTTCGATCTTGCGCAGCACGGCGTGCATATCCATGACGCCTTCAAAGAGACCACGTGCCGGATCGTCGCCTGCGCTTTCCTTCATCTTGGCAATAATGTTGAGGTCCATACCACCGGCAAAGGACCCTTCCTTGCCGGACGTAATAATCACGCCCTTAATGCCGTCATCAGCAAGCGCTTGGTCAATCAGCGCGTCCAGATCAAGGAAGCCTTGCTGGTTCATCACGTTCATGGATTTGCCAACAGTGTCCCAGACGATTGTGGCAACGCCGTCTGCGTCAGTGTTCATTGTGAAATCGGTCATGTCTGTCGTTCCTTTGTGGTCTTGGTCCGAGCCCTACCGGCTACGTTTGACCTCAGATAATTATGTGTTGCGATGCTTTGTGTCAGCGGCGGCAATAGCCATGGCCTGCCCGTCGTTTGGTTCAAGGGCGTATTCGCTCGCAGTCACTTTCCATTTGTCATCAATCTTTTCGAGCACCGAGAACCCAGGGTAAGGCCCGCTGAGGCGCTTACCATCTTTGAGTACTTCGCTTGTGTGTGTGGCTTCGACGCGGGTTGGCGTTTTGTATTCCGCCACCACGCATCTGCGCACCATATGCGTCGCCCCGATGCCTTGCAGATGTTTATGCATCTCATCAAAGGCGCGGCGCATATCCTCGGCTGTTTCCATGTAGATTGGGCCTGCCATCGTCGCCATGTGCTGAGGGGTGTGAAAGACGGATGCAAACGCATCAAAATCACCCTTCATCAGCGCATCGCCAGTAATGTCGAGCAACGCCTGTGACACGTCGCTTGCAGCAATCTGCATGTCGTTCGCCATGATGATTACACCCGTTCGATGATTGTTGCCGCCCCCATGCCGGATGCGATGCACAATGTGGCCAGACCTGTGCCTTTTCCGGTCCGCTCCAACTCATCCAACAATGTGCCGATGATGATCGCACCTGTGGCGCCCAACGGATGGCCCATCGCGATGGAGCCGCCGTTCACGTTGACTTTGCTATCATCCACATCAAAGGCCTGCATGAAGCGCAGCACGACGGATGCAAAGGCTTCATTGACCTCAAAAAGATCGATATCGCTGATGCTCATACCACTATCAGCCATGATCTTCTCGGTCACGGGAACCGGGCCTGTCAGCATGATTGTGGGGTCGGTGCCGATTTTGGCGGTTGCCTTGATCCGGGCGCGGGGTTTGATGCCATTGGCCTCACCCCATTCCTTTGATGCGATCAGAACGCCAGCAGCACCGTCAACGATCCCGGATGAGTTACCGGCATGGTGGATATGGTTGATCTTTTCCAAATGCGGGTACTTCATCAGGGCGACTTTATCGAAGCCGGGCATCACCTCGCCCATCGCCTGGAACGCCGGGTTCAGGCCACCCAGCGACTGCATATCAGTGCCGGGGCGCATGTATTCGTCGTGGTCAAGAATAGCGAGGCCGTTGATATCGCGCACAGGCACGATGGATTTGTCAAAACGCTTGTCATCCCAAGCGGCTTTGGCACGCTTCTGGCTTTCCATGGCAAGCTGGTCGGCATCGTCACGGCTGAAACCATATTCAGTCGCGATAATATCAGCGGAAATACCTTGCGGGACAAAGTAAGTGTCCATCGCGATGGATGGATCAACGGCAATCGCCGCGCCGTCGGACCCCATGGCAACACGGCCCATCATCTCGACACCACCCGCGATATAGGCCTGACCAGCACCACCCTTCACTTGATTTGCGGCGAGGTTCACAGCTTCCATACCGGAAGCGCAGAACCGGTTGATTGCCAGACCGGGGATTGATTGATCCAGATCAGAGGCCAGAACGGCCGTCCGTGCAAGGCAGCCGCCCTGTTCGCCAACTTGCGTGACATTGCCCCAGATCACATCTTCAACGGCATGGCCTTCGAGATTGTTGCGCTCTTTGAGCGCATTCAACACGCCCGCAGACAGGCGCGCAGATGTCACCTCATGCAGGCTACCGTCTTTGCGCCCTTTGCCGCGCGGGGTACGAATGGCATCGTAGATATAGGCTTCGGTCATAGGGTCCTCCAGGTATTTAGTCCGCGTCAGCCAAGGGCGCGCGGCATCAGGTCATAAGGGTGTTTCCAGCCGGGCTGATCTGCGATTGCAGTCAGCCAACGGTTGATATTGGGGTAATCGGCACGGTCGAAGGTGAAATCTTCGGTGTAAAACAGGTAACCAGCGCAAGCGATATCGGCGATTGTGATGTCATCGGCAGCGAGCCATTGGGTCTCGCTCAATTGCGTTTCCATCACCTTCAAAGCAGAGGCGAGGCGCATGGCCATGAAGTTGTTCACATCTGCATTGCGCTTGTCCTCGGGCAGAAAATTCATGTTGAACCGCAAAGGGCCAGCCACGCCGGACAGTTTGTGATTGTCAAAAAACATCCAACGCAGCACATCACGGCGCTCTGCCGCGGATTTGCCGCCCAGTTTGCCGGTTTTTGAGCTGACATAGTCCTGGATCACTGCGGATTGGCTCAACACCAGATCGCCGTCTTCCAGCACAGGCACCTCACCCATCACATTCAGCGCGCGGAATTCGGGGGTGCGTGTGGCACCTTGAAAGAAGTCCACAAAGACAGGCTCCCACGCTGCATCGGCAAGGGTCAGGGTCAGGGCTGCTTTATAGGCATTTCCGCTTTCGCCAAAGCAATGAAGCTTCATCATGTTGTGCCCCCTCCCAGAGGTCCGACCATAAGGTGACGGTCGGTATTTGAGTTTTTTGGCCAAGATGAAAGGGGAGCGTTGCGCGCACAACGAAACGTTAACCCTCTTGGCCGATTTTGCAGAGGCGCCAATAGCTGGAGAGCGATTTGGCGTCCAAGGTGAAGCCCCGGTGCTTGTCGAAAGGCCGGGGTGGAGCTCCCTTCTTCATCTTGGCCGAAAAACTCCCGCCGGAGGCTCCAACCCTTTGTGAAAGCGCGATGCTTTTTGCCATGCGCCAATTGTCGAACGTGTAAGGTGGGTCTTGACCCACCCCACATTTTTAGAAGTTTGCAGCCTCTAACGCCATGATTGTATCGCCGCCTGTGTTGATGCGCGCAAGGTGCATCGCCGTGGCAGGCAATTGGCGCGCCATGTAGTAGCGGCCAGTTGCGATCTTGGTCTCGTAAAACGCGGTGTCAGATGCCCCGCTTTCAAGAGCGTCCATTGCTGCTTTCGCCATGCGTGCCCACATCAGGCCAAGGCAGACATGCCCCATCATATGCATGAAATCATAAGACCCAGACAACGCGTTGTTCGGCTTGGTCGCGTTCTGCATGAAGTACATGCCAGCGGCCTGCAAATCCTTGGACGCAGCTTTCAAAGGTGTGAGGAACTCTTTGTTCAGTGCCTCATTCCCTTCGTTTTCCTTGATGAAGGTCTTTACCATCTCGAAGAAGGCCATCACATGCTTACCGCCGTCTTGCGCCAACTTACGACCAACGAGATCCAGCGCTTGCACACCATTGGCCCCTTCATAGATCATCGCGATCCGCGCATCGCGGGCGTATTGGGACATGCCCCATTCTTCGATATAGCCGTGACCACCGTAAACCTGCTGTGCCGCAGTGGCATACTCAAACCCTTTGTCGGTCAAAAAGCCTTTGATGACAGGCGTCATCAAGGAAATCAGGCCATCGGCATCAGCGTCTTTGTTCTTATGAGCCTGATCAATCAACATCGCACCCCAATAGGTGAAAGCGCGTGCGCCTTCGACAAAGGACTTTTGATCCATAAGGTTACGACGAATATCCGGGTGTACAATTAGCGGATCGGCAGGGCCATCAGGGTTCTTGACACCCGTGACGTCGCGCCCTTGCAGGCGGTCGTTGGCATAGGCCACAGCATTCTGATAGGCGCTTTCGGCTTGGGCATAACCTTGCAGGCCCACACCCAGACGCGCTTCGTTCATCATGGTGAACATGGCACGCATGCCTTTGTGCTCTTCCCCTATCAGATAGCCTTCGGCTTCGTCATAGTTCATCACGCAAGTCGAATTGCCGTGGATACCCATTTTCTCTTCGATCTTGCCACAGGTCGCACCGTTGCGGGCACCCAAGGAGCCATCATCGTTCACAAGGAACTTTGGCACGACAAAGAGGGACACGCCTTTGATCCCCTCAGGGCCACCTTGGATTTTGGCTAGCACGAGGTGGATGATGTTATCTGCCATGTCGTGCTCACCAGCCGAGATGAAGATTTTCTGGCCAGAGATTTTGTAAGAGCCATCACCGTTTGGCACAGCTTTCGTACGCATCAGACCCAGATCAGTGCCGCAGTGTGGTTCTGTCAGGTTCATCGTGCCGGTCCATTCGCAGGACACCATTTTTGGCAGGAACTTTTGTTTTTGCTCATCAGACCCGTGCGCGTAGATTGCGGAGTAGGCGCCGTGGGTCAGGCCCTGATACATGTTGAAGGCCATGTTCGCGGACACAAACGGTTCCTGTGCCGCCGTATGCATGACATAGGGCAGGCCTTGGCCGCCATATTCAGGATCACAATCCATCGCGGTCCAGCCGCCGTCCTTCATTTGCTGGAAGGCTTCTTTGAAACCTGTCGGTGTTCGCACCACACCGTTTTCCATCACGCAGCCTTCGGTATCACCCACGACGTTCAGCGGGTGCAACACCTCGGTGGCCACCTTGCCGGCTTCTTCGACAACAGCACTGGTAAAGTCACGGTCAAGGTCTTCGAACCCCGGAATGTCCTGCTCGCTGACCTTTAGAAGGTCGTGCAGTACGAACTGAATGTCTTTGGTAGGTGCGTTGTAGATCGGCATCTGGTGTCTCTCCGTTTCGTCGTTTTGGGTGGTCGTGCCCCGTTTAGGCAGCGACCGTTTTCTCTTTGGACAACTTGGCCAGCTTTTCAGCGCCCCAAGCCATTTGTTCTTTCAGTTCACCAATTGCCTCGTCCAACTCGGCCTTCTGGGCCTCCATGTCGGCAAGGTGGCGTTCGGCCAAGATGTATGTTTTCGACAGCTGCGCTTCTTGGCCGTCATTCATGTGGTATAGATCAAGCAATTGGCGGATTTCTTCGAGGCTGAAGCCAAAGCGCTTGCCGCGCAGGATCAGTTTCAACCGCGCGCGGTCGCGCTTCGTGAAAAGGCGCTTTTGGCCTTCACGGATCGGGAACAGCAGTTCCTTTGCTTCATAAAAGCGAAGCGTACGTGGTGTCACATCAAATGCGTCACACATCTGCCGAATGTTCAGTGTCTCAGTCGTCATCTTTTCATTCCTCTCATGCGTGTTTCAATGGCACGCACTTGCGAAGGATGGATTTACTATACAAGCAAAGTTGACGTGCACGTAAACGTAACGTGGCGTCACGGCGCGGTTGACGAAAGGTCAGCGAAAGTAACGCCAGGTCAGGCGCAATAAAAAAACGGGGAAAAATTTCATTTATTCCCCTCAAAGCGCTTTTATAAGGTGTTTTGGCACGATCCGCGGCGGTGAACCGGCGGGCCCTAGACCGTTATTGTGCGTTTTTTCTTACGCAAGGGCGCCCCCTGAATGACAGGATTGTGACGCGCTGATGCACGTCTGCCAAGCTTACCCTAGCGTTTTCGCCGTCGTGTCCCGCAGGGACTGTAGCTCAGCAATCGTGTCTTCGAGTTGCTGTTTCTGCTCTGCCAGCTCAACCAATTGCCGATCTGCAAGGGCGACCCATTCGTGCATTTGCGCAGTTGTGCCTTCCTTTTCGTAAATCAGCAGCCATTGCCTGATGTCTTCAAGCGAAAATCCAAATCGTCGCCCCCGCAGAATCAGCGTCATACGCGCCAATTCCTTTGCCCCATAAAATCGCGAGCGCCCTTCTTTGTCCGGGTGCAGTAGTTCAATATATTCGTAGTAGCGCAACGTGCGTGGCGTTACGTCGAATTTCGCGCACATCTCTTTGAATGACAGGCGTGTGTCCGACATGTATTTCTCCCTTACCTCAATCGTAGCGGGAACAAGGAATTGGGGCAACTGCCCGATGCGTCATAATGTAACAACGGCAGTGGCCAAGCGCGCCAATCAAGGATACGCAAAGGCAATACCGAACAGGAGGCAACATGTCTGACGCACAAGAGAGACGCCGCGACGTGTTGGCGCGCCAGTTCATTGAGGCCATTCCCTATGCGCAAGAGCTTGGGATGCAGTTGACCGAGATTGCCGATGGTCGCGCTGTCATCGGAATGGACTATGACGCCCGCATTATCGGTGATCCTGAAACTGGCGTTATTCATGGGGGTGCCGTCTCTGCCCTGATGGATACCTGTGCTGGTGCGGCCGTTATGGCGCATCCGGCGGCGGCAGTTGCTACAGCGACCCTTGATCTGCGCATTGATTATATGCGCTCGGCAACGCCCGGTGATCGTATTACGGCTACGGCAGAGTGTTATCATGTCACCCGCTCGGTCGCCTTCGTGCGTGCCACGGCAGTGGATGGCGACCCGTCGCGTCCGGTTGCAACGGCCACCGGTGCCTTCACTATCGAGAGGGTTAAGTCATGACTCCTCAACCCGAACCTGTTCAAATCGTCAAGCAACGCCGCGATGCGACTTTGCAAAAGCTCGCCCATGGCGTGCCTTTCGTGCAGTTTCTCGGCATCCAGATTGACCGCAGAGGGGATGAGCTGACCGCCATTCTACCCTATGCCGACAAACTCATCGGTAACCCGATGTTGCCTGCCATCCATGGCGGTGTCACGGCGGCGTTTCTGGAAGTCACCGCCATTATTGAACTCAGCTGGCAGATGATCTGGCAAGATATGGAGGCAGGCAAATTCAGCGAGGATGCGCCACGCATACCTCTGCCTAAGACGATTGACTTTACGGTGGACTATCTGCGTTCTGGTCTGCCACGTGATGCCTATGCGCGTGCACGGGTCAACCGTTCTGGTCGCCGCTATGCCTCTGTGCATGTAGAAACATGGCAAGATAACCGCAGCAGGCTTTTTGCCTCTGCAACAGGGCATTTCCTGATGCCCCCGCGCGATGGCTGAGGCTCTGACGCATGCCCGTGTTTTGGCAATTGCACTGCCCATCGTTCTGTCGAACGCGACCGTTCCGATTTTGGGCGTGGTGGATACCGCAGTGGTTGGTCAGTTGGGCGAGGCTGCTCCAATTGGCGCGGTCGGGATCGGTGCGATCATCCTATCCAGCGTCTATTGGATTTTCGGGTTCCTTCGGATGGGCACGACAGGCCTGACATCCCAAGCCAGCGGGGCAGGGGACGCGGATGAAGTTGATGCATTGCTTTCGCGCGCCTTGTTGATTGGACTGTCTGCAGGTGCGGTGATGATTACCGCCCAAGTAGCCATATTTCAGGCGGCTTTTTGGTTGTCACCCGCAAGTGCCGAGGTCGAGGCTTTGGCGCGGGATTATATGATGATCCGCATTTGGTCCGCCCCTGCAACAATTGCCCTTTACGGGATCACCGGCTGGTTGATCGCGCAGGAACGCACCAAGGCTGTTTTGGTGCTTCAAGTCGGCATGAATGGCGCGAATATCGCGTTGAGTTTCTATCTGGGGTTAGAGCTTGGCTGGGGCGTTAAAGGCGTCGCTTGGGCGACTTTCATGGCCGAGTGGGGCGGGTTGGCGCTTGGCCTGTGGTTTTGTCGCGGTGTTTTCAGCCGTACGGCTTGGCGGTCGGTGGCCGCTGTATTTGATGCTGTACGACTCAAGCATATGGCGTTGGTCAACTCGGATATTCTGATCCGGTCGGTCCTGCTGCAAGCGATCTTTGTCAGTTTTCTGTTCTTTGGCTCCGACTTTGGCGATGTCCAACTGGCGGCCAATCAAATCCTGATGCAGTTTCTGCAGGTCACGGCCTATGCGCTGGATGGTTTTGCCTTCTCAGCAGAAGCACTGGTAGGCCAGGCGCTGGGCGCACGGGCGCGAGCTGCCCTGCGCCGAAGCGCGGTTCTGAGCAGTTTTTGGGGCGGGGTGGTTTGTACGGTCTTGGCCATTTCCTTTGCTGTGTTCGGTGGCGCAGTCATTGACATCATGACCACCGCATCCGAAGTGCGCGAGGCGGCGCGCGTGTATCTGCCGTATATGGTTGCCGCCCCAATTGTTGGTGTCGCGGCATGGATGTTGGATGGCATCTTCATCGGGGCAACACGGACCAAAGACATGCGCAACATGATGATTGTCTCGACAGTGATCTATTTTGCGACGGTCATCCCACTGATGGCGATGTTCCAGAACCACGGGCTTTGGCTTGGTCTTTTGCTGAGCTTTATCTTGCGTGGAGTCACGCTCGGGTGGAAGTACCCGGCGTTAGAAGCAGAAGCCGACAAACCAGCATCAGGTCCAGTCGCTGCGGCCTGATCCGACGGCATCAGCAACATTTGCAAATCCATCACGGGCCAGCAGGTCATCAAGGCCCTGCACGATCTCTGACACAAGAGAGAGGCCGCCATATACCAAGCCCGTGTAAAGTTGGACGGCAGAAGCGCCCGCCCGGATTTTCTGATAGGCTTGTTCGGCATTGGAGACGCCGCCGACGCCGATGATCGGTAGCGTGGTGAGGCCTGCAAGTTCCGCCAGAACCCGTGTGGATTTCTCAAAAAGTGGCTGACCAGAAAGACCACCCATTTCTGCTTTATGTGGTCCGTGCAAGCCATCACGGTCCAAGGTTGTGTTCGTCGCGATAATCGCATCAATGCCCGAAGCATTCGCAACGTCTGCAACTTCTCCGATTTCATCAGCGCCCAGATCTGGGGCGATTTTGAGGAACACAGGGATCGGTCGCGCGAGGGCTGCACGTGCATCCATGACACCCGCCAGCAATGCGGCCAGTGCTGCCTTGCCCTGTAGGTCGCGCAGTTTTTCGGTATTCGGCGAAGAAACATTGACCGTCGCAAAATCAACGACAGGGCCGCAGCGGGTCAGGACTGTCGCAAAATCTGCAGCTTTGTCATCACTGTCCTTATTCGCCCCAAGGTTCAGACCGATTACAGCACCCGTTGGACGGGTGGCCAGACGGTCCGCAATCGTATCCATCCCGTCATTGTTAAAGCCAAAGCGATTGATCGCAGCCCTGTCCTGTGTCAGCCGAAACAGGCGTGGTTTGGGATTGCCGGGTTGCGAGCGGGGTGTTGCGGCGCCGACTTCCAGAAACCCAAAACCCGTTTTGGCCAATGCGTGCAGCGCGGTGGCGTTCTTGTCAAAACCTGCGGCCAAGCCAACGGGGTTTGGCAAGGACAAGCCCGCAATGGTTGTTTGCAAACGGTCCGAAGTCACCGGGCCTATGCGTGGCCCCAATCCAACGTTCAGCGCTTTCAACGCCAAAGCATGTGCCGTTTCCGGGTCAATCTGGCGCAGCGCTGTCAGGCCGATCTGTTCAAGCACTTTCATGTCAGATCCGGGAATTGATGTACGCCGCCTACTATTGGGAGCGGCTTTGACCAAACCACATCATCCATCCGCATTCTGCGGTAAAGGTGCGGGAATAAAACACCCTCGCGGGCAGGCTCCCATTTGAGGGAGTCCAGCCCATCAGCCTCAACCGCCAACAGAACCAGCCCCTCAACATCGGAAAAGTATTTTGCGGCCGTCGCGGCCACGGTCTGGGCGGTCGAAAAATGGATATAGCCATCATCTACATCAATCGGCGCACCGACAGTTTCGCCGTCCGCCTGCAACGTAGCCCATTCATCGGCCCGGAATATCTTGTAAATCAGCATGGGGACGTCATGGCCTTTGCGTAAAAAATCGTCAAGCAGATGCTCAGTTTGGGTAAGCGCACGATCGTGTCGCAAGTTGACGAAGGATAACGTTTGACTCTCCCAAACCGCCTCGCCAAGCTAAAATGATTCCAACCTTTGGGGGACCCAATACAATGATTTTACGTTTGATGACGACAACCTGTGTGCTGGCTATGACGGCAAGTGTCGCGGCTGCTGACTATACCTTACATATCATCCACACCAATGACCTGCACAGCCGGATCGAGCCGATCAACCGCTTCGATTCGACCTGTAGTGCCGAAGATAATGCCGCTGGCGAATGCTTTGGCGGGGTCGCGCGGGTAATGACCAAAATCAATGAGTTGCGCGAAGAACTGGCAGACGAAAATGTTGTCGTTTTGGACGCAGGCGACCAGTATCAGGGCAGCCTGATGTACACGACCTACAAGGGCGACGTCGAAGCCGAGTTCATGGAGCAGATCGGCTACGATGTGATGGCCGTGGGCAACCATGAGTTTGATGATGGCGATGAGGGTCTGCGCAAGCTGACTGATGCGGTGTCTTTCCCTGTCATCTCTGGCAACATCGATGTGTCCAGCTCAAACATCCTCGCCGGACAGGTTGAGAACCATGTTGTGCTGGAAGTTGGTGGCGAACGCATTGGCATTATCTCGGCCTTGGCGGCAGATACTGTTGAAACGTCCAGCCCATCTGACGCTGTGATCTTTACAGAAGAGGCTGAAAGCCTTGCGGCTGATGTTGCAGCACTGGAAGCCGAAGGCGTGACCAAAATTATCGCGCTGACGCATATGGGCGTGAGCAAGGACATGGCAGTTGCCGAAGGTGTTGCCGGTCTTGATGCCGTTGTTGGCGGTCACTCGCATACTTTGTTCTCGAATACGGAAGAGGACGCGATGGCATATCCAACAATGGTCAACGGCGTGCCTGTGGTGCAAGCTTATGCCTACTCCAAATACGTCGGGCATCTCACGCTGGTCTTTGATGATGCGGGCAACGTCACGTCTGCAACGGGCGATACCATCCTGCTGGATGCCAGTGTCGCCGAAGATGAAGCCGCTGTTGCGCGTGTGGCCGAACTTGCGGGACCTATCGAAGAGATGAAGTCCCGCGTTGTGGCTGATGCGGCCGAAGCGATTGAAGGCGATCGTTCCGTTTGCCGCGCGATGGAATGCCCGATGGGTAACCTCGTGGCTGACGCGATGCTTGACCGTGTTGCGGATCAGGGCATCCAGATTGCGATCCAGAATGGTGGTGGCTTGCGCGCATCTATTGATGCGGGCGAAATCACAATGGGTGAAGTGCTGACCGTGCTACCGTTCCAGAACACGCTGTCGACATTTGAAGTCACGGGTGAGGCAATTGTCGCAGCGCTTGAAAACGGCGTCAGCGAAATTGAAGAAGGCGCCGGGCGCTTTCCGCAAGTTGCAGGCATGTCCTTTAGCGTTGATGCCACTGCAGAGCCGGGTTCACGGATATCTGATGTGATGGTGGGCGACACGCCCATTGATCCGGCCGCGACCTACGGTGTTGTTTCTAACAACTACATCCGCAACGGCGGTGATGGCTACAGCATGTTCGAAGATGCGATGAACGCCTATGATTTTGGCCCCGATCTGGCCGATGTCACCGCGGAATATATTGCAGCGAATGCGCCATATCAGCCTTATACTGACGGGCGCATCACGATGAAGTAAGCGTGGTAGAGCGCAAGTAATTACGCGCTGCGGGGTGACCCGCAGCGCGTTTTTTTTATGCTCGTTATGCAGACGCCTCGTTTGGCAGCACGCTATTGTGGCACGTCCGAGACGACATTCCAGTCGGTCAATTCGGTCTGCGTCAGAATATAAATCTCGTTTGCGGGGGTGGCGAGGGCGGGTCCCATGATGCGCAGGTCGATCCCCATTTCATCAAGATGGGCCAGTACCTCTGCCTGACCGCTTTGAATGTCCTGTGTCGCCAGAAATGCTGGCAGAATCGTGGACTCTCCAAAACTATGCTGATGCACGCCCAGCCGCGCGCCCGTATCGGTACTGCGCTGCACACCGCCGACAAAGATATATGGGCAGGCTGACAGGCACACACTTTCGTCGGCAATCTGCGTGGCCACCTCCAGTTGACGCAGCACACGACCGATTTCCAAAGCGTCTGATACGCTGCCGCCGGGGCTATCAAGGCGCACAGTTTCAGGTGCGATGCGCTGTAATTCTGCGGTGATACGCACACCATCACCCGGCGCGATGGCGCCGCGCAGGGTAACTGTATCAATGCGTTGTGTGGTCAAGGTCAGCTGACTTGGCATGTTGGGGTCAATGCCCGCGCCAGGTTGGGTGGGGTTTGACGGCTGATAACGGCGGGTTTGATCGCCCGGCTGCGTCGGGCGGTTCAATGCGGGCGCATCGGATGCCTGATTAAACAACGTCGGTAACATACCCGCGACATCGGCCAGTATCAAAAACAGGGCGATCACAACCTGCCCACCCAACAACCAGCGCATCGTTCGGCGCTCGGTCCAGGTAGGAGGGTTGGTCTTTACGTCATCTGTCATTCGACAACACGCGGTGTCGGTGGCCGTTCGCTTGTGTCATGTGGCGTTTCCGAAGGCTCTGTTTGCATGGCGCGCATTGCGATCACAGCCGCCTGTAGTTCTGCCACCGTCAGTGCGTTCTGAGGGTCCGCTGGTTCGCGTCCAGCTCTGATAGCGGCCTGCGCAACCGCCACGATCATCACCAAAACCGCTGGCAAAAGGTCAATCGCAATCGCCCCGGCCCAGGACGGTGCAAAATTACGCGCATAACGTATGACTGCATCAGCGGTTGAAATCGGCGTATAGATCACTTCGGAAGCAGGCGGGAGTGCGAGCACATCAGAGGCCGCCGCTTGCAACGTATCCGCGCGCTGCGCGAGCACTTCAAGCAATGATGTGATCGTGGCTTGCTGTGCGGCCTGCCCGCCAGCGTTGTCCGCGTCCAGCCGCGGCAAGACAACCGATTGCGCCAAATCACGCGCAGCACGGTCCACCAATGGGGCGACAGAAAGCTGCCTGAGGGTTGTGATTACACCTGCCAACCTGACCGCTTCTTCCGAGAACTGCACGGACCTGTCCTCGACCGCGCCGGGCGCGACGGTAAGGGCACGCATGCGGCTCAGGATGGCATTCCCTTCTGCGAAAGCCCCGGCAATCGGCGTTTCTTGCGCACGGATCAACTGTTCAAGTGCTGCTAACTCATCGGATTTTTGTGTCAGTACCCGGAAGACCGCACCGCGCCCGGCCAGCCCTGACAAACCGCCGCCGGCCTCTTGTTCGGACAGGTCCGCGAAACTCTGTCGGGTGCGTCCGACATCAAGCCCAAGCGCTTGTCCTTGCAATGTGATTTCATGGGCACGTTCCAGCGATGACTGATAGTCCTGCACGGTACGCGCCAAGTGCTGTTCCACTGCAGCAGAGCCCGCAAGGGCCGCTGCATTCAGCCAGGATGACATCGCAATAATGGCACCAGACCCGATCACCATTGCCAGAACCAGCCAAAGCCGTGTTGCCGCCGTGCGCATCACTGGCAGCAGGCGCAAAAGATACGACCAGAAGACAAAAATGCCCGTGGATACAGCGGCTGAATAAGCAATCGCCGCAAATAGTGACAGCGCACCACTGTCATCAAGCAAACCCCGCACGCCAAGATATGTATAAATACCGGATGCGACCGCCAGAATACCAAGCGCCGCAGAGGTAAAACTATCAAGCCATGTCAGATGTCCTTCGACATCGCGTGCATGGCGCAGCCCATTGGTGTCTTGGTTCAAAATCAGTCTCCGCTTGTAGAAATACGTCAGGGTTGCGCTGTTTTGGTTATTTTCAATGCTGGATACCATGGCGCAGGTTATCCGCGAGAGTCCACCGACATACCGCAACTGTGATCAATCATACGCCGCAAGTTGCGCGAGGGCTCTCTAGTTCTGGCAAACCGGGGTACCGCAGATGAGTACATCTTGACCTCGCCTGAAAGGTCAAATAGCACACGTTCAGCAGCGCGGGCGTTGTGTAATGGTAAGACCTCAGCCTTCCAAGCTGATGATACGGGTTCGATTCCCGTCGCCCGCTCCAGCCTCCCTTTCAATCAAAATAGCGCTGATGCGTTTGGTCGCCTTGTGAAACGCTCGGTTCAGTTTTATGTCCCTCGGGACGCAATGAAGGACCGCCAATGGCCGAGACCCAAAAACCCAAACCAGAGGACCGTCCTGTCGGTAAACGCGTCTCCGCACTCAAGGCGCTGTGGCCATTTATGAAGCCATACCGATTGAACATGATTGGCGCGACTTTCGCGTTGGTGTTCACGGCGATGGTGTCTCTTAGCCTGCCGATTGCAGCAGGGCAGGTGGTGGACACATTTGGTTTGGCCAGCGGTGAAATCAGCCAGCATTTCGTCACGATGCTGACGATTGCTGTCCTGCTCGCCTTTGGGACGGCGCTGCGATATTATCTCGTGACGCGCCTTGGCGAACGGGTTGTGGCCGATATTCGCAAGGCCGTTTTCAATCGCATGATCAGCATGAGCCCCGCGTTCTATGAAAAGATCATGACTGGCGAAGTACTGAGCCGGATTACCACGGATACCACGCTGATCCTGTCGGTCATTGGCAGTTCGGTATCTATCGCGCTGCGCAACATCCTGATCTTCATTGGCGGTGTGATTTTGATGCTTCTGACCTCTGTGAAGATGAGCGCGATGGTGCTTTGGCCGATCCCGGTTGTTCTGTTCCCGATCCTGTTTCTGGGGCGGCGCGTGCGCAGCCTGTCCAAGGAAAATCAGGACCTGATCGCCGAAAGCAGCGGCGACGCGTCCGAGCAGCTATTATCGGCACAAACCGTGCAGGCGTTTACGCATGAGGAACTGAGCCGCGCTAAATTTGATGAGGTGACCGAGCAAAGTTATCGCTCCGCCCGCCGTCGGATCATGACCCGCGCGGCATTGACGGCCATCGTGATTTTCATGGTCTTTGCGGCCATTGTGCTGTTTTTGCAGATGGGATCGCAGGATGTCGTCGCCGGTCAGATTACCGAAGGTGGGCTTGTGCAATTCATGATCTACACGATCATGGTCGGCGGTGCCGTTGCCGCATTGTCAGAGGTTTGGGGCGAATTGCAGCGCGCCGCAGGTGCCACCGAACGGTTGGTTGAATTGCTGACAGCAGAAGACACGGTGCAGGACCCGGCACAACCCAAGGCACTGCCAACCCCGGTCAAAGGCGCGCTTCATTTTGAGAACCTGCAGTTTCACTACCCCTCGCGTCCGCAAGTGTCTGCGTTGGATGGAATTGATCTGAAGATCACACCAGGTGAAACCGTGGCTCTGGTCGGGCCGTCCGGGGCAGGCAAAAGCACGATCATCCAGATGGTGCAGCGCTTTTATGACCCTCAGGATGGTACCGTGCTGCTTGATGGTCACGACCTGCGCGATCTGGACCGATCTGATTTTCGCAAGCATATTGCCTTGGTCCCGCAAGACCCTGTTATCTTTGCTGATACGGCGCGCGAGAATATTCGTTTCGGGCGCCCTACGGCCTCGGATGCCGAGGTCGAGGATGCTGCAAAGGCCGCCGCTGCCTATGATTTCCTGACCGCTTTGCCTGACGGTTTTGACAGCTATGTGGGCGAACGTGGTGTCATGTTATCGGGGGGGCAAAAACAGCGGATCGCGATTGCCCGCGCAATCCTGCGTGATGCACCGGTCCTGCTGCTGGACGAGGCAACAAGCGCATTGGATGCTGAAAGCGAATATGCCGTCCAACGCGCTGTGGAAGAACTTGCGCGGACAAGAACTACGTTGATCGTGGCTCACCGGCTTGCCACCGTCAAAAAGGCGGATCGTATTGTTGTTTTGGAAGACGGCAAGATCGTCGCCCAAGGCACGCATGACGCGCTGGTGGCGCAAGGTGGGCTTTATGCACGGCTTGCCCGATTGCAGTTTACCGAAGGCGTCGCAGCAGAATAGCTGCGCTTTTTCGTAGCGTAAGACTTGTGATCACGTCAATTTTTCCCCAACCTGCGACGTCAGGGAGGCCGCGCAGCGCTGCACGGTAAAAGAACAAATAGGGAGGAGACGGCATGGCATTTGCAAGTGTCGCAGATCGGGACGCCATTGAAAATGAAAAGCCGTGGGAGGAGCGTAACACGCCGACCACGACCTATGCGTTGCTCACGCAGACGGCGTCCAGACATGGGTCACGCAAAGCAATCAGTTTCAGCCTTCTCTCTGATCCGAACGCGAAATGTGAAACGCTTAGCTGGGATGAGCTGCGGAACAAAACCGGGCAGGCGGCCAATATGTTCCGTAACCTTGGCGTTGGCGAGAAAGACGTCGTCGCCTACCTGATGCCCAACGCGACTGAGACGATCCTGACCTATCTTGGCGGGCAGGTGGCGGGGATCGTCAACCCGATCAACCCGTTGCTTGAAGCCGAGCAAATCGCTGCGATCCTGCGCGAGACGAATGCAAAAGTACTGGTCACCTTGAAAGCCTTCCCCAAAACCGACGTCGCCCAAAAAGCGGCCGAGGCGGTGCGTCTGGCCCCCAATGTGACCCATGTGCTTGAGGTGGATCTGCATCGCTATCTGACCGGGCTAAAGCGCCTCATCGTGCCGCTGATCCGGCCCAAGAACCCCGTCGCGCACAAGGCCAAGGTCCTTGATTTCAACGCAGAGATGGACAGGCAGCCCACAACGCTGAGCTTTGAAGATAGCAAGGTGGACCGGGTTGCGGCCTATTTCCACACCGGTGGAACCACCGGCATGCCCAAGGTCGTGCAACACCGCTATTCTGGCATTGTTTATAACGCATGGCTGGGTGACCGCCTGCTTTTCACCGAAGAAGACGTGCAAATCTGCCCGCTGCCACTGTTCCACGTTTTCGCGACAATTGTGTCCCTTGGGGCATCGCTGGGATCAGGTGCGCAAATCGTCTTTCCCACGCCGCAAGGATACCGCGGCGAAGGTGTTTTTGATAACTTCTGGAAGCTGGTCGAGAAACACAAAGTTACCTTCATGATCACGGTGCCTACAGCGATGTCAGCACTGATGCAGCGTAAGGTGGACGCGGATATCTCGACCCTGCGTTTGGCGTTCTGCGGATCAGCACCCTTGCCGCTGGAACTTTACCGGCGATTCGAGGAAGCGGCAGGCGTGACCATCTGCGAAGGTTACGGGCTGACCGAAGCGACTTGCCTTGTGTCCATCAACCCGCCCGCCGGGGAAAAGCGCGTGGGCTCCATCGGCCTACCGTTTCCTTACACGCAAGTCAAAATCGTCAACCCCGCTGATGGTGAAATCATGGACGTGGATGAGATCGGCGAAATCTGCATCTCGAACCCCGGTGTCTTTGACGGGCAGACCTATACCGAGGCCGATAAGAACAAGGACTTGTTTTACCCTGGCCCGCAATCTGACGTGCAGTTCTTGCGAACGGGCGATCTGGGGCGGGTTGATGCAGATGGCTATCTTTGGATCACTGGCCGTGCGAAGGACCTGATCATTCGCGGCGGGCACAACATTGACCCCGCCGAAATCGAAGAGGCCTTGGCGGGGCATGATGCCGTCGCCTTTGCCGGCGCGATCGGGCAGCCCGACCAGCACGCGGGCGAGGTGCCCTGCGCCTATGTTGAACTCGTTGACGGGGCCGAGGTAACGCAAGATGAGCTGATGGCGCATGCCAAAAAGCATATTCATGAACGTGCGGCCCATCCCAAGCACCTTGAAGTCCTAGATGAATTGCCAAAAACAGCCGTCGGGAAAATCTTTAAACCCGACCTGCGCAAACGTGCAATCTCACGGATCTATAATGCCGCTCTGGCAGATCTCGCTGCGGAGGTGCAGGACGTTAGCGAGGATAAAAAACGTGGGCTGGTAGCGTATATTGCCAAGACAGGCGATGCATCGGACGTTGAAATTGGCCACGCATTGAACGCCTACACTATCCCTTGGGAAATGGTGGACTAGGTTAGCGGTCAAGCAAAGCAACAAAGGACAGCTGCGATGACAAAACTTGCATTCTTGGGTCTGGGGGTCATGGGATACCCGATGGCGGGCCACCTTCAGGCGGCGGGCCATGATGTGACGGTGTATAACCGGACGACCGTGAAAGCCGAAAAATGGGTCGCCCAGCATGGCGGAGCGATGGGCCAAACGCCGCGCGCCGCGGTTGAGGGTGCGGCGTTGGTCATGGCCTGCGTCGGCAATGACGATGACCTACGGTCTGTTTGCCTGGACGATGATGGTGCCTTTGCCGGGATGGCTGCCGGATCGATCTTTGTGGATCACACGACAGTATCTGCCGCGGTGACGCGCGAACTGCATGATGTTGCCGCTGAAAAGGGGATCGCCTTTGTCGATGCGCCCGTCTCTGGCGGGCAGGCAGGGGCTGAAAACGGGGCTCTGTCTGTGATGTGCGGTGGTGCGGCGGAAAGTTATGCCAGTGCCGAGGCTGTGATTGCGGCCTACGCCAAGCTTTGCCGCCGGATGGGGGACAGTGGTACCGGGCAAATGACCAAGATGTGCAATCAGATCGCCATCGCCGGACTGGTTCAAGGGCTGTCAGAGGCGCTGCATTTTGCGCAGAAAGCGGGTCTTGATGGCGAAGCTGTGGTCGAGGTGATCAGTCAGGGTGCAGCGGGCAGTTGGCAAATGTCGAACCGCTATCAAACGATGCTAGCCGACGAATGGGAGCATGGGTTTGCGGTTGACTGGATGCGCAAGGACCTTGGTATTTGTCTGGATACGGCCGACGAAAACGGGGCCAGCTTGCCTGTCACGGCGCTGGTCGATCAGTTCTACAAGGATGTGCAGAAACTGGGCGGTGGACGGTGGGACACCTCATCATTGCTCAAGCGCTTGCAGGCGATGGGCTAGTGTGTAGGGTCAGGCCCCGTCCATCCTGCACCCTCAGTTTGTCAGATCGGCCCGGTGGATTTTGTTGCAAGGCCTTGAAATAGAATAGCTATTCTTGCGGCTTTGCGCGTCGCCACCGGGTCAATCCCTCCAATCCAAAAGACGGTGTTTTCACTTCATTTCAGAGGCATGCGCCGTTTGGACTTTGAATCGCTATGCCTGCGCAGCGCTAACCACGAATACTTCGTGAACAACGCCGCTGACGGCGCAGGATGAATGGGGCCTGACCCTAGAACAACGTGATGTCTGATGGCGGCACGACGGCTTTTTTCTCGACCATCAGGTCGGGTGTTTCGCCGGCGATTTGCAGCTGGCGTGCCGCACCGGTTGTTGGTGTGAACTGCACCCGGCGGGCCTGTTCGCCACCAAGGCTGTGCGATATGCAGGGGATTCCCTCTTGCTTCAGAAAATCTTGCGCAAAGGTGGCGTTTGATTGCCCAATATCGCGCGCATGGGCCGTCATGCGTGCGCCACCAAACAGCTTGCCTTGTAACCGGTAGCGTTCGGCGCCCGCGCGTAACAACTGGTTTATCAACAACTCCATCGCGTTCACGCCATAGCGCATGTCACCACCGCGCGTTTCTCCTGTCCCGGCAAGCAAGAAATGGTTCATGCCCCCAACGCCTGCCTCTCGGTCATAAAGACAGACCGCAACGCAGGACCCCAACACCGTTGACATGACCACGCTGGGGTCGCCCGATACCGCATAGTCACCCTGCACGATTGTCACGACGTTCTGCGCACTGCTCATGCGCGTTGCCTTGCGCGGCATGACTTCAGTAAGGCGGGCCCAATATCCTGAATAGGAAGTTGTGTGCAAACACCACCCATTTCCATCGCGACGCGTGGCATGCCGTAGACCACGCAGGTCTTTTGATCCTGCCCTATTGTATGGGAACCAGCCTGCCGCAGTTTGGTCAACCCCGCCGCCCCATCTTTGCCCATACCTGTCAACAATGCCGCGCTGACCTTGGGCGCGTGCGGCAGGGCTGATGTAAACAGCGCGTCAACGGATGGGCGATGTCCCGATACCGCAGGATCGTCTTGCAGTATTATGTCCGGCTTTTGTTTCGGTGAAACAGTCAGATGCGCGCGATCATCGGGGGCAAGATAGACATGCCCGGGTGCAAGCGACATGTGGTCCTGCGCGGCAATCACGGTGGCGGGGGACGCACCATTCAGCAGTTTGATCAGACTTTTTGCAAAACCTGCGCCGGTATGCTGCACGATCAAAACAGGTGGACAGTGGCGGTCAAAATGCCGCGAGACGTTTAATAGAGCATCAATACCACCGGTCGAAGCACCGATCAAAATCATGCGATTTTGGTCGTAGGCCGCACTATTTGGCGTGCTGTGATCGTAATGTTGCGCAGAAAAATCTGTCGGTTGTCGTGTCTTGTCTATCTTTTGGATCGCGCCACCAAGTTGGTCATCCGGGACCATACTGATCTGCGCAAACAAAGGATGCGCGCGCGGGACCTCGTGGCTGGCTGCAAGCACGATACAAGCGATGTTCATGATCCTAAACAGCGATGCAAGCAGCTCAAATTCGGCAAGTTCAGCCAGATCTTCTGCGATGATCACCAAGTCAGGTTCATAATGTTCTGCAAGATTATAGGTATCCGTCAATGTGGATGCTTCCAAGACGTCAGCATCTGACATCAGTGCGATGACCTGATGCTTTACTCTTGCAAGGCGCAACAAAGATGGGTGCGCAATAAGAATTTTCATGTCTTGTCCAAACACCTCGAAACCGATGGGCAAAAGCCATCTTGGAAAAATAAGTCTCCGACAGTCTCGGAAGATAGCGCCAGGGGACGCATGGCGCGTGATAACTGTTACGCTGTGCTTTGCCGTTGTCGGTCATCATCAACCGGCATTTGCAAATCCGTTAGGTCACGCGCAGGCGTGCCTCAAAAAAGTTCAATCTCCTCGTGTGATTTCTGCCTATCTTGTTGCTTTGTCAGTGTTTCAGTCTGGCAGATCGCATCGCGCAGATCTTGTAGCTTCATCGGATCACTTATGTTTGCCCGTCCGACCGTCAGACCCTCAGGCGTCGCATCAGCGAGCCGATCCAACAGCGCGGCAATTTCATCGGTGGCTTGTTTGAGAAAATCGAGTGCCTGCAAATTTTGAACACGACCGGCGGCCTGCGGTACTTGCCGATAATCGTCGAGGATTTGATGTTCAAGATCCAATACGATCTCTCCTAATTGCATCACACTCCGCCCTGTCTGGCGCAGGGTCTGCGCCAGACCAAGCTGCAGGAATGGGGTATCGTCTGGTACGCTACTCACAATCGACCCACCACGCTTTCAATGCATTTCTTCATGCTGTCGGTCGTAAACGGTTTCTTGATAATATTATTAAGTCCCAGCGCCTTTCCCTTGCTTACCAGATCCGGGGTCGGATTGCCGGTTACCAATATGAACCCAACGCGTGCGGTTGTCTTGTTCTGCCGCAGGGCCTGCAGCAACTGTAAACCATCCATGCCGGGCATATTGTAATCCGACAAGACCAGATGAACCGGGTCGTTGACTAATTTGGCGTAAGCAGCACGCCCGTCATTTTCGGCCTGGTTTTTCCAAATGCCCATTTCTTCGATGGCCTGTACCAACAGGCCACGGCTGACGCCCATGTCATCGACAATCATCACCCGCAAAGAGTCTTTCAAGCTCAATTTTCGTCTCCTTTATCGCGGTGTTTATTTGTTGTTTGTTTTTGGTAGGTAGTAATGCCAACACTTTTGAAGTCAGCCTCGGCCGGGCCACTTAACCGTTCGGAATGGCCGATCATCAGATGCGCGTCATTGCCCAATGCCGCCGCAAACCGTTGCCACAAACGGGCCTGAGTTGTTTTGTCAAAATAGATTGCTGCATTTCTGCAAAAGATAACGTCAAAACAGCGCTGCATCGGCCAATCTGCAATCAAATTCAATTCTCCGAACGAAATCATAGCTTTCAGTGCGTTATCCATTTCAAATTCATCTGCGCGGGCTGTGGCCACCCTTGTGAGGCAGCGACACCAATTTTCAGGAATTGCCTGAATTTGCTCGGCTGGGTAAAGCCCGTCGCGTGCGGTTTTGACCACTTGTGGGTCAATGTCTGTTGCGAGGATTTTGACGTCATATTTACGCAGTTCCGGGTCGATATCGAGCAATGTTGCAGCAATAGAATATGCTTCTTGCCCTGTTGAACAGGCAGCAGACCAAAGGCGTACGGCATCTCCGCTCTTGGCTTTTGCTGTCAAGGTTGGTGCAATCACCGTCTTTAGATATTCAAAATGATGCACCTCACGAAAGAAATGCGTCACGTTGGTTGTCAATGCCGATAGCAGGTGGGTTTGCTCACTATCGCCTTCAGTGCGATTAAGCAGATCGCAATAGTCTTCAAAACTACCTAAATTGAGGGCACGCAGTCTTTTGGCGAGGCGAGAATGCACCAGTGCTTTCTTGGAAGGTTGCAGAAAGAGGCCATATCGCGCGTTCGCCAACTCAGAAATCATGCGAAAATCGCGATCTGAAAATGCGAATTCCTGTCGCGCATCTGGCGAGGTTTTTTGTATATCCTGCATCATGCTGCCGTTGCCAGGCTTGATTGTAGCAGCGCATCGAGATTGATGATTTTGATCATATTGTCACCAACAGGAATGATGCCATCAACCGCGCGGGTGGTGGCGTCTTCTTCGGTTTTGGGTGTTTCACGTACCATATCGGTCTGCGCACCCAAGATCTCAGATACGGATTCGACCAGCAGTCCGACAATCCGTTCTTCGATTGCAGTGATGATGATCACATGCCGTTCGGTTGGGGTGATCGTGCTGAAGCCAAGTTTTGCGGCGAGGTCGAGTATTGGAATAACCGCGCCGCGCAAGTTTATGACGCCTAAAACATAAGCTGGCGAATGCGGCAGCAACGTCACGGGTGACCAGCGACGTATTTCACGGATTTGCGTAATCTCGATGCAGAAGCTTTGTCCGCCTGCCACGAGTGTGACAAATTCCATCTGCTTTTCAGATCTCGGATCGTCATCTTGTTGCATGTGACACCTCATTTTGCGCCTTGCGTTGTGCGTTCACTTCGCTCGCGGGTACGGCGGAAATCGCATCAGGATCAATAATCAACGCGATTTTGCCGTCTCCAAGAATAGTGGCGCCGGAAATGCCCGATATCTCACCGTAGCTGCCTTGCATGCTTTTCACGACGACCTGGCGCTGGTCCAAGATATCGTCAACGGCCAACGCGCATTGGCTGACAGATTCAGTTTGCAGCAGAAGCAACACGCGGTCAGTCAGGGATGTTGCGTTTGGCGTGACACCCAAGCGGCTTGCCAGATCAATGATCGGCACATACTCGCCACGGATACGCAGCAGATGATTGCTGAGCCCGATTTCGGCAATATCAGCGGGGGAAGGGCGTATCGTTTCAAGAATGCTAGCGATCGGGACAACCATTGTTTGCCCGCCGATGTGAATAATCATGCCGTCCATTACGGCCAACGTCAAAGGTAGTGTGATCGAAAAAGTCGTGCCCTGACCCGCCACGCTGCTAATCGCGATCCGCCCCCCAAGGGCGGTAATCGCGGTTTTGACAACGTCCATGCCGACACCCCGGCCCGACAAGTTCGTCACGACTGATGCCGTTGAAAATCCGGGTGCGAAAAGCAAGTGATCAATCTCTTGCTCGCTCAATGCTGCGTCTTCCGTGATCAGACCTTTGTTTATGGCGATTTCTCTGATCCGTTTGCGGTTCAACCCTGCACCGTCATCGATAATTTCAATCACGATGCTGCCCGATCTCTGACTTGCGGTCAGGCGTAGTGTCCCTGTCTGGGGTTTGTCGGTTGCAGCGCGGTCTTCTGGCGTTTCGATCCCATGATCAATGGCGTTTCTGATCATATGTGTCAGCGGATCGGCAAGCCGTTCGACAACAATTTTGTCAACTTCTGTCGCCTCGCCTTCCGTGATCAGATTGACATCCTTACCGGTCGCATCTGCGGCTTCGCGACCAATGCGCAACATGCGCTGAAACAAGGGTTTGACCGGCTGGGCCCGGATCGCCATCACGCCTTCTTGAATTTCCCGCGCCAGCAGTTTGTAGTCGTCAAGGTCGCCATAAAGCTCTGCGCTGTTGGGCAGCTCGGCTTCGTCAATCCGCTGTGAGATCACCGATTGGTTGATGATCAATTCGCCCACAGCGTTGATTAGCCTGTCCACCCGTTCAGGATCGACCCGCAGGGTGCTAGCCGCCCTTTTGGCGGGTTTTTCAGTCTTTGCCGGCGTATCCGCAGGTGCGTCGGAAGCGGGGGCAGGTTCAACCGGTGTCAGGTCAACGGTGGGAACGACATCTGGCAGACCGATGTCAATTGCGGGTGCTGGTTCATCGACGTGGGCCTCGGTGATTTGAAGGTCGCAAAGGTCTTCTGCAAATTGAAAAACATCCCGTATTGCCAGATCGTTCTGCTGGTCGGCGACAGTGACTTGCCATGTCAGATACCCATCATTCCAAGTAAAGCCAGTAAAGTCTTCGGGCAGGTCGCTGGTTTCAACGCTGATCTCGCACGGGCCAAGCGCCTGTAGTGCCGCAATGAAGAGCGCGGGATCATTGCCCGTGGCGTAAAACTCCTGACCGGGCCGAAAATGCACGACAAACCGTGCGCCACTGTCATCACCGTCAAATGACAGGCTTAATGCTTCAAATACAAATTCTTCCTCAACAAGGTCTTCGGCTCCAAGAAAAGACTGCAACTCTGCAATGACCGGATCGACCTGATCACGGTCTGCGGGTATGTCGTCGCGCGCCGCGTCGACCAGATTTGCCAATATATCGCCTGCGCGCTGCAATACGCGCAGGAGTTCATCATCCGTTTCGAGCTTATCGCTGCGCACTTCATCCAGTACGGTTTCAAACGTATGCGCAAATCCGACCAGATCATCGAGCGAGAACGCACCTGCGGCACCTTTGATTGAATGGACCGCACGGAATACCGCGTTAACGGTTTCGCCGTCGGCGCGGCCTTCGCGCATGTCTTCCAAACCGTCAGACAAGGCGACCAACAGGTCTTCGCACTCTTCAAAAAAGGCGTCTAAAATGGCTGAATCAGTCATTGATCAGGTCCCGGTCAGGCGTCGGATAACAGAGACCAAAGCCTCGTCATCAAAGGGTTTGACGATCCATCCTGTTGCCCCGGCTTTGCGTGCGCGTTCTTTCAAGGCTGCACCGCTTTCGGTTGTCAAAACCAGAACAGGCACGGCGCGGTTCACCGTGCCTTGCCGAATGTCATCAATCACGCCAAAGCCATCTTTATTAGGCATGTTGACGTCCGTAATCACCAGATCGGCGGCGGCATCCTGAAATTTGGCAACGCCATCAACACCGTCGACTGCAGTGGTGACGGCAAACCCTGCTTTTTCAAGCGTTGCCGTCAGCAAGGCCCGGATGGTGCGCGAATCGTCGATGGCAAGAATATGCGCGCTCATGCTGCCACCTGATCTTGCGACATCACATCAGTAAGGCCAAGCAAAGCGATCCCTTGTTCAAACCCTTCGGATGGGTTCGACAGTGTGAAATTCCGCCCATTTCGATGCCAACTGCCGCGTCCAACGACAAGCATCTGCGCAGTCAACCCGCTGAGCCGGTCAACAGCGCCGCAATCAATTTCAATATCCTGATCAGTTGTGCCGGCAAGAAAGCTATGCAGGCGTTCACAGTCCTCAATCTTCATAATCGGCGAAAGTTCAAAACGTGCTGTGTCGTCGGTCATATTTGGGTCACTCTCACTTCCTGACGAAACGCTGTAGATGTGCTTTGAAAGCGGTATGGCCGACTGCAGCTTAATTTCACGTAAACCCCCACCGATTTTTTACGCAGGCGGCGGTACGCACGCTCGGAATTCCCGGCAATACACTCGACAATGGGTCAGGACCTTGGGTAGGTTGACCGCAGAATTGAGGATCAGTGCCCTAGGGGTTGGAAAGTACCACATGAAAAGAACGGCCCAGGGTATTGCCTGTACTGCTTTGTTTGCGACCAGCTTGGCGTCTGGTCTTATGGCCGAAGGGGTCGGTGGTCTGTCGCAGGCGATTGATACGCCGAAGGCTGCGGACGGTATCGCAGATGATTTGACGATTTTGTTTGATTACCGCGAAGATTATCGCGCCCTGTCGTTTGGCCTACAACCCAGTGACCGGGTTGAAATCGGCCTCAGCTTTCCGACATACGACGATAATGACGGCAGTTCGAGTGGCAATGAGCTGAGTTTCGGACTTCGCTTCCTGAATGAAAGCACATATTTCCCGGCGCTGACCGTAGGTGTTGTTGGGATCGGCAGCGATGATCGCGGGTCGGGCGAATATATTCTGGCCAGCAAATCCTTCGGGGCGGTACAGGTGTCTGCCGGTCTGGGGTGGGGCCGTTATGCCCAAGAGGTTGCCGTTGATCGTGGACAGGATGACGATGTCTTTCAGACAGACCATTTGTTTGAAGGCGATACAGAGCCTTTTGCAAACATCACGTGGGATACTGGCATTGATGGTTTGACGGTGGCGGCAGAATATAGCGGCATCGCAGGGGCCCAGGAAGACGATACCTTTGCCGCAAGCCTGTCCTATACGTTGGTCGAGGGGTTCGCAGTCACCGGGTTGGTCAACAATCAAGGTGATGCTGGTCTGCGGCTTGAATTTTCAGCAAATCCCGCGCAACCCTTCGTGCAAACAGATATCGGGCGCGGGCCGCACCCTTACGCAGAAAACAGTCCTGCGCTTGCAGGTCAGCCGCAACCAAATGAAGCGCAGGTTTTTGCGGTTCTGCAAGAACGTCTTGAAGATGAAAACATTCAGATCAGACGTTTTTCCATGCGGGGTGATACGATTGATGTGACGGCAGCATCCAACACTGATCCTGTCTTCGCCCGGATCGTGGGTCGCGTGGCGCGCGTATTGTCGGCCATCGCACCAGCAAACATCACGACCTTCCGGGTGACCCAGAATACCGGCGCTTTTGACAGCAATGTTGTGGTGTTGGACAGGGCAGGTCTGGACGATGCTGTTGGCAAACCCAATGCTGCCGCGTTGGCATGGGATGCGACATCGTTTGAACCCAGCCCTCTCAACCGGCCAGCCGCATTAGGCGAAAGTGAATTCGAGCCGCGGTTTACATATGGGTTGGAGCCGACATTCAAAGCTGATTTTATTACGTCTGATACACTGGAACTTACCGGAACGCTCAACGCAAATGCGCGTTATACGTTTTCACGTCAGACCTTTGTGTCTGGTACTTTAGGGTATAGGTTCCTTAATCAGTGGGACCAAGAAGACCCTCCAGATGAGCCTGGTGTTCGCTCTGACTCCACATCTTATGAACCTGACATCGTTTTCCTGAAGTCACTCAGCTTGAGGCATCGCTTCCCTATTGCACCTGCGCTCTACGGGCGTGTTTCTGCGGGTCTATTCGAGCGGGCCTATGGCGGTGTGAGCGGTGAGGTGATCTGGCGCGACCCCGAACAGAACTTTGCCTTGGGGCTAGAGGCCACCTATGTCCAGAAACGCGCTTATGAGGGGTGGTTCGGGTTTGAGGACGCGGATGCCACCACAGTGATCGCCAGTCTTTATGCCAACGTCGGGCAGAATGGCAATTTTGTGATTGTTGACGCGGGGCAGCATCTGGCAGAAGACTTTGCCGTCGGGCTGACGGTTGGTCGCAACTACCGCAACGGGTGGCGGCTCGCCGCATCCACCGGGTGGAGCGAAGAGCGCGATAGCGCGCTGAAATTCGGGGCCGAGCTGTCCATTCCGTTATCATGGACATCCCCTGATGGTGGCACTGGCACAACGAACCTGTCGGTCGGCGGACAATCGGGTGATTTCGGATCGCGCGTCAGCGGAACCGGCGGACTTTATAGTGAGCTGAGGGCGTCTGACAAACGACGGATCGAGGATGGCTTTGGGGAGTTCTGGAATTGATCAAAGGTATTCTCTCTGCCAGTGCCGTCATGGCGCTTTCGGGTTGTCTGGGGACGTTGGTGCAGGTGCGCGACGCGATCCTCAACCCCCCAGAGCCTGTTGAAATGACGATCCCACAGGTCAACCGGGCCGCGATCGAACAGGCTGATCTTGCTGCCATTATGATGATCAGCCCGACGATTGGTGTCGCGACCGTCGGTATTGCGATCCAGATGCGTGACGGGCGGATCAATTACAGCGCCAACGATAACCGTGGTGTGACGCTGAACGGCGGATTGATCTATGGAACACTCGGGCTTGGGACGAACCTGCAAGCGGTAACGACGCAAAGCAATGATCCTCTGGTGACAGAGGCCCGTGCGCGAAGCTGGCCTGCCGAGGTCACGCGGACCTATCATCTGTCGCAGCGGGGGACGGCATTTACGAAGATCACGATGACCTGCCGCAATCAAGTCGGCCGGGAATTGGTGATCGATGTGGTGGGTGTCAATCGTAGCGTGGTCGAGGTTGTCGAAAGCTGCACGACCGATACAGGCGACAGCGTCAACAACATCCATTATCTTGATGCGGGCAGCGGGCGCATATGGCGGACAAGCCAATGGACGGGTCCGGTCCAAACCAACATCCAGGTTGATGTCATCGACCAGTTTGAGCCTTAAAAGAAAAGCACCGCCAAACCCATGGGCTTGGCGGTGCTTTCAATGCATTATCGTTCGAAGATGCGGGGTTACCCCCCAGTGCTAAAGCAATCTGAGCGAATGGTTACACACAGCTGACTGGCGCGGCTTGCATCCATCGGGCCGACAGCAACGCTGATTGTCCCGTTGTCATTGGTAAAGCGCGGTTGCAGCCCAGCCAGATCAGACCCGTTGCTGGCCAAAAGCTCTGACCAATGCGCGCGTGCAGCCTGTTCGTTGCTAAACGCACCAAAGTAGGTGAAATGCGTGCCGGTCGTGGCCGGCTGCGCTTGCACTGCCGTCTGAACGGCGGCCAATACGTCACCTTGTGCGCTTGCATTGCGTGTCTGCGTGGCCCGACGCGATGCAATATCGGCAGAGTTCGCGGTGGCCATGGATGGCGTGTTGATCGTGTTGCTGAGTGTGGCATCATCCAACCGGATATTCTGCATCCGCTCACGCAGGTTACGGGTGATCCGGCGCGTATCAACATTGCTGTTCACGATCCGCGGTGTGATCAGGACCAAAAGTTCGGTCTGGCTGTCGGTGCGTGACTGACGCCCGAACAAACCACCCCAGATTGGTTGCCGCGCAAGACCGGGCAAACCAGAGGTGCCGTTTGTGCTGCGCTGTTCAAATAGACCGCCAAGGGCAATAGTTTCACCGCTATCAACCGCAATTGCACTGGAAATAGTACGCTGCGAGATGATCGGGTTGCCGGTCGAACCATCGGTTTCACCAATTGTGCTGACCTCTTGCTGGATATCCAGCACCACCGACCCCGACGAATTGATGCGCGGGGTGACTTCAAAGATCACGCCAGTGTCGCGGAATTCCACGGTCGAAACGAAGACATCTGAATCGTCAGTAGCATCCGTCGCTGTCTGCACTGAAATTGGCACCTGATCACCCACGACAAGCCGTGCCGACTCGTTGTTGAGGATCATAAGGTTGGGCGATGAAACCACATTCACACTGGTCACATCCTCAAGCGCATCGACGATAACTTCGGGTGTGGCGCCGCCAAATACGGCGCTGAAACCCGGCACCTCCGACCCAATAGAGAGATCGGTGCTGGATCGTGTCAAAGCGCCTGTGTTCCCGTTATTTTCGAAGAAATACTGCACGCCATAGCGCAGTTCGTCGTTCAAAGAGACTTCAACGATTGTTGCTTCTACCAAAACCTGACGCGGTGGCACGTCCAAGCGGTGCAACATGCCCAAAACGCGCTGATATTCGTCGTTCGTGGCGTGGATCAGCAGGGTATTGGTGGCCTCACTTGCGACAATGCGGGTGGCATTTTGATCACCGCTGAAGCTGGCGTTCACAAAGTCGGCGCTTTCCGTGTTCGCAGTACCGCTATCAGCGGTTTCAACCTGCACCCCAAGAATTTGCGCCAATGTCGGCGCGATATCAGATGCACGTGCATATTTCATGTCATAAGAATAAACCTGCGCATCGTTCTGCCCTTCCTGTGTCAGGCGGCGGATCCATGTGGATACGTTTTGCAAGGCACTTGGTGTCTTGGCTACAGCCAAAATCGAGTTGTTTTCCGGGATCACTTCAAACACTACGATGGGTTCAAAGTTGGCATCTGTTTCAACAACAAGATCCAGACCGTTCACAATCGATTGGGCCGAGCGGCCACGGATCGGAAACACACCGACAGAGCGGTTTGCAAGCCAATCAACGTCAAAACTGGTGACCGTTTCTTGCCATGCGCGCTGATCAGCGGACGTCCCGGCAAGCACGATGATATTGCGCTGCGCATCGACACCGACAATGTTGCCACCTGCAAAAGGTTGCAGGATCGTCGCCATTTCCTGCGCACCGATATGGCGTAGCGGGATGACGCGAAGAGAGTAACCGATCGGTACTTCACGCGTCACGGACGCTCCGATGCTCAATTCGCCTGAGAGCGGAACAATCGCGAATGAATCGCCGCGACGGACCAAGGCTGCATTGTTCTGTTTCAAAGCGAGTTCAAAGACCTCAATCGCCGTTGTGCGGCTGATTGGCTGGCTGGACCGAATGTTGACTGTGCCGGTTACCGCAGGATCAAGCACGTAGTTTTCACGCAGCAACTCGCCCAGAATGGCGGCAGCGGCTTCGGCAATCGACACATCAACAAGGTTGAGTGAAACCGTACGTTCACCGGTGCTGTTTACAAAGTCGCTGTCGCGGAAAAGCGATTGGCGACCGGGGTAGATCGTGCCGTTTCCGGCTTCGACCACCTGACCGCTCACGATGCGGCCTTCTGAGCGGGCCGCGGTGCGCCCGTCACCACCACCAAGGATGGTACTGGCGCGCCAGCCTTCAAGATTATTTCTGTCGCGGTCGGCAAGTTCTGCACAGCCTGATAGGATCGCGGCAGACGCCACGCAAAGCATAAAGTTTTTCATTTTTTTCGCCTCAATAGTATGCGCTCAGATCTTTGCCCAATGCGCGCTCTTGCATATCGCTAGCATAAGGTCGTCGCGTAAGGGTCTAAAATAAAAGGAAAATGAAATACGCCAAAGATAGGTGTGTTCCAAATGCAACGCCATATCTTTGGCGAGTAGTGCGAAATCTGGCGAAACCCGCCCCCAGTAATCCGCTCAATGCCGCTAGGGTTAGGATGTAAAGAATCACCGGCATACCAGATAATGTGCCCAGCCCCGCAGCGAGCCAAATATCACCAGTGCCCAAAGCTGTGACACCGCGAGCAAGGCGAAAATACAGCTGTAAGGCGAAGAGCATCCCGCCTCCGACCGCCATGCCAGTAAGTGCCGCGCCTAAATTTCCTTCAAACGCTGCCATGGCGAACGCAAGTGCCAGTAATGGCAATGTCCATTCAAAAGGCAGCCAGCGCCATGCAAGATCCAGCCCGGCCAGTAAAAGGAGCAGGATCAGCACTGCGACCATACCGGTTGCGACCGGCCCAAGAACGAAAGCACACGCCAAACTGGCCATCACAGCCCCTGATCTCAGCCCCATAGCGACAGGCCCTTGCCAGCGTTTGACATCTGATGCTGGCATGATCAGCCGCAGCCCGGCACGCGTGGCCAGCATGAATGGCCCTGCCATCACGGCAAAACTGACGGCGGCAATGGCCGCAAGGGACAGAAGTGTGCCGCCCGTGATCACCGCACGATGCTCGTTGACAGAACATCATATCGCATCAACCCGCCGCGAAACGATAGCCCGCGTGTGATGACTTGTGCGCGCATTAATGCGCGACCGCCGGTGTTCAGCACCGCCTCGGCCTCGATCGTGTAGGCGGGGCCGGATTGTTCCACCAACCACACAGCCGCACTGCCAAGGATTGGCATAGGGCGGTTGGTTTCGCGCCGCGTGATGATTTCGGCAACATCGCTGGCCCCGATGCCGGGGATTGCGGATAAAACCGGGGCAGGTGCTGTGCGCGGGTTCACGCTGGGGCGAAAGTTCAATGTGGTCAGATAGCGCGATGCAGTGAGTGCGGTTTGATTGCTAAGCCCGGCATCGGTCAGCGCGGTATAGACCGTGCGCACCTCGCCCCGCGGGCCCTGCAGCAGATCAGGCAGCGTATCGGCAAGGTTGATCGCGTCAAAGGCGTCCAGCGCTTCGGCCTCGTTGATGGCGATCAGGGCAGGGGCCAGAATACGCGGCGGCATTTGCAGCACATCAAGCTTGCCGCCTTCATCATAGATACGATAGGTGATGTTGCCTTCGGCCATTTGCACCGTCGTGGGCGTGCCATCGCGTCGGGTGATGATCTGATCACGGTTGATCCGCCCAAGGTCTGCCATCGCGATATTTAACCCGCTGCGCGCCAATGCTTGGGCACGGACGGATGTGACCTCGGCGCGGACGCTCAGCGCTTCTTCCCTTGTGCTGGCCATGAATGCCGCAACTGCCAGCAAAAGGCCCAGCCCGATCCACAGGACCGTGATCAGAATATAGCCTCTGCTTTGTTTGCCTCTGCGCTGTGTCATCTTAGCGCGCAATCGTCATCATCCACACCGGCCAGGCCCAGTCTGGCAAGGCATGATGCGCTGCGGGTGGGATGGATGGGGGCGGTGATCATCCGCCGTGTGCCAACCTCAAGCCCGATGGCCAAAGGCAGGCCCTCTGCGCCGGACCCGGTCTCATAGCGCCAAACACCCTGTCCAGCAGGACCACTGGGGATCAGATACAGCAGTCGCATCGGCGTTGATGTTGTCACCACGTCGGTCTGGCGTGCGTTTGACGAGGTCACGCGTGCATCACGCAGGCCGGGGTGCTGTGCGGCGATCAGCACGAAACGGTTTGTGCCCCGCGCCTCGATCCGCAACTCGCCGACGTAAGGCCCTGCGGCGGGCGTGTTGTTGGTTTGCGCCACAACCATCCGTGCCGTCGAGGCGGTGCCGATCAGGCTGTTGCGGCTGTCTGCTATCCCTTGCGCGGTAACACCAGCGGCCCATCCGGTCATGGCCCGGCGCGCGGCAAGCCAATCCACCGCACTGGTTTGCGCGGCTGCCGCGCGCCGTTCGGTGGCTGCATTCAGCCCCCATGTCGCACTTGTCAGCAAGGCAACGGTCATCGCGGCGACCGCCAGAGCGACCAAAGCTTCGGCCAGAACAAATCCATTGGATGTGTGCCTGCGTCGCGTCATAGCGGTGTATCCTCATAGCGGATCGCGCGAAGCACGACCGGTGCTGCGCTGCCAGTGGGGTCGGTGACTGAGACCGACACAAAAATCAGCTCATTTTCATAGATCGTGCCAAGCTGCATATCTGCTGCGGGTACGTTTGATATCACCAGTTGCCAGGTCACCCCATCGGTCTGGCCACTGCTATTGCCAAGGCGTAACGGGATATCGACGCCCACCTGATCCAAAAGGGTGCTGGCGACCAAGACCATCCGCGCTTGCTCATCGGCACGCCGCTCAAGCAGGGCGCCCGTGGATAAGGCACTATAAAACCCGTTGATCACCACTGCCGCGATGGCCAGTGCGACCAGTGTTTCAATCAGGGTAAAGCCTTTCGCCGCAGACCGTCTCATTGGGTATCGACCCGTCCGGTCAGCCAATCCAGCGTGACGGTCCCTATGTGGTTGCCCTTGGCAACTTGCAAGGTCAGCCCGTCAGAGGCGCCGGTTGGCTGCAAAACGAGCTGCGCCTCATCAGGGGTCAGTACCATATCGCGCGTGACCTGATGCTGCAGTCCGCCTGCAGCAATGCGTCCTTCGGAGCCGACAACGACAATCTCAATCGGGCGGCCCAATTCCAACGCGCGCATGCGGGTCTGTTGCAGAAATAGGCTGATGTCAGCGGTCTCACGCGCGACCATGCGGCGGTCCGTGCTGCCAAGAGTGAAGACAGCAAGACTGCCAATCATCACAATGATTGCAACAGCGACCAGCACTTCGACGGTGGCAAGCCCGCGGGCATTGTGGCGTCTAGCGGCCGATATCGGCATCATTGCCTGTACCACCAGCCTGCCCATCCGCCCCCAGCGAGACAACACGCACCTGACCTTCTTCAACAACATAAAGAAAGTCACGGCTCCATGCGTCCATTGGCAAGGTGCCGTCACGCAGGTAGGGCCCGTTCCAGCCGGGGATCGCGCTGGTGTTGGTGACAAGCGCGCTCAAACCTTCGCTTTCAGATGGTATGCGTCCCGTGTCGATCGCAAAGATATCGATGGCCGTGCGGATCTGGCCGATCTGGGCTTCGGTCGTGTTCACCCGCGATGACTGTAGCTGACGCATGGCTGCTGGCCCGACCAGACCCACGATCAGACCGATTATGGCCACGGCGACCAGCATTTCGATCAATGAAAAACCGCTGCTTGCGGCACGCCGCCTAGAAGGCGATCGCGTTGACAGCAACAATGGCTGAGAAAAGCGCATAAAGGCTAACCCCTACTAATAGACCTACGAAGATAATCAACGCAGGCTGGAATAATGCAAGAAAACGTTCAAGATCGCGATCCGCTGCATCGCGCATTTCATCGGCGGCCCGTGTGATCATACCTGCCAGATCCCCGGTTTCTTCACCGATACGAACCATTTCTATGGCACCCGCAGACATGAAATCTGCGGTGCTGAGGGCCTGTGACAAAGCCTGACCGGTTTCAATATCGCTTGCCACCTGGGTCATGGCCGTTTTGATACGGCCCGGCGGCGTAGACGACAGGATGACCTGCAGCGCCGCACTTAACGTCACTTCACGGCGCAAGAGCGCACCAAGGCTGTGCAGAATGATCATCACCTGATTGCGCCAGATCACTTGATTGATCAGGGGTAATCGGGCTGCAATCCGGGCGATCAGCGGAACCGCCTTACCTTGCCTATGCAACCACCACAGTGTCACGACCACAAGTATCAGCCCTGTCACGATTAGCGGCCATATGGCCGAGAGTGACGCGGACACGCCAAAGATCATCCGGCCCAATAGTGGGACCATATCCATCCGGCCTTCGACCAGCGGGCGGAACTGCGGGATAACAGCGATCATGATCAATCCGATGGAAAGCAAGGCCACCAACAGCAAAAGCCCCGGATAAAGCAGGCCCACACCGATACGCCGCACCAGCATCAGGCGCTGTTGCAAGATATCTGCAGCCGTGCGCAACGCCTGCGGCAGATCACCTGACACCTCGGCACCGCGCACAAGCGCCAATGTCGCGGCATCCTTGATCCCCAGATGTGTCACCATCCCATCGACAAGCCCACCACCTTCGCGGATATGTACCCGCAGTTTGCCCGCCACGGCTGGTAGTGCGCCATCCTTGCCCTCAGCAATAATCGACAACGCGCGATCAAGGGGGATCTGGCTGGTGGTCAGCTTAGCCAGACGGGTGATCAGATCGGCCTGATTTCGCTGGGTCAGCTTGCGTTTGCTGACAGGTGTTTTGCCTGCGCTGGCAGATGTCTTTTGGGCGGCCTTGATGTCGATGGGGTAAAGCCCATCAAGCCGCAGCTTTTGGGTGGCATGCGCTGTGTCCCGCGCTGTCACGCGTCCTTTTTTGCGTGCCCCACCTGCGGTGCGGGCCGTATAGACAAAGGGCCGTTCAGATTGCAATGCAGGCTCGGCCATCCGCTCAGATCCAGAACGCGCCCGCGCCAAAGACGCGGACCAGTTCGTTCAGCGTTGTTTCGCCACGCGCAAAAAGCCCGACACCCTCAAGCCCCATGGTGCGCTGCTGCGTCTTGGCCTGATCGTCTGGTGCCATAGCCTCATTCGGGGTCAGCATTTCGAACAGTGCCTGTCGGCCCACATAACCGGTATTGTTGCACTGGCTGCACCCAACGGCCATATGCGGCTGCCACCCTTCTGGTGGGCCAAGACTTGGGTCGGCCTCATAGAAACTTTGCGCCAACGACCGGTAGTTTTCGTTTTCATGCAGGGCCACCGGGGTGGCACAATGGGTGCAAAGCGTGCGGATCAGCCGTTGGGCGCCGACCAGCCGCAATACGGATTGCAGCATATACTGCGGCACGCCCATATCGCCCAGACGCAAGACCGCCTCGGACGCTCGGTTTGTGTGTAGGGTGGAGAGTACCAAATGCCCGGTCAATGCCGCGCGAATGGCCAGTTCTGCCGTTTCGGCATCACGGATTTCACCCACCATCAGCACATCAGGGTCATGGCGCAGCACAGAACGAAGTGCGCTTGCGAATGTCCACCCCAGATCAGGGTTCACGTCAATCTGGATCAGGCCCTGGGTCTGAATTTCAACCGGGTTTTCGATGGTGATAATCTTGCGGCCCTTATCATTGATCTCGGCCAAAGCAGCATGGAGCGTCGTTGTCTTACCGCTGCCCGTCGGGCCGGTCACAAGGATCAGACCATTCGGCTGGCTCAGGGCATCTTTCATACGACCCAAAGCCAGATCAGGCATCGCCAGCCGGTCGAGCGCTGCAAGAGTTTTGCTGTTGTCGAGCAGGCGCAGCACGAGCGTTTCGCCATGCACCGTGGGCATGCTGGCCACACGAATATCGATGGTCCGTCCCGCCATCTGTTGCCGGATACGGCCATCCTGCGGCAAGCGGCGTTCGCTGATATCCATCCCAGCGAGAATTTTCAGGCGTGAGACCACACCTTCATAAAGGTGCCGTTCAACCGGATTGGCAGGCACAAGAATACCGTCGATGCGCAAGCGGACACGCGGGGTCTTGTCCAGTATCTCGACGTGAATGTCTGTCGCACTGCTTTCGACAGCCTTTGCAAATAATCCATCAATATAACGGACCGTTGGCGCGTTATTGGCCAACTCAAGCAGGCGGTCGGTATCATCGCCATCCTCAGCCACCGTCATCAAGGTCGCGGTCGTGGTCTCTTGCTCTTCGTCTGCGGCAGTTTCACTGCGGGCGAGTGCAGCCTCAATATCGCGGTCCGTTGCGATGACATAATCAATCTCGGACCCCAAGGTCATCTTGAGCGCGCGACGCACTTGGGCGGACATAGGATTCGCAATCGCAACCCTAGGTGGTGCATCTTCGTCAACAGTAAGCAGCGCAACGCTGTTTTGTTTCATGTAATCGGTTGAAAGGCGGCTGTCTTGTGGCAGGCGAAGCGGAAAATCATCCAAAGTCAGAAGGGGCAGGTCATGGTCCTCTGCAACGGCCTGTGCCCAGGTGCTTTGGGACACGATACCAAGCCGGTCAAGCACGACGCGCACTGGCTGTCCTGTCGATGTACAGATCTGCCGCACGCGCAGAACATCGGCGTGGCTCAATGTGCCGTCATGCAGAAAACGTGCTGGAATTTCAATGTCATCCAAGTGGACGGTCATTACTCTTGCCATCGTCTAACCAGTACCTTCCTTCATGATCGTCTCACGGTTCGCTGACCTGCAAAGCGCCGTCTGTACCCGCACCACACCGGCTGAATTGATCGCCTGTAATTGAGGCGAAACCATGTTGTCGTTTAGAGATTTTCGAAGTTTTCGGGCCAACTGGTGTATAATTATCTAAAACTGAGCAAATTTTCGCTCATTGCGCCGATGCAGCATCAAGATTTCGCCACATTTGCTCAATAACCATCATCGAATTAAGAAATTCTTGCGCCATAAATGGGGCAAATAATGATCAAGGGGATGTTGTGACTTATTTGAAAAATTTGAGCTGGCCGCTGTTGGCCGCCATGACCGTCGGCTTTACCACACCCGCCAGCGCACAAACGCAAGAGACGACGCCAACCACTTCGTTTACCGACATTATCGCCGAGGCAGAGGAATCAAAAGAGATCCTGCGGAAGCTCATTCTGCCAGCAACGGGCATGTATACGTTGCGGGCGCCTGCCAACAGTGGTGTCCAGCTGCGCATCAACGGTGAGGTGCTGATTGATGCAACCGGATCGCGCCTTGCCGAAGTGGGCGAGGAAATCACCGCTTTCGTCTCGCTTGACGTGGGTGCGCATGCGATCACCATTGCAGGCATTACAGAAGAAAATGCCAACATTGCCCTCATTACACTCAACATGGCGGGCCAAGCACCCGAACCTCTTTTTGCGCAGACCACAGAGCTTGATCATCTTGAGGCTGCCGAGATTTTGACGGCCCGCGCAGGCCTGCCTGCCTCAAACGGTGGTGGGGTCGACGCAACACCTGTGCTTGCATCCGGTGCAGCGCCGTTTACCCCATTTGCGATTGGTGGCGGCTCATCCGGCGGAGCGCGCGCCGCTGCAGCGGCTGCTGTAGATAAGAATGCGCAGATGGGTTCGGTGAATACCGGCATGCAATCGTCTGGTATGAGCGGCACCACAACGGCCTCAATGACCGGTGCGACAAGCACAACGGACAGCAGCAGCGGTACAACAACCACTGACACCACTTCCAGTGGTCAATTGGTCAGCTTTCCATCCACGATAAGTTCGGGAAGCAGTTCGGGTAGTGACGGCGGCGTAAGCACGCCAACAACGCCGACAACCGGGACGCCCACAACAGGGACGCCCACAACAGGGACACCAACACCAACGCCAAACCCCATATCACCGACAGTCGCACAGGTGACGCCACTAACACCCCCGACGGTGGAACTGACAGAAGTTATTCAACTGACGTCTGCGGGCAATGAAGAAGGTCTGGTTCCGAACACCGGAACAACGCTTTTTGGCGCGGTCATGGACGACAGTGTCTTTGATCAGATCGCCGTCACGTTTGACCCGCCACGTGATACCGAAACAACAGTCGCGGTTGGTACAGAAACCGGCCAGTTTGCTGTGCGTATGTTCCCCGAAGACTTTAGCAACGCCTCTGAGGTGACGGTCACACTTGTTGGTCAGCTGAGCACGAATGCCGAAGTGACAAGCGAACCGATCAGCTATGTCGTCACCGGTTCTCCTGTTGAGGATGGGGTCGGGCAGGCGCTGAGCCGTTTGACCTTTGGTGCCTCACCAGAGCTGTATGCGCGTGTGCGGGCCATTGGTTTTGAAAACTTCGTGCGCGAACAGCTTGATGCCGATAATATCAACGATAGTACGTTCAACGCGATGCAACCCGGAGAGTTGCTGAACGATTCAAGTAATACCAACTTCTTGAATTCATTGATGGATTATGACCTTGCGCATGCCGCTTTCAGTGAAAAGCAGCTACAGGAAGTCATGGGCCGGTTCTGGGCCAATCACTTTCATGCGATCACCAAAGGCACGCAGATCGTGCAGCAAAACCTGACCGATCGCGAATTTTTCCGCGAAAATGCCTTGGGCAATTTTGAAGACATGTTGCTGTACTCGGCGCGCAGTCCGCTGATGTCGCAATATCTGGACAATGACGCCAACCGCGCAGGTGGCCTGAACGAAAACTACGCGCGAGAAGTACTGGAGTTGTCTACGCTTGGTGTTGATGGTGGCTACACCGAAGAAGATATCATCGAGGTTGCACGGATCTTTACCGGTTGGAATTACAATTGGGTGAATGAGGGTTCCGACGACATGCGGGTCTATGAATTCGAATTCATGCCTGATCGCCATGACACTGGTGACAAGGTCCTGTCGGCCGGCTTCCTGAACACAACGATTGTGGGACGCGAAGGGGATGCTGGCGTGCAAGAGGGTGAAGAGTTGATTACGATGCTCGCCCAGCATGAATCCACACGGAACTTTGTCTGTGGCAAACTCGTCCAACTTCTGGTCGCGGATGAGCCCCCAGCTGGTCTGGTTGCGGCCTGCGCCGCCGCATGGGAAGCATCTGGTGGTGAAGTTGTGCCGATGCTGGAAGCAATCCTGCTGGACCCAAGCTATATCACGAGTGTTGAATATCAGCGGAACAAGGTGAAAAATCCATTTGAATTCGCGGCCTCGTTTATCCGTGCTTTTGGTGCGACCCCAGTTGAAGGTGAAGAAGCGACCTTCTACAGCCGCTTCCGCTCTGTCTACACGGATGCAGGGTATATCCCACTCTACTCTCCGGCGCCAACTGGTTTGCCCGAAGTGGGGACAGCATGGGTCAGCTCGGCCAAGATGGTTGCGGCTTATGAACGGATGAACACGATCGTTGAACGGCCTGACCTATACGGTATCGATCTTTTGGAAGCTGCGTTGGATGCGGGGCTGGAAACTCCAGAAGAAGTGGCTGGATATTTGCTGACTGTTGCAACTGGTGATCGGTTTACAAAGCTTGAGTTCGACAAGGTTGTACAGGTTCTCAACGGCAACGACAGTTTTGAACCACTGGATCCTGATGGCGATGAATCACAGGCTGTCAGACGGGCGCTTGCGACCATCATGGCGACACCAAGCTTCCTTATCCAATAACACCAACGCAGCATTCAATCGGAGCATTTATTATGGCTACGCGTCGAGACTTTATCAAATCACTTGCCTCTGCTGCGGCTGCTGCCGGGGTAGCAGGTGCACCGCAGTTTTCTTTTGCACAGGATGGAACGGGGCGGACGAAAACCTTTATCAAAGTGTTCCAGCGGGGCGGTGCCGATGGTTTGCACCTTTTCCCGCTCTACAATGATCCGGCTTATCTAGCTTATCGTGAAAACCTTGCGATTCTAGGCCCCAACGGCTCTGACGGTGACCGCGCGCTCAGCCTTGGGACAGCGGCTGCCGCAGATCGTGAAAGCACTGGCATTCGTGGGATGAACCCCAACATGGCCGCAATGATGGACATCTGGGACAGCGGCAACATGATGCTTGCCCCATCCACATCATTTGAAGGCAGCGGGCGGTCGCACTTTGACAACCAGCGCTGGATCGGGACGGGTGCGCGTAATAACATCATTGATGGCTACATGAACCGCTATATGCAGGAAGTCACAAAAGCTGCGCATCCCCTGCGGGGTCTGGTCGCTGGTAAAACCTCGATCAGCACCGAAATACGCGGTGAAATCAAAGTGCCTGCCATTGTGCAAAGCGGGGCCTATGATATTTCCAACAGCGATTTGGATAATTTCAACTGTGGTGATGGTTGCGACGACTTCCGCATGACATCAATCATGGAGGAAATTGCGTCACACGAGGTCGATCTGTCTGTCGCAGAAGGCAATATCAAGGACAACCAACTTGTCTTGCTGGAATCTATTCAGGACGTATCAGACGCAGCAGCGGCTTATGATCTAGATCCAAACGCGCCAACCTATTCAACCAGTTCACTGGGGCGTGGGTTGAAACTTTGCGCGCAATTGCTGAAACACGATCTGCCGCTTGAAATGGCAGCGCTCGACTGGAACATCGGCTGGGATACGCATCGCGACCAGATCGACATCGAGAATACGGTGAACCCATTCACAGACCAGAACAAATCCTACAATGCCAGAATTGCACAAGGTGCTGCGGATTTCCAACGGTTCTGGGATGATCTTGGACCAGCACTGATGCAGGATGTCGTCGTTCTTGTCGGCAGTGAATTCGGCCGCACCAAGAAGGAAAACGGCAGCGTGGGGACCGACCACGGTATCGGTGGCGCATGGTTTGCCTTTGGCGGACCGACAAGACAGGCGGTTGCACAGGATGTCAGCACAATTGACGATAGTGTGGTGTCAGAGAACTATCTGCCGCGTTTGACCAGCTACCGTGACATTATTGGCGAAATCATGGTCCGCCATATGGGTATGGAAGAAAGCCTTGTATCAACGGTGTTCCCCGATCATACGTTTAATGACCTTGGGCTGTTTCCGACAAGCACGTCCTGATCGTTAATGTATATGTAGGGCAGGATAGACGGACACGTGAACACAAAAAAAGACGCGCCTGCGGTGGAAAAGACATCTGTTCCATCCAGGCGCCGATTGAATAGACTAAGCAATCTTGCCTTGCAGGGCACGGTGGAATTGGCCGGGCCCGATGTAAACACCCGACCGATGTCGGACCACTTTGTCGTGTTCAGCGAAGATGGCGCGCAATTGCGTCAGAATGGATCGCGTGAAGCAACCCTCTTGAATGATGCCGCATTAGCGCGTCTCGCTCAGGAGCATGGCACGATCACGCTTGATCTGGTCTTTGCCGAAGACAGTTGTATTGATCTGTCGTTCAGCCTGCCGGACGCATTGTTGCCAGAGATGCGCCGGATCATCGAAAACGAAATTGCCTACCGCGCGCCATTTGCCGAAGACGCCTGTTTTTCGTTCTGGATCGCAGAAGAACAAAAAGACGGAACATGGCGGGCCCGTGCCGCAGTCATGCTGAAAGAGCCTGTCGTCAGCGTGCTTGATCAGCTTGCCAAACACGGGCTGTCCGCCGGAGTGGTGCGACGGGCTACGAAAGGTGCGCCATATGCGGCAACACCTGACTGGGCAGGGTACAGCGACAGCCAAAGACCGTCCTATGGCACCAAACATCTGCCCGCACCCCTGAAAATGGGGCTCTTGGGATCTGCGGTGTTTTTCGTGGCCGCCGCCGCCTTGCTGGTGTCGGTCAAGCTCTCTGCTGGACAATTACGCGACGAGGCAGACGCTGCGCGCGCCTTATTGACCGCACAGGCACAGGGCATGGCCGAGGTCCGAGGGTTGGATACATCGCTGGCGCAGGCCACTGACAAGCTGGCCATGGCAGGGACGCTCAGCGCGCTTTTGCCCGATGGGGTGTGGCTGGATCAGCTGATCGTCTCGGATGAAACCGTTACGCTTGTGGGCTTCGCGCCGTCAGCGGCGGATATCACAGGCGTTTTGGCCAGCTTGCCGCAACTGAGTGAAATCCGGTTCGGATCACCCGTAACGCGCGATAACAGCCAAGGTCTTGAACGGTTCCGCATCGTCGCTGATCTGACAGGGGCTGCAGGATGAGCAGCTTTCGCTTTATACAGCCTGCTCTGCCACGACGCATGGTGCTGGGTGCCGGATGCGGGGTGATTGCGCTGCTGACGCTTGCGGGCTTTGGCCTTGTCGCAGCGGCCCAAAACCAACGGGATGAAATTGCCGATCTGAATGCCACTATCGCGCGTGCAGAGGCCGCGGGACCGACCACCACGACTGGCCTGCCCGACAGCGCATTTTATACCGGCGATACACCGCAGCTGGCGCAGGCTGTCTTACAGTCAAACCTGCAATCCCTTGCTCAGGCCCATAGCATCAATATTGAGGTAATGCGCGCCGACCAAATCGACCAGATCGATGGGTTTGTGCGGTTGAACATGACGCTTAACGGTGTCGCGCCCGAAACTGAACTGGGGGCGTTCCTGCATGGCTTGGCCGTACTTGAACCGATAGTGGTGATCAATGAGATTTCGCTCCGTCGGGCCCGCCAAATGCGGCGCAATACGGAACGCCGGGTGTCTTTTCAACTTCAACTTTATGGGTTGTCGCAGCGATGATGGACAAGGCAAAAGAACGCACCATTGGGATCGTCGTATTTGCAACATTTTGCGTGCTGGCGCTCTGGATCTGGATACCGCAAACCCCCACGTCAACGGCGCCTGCATCAGGTCCGGGACGTGATGTCATGGGACGCCTTGCTGCCAGTCAGGAGCGGCTCGCCGATTTGATCGCCGTTACCAGCGAACGGCCCCTTTTTGACGCCACCCGGCGCCCTGTTGCCGCGCCAGAGGCCGCAGCCCCCGCAGCCCCGCCAGAACCCGTTCTGACGCTGGTAGGCATCCTTGGGATAGAAGATGAAAAAGTCGCTTTGGTACGCATCTCAACCAGTGCGCAACTCTATAGGCTGAACAAGGGCGATACGCTTGGCGCATGGCGTATACTGGATATCACTGCCAATTCGGTCACCGTCAGCAAAGATGGTGGCGATGCGGGTCAGTTGTTCATCGACCAGTGACAACACGATAACGAGACCTCACGCCTGCGAAACAGGGCAGGTGGTTCACTCAATCTTTGATTTAGGTGGTGTCCGGGGGCGAAAACTCCCACCATCTGCATCATCATGCGACCTGCGGGTGTGGTTGTGTCAATGGATTCGGTCACAGATCGGAAGCCTGCTCCAGCAGCATCAATCTTGGCCATGATGGCCAGAAGGTCTTTCAGTGAGCGGGACAACCGGTCCAGTTTCCACACAATCACCACGTCGCCGTCGCGGAGCTGGTCGAGCATCCGGTGCAGCTCGGGTTGATCCCAACAGCCACCGGACGCACGTTCCTCAAACATACGTTCGCAGCCGGCGGCGCGCAGCGCGTCGATCTGAGCGGCGGTATCCTGACCGCAATCTGTAGAAATACGAGCGTAGCCAAAGTTCATAATTCGGTCGTTGCGCTTTCCTGTTGCTCAATCAAGCTATTTCGCAACATATTTTTGCAACAACCCGCAATGGGGCAGGACAGGTTGGCTTAGACTGCCCTATAGCCTGTTTTTCATAGCTGTTTGTGTGGTTGATGGATTGGAGAGCGTCAGTGGGGCAAGGGCGTGTTGCGCAACTGACCGTTTTTGGACCGGCAATCTCGGATTTGAGTGTCGGATCATTCATTAACTCTCGCAGTCTTCCTATTGATTTCAGGATCATTCTGCGACAACCTAAACAAGAGTGACGTTCGGGGTAGATGCATTTGAACAAGATATTTTCCCAGGCCGACCGTCAGGGCCGACTGTCGACAATTCTTAGCAAGGACGCATTGGTCCTTCTGAGGATGGACGGCACCGAGGAGCTGTCGGGCGATTTTACATGGCGTGTTGAGGCGCTTTCGGATGATCCTGCCCTTGATCTGCACGGCTTGCTGGGCACTCATGCCACGGTTGAGGTTGATCACGCTGATGGCACCCGCGCCTTTGACGGCATTGTCTGCGAGGCCGAGGCGCGCGGCGCATCCGAGAACGGGCACCGCTATGATTTGATCCTGCGGCCTTGGCTGCATGTGGCGGGGCTGCGCCGTAACATGCGTATTTTCCATGATAAAACGGTGGTTCAGATCGTTGAAGAGGTGCTTGGCGCCTATGCCCACCTTGGCGATCCGCATCTCGATGTGCAGGTCACGGGTGAGTATCCGGTGCTGGAATACACCGTGCAATACGGCGAAAGCGATGCAGATTTTATGCGCCGTCAGTTGGAGCGCCACGGCATCAGCTGGTCCTGGCGGCACGTTGCGGGGTCGCACACTTTGCTGCTGACAGACGCCGCGTTCAGCCTGCCCGAGGTGCCGGGGGCCGCGCGCCCCTACTACGGCGTTGCAGGCTATCACAGGCACGAGGAAGAACACTTTCGCCTGTGGACCGCCGCCGAGCGGATCACTACAGGGGCTGTGCGCCTGACGGAATATAACTTCAAAACGCCCAGTGCATCGCAAGAGGTCGAACAGGCCGGCGAGGCGACCCATCCCAATGGGGATATGGAAAGCTATGACTGGCCGGGGGATTACCTGGATCAGGGCGCCGGGCGCGATGTTGTGGCCCGCCGCACGGACGCCGCGCGGGGGCAGGCCCCGCGGCACCGGGCCGAGGGCGATGTGGCCAGCCTTGGCGCGGGCTGGCGGGTGACTTTGAAGGGCGATGACGTGCCGGGGGCCACAGGGCGGACGTTTGTATGCCTCAAGGCCGAACACCGGTTCCGCGCGCAGGGCTACGGCTCAGGCGACAGCGGCGGTGACGAGACACCCTATGACGGGTCTTACGTGCTGATGCCCGACGACACGCCCTACCGGCCCGAGCAGCGCACCGTCGGACCAAAGGTGCAAGGCCCCGAAACAGCGGTAGTCGTCGGCGAGGGCGAGATCGATTGCGACGTACATGGGCGCATTCGGGTGCAGTTCCACTGGGATCTGGACGCGGCGCACACGATGTGGGTGCGGGTGTCGCAAAACTGGGCGGGCAAAGGCTGGGGCGGCATGGTGATCCCGCGCATTGGCATGGAAGTCATCGTCGAACACCTGCGGGGTGATCCCGACAAACCGATTGTGACAGGGTGCGTGTACAACGGGAAGAACACGCCACCCTATGAGTTGCCCGAGCATAAGACGCGGTCGACGTTTAAGACCGATACGCATCAGGGCGAAGGATTTAACGAGCTCAGGTTCGAGGATGAAAAGGACAAGGAAGAGATCTTTCTTCACGCCCAAAAGGACCATAACACCACGATCCTTCACAACGAGTCCCATCAAATTGGCAATGATCGCTCCAAGCTTGTCGGTAATGACCAAAAGGAGCGGGTCAACCGGGACAAGCAGATCGATGTCGGTCGCGATCACGTTGAGACAATCGGTCAGGACGAGAAGAAGACTGTGATGCGCAATGCCGAGCGACAGGTCGACAAGGACAGCTTCGACTATGTCAACAATCACCGCATCGAATATACCTATGCCAACCACCAAGAAGAGGTGGGCGCGCATCACTACATGAAGGTCGAGGGCGATTCAGAGGTCGCCGTCGGCCAAAAGCTCTTTACCCGTTCAAAGATGCAAGTGCTGCATGCCAAAGATAAATTCATAATAGGCGGCCCAGGCGGCACCATTGAGATCAACAGCTCAGGCGTCGTTATTCGCGCCAACAAGATTGACCTGAAGGGACCAGTCAATGTGACCGCTGGCGCGCCGGACCAGATTGCGAGCTTAGAAAGCGCAATCAATGAAGGCCTTGATCTAGCGGAAGTCTGCATCAGAAAGCTCACTGATGAATAACCAAACGGGGAAGATCAATCGCGCACACCAAACCGGGCGGGTTAAAAAGGTGCGTTTGCCGGATCCTCCGGCACCGTTCCTAGCGGACCTTTTCTTTGGCGCTTTGGAGCCTCGTGATGCAACCAAAACGGTCGTAGCAGGCAGTGGTCAGACCGAATTGAACGGCACTTTCATCTTGATTGAGGCCGCGCGCAGACCGGATATCGAAACCGTGCTGCAGGGCTTCAAGGTGGACTATCTGCCGCTTTACCAGGGCGTATCTGCGGATGAATACGCTTTGCATGCCCCCTATATCGCTCAGATCAAAGAAGGTAGCCGCGCAGCGGACTGGTTGATCGAGGAGAGCTGGGGCCAGGGTTGGGGCGTTTGGCTGCGCAGCGCGCGCTCTTTGGCTGAGTTGCGTAAGCACTTCCGCAAGTTCACCCAGCTTTACAATCCGACCGAAGATCGCTGGTTTGTGTTCCGCTTTTACGCGCCTGAAACGATGCGCCGCATTGTCCCTGCTTTGCCGCCGCGGGACTTTGCCGCGTTCACCCAAGAAATCGCCGCCTATATCACTCCCGATCCATCTGGCGAATGCGCGTTGTTGATCTGATGCAGCTGTTACCTGAGGTCATGCAAAGCTTCACGGCGGGACGGTTCGAGGATTTTCTCGAAGACGGAGCCTCGCAGCTTCAGCGCTTCTTCCCGCGCCGCTTCGAAGGTTTCCCGGATCTCGACGTGGCGCATGATGCTGCGCGCAACGTGGTTGGGCTGAGCTATGAAGCCGCATGCGATATTGGGCGGCGTAGTGGGTTGCTTGCAATGCGGATCGCATTTCTGCGGACGGCTTTTGGAATTGGGATACTCGACGACCCGCGCCACTCAAAGGCGAGGCAGCTTGTGCTGGACCAGATCGCGGCAGCCGCGATCAAGCCCAACACATCAATTGGCACCTATCTGACCGAGACAAAGCCCATTTGGGATGCCCCACCATTTGAGCGCCAGAAAGAGGGACTGCCGCGGCTGCTGGATGCGATGGACAACCGAGACCAAGACTGGGGAGTGATTATTGAACATCTCGAACGTGCCCACGCCGTCGAGAGCACCAGAGTTACCCGAAATAAGCTCGAGGCCTTCGCGAATGCCGCCTTTTCGAATGTGACGATGCTGGGCATGACCAGCCTGCGAACCATCCAATTGCATACACTTGTGGCCGATGGCCTTGGCTTGCATTTCTTTGATGACCCGCTGCTGCCAGATTGGGGGACGCTTTACCGCAGCAGCGATGAAACGGCCGTCGCTGATGCATTGCGTTCGGCCTTGATGGAAGGGTGGGTCTGATGGAGCCGATGGAACCAGTTAACGTCGCAGACAACGATCCTGGCGGCGACTGCCCAACAGGAACCTGCGGCACCGATACCTACGCGGCCTACGATCCAATGGATAGCTATGGCCCGATGGATGAAGCCCTCGGTCTTCCCCGGCCTGGCGAGGCGCTCACTCTGAGTGAGATCGTCGAGCAAAACGGGAACAGCTTCACGAAGTTCTGGTTGCGTTTCATGGACGCCTACGAACGCGTTTACGGCCGGGAGGATCGGATCAAGACAGCCGCCCTCTTCTCGCCCGGCGAAGGGCGGGAGGGATGGTACGAGATCGTTTGGAACCCTGTCGGGACGCCATATGGAGCATCTTATGGCTGGACCGATCACGTCTCGAGCGATCCGTGGCTCTTTTCCAACTACGAGCCCGCAATTTTCTACACTACTCTTGGGAATATCTTCACCTCCGTAAACAACATCTATTTCTCGCCGGACGTTGATCCCAACAGCCTGTCGAACGCCGAACTCGATCAGCTCGCGCGCCGACTGAAGCAGGCGATTGAGATCGAGCAGGACTTTCAGACCTGGGCGTCGTGGGCGGGCCACGCCGCACTGGTCGCCGTGACGGTGCTGGCCCTTGTGTCCGGGGTGGGGGCCGTCGTGGCTGCTGGATCCATCGCCCTGCGCGCGGCCGCGATCGTCGTGCTCGCCGTCGAGCTGTCGGACGCGGTGGCGCTCGGCTCTGGCTATATCGGCGTAAACGGCGGCGCTGGCGTCAACCCTCTGGAAGACGCGGCCGCCTTTCTTGGCGGTGTGATCGATGACGAGGACGGCGAGAAGGCCGCGCGCACGATGTATCAGATGGTCAACATCGGTGTCGGGCTCAAGGGCAAGTGGCGGGCGCTGGCCATCGTGCCTGCGGGTTTGAACTACGGTGATCCCGGCGCGCTCCTGCAACCGAGCGACGCCGAGACCGTCGAAGAATTCCGGGGCTACTAACGATGGGCCGCTACGACAAGCTACGGGCCGGAACGCTGGTCAATCTGGTTGGGGAACTGTCCCGGGCCGGGTTCAAGTTCGAGTTCCAGAAATATCCCAACCTGCGGAACAAGTGGAAGCTGATGTTCACCTGCCCGCCGGGAACGAAGGCGAACTTCACCACGGTGGTCGGCAACAACGAGGAGATGGTCAAGATCTCCGACGCTCTCGGCACGGGGGGGCGATCGTTTCTGTTCAACCTCTCAGGCGCCATTGGCCGGTTCGGGGAGAATGCGGCAATCCGTGCCCTGCGCGGGGGACAGATCGACCATGCCTTCACCGTCGGGGCCAATCGGTTTAACCTGAAGGACATGACCCTCGGCAGCACACTACAGCTTCAGAACCGGTCGGGCCATGGTCTTGACCTGGTGACGAAGATCACCGCGCCGCGCCCACCCGCGCCGCGTTGGGTCGCCATCGAGGTGAAGACACGCATGGGGAATGAGGT
>NZ_PGTY01000002.1:465000-808185 GCF_002797915.1 Yoonia maricola | reverse complement strand
CGAGATCGTGATACCACGGGCTTTTTCTTCGGGCGCGCCGTCGATCTGGTCATAGGCCTGGAAGTCACCAAAGTACTTCGTGATCGCCGCTGTCAATGTCGTCTTGCCGTGGTCAACGTGGCCAATCGTACCAATGTTCACGTGCGGCTTGTTACGTTCAAACTTTTCCTTAGCCATTTTGCAGGGCCCTTAATTTTGAGGGGCCACAACCGGCCCGGTCCAACATCGCGGGCGATGTATTGGGAAACGGCAGGGAAATCAAGTGGGGGATGGCACCAAGGCGGGGCTGCGCGAACTTTTTTACGCGTAAGCCCTGATGCCAAACATGCTCTGCGCTTGGAATTTCGGAAACTGTAGCGGCTGTGATATCCTAAAGCCCTAGATTTGAAAGGGGATCAACATGAAACTCGGCGCATTCTCCGTCAGTTTGAACGTCAAGGATATTGCAGTTTCAAAGGCGTTTTATGCCAAACTGGGTTTTGAGCCGTTTGGCGGCGACGAGGAACAGGGGTGGCTTATCCTGCGCAACGGCGACACCGTTATTGGTCTGTTCGGAGGCTTTCTGCCGGGCAACACACTCACCTTTAATCCCGGCTGGGATCAGAATATCGAGGAATTGGAAACGTTTGATGACGTACGCGACATTCAAAAGCAGTTGAAAGCCAAAGGGCTCGCGTTCCTGTCCGAGGCTGATGAAACAACCAAGGGTCCAGCCAGCTTCATGCTCAAGGACCCTGATGGCAATCATATTCTGGTAGATCAGCATCGGTAAAAGGGCGCACGGCGCGGCTAACCCGTGCCGCATTCACTGCGTCAGAAACGCCATCGCGTCGGGGTGGTGCAGGCCTAATCCGGCCTGCACCCCTAACTTTGTTAGCCGACCATGGCGCCATCAACGCGCTTCACCGCCACAATGGACGAACGCGGCAGCATTCCTTCCCCATCGGGGAAAGGGGCCGCTGGATGCTGGATGCCGACAAACATCGTACGTTTATCAGCGGACCACGTCAGGCCCGTCACCTCAGACCCTTTTGGACCCGTCAGGAAGCGTTCGATCTGACCCGTCATCGGATCACCTGCAAGCATTTGATTGTTCCCCATGCCCGCAAAGTCGCCTTCATTGTCATCATCACCGTCAGTCTGAATCCACAGCAGGCCGGTGCTGTCGAACTGCATCCCGTCAGGTGCATTAAAGAGGTTGCCTTCGTTGATGTTGGATGACCCACCATAGGCATCACTGTGTACAGTCGGGTTCCCGGCCATCACATACAGGTCCCATGTAAAGGTCCGCGCGCCGTGATCATCGTTGCTGGGGTACCAGCGGACGATCTGACCATAGTCGTTTTCAGCACGTGGATTCGGGCCGTTCACCGGTGTTTCATCGCCACCCGCGTTTGGTGCGACGCCCCTGTCAGAGTTGTTGGTCAAGCAGCAGTACCCTTCGGCGGCAACCGGGTTTACGGCAACCCATTCCGGGCGATCCATGGTTGTTGCCCCTACAGCAGAGGCCGCCATGCGCGTGTAGATCGCGATTTCGGCTTCATCCATGCCGGTAGCTTCGGGTGTCAGGGCAAGCCATTCACCGGTCAGATCATTGTTAAACTTGGCGACATAAAGCTGACCATCATCCAACAGGGCCGACGTTGGGCCACCGGGTGTGTAGACGTCGTTCGAGACGTATTTATACAGGAACTCACCCCGCTCATCATCGCCCATATAGACAACCACACGGCCATCAGGTGCGATCACAGCAGCTGCGTTCTCGTGCTTGAAACGGCCCAGCGCTGTATGCTTGATCGGTGTCGATGTGGGATCGGTCGGGTCAATCTCAACGATATAGCCGAAGCGGTGCGGCTCATTCGGGTTTTGGCTGACGTCAAAGCGCGCATCGAACTTCTCATAGGCATAGCGACCTTCAAGGCTGATGCCATAGCGGACGTAATCCTCAGGAAGCGCAAATGCAGGATCGGTAGATCCGAAGTAGCCGTTAAAGTTTTCTTCGCAGGTCAAATACGTGCCCCACGGCGTTTTACCTGCACCGCAGTTGTTCATCGTGCCCAAAACAGTTGTGCCCGCAGGGTCATCCGGCGTCTGCAACAGCGGGTGCCCGGCGGCAGGACCAGCGATTGTCATCGGTGTGTTTTGCGTAATGCGGCGGTTCAGGTCACTGTCCACAACAATGGCCCAGCCGTCATCGCCCTCTGCCACTTCCATGACGGTTACACCCTGCATGTTCTGCAATGTCAGTACGTCATCTGCACTCAGGACTTCGCCATCCTGATGTGGCAGGTTTTCGCGCGGGTTCACATATTCGTGGTTCACCGCGATAACCTGACGACCATCAACGACAAAAGCTTCCATACCGTCGGTGTTTTCTCCAAACACACGATCAGAGCTTGTTACACTCATCCCAGTTTCTTGGCTTAGTTCTTCCGCGTCCGAAAACAGCGGCTCACCCCAGCGCGCGACCGGCGCCCAGGTGTAGCCTTCAGGCACGTGGACCGTGCCATCTGTCTGGACCGGGATCGGCGTAAAGCCAAAGCGGCTGGCGGTCTGCGCCTCGACAGATGTACCTGAAAGCAGGCCCGTGCTCATCACGGCAGCACCTGATCCGTAGGCCAAGACACCCGTCAAAAAACCGCGTCGTGAAATAGCGGCTTCGACGACATCATCAAAATCGGTTTGTTCGGGGGCGGGGCGTTGCAGCTCGTCCCATTCATCCCATGATAGGTCGTAAGTATCGGTGTTATCTTTCATCACACTGGCTCCGTGCTGGTTAGTTGACAGCGCGAATGTCCCTGCGATGAGATTCAATCATGTGACGGTGGCGTAACACCTTTGTAACGATAGCGACTAACTGAACCGGTTGTTCTTGGGGAACCCATAGGGTGGTCGTTTGCCAACCCCGGCGCGCGCGCCCTTCCAGTCGGTCATGTCAGGCTCTGTCCGGGTCTTGCCGCCGCCCATAGGCCATGACAGCCCCTCGGCCCATGTGAAGGTGGTAATGTCGGACAACCCGCCATCCAGTTCCAACATGCCCTGACGGCCAGAGGCCTTCTTGTACTTCTGAATGCGCACCCCCTTACCACGGTTCATCTCGGGCAGTTCGCTGACTTCAAACACAAGGAATTTCGCGTTCTCAGACACGACAGCGACATGATCGCCGACGACGCGATGACAGACTTTTGCAATTGTGTCTTTGACATTCAGAACCTGTTTGCCGCTCCGCGTTTGGGCCACGACTTCTTCCTCAGGGACGACAAAGCCGTTGCCCTCTGCGGATGCAACCAGCAGCTTTTCACCGGGCTTGTGGATCAGGAAATCCACGATTTCCACGTCATTGGGCAGGTCAATCATCAGGCGCAATGGTTCGCCCATACCGCGCCCGCCGGGCAGGTTCGTAGCACCCACGGTGTAGAAGCGGCCATTGGCGCCAAAGACCAGCAGCTTATCGGTCGTCTCTGCATGGAAAATAAAACGTGGCCCGTCGCCATCTTTGAATTTCAACTCGCGCGTCAGATCGATGTGGCCGGTCATCGCGCGAACCCAGCCCATCTGAGAGCAAACAACCGTAATCGGCTCACGCTCAATCATCGCCTCCAGCGGCACCTCGACCACTTCAGCGGCTTCGGCAAACTGCGTGCGCCGCGCGCCACCATCACTATCGCGGCCAAAGATCTTGCGGGTCTCACGCAACTGCTCTGCAATCTTGGCCCATTGCAGGTCATCGCTTTCCAGCAAATCCTCGATCCCCGCGCGCTCTTCCATCAAGGCATCACGCTCGGCGATCAGTTCGAGCTCTTCAAGACGGCGCAAGGACCGCAGGCGCATGTTCAAAATGGCCTCGGCCTGCACCTCGGACAACGAAACCTCAGGATCGGCGCCAGGCACGATGGGCGAACGATAGTCGGCCTCGGATATGGCACGCACGTGATCCTGCGCCCAGTCTTCGACCATGAGCGCCTGCTTTGGATCATCGTCATAGCGGATAATATCGATGACACGGTCCAAATGCAGGAAGGCAATGATAAAGCCCTCAAGCACCTCAAGCCGGTGGTCTATCTTTTCCAGCCGGTATTTACTACGGCGGATCAGGACGTCGCGGCGATGTTCCAAGAAAGCCCGCAGCACCTCCTTGAGCGAGCAAACCTTGGGCGTCAGCCCATCAATCAGCACATTCATATTCAGGCTGAACCGTGTTTCCAGATCAGAGTTGCGGAACAGCATGCCCATCATGACTTCAGGATCGACGGTCTTGGCGCGCGGTTCCAGTACGACACGGATATCGTCAGCGCTCTCGTCGCGGACATCTGCCAGCAGTGGGACTTTTTTAAGCTGGATCACTTCGGCCAGCTTCTCGATCAGCTTTGACTTTTGTACCTGATAAGGAATTTCGGTCACGACCACTTGCCATGTACCGCGCCCAAGGTCTTCGACCTCCCACTTCGCGCGCAGGCGGAAGGCGCCGCGCCCGGTGCGGTAGGCTTCGGCAATGTTTTCTTTGGGTTCAACGATCACACCGCCAGTGGGGAAATCCGGCCCCGGAATATAGTTGAGCAGCGTGTCGTCGCGCGCATCCGGCGTTTTGATCAGGTGAAGGCAGGCGTCAATCAACTCATGCAGGTTATGCGGCGGGATATTCGTGGCCATCCCCACAGCGATTCCGCTGGACCCATTGGCAAGAAGGTTCGGAAATGTGGCCGGCAAGACTGCCGGCTCGGTCAGCCGCCCATCATAGTTGTCGCGGAAATCAACGCTGTCCTCGGATAGGCCCTCCAACAATGCTTCGGCCGCAGCGGTCATCCGGGCTTCGGTATAGCGCGAAGCCGCAGGATTATCGCCGTCGATGTTGCCGAAATTACCCTGACCATCAACCAGCGGGTAGCGCACGTTAAAATCCTGCGCCAACCGCGCCATCGCATCATAGATCGCCGCATCACCATGTGGGTGAAAATCACCCATCGTGTCGCCGCTGATCTTGGCCGACTTCAGAAAACCTCCGGTAGGCGACAAACGCAGGCGTGACATTGCATAAAGGATGCGACGATGTACCGGTTTCAGCCCGTCGCGGGCATCCGGCAGCGCGCGGTGCATGATCGTGGACAGCGCATAGGTCAGATACCGGTCGCCAATGGCGCGGCGCAAAGTCTCAGTTACGTCGTTGGGGCCAAGGCCGGTATCGATATCATCACTCATAGCTATGGTGTAGCGATGCACGATTCCGGCGTAAAGCAACTATATATGGGCATGCATTCGCCTTCTAGGTGTCATGGCTCTTGCCACGGCGCGCTGTGCGCGCCAAACAGTTGCGATGACACAGAAATCAATACTCATTACGGGGTCATCCTCTGGCATCGGTTACGATGCCGCACATGGATTGCGGACAGCGGGCTGGCGCGTGTTCGCCAGTTGCCGCAAGCCTGAAGACTGCGAAAGACTACGCAGCGAGGGGTTTGAAAGCCCGCTGATTGACTACACAAACGCCGAAAGCATCGTAACCGGCTTGGCCGAAACGCTCGAGGCGACCGGCGGCACGCTCGATGCGCTTTATAACAACGGCGCCTACGCCTGCCCCGGTGCGGTGGAAGATTTGCCGACAGATGCATTGCGCGAGATTTTCGAGACCAACCTTTTTGGTTGGCATGAGCTGACGCGATTAGTCGTCCCGGTGATGCGGGCGCAGGGGCACGGCCGGATCATCAGCTGCTCGTCCGTGCTTGGGTTCATAGGGTACAAGTGGCGCGGCGCATATGTGGCGACGAAATTCGCGCTCGAGGGGCTGACAGATGTGCTGCGGCAGGAACTGTCAGACACTGATATCAAGGTCGTCCTGATTGAGCCGGGCCCAATCACCTCCGAATTCCGCAAGAATGCTGTCTCGCATTTCGAAAAATGGATAGACTGGAAGAACTCGGCACGCCGCGATGCTTACAGGGAAGAACTTGATCGGCTATATACCGATACCAAACCGGGCAAGTTTGAGCTTCCGCCGTCTGCCGTGACGAAAAAGATCCTGCACGCGCTCACATCACAACGGCCAAAGCCACGATACTATGTGACCACACCGACGTATCTGATGGGATTTCTCAGGCGCATTCTCTCTACCCGGTTGCTGGATGCGGTGATTTTGCGGGGCTGAGGGTTTCCTTCGCGGCCCTGCCCGCTACATCGCCAGAAACACGAACGAAGGACGCAAACCCATGGCAGACGATCCCCTTTTCTGGCTGATGTCACTCTCGGTGCTCATCGTGCTGGGCATTTTGATGTGGGGCATGGGCAGCTTTGGCAAGGGTGGTGAATACAATCGCAAACATGCCAATAAGATCATGCGCTGGCGCATCGGTGCGCAATTGGTGGCCGTCGTTATGATCCTCATTTTTGTCTATCTGCGCGGCGAAGGAAGCTAAGAAATGGTTGTTCTCAACAAGATTTATACAAAAACCGGCGATGCGGGTGAAACCGCACTTGGCAACGGCAGCCGGGTCGCAAAACATTCCTTGCGGGTCACATCCTATGGCACCGTGGACGAGACAAATGCTACCGTTGGCTTGGCGCGTCTGCACGCGACGGGTGACATGGACGCACAGCTCGCGATGATCCAGAATGATCTGTTTGATCTGGGTGCCGACCTTTGTCGCCCCGACATGGAAAAGGACGGGGAAGAAGAATACCCGGTATTGCGCATGACCGATGCGCAGGTCGAACGATTGGAAGGCCAGATTGATGCGATGACCAAAGAGGTCGAGCCACTCCGCAGTTTCATCCTGCCGGGTGGGTCAGCCTTGGCCGCACATCTGCACTTGTGCCGCACGGTGTCGCGCAGGGCAGAACGTTTAACGGTGGAACTGGCCACAATGGAATCGGTGAACCCTGCGGCGGTCAAATACCTCAACCGGCTGTCTGACTGGTGTTTTCAGGCGTCTCGTATCGCCAATGACAACGGCAAGAACGACGTCTTATGGGTACCCGGTGCGAACCGCTAAGTAAGGTGGATCATGATCCACCTTACGTTCGTACCTGACGTGCACGTCAGGAACGTGGCGTCGGTAGCCTCTGGCGCGTCGATTTTGCACTGTTTTTGCGCGACCGCGCAGGATAACAACATCCCGAGAACTCAATTGATCAGATTCTTAGGAGAGTAACGCAGATGAAGGTCCTCGTACCCGTCAAGCGCGTGATCGACTACAACGTGAAGGTTCGTGTCAAAGCGGATGGTTCCGGTGTTGATCTCGCCAATGTCAAAATGTCGATGAATCCATTCGACGAAATCGCCGTGGAAGAAGCCATCCGCCTGCGTGAAGCGGGCAAAGCTGACGAAGTGGTTGCCGTCTCTATCGGCGTCAAGCAAAGCCAGGAAACACTGCGTACCGCCCTTGCTATGGGTGCCGACCGCGCGATCCTTGTTGTGGCCACTGATGATGTGCACACCGATATCGAGCCGTTGGCTGTTGCGAAAATTCTTGCGGCCATCGTCAAGGAAGAAGCCCCTGGTTTGGTGCTGTGCGGCAAGCAAGCCATCGACAACGACATGAACGCTACGGGTCAGATGCTCTCTGCTCTGCTGGGCTGGTCACAGGCGACATTTGCTTCCGAAGTTGACGTGGACGGCGACAGCGCGACTGTCACACGCGAGGTGGACGGCGGTTTGCAGACCATCAAGGTCAAGATGCCCACAATCGTGACTGTTGATCTGCGCCTGAACGAGCCGCGTTACGCATCGCTGCCAAACATCATGAAGGCGAAGAAAAAGCCTTTGGACGAAAAGACACCCGCCGACTACGGCGTTGATGTCGCACCTCGTCTGAGCATTGTTGGCACGGCCGAGCCAGAAGCGCGCAAAGCGGGCATTATTGTTGGCTCTGTCGATGAACTTGTTGAAAAACTCAAAGAAGCGGGGGCTGTTTAATGGCTGTTCTTCTGATTGGTGAAGTCACTGACGGCGCCTTGGCCGTTGATGCAACGGCCAAGGCCGTTTCCGCAGCACAGGCTTTGGGCGATGTAGTCGTCCTATGTGCCGGTGCGTCCGCGAAAGCTGCGGCTGATGAGGCGGCAACGATTGAAGGCGTGTCCAAAGTGCTATGTGCCGAAGATGCGGCATTGGGCCACCGTCTGGCCGAGCCGACTGCCGACCTGATCGTCTCGCTCGCCGGCGACTACACACATATTGCTGCACCCGGCACGACCGACGCCAAGAACGTGATGCCACGGGTGGCCGCACTCTTGGATGCGATGGTGATTTCCGAAGTAACGGCGATCGTTGACGCTGACACGTTTGAACGTCCGATCTACGCGGGTAACGCGATCCAGACGGTGAAATCTTCCGACAGTAAAAAAGTCATGACAATCCGTACCGCCGGCTTTGATGCCGCTGCGATGGGTGGCTCTGCTGCTGTCGAAAGCATTGGTGCGGCTGGCAACCCCGGCCTGTCCGAGTGGGTCGAAGACAAGGTTGCCGCCTCTGACCGTCCTGAGCTGACATCCGCAGGTGTTGTTGTCTCCGGTGGTCGCGGTGTCGGTTCCGAGGATGACTTTGCCCTGATCGAAACGCTGGCTGACAAGTTGAACGCCGCCGTGGGCGCATCCCGTGCGGCTGTAGACAGCGGCTATGCGCCCAACGACTGGCAAGTTGGCCAGACGGGTAAGGTGGTTGCGCCTGATCTTTATGTCGCTGTCGGCATCTCCGGTGCGATCCAGCACTTGGCCGGTATGAAAGACAGCAAGATCATCGTCGCCATCAACAAGGACGAAGAAGCGCCGATTTTCCAAGTGGCTGACTACGGTCTGGTGGCCGATCTGTTTGACGCAGTACCAGAGCTGACAAGCAAACTGTAAGCTGGGCAAAATCGCAATGAAAAGGGCCCGCGCATCATGCGCGGGCCCTTTTCATATGGCGTATAGCTGATCACGTATCCTGGGGATCAAGGCTGCGCTCGCCTCAACATGACAATCGACGCCCAGCATCTCAGACGCGGCCTTGGCCTGCGACGGCGGGAAAAACATGCCACGCGACCCTTGCGACACTGCCCGTTCTGTTGGGTTTGCGACAACCACGTCTTTGACCAACGGGCGCAGCTCGTCAATCATCGATGCGGTAATAAACAAAGGATCGACCTGCATTTGATTGGGGTGGTCAGACCAATGTTCATCGGTCATCACATCGTCCGAAAACCACAAAAGGATAACCTTATCGCCAATTTGGTCTAGCATGTTGCGCATGCGCGCCAGCCAAGCCTCTCGCAGTTCATTGACGACTGTATCAAACCGCTCAATCGATTTGGAGTGCAGCACGCTCAGCATATGGCGGGTAAAGGAAAACTCCGAAAAATCCACGTCCTGATAGATGGCCTGCAATACAGTAGAGGCGCGCAAGAACCGGTCATTGCGGCGCGGATGCACCGAATAAAAACGGTTTGACAGGAAATTCGCGCCCATCACCTGAACTACGGTCAAGTCAGCCTCAGAACAAATGCCCATAACGGTCGGGTCGTTCACAAAGGCATCAATCCCGCCATTCACACAACCGAAGTTCACGCAGGTCTGGCGCATGGCTTTTTCAACCAATTGCGGAAATGGTTTTTCAATAAATTTGCCATAAGTCTCGGTCCCGCCGATAAACGCAATATACGGCAGATCAAGCCGTTTACGTGGCCCGCGGAACAGCATGCGAGATCCCCCGTAACGGCACGGCGAGTAAGACAGATCACCGTTTTCAATTTTTTCATGTTTCATGGCTTCCGCCCCTCCGTTTCATCACCCGAAAACAGATTCGCCGAAATCCTTTGCGAATTCGCTAATAGTGGCATTCGATGAAAACTTTACCCTTTCTGCCGTCTTGAAGCCGCCCCCTGCGGGGGCCTATGGTGCACCGAACCCGCAAAGGATTGATCATGGCAATTGAACAGGTAGGCATCGTCGGCGCAGGGCAGATGGGCAACGGCATCGCGCACGTCTTCGCCTTAGCCAACTATGAGGTCGTGCTGACAGATATCAGCGCAGAGGCCCTAACCGCCGCAGTCGCGCTGATTGACCGAAATCTTGACCGGCAGGTCAGCAAAGACTTGATTACTGCGGCCCAAAAAGCGGAGGCGATGAAGCGGATCAGCACAACGCAAACGCTGACCGATCTCGGCAAAACCGACCTGATCATCGAGGCCGCGACCGAGCGTGAGACGATCAAGACCGCAATTTTCGAAGATCTGGTCCCGCATCTGAAGCCCGAAACGATCCTAACGTCGAACACATCATCTATCTCGATCACGCGGCTTGCGTCGCGCACAGACCGGCCCGAAAAATTCATGGGGTTCCACTTCATGAACCCTGTGCCGATCATGCAATTGGTCGAATTGATCCGCGGCATTGCCACGGATGAGCCGACGTTTAAGGCCTGCCATGCGGTTGTTGAGCGCTTGGGTAAAACCTCGGCCACAGCCGAAGATTTTCCAGCCTTCATCGTCAACCGCATCCTGATGCCCATGATCAACGAAGCGATCTATACGCTTTATGAGGGCGTGGGGTCCGTCCAGTCGATTGATACCTCGCTGAAGCTGGGTGCGAACCACCCCATGGGGCCGCTGGAACTGGCCGATTTCATTGGGCTGGATACCTGTCTTGCAATCATGAACGTGCTGCACGACGGGCTGGCCGATACCAAATACCGCCCCTGCCCTTTGCTGACAAAATATGTTGAAGCGGGCTGGCTGGGTCGGAAGTCAAAGCGCGGGTTCTATGACTATCGGGGTGATGTGCCAGTACCAACGCGGTAGCGGTGTCCGGAACGGCTGGGTTGAGTCAGGAAGTAGACTATTTCAAGTCTAACTAAACAGCGTGCTGCTTAAGCACTTTCAGCGGTATGGCGTGGCCTTTCCAAAGCTCAACGCGGTAGTGGTCGTCACCATCGAGGCCATCATCTGAAACCTTGTCTAGGTTGGCGTATAGCACACGTGCTTCATAGCAGCCGCTTTCCAAAGTTAGCCGTAACGCATCTGGAAAGTAGTCTGTGCATCCTGCGACAACTAACCGACCTGATGGCACACAAATCGAAAACTCAACAACATGATCCCACAGAGATAAATCTACGTCGGGTGAAATATCAGAGATAACGATTTTCACCGGAACTTCCATGTTTCGAGCAGTGCTAACGGCAAAAGCGTTCGCCTCTAAAGCAAGTCGTGCGTTGCTTGCTATATCCGTCCAGGCATCACCGTCGATTCCATCCGACTGCTCATCTTGAATGTAAAATTGGAAATAGTCCGCGAATAGCTGAAGTTGTACATCGGTCATTTCATGAAAAATATACAGTGAATGATCGAGGTCAACGGCAACACATTGTGCATTGCAGACATACAAAGCCCACTACTCTTTCAGCTTCAACGTCTCTTCGCGCATCCAATCCATGCAGGCGCGCTGGTCCTTAAGCCGCTCTTTCACCTCGTCTTCGTCAAACGGGTGGCCCACGACCGGTTTCTGCGGCTTCCCGCAGGCGTTAACGATTTCATGGATCAACAGGCTCTGCCGAAGCGTTGGTGAAAGTTGGTTGGCAATCTGATACCAACGCGAATTGGCACCGGGAAAGAATAGCGGCACCACCCGCGCGCCAGAGGTGCGGATCATTTTGGCGGTAAAGAGGTTCCATTCATCCTCGATCATCGGCCCAAACAGTGAATTGGACGATGCCACGACACCCGATGGAAAAACCGCAATAACACCGCCCTCTTTAAGATGCGCCATCGCATTCCTGCGCATCTCAACCATTTTGGCCTGTGCATCTTCATCATGCGGAAAGGGCACAGGGATCATGTATTTGCCCGCTTCCTCGTCAATGTCTTTCAGAAATGCGCGGGTCAGGATGCGGTAATCGGTGCGGACTCGCCCAATCAGATCAGCAAAGATCATCCCATCGACCATCCCATGCGGGTGGTTTGCCACAACAACAACCGGGCCGGTTTTGGGAATACGGTCTAGCTGCTCTTGCGGGGTGATCAGGTCAATCCCCATCACATCCAGTGCGCCGCGCCAAAACGCCTGTCCGCGCAGCTTGCCCTTTTTTTCAAACTTGCGGATCATACGGATCACATGGATCTTACCGGTAAACCATTCAATCGTTTTGATGATGATGCGTTTGACCGGGCTATCAAATGTGTTCGAATAGGTCAGTGCGCCACGGTCGTATAGCCGCGGCGGATTATCGGACAACGCGGGCTGGGCAGAGGCCTTGGGGGTCGTTTCGGTCAATATATTGTCCTATGCGATCCACATGCGTTAGTCGCCTTCACCAAACTTGTCGGCGACCAGGTTTTCGATAGCGGCTGCAAGCTCTTTCGCCTGCGGGCCGCGGGTTTCCACCTCAATAAAGGTTCCGATAGAAGCTGCCAACATCAAAAGCCCCATGATGCTGTCACCGCCTGTGCTCTCGCCGTCCTTGCGAACAGTTGCGTCGGCGTCAAAGCTTTCTACGACTTCCACCAGTTTGGCCGATGCGCGGGCATGCAGCCCTTTGATGTTCTGGATTTCAAGGCGCATCCGGTTCATTGGGGTAGCCCACCCTTATGGCTGTTGATGTATTTGTGAGCCGCAGCAATCGCAGCTTCGACCGCATCGGGAACGGTCGCGTTGCGCGACTTGGCCAGTTTGATCAGCATGGGCAGGTTCGCCCCATAAAGGATGCGGCGGTTGTCTGGGCTACAGGCCCGCAATGACAGATTTGTCGGTGATCCGCCGAACATATCGGTGACGATGACCACGCCATCGCCCGTGTCAACGCCATCAGCGGCATCACAAATCTCATCCTGTTTGATAGCACGGTCATCTTCGGGGCCGATGGCAATACTGACCATACCCGGCTGTGGGCCGACGACATGTTCGACTGCGGCGTGATACTCTTGCGCCAACCCACCATGCGCGACAATGACAATCCCGATCAAACCGCGGTTCCCTTGTTTTCCTCAGCGGCGCGCCGCTCTAACTCGCGGTGTCGCTTAGACACATGCCAACCATCTTGTGCAAGCGCTTCTGCCAGCTTCTCGGTCATTGTGACGGAACGATGTTTGCCGCCTGTGCATCCAAAGCCAATCGACAGATGTGCCTTGCCTTCATCCCGGTGTGCAGGCAGCAGCAGATCGGCAAGTCCTTTGACCTGCTCAAAGAAAGCCGAAAACCGGGGATCGGCAGCAACATAGGCCGCCACTTCCGGGTTACGCCCATCAAGTTTGCGCAATCTCTCAACCCAATGGGGGTTTTGCAGAAAGCGACAGTCCATAACGATATCCATGCCACGCGGCAAACCACGCTTGTAGGAAAATGAATGCAGCGTCACACCCAACTTGCGTCCGTCACCCGCCCCGAACCACTGTTCCACCTCTACCTTGGCATCATGGGGCGACAGACCTGTCGTATCAATCAACACATCCGCCCGCGCACGCACCGGGACCAGCAGCGCCCGCTCTGCGGCGATGCCTTCCAAAGGTGAACCGGCAGGGGCCAGCGGATGCCGACGCCGCGTTTCGGAATACCGGCGTACCAACTCTTCCTCTGCGGCATCCATGTAGAGCACCTGTGCGGTCAGCTCGCCCTTGCCGGTAAGACGATCGATGGTATCGATCAAGGCGGCTGTGCTGAAGTCACGGTTGCGCACATCGACGCCCAGCGCCAAAGGGCGTGTGGGCGGCGGACCATCCAATAGCCGTGGGAGAAGGGACAGCGGCAGATTGTCGATCACCTCAAAGCCCAAATCCTCAAGCGCATTGATCGCCGTAGAGCGACCCGCACCAGACGGGCCTGTCACCAACACCACGGCGGGTGCGGGAACCACGGGATCAAGACCTGTTTTGGTCATCTATCGCTCCAGCCAGACCTGAGGATTTGTAATACTGCAGGTGCAAAGTGTGATGCATCAATGCGGCATATCAAGGGCAAATCACATCCCAAATACGTGAATAGCTGCTGCTGTGGCAGGCGATTTGTCTCGCTGTAATCAAGATCAACGGCCAAGACGACCCGGGCGGCAGGCAGCGTGGTCGCGTTCAATATCCCAACACCGCGTGCTTCGATCAGCCCTTGAATATTTGGATGGGGCTCAGCGACAAGGGCACCTTCTTTGACAGAGAGGCACACACGGTCATCGGCAACCAAACCACAACCCAGCGCCATCAAGGTCAGCGCCAGCGCTGATTTTCCAGCGCCTGCAGCGCCCATGATCAAAACGGCCCGATCTTCCCAAGCCACACAGCTGGCATGGAGGGTGTCGGACGCAGACATAACTAGATCGGCAGGCCGACGACGAAACGTGCGCCCAGAGGTTCAGACGTCGGGTCAGCGTCAGTCGGGCGGATGTTTTCCGCCCAGATAGCACCGGCATGCGCTTCGACAATCTGCTTGGAAATCGCCAGACCAAGACCAGAGTTATTCCCAAATTGCCCTTCGGGCCGTTCCGAATAGAACCGCTGGAACACTTTGGTCAGCGCATCATCGGGGATGCCCGGACCGGTATCTTCAACCACGACCAACACGCGGTTTTGCCGGGTCCGCGCCCATACGCGGATGGCATCACCTCTGTCACAGAACGAAATGGCGTTCGTGATCAAATTGACAAACACCTGCGCCATGCGCCCTTCCAGACCCTGCACCATAATCTCGCCGTCGGGCAGGTCCGCAACAAAATCGACACCACGCGACGTGGCGTCCTTGCCTAGGAACTCGGCGATATTGCCAAGCATATGGATGAGGTCAAATGTCTCTTCTTCTTCCTTGACCAGTTCACTATCCAACCGCGATGCGTTTGAGATATCGCTGACCAAACGATCAAGCCGTTTCACATCATGCTCGATTACCTCAAGCAGGCGTTCGCGCTGATCATCACGCTTGGCGACACGCATGGTGCCAACGGCGGACCGCAAGGACGCCAGCGGGTTCTTGATCTCATGGGCAACGTCAGCGGCAAACTGCTCGTTGCCTTCAATGCGTTCATACAAAGCAGAGACCATACTGCGTAATGCAGCCGACAAGCGGCCAATCTCGTCCGGGCGTCCGCTAAGATCAGGAATACGCACCCGCCCCGGCGACATCTTGCGCGCGTTCTTTTCCTGGCTCGCCTCTGCAGCCGTCGCCAGTTGGGCTAGCGGATTGGCAATCGTCGATGCCAGCACAAGGCTCAACCCGATGCTCACAAGCACACCCACAAAGAACAGTCGCAAGAACTGTTCGCGTTCGCGGCGCACAAGGCTATCGACCTCACCCGCAGCGGTGGTGACAGCGATCACCCCGACGGCCACGTCATTGCGCATGATCGGCGTTGTCACAATGAAACTGGTCGCGCCTGCAATCTCCGAGGCCTCCAATTGGGTGCCACTTTCCATCGCTAACCGAACATTTTCCTGAGACAGCTGCACAAAGGCTTCGTCGGCGTCCACAGGTTCTTCGCCAAAAGAACCCAAACTAACCATGCCTTCCCAAAGGGATACAAGAAAATCAAGGATGAAAGTGCCGCCCGTCTGCTCTTCCAGTTCCGCGATCTGTTCAGCATTAAGGCTACCTGTGGCGCGCGCGACCAAAGTGGTATCAGGGGCAAAGACCGACACCTCCACACCGCCGCGCAAGTTCAGACCGTTCAACGTTGCCGTCGGGTTAATCCCATCAGCCGTGACCAGATTGACCGGCGCAATCGACGGCAGCTGACCTTCAAACACATCCGCAATCAGCTGCGCTTCATTGATAAGGCCATTGGCACGTTGAAACGCCAAACTATCGCGCGAAGGGCTCAGATAAAGCACTCCAGCAATCAGCAGCATCAAAGCAATCAAGTTGAACGTGATGATCTTGCGGGCAATGGGCGACCGGCGCAGCGCAAACAGGCGACCACCCGGGATCTCATCAACTTCGATATCTTCGGTGACAAGATCCGGGTCGACCCAGTCATCGCCCAGCACAAGGTCGGGCGTACGCGCCGCAGCACGCACGGACTTCAGGTCGCGTACGTCAATTTTCGGCGCTGCCGTCATGACTTACTCTTCGTTGTAGCGATACCCAATGCCATAAAGGGTTTCGATCGCAGAGAACTCGTTATCCGTGTTGCGCATCTTTTTGCGCAGACGTTTGATGTGGCTGTCGATCGTACGATCGTCCACATAGACTTGGTCGTCATAGGCGACATCCATCAGCTGATCGCGGCTTTTGACAAAGCCGGGTCGCTGGGCCAACGCCTGCAACAACAAAAATTCCGTTACCGTAAGGGATACGTCTTTCCCTTTCCACTTTACCGCGTGACGGAGCGGGTCCATCACCAACTCACCGCGGACCATAACCTTGGTGTCCTCGGTTTCCTCAATCTCTTCGCCCGCAATCGCATCTTGCCTCCGCAAGAGCGCCCGGATTCGTTCGACAAGTAAACGCTGAGAAAATGGCTTTTTTACGTAGTCATCTGCGCCCATTCTAAGGCCAAGGACTTCGTCGATCTCATCATCCTTCGACGTCAGGAAGATAACAGGCATCGAGGTTTTTTGCCGCAGACGCTGCAACAAGTCCATACCGTCCATGCGTGGCATCTTGATGTCCAGAACGGCCATATCAGGCATGCGCTTGTTAAAGGCCTCAAGCGCCGACAGACCGTCATTGTAGGTCTCCACCTCAAAGCCTTCTGCCTCAAGGGTCATCGAAACAGACGTGAGGATATTCCTGTCATCATCTACAAGTGCTATTCGCGACATATTGGAAACCCTTCATTAAACATGCTCGACGCTCTTACAGACGTTGCTTTAGCACTTTTCACTGTTTTGAACAGGCGAATCAACTGTTAAGTCAAACATTGCCTTATATTTGCCACAATTGGGTTACTTTTGCCGAATTTGCGGTTCTAGCGCGGGCCTATTTCCGCCGCTATCTTATTTGATTGCGCTAACATCAAAATGGTTGCGCTAACGTGGGCAAACTGGGGTATCCGCCTTGGAAAGCTTGGTGCTATGGAAGACCATCGCAGGCCAACTCGGCCACTTCAAAAAGGAGCGAACCCATGGACCACGGTACGGTCAACCCGTCGATGAAACTTGAAGATCAAGGCATCACAGGGCTGGGTTATGTCTATTACAACCGCACTGAAGCAGAATTACACGATGCCGCCGTTGCTGCGGGCGAAGGTGTGACCGGAAAAGGTGGAACGTTCTTAGTCTCAACAGGCAAGCACACCGGTCGGTCACCGAAAGACAAATTCGTCGTCAAAACCGATAACGTGGCAGATACAATCTGGTGGGACAACAACCCGCCAATGGAACCTGCACATTTTGACGTGCTCTATGCTGATATGCTGGATCATATGAAAGGCGGCACTTACAACGTGCAAGACCTGTTTGGCGGCGCCGACCCCGCACACCGCCTTGACGTGCGGGTCGTGACAGAGCTGACATGGCATGGCCTCTTCATTCGTCACATGCTGCGCCGCCCAGAGGCATCCGAGCTTGAGACGTTTACCCCCGACTTCACAGTGATCAACTGCCCGACTTTTAAAGCGGACCCAACCAAACATGGGTGCCGCTCTGAAACCGTGATCGCGATGAACTTTGAGAAAAAGCTGATCCTGATCGGCGGCACTGAATACGCGGGCGAGAACAAGAAGTCTGTCTTCACCCTGCTCAACTACCTGCTGCCTGAAAAGGGCATTATGCCAATGCATTGTTCGGCCAATCATGCACCGGGCAATCCGGTTGATACGGCCGTGTTCTTTGGCCTGTCTGGTACTGGCAAAACAACATTGTCCGCAGATCCGACACGTGTTTTGATCGGTGATGACGAACACGGCTGGTCCGACCGTGGCACCTTTAACTTTGAAGGTGGGTGCTACGCCAAGACCATCGGCCTGGACCCAGAAGCGGAACCGGAAATCTACGCCACTTGCGAAATGCCGCACACCGTTATCGAAAATATGGTCTTTGATCCAGAAACGCTGGAACTGGACTTTGAAGACGATAGCCTGACCGCAAACATGCGCTGTGCTTACCCGTTGAACTATATTTCAAACGCATCCAATACCGCGCTTGGCGGGCACCCCAAAAACATCATAATGTTGACCTGTGATGCCTTCGGCGTGTTGCCACCCATCGCGCGGCTGACACCGGCACAGGCGATGTACCACTTCTTATCCGGCTTCACCTCCAAGGTTGCAGGGACAGAGCGTGGCGTGACGGAACCCGAACCCACGTTCAGCACATGCTTCGGCGCGCCCTTCATGCCGCGCAGACCAGAGGTCTACGGCAACCTGCTACGCAACAAGATCGCAAGTCATGGGGCCACCTGCTGGCTTGTAAATACAGGTTGGACTGGCGGGGCTTATGGCACTGGTTCACGGATGCCGATCAAAGCCACACGCGCCCTGCTTTCTGCCGCATTGGACGGCACGCTGATTGAAAGCACTTTCCGTAAGGATGTGCATTTCGGCTTTGACGTGCCGATCTCGGTTGATGGCGTTGATGACGGATTGCTGAACCCACGTGACACATGGGCCGACAAGGCAGGCTATGACGCGCAAGCCGAAAAGCTGGTGACGATGTTCAGCGACAACTTCGAAAAATATGTGCCGTTCATTGACGATGACGTCAAAGCTGCAGCGATTGGGTAAATCGACGTAAGGTGGATCATGATCCACCTTACCTTCCTCAACCGCCCATAAATACAGCACATCAATCCTAAACCGCCCAATACGTATACGGTTTGGGAACATTTCTTATCCGATGGATCGGAAACGCTGCCTATCATCCACGAAATATGATCAATCTCTGCGCACTCTTTAAAGTTCCGGAGTTGACGATTAACCTGCCGCATCACACCAGTTTTACAACTACGCGCCCCGCGCAACCCCGCGCTGTTGGCGAGGGTGCGCTGACCGTTACCTCCCAGCCAAACGGGCGCACCCAGATCGCACAGCTGCGCCAGGCCGGATCAACGAAACTGGTTTTTCCGCAAAACCACAGCCCGACACTTGAAGGCATTATCGTCAACACCGCGGGCGGCATAACCGGCGGCGATAGGTTCACACTCACCGCCACCGCCAAACGCGATACCCGCCTGACGCTCACAACCCAAGCCGCCGAACGCGCCTATCGCGCGCAAACTGGTGAGGTTGGTCAAGTGACCACGCGCCTGACTGTGAAAGCGGGCGCGCAACTCAACTGGCTCCCACAGGAACTGATCCTCTTTGATCATTGCGCCCTGCAACGCAGCCTCGCGATTGATCTGGAAGTAGATGCGCGCCTGCTGATGGTCGAACCCATCGTCTTTGGCCGCACCGCCATGGCCGAAAAACTGCATCATATCCGCTTTCATGATCGGATCAGGATCACCCGAAACGGCAGCCCCCTGTATCTTGATGGTATGGATATCGTCGGCGATGCCGCTGCACATATGGCTCGCCCCGCGATAGCAAACGCGGCCAAGGCAATGGCCAGCCTTGTCTGGATAGATCCTGCTGCCGCCTCCAAACGCGACGCCTTGCGCAAAATGCTGCCACCAACAGCAGGTGCCAGCCTGATTGCACCGGATGTTTTGGTGATCCGTCATCTTGCATCTGACGGTTTTGAGTTGCGCCGCGCCCTCATCCCGGTTTTGGATGATCTTACCAATAACTCTCTTCCCATTTCATGGAGGCTTTGACCCATGCAACTCACCCCGCGTGAAAAAGACAAACTGCTGGTGGCGATGGCCGCCGAGGTGGCGCGCAAACGGCTGGCCCGTGGCGTGAAGCTGAACCACCCCGAAGCGATTGCGCTGATCACCGACGCCGTCGTCGAGGGTGCACGCGACGGGCGCTCCGTTGCCGATATGATGGAAGCTGGCGGCCACGTCATTACCCGCGATCAATGCATGGATGGTATCGCCGAGATGATCCACGAAGTGCAGGTCGAGGCAACATTCCCCGACGGCACAAAACTCGTCACCGTCCACAACCCGATCAGGTAGGAGGTACGCCCATGATCCCCGGAGAACTCTTTCCTGCTGATGGAAACCTGATGCTGAACGCAGACGCCGATGCGATCACCTTGATGGTGGCCAACACCGGCGACCGGCCAGTGCAGGTTGGCAGTCACTACCATTTCGCCGAAACCAACCCCGCGCTGGATTTCGACCGCGACGCCGCACGCGGGATGCGCCTTGATATCGCATCCGGTACCGCCGTCCGTTTTGAACCGGGCCAACGCCGTGAAGTACAACTCATCCCCATCGGCGGCGCGCGCCGCGTTTTCGGCTTTAACCAACAGATCATGGGAGACCTGTAATGCCCCGCGAGATTTCCCGTGCCCACTACGCCGCCATGTACGGCCCGACGACCGGCGACAAACTACGCCTTGCCGACACCGATCTGATCATCGAGGTCGAGCGCGACCTGACCACCTATGGCGAAGAAGTCAAATTCGGCGGCGGCAAAGTCATCCGTGACGGCATGGGCCAATCCCAAGTCACCCGCGCCGGCGGGGCCGTTGATACGGTCATCACCAACGCATTGATTGTCGACCACGCCGGCATCTATAAGGCGGATGTTGCTTTGAAAGACGGCCTGATCCACGCCATCGGCAAGGCGGGCAACCCAGACACGCAATCCGGCGTTGATATCATCGTCGGCCCGGGGACAGAGGTGATTGCAGGTGAAGGCCGCATCCTGACTGCGGGTGGCATGGACAGCCATATCCACTTTATCTGCCCGCAGCAGATGGAAGATTCTCTGCATTCAGGCGTCACCACTTGTTTTGGCGGCGGCACCGGGCCTGCGCATGGCACACTGGCGACAACTTGTACGCCGGGGCCTTGGCATATCGGGCGGATGTTGCAGTCTTTCGACGGCATCGCCATGAACATTGGTCTGTCTGGCAAAGGTAACGCCAGCCAGCCCGACGCTTTGGTCGAAATGGTGAACGCTGGAGCCTGCTCGCTGAAACTGCATGAAGACTGGGGCACCACCCCAGGCGCGATTGATTGCTGTCTGTCTGTCGCCGATGACATGGACGTGCAGGTGATGATCCATACGGATACGCTCAACGAGTCCGGCTTTGTGGAGCACACGGTCGGCGCCATGAAAGGCCGCACGATCCACGCCTTCCATACTGAAGGTGCTGGTGGCGGCCACGCCCCCGACATCATCAAAATCTGTGGCGATGCGAATGTTTTGCCGTCTTCGACGAACCCCACACGGCCCTTCACGGTGAACACGCTGGAAGAGCATCTGGATATGCTGATGGTCTGTCACCATCTGGACAAGTCGATCCCTGAAGACATCGCCTTTGCCGAAAGCCGCATCCGGCGCGAGACGATCGCGGCTGAAGATATTCTACACGACATGGGCGCGTTTTCGATCATTGCCTCTGACAGTCAGGCCATGGGGCGCGTCGGCGAGGTGATCATCCGCACATGGCAGACCGCAGATAAGATGAAAAAGCAACGCGGACGTCTGGATGATGAGACTGGCGAAAATGATAATCAGCGCGTCCGCCGCTATATCGCGAAATACACGATCAACCCCGCCATTGCCCAAGGTGTCAGCCATGTGATCGGCGACATCAGTGTGGGCAAGCGGGCGGATTTAGCGTTGTGGAGCCCTGCATTCTTTGGCGTCAAACCAGAGATGGTTCTCATGGGCGGCTCAATCGTCGTGGCGCAAATGGGTGATCCAAACGCATCAATCCCAACGCCACAACCTGTCTACACAAGACCCATGTTTGCCGCTTACGGAACGTCGCTGACCCATTCCTCGGTCAGTTTTGTATCGACTGCAGCGCATGACCGGGGGCTGCGCAATGAACTCGGGCTGGCCAAGCAAACCGTCGCGATCAAGAACACACGCAAGATCAGCAAAGCCGATATGGTGATGAATAACGCCCTGCCGCAAATCGAGGTCCACCCCGAAACCTACGAAGTGCGCGCCGACGGCGTCCTGCTCACCTGCGAACCCGCCGAGGCCCTGCCGATGGCACAACGCTACTTCATGTTCTGAGGTCCGATATGTCATCGCTGCCCATCGCTCAAACCGTCAGACAAGCCGGAGACTGGTCCGGCCCCGCCGAGACTTGTGCGCTTGACTACGCCGCACGTTTCCTGCGGCGCAAACGGTTGGAGACCGCCACTGGCAAAGCATTCCTTGTTGATCTGGCGCAGACCACCTCGCTCAATCATGGGGATGCGCTCGAACTGAATGACGGAAGTCTGGTCGAAATATCGGCAGCGGCAGAAGATCTCTATCAGGTGACAGGCAACGACCTTGTGCGTCTTGCATGGCACGTCGGAAACCGCCACACGCCTTGCCAGATCAACGACGGTCACCTTTTGATCCAGGCGGATGGCGTCATCGGACATATGCTGGAACATCTGGGCGCGACCGTCACGTCAGTGACCGCCCCTTTCACACCCGAAGGCGGGGCCTATGGGCATGGCCGCACGCATAGCCATGAACATGTGGCCACCGCGCATGAGCACTAAGCGCGATATCCTGACGCTGGCGCAATGGATGTCGCCCGCATACCCCGTGGGGGCTTTTGCCTATTCGCATGGGCTTGAGGCGGCTATTCAGGCAGGTGCAATCACGTCAAACGCCGACCTTAGAGAGTGGCTGACGGATATCATCAGTCACGGTAGCGGGCGTAATGACTGCATCCTGCTGCGCGCGGCTTACGCCGCCAAAACCGCTAAAGCATTGGTGATGGTCAACGGCACAGCGCTGGCATTCGCAGCATCATCAGAACGACAACTTGAGCAGAACCTGCAAGGGGCGGCATTTTGCAAAACAACTGCAGCGATTTGGGGCGGTGAAGATATGTCTTACGCCTACCCCGTCGCGGTTGGTGCGGCAGCATCAAAGCAAAGCATTGATGTTTCGCTCACGGCGGCGATGTACCTGCAGGCGGTGATCAGCAACTTAATCTCAGCAGCGATGCGTTTGATGGCGCTCGGGCAAACCGAAGGGCAAGCGACCCTCGCGGCTCTCACCCCGCTTTGCGATGAAACTGCGAAGGCAACGGAAGGCACCACGCTGGACGACCTGCAAAGCACCGCTTTCATGGTCGATATCGCAGCAATGCATCACGAAACCCTCCAACCAAGGATATTCCGCACATGACCGCGATGAACGGGCCTCTGCGCGTCGGGATCGGTGGGCCGGTCGGGGCCGGCAAGACGACACTGACTGCGGCACTCGCCAAGGCGCTGCACCCTGCATACTCAATCGGGGTGATCACCAACGATATCTATACCCAAGAGGACGCCGAGGCGCTGATGCGGATGCAGATCCTGCCCCAGGACAGGGTGCTAGGTGTTGAAACGGGCGGCTGCCCCCACACCGCGATCCGCGAAGACGCATCGATTAATCTGGCAGCCGTCGCAGAGATGCAGAGCCGTCACGATGATCTGGACCTTGTGCTGATCGAAAGCGGAGGCGACAACCTGTCGGCCACCTTTAGCCCCGAACTTGCTGATATCACGATCTACGTGATCGATGTGGCCGCGGGCGAAGAAATTCCACGCAAAGGTGGCCCGGCCATCACCCGCTCTGACCTTTTGGTCATCAACAAAACCGATCTTGCCCCACATGTCGGGGCATCATTGGATGTTATGAAACATGACAGCAAAAAGATGCGGGGCGACCGCCCTTTCGCGTTCTGTGCGCTCAAACATGGCGAAGGGGTGGATGACGTGGTTCAGTTTGTCATCGAAATGGGCGGTCTGACGGCAAAGTAAATGGCCCCCAGCACAGGAGTTGCTACCGCGGACGTACGCTACAGTTATAACGCCGCTGCGCGCGCACCTGACTTGGGCTTCTGGGTGTCACAACACACTGCGGCGCTGCATCATCCAGGCCACCCTGCGGCGTTTGCTTTGATACGACCGCCGCTATAAACGACGCCACATCAAATTCGGTTTCATTCGCAGCGCGCGCCAATGCCTTTTTCAACGCACGATTTGACAGGGCTGCTGTCAACTGTACGGCAAGCGCACGACGTAGATCATCATCTGATTTGGCAGGTACGGTGTTGGGTGCCCACTGGTCTGAATCGGAAAGATGAAATCCAGCTTCTTCCAGAAATAGGCGCAAAATAGGGGGGGCGGACGTCACCACGTTCTTTGTCTTGGGGTCACGGAAAAATGCGACAACCGTGTTAGAGCGCGTATGACCTTGGCTGGTCATCCGCTTGTCAGTATGTACCTCAGACGCGCAATGTGCGGTGTCTACCGGGTACATTTCAAAATCATAACGCAACATAATTTTAGCCAAACTTAAACAAACTATTCATCTCACATTAACAATTGTGGCAACAATGAGCAAAGACTTTGTCCCAAGAAAGGCCACTTTTCGTCAAAAGATGCGCTAAATCTAAACAACAAAAGGTTTATTTTTCTTTAACGTCTACACTTTAAACGGGAATAAGCGTGTCTCTAAGGATAATTCTGGTGCGCAACTGCATCGGCACCATCGGTTCTCCGTCACGCAGATGCCTTGCCAAAGCTTGCCCAGCCCGGCGCCCCATCTCATGATGTGGGACATGCACGGTCGTCAATGCGGGATAGGCAACTTGGGCCAGTTCAATATCATCAAAACCAATGACGGACACATCCTGCGGCACACAAAGCCCAAGCGCACGGGCCTGCCGTAGCGCGCCAACAGCCAGAACATCATTACCACAAAACACAGCTGTGGGGCGATCTGGCAATGCCATCAGCCGATCAAATGCAGCGGCCCCTTCTTCAATCCCATAAGCCGTTTCCTCAAAATACAGTTGCGCCGGGTCCAACCCGGCGATGCTCATTGCGCGCAGCACACCGTCATATCGTGCCGCAGCGCGGTCATTCAAACCTGTATCTGCAGAAATCAGCGCCAGCTTGCGATGGCCCATTGCAATGACTTTTCCCGCCATCTCTTGCATCGCCGCCTTGTTGTCAAAACCGATGGATGGCCGCGCAGATACAGGATCAAACGCCCAGGTCAGCAGCACCGGCACGCCCTGCGCTTCAAGAAAGCGATAGACTTCAGGATCGCGCTGATATCCGATCAGCAACAGCGCATCTGCACCACGGGCAACCAGTGATCTGATCTGCTCTTCTTCCACCTTGGGCTGATAGCCGGTGCTGGCAACGAGCATGGTAAAGCCATGCTTGCGCAGTTCTTTCTGAAACGCTTCCAATCCCCGCGCGAAAATGGCGTTTTCCATCGTTGGGATGATAGCGCCAATCGTATTGGTGCGCCGCGCCGCCATGGCGCGTGCGCCAAAGTTCGGCGAATACCCGAGTACTGCAATCGCATCCTGCACTTTCTGGCGAGTCTCTGGTGCGACCTTATCGGGAAAATTCAGACAACGCGACACCGTCGCTGTCGACACGTTGGCTGCGTCAGCAACATCTTGCAGCGTTGGTGTGGACTGAGAAGTGATGCGATGTCTCCCTTAATATGACCCAACTTAGCACAGTGCTATGCGTCAGCATCATCAGGCTTACCTAGCGTGAATGTAAAGGCTTGCATTATATTTATGTAAGCGCTTACATAGCATCAGAATCAATGGCGTGAAAGAGGCGGTGATTACGGACCTGCGGTCCGCAAACGTTGTTTCCAAAGGTGGGAAAATACATACCCCCTGCGTCCCCGCAGATATTTTCTTTTTCAAAGGTAAGGCAATTCACGCATGACACTTGAATATCTCAAAAAGGCGACCCTGACGGCCCAGTCGGGCGCATCCGATGTGCATGATATCGTGCAAGGTATCCTGAAAGACATTGAAGAGGGCGGCGACGCAAAGGCGCTGGAATATGCGGCCAAGTTCGACAAATACGATGGCAACGTAATGTTAACGGCAGAAGAGATCGCAGCTGCATCAGCACTGGTCCCGCAGAAACTGAAAGAAGATATTCAGTTCGCCCATGACAACGTCAAACGTTTTGCCGAGGCCCAAAAAGCGACCGTCAGCGATATCGAATATGAAATCGTGCCCGGTCTGGTGGCCGGTCAAAAGGCAATCCCGGTCGATGCCGCTGGCTGCTATGTGCCCGGCGGGCGCTACAGCCACATTGCATCAGCGATCATGACAGTGACCACCGCCAAGGTTGCCGGTTGCAACCACATCACCGTTGCATCACCGCCGCGTCCGGACATCGGTATCGCCCCGGCCATTGTCTACGCCGCCCACATCTGTGGTGCCGATAAGATCATGGCGATGGGCGGCGTGCAGGGCGTTGCAGCCATGACATTCGGTCTTTTCGATTTGCCAGAGGCGAACATCCTCGTCGGTCCCGGCAATCAGTTCGTGGCCGAAGCCAAGCGCATCCTCTTTGGTCGCGTTGGTATCGACATGATCGCGGGCCCGACGGATAGCCTGATCTTGGCAGATAAATCCGCTGACCCACATATCGTGGCCACCGATCTGGTGAGCCAAGCCGAGCACGGCTACAACTCACCAGTTTGGCTGGTCACCGATGACCGCGCGCTGGCCGAAGACGTGATGAACCGCGTTCCTGCACTTATCGAAGACTTGCCCGAAGTGAACCGCGACAACGCCTTTGCAGCGTGGCGCGATTATGCCGAGGTGATCCTCTGTGCTGACCGCGAAGAAATGGCCGCCTGCTCCGACGACTACGCACCAGAGCATCTGACCGTGCAAGCTGACGACCTGCCTTGGTGGCTGGACCGTCTGAGCTGCTATGGTTCGCTTTTCTTGGGCGAAGAAACGACCGTATCCTACGGCGACAAAGCCTCTGGTACGAACCACGTACTGCCCACATCGCGGGCGGCGTCCTATACAGGCGGTTTATCGGTCCACAAATACATGAAGATCGTCACTTGGCAGCAAGCGACCCGTGAAGGGTCCAAACGTGTGGCTGAAGCAACCGCACGCATTTCCCGCCTTGAAGGTATGGAAGGCCACGCGCGCGCCGCTGATGTGCGTCTGGCCAAATACTTCCCCGGCGAAAACTTTGACCTGACACCGCATGGGTGATCCCGGCGATCTCTTTGACCTGACGGGTCGGGTGGCCTGTGTCACAGGCGCAAGTGCCGGATTGGGGCAGCGTGCGGCGACTGTGTTGGCTGCTGCTGGTGCGAAAGTCATCGGTGTTGCCCGGCGTACCGGGGCCTTGAACGATTGGGCGGCATCCATTGGGGACAATGCTGCGATTGTCGCCGCAGACCTGTCCCAACGTGACCAGATCAAAGAGATTGCAGAAAAGGTCAGCGCACCTTTCGGGGTGCCTGACATCGTCGTGCATGCCGCAGGCATCAACACGCGTGAGACAGCCGATGAAGTGACTGACGCGGGCTGGGACGTCACCATGAACCTCAACCTTGCGGCGCCCTTCTTCTTGTCTCAGGCATTCGCACCCGCGATGAAGGCGAAAAACTGGGGGCGCATCGTGAACTTCGCCTCATTGCAAACCACAAGGGCCTTCACCGGTGGTATCAGTTACGGCGCATCCAAAGCCGGGATCGGGCAGCTGACCCGCGCCATGGCCGAGGCGTGGTCCAAAGACGGGATTACCGCCAATGCCATCGGTCCGGGGTTCTTTCCAACCGAACTGACAGGGCCGGTCTTTGCCGACCCTGAGCGCGCAGCGCGCAACGCGGCAAACACTTGCGTGGGCCGGAACGGCGACCTCTCTGACATCGACGGGCCGCTGCTTTTTCTCTGCTCTGATGCATCGGCCTATGTCACAGGCCAGGTCTTGATGGTGGATGGGGGGTTCACGGCCAAATGAAAGCGCTTGTTTATGACGCCGTGGAAACGCTTGTGTATCGGTACATGGCTGATCCCGTCCCAGCCGCCGGCCAAAGCCTGATCCGGATCGAGGCCTCAGGCATCTGCGGCTCAGACATGCATGCCTATCTTGGACATGATGAACGGCGCCCAGCCCCGGTGATCCTCGGTCACGAAGCGGCAGGCACTGTCGAAGGCGGTGCACTTGACGGCAAGCGCGTGACGATCAACCCGCTGACCACATGCGGGTTGTGCAAGGCCTGTAAATCCGGGCGGGACAATCTTTGCCCTGATCGCATGATCATCTCAATGCCACCGCGCGAAGGGGCGTTTGGTGAATTGGTGGTGATGGCTGACCGCAACCTTGTCGAAGTCCCTGACGATGTGCCGTTGGCAAAGGCGGCCTTGGCTGAACCATTGGCCTGTGGCTGGCACGCCGTGCGGCTGGGGGCAGAGGCGCTTGACATGCCCATCGCGAAAGCGCGCTGCGTTGTCGTTGGCGGTGGCGCAATTGGCGTGGGTGCCGCACTCTGCCTGCGGGCCTTTGGTGCGACGGATATTCACGTTATCGAACCGAACGCCGTGCGACGCGCAACCCTCGACACCATCGCAGGTTTCACCGCTGTCGAACCCGGCGCAGTGACCGAAGCTGACCTCGTTATCGACGGCGTCGGTTATGCTGCCACCCGCGCTGACGCCACCGCAATCACCCGCCCCGGTGGCGTGATCATGCACATCGGCCTGGGCGAGGCGACGGGCGGTTTGGACATCCGCCGCATGACCTTGCAAGAAATCACCTTCATCGGCACCTACACCTACACGGCACAGGATTTCCGCGACACGGCCGCAGCCATTTTCGATGGACGCCTCGGTGCGCTAGACTGGACCGAGGAAAGGCCGTTAGCCGAAGGACAACAAGCCTTTGCCGATATCCGCGCTGGCGTCGTAGCTGCGCCCAAAATCATTCTGCGCCCCTAGCGCAGGACCGACATATGAAAGAAATTTGCTATGTATAATAACATCATCGTCCCCATGGCGCTTGATCACGGCATCGCCGACAAAACGGTTGCGATCGCGCGCACGCTACTGTCGACAGGTGGGCAGATCACGGCACTCCACGTCCATGAGAAACCCCCAAACACCGTCAGCGCCTATGTCGATGACACCGTGATGAAGAACGCCTTTGATCGTGCCCAGACAAAATTGCAAGAACGCGTCGCCAAAATGCATGACGTCAAAGCGGTGATAATCAAAGGGCACAGCGGCCGCACCATCGTTGATACGGCTACCAGCATGGAAGCTGATTGCATCGTCCTTGGTTCTCACAAGCCCGGCCTGATCGACTATCTGCTCGGTTCCACAGCCGCCCGCGTCGTACAGCACGCGCCATGCGCTGTGCATGTCGCCCGCTACTAAACCCATTAACCCCGCCCCCGTTTGAGGCGCAATCAGGAGACCTAAGCCCTTGAGTATCAGCAGAAAGATCGTGGATGACTTTGTCGCCAACGATGTATCCTTCATCACGACTGTGCCGTGTAAGCAGTTGGCCGGTGTGATCGACGAAGTCGAAGCACGCCCAGAAATCTTCCACATCCCCTCGAACAAAGAGGACGAAGGCATGGGCCTTTGTGCAGGTGCTTTCATGGGCGGCAAGCGCCCGGCGATCATCATGCAGAACACCGCGATTGGTGTGACGATCAACACGCTGGCGACGCTGACCCAGTACTACCGCATGCCCCTGCCGATGCTGATCAGCTACCGTGGTGAGCTGCGTGAACCAGTGGCGTGTCAGGTCGAAATGGCGGTGCATACCAAAGCACTTTTGGCCCAGATGAACATCCCCACCTACCACTTCCACAAGGAATCGGACGCCGATGAGCTGGATGCGATCCTGAAATACACCTTCATGTGCAACAAACCTGTGGCGATCCTAACGGATGCGTCCTTCTGGGGAGGCTACGGCGACCAATGATCCGTTCTGAAATCCTGCGCGAGATCGCGCCAATCCTTCATGACCATCTGGTCGTCTGTAACATCGGTCTGCCCAGCCAAGAGCTGCATATGATCGATGACAACGCCAAGAATTTCTACATGCTGGGCACGATGGGTTTATCTTCGTCCATTGGTCTGGGCCTTGCCTTGGCGCAAGACAAAACTGTCATCTCTATCGATGGCGACGGTTCTGTTCTGACCAACCTTGGCACGCTGCCGACGATCGCCAACAATGTGGCTGACAACTACATCTTGTTGATCATCGACAATGGCTCTTACGGCTCAACCGGTGATCAGCCGACCTATGCTGGCAAGAAAACCAAGCTGGAAAACGTCGCCAAAGCCTGTGGCTGCGAAAACGTTGTCGTCTGCCAGGACGTGGACACCGGCAAGGTCCTGCAAGAGGCGATCGACAGCAAACAAATGACGATCATCGTGACCAAATGCGATAGCGGCAACATCAAGCTGCCGGTCATCACCATGGACCCAGTCGTGATCCGTGATCGGTTCATGAAAGCGGTCGCCGGCTAAATGGCAGCAAAGATCCACTCCAGCGAAGACGCGCGGCGTCTTGCACGCAAACGTCTTCCCTGGATGGTCTTTGATTACATCGACGGCGCTGCTGGCGCCGAAACAGGGGCCGCGCGTAACCGTGCGGCCTTTGACAATTTAGACCTGCGCCCGCGCATCCTGCGTGACGTCAGCGACCGCTCGCTTTCCGTGCCGCTTTGGGACAAACCGACCAAAGCCCCGTTTGGCATCAGCCCGATGGGGATGTGCAACCTCGCTGGTCCCGGCGCGGATATGATGTTGGCGCGACTGGCAGCACGCGAAAACGTACCATTAGGTGTGTCCACCGTTGCATCGACCGCGATGGAGCCGCTGATCGAAGAGGCCGAAGGCAACGCATGGTTCCAACTCTACTTCAGCGGCGACGGCACCGGCACCTTCAAACTGGTCGAAAGAGCGAAGGCCGCGGGCTATGAAACCATCGTCCTCACCGTCGACGTGGCCGAAGTAGGCCGTCGCCCGCGTGAGCTGCGACACGGTTTCACCATGCCCTTCAAGATAGGCCCCAAACAGTTCATCGACTTTGCCCTGCATCCGCGCTGGTCGCTGACCTCGCTTTACGCAGGCAAACCGCAGATGGCGAATTTCGATATGGACGGTTACGACTTTGACCGCACCGAAAGCCGGGCGAAGGCGGATTGGGATACGCTCGCGCGCCTGCGCGACATGTGGCCCGGCAAACTGGTTGTGAAAGGTGTCTTGGACGCCGAAGACTCCGTCGCGCTGAAAGCTGCAGGCGTTGATGCCATCCAAGTGTCCAGCCATGGCTCCCGCCAACTCGACAGCGCGCCGCCGCCCATCCTCAAACTCGCGGAAATCCGCGAAGCCCTCGGACCCGACTATCCGCTCTTCTACGACACAGGCCTGCGCAGCGGCGAAGACATCGTCAAAGCCTACGCTCAAGGCGCAAATTTCACATTCTTCGGCCGTATCTTGCAGTTCGCCATCGCCGCCGGCGGCGAGGAAGGTTTGCGCGAGCTTTGGTCTGTCCTGAAATCAGAGACCAGCATCACGCTTGCCCAAATCGGCAAGCGCGCGCTGATCGCGGACGATACCGCAAACCGCTAGGCCGCGATTGCAGTGTCCGTCGCGCCGTCAAAAGCCACCCACTTCAGATCACCATCATACCGTTGATCCATCTGCCCATCCGCATTCAGCGTAAACAGGTGAAGCCAGCGATTGTCGAAGAGCGCCCGCACACCCGGATGCTTCTCCAAGATCGCCGTGATCGCCTCGGCCGGTGCCTCGACACAGACGGACAGGCGCAGCGGATCGTGGGCATAGCCCTCACCATCATGCACAGACTGCCATGGCAGACCGCCGCGTAGCGCGCCGCCGTTACCTTCGACGACACCGATGCCGCCGGTAACGTTATGGAGCAGCTTGTTGCCCGCGCCAAAGACGTTAGGCGCCACGACTGAGCCATAGTATTGCAGGCTGATCCAGCTTGCGACGACAACGGGCGCGGTCAGGATCAACTCCAGCACGCCAAAGCTATCGTCTTTCTGCCAGTCATAGTCATGCAAGAAAGCGCGCCCCGCGAGGCCCTTTCCTTTGGTCCGGGTCCGAGGCGCCGCGATAAATGCCTTACATCCCGCCAGCGCCCACTCTGGCCGTGTTTCCGACCAATCCCGGCTCCGCTTGCTGATGTCATCACCATTGGCCGCACGCGGCAGACGCAACGCGCGCTCGGTCCGTGCCAGTTTCCCAGCAGAGGCCAGCCAATCTTGCGCTGTCTTGAGGTGGCTTTGATGCTTATGCCCCGCAAAGTCAGCGTCATAGATCGTGACGTCGTCGGTCGTCGTATCATGCAAGCCACCAACAAAGAGCGTATCTTCGGGGATCATGATCCCGTTTTCGGCCAGCCCAGCGCGCACAGCCTTGTCGTTCAGAATACCCGCCAAAAGCCGCGCATTCACCTCGCCAGTATACCCGCCGCAGGCACCACAATGCAACGCGCTCGCATGCGGGTTATTCACCACATTCGCACCATGGCCAAAGAGCAGAACCAAAGGCGCAAAATTGTCGGTCAACGACATTGCACCCAAGATCGAGGTCGCCGCCCCAATCCGGTCTTCCAGACCAAAACTCTCATCCAGCACAGGGGCTTGGCTGTCCGGCCCTTTCGCCGCATCCATGCCCAGCGCATCCCGCAGCAATTTGCCGACGTAGATGGGACCGGAGGCTTCAACAAAGGCAAAGGACGACACCGCTGCCAGCTTGAACCGGCCCCAGGCGCGTTTGGCGCGGGCGCTGAAACGGGCCATCTGATCCGCCGCCTCATCAGTTCCGGTATGACTGGTCACACCATGGTTCAGCAGCACCGGCAGACGCTTTTCCTCAACATCCGACGCAAAGCTTTGATGTGACGCAGTCAAGCCAAAGAACCCGGCAAAGCCCAGCGTCTGAATGCCGGGATCAACGCTTTCCAGCGCCCGGCGAAACACTTCAGAGCGCACGTCGATGCAAAATGCCGCCTGCATCGCAGGCCGCCCCTCGGGCGCTGGTTCAGATTGTGCATCCAACGTCTCGGCCAACTCACGCTGTCCAGCAAATTCAGCGGCAGCCTGTAAAGCGGCATCTATCAACTGATCCTGTGATGGTGCGATCGGTGCCGCATGTGCCGCGCGCACCTCCGCCCACTTCGCCTCAATTTCGGACCCATAGTGCCGATAAAGCGCCTGTTCCCAGACGACCCGGATCGTCAGAACATCAACCAGCGTCAAATCCGTCCCACCAGCCAGTTCTGCCTGCCACAGGCGATAGCGGGCAACCTGTGACCAACCACCCAATCCCAGCAGCAACTGGTGAAAGTAAGTCTCACTCGCTTCGGCACTCAGCCCAAGCGCATCTGCCGCATCAACCAACGCAGTGCGCGTACGGGCCGCGGTATTGGCGATCAGACTGCCAAACCCCGAAAGCCCCGCAATCTCGGCCGTCAAATCACGGCTGGCAAAGTCGCGCCACGCATCAAAAGCGCGCCGTCCCGGCTTGTTCTGCCACAGGGCTTGGCCCGCATCAAAATACCCAGCGGCCCAAACGCCAAAGCGTTCTTCCACAATGCCCGGCCAGTCAATGCCGGACACCTCGGCGGCAAGGTCTGCGACAGTCGGCAAGGCAACCGTTGCGGCCGTTGCACCCTCTGCCGCCACCTTGAGCGCTGCAACATCCGTTGCCGCCCCCGGAAACTGTGCCAGCGCCGCTGTCAAATCCGCATCGGCGATTGTCCCGTCACTGATTTTCGCCTGATACCAGTTGCGCGGCATCGTCACAGATGTGCCTGCGACCCGATCCAACAGTGCGGCCACTTCCGGCAAGCTTTGTTCGGTCTGCCCTAGGAATGGGTTGACGGCGACCGACGATGACAGCGGCCAAAGCGGCGGAATGGCGCGGCCTGCGGCCTCTGCCTTGGCGATCACTTCCAGATGTGCGCCGGAATAGCCTGCGTATGTTTCCGCCTTCATTGCGCCGCTCCTTTTTTGGATGGTGTCCGCTTCCAACCGCCCAAGATGCGGTCGGAAATCGCGTTGATATATAGCCCGTTCGACAGATGCACGCGCAGGCCCTGCGCCGCCGGGTGGTAGGACCACAAAGGCAGCGTTGCCTGCGCAAGGGCCACAAGGCCAAAGCTGATCATGGCAAGCAGGATCAACGCCCATTCCAACGCACCCGCCTGTGGGGTCGCGGGTAAAGTGCCAGCAGTCAACCACTCTGACGCACGTTGTAGGACAAGGTAGCTGACGGTCACGGTTGCTGCGTAGGCGGCAGTGCGCTGGGTCAGGGCTTGGGGGGCTTCATCGGCAAAGCCTTGCGCCAGCAGATACGCCACGCCGAAGATCAGGATCGCACCAAGGGCAACCGCCTGCGGGGACTTGCCGCCAAAGTCGAAGCCCAATCCGAGAACCGCATATACGACGCCATAGATGACCAGTGCCACCAAGAAGGCGCGCGTCACGGCACCCAGATCAGGCACGGCAACCGGCCCGGGTTTGCGGATGGCGGCGACGTTCTGCACCGCGTTGCCGGCGGACAGAAAGGCATGCGCCTTATAAAGCGAATGTGCCACGATGTGCAGCAATGCCAGCGGGAACAGCGCGAGACCGCACTGCAGGATCATAAAGCCCATCTGTGCGATGGTGGACCATGCCAGTGACGCTTTCACCGTCGGCTGCGTGAGCATGACAAGACCACCAAAGAGCGCCGTAAAGCCGCCAACCATCACCAGTCCGGCAAGCACCAGCGGCGACAGCAGCATCACATCGGCAAAGCGGATCAAAGCAAAACCACCCGCGTTCACCACACCTGCGTGCAACAAGGCCGATACCGGTGTCGGCGCTTCCATCACTTCGGTAAGCCAGCCATGCGTCGGGAACTGCGCGGATTTCAGGATTGCCGCCAAAGCGATCAAGGCCGCCGCGGCGACACCCATACCGCCACCTGCGCCCTGCCCGGCCTCTGCCAGGATCGCAGAGATCTGGGTTGTGCCATAGGCGAATATCAGCAAAAGAGCCGCACCAACCACAGCCACGTCACCAATCCGTGCTATCACATATTTCTTATGGGCGGCCCGCTGCGCTGCCACTCGCTCCGGATAGAACAACAGCAGCTTATGCAAACACATGCTGGTGGCGATCCATGCGCCAACAAATTGCGTCAGGTTGCCGGACTGCACCAGCAACAAAACCGCAGAAAGCGTTGCCAATAGCCAAAAGGTAAAGGCATCCTGCCGCTCTTCACCATCGAGATAGGTGCGGGCATAGCGCACGACGACCCACCCGATGAATGTGACCAGCAACAACATCACGATGCTCACAATATCAAGGCGGACCGATAGGCCGACCCCGAAGAGCCCCAGCAAGAAGCTATCCCCGCTGCCATTCACCGCCAGCACAATCGCCGACAAGACGGCGACCGCGATGGCCCCCAGCGTTGCCTGCTCCGCGAACAGCGCGCCTTTTTGCGCAGACACCCTCTCCATAAAGCGGGGGGCAAATGCGGCGGCCAGCAAGATCAGTGGGGCCAGCAGGGGTAAGGCGTTGAGCAACATGGGTGGTCTCCATCGCGTGAATGATTTCACGACGAGATAGGGCAGACCATTCCAGATAAAAAATACATTGTTTGCTACATATCGTTCACTTAAAACGAATGATATGGCAGATATGAACTATAATCACCTGCGCTATTTCTGGGCAGTGGCGCATGACGGCAACCTCACGCGGACGGCGGGCAAGCTGAACCTGTCGCAATCGGCGCTGTCTGTGCAAATCCGGAAACTGGAAGACCGCCTTGGCCACGCGCTGTTCGAACGGCGCGGGCGGCAGTTGCACCTGACCGAAGCGGGGCGGATCACGCTGGATTACGCAGATACGATCTTTGATGCGGGCAAAGACCTGCTGGGCACGCTGAGCCAGCAAGGGCGGCCAAGACAAGTCTTGCGTGTCGGTGCACTGGCAACCCTGTCGCGCAACTTTCAGATTGAATTTCTGCGACCCCTGCTAGGCTTGCCCGATGTTGAATTGGTCTTGCGATCAGGCACATTGGTTGAACTACTGCAAAGTCTTGAGACGCTGAGCCTTGATGTGGTTCTGACCAACCGCGCGCCGGCCCATGATGCCATGTCGAACTTCACGTCGCAGCCAATTTCTGACCAACCTGTCAGCCTGATTGGAACGCCCGCACGCCTTGCCGGTGACGCGCCACTGACAATGCTGCTCAGCCAGAACCCCATTATTGTCCCAACCGAGGACAGCCCAGTCCGTGCCGGTTTTGACCGGCTTTGCGCGCGCAACGAAATCAACCCGACGATCGCCGCAGAGGTAGACGATGTGGCGATGATGCGCTTGCTGGCACGCGAAGACATCGGGCTGAGTGTGCTGCCACCCATTGCGGTACAAAACGAACTACAGTCGGGCATGTTGGTTGAAGCCAAGCACCAAATGGGCCTGTCAGAGAGTTTCCACGCGGTGACCGTCGCCCGCAAATTCCCCAATCCTTTGCTTGGAATGCTTCTGGAGGGCGCGCTTTAAACTGCCTGTGGCAATGCCAACCCAACTTGCCGCACCAGATCAGCGACCTGACGCAACTGCCCCGCCAACGGATTGGTCTTGCGCCAAATCATCCCCACAGTCCGCTTAGGCTGGGGGTCCGCAAAGCGGCCTACACAAACCGGGGCGGAGCGGGTTTCAACGGATGCTGCCATTTCAGGGATTAGGGTGACGCCAATACCTGCACCCACCATCTGCACCAAAGTCGATAATGAACTCCCATCCAGCCCCTCACGTGGCAGTGCAGACTGCAGATTACAAAACGACAACGCCTGATCGCGAAAACAGTGCCCTTCCTCTAGCATCAAAAGACGCATTTCGCGTAAGGCGTCAGGGCTTGGCACAGGGCGATCCGCATCGCCCATGGGGCGGACGAGCATGAAGCTCTCATCAAAAAGTGGCACTTCCTCAAACCCCGGCTCCGCCAAAGGCAGTGCTACAATTGCGGTATCAATCTGCCCATCGCCCAGTTCCTCGATTAGGCGTGGTGTGACTGTCTCGCGGATATGGACATCCAGATCGGCATGGGAGCGCGCCAACTGACCAATCAAACCGGGCAGCAGGTAAGGCGCAATCGTTGGAATCACCCCAATCCGCAGCCGACCTACCAGCCCGGTTTGTGCGGCACGCGCCATCTCGCCCAACTCATCAACCGCACGTAAAATCTCGCGCACCCGGACCGCGCAGTCTTCGCCAAAGGCGGTCAGCCGCACCTGCCGCGGACCACGTTCAAACAATGGCGTACCAAGCGATTGCTCCAGCTCCTTGATTTGTACGGATAACGCGGGCTGAGAAATGGCGCAGGCATCTGCGGCACGACCGAAATGGCCATGACGAGACAACGCTTCGAAATAGCGTAACTGCCGGAGAGTGAGACTATTCATAACCTAAAGTTATGGTCATGATCAAAAATTGCAACTTATAATAATTCTAAAGAAGTGGTAGTTTCAAATGTAAGTCGCGGTCGTTCACACTACCTGTCTGCGGCAGATTGCAACCAACATCGGAGATCAGAAAAATGGACGGTAACGACGCCGGAAAATGCCCCGTAATGCACGGCGGCTCTATTCACACCACACACAGCGTCCGCGGGAATAAGGACTGGTGGCCAAACCAGTTGAACCTGAAAATCCTGCACCAGCACGCGCCTGCCTCTGACCCGATGGGTTTGGATTTTGACTATGCGGAAGAGTTCAAGAAACTCGACCTGAAAGCCCTGAAAAAAGACCTGCACGCGCTGATGACGGACAGTCAAGAGTGGTGGCCTGCAGACTACGGTCACTACGGCCCCTTCTTCATCCGCCTAGCATGGCATGCTGCTGGTACATATCGCACCGCCGACGGACGCGGCGGCGCAGGCGGCGGGCAACAGCGTTTTGCCCCGCTCAACAGTTGGCCTGATAACGGTAACCTTGATAAAGGCCGCCGCCTGCTGTGGCCGATCAAGCAGAAATACGGCAATCAGATTTCATGGGCTGACCTCTTTGTACTCAGCGGCAACTGCGCGATGGAATCGATGGGGCTCGAGATGTTCGGCTTTGCCGGTGGCCGCGCCGATACGTGGGAGCCTGAAGAAGATGTCTATTGGGGCAGCGAAGAAGAGTGGCTCGCAACATCAGACAAACCCAACAGCCGCTATTCCGGCGACCGCGAATTGGCAAACCCGCTGGCTGCTGTGCAAATGGGGCTGATCTACGTCAACCCAGAAGGGCCAAACGGCAATCCTGATCCGCTGGCTTCTGCCCACGATATCCGCGATACTTTTGCGCGGATGGCCATGAACGACGAAGAAACCGTTGCATTGGTTGCAGGCGGTCACACCTTCGGCAAAACGCATGGTGCGGGCGATCCCGCCCTCATGGGCCCAGAACCAGAAGCAGCACCAATCCACCAGATGGGCCTTGGCTGGAAGAACGGCTTTGAAAGCGGCAAAGGCGTGCACACGACAACCAGCGGGATCGAGGGTGCATGGACCGCCACACCAATCACATGGGACATGAGCTATCTTGAAACGCTCCTGAACAATGAGTGGGAATTGGGCAAAAGCCCTGCTGGCGCTCACCAATGGCACCCAGCAGGCGGCGCGATGAGCGACGCTGTACCGGATGCCCACGACGCATCACGCAAGCACGCCCCGATGATGACAACGGCGGATATGGCGCTGAAGCTGGATCCGGCTTATGCAAAAATCTCCAAGCACTATCTGGAAAATCCCGATGTGTTCGCCGATGCCTATGCACGCGCATGGTTCAAGCTGACCCACCGCGACATGGGGCCAAAAGTGCGCTATCTGGGCGACGAAGTGCCAGCGGAAGATCTAATCTGGCAGGACCCGATCCCAGCTATCGATCACGACCTGATCGATGACGCCGATATCGTGGCGCTGAAGGCCAAGCTCCTTGCATCAGGCCTGTCGATTTCCGAAATGGTGTCGACTGCGTGGGCCTCTGCCTCAACCTTCCGTGGTTCGGACAAGCGCGGCGGCGCCAACGGCGCACGTATCCGTCTGGCCCCACAAAAGGACTGGGCTGTGAACAAGCCTGCGCAACTGGCCTCTGTGCTGGATACGCTGACCGGGGTGCAGACATCGTTCAACGACGCGCAATCTGGCAACAAGAAGGTGTCGCTGGCCGATATCATAGTGCTTGCGGGCTGTGCAGGTGTTGAGCAGGCTGCCAAGAATAGTGGTCATGACATCACTGTCCCCTTCACACCGGGTCGTATGGACGCCAGCGCCGAACAAACGGATGCCGAAAGCTTTGAACCGCTTGAACCGCAGGTCGATGGGTTCCGCAACTTCGCCAAAGAAAACTACGCGGTCCCGGCCGAAAAAATGCTTGTTGACCGGGCACAGTTGCTGACCCTTTCTGCGCCAGAAATGACTGTCCTTGTCGGTGGCCTGCGGATGCTGGGTACAAATGCCAATGACAGCAAACACGGTGTGTTCACAGACAAGACAGATGCGCTGACCAATGACTTCTTCACTACCCTTGTGGATATGGGGATTGAGTGGAAGCCCACGTCAGACGAAGGCATCTACGAAGGCTGCGACCGAGCCACCGGTGCGGTCAAATGGACAGGCACCCGCGTTGATTTGATTTTTGGTTCAAACTCGCAACTGCGGGCGCTGTCCGAGGTCTATGCACAAAACGATGCCGGCGCGAAGTTCACAAAAGACTTCGTTGCGGCTTGGAGCAAGGTGATGGACCTTGATCGTTTTGATTTAAAGTAAAGTCTGATATCAGAAAACAAAAAGGGCGCGGCCAGCCTTGGCCGCGCCCTTTTTTAATCCCAACATTCTACTGGTTCTGCTTCATGGTGGCGCTCGCCCGCCGTCACCCGTAGGATCAAAATCAAGCAAAACTAGTTTGGAGAGCTGTATTGGTAAGCAAAGGCGTCAAAGAAATAATGTGGCGACGCATTGACGTCATCGGCTTGGAAACCTGCGCGCTCGGGCCGTCCGATGACGGGTATAAAATGGCCGGGGCTGCGCTTTTTGCCGATACGGAGAAGCCATTGCGATTGGAATATGAGGTGCATTGCAATGACACTTGGGAATGCACCAAAGCAATGGTGAAAAAGTGGCGCGGCATCAACGCAACGACGTTATGTCTTGAGCGGACCATTGATGGTCAGTGGTCAGCTGACGGACAAACCATTAGGAATGTGGACGGGTTGGTCGATATCGACCTTGGCTTTACGCCGGCAACAAACACGAATGCCATCAAGCGGCTCGGACTAAACGTGGGAGATCAGCAAGAGTTCACTGCAGTCTGGCTTGATGAGAGAACATGGGCTTTCAAGCCGCTGCGGCAACGTTACGAACGTCTCTCAAACAACAAATATCGCTATGTCTCGGTTGAAAGTGGCTATGAGGCACAGCTTGAAGTGGATGACTTTGGTTTGGTGCGGACTTACCCTGACCTATGGCAAGCGGTGATCTAACCAAAGCGTCATACTGCGACCGGACGACTAAGCAGCTCGGGCTCTTCTAAAGCCATCACCGCCGTAATTACCAATTGTGGCTTACAACACGATCCGGCACTCTAACGGAACAAACCTCATTCTGCCGGTGCCAAGGCTGGCCCGGTCTCAAACCGCCTTGCGCGACGCTCGCCCAACATCAACATCGCGGGCGTGACCAAGAGTGTCAGCACTGTCGCAAAGATCAAACCGCCTGCAATCGCGCTCGACAATTCGGTCCACCATTGCGTTGATGGCGCGCCATAGACGATCTCGCGCGTAAAGAAGTTGATGTTCAGCCCGATCACCATCGGCATCAAGCCCAAAGCGGTCGTGATCGAGGTCAGCACAACAGGGCGCAGACGCTGCGCGCCTGTGCGCAAAGCGGCCTCTAGTGACGACAGACCCTGCGACTTGAGTTGGTTGAACGTATCGATCAAAACGATGTTGTTGTTCACCACGATCCCAGCAAGAGCGATCACACCGATGCCCCCCATGACGACCCCAAACGGGCGGCCAGTGACCATCAAACCAAGCAAGACGCCCGCAATGGAAAATACAATCGCCGACATGACAACAAAGGCCTGCCAGAAGCTGTTGAACTGGGTCAACAGGATCATAAACATCAAACCAATCGCTGCTAAAAATGCACCGATCAGAAAGGTCATGGACTCGGCCTGATCTTCGGCCTCGCCCCCGAATGTGACCGACACGTTACCGGGCAGGTCAAGTCTCTCGATCACGCCCTGCAATGCAACGGTCTGGTCATTGGCCAGCACGCCTGGTGCGACGTCGGCCGAAATTGAGATGACACGCTCTTGGTCGATCCGGGTGATCACACCACTACGCGGTGCAGGAGAGAACGACACAAAGTTCGAAATTGGCACAAGGCCAGCATCGGTTGGGACGCGCAGCGCTTCAAGCTCGGCCAGCGTGCGGTCGCCTGCCGGGAAACGTACGACGATATCAACCTCGCCATCACCATCCTCGGGGCGATAGTCTGCAACCGTAATCCCGCGCGTCAGCAACTGGACGGCCTGCCCCAAAAGGGCGACGCTGGCACCACTGCGCGCAGCCTCTGATCGGTCGACAGAGATTTGCCATTCCACGCCGGGGCTCGGTCGCGTGTCGATGACATCGATGAAACCGCCCAAGCGGGTCATCTCTGCCAGGATCATCTCAACCGCAGCCTCTTGGTCTGCCGGGTCGTTCCCCACAACCTCCAGATTGATCGGCTTGCCGCCACCGGGCCCGCCTGCGTCCGTCTGCACCTGCACATCAATTCCTGGTATCTGGGCCATATCAGCGCGAATATCCTCCGCGATCAGCGCGACCGTCCGGCGGGTATCCCAATCGGCCAGTTCCAGCTGAATAGCCCCAATCACATCCGTCCCGTCATCACTGCCACCCGAGCGGGCATAGACACTCGCGATCTCATCATAGGCCGCAAGGCGGTCTTCCACCTGCCGGACTAAAGCGTCCTGTTCATAAACTGAGAAGTTGTCCTTCGCCCGGACTTCGACCTGTGCATATTCCGGCTCAACCTCTGGAAAGAACGTCAACCCGTTGCCCAAGCTGCCGTAAGCCACGAAAGACGCGACAAGTGCCATCACAGCAAAACTCAGCGTGGTCCAGGGCCGCAAAATCGACCACTCCAGAACACGTATGTAGCCGCCCATAAAACCGGTCATCTGACGCGGATCACCATGTTCGGCGGCATAAAGCTGCGCTTTGGCATTGCCCGACTGCGCCTGCCGTTTTCCGATCTGGCCGCCCATGACAGGGATAAAGACAAGCGCCATAAACAGCGACGCCGCGAGTGTGAAGATCACCGTGATTGGCAAGAACTTCATAAATTCGCCCACAACACCGGTCCAGAACAGCAAAGGGAAGAATACACAAAGTGTCGTCGCCGTAGAGGCTATGATCGGCCAGGCCATACGTTTGGCGGCTCGGGCATACGCCTCTTTCGGGGGTTGGCCTTCGTGCAAATATCGATCAGCGAGTTCAACGGTAACAATCGCGCCGTCCACCAGCATACCTACAACAAGGATCAGCGAAAACAGCACCACGATATTCATCGTGAAGCCCATAAAATAAAGCCCTGCAACACCCGTCAGGAAAGCACCGGGAATGGCCAGACCGACCAGCAAGGAAGACCGCAGACCCAGCGCATAAACGACAACAATCATCACCAGAATTATCGCAGCAATGACGTTGGCTTCCAGATCAGACAGCATCGTCTTGACGGTTTCGCTTTCGTCAAGCGTGTAGCGGACCTGTACGTTCTCGGGCCATTCGCTTTGTTTGGCTTCGATGACCGCGCGCACCTCTGCGACAGTTTCAATGATATTGGCTCCAACGCGTTTCTTGATCTCGAGCGCGAGGGCAGGCTGGCTATCAATACGGGCAAATCCGGTCGGATCTTCGAATGTCCGGCGGATGGTGGCGACATCGGCAAAGGTGACAACGGTTTGCCCGCGCACCAGAACCGGCAATTCCATCACATCTTCCAAGTTCTCAATCAAACCCGGCACTTTAAGTACCAGCCGTCCGGCCTCACTCTCGATCGCACCTGCCGCAATCAATTGGTTGTTGTTGGTGATCGAGCTGATCAACTCATCAAAGGTGATATATAGGTCTCAAACACCGTCGGGTCGATCAGCACTTCCATCAACTCAGTGCGCTTACCCGCAACATCAGCTTCCAGCACACCGCTCAGCGCCTCGATATCGTCTTGCAAGTCTTCTGCCAGTGTATTCAGCGTCCGCTCCGGCACCGGGCCGGATAGAATAACCGTCAGGATCGGGAACAGGGCCGTGTTGATTTCGGTGACAACAACGGTGGCATCAGAGGGTAGCTCGTTTTCAACGCGGTCGGCACCCTCGCGCACATTATCCAGAGCCTCATCTGCATCAAAGCCCGGCTCAAAATCCAACTGAACCGCGCCGCGCCCCTCACTTGCGGTGGCCGTCATGGATTTCAACCCGGTGAGCGAGGCAAATTCAGTCTCCAACGGGCCAACAAGGACGTCCTCTGAATCTTCTGGCGATATGCCGTCCACGGATGCGGACACAAAGACAATCGGGATCGGGATCTCTGGATTGCTCTCTTTCGGGATCGCGATATAGGACAACGTCCCGACAGCCAGCAGAAACACAAGGATCAGCTGGACAACCTTGCTCCGGTTAAAGGCAGCGTCGATCAGCGCGTTCATTGCGAGTTATCCGCCGTCTGATCCGCACTCTCTGGCCGTGGATCAACCACATCACCTGCGTTTACAAAGCCTTGACCGACAGTGATAATCTGCGCTGTTTCAGGCAGGCCGGTGATCCAGACACCATCGGTTTGTGCCCGAACTATGGACACTGGTGCAAAAGCTACGGTGTTGTCTTGTTCTACAGTTTTGATCCCCAGATCACCATTGGTGCCCAGCGACAGGATCGCAGGGGAAATGAAATGCCCCCGCGCCTGCCCGGTTGGGATCGCGATACGCGCGCTTAAACCTGCTGGCATCTCGCTGTCGGGATTATCGACTGTGACTTCAACCTGAAAGGTGCGTGTCTGCTCATCAGCATTCGCACCAATAAAGCTCACCACGCCGGGGCGTTTCTCGCCCGTAATAAACTGCACCTCGGCCGTTTGGTCGATTTGAATACGCGACAAGGCTTGTTGCGGCACCTGCATGACAACCGTCAGCGGATCATTATCTAGCACTTCGGCAACCACGCTGCCGGCATCCACAAATTCACCCTCGTCCAACGTCATGTCATTCAACCGCCCCGCAAAGGGCGCCCGGACGATTGTATTTTCCAACTGCTCTTGCGCTTCCGTCACCGCAGCATCAGCGGCGGCCTTAGCCGCCCGTGCGCTACTCACCCGGTCCTCAGTGGCAACGCCGCGGTCCTGCAAGGCTACCGCGTTATTAAGATCACGGCTCGCCTGTTCAAGCTGGGTCCGGGCCTGCAAAAGCTGTGCCTCAATTGTTTCGGCATCAATGCGTGCAATTTCCTGACCTGCCTCAACCAAATCACCACGTTGCACTGACACAGAAACAACCTGCCCACCCGCTTCGGCCTGAATGCTGGTGGCGCGGTCAGGTTCTGACTGACCCTCGGCTGTTAGAACCAGTTGCACATCCTGCGCCTCTGAGGGGATCACAGCGACCGCAACTGCCGTTTCTGCGGGGCTGTCAGCAGTATCATCTTGGCTGGCTTCACTGGGAAATATGTATCCACTCCCCATCCAGCAAACCAAAAGCAACGCCAGAAAACCCGCCACCCATTTTGAGCGACCAGCGCCTTTGTCGGCGTCAAATGTCAACTTACCAGCCAAATCTGGTGTATTATCTTGTGTCATAAACACGTCCCTCAGCGTTAAATGCACTTTGCGCACGACCGCGAAATACGATTTCGGGTTAGATAAGGTCAGGTTGTCGCAGTTGCTAGGGCCAAACCCATTAAACTCAGACCATCAGAACGAAGAGAGGGCCATCGACACCCCCACACGGACCTCGTAAACCACGCCCATGACGGCCCTTGACCAAACCCCTGAACTGCTGCCGCTTGGCATTGATGGCGTGCTTGTCCGTTTCGCAACGACTTTGACGGAAGACGCCAATGCGCATGCGCTTGGTTTTCGTGATCTGGTGCAGGATATGGCACTCGTTGGCGTGACAGAGGTTGCCTCATCCCTTGTATCGGTCCGCGTCGGGTTTGATCCTGCACAAACGGATCGCGCGACGGTTATGGGGGCGCTCCGATCTTTGCTTGAACAGCATCAAACAAAGGATGAAGGCCCGCGCAGGCTTTGGCGCATTCCTGCAGCCTTTGGCACGGATTTCGCACCGCAACTCGGTGAGGTCGCAGGAATGGCGGGCCTTACCCCCCAGCAGGCCATCACCGAGATTGAGGCAACTCAGGTGCGTGTCATCGCCATCGGCTTTGCCCCCGGCCAACCCTATCTGGGGATGCTGCCCGACCATTGGAACATCCCCCGTCAAACAGAACTGACCAAAAAACTGCCACGCGGGGCGTTGATCACAGCCGTGCGCCAATTGATCATCTGGGCCGCCGACGCACCAACAGGCTGGCGACACATCGGACAAACCGCTTTTCGAGTCTATCGCCCTGAAACCACGCAACCCTTCGCCTTTGAACCCGGTGATGCTGTCCAGTTTCAGGCCGTGTCGGATACGGATTTCCGTGCGATCAAAGTAAATACCGACACCAACGGTGGCGCCACATGCGAGGTGTTGCGCTGATGCCGACGTTAACCATCCATAAAGCAGGCCCCGGCCTGACAGTGCAGGATCTGGGGCGCCCCGGCTGGAAGGCGCAGGGTCTGTCCACCGGTGGTGCAGCCGACCCTCTGGCACTGCTAGAGAGTGCAGCAGTGCTGGGGGTAAAGCCTTCGGATGCCGTGATCGAAATGATGGGCTTTGGTGGTACTTTCAGCATGGATGAAGACATGCGGATCGCGCTGACAGGCGCTGTCATGCAAGCCGATATCGATGGTGAGGCTGTCGCGCATAACACAACCCATGTTCTGCCGGCAGGCGCGAAACTGATCATCCGGGCAGCCTCAAAAGGGGTCTACGGCTATCTACGCTTTGCCGGAGGCATCGCAACCGCGCCCATCATGGGCAGCCGCGCCACCCATCTGACAGCAGGCATCGGCAAGCGTTTGGAAGCGGGCGACACGCTCCCGCTTGGATCGGATCCTGACCCGTCAGGCGCGCCACAAAAGCTGCCCAAAACAGACAGGTTCGCTGGCGGCACAATCCGGATCATGCCCGGACCGCAAACAGACTTCTTTCGTAAAGAAGCCCAAAGAGCATTCTGTGCTGCGCAATTCCGGCGCGGGCAAAGCGGAAACAGACAAGGGATAAAGCTTGAGCACAAAGGCAACATCTTTGGCACATCCAGCGGGCTGACCCATGTATCAGACCTCATCGTCCCCGGCGATATCCAGATCACGGGCGCAGGCGTATCTTACATCCTACTGGCCGAATGCCAAACCATCGGCGGCTACCCCCGCATCGGCAACGTCATCCCCGCCGACCTGCCCAAAATCGCCCAAGCGCCCCCCGGCACGCCGCTGCAATTCCAGTTCCTGACCCTCGCAGAGGCCGACGCCACCGCCACCGCGCAAACCGACCAACTGCATGCCCTCACCAAATCGTGCCAACCGCTAATCCGCGACCCCCATGACATCGCTGATCTGCTCGGCTACCAATTGATCAGCGGGGCAACGCCCGGCGATGATCTGGAAAGGCCCTGACATGACACGCACCGTCGATCTGAATGCGGATATGGGCGAAAGCTTTGGGTCTTGGCGCATGGGCGATGACGTGGCGCTGCTCGATATCGTCTCATCTGCCAACATCGCCTGCGGGTTTCATGCAGGCGACCCAGACGTCATGAACCAGACAATGCGGCTTGCCGTATCAAACGGCGTGGGTATCGGCGCGCATCCGGGTTTTGCCGATCTCAAAGGGTTCGGACGCAGGCAACTGCCACTGCCACATGATGAGATCGCCAACGCGGTCACTTACCAATTGGGTGCAGCACAAGCCATGGCCAAGCGCGCAGGTGGCGCGGTGCGGCATTTGAAACTGCATGGCGCTCTCGCCAACATGGCGTCGGTCGATCATGCGCTGGCGCGGGCATGCTATGAGGCCGCGCTTGATGTGGACCCAGAGATCGTGATCATGGTGTTGGCCGCCACTGCTATGGAAAAGGTTGTGCGCGACCTCGGCTGCAACTGGGCGGGCGAGATTTTCGCCGACCGCGCCTATAATGATGACGCAACGCTGGTGGATCGCAGCAAACCCGGTGCCGTCCTGCATGACGCTGCAACCGCCGCGCCGCGCATCCTGAAAATGCTGCAAGCCGAGGCGATCATCACAGAGGCGGGCAAACACATCCCCTGCCAGATCGACACGATCTGCCTGCACGGAGACACCCCCGGTGCCGTGGGCATGGCACGCGGCATCCGGCAGCACCTGACGGATGCTGGCATCGCCATCGCCAGACTTTGAAGGGCCAACATGGAACTGAACGCTGATTTCACCCAACGGGTCCTGATCCACTCCGAAGACATCCCGTGGAAAGCCTCACCCATGCCGGGCGTTGACCGGCGAATGCTGGACCGGATCGGGGACGAGGTCGCGCGCGCGACATCCATCGTCCGCTACGCGCCCGGCAGCCGGTTTTCGGCCCATACGCATACCGGGGGCGAGGAGTTCATTGTGCTCGACGGCGTGTTTCAGGATGAGCACGGCGATTATCCCGCAGGCACCTATGTGCGCAATCCGCCCACAACATCGCACACGCCGGGAGCGGAACAGGGTTGTACCATCTTTGTGAAGCTCTGGCAGTTCGATCCAGAAGACCGCACGCAGTTTCGCAAAGAAATGAATGCTGACCTAACGATGATAGACGATGGAGTAAGCGGGCATGTCCTGCACGAGGACGCGCGGGAAAAGGTGCGCTTCATCACGCTCGGACCCGACGCAAGCTTTGTGGAAACCCAGCAAGGAGGCACCGAATTGCTGATGCTATCAGGCGCTGCAACCCAAGAAGAAGACACACTTGGCAAAGGCGCATGGCTACGATTGCCGGAAAATGCGCCCCTTCACATGACCGCAACGGATCAAGGCGCGTCGTTCTGGATCAAAACAGGCCATCTGCCTTTTGCAAGAGCACCTTTGGTACCGTGACACGACGCAGCAACGGACTTGATCCGGGGCTGCGATGGCACTTACGCGCGAAACCCATCCGGTATTTGATCATCACCATCCAGAACCAGCGCAGCCATCACCGCTCCCACCTTGGGTGCCATACCGAAACCAATCTTGAACCCACCGTTTGCAATAAACTCACCATCCCGCAACGGATGCGCACCCAGCACTGGTGCCCGGCTCTTGCTGCGTGGACGGACGCCCGCCCAACGCTCCAAAACCTCCGCCCCATGCAGGATCGGAAAGGCGAGCATCGCACGCGCCAACACATCATCAAGAGCTTCATCCGTACTGAAGGGATTATCAAACGCCCGCTCCGACGTCGATCCAACTGCGACCGTCCCATCGCCATGCGGAATGATATGTAGTGCATCAGCAAACAGCTGCGGTTTGCCCGCCGCGTCAAAGCGCAACAGAGCCGCCTGCCCTTTTACACCATTACCGCCAATCTCTTGCATACCCGGCCAGCCGGTGGCCCAGACAACCTTGCCCTGCGGATCGCCCCCATCCAGAACCTGCCCTCCCAACGCCACAACAGCATCGGCCAAAGCACGGGTCGCACGCCGCGGGTGGATCAGGGCCGACAGGGTATCATGCACAACCAGCCCCGCAGGCGACGGCGGCATCCAATTTGCATCATCAGATGAGACCACCTCCCACAGCGCTTTACCTTCCCAAAGTTCCGCGGCCGTGTCTGCACGCCCACGCGCCAGCTCAACCGCGCGATCATCTGCCAGAGGCTGCAACCGACCAGACCGCGCATAACCGACATCAACGCCGCTCAATCCCGCAACATCGCGCCAAAACGCCTCTGCCATGATCAGGCTTTCGAACTGAAACGCTTTTTTCTCGTTCCAATTCTCTGGCACATGCGGGGCCAAAGCACCCACCAGACCGCCGCTGGAGCCAGATGCCACCCCATGCGGATCAATCACCCGCACAGCCGCCCCACGCCGCGCGCAGGCATAAGCGACTGATAGGCCAAAGACCCCTGCCCCCATTACCGTCACATCAGCCGTTGCCATTCGCAATCCTTCCGCTCAAAGATGACGCAGTGGTAAGGCATGAGCAGATGACAGACCAGACAGCAAAACTTGACTGGCGGGATGGGGTACCAATTGCTGTCACCTTCGATGACCCCTATTATTCGCTTGATGATGGGCTGGCCGAGACGCGGCATGTGTTTCTGGACGGAAATGATTTGCCCACACGGTTTGGCAGCGATTTCCAGATCGCTGAATTGGGGTTCGGGACGGGGTTGAACCTCTTAGTCACTTGGGCCGCATGGATCGATGCTGGACGCCCCGGACGGCTGCATTTCACCTCATTTGAGGCGTTCCCGATGCAATTGGGCGACATGGCTGAAGCATTGTCCCACTTCTCACAGCTCAGAAACTTGGCAGAAGTATTGCTGGCCGAATGGGCACCAGAAAGTGGGCCAGTCATCCTGACTGACGGCCCAACGCTCCACGTCATCACTGGCGATGCCCGACAAACCGTGCCTGTGTGGGACGGCCAAGCCGACGCTTGGTTTCTCGACGGCTTCTCACCGGCCAAAAACCCGGAACTCTGGGAACCCGACCTGCTGCAATCCGTCGCCACCCACACCAAACCGGGGGGCACCGCCGCGACATATTCCGCTGCTGGACATGTCCGCCAAGCGCTCACCGCTGCCGGGTTTGACGTCACCCGCACCCCTGGCTTTGGCCGCAAGCGCCATATGACCCGCGCGAGGATGCCAGATGCAGAATAATCCGCGCCTTGGCATCCTGCTAATGATCTGCACGACCTTCATCTTCGCGGTGCAGGACGGCATATCGCGCCATCTGGCAGAAAACTACAACGTGATCATGATCGTCATGATCCGCTATTGGTTCTTCGCCGCCTTCGTCATCACCATCGCGACGCGGCAATCCGGGTCGATCCGGGCTGCCGCCGCAACCAAGCAACCTATACTGCAAATCATACGCGGGGTATTGCTGGCGTTGGAAATCTGCGTGATGGTCAGCGCCTTCGTGCTTCTGGGGCTGGTCGAAAGTCACGCTATCTTTGCCTGCTACCCTTTACTAATCGCTGCCCTCTCAGGCCCGGTTTTGGGCGAAAAAGTCGGCTGGCGGCGCTGGCTTGCCATCGGGATCGGCTTCATCGGCGTACTGGTCATCCTGCAGCCGGGCTATACTGTTTTTGCACCCGCCGCGATTGTTCCGCTGGCCTCTGCGTTGATGTTCGCCCTTTACGGTTTACTGACCCGCTATGCCGCACGCAAAGACACCACGGCCACATCCTTTTTCTGGACCGGCACATCTGGTGCGGTGGTCATGACTGGCGCAGGTATCTGGTTTTGGGAACCCATGACAGCAGCCGACTGGCAATGGATGGCAGCCCTGTGCATCACCGGCGCTGGCGGGCATTGGCTGTTGATCAAAACCTATGAGGTGGCCGAGGCAAGCGAGGTGCAACCTTTCGCCTACCTGCAACTGGTGTTCGCCAGCGCCATCGGGCTTTTGCTGCTGGATGAGGTTTTGCGCCCGAATGTGGCCATCGGGGCGGCGATTGTCGTCGGGGCTGGGCTTTTCACGCTTTGGCGGTCAAAACAAAGCGGCTGAGATTACGGGCGCGGAACCGGCCTCACAGCGTAAGCCGCGGCCTCAGATGCCGGAGTCGGACGCGCCCGCGGGCGCAGCAACGGCTTTTCGCCAATCAGCAGTTCGGTAAAACGCACTGGTCCAGTTTGCCCGGTCAAACGTGCCTCGTAAACGGGAATGCTTTCGGTCACGCGCATCACATAGTTCCGGGTTTCGCGAAACGGGATATGCTCAATCCAGTCGACGACATCCATTTCCAGCAACCGGGGATCACCACGATCATCCATCCAACGCAATGGACGGCTTGGCCCCGCGTTGTAACCAGCCGCAATCATGACGGGGCTGGGGCCGAATTCTTCTTCCAGATAGGCCAGATAGGTCGCGCCAAGCGTCGCATTATATCGCCAGTCATTTGTCAAACGACCACGGGCATAGGGCAGGCCCAGATTGCCCGATACCTCGCGTGCGGTCGCAGGCATGATCTGCATCAGGCCCAAGGCACCCGCAGGGCTGCCAATGCCAGCGTTAAACTCACTCTCACGACGTGCGATTGAAAGTGACAGCGCGGGCGCGGCAGGCAAATCCATCGCCGCCAGATCATGGATAGGAAAGTAAATCGCCGGGATCACAATGCCCCGCGTGACCGCAGCTTTACCCAGCAGAACCGTATACCGCTGCTCATCAATATCGGTCAGATAGGCACCAAGCTGTGCGAGCTCTGTCGCATCAAGCGTACGGCCGAGTTCGGCAAAAAACGTAAAGGCCGCCCCGCGTTCACCTGCGGCGAGCAGGATCAAAGCTGCTTGCACAATATCTTTGTCAAAGACAGGTGATGCGTCCCAGTCAACCTGCGTACCCGCCAGTACCGGGTCCAGCGGGCGACCCACCTTTTCGGACGCGAGCAGACCATAAAAACTGGTCTGGTGCGCCGCACCAAGGCTATAGGCATCTACCGCCAGATCGGCATTGCCCTTCACCTCATGCGTACGACCAATCCAATATTGCATACGGCCCACCGAAATCGGGCTGCTGGATGCACGCAATGCGTTCTCAAAATGCCCCAGCGCCTGCGTCGGATCACCCAGATAGATCAGCGAAAGGTATCCCGAAAGCCATTCCAAATCCGCATAGGACGCACCATCGGTCAGATAATGGCGCGAGGCCAAAACGTAGGCCTGCTCTGCCCGCCCTTCACGCATTTCCCACCGCGCCAGAATGCGGCGCCATCCTGACCAGCGAAATGGCTCACCCAAAGCAGCAGCGCTGGTTGACCGGTCAAGAAGCATCTTGACCGCGTCGGTGTTTTCGCCCCGCCGGGCCAGCCACGCATAGCGGGCATAAGCCAAACCGGGGTCCTGACGCAGCGCAGCCGGGACAGCCTCCATCAAGGTTGGCAGGTTGCCCACCCGCCGGTTGTATCCAATGCGCGCCATGGTCAAAGCTTGCTGATCAGGTGACAGCAGCGGCACCATGCGTTCCGCCTCATCCGAGCGTGACCGCCAAAGAAGGGCATCAACGCGGGCCGGGTGAAATGGCGCAAGGATTTCGCCAAAAGCGGCAGTCATGGCTGTCTGCTCATCGGCTGTAAGGCGGCCATCGATCCAGATATCGCGCAGCGTGTCGCGCGCAGCCTCAGTCTGCTCTAAGGCCAAATGGGCGCGCGCAAGCCGGATGGCGCCCGCGCCAGTCTGCGGCCCGTGATCACCAAACCATGCAATGACCTCCTCAGGGGACAAACCATCGTCGAACATCACCTCCGCCTCAGCGCGCAAATCGTCAAGGCCCGGCCAATCGGCGCGGCGGGTCAGAAAATCCTGATAGTCTGCAAAATCCGCATCGCCGTCACGCAACCGCAACCACATGACCACATCGGAGGTCACCGGGCCCACATCCTGGGCGATCATGGCGGCAACGGCCCAATCAGATTGGGCTGCATCGATTGCAGCAACGCTTTTGGGATCAACCGACTGGGCCATGGCGGGAAGCGCCGTGACATAGGCCAGTATCGAAATAAAAAGCGATCTGAGGTTCACTGCATGCCCCTTTGCGCGAATAAGGTAACCTGTACGGCCACAATGACAACTCACAAACACGGCAATTCGTGGCAATACCCGGCCATATTGCCCAAACGAAGGGCTTGTCGCGCGGGCCGTCTGCGCCTAGTGTCCGCGCGATTTTACTGCGCCCGGTCACGGGCCATCAACAACAAGGAAGCGTGCCATGTTTAAGGGATCACTCCCCGCCCTCGTCACGCCGTTTGCGAACGGCCAGGTTGATGTGCACGCGCTGAAAAAACTCGTCAACTGGCATGTGGACCAAGGTAGCCACGGGCTGGTGCCAGTGGGGACAACCGGTGAAAGCCCCACGCTAACCCATGCCGAGCATGATCTGGTTGTTGAAACAGTGGTGAACGAGGCGGCAGGGCGTATCCCGGTGATTGCCGGGGCCGGGTCCAATAACACAGCCGAAACGGTGCGGCTGGTGCAGGCAGCCAAAAAGGCCGGCGCGGATGCAGCCCTTGTGGTGACACCTTACTATAATAAGCCGACACAACGCGGGTTGATCGCGCATTTCATGGCTGCGGCGGACTGTGGTTTGCCGATCATTATCTACAACATCCCGCCACGGTCGGTCATCGATATGACGCCGGACACAATGGCGGAACTCGCCAAGCACGAGATGATTATCGGTGTGAAGGATGCCACCGCCGATCTGTCACGTGTGCCAGCACAGAGGATGCGCTGCGGTCCTGACTTCATCCAGCTGTCGGGTGAAGACGCGACCGCTTTGGGCTATAATGCACATGGTGGGCAAGGGTGTATTTCGGTCACGGCCAATATCGCACCTGCGCTGCTTGCAGAGTTTCAGGAAAGCACCCTTGCGGGTGATTATGCCAAAGCGCTCACCCAATTGGACCGGCTGATGCCACTGCATGAGGCCGTGTTCACAGAGCCAGGTCTGGTGGGTGCAAAATATGGTATGTCTTTGCTGGGCATGTGCAGTGAAGAGGTACGCTCGCCTCTGACTGGTCTGACTGATTCGACCAAAGAGAAAGTACGTTCAGCGATGATACACGCAGGGCTACTGAACTGAAGCGTAAGGTGGGTTTAAACCCACCTTACCTCCCACAGCCCTATTGCGTACTGGCCGGTGTCAGTGGTTTGAACCACGCGTTGTTCAACCGCCACAACCCAAAGGCCAACGGGATCGCGGCCAAACCACCGATCACATAGGCCAAGGGTTCGTCGGAAAAGCTTTCAAACATCTGCGTATAGGCGTGAATGCCAGCAAAGGTCATTGCCGCATTGAACATCCCCCGCCGGTTCGACATCGCGGCCCAAATAATCAGCCCGCCCAAAAGCAACGCCCAGACGATAGAATAAGCCCCTTCACTGATATGCGGCAATGTCTCGCGATAGGCCTGTGCCACCTCCCGATAGGCGCGCCAATCGTCAAAATCAGCACGCTGGGGGCCAAACATATGGCTGCCCACGTCATCACCCCAAATGCTCCCCACCAGAAAACACAGGTTGGCCACGACAAACGCCATGATCATCAGGACACCGGCCTGCCGGGCCAAAGCTGCATGACCACGCCCTGCCAACCAAAGGCAGGCTCCGATCAGTACCGACATCTGCAGGATGCTCAATGTTGATTCAGGGGAATAGAACACATAGGCGGCAGTGAAATAATATGTGCCCGTGTCCAGCATCTGCGCAAAAGGCACGATGGCAAAGGCGGTCACAATGCGCAGATCAAGCGTCAGACCCAACACTGCAACCACCGCAAAAACATAGAGGTGAATGAGCGGCATCGGCCAACCCGCAAGATCAACCTCATATGCGGCGTGATAGATGCCCGTCAGATGCAAGGCGACAGCCATCACCAAAACCGCCCCATAAGCAAAGCGCAACTGCGCAAACCCCGCCCGAAAACGCCATAAGAAAAGCACCGCAAGCACCGCCCCGACTATCGCCATGGCGATCCCTGCGATGTCCGGCACTTTATCGGCCAATTCAAAGCCCGTGCCCGAAATCAACATTCCCGCACCGATCAGCGCACTGGCATTGCCAAACATACGGTAAAGCGCATCACCATAGCGCAAGATCAAAAGGCCTGCGCCCAGAAACAAACTGCCGCAGACAGCCACACTCAGCGCGCTAGCCAGATAAAAAACCAAACCAAGGGTGGCGGCTAAAATACCCGCAATTAACAGCGAATTGACGCAAAGCGCGATCATCGCAGCGCGAGCGCGGCTTTGGATTTCATCCGCTTGCGCTGGGTTGATGACCCCATCGGCAATCAGCTGATCTGTTTGAGCGACGTAGTACATGCGGTCTCCTGACGGTCATTTCCGTCTGGATAGGTCATTTGTGAACATTGTTCAAGTACTATTTCGCGGCCTGTATCCATCCTTCGGCAAAACGCATATCACCGCACCCACCAAACTGCGCCGCGCGCATCAGCTCTTTGTGCAACGCGGCAAGGCGGCCCGTTCCCATCCGCACGCCCGCTTCCGGCCAAAACGCACGCACGACCAAGACGCCATCTTCGCGTTTCATATCGATGCGGCCGATCATGCGGTCGCCCTCTATGACGGGGAAAACATAGTACCCATATTGCCGCTTGGGCGCTGGGACGAAAATCTCGATCCGGTAATAGAAACCGAACAAGCGCTCTGCTCGCTTGCGATCCCGCAACGCCGGATCAAAGGGCGACAGGATACGCAGGCGCGGCACGGGTGCCGCAATCGTCGCATCCATCAGATCAGGCCACGCAAAGGACCGGCGCAGCTTGCCATCCACACCGGCAATATCCACTGCGATAATCCGCTGGTCGGCCAAGGCGGCAGCGCACCATGCCTTCGCCTCGGCGGGCGTGACATGATCCCAAAATGCCGCCAATTCGCCACTGGTCGCAAAGCCCAAACGGTCCAATGCACCGGCGCAGCACCATTCAATTGTCTCTTCTGTGTGATGGCGGCGGTTCAAATGCTCTGCCGGAATGACCCTCTCGGTCAGATCATAGACCTTGGTGAACCCATCCCTGCGTACAACAGACACCTGACCAGAGCGCCACAGATATTCCAAAGCAGTCTTGGAAGGGTGCCAATCCCACCAGCCACCTGACCCGCGGCTTTCATTCGTGCCGACCTGCCCCGAGGTGCAACAACCATGATCCGAAATCTGACGCAACACATCGTCAATCTTGGCCACGAAATCACCCCGCCGCCATTCGGTCCACCGCTGTTCCATGCGCACGGCATCGCGGGCAAAGCGCAAACGCCAATGGGCGAAGCTTTCCATAGGAATGGTGGCTGCATCATGGGTCCAATGCTCAAACACCTGCCGGTCGCGATGCAGCAGATGCTGCAACGCCTTGGGCCGGTATTGCTGACGACGGGACCACAGGATCAGATCATGGGCGCGGGCGAAGGTATTGACGCTGTCAAGTTGCACAAACCCCAGATCGTCAATCACGGCTTTCAGGTCAGCCCCTTTGCCGGGGCCAGAGGGGCGCAAAGCCAGACCGTGTTTTTCCAGAAAAATACGGCGCGCGACAGCGTTTGATAGGACAGGAACGCTCAACTGTCTGCTTCCGTCATCCGAAGCTGCTGCAAGCGGACCTGCCGCAACGCCTCGACCAGCAATGCCGTAACAAGGCCGATATTCAACAATCCATTCGCCGCCGCCATGCCACCCAACAGGCGCCACTCTGTCGGCAACAACACGTCACCAAATCCCAGCGTGGTAAAGGCCACGAGCGAGAAATAAACCGACAGTTCAAGCGTATCAAACACACCAAGCGCCATCATCGCCAGCGCCCAGGCCCAAACACCTGCCGTCATCTGCGCCATGATCCAGACGGCGGCGATGCATAGCACCAAGATCAGCTTGGGGCGATGGGGGGTCCGGGTCAGCCATGGGCGATATTTCATCAACCATGTTTCCATCAGCCAAAAGCTGATCCCGGCGATCATAATCGAAAACAGCATCAACACGGTGCCAAGGGCGATCTGAACGAACATCTCTCTTCTCCTGATGCGGGCCGGTTGCGGCACACCTTGTGCCACAGCGCCCCATCGCCTATCTGATCCCAACTATGGCCAAGAAACCCGAAAACAAAAACTACAAAGTCATCGCCGAGAACCGGCGTGCCCGCTACGACTATGCCATCGAGGATGATCTCGAAGTTGGCATTATCCTGACCGGGTCCGAGGTCAAGTCCCTGCGTACCGGACAATCGAACATTGCTGACAGCTATGCCAGCGTCGATGATGGCGAACTATGGCTGACCAACGCCTATATCGCGCCCTACGACCGCGCCATGTTCACCCATGAAGAGCGACGAAAGCGCAAGCTGTTGGTCAGCAGGCGTGAATTGGCGCGGCTATGGAACGCCACCAAGCGCGAAGGCATGACATTGGTGCCACTGGTGATGTATTTTAATGATCGTGGCTTAGTGAAGCTGAAGATTGCGACGGCCAAAGGTAAGAAAAACCACGACAAACGCGAAACCGAAGCCAAACGCGACTGGGGCCGTCAAAAGCAACGCCTGTTGCGACACGGGGATTAACCGGCCTTTTTTCCCCTTTTGGATGCACCTTTTACATCAGATGATGCGCCCACTGAAGGGTGGCTATGCGGAAGATGACATGCCTCTTGGCTTCGTCTTGGATACTTTTGTCATGCCTCCTTTCAGTATACCCCTGCTTGGCAACGATGTTGCCGGATGGAATTCTGATGTCTGCCCCTATCTGTGGAACGTCGCGCATCTTTGACCCGATGCACCGAATTCTCCGAGTCAGATCAATGAGCCACGTCACGCTATACTGACGCAAGCGTCAAGCATATCTGACCTAACTCAGCCATTCCATGCGCCAGCTCGTATGTCTCACCTGCGGACGAAGTGCGAATTCGCTGCGGCTGCGCCAATGTCCGCTAAATGGCTATGTGACATGTCACGGTGCGGATATTCCGGAGCTTTCGCTGGGTAACGCAGTGACAAGTAGCGTCGCACAACCAGCAACAACCGCGACGCAGATATATACGTGTTGTAGCGATCCGCTTAGCGCTGGAATGTACCCGCTGCTCAGATTTGCCAACGCGGTCCCGAGGCCAAGACAGATGTTCGCTCCTGCGAAGACAGATGTTGCCTGTTCATCCGCCACAGTCTTGGAGATATATGCCGGAATAAGCCCATAGACCGCGAAATATGATGACCCAAAGCACAAAGCTGCCACATACAACAGAGCGACGTCATTATGTATTGCGACCAGAATTGCCGATCCACTCAGCAGTGCAAAGCTGCTCCCAAGAGTCCGCTTGATCCCAAACCTGTCTGCCACCATCCCAACGGCAAACCCGCTGAATAGCCCAACGAAGCCGATGATTGACCAGAGTCGACCAATCAGACTTATCGAAAACCCGCTTTCGTCACTCAGGAACGACGACAGGTAGTTCTGCCACGGCCCACACGCGATGCCGCAGGTCGCAAACAATCCCCACACAAGACAGTTGGTTCGCGTAAAAAGCGGTACCGCTGACCTGTCCCGTTGCAACTTTTGCTGATCGGCATTGATCTTTCTGGAAAAGGTTTCAGGCGCGAGGGTTTTCAGTGCTACAAATCCGGCGACGCCAACACTCACCGATGCAATGCCAAGGACCAGCCAGACGGAGCGCCAGCCTGCATTCAGCACAAGCCAAGGTGCGATGGACCCTGCTGCCAACTGTCCGTAGGCGGTGCCACTCGACACCAGACCGTTGACGCGGGACCGATACCTGAAATCGACAGTGCGGGTGATGACACCCACGGTCGGGATTACCATGAACGCCGCACAGGCCCCGAGCGACCCAACGAAGATCGACATGGATGTCGCTGAACCGACAGCAGATACCGCCGACAGAACACCGCCCGAAACGATAACGGCTGAGATCATCACGGGCCCCTCGCCAAAATACTTCGTCAGGCGAGGGCAAAGAATGGCCGCGATCAAGAACGCAATCTGAGCGGCGGCGGTCACCGCGCCAATAGTGTTGGTGGCAAACCCGAGCGTCTGCCTCATCTCGCTAGCGAGCAGGGAAAACAGGTAGAGGCCGAGCCCGAAAACCACTGCCATGTAAGCTGTGAACACGATGGCCACGGTTACGCTGGCCCATCTTCGATGTTTTGCTTGAGCGTGGGTTGCCAATGCCATTCTACTGACCTAATCTAGATAGATGATTATCTATATAGAAACTATCCAATATAGAATGTCAATAAGATGGATGATTTCACAATGACCGATCCGAATGCTGACAGCCCCGCCGCCGATATCACGGGACAAATCAAGGCGCTTTCGAGCCCCTATCGGTTGCAATTTCTTGAATGGTTGATGGCACCAAGGGATCATTTTTCAGATGCCCAGAACAACGCAGACCTCGTCGAGGATGGTGTCTGTGTCGGCGTCATTACCGAGAAGGCTGGACTGTCGCAACCTACCGTCACGTCTCATATGCAGAGGCTGGCGCAAGCTGGATTTGTGACGTCGAAGAAGATCAAGAACTGGGTCTACTATCGACCTGACCAAAAGCGCATCGATGCCTTCCTTCAAGAACTCAGCCATCGGCTTAAGCAACGATAGCTACCATTCGTGCATATTGCAGCATCCGTTACTTCGGGCTCTTTCGGTGATTTCGCCGCGATCTGCACGAAGATAGGTCTAGAAGCTGCTGCCGTTCGCTGCGCGGCGCAACAACTGGTAGGATGCGGACAAACCGGGCTGATGCACGTGCGACTTTTGCTGCGTGGCTCATTCGGCAATGCAGCACATTTCACCGAACCGGCCATTCAAACGCGTTGATCTGGGGATGTTCCAAACTGACCTTTTGCTGCGGTCCGTTCCAAAGGTCGACATTTTAGACGATTTGTTAGCATAGTGAGATGCCAAATTGGCTGAATACATAATTAGTCGCGTCGGCCTCTGATATTGGGTCACACATGATCAAAGGCAGGCGCACTGACACGTGATGGAACGTTTCGTTCTCGCGCATCCAGTGATCACCCGTATTGCAAACATCATTTTAAAAGACGGCGCATCAGCTTGGTGGTGAGTCTTTGAAGATCAGCTTGATAATCGCTTCTGCATGAGCATTCAGGTTCTCGACTTCGCTGATGTCCCCGCCGGGAAACCTGTTTGTCAAAACGGGCAGCGCCATCGGAAAGGAACCGCCATGCGTAATCATGAAGAAAATCGTCCGCGGTGACACGTCAACAATCGTGCCTTCGGATTTCGCATCCGTTATGAGTGTATCCATGAAAGCGTAGAATGGCGCGACAAGACGCGCAGCAATATATTCGCCCCGGACGCCCCTGTCGCTTCCCTCGAAGGCAATGATCTTGCTCAGCTGCGGCCAACGGGCAGACACCGAGACAAACCACCGAATGACCGCCTTCATCATCTCTGTCTTGGAAGAATATGTGCCATTGGCGGTTTTCTGAAGCTCAAGTGCGAAGTTTACCCCTAATTGGTCCACGGCTGCTTTCCAGGTGTCTTCCTTCGACCCGAAGTAATACCGCGTTAACGCGATGTCGGCGCCCACCGCGTCGGCTATTTGACGCAAGGAAACACCGTCAAACCCGCGCCGCGAGAATAAATCAATCGCGGCGTTTAATAAGTCTTCGCGTATAGACCCGGCAACAGACGAAGTTGGCCGACCGGGTCTGCGATTGGATTTCGGTGCACTGACAGTCATCAAGCGCTTTATCGCATAACAGCCACTCGCCGTCACTCACCAACCAACATCCGCATACCATCGCGGGCTACAATAATTTCACCATCGTAAAGACCGGACATTCCCTCGACAAACAGGTTTTCGGTCACGATATTCGCCGGGATCGATGGGATAAGGTGGGTCAAGACGAGTTTGCCGGCTGCCGCTTCGGTTGCTAGCCGCGCAAGATCATCCGTCGCGGTGTGTGTGTCGGTGATCGTCTGCATCCGGTCGGGATCAATCAGGTCGCTGCCTTGCTCGGTCAATACGCGGGCGATTGTTTGCATCATTTCAACGTTCAATGCCTCGTGGATGAGGACATCAACCCCTTGTGCGTGACGGATGGTGTTTTCAGCATACCGCGTGTCGCCACTGAACACGACTGAATTGCCATCATATTCGATCTTGTATCCGTATGCATGGCTCCAACCTGGGTGATCCACCGCGAACGCGCTGATTATGACGCCGCCCTCGTCATAGACCTTAACCAACTCAGCCCCGCGCACTTCGATTTCTTCAACTGTGCCCATAGCGGCACTGCTATTCGCGTATTCGCCTTCTAAAATTTCGAGCCGTTCTTCGAGGTCGGACGCGAAGGACAGCTCCATCCCTTGATGGGCACGTGCGGTGCCGGGCGGGCCGTAGGTCACGACCTCCGTTTTCCGCCCGTAAAGCCAGCTATTGTGCAATACATCGCCCAGGCCGGAAATGTGATCAGAGTGCAGGTGGGTGATAAAGACCGCCGCGATTTCCGTCATAGGGGCACTGGCTGCCTGTAAACCTTGCGATGCACCCTGCCCGGTATCGAAAACAAAGAGTTTGCCGCCTGCAATAATCCCAAGGCAAGCCTGACCGCGATCTTTCTGGTAATTGGGGGATCCAGTTCCGCAAAAAATCAACTCGAATGTATCGTCTTGAATTTTTTGGGCCTCAAGAGCTGCCTTGACCTGTCGTTGGACTTGCCAAGCTAGAATCCGATCCGTGTTGGCTTTGAACAGGAAAAAACCTGTGACCGCCAATACGAACAGCACGACAAGTGCGCTCAATCCTTTTTTCATCCTAGTCTCCTCTCCGAGATATCATATTCTTCGCATTTCTACGGTTGATGAATATAGGTTGACGTATTCTATGATCGTAGAATATGTCAACCATAGCCTGGCATGTGGAGGTTGGGATGGATGGTTTGGTTATTATAGGGGTGGCCGCCGCCGCTATGATTTTCGCAATTTTTGGCTGGAACCCATTTGCGCAGTATCGCGATACGTCGGGCCTTCTGACTGAAGGGTATTCAAAGTTTGAAACTGGCGTGAAGCGGCAACCAAATGGCGTCTACCGCGTCCGCGCATTGACTCGAATGCCCGGAGTCACGCCCGAGATGGTTCGCTGGTGGTTTACCGATTACATGCAAACGACAGATCACTACAAGCAGTGGCACTCCCAAGCCCATGTCTGGATGGATTGGGAAAATAAGACGCCCGGCGAAATTGTCGGCGCGGCCCATCTGGTCCACGAATATATCGGCATTGACCTCAGCAAGTTGCGCATCAGTTTCGTTGACGCATCCGAGCTTTTAGGGCCGCTCGATATTCGTGGACACCATTTCATCGTCGGTGCGCGCGTTGGGATGCTGGAAGAACCCATCGACGTTACGACCATGTGTCACTTCGTCCGCGACACCGAATTTGGCGCGGAAATGCGATCCGTGTTCTGGATGGGCCATGTGGCCAACCGAGGCGGGACCGGGCTTGTGGACAAACTCAAAGGCGTTCTGGGTAACACGTGGCTTGCGCGGCGCGTGTTGGTTCGTGAAGCCGTCGCGGTCAACCTGATGACACACGCGATCGAAGAAATGGGCAACCTGAGCGACTTCTTGCCCGATCTTTACGCCAAAGAAATGGCAATAAAAACAGCATAGAGGATCAGATCGTGGCCGAGATAGAGACCAAACGCGACGATATCCGCCAGCTTCGGGGCGTGCATCTGTTTCACAATGACATGTCAAATTGTTCGCAGCGCGTGCGGCTGGCGCTGTGTGTGAAGGGCGTGGCCTACGAAAGCCACCCGATTGATCTGCAAAAGCACGAAAACCTGACGCCCGAATTTCGTGCGCTGAACCCCAAAGCCGTTGTCCCGGTGCTAGTGCATGATGGCCGCACCTACATCGAATCCAATGATATCGTTGCTTATGTGGAAGACATGTTTGATGACCCGCTGTTTTGGCCCGACGACGCCGAGCGACGCGCCATCACACAGGACCTTTTGGCAAGGTCCGCAGACCTGCAAAGCAGTCTGAAACTGCTAACATATGAATTTCTGCTCAAACCTGTGGCGAAACGGAACGCGGCAAAGGTACAGGCCAAGCAGGCTCCGATAAAGGACACTGCGCGCGAACGGTTTATCCGCGATTTTGCATCGCGCGACGGGTTTTCGTTTGCGCAGATCACTGCTGCGACCACAGCCGTTAAAGCCGCGTTCGACCACCTTGAAGATCTGCTGAGCCAGAGCCCGTTTCTCAAGGGTGCGGATTTCGGCCTCGCAGATATATCTTGGCTGCCGAACGTGCACCGCGCGCTGGCAATGAAATACCCGCTGGCCGGGTTCCCGAAAGTTGCCGAATGGTATCAATCCGCACGCAAACGGCGGTGCTTCCGCGAGGCGATCATCGATTTTGAACCTGCGCCAGTTGTGTTGTTTATGAAAGCATACGCCGCCTATCGCGCCCTGCGCGGCACTGGAATCAGCGCATTCAAATGACGTTTGATGCTTCTGAACAGGTTTGGGCAGGCCCAACAATCCAGACCGGCCTTCAGTCTGATAATGTCACATTGGATCGATATTCAGAGTTCGTGACTAGATTTGAGAAACCAATCCGCACAACCCGTTCCTCATCATACTACCGCCTTAATCCTATACTGAAGAATGAGAGATCCATCCATGATCTACCTCGACTTTGCACTGCGTAGCGGCGCTGTAACACTGTTGATGTTGTTGGCTGCGTTGCTCTGGCACGCGCCTATCGGCTGGGTGGGGCGTTTGTCGGTTCTGGCACTCGCCATTTCAAAATCTGCTTACTTGATCATATTGATGGCGCTGCCGCTCGAATTGAACTCAGGACTGGAGGCAAGCCTCACGCTTCTCTCCAGCTTCACGCCAGCGGCGATCACATGGCTGATTGTGAGCGTCTTTATTGATGCTCCGGGTCGACGTTGGCCATGGATAACTGCATCAGTCGCCACATCTTTTGCGCTTTATGGCCGCTTGGCGTTTCCCTACTCGTCCTCTTATTCGTTACCGATGGCCACAGCCCTCTATGCAAGCCTATTCATGCTTGCGCTGTGGTCCAATCGGGACGATCTGGTGGAATGGCGTTGCCGTGCGCGTCCTGGCTTCGCGGTGGCTGTCGCTGGCCTTGGATTGTTTCTGACGGTGGGGCAAGCGACCGGTGTGTTGCAACAGGACACGGTGCTGCTCGCTCTTGTACAATCCGCCAGTGCCCTTGCGGTGATCCTTGCGTTTGCAGTTTGGCTTTTGCGCCCTGATGCAGACCGCTGGCCAAATGATGCATCCCTCGCTTCCTATCCTCTCTTGCCGACCCATGATGAGGTTGCAGACCCTGTTCTCATCGCACGCATTCGCGATGTCATGGCTGCAGGCATTTGGCGCGAAGAAAGGCTAACCATCGGTGCTCTCGCAACAAAACTCGCAGTACCGGAACATCGTTTGCGGCGCGCAATCAACCAGGGTTTGGGCTATCGCAACTTTTCAAACTTCATCAATCACGCACGAATCAAGGCGGCATGTGCGGCTTTGACCGATCCAGATAAAATGAGCGTAACGGTTTTGGAAATCGCTTACGATGTTGGCTTTGCGTCAATAGGGCCGTTCAACCGGACCTTCCGCGCTGAGATCGGGCAAAGCCCGAGTGAATATCGCCAACTAGCACAGCCCGGCGTATTCGCCGATTCTGACAAATCGTCGTCGTTTTCTGCAAACCTGCGCTGATTTTCAACTTCGACACGCATGTAAGCGTCGGGCTGAATAGCGATCGGGTATCAGTTCATCAAAACGGAGATGCTCGATGCGCGCCCTCATTATCACCATATTGGTAATTTTTGCCACTTTCACTCAAGCTTCAGCCCAAACGATACCCGTAACGCCAACCTTGACTTATCCTGAGCCTGGGACCTTCTGTGGCCTGCTAAAACTTTGCCCCAATGACGATGTGTCCCCGCGTAGCGATTAAGGAGACGACGGATTTGGGCCGCTAAAGCGTTGCCAAACTGAATTGCGGCCACTTCGGCCACATTAACCAGCTTCTCGGGACACCGGACATCATCACGATCTGTTAGGTTAAGCTTCGCCCAAGATCATGAAAATGGCTCGACCGAAACGTTCACCTCAGCAATCGATATCGTCTGAAAACTTGACTGTTTGAAACGCTACAAACTGCATCCGTGAATGGCAAAAATTTAGCGTTATTAGCGATTATTAGCCGGCTAACACGCCTGTGATGGTCTTATCGTCGTGTAGGAAAAATATTTGTGTTAGCCGTCTCTTGTGGGCCAATGCCCCTATCGAGTGGCGCGCAATTACTCCACCAAATAATTAGAAATCAAAGAAACCGAGAGAAATAGTATGATCCGCATTCGCACATTGCTTTTATCGGCCCTTCTGATAACGCCAACCGCAGGCCCGCTGGTGGCACAGGAGACCATCGTGCGGCCCGCCAAGCTTATGGTCGTGGGCGCGGATACCGACGGGATCACCCGGCAGTTTTTTGGTCAGGTTGTTGCGCGGCAAACTGTGGATCTCGCTTTTCAGGTCTCGGGTCAGATCGTTGAATTTCCGGTTCAAGAAGGACAGGAAATGACGCAGGGCGCATTGATTGCAAAACTGGATCTTGAGCCATTCGAGCTTCAGCAGCGACAGGCGCAGTTACAAGTTGACCAGGCAGATCGTCAACTGACCCGCTTAAATACCCTTAGTACAGCCGCTTCCGAGGTATCGCGCGAAGAAGCGGAGACGCAGCTGGCTTTAGCCCGTGTTGAACTTCGCAATGCTGAGTATTCTCTTGAGAAAGCGACGCTTATTGCACCTTTTGACGCGCTTGTTGCCAGCCGTAATGTTGCGAATTTCACGACTGCGTCGGCGGGCAGCTCGGTCGTTCGGTTGCATGATATGTCGGAGTTGCGGATCGAAATTGATGTACCAGAAGTGCTGTTTCAGCGTGCAGGCCAAAACGCCGCTGTGACACTTCTGGCGCGGTTTCCCACTGGCGAAGAAACCTATCCGCTTGAAATACGTGAATTCAACGCAGAGGCATCATCGATCGGGCAAACCTTTCGTTTGACCCTTGGCATGGATCGACCTGAAGGGGTGACGATACTGCCAGGCAGTTCGGTGACCGTGCTGGCAACGCTGGACCAAGGTGTGGAACGCCTTGTCGTGCCAGCCACCGCACTGCGGATCGACAATGACGGATCGACCAGCGTGATGCGGTTTGTGCCGGGCGCCGATAACACTGGTACGTTAGAGGAAATCCCAGTTGACGTCATCGCAACCCGTGACGGGCAGTTCGGTATCGTATCCGGCCTTGAAGCCGGAACAGAGATTGTCAGGATTGGCGCCCAGATGGTGGAAGACGGCGACACAGTTCGGCGCTTTTCCGGCTATGCGAACTGATCAGGGGACCATCCGATGAACATCGCACGCGCATCTATCGACAAGCCAATCTTGACGTGGATCATCATGCTGATCTGCCTGTTCGGTGGCATTTGGGGCTTTGGCACGCTGGGGCGACTGGAAGACCCAGCTTTCACGATCAAGCAGGCGGTTGTCATCACGCAATACCCCGGCGCGTCTGCCCAACAGGTGGCAACCGAAGTGTCCGAGCCGCTGGAGGCTGCGATTCAGCGAATGGCTGAAGTGAGCGAAATCAATTCGATAAACCGACCGGGTGTGTCGCGAATTGACGTTATTGTAGACGATAGGATGAATGGCGACGCCTTGCCTGCAATATGGACCGAGTTGCGCGAGCGTTTGCAAAACGTGCAAAGCGATCTGCCGACCGGAGTGGGAAGTCCACTGGTCGATGACGGGTTCGGTGACGTATATGGTATCTTTTTCGCGGTCACCTCCGAAGGGTTCACTGATGCTGAACGACATCAGCTAGCGACCTTCTTGCGGCGCGAGATCCTGACACTCGACGGTGTTGCAGATGTTGATATCGCGGGCCTGCCGGTAGAGGCCATATTTGTAGAACCCGACCTTGCGCTGACGGCACAGCTGGGGATCAATCCTCAGGTAATCGGTGACGCACTTGCAACGTCAAATTCTGTCGCACAGGCCGGAACGGTGGACGACAGCGATACGCGGACACAAATCCAGTCAGCCGAAGGATCCGACACCGTCAGTGAAATTGCGGCGCTTACAATTGGGATTGGTGGTGATCTGCTGAACTTAGCTGATATTGCCGACGTCAGCAGGGGACGTCAGGACAACCCGGCACAGATCATCCGTTTCAATGGACAGGATGCTTTTACCATGGGCATTTCGGGTCTGGCCGATGAAAACATTGTCGATGTGGGCCGCCGTGTTGACGCACATCTTGCAGCGCTCGCACCTGAAATTCCAGTCGGTGTCGGTCTGCATCCGATCTATCAACAACACGAGGTCGTGGATGAATCCTCTCAGGGGTTCTTGGTTAACCTTGCTATGTCGGTCGGTATCGTTGTGCTGGTGTTGGGCGTCTTCATGGGCGTGCGGGCGGCGGTCGTTGTGGGGACGACCCTGCTTTTGACGGTTGTCGGGACAGTGCTATTCATGGCGATCTTTTCCATTGAAATGGAACGGATTTCACTGGGCGCGCTGATCATCGCGATGGGCATGTTGGTCGACAATGCAATTGTTGTGGCGGAAGGCATGCAAATAACGATGGGGCGGGGTAAATCATCGCGCGAAGCGGCAGACGAGGCGGTTGGCAAGACGCAGATTCCCCTTTTGGGGGCAACTGTTATAGGCATCATGGCTTTTGCCGGAATCGGCCTCAGCCCCGATTCCACGGGTGAGTTCATGTTCTCGCTGTTTGCCGTGATCGGCATTTCGCTTTTGTTGTCCTGGGTTCTGGCTATCACTGTAGCGCCCCTGCTGGGTCACTATGTCTTTAAGCAAGGCGTCGACGACGGTGCAGATCCATATAGCGGACCCATTTTCAGAGGTTACGCCGCGATTCTACGTCAGGCATTGCGGGTGCGTTGGCTGGTTGTGGCAGCTCTTGCGGGCATCACGATGGCTTGTTTTGTTGGCTTTGGTATGGTGAAACAACAGTTTTTTCCCAACTCGAATACCCCGCTCTTTTTTGCGCATTACACCATGCAACAAGGTACACCGATAGCGACGACCGCCGCCAAGATGGCAGTGTTGGAAGCCTATCTTGCGGATCATGAAGACGTGGTCGCCATCTCGACATTCGTCGGGCAAGGCGCGACACGGTTCTTGCTAACCTACAGCTCGGAGCCACCAAACCCCGCCTATGGTCACTTAATCATCCGAACGGAAAGCCTTGAACGCATCCCGGCGCTTATGGCGGATTTGGAAACATTTGCAGCCCAAAACCTACCAGAAGGCGAATTTCGTACCGAGCGACTGGTCTTTGGCCCCGGAGGCGGCAGCCCCATTGAAGCACGCTTTTCGGGGCGAGATCCCAAAGTGCTGCGCGGTCTGGCAGATCAGGCGATTGAGGTCATGACGGCGGCATCTCCCAACATCCTGACCCCCCGGATTGATTGGCGTGAGCAGGAACTGGTGTTGCGTCCCCGCTATGCGACCGAACGTGGGCAGGCCGCCGGCATCACACGTGACGATGTGGCCGAGACATTATTGCTTGCCACTGACGGCGTAACGACAGGTACCTATCGCGAGGGTGACCGCGCCATCCCGATTATGGTTCGTGTCTCGCCGGATTCCGATGTGGGTATTATGGATCAGGTTTTGGTGACGCAGGATGGAACCACGCTCGTACCCCTCGAACAGGTCGTTGATGGTTTCGCGTTCGAGACGCAAAACACGTTGATCCATCGCAAGGATCGCGTGCCAACATTGACCGTCGGGGCCAGCATCCCCACAGACATGACCGCGGCGCAAGTCCACTCTGAAATCCGCGCAGCGGTCGAAAACATGACGCTGCCGGTTGGTTACCGGTTCGAATGGGGCGGCGAATATGAATCTTCGACAGATGCAAATGCCAGCCTTGGCGCGCAACTTCCAATCACCATACTGATCATGGTCCTGATCACAGTGCTGTTGTTCAACGCTGTCAGGCAACCGTTGATCATCTGGCTGTTGGTGCCGATGTCCGTGAACGGTGCAGCATTAGGCCTTCTGGGAACGGGTTTACCGTTTACTTTCACGGCCCTTCTGGGACTGCTTAGCCTGTCAGGTATGCTGATCAAGAACGGCATCGTTTTGGTTGAAGAAATCGATATCGTCCGCCGTGAGGGATCGGAATTGCGCGAGGCAATCATCGCCGCATCGACATCCCGTCTGCGGCCAGTATTGCTGGCTGCGGGAACGACTATTCTTGGGATGATCCCGCTATTGGGTGACGCATTTTTTGTCTCCATGGCGGTTACAATAATGGGTGGTTTGGCATTCGCATCAATCCTGACATTGGTTGCGGCGCCGGTTTTCTACGACATCTTCTTCGGGTTACGACGAAGTGATGCGATGGCGACAACCCTAAAGTAATCTGGTTCATGTATGACGCATCGCCGACATTCGCCGCGACGCGAAAACCGGCAAAAAAGGCCCTGTGCGGCCAGGTAATCGGCCGTAATGAATGACCGATCTCAAAGGGTGAACTGCATACAGTCGTTCGCATTGTGTTCAAATGTCGATATTCTCCGCGATGCTCAATGCGTCTTGACGTTCAGCCCCCAGATACCGCATCGTGCTGTCCACCTTGGTGTATCCATGTAGAGGTTCGACCGCGCCGAGGTTGCCGTTTCACGATGGATCAGCCCCATTGCGCCCTTTGCCCGAAAGGACTAACGCACGTTAACCCTGCATGTGCGTTCGGCGGTGAAGTAGCCAACGCTGCCGTTGATATTCAATGCTGCGCCGCGTGCGACGTATGGAATGTACGTGAGTGAGAAATCTGGCGCCGTTGCGCAGCGATAGGACAGGTCATTCATGCGAACTGCGACGAATATAGATCGTATTCACGGGTGGCTGACATTTCCGCCGTTGACCATACGTATTCGCTCTTGCACCAAATTTAATTGGGGCAAAGGTCACCAGTTAACTTCAGCGCTTTCCATCCCCCAGAAGCATGGCGCGCAAATCGTGTTCCACCGCCGGCAACTCGTTTAAATTCAGTGCGGAGTGAAGATCAACGAGATGGCTTTGCATCAGCTCTTCTGCACGCGCGCCATCGTTGTCGCCGATCGCCTTGATCAGGGCATGATGCGCTTGGCTTTCGCATAAAGCGCTTTCACGTCGCCAATAGAGCGCGATGATCAGCGACGACCGCGCGATCAGGACATTGATCATATCTGCGATGGTCTTCTGTTGTGCGATCCGCGCGATTTCGATGTGAAACTGACCGGACAGGAACAGTGCCCGCCCACGATCACCGGTGTCCATTGCGGCGTGTTCTTGCGTGATGTGATCGTTCAGCAGGGCGACATCGTCTGGCGTCGCATTCAACGCGGCACTTCTGGCTGTGCGCGGTTCCAGCAATTCGCGGGCCTCAAAGACCTCATGCGCCTCGGCGAGGCTAGGTTGCGCCACAAAGGCCCCGCGGTTGCGCTTAATCTCGATGATTTGTTGATGCGCGAGCGATTGGAGTGCTGTGCGCACGATGGTCCGCGAGACGCCATAGATGTCTGAAAGGTCGTCTTCGCCCAACTTGGTGCCGGGTGCCAACCGGTGTTCGTGGATGGCTTGCGATAAGGCACTGGCTATCGTGTCGGCGGTGGCGTTGGTCGGCATGGGTTTCGCGGTGGTCTGCATTGTGACGGTCTCCTGATAGCCGAGATGACAGACCGGGATTCGAGACACAACCCAGTCCAGATATTCGACAACATGCCATAACATTGTATACAATATTGTGCGCAATGCTTGATCGTTTCCGCTTTAGTACGCTCAAAAAACAGGCCTTTGCCAGTAAATGCTGATCAGCAAGCCGCAAAACGATTGTGTCAGATGAAGCTGAAAGCGCTGCTGGTCCCAGCTACGAACGGGGTGAGCGTGAGCAATCAAGATTTAGAATTGGTATCAGTGACCAAGCGCTACGGCGCGACGGTTGCCGTTGACGCCATCAATTACCGCTTCAAGTCCGACAGTTATACCTGTCTGCTAGGGCCGTCTGGTTGTGGAAAATCTTCGACGCTGCGGATGATTGCGGGCCATGAAAGCGTCAGCGACGGCTCAATCGTTCTGGATGGTCGCGATATCTCGCATCTGCCGCCTGCGCAGCGCGGTACGGCGATGATGTTTCAGAGTTATGCGCTGTTTCCGCATCTCAGCGTTCTGGATAACGTGGCCTTTAGCCTGAAAATGAAGGGCGTGGAGACCGCGATACGTCACGCGGAAGCGCATGAAATGCTGGCGCTTGTCGATCTAACAGCCCTTGCCGACCGGTTGCCCGATCAATTGTCGGGTGGACAACAGCAGCGCGTCGCCCTTGCGCGCGCGTTGATCACCCGCCCACAGGTTTTGCTGCTGGATGAGCCGCTATCGGCCCTTGATCCGTTCCTGCGCATTCGCATGCGGGGGGAACTGCGCAAGCTGCAAAAGGAACTCGGCATCAGCTTTATCCACGTCACCCACGGCCAAGATGAAGCGTTGGCTTTGGCGGATGAGATCATTGTGATGAACAACGCTGTGATTGAACAAGCCGGGCCTGCGCGTGACGTATTCAACGCGCCGCAAACCCAATTCGTCGCGCAGTTCATGGGCGGGCATAATGTCGTCGCCCTGCCTGACGGTTACTTTGCAATCCGGACCGATGCGGTTTCCGTCACGGACCCAATACAAGGCGCCGTCGAGGGCAACGTAACAGCCGTCGAATATCAGGGCACGCATGTGACACTGTCAGCGCGGATCACCGGCGACCAGGACGTTCTGGCCCTGATCCCCGACACTACCTTCTTTGCCAACCCGCATCACCCCGGCGACCGGATCGGTCTGCACTGGGATGCCTCTGATCAACACAAACTAACCGCATGAACTGCGGCACATTCCACGCGACCTGTCCGACAAGGAGACATAAAAATGACCAAATTCACACAACGAAATAGCCTCAGCCGCCGCACACTTTTGAAAGGCGCCGCATCAACGGCCATCGCCGCAGGTGCCAGCACGCTTGGCGCACCCATGCTGTGGGCGCAAAACATCAAAGATGTGACACTGCGCCAGTTTGGCACAGGGGTGTCCAACCTCAATGACGTAGCCTTGAAGGTGAAAGAAGACCTGGGCTTTACGCTGGAAATGACCGCCCTTGATACCGACAGCGTCACCCAGCGCGCGGCAACCCAGCCCAACAGCTTTGACATTGCGGACATCGAATACTTCATCTGCAAAAAGGTTTGGGCAGCTGGCAACTTGCAAGCCATGGACACCACAAAAATCGACAATTATGACAAAATCGCCGGGACCTTCCGCAGCGGTCTTTTAACACCTGAAAGCACAATCGCGCAAGGCACAGCGCCGCACACGGTTGGCTTTACCTCAGGTCCAAACGGCACGGATTTCGTTCAGGAAGAATCCGGTTGGATGACCCTGATCCCCACGATCTACAACGCTGATACGCTGGGCATTCGCCCTGACCTGATCGGGCGTCCGATCACCAACTGGTCCGAGCTGTTGAACCCAGAGTTTAAAGGCAAAACATCGATCCTCGATATCTCCTCTATCGGGATCATGGACATGGCGATGGTCGTGGAATCCATGGGGGAATACACCTACCCAGACAAAGGCAACATGACCCGCGAAGAGATTGATCTGACGATTGGTATTTTCACAGAGGCCAAGCAGAATGGCCAGTTCCGCGCCTTCTGGAAATCCTTCGATGAAAGTGTCAACCTGATGGCCTCGGGCGAAGTTGTGATCCAGTCCATGTGGTCGCCCGCCATCACAGCCGTCAAATCCCAAGGCATTCCATGCGTCTACCAGCCGCTGGAAGAAGGTTACCGGTCTTGGGGTGGCGGTCTTGGTATCTCTGCTGCGCTGTCCGGCATCGAGTTGGACGCGGCTTATGAATACATCAACTGGTATCTGTCCGGCTGGGTCGGCGGTTACCTGATGCGTCAGGGCTATTACTCTGCGGTGCCTGAGACGTCCAAAGCGTTCATGTCAGAAGACGAATGGGGCTTCTGGTACGAAGGCAAAGCCGCCGAAGGCGATATCCTGTCCCCAACCGGCGACAAGCTGGCCGGTGCGGGCGAAGTCCGCGATGGTGGGTCTTTCCTTGACCGGATGGGGTCGGTCGTGTGCTGGAACTCTGTCATGGACGAGAACCAATACATGGTCCGCAAGTGGAACGAATTTATCGCCGCTTAAGACCGATACCGGGTGCGCTGCGATGTGGCGCACCCAACCCCATTATTAAGAAATCCCCATGAACAAATTGCGCACCAATCCAGCCATATCCAGCCTGCTTATGGTGTCGCCATTGGCCGCTGTTCTGCTGATTTTCTTGGTGCTGCCGATTGTCCTGATCGTCATCGTCAGCTTTTGGCAGGCTAGCGAATTTTCGATCATTCCAGCGTTTGAGTTCGACAATTACGCATTCCTATTTGGATCACCGGTGACCTACACGGTGTTTTTCAACACCTTCAAATACGCGCTGATCACCTGGGCTTGCACGTTGGTTATTGGGTTCACGGTAGCCTACTACCTTGCATTCCATATCCGCACCCTGACTTGGCAGATCGCACTTTTCTTGCTTTGCACGATCCCCTTCTGGACCAGCAACATCATCCGCATGATCTCGTGGATTCCATTCTTGGGTCGCAACGGGATCGCTAATTCGACGCTGATGTCATGGGGGGTTATTGACGAACCCATCGAGTGGCTGCTGTTTTCGGACTTTGCCGTGATCCTTGCTTTCGTACATCTATACACGCTGTTCATGGTCGTCCCGATCTTCAACACGATGATGCGTATCGACAAGTCCCTGATCGAGGCCGCCCGTGACGCCGGGGCCAATGGCGCGCAAATCCTCTGGAACGTGATAATCCCGTTAACCAAGCCCGGCATCATGATCGGCACGATCTTTGTGGTCACGCTTGTGATGGGCGATTTCATCACAGTGCGCTTCATGAGCGGATCGCAGTCGGCCAACGTCGGGCGTCTCATCTCAAACGATATCGCTTTGCTGCAATATCCCAGTGCCTCTGCCACCGCGATTGTGCTGCTGCTTACCGTGTTGATCACAATCGGCATCCTGCTGCGGTTCGTCGACATTCGGAAGGAGCTTTAGGATGGAGCCGCGCCCTCGGTCTTTCTACGTCCTCAGCGCCTTCTTCGGGCTGTTCATCCTGTTCCTTTACGGACCAACGATCACCATCGGCATCCTGTCGTTCCAGGGCGAGGGCGGTGGCCTCACGTTCCCAATGCGGGGCGTGTCCCTTTATTGGTTTTATGACCTTTTCGAACAACAAGCGGTCGGTGACATCTGGGGCAGTTTCCGGCGCAGCTTTGTGCTTGGGCTCATGGTCATGGTGGTCACTGTTGTGGTGTCGGTGATGGGTGGGCTTGCGTTTCGGCGCAAGTTTCCGGGGTCGAACATCCTGTTTTACTTGATCATCACGTCATTGGTGATCCCGTCGATCTTGATCTCACTTGGGGTTGGTTTGCTGTTTTCGCAATCCGGCCTCGATGTCCATTGGTCCACGTCGGGGTTCGGATCGCAACTCACTTGGACCCTGCCGTTCGGCCTGCTTATCATGTTCGCCGTCTTCAACCGCTTCGACAAAAGTTACGAAGAAGCCGCCCGCGATCTGGGCGCGACGCCATGGCAAACCTTGCGCCATGTGGTGCTGCCAATCATCGCGCCATCGTTGATCGGTGTCGCCTTGTTTGGCTTCACGCTCAGTTACGACGAGTTTGCCCGCACGCTTTTGACGTCGGGCAGCTACAATACGCTACCGCTCGAAATCTACGGGATGACAACGAATGTGACGTCCCCCGTCCTATATGCGTTGGGAACACTGACGACGGTGTTCTCACTCATCATCATCGGGGTCTTTCTTTGCGTCGTATTAATCACCAACCGTCGCCGCGCACAGCAAGGGTCTGATGCGGGAAAAGGTGACGTATGATTGTGATCATCAACCCCAACAGTACCGCATCGATGACAGATGCGATGATAGAAATAGCGCTTAAGACCTTATCGGATGCGCAGGTTCTTGGCTGGACTTCCACAGAGGGCCCGCCTGCCATTCAAGGCGAAGCGGATGGGGACGCCGCGATCCCTCCATTGTTGGAACTGGTGAAAAAGGCCGATGAGATGGGTGCGAAAGCGATCATCATCGGCTGCTTTGACGACACGGGTCTTTCCGCTGCGCGTAGTTTGGCATCCTGCCCGGTGATTGGCATTGGCCAAGCGGCCTACCACTTGGCATCGCTTTTTGGACAGCGGTTCTCTGTCGTCACAACCTTGGACGTCTCAGTCCCGATCCTGAATGCAAATATCAGCAACTATGGGTTGGACCGGAACCTTGGACGCGTTAGGGCAAGTGGTGTGCCGGTCCATGCCCTAGAAGATGATCGGGAAAGCGCAACACGGCAGGTGAAAGCAGAAATCCGAACGGCAATGCGCGAAGATAACATCAATAGCGTTGTCTTGGGGTGCGCCGGTATGGTGCACATTGTCGATGAAAGTGATGACATACCTGTCAAATTGATCGACGGCGTTCATGCTGCGGTAAAGTTGGCGGCAATGCTTTGATCCCGATACGCTGAACCCGCGATGGGCCAGAAAATTCACAGCGCAACTGGAAAAAGCCAACGGCTTGCTTGGTCCTTACCAATCATCCTCATTGAGCCCCAACTTCTTTAACCTCGAATAAAGTGTCGTAGGCTTGATCCCAAGCAATGCCGCTGCGCCCTTTTCGCCAGAGACGCGGCCGCCCGCTTCTTTCATACAAGCAAGGATGTTGGTCCTTCGAAATTGCTCGACCTCTGCCTCGGTCAGCAAGGTGGATTTTGGCAAAGCGCCCGATGTGACGTTACTTTGAATCTCGACTTGCAGCTTGTCAGACTGAGAAACGATGGCGCCGCGCTCGATCACGTTGGCCAGTTCACGTACGTTGCCGGGCCAGTGGTACTGTTGGAGCTTGCGCATGGCGCCTTCGGTGACGACGGGCACCTTGCGACCCAGCCGTTTGCACACGATCCGAAGCAGGTGCGCGGTGAGTATGGGAATGTCTTCCGGGCGATCACGCAAGGGCGGGCATAGGATCGGGAAGACCCCGAGGTGCAGCATCAGGTCTTGCCGCAAGCGCCCGGCCTGTAGTTCACGGTCAACATCGCGACTGGTCGAGGCAATGACACGTAGATCAAGGCTGCGAGCACGATCATCACCCAGTCGGATCACCTCATGGTTCTGCAGAGCATCCAAAAGGTGCCCTTGGATTTCGATGGGAATATCCGCAACTTCATCAATAAAGAGCGTCCCGCCATGAGCGAGTTCCAGCTTGCCGGGGCGGTCTTTCAAGGCCCCAGCAAAGGCACCACGGACCTGACCAAACAACTCGCTTTCGATCTTTTCGGGGCTCACGGCCCCGGCCTTGAAGTGGATCATAGGGCGGCGCTTGCGGCTGCTTTCATCATGCACGGCAGAGGCGACAAGCGACTTGCCAACGCCGCTTTCGCCGCGGATCAAAACACTTGTGTTGGTCGGCCCCACAAGTTCAATCTGCGTGATGATGCCTTGAATTGCGTCCGAGCGTCCGATGATATCGTGATGCGCCCGCTCGATGTTGATCGCCTCTTGCAGGTAGGCGTTTTCTTCTTCCAGCTGATCACGCAGGGCCGCGACCTCATCCATGGCCTCACGCAATTTGCGTTCGTCTTCAAGGCGCTCTGTGATGTCGCGAAAGATCACCACAGCGCCGACAAGCTGGGTGCCGTCATAGATCGGGGTGGAAACATATTCGATGCGGATCGGTTTACCATCCTTGCGCCAGAATACCTCATTTTCGACCCGGTTCACTTCTTCATACCGAAAGGATTGATAGATCGGACACTCATGGGACGGGTAGTGATCGCCGTTTAGGTGGTGGTGATGGATCATCGTGTGAATGTCGCGACCCAACAAGTCTTCGGTGGTCCAACCCAGCATCTCTTGTGCGGCCCGGTTCACAAAGGTTGTCTTGCCATCAGCATTGACGCCATAGATGCCTTCGCCGGCTGCGTTGAGGATCAGTTGGTTTTCCCGTTCCAAATCAGAAAAAAACCGCTGCGCGCGCTGCCATTCTACCAAGCCGCTACTGTAGAGATTACCGGCCGCAACCTCTGCCGCATGTTGCTCCAACCCGGCGAGGTCGAGCATGTGCAAGAGGAGGAATTGCCGACCTTCGTGGGCGATTGCACGCCCCGTGACCTCGGCCTCCAAGGCTTCGCCGTTGACCGTTCGCAGTGTCACCCGGCGCGTCCACGCCGTGCCCCTATGCTGCACTTCTGCGATGAAAACGACCAAGTCTGCCATCCCGTCAGCGACCAAAGGCGCAAAGTTGGCGCCGACCAAATCTTTGGTATCGAAAAGGGTTTTCGCCTCGCGCGTGGCCGCCAAAATCCGATCACGGGCCAGATCGATCAGAACGGTCGGCCCAAACGCACCCGCGAGGAAGGAATCGAATGAAGTGTTTATGTCACGCATGTCTTCATGCGGATCGAAAACGCAGCGTCGTTCAATACGAAATATCGTAAATTACGAATTATCGTAATAATTTTGCTGGATCGGGCCGTTTATCGCACTGAAATTCATCACGAAAATGAATTCTTGGGATTTCGGCGAACGTCTTCATTTGCCGGATGCGTGCTGCCAAGCTTTGGGAAACCAACGATGGAGCACGCAATGCCAATCAAATCACTGGGGAACCCGTTCTCTGATAAAACCGACCTCCGCCATGCCGCAGATTGTAGCTGCCATAGCTGTAGCGCTACTGTGCCCGAAGTGGATGACAGCATTGATCTGTCCACATCTGAGGGCATGTTGGAGCGCGCTGTCGAAAGCGCAATTGTCCGCTCCGTCTTCGGTCAAAGCGACATCGGCCGCCGGTCGTTCATGGGCGTGATGGGCGGGACGACAATGGCTGCGGCGCTTGCTTCGGTATTTCCGCTGAACGAGGCGAAAGCGGCTATCCTTGATAATCTTGGACCACCTGAGAAAACCGATCTAAATATTGGGTTCGTGCCGATCACCTGTGCGACACCGATCATCATGGCACAGCCGCTGGGGTTTTATGAACGCTACGGTCTGAACGCCCAAGTGATCAAAACCGCAGGTTGGGCGGTTGCGCGGGACAAGTCGCTGAACGGTGAATATGATGCGTCCCACATGCTGACCCCGATGCCTTTGGCGATGACACTGGGCGCGGGGTCAGTCGCTGAACCATATATCATGCCCGCCGTCGAGAACATCAATGGGCAGGCGATTGTGTTGTCGAATGAGCATCTTGATAAGCGTGATCCGAAACAGTGGAAGGGCTTCACGTTCGGTGTGCCGTTCGAATACTCGATGCACAATTTCCTGCTGCGCTACTACGTCGCTGAATTTGGTCTGGATCCCGACGTTGATATCCAGATCCGTGTTGTACCGCCGCCAGAGATGGTTGCGAACCTGCGGGCTGGAAACCTTGATGGTTATCTGTCGCCTGATCCGTTCAACCAGCGCGCTGTGTTTGAAGGCATCGGCTTCCTGCACATCCTGACCAAGGAAATCTGGGACGGTCATCCATGCTGCGCCTTTGCCGCCCCGCTGTCCTTTGCGACGGAATTGCCCAACACATACGGCGCCCTTCTCAAGGCGATCATTGATGCGACGCAGTACGCTTCGGCGGCTGAAAACCGCAAAGAAATCTCGGAGGCGATCGCGCCGACAAACTACCTCAACCAGCCCGTGACGGTGATCGAACAGGTTCTGACCGGCACCTATGCGGATGGTTTGGGCGAAGTACAACGTGTGCCCGACCGGATCGATTTCGACCCCTTCCCATGGCACTCGATGGGGGTCTGGATCCTGACGCAGATGAAGCGCTGGGGATACATCGAAGGTGACGTGGATTATCGCGGTGTGGCGGAACAGGTCTATCTGGCCGCGGATTGCAAAAAGGTCATGGAAGACCTTGGCTATGACGCGCCCGACATCACCTACAAGTCGCATACAATTATGGGCAAAACCTTTGATCCAGCCACGCCGGAAGCCTACGTCGATAGCTTTGCGATCCGGAAAGGCTAAGGCATGGGTCAGCTATCCCTGAACCAACGCGCGGCGCTGTTGTCTGTGCTCATGCTGATTGTCGGTCTCCTGTTATGGGAGGCCGCAATTCCGGCGCAGAAGGCCGTCGAAGAGCTGACTGAATATGAACGCCTGACAGGTGCTGGCGAAGCGAAAGCGGGCGTACCGCCGCCCAGCCAGGTGCTGGCCAAAGCGTGGGAACAGCTGAGCGATCCGTTTTATGATGCAGGCCCCAACGACAAGGGCATCGGCATCCAGATCGGCTATTCGATCTACCGGGTCCTGACAGGGTATTTGCTGGCCGCCTTGGTTGCGATCCCGTTTGGGTTCCTGATCGGCATGTCTCAGGTTGCCTGCAAAGCGTTCAATCCGTTTATCCAAGTGCTACGCCCAATCTCGCCGTTGGCATGGATGCCATTGGCCTTGTTTATCATTGGAGATAGCGAGGCATCTGCGATATTCGTGATCTTTATTTGTTCAATTTGGCCGATGCTGATCAACACTGCCTTTGGTGTCGCGGGTGTGCGCGAAGACTGGGTGAACGTGGCTCGCACCCATGAACTTGGGGCAATCAAGACCGCCTTCACCGTGATCCTGCCCGCCGCTGCCCCGACCATCGTGACGGGCATGCGCATCTCGATCGGGATCGCTTGGCTGGTGATTGTGGCGGCGGAGATGCTCGTGGGCGGCACAGGCATTGGCTATTACGTATGGAACGAATGGAACAACCTTGATCTAACCTCCGTCATTTTCTCAATTCTCATGATCGGCGTGGTTGGCATGCTGTTGGACTCGGCCTTTGGTCTTTTGCAACGCCGCGTCACTTACGCCGAATAAAGGACGATCCATGAAACCGTATCTAAGTATCGAAAAGCTGACGCAGCGGTTCCCCGATGGGGCTGGCGGAGAGCTGACCGTTTTTGAAGACGCCAGTTTCGGCGTCGAAAAGGGAGAGTTCGTGGTGATCCTTGGCCATTCCGGTTGCGGCAAATCCACGATCATGAATATCCTTGCAGGGCTGGCAGAACCGACCAGTGGCGTCGTGGTGATGGATGGGCAAGCGGTGCGAGGGCCAAGCCTAGACCGTGGTGTTGTCTTCCAAAACTACTCACTGCTGCCATGGCTTACGACGCTCAAGAACGTCACCTTTGGCGTTGCCGCCCGTTATCCTGACTGGAGCAAAGCGAAGGTCATAGACCATGCGACTGAGTTCCTTGCGATGGTGGGGCTGGAAGGCGACGTGATCCACCGCAAACCAAGCCAGTTATCGGGCGGTATGCGTCAGCGCGTGTCTATCGCGCGGGCCTTTGCCAATCACCCCAAGCTGTTGTTGCTGGATGAGCCCTTTGGCGCGCTGGACGCCCTCACACGCGGGACCATACAGGACGAGCTGCTCAAAATCTGGGGGCAGATGGAGCAGACAGTCTTCATGATCACCCACGACATCGACGAAGCGATCTTACTGGCCGACCGCATCCTGCTGATGACCAACGGCCCGCAGGCGCGGGTGGCGGAAAGCGTTGAAATCACCATTCCACGCCCCCGCAACCGTACCGAAATCGTCGAACATCCCAACTACTACGCGATCCGCAACCACTTGGTGCAGTTCCTTGGCAAGCGGTCGAAAGAGCTTGCCGGACAGCCCACAATCGCAGGTGAAACCAACCGACCCGAAACCGTCCGGATCGACAAGACAGAGCCGCAAGACGACCCCGAAGACACCCAACCCGCCCTTGTCGCGGTGAACAGCTAATACCCGGAGAAGACCAACATGAAAGACCTCGCCATGACTGAAATGATGACCAAAGAAGACGTCACCGCCATGATCCTGTCCGCCAAAAAACAGGCCGGCATGACATGGGAAGAGATCGCTGCGAAGATTGACATGTCCCCGGTGTGGACCCACTCGGCGGCCATGGGCATGAACGCGTTTCCGGCTGAGAAGGCCAAGCTGATGGTCAGTGTCATGGGCCTGCCGCAAGAGGCAGAAAGTGTGCTGGCCGAGAGCCCCACCAAAATCTGGGAACAGGCGGTGCCAACTGACCCCTGTATCTATCGCTTCTATGAGATTGTCGGCGTCTACGGCCCCACACTTAAGGCATTGATCCAAGAGAAGTTCGGCGACGGCATTATGTCCGCCATCGATTTTGACATGTCCGTGACCCGGATAGAAAATCCCAAGGGGGACCGTGTAAAGGTAGAGATGTCGGGCAAGTACCTTGGCTACAATTCGTGGTAACCCCACAATGACACGCATGCCAGTGCCGCCCTTTTCTTACGACGACGCAGTCAAGAAAGTCCGGATGGCCGAAGATGCGTGGAACAGCCGCGATCCCGAAAAGGTCGCACTGGCCTATTCCGCTGATACCAAATGGCGCAACCGGTCCGAGTTTCTTAACGGCAGGGACGAGGTGCGCGACTTCCTGACCCGCAAGTGGACGGTGGAAAATGGGTATCGGCTGATCAAAGAGATTTGGGCGCACAGCGACACTCGCATCGCTGTGCGCTTTTGCTACGAATACCACGACGCGAAGAGCAACTGGTTCCGCGCCTACGGCAACGAAAACTGGGAATTCGACGCTGCGGGCTACATGGCCGTGCGCCATGCCTCGATCAATGACGTGGCGATTGCCGAAGCTGAGCGGCTTTTTCATTGGCCCCAAGGGCCAAGGCCTAAAGTTCATAAAGGTCTCTCTGAGCTAGGACTATAGAGAGAACGCGCGATCAACCGGTGCGCCACGGCAGCGGATATCTTCGGGCACTCGGCCTTTCCGACGCTGCAAGCGCGCGAATCAAAAACTAAAGGTACAAGTTGGGCCGTTTTGAGACCTTCGCCGCATGCTGCGCCAAGGTCTGTTATGCGACTTTCCGGATTTTGGGCCAGTTTATGACGTGAAGGCCAAGGTCGTGTGACGTTCGACACCATCAGACCCAGCCGTTTTCTTTGGTGCATTTACCCGGATCTGCGCTGCTCAAAGGCTTGTCATAAAGGGCCGTGCGGGCTACCTCTGGCGCGATTGTTGCGAAGGGGCATATGATGACAACCTCACCAGCGGATGACCCAAAGACGCTTGTCAGCACTGATTGGCTGGCGGCCCACCTCAAAGACCCGGATCTGCGGATCTTTGACGCGTCATGGTACATGCCGGACACAGGGCGTGACGCAAAGGCCGAGTATGCAGCGGGTCACATCCCCGGCGCGCGCTTCTTTGATATTGATGAAATCAGCGACAACCGGTCCGAGCTGCCGCATATGGCGCCACCTGTTGAAAAATTCATGTCGCGGATGCGCGCCATGGGTGTGGGCGATGGACATCAGGTTGTTGTTTACGATGGCACGGGGCTGTTTTCGGCGGCCCGTGTCTGGTGGTTGTTTCGTCTGATGGGACAGACGAATATCGCCGTGCTGGATGGCGGGCTGCCCAAATGGGTCGCAGATGGACACAAGGTCACCAGCGCTGCACCAACCATCCGCGACCGTCATATGACCGTGAAAATGGAAGCGCACCGTCTGCGCGATGTGACTGATGTCGCACGGGCTGCAAAGCTTGGCGATCACAGCATCATTGATGCCCGCGCACCAGAGCGGTTCAGGGGCGACGCGCCAGAACCGCGCGAGGGGATGCGCTCTGGCCATATTCCGGGATCCCTGAACGTCTTTTATAAAGATCTGCTGACCGCCGATGGAACCATGAAAGCACCCACCGCTTTGCGCACAGTCTTTACGGATGCAGGCATTAACCTGACCAAACCCGCGATCACGACCTGCGGGTCCGGTGTCACAGCCGCTATCGTGTCACTTGCCCTTGAACGGATCGGCAAAACGGATCATGCGCTTTATGACGGGTCATGGTCCGAATGGGGCATGTACGCCGACCTTCCAATTGCGACCGGAGCCTGAACGATGCTTGAAAACCTGACCGCCCAACCCGCTGACAAAATCCTTGCCCTCGTGGCCAAGTTCAAAGCGGACCCACGTAGCGACAAAGTTGATCTTGGCGTTGGCGTCTACAAGGACGCGACGGGCAACACACCGGTCATGCGTGCGGTAAAAGAGGCGGAACGCCGGATTTTGGCGGATCAATCGACCAAGGCCTATACTGGGCTGGCCGGTGATCCTGCTTTCGGTGCGGTGATGAAAGACCTTGTTCTGGGCGACAGCGTCTTGTCCGAGCGGGTAGCGGCGATTGCCACGCCCGGCGGAACAGGCGCGATCCGGCAAGCGCTCGAACTTATCCGCATCGCGGCCCCCAAAGCCACCGTCTGGCTGTCCAACCCAACATGGCCAAACCACCCATCGATCATCAAATATCTTGGCATGAAGATGGCCGAATATCGCTATTTCGATAGCGAAACACGCGGCGTCGATTTCGACGGCATGATGGCCGATCTGCAAAATGTGGCCCCCGGTGATGTGGTCCTGCTGCACGGCTGCTGCCACAACCCAACCGGCGCGAACCTGACCTACGGCCAGATGGAACAGGTCATCGGCCTGATGCAAAACAAGAGTGCCGTCCCTTTCGTCGACATCGCCTACCAGGGCTTTGGCGATGGTCTGGCTGACGATGCCAAGGCCACCCGCCAGATCGCCAGCAGCTTTGAAAACTGCCTGATTGCGGCGAGTTGTTCCAAGAACTTTGGCATTTATCGTGAGCGAACGGGCATTCTGATGGCTGTGACCAAGGACGCCGATCAACAAGCGCTGACCCAGCAGAACCTCGCGTTCCTTAATCGCCAGAACTATTCCTTCCCGCCAGATCACGGGGCCCGCGTGGTGACAACCATTCTGCAAGACCCCGAATTGCGCGCCGATTGGGAAGCAGAGCTGGAAGAAACCCGCAACGGAATGCTGGACCTGCGCCAGCAGCTGGCCGATGAGCTCAAACGCCTGACCAATAGCGACCGGTTTGATTTTCTTGCACATCACCGGGGTATGTTCAGCCGTTTGGGGACCACCCCCGAGATGGTGGAAAAACTACGCGCCGATCATGGAATTTACATGGTAGGTGACAGCCGGATGAACATTGCCGGATTGAACGCACAGACGGTGCCTGTGTTGGCCAAGGCTATCGTCGCAGCCGGAATCTGACATCATCAACCATTTTGCGTCGCAGCATTTTCTTGCTGCGACTGCGCATTTACCTTGTACGTCTCTACGTAACAATATATCGATCCGCGCAATCACTACGCAATTAAAGTACGCCAAGGATCACCAATGTCATTCCGCCTGCAACCCACGCCCCCTGCCCGTCCAAACCGCTGCCAGCTGTTTGGCCCGGGCTCAAACACCAAACTGTTTGAAAAGATGGCGGCGAGTGCGGCAGATGTCATCAACCTGGACCTTGAGGACAGCGTGTCACCTTCGGACAAAGACACCGCACGCGCAAATGTCATTCAGGCAATCAATGATGTGGACTGGAACACCAAATATCTGTCAGTCCGGATCAACGGGTTGGACACGCCGTACTGGTACAAAGACGTGGTTGATGTGCTTGAACAGGCAGGTGACAGAATAGACCAGATTATGATCCCAAAGGTGGGCTGCGCCGCGGATGTCTATGCCGTCGACGCACTGGTGACCGCGATTGAAACGGCAAAATGTCGGACCAAACCCATCAGCTTTGAGGTCATCATCGAATCCGCCGCCGGCATCGCACATGTGGAAGAAATCGCCGCCAGTTCCCCACGCATGGCAGCAATGAGCCTTGGAGCAGCTGACTTCGCCGCCTCGATGGGTATGCAGACGACCGGCATCGGCGGCACCCAGGAAAACTACTACATGCTGCATGGCGACGCGCGCCACTATTCTGACCCGTGGCACTGGGCACAGACCGCCATCGTGGCGGCCTGCCGCACGCATGGCGTGCTGCCTGTCGATGGGCCATTCGGCGATTTCAGCGATGATGAAGGGTATCGTGCGCAGGCCAAACGCTCGGCCACGCTGGGCATGGTCGGGAAATGGGCGATCCACCCCAAGCAGATCGCATTGGCCAACGACGTGTTCACGCCCTCAGCAGCGGCTGTGAAAGAAGCCCGCGAAATCCTTGCCGCGATGGAAGACGCCAAGGCACGCAGCGAGGGGGCGACCGTTTACAAAGGCCGCCTCGTCGATATTGCATCAATCAAACAGGCTGAGGTGATTGTACGTCAGTCCGAAATGATCGCCGGGTAGGTTTACTGACCCGCGAGGGTTAGCTGCCCGGCCTCGTAAGCGGCCCGGCAATCAGTGGCATCGCGCATAACGTCATCATACAACAGTACCGTCGTTGTCATGCCTGGCCCGGCAAAGCGCATGTCATCACATTCGCCGTCGTTCGACCATTCACCTTCGTCATTGCCAAAGTCGATACCGCCCTTGGCATCAACGCCCAACAGCGTAAGGTTGCCAGCCGTAAACGCAGTGCTGCAATCGGTAGCATCGCGTAATACATCGTCGGCCAGTAGCGGTGTCGCTGTCATGCCCGCGCCTACAAAGCGGGGGTCATCGCATTCGCCGTCGTTTGACCATTCGCCATTATCATTGCCGAAATTGACCCCCTCGATGATCAAATCATCCGGACCGTCACCACTGAGAGTAAGCAGACCAGCCTCATAGGCTGTCCGACAATCGGTGGCATCGCGCATGATGTCATCTTGCAGCAATGGCGTCGTCGTCATACCGGGCCCTGCGAACCGCATGTCATCACACTCATCATCGTTGGACCAATCACCCTCATCATTGCCAAAATCAATGGTTCCGTCACTTGCTACACCTAGCAAAGTAAGGGTCCCAGCCTCATAGGCGGTGCGGCAATCAGTGGCGTCAGCAAGCACATCTTCTTCCAAAAGCGGCGTTGCAGTCATGCCCTTGCCGGTAAAGCGACCATCATCACACTCACCATCATTGGCCCATTCACTACTGTCATTTCCGAAATTTATCTCTTGTGCCAATGCCGGGCTGGACAAACCAAACGCCAGTGCGGCGGTGATGCTGAGGATACGCATATTGAATTCCTGTTTCTGCAACATTCTAAAACTGTGTGGCGCGTTATAGGGCAATGCAAATGGCAAAATTGTGGCAACCCACCGCCGTTGCACTTGCCGCACCCTTACGCCATATATCCATGAACGCATGCAAAAGGTCCGCATTCATGATCCAATACCTCGATTTTGAAAAACCACTGGCAGAGATCGAAGGCAAAGCCGAAGAGCTGCGCGCGATGGCACGCGAGAACCCGGAAATGGACGTGGACAAAGAGGCCGCCGCGCTGGACAAAAAGGCGTCTGACCTCCTGAAATCGCTTTATGCGGACCTTACGCCTTGGCGCAAATGCCAGGTGGCCCGTCATGCGGAACGCCCCCATTGTCAAGATTATATCAATGCGCTTTTCACTGAATATACGCCGCTGGCTGGCGATCGGAACTTCGCCGACGACCTGTCCGTGATGGGTGGCCTCGCGCGCCTTGATGGCATCAGCGTCATGGTGATCGGTCACGAGAAAGGCAACGACACCAAATCCCGGATCGAGCGTAATTTCGGCATGGCCCGCCCCGAAGGATACCGCAAAGCCATCCGTCTGATGGAGCTTGCAAACCGGTTTGGCCTACCCGTGATCACCCTGGTCGACACCCCCGGCGCCTATCCCGGCAAAGGCGCGGAAGAGCGTGGGCAATCCGAGGCGATTGCGCGCTCGACCGAGAAATGTCTTGAGTTGCAAGTGCCCCTGATCAGCGTTGTGATCGGCGAAGGCGGCTCTGGCGGTGCTGTCGCATTCGCATCCGCCAACCGCGTCGCGATGTTAGAGCATTCGATCTATTCTGTGATCAGCCCCGAAGGCTGCGCGTCGATCCTATGGAAAGACGCCGAGAAAATGCGCGAATCCGCCGAAGCGCTGCGTCTGACCTCAAAGGACCTTCATGAACTCGGGGTCTGCGACCGGATCATCCCTGAACCCGAAGGCGGGGCACACCGTGACCCAGAGGCCGCGATCAAGGCTGTCGGCGCAGCATTGGTGACGATGGTGAACGAGTTGCGTGATCTGTCTGGTGAGAAACTGCGCGCGGATAGGCGCAGCAAATATCTTGCGTTGGGCTCAAAAGGGCTTGCGGCCTAGGCTTGCGCATTCTCAAAGGGCACTGGCAGCTTTTGCTGCTGACCGCGGCGGTCTTTGCCTTCTGGCAGACGCAGGCCCTGATCCCACTCAAAATCCTCATCGTCTTTTTCCATGAAGCCTCACACGCCATCGCAACCTTACTGACGGGCGGTGAAGTCGTCAGCCTCTCGGTTTCTGCCGATCAAGGCGGCCTTGTCTTGAGCCGCGGCGGCAGCCGCTTTTGGACGCTCACGGCGGGCTATCTGGGGTCACTTCTGATCGGCGTTGCGCTTCTCATCGCTGCAACAAAGACCAAGCTGGATCGACAGGTCATGGCGTTGACAGGTGTTATAATCCTGATCATTGCGGGGTTTTACGTGCGTGAGGTTTTCGCGCTTTGTTTTACCATTGGTACCGGCCTTGCGATGATCGCAGCCGCTGTCATGCTGAACCACAACATCAACGATATGATCCTGCGGGTGATCGGCCTGACCAGCATGATCTATGTCCCCTTTGATATCTTCAGCGATACCATCGCACGGTCCAACCTGCGGTCCGACGCGCGTATGTTGGCAGAAGAGTTTGGCGGCACGACAGTCATGTGGGGCGGGCTTTGGCTGGTCATCAGCCTCGTGATCATCTGGTGGTGCATCCGGCATGTCCTGGGGCGCAGTAGCAACCTGACACTGCGCTAGCTACCACATCGTCTTTTCGGCACGACCAGCCCATTCCGCATCGTATGCGGCACCATCAAATGCCGCTTCCTGTTCAGCCAGCAGGTCTCCGATGGTCGGCAGACCCACACTTTCGTCGTCCGAACTCCACGTCCGCGCACGCATCAAGGCACGCGCACATTGGCTATAGACCTCAGCAATGGTAATCACGACAACACTGCGGGGCTGACGACCCTTATGGTCAAACCCGCCCAGTAAGTCCGGGTCCAGCGACACCACCGCTGTCCCATTCACCCGGATCACATTATTTGATCCGGGGATCATAAACATCAGGCTGATCCGCCCATCCCTGACAACATTGCGCAGCGTATCCATCCGATTGTTGCCACGCCAATCGGGCAAAAGCAGGGTCTGCGCATCCAACTCCCGTACCACGGGTCCATCATCTCCACGCGGGCTGCCATCGGTGCCTTCCGGCCCCACGGTCGAGACGATGCACAACCGCGATGCCATGATCCATTTGCGATAAAGTGGGGTCAACTGCGCGGCGACCTTGATCAAAGAGGCTTTGCCAGGCGTCCCATAAAGCGCCTCAAGCTCTGTCACATCCTTGACCACATGGTCAGCCATGAAACCCCGCCTCTTTGTTCAGTCGGTCCGAGGCCGTCTCGATATCATGTTCCAGCCGCGTCATGAATTCATCAACCTCAAGCCCAGGCTCAATCCGCGGCAGAAACTCAAATACGGCCGTACCCGGTTTGCGCATCACGCCGCGTTTGGGCCAGTAGACACCCACATTCGTAGCGACCGGCACAACAGGCTGTCCCAACTCGCGGTACAGCGCGCCGGTGCCGATCTTATAGGGTGCCTTCACACCGGGGGCTATCCGCGTGCCTTGCGGATAGATGATCAACTGACCGGGGTGCGCACGCCCGGCGCGTACATCCGCCACCATCTGTTTGATCGCCTGCCCCCGCTTACCACGATCAACCGGGATACAACCGATGCGCAAACCGAACTGACCAATGATAGGCGCGTATTTGAGGATCTCCTTGAAGATGAATTTGCCCCGCGGCATCGCGCCATAGATCATTAGCACATCAAGGAAAGACTGATGCTTTGGCGCAACCATGACCTCATCGGTCGGTGGATCACCCCGGATTTCGGACTTGAGGCCGATGATCCACCCCGCGCTCCACCGGATATAGCGGCAATAGGCGTGGCACCCGGCCACCGCGCCATCGGCAGACCAGATTGCAGCGGGCAAATAGATGATCCCGATCACAAGCATCGCGACATACATCTGCGCGTTGAAAATCAAAGAGCGGACCCATTGGATTGCGTTGCTCATGTTTGCTCCCTCAGCCTGCGAAACGCCGCCGCACGGGTCGCAAAGAACGCGACAATCGCAGCCAAAGTCGGGATGAACAAGGGCCAGAGCCATTCTGCCCCTTCAAAGCCCACACCCAGCAACAGGCTGCCAGTGGCGTCGCCCTTCGGCATCAGCGACAAGACAGCAACCCCAAGGATTGATCCAGCAATCGCCCCAGCCCCGGCGCGCAAGGTAAAGCGGCGCACAAAGGCGCGCGCGATATAGGTGTCAGTGGCCCCCACCAATCTTAAGACACTGATCACCTGCACGTTGCCAGCAAGAGCGGCTTGTGCGGCCAGCGTAATCATGGCCGCAACGGTGGCCCCAATCAGCAGTATAACCGTCCAGCCGATCAACCGCACACGGCTGGCTGCCTTTAGCAGCGGTTCGCGCCATGCAGTATGGTCATCCAAAACGGCTCCGGGGACCTGCCCCTCAAGGCGGGCACGCAGCCCGTCCGCGTCATAACCTTCACCATCGGCCACGATTTCGATGAGTTGCGGCACCGGCAGTGCATCAAGGGGCAGATCAGGGCCAAACCAAGGTTCCAGCAAGGCTTGCTGTTCGTCCTGCGATAAGGCGCGGACAGTGCTGATGCCCGGCGTCGTCTCCAAGACCTCCAATGCGGACAGCAACAGCGCATCTGCCGTCGCCGGATCTGCAGGCAAGCGCAGCGTGGCAGACTGTGCAAGTTCGTCAGCCCAAAGGCTGGCCACACGATTGGTGGTCAGCGACACAGCCAACGCGATGACGGCGAGAAAGGCCATCACAGCGGCAACAAATACGGTCAACCGCGCTGTCACACCGGTTTGCGGAACGGCGCGGTCGGCCAAAGGATTGCCAACGATCAGATCAAGAAGCGGCTTCATAGCTCGGCCCCCGCCTGAGCCAGCTGTCCATCCTTGAGGCGCAGGATACGCGCGCTGACATCCGATTTTGCAGCCCTGATCATGGTCAAGTCGTGGGTTGCGATCAGGATCGTCTTGCCCATCTTATTCAGCTCAATCAGCAGGCTCAGGATACGCTGCGACATCTCCCAATCCACATTACCGGTGGGTTCATCGGCAATGATCACATCGGGGGATATAATCACAGCACGGGCCAAGGCCGCGCGCTGACGTTCCCCACCTGATAATTCAGGCGGTAACTGGCCTGCCTGCGGTGCCAGACCCACCCAATTCAACAGTTCTTCAAGATTACCTGCAGCCTCATGCGCACGGTCTGACACGGTCAGCGGCAGGGCGATATTTTCCGCAATGCTAAGGTGATCAAGGAACTGACAATCCTGATGCACCACCCCAATGCGGCGCCGAGACATGGCCACGGCATCACGGTTCAGTGCGCCCGCATCTTCGCCAAAAATGCGGACCTTGCCGCGTTTTGCGCGTAAATCAGCGTAACACAATCGCAAGAGCGTGGTTTTACCCGCACCAGAAGGACCTGTCAGAAAATGAAACGATCCGGGCGCAAGTGTCAGTGACAATTGGGAAAAAAGCGCGTTACCTGCATATCCATAAGACACGTTATCCAGTTCAATCACGGCGCTTCCCCTGCATTCCCCCGCTCTTCTGCCCAAATCTGCAACAGGTTTCAATGTCTGCGGCGGTCGCTTGCGCAAAACCTTTGCGTTTAGCGCAACCATTGATAAATTGACCCCGGTGATAACAAGACGTTAGCGAAAACGCAGGGCAGAAGGAATTTTATCATGAGGCTGATTTGCCCCAATTGCGACGCGCAATACGAAGTCTCGGATGATGCGATCCCGCCGGGCGGACGTGATGTGCAGTGTTCGAACTGCCAGCAGTCGTGGTTTCAGACCGAAAAGCCAACCGTGCCGGGCCGTGAGCAGGCCACCGTGGCTGCAGCGAGCGAGCCTTCAGAACCTGTTGAAGAAACAGAGGCGCCTGACGCTGCCGCGGACGATGAGGTTGCCGCCGAAACACCCGCTGAAGTGGACGTCGAAGAGGCCAAACCAGCCCCTGCGCCGCAGCGGAAACCTTTGGATGATGCTGTCGCAAACATCCTGCGCGAGGAAGCCGCGCTTGGAACAGCCGCGGCGACAACCAGCGCAATCGCCAAACCACCTTCAACAGAGGCCGCTAAACCAGCGGCACCCGTCACCGCCGATGAAACACGTCAGCGCATTGCACAAATGACCGTTGACGAAGGCGGCACATCGAAAGGTGGTAAAGCGCCGCCAAACACCGCCGCAGAGGACAGCGCGGACGCTGCACATTTGCGGACCGTGCCATCAATCAATGAAATCAACGCCACATTGCGGGCCCGCGCACAAGCCAATGATACCTCTGGTCTGACCGAGGCCGAAAAGGAAGAAGCCGTCCAGCGCAAGGGCTTCCGGCGTGGCTTCTTTTTCATCCTGATCGTTCTGGCCATTCTGATCTTGCCCTATATCTTTGCCGATCAGATCACCGAAAACCTGCCGCAGACGACGGACATTATGGCCTCTTACGTCATCACGGTCGACAAACTGCGTCTGGCGCTAAACGAAATGATCAGTGGGCTGACATCCGGTTGAGGGGTGTTGCCGGGCAGCGGCAGCCGTTGATCCAATACGCGAACATTAACCGATAGTCGGCAATCTGCCGCTGGCCGGGCTAGGGTGCCATTGCGACCAGCGTTCCCACCACCCACGATAAGCATCATGGAGGGCATGTTTTGGCAATGATCTCACACCTTGGCCGGGCGTTTGCGTTTTGCATTCTTGCAGCACAGGCAACAGCACAAGACGCTTTCGTTCTGACAAGCCCCGCGCTCACCGATGGCGGTGACCTGCCAGCCGACCTGAAATGCACGCGCGATGGCGGAGATGGCGTCACACCACCACTCGAATGGATGAACGCGCCCGAGGGGACCAAAAGCTTTGCATTGATTATGCATCACTACCCCCAAGGCAGGATCGAAGGCGTAGATGAACCCAGCCAGTATTGGCTGCTATGGAACATTCCCCCAGAGACAACCAGTCTGCCGCGCGGCAACCCGGCATCCATCGGGGATGAAGGGGCAGACAAAGACACCAGACGTACCGGATATACGCCGCCCTGTTCGCCGCCGGGATCACGTCACGAATATACGATAACGGTCTATGCATTGGATGGTGAAGCAGACCTTCTGCCGACAGGCGACAGTATCGGCGTCGATTGGAGCGCGATGACGCTGGCCATAGAGGACGAGATTATCGCGTCCTCTTCAATAGCGTTCTGGAACTAATCACTTCGGCTTAGAACTGATCCAGCAGACGGCGCAGATAATCGCGCTCAATCTCGGGGCGTTGCTGCTCTGCAGAACGCCTGCGAATTTCATCAAGCAGCTCTTCTGCGCGTCGATTGATATCACCGGTGCCAAGCAGCTCTTGGTCCGTGCCCAACTGCCCGGTATTGCCCATTTCACGGCCCAGTGGGTCGCGTTGGGCGGGGGTGGGTCGGCCATTGGCTTCGCCTTGTTCAGAACCCTGACCGGGCTCTGCATTCTGGTTTTCTGCCATGGCCTGCCCAAGTTCGCGCATGCCATTGCGCAGGGCATCCATGGCTTCCGCCTGCCTGTCGATCGCTTCGGCTAGGTCGCCCTCACGCAGCGCATCCTCGGCCCCTTCCATTGCATTATCGGCGCGCTCAAGCGACCGGCGGGCAGTCTCACCTGCTTCGCCATCAAGGTTGGGCAGACCATCACGCTGGCGTTGCAATTCATTGCGCAAGGCTTGCTGACGGTCGGCAAGGCTGCGCGGATCGCCTTCACCGCCTGCGCCATCGCCACGCTGTTCTCCATTTTCGCCGTTCTCGCCCACACCCTGCCCTTGACCTTGCTGGCCACCCTGACCGGGCTCACTGCCTTGGTTGCCCTGCTGGCCGGGCTGTGTGCCCGGTTCTTGCCCTTGCTGACCTTGCTGTCCGGGCTGCTGCTGGCCTTGTTCACCGGGGCCGAATTGTTCCTGCAAATCGCTGAAACTGTCATCTGACAGCTCTTCTTGTTCGCGCAACGTATCGGCAAGGTCCTGCATCGACTGCTCTCCGGGCGAGGGCGGGCCATCGCCACCTTCGCCTTGGGTGACGCGCATGTTCTCCATCATCTGGTTAAGCTGTTCCATCAGCTCTTGCGCCTCGGCCATGCGGCCCTCTTGCATCAACTCCTCAATGCGGTCCATCAGGGCCTGCAATTCATCCATGCCCATTTCCTGGCCTTGCTGACCATTATCGGCCTGATCTGTGCCATCATTAGGCTCGGCCTCTTCGGCCAACATACGCAGATAGTCATCCGTCGCCTCACGCAATTCCTGCATCAACTCGGCGATTTCCTCGTCCGAGGCACCATTGCGCATCGCTTCGGCCAGCCGTTCTTGCGCACGGCGCAGACGTTCGCGGGCATCAGCAAGGCGGCCATCCTCTAACTGCACAGCCAGTTCCCAAAGGGCCTCGACGATTTCATCCTGCACGTCGTCAGTCAGCCCGACCTCTTCAAAGTTATCGAGGCGACGAATAATCGTGCGCAGCCGCAGATAGGTGGTCTCATTCGAAAACAACCCTTCGGGGCGATGCGACACGGCACGCAATATCTGATTAACCCTGCCAGCATTCGCCTTGGACCACATCAGATCACGGCGCTGTTCGATAATGGCCCGCGCGAAGGGCTGAAAGAAGCGTCGTCCCGGCAGGATCATCGGCTCAGCAGTTGTCATCCCCGTCTGTTCGGCGGCGTCGATCACCTCAAACTGCAAAGTAACCGGCAGGTTTGCCAAAGGATGCTTGCTGAGGTTATCAATCAGGAATTCATCAAACTGGGTCCGGTCCCCGGTGAATGGCATGGGCAGGTCAAGCACCAGCGGTTCAATCGGGTCAGGATCAATGGCCAAACCATGGCGACGTTCAACCTGCGCAAGATCCAGCGTGATCGTCGCAGTACCGAACTCCACCCCGTAATCATCAAAGGCGGTGAACGGCTGTGACAACTCGCCCATGGCATCTGCTTCGATGGGGCCGGTCAGATCAACCTCTGGAACAGTATCCTCCAAAGCGGTCACATCCCAACTGATGCCATTGTCGCCATCAATCGTCAGCGTACCCGATTGAGTGATCTCAAACTGCTGTTGCGCATCAGAGGCCGACCCAATTTCATCCACCCGCCCCGAAACGGTTTCGGCGACAGTCAAAGCACCAACTTCGCCATATAGGCGCAGGGTCACCTGACTACCCTCTGGCACCCGCAAGTCGCCTGCAGGCACATCGTTGAGGTAAATCGACGGTCGACCCGTATAAGCAGGCGGCTCCACCCAGCCTTCCCAAACAGGGCCAGTCGCAAGGGTCTGTTCGCTTCCCCCCACCATCTCACCCACGGAGGTCACGCGGAACAGCGATCCAAACATCAACGCTGCGACAAAAAACAAGAGCGCAATGAACCGCAAACCGTAAGGGTCGCGATCCGACACCCGTAAATCAGGCTCAACCGCGCGCGCCTCTTTGGTGCGTTCAGCCATGCGCTGCATATGCGCTTGCCAGACGCCCTCTGACGCTGGATCGCCGCTGCCAATTGCTTGCGTATCCGCGACTGCGGCAATCGGGCGACCAGGCATTGCGGCATCGACACGTTCCAGCGCTGCGGCCTCACTGGGTACCCGAAAGCGGCGGGCGCCCCAGACGAATGCCGCCAAAACCGCAATAACAGCCGCAACAGATGCGCCCCAAAACACCTCAAGCGGCGCAATATCCTGCCACCCCATGATCAGCGGGGCGAGGATCAGAAATACAACTGTCCACAACGGCCAGAAGGCACGCACAAGCTGTTCGGCCACCATGCCAACGCGGGTGGCCACGACAGGAAAACGCAAATGGCGCATCGGATCTTGCTGATGTTTCAGCGGGCTTCTCCTATGCTTATACGGCGCGAGCGGGGTGAGTGTATTATAACCACGCTGGCACCGTATCGCGTGCAATCATTTCTTCATAGGTAGGGCGTGCGCGGATAACTGCAAATTGATTGCCATCCACCAGAACCTCGGGGATCAACGGACGCGAATTATATTCCGACGACATTACCGCACCATAAGCACCGGCCGAGCGGAAGGCGACCAGATCATCGGCTTGCACTGCAGGCATCTCGCGCCCCTTTGCAAAGGTATCGCCGCTTTCGCACACCGGTCCAACGATATCGTATTTGGCAGGTTCAACCCCCGGTGCAGGCTCCACCACCGGCACAATATCATGCCATGCTTCATACATCGCAGGCCGGATCAGGTCGTTCATCGCGCCATCAAGGATCAGGAAGTCGCGGTCTTCACCGGATTTCACATAGATGACCTTGGATACCATCAGCCCGGCATTGCCGGAAATCAAACGTCCCGGCTCAATCTCGATTTCACAGCCTAAATGCCCCACAGTCCGCTGGATCAGCGCGCCATAGTCCGTGGGTAACGGCGGCGCTTCATTGGACCGCGCATAGGGAATCCCCAAACCGCCGCCCAGATCAAGGCGCTTGATCTCATGCCCGTCCGCACGCAATTGCTCAGTCAGTTCGGCAACCTTGTTATAGGCCGCTTCAAAAGGGGCAAGCTCGGTCAGTTGTGATCCGATATGCACATCGATCCCTATGACCTTCAGGCCGGGCATCGCACCCGCCATCGCATAAACCTCACGCGCGCGGCTGATCGGGATGCCGAACTTGTTCTCAGACTTGCCTGTTGCGATCTTGGCGTGGGTTTTGGCATCCACATCGGGGTTCACGCGGATCGTGATGGGGACAACCGCCCCCAATGACTGCGCTACCTGATCAAGCACGATCATCTCTGGCTCGCTTTCGACGTTGAACTGGCGGATACCGCCTTCAATCGCGAGGCGCATTTCATCAGCGGTTTTTCCCACACCGGAAAACACAATCCGCTCACCGGTCACACCAGCAGCCTTCGCGCGCAGATACTCTCCGCCCGAAACCACATCCATGCCCGCGCCAGCATCGCCCAACACCTTGATCACTGCTTGGTTCGACAATGATTTCATCGCGAAACACACTAGGTGATCGCCCCAGTCCAACGCTTCATCAAACAGGGTGAAATGGCGTTTCAGGGTCGCTGTTGAGTAGACATAGAACGGTGTTCCCACCGCAGCCGCAATCTCGGCCACGGGGACGTCCTCGGCATAAAGCGCGCCGTCACGATAAAGAAAATGATCCAACCTTGCGATCCTTGTCCAAAACCAAGTTTTGGACATAGCAGATCATCTGCAAAGACCAACCCTGATTTACTTAGGACTTATACGCGCACCACGCCAACTTCCGGCAGATACATCACACGGCTGCGCAGATAGAGATAAAGCGGCAATCCACAGCTGACCCCGATGCAATAGGTTGCCGGAATCGCAATCAAACTCAGCCAATTACGGTTTTTGATCGCTTCAACCAAAATCCAGATTGTCAGGGTCACAGCGGCGATGGTTAAATCCCAGACCAGCCCACTGGTCGCAGCATTCACATGCCAGGCATCAACCATCGCCATAATGTCCCAGCCTTCGGCCTGAAACCAGCGGATGAAGTAATACATCGGATGGATCGTGCCCCAGATCGCTAGCAGCAGGAACACGATACGCATCACAGACCGACCCCGACCGAGACTGTGCCGTTAGACGCGCCAACACTTGCACCTGTGCTTACACCGTTGGTGCCAACACTTAGCCCAACATTCGCGTTCGGTGTAAACGGCGCGCCATCAGCGCCGCAGGCGGCCAACGCGGCCACAGTCAAAATCAATGCGATGTGTTTCATGTCAAAACCTTTTTCCAATGCGCCACCTGAGCGCGGACCTGTGACGGTGCCGTCCCCCCAAAACTGGTGCGGGACGCGACCGAGTTCTCAACCCCCAGCACATCAAACACATCCGCACGGATGCAATCGTGAACGGTTTGCATGTCCGCAAGCGTCAGGTCGGGCAGATCACAGCCTTTTCCTTCCGCCATCGCCACCAAAGACCCGGTCACATGATGCGCTTCCCGGAAAGGTAGCCCAAGTTCGCGCACCAGCCAATCGGCAAGGTCAGTTGCGGTCGAAAACCCGCTTGATGCTGCGGCCTTTAGGTTCTCACGTTGAGCAGTCATATCCGACACCATCCCCGTCATCGCGGCCAATGCCAGCATCAGATTATCGGCAGCATCAAAGGTTTGTTCTTTATCTTCCTGCATGTCCTTGGAATAGGTCAGCGGAAGCCCTTTCATCACCGTCATCAGCGCGACATTCGCCCCGAAAATCCGCCCGATCTTGGCGCGGATCAGTTCGGCCGCATCCGGGTTACGCTTTTGCGGCATGATGGATGACCCGGTCGACCACTTGTCCGACATCTTCACAAACCGGAACTGGGCCGAGGACCAGATCACCAGCTCTTCGGCCAAACGGCTGAGGTGCATCGCACAAATGCTGGCGGATGCCAGAAACTCCAACGCAAAATCGCGATCCGCGACAGCATCCAGTGAATTGGACATCGGACGATCAAAGCCCAGCGCCTCTGCCGTCATCTGGCGATCAATCGGGAAGGACGTACCCGCAAGCGCAGCAGCGCCCAAAGGCGAGGTATTCATCCGCTTGCGCGCATCCGCAAACCGCGACCGATCACGCGCGAACATTTCAACGTACGCCAGCATATGATGGCCCCAAGTTACAGGCTGGGCGGTCTGCAAATGGGTAAAGCCCGGCATCACCCAGTCGGCGCCCGCCTCGGCCTGTCCCAGCAACGCGGCTTGCAACGCGGCCAAAGCCTCATCCGCCTGATCACATTGATCCCGCACCCAAAGCCGGAAATCGACGGCGACCTGATCATTCCGCGACCGGGCTGTGTGCAAACGGCCCGCTGGTTCACCAATCAAATCGCGCAAGCGTGCTTCAACATTCATGTGAATATCTTCGAGCGCGGTTGAGAACGGGAATTCTCCGGTTTCAATCTCTGACAAGACTGTGAGCAGGCCTTCCCGGATCGCCTCTGCATCGGTATCTGTGATGATGCCTGTGGCGGCCAACATGGCGGCATGGGCGCGTGAACCTGCGATATCTTGCGGCGCAAGACGGCGGTCATACCCGATTGAGGCATTGATCGCCTCCATGATCGCGTCTGGTCCGGCGGCAAAACGCCCGCCCCACATTGTGTTTGCGGATTTGGTCATAAAGGAAGTCGCCCGTGCGAAAGTTAATCTCTGCCTTGCTTTATACGGCCCTTATGGGTCTTGCAAACATTGGCCATACCGATGTCGCTGCAGCCGACGCGATGCGTGCGGGTGATATGCGCAAACTGGTCTTCCACAGCGCACCCATGGCCGGTTCTGACGTAACTTTCACGGGCGAAGACGGGCAGGATATGACGCTGGCCGATTACCAAGGCAAACATATCGTGCTGAACTTCTGGGCCACATGGTGCGCGCCTTGCCGACACGAGATGCCACATCTATCAGCCCTGCAAGACGCGATGGGCGGTGACAAGATGGAAGTTGTCACCATCGCTACCGGACGCAATCCCCTGCCCGCCATGCAACGGTTTCTGGACGAGATCGAAGTAGACAACCTGCCCCTGCATACCGACCCACGGCAAAGCCTCGCGCGCAGCCTAGGGGTTCTAGGGCTTCCTGTGACGATTATCATTGACCCAGATGGCAATGAAATCGGGCGTATGCAGGGTGATGCCGACTGGTCGAGTGAAAACGCGATGGCGATTATGGAAACCTTGATTGAGTCCGAAAGCTAAGCAACAAGCGAAGAGTTTTGTCGCAACGCGGTTAAGGATGTGCGTTTGTGGCCAGCAGGTGATGCCGAGATCGGCAAAATCAGCCGGCAGATTTGTGGGATAAAACTGCCATTGTGAGCAATCATTTGAATATCGGCTCTAGATGGCGAAAAGGCTCATTCAGCTCGCGCATCGGGACCATGACCAAAACTGATCGCAAGGCGGTTCCACGCATTCATCTGGGCGACAATAAGCGTAAGATCGACAATCTCATCTTCTGAAAAATGATCCGAAAGAGCATTGTACAGATGCTCTGGCGCACCGTTCTTAGCAACTGTGGTGATAGCTTCAGCCCATTCAAGCGCGGCTTTTTCAGCATCATCAAAAAACGGCACTTCGCGCCAGACGGTAACGCAATCTAATCGTTGAGGTGTTTCACCAGCCTGTCTTGCTTCAGTTGTATGGAGGTCCACGCAGTATGCGCAACCGTTAATCTGCGAAACACGCAGTTCGACAAGCGCTCTTAATTTGCCGCCAATGGATGGCATATGGTTCTTCGCCCTCGCCATACTGGCAATTGCTGGTCCATTGATCGAAACGTAGTCGAGGCGCTCAATCATCGTCTTCTCCATCTGCTACCTATAAAGATGGCACTCTCAATAACTATTGGCCAGCCGATCGTCTTTTGGTGAACATCGAAACGACTGCAGACATTGGTATACTTCGCAGCATCAATCAATTTATGCTCATTCGCAGCGTACTAAGCCAGTGTCAGCTTTCCTGACTCGGGCTCAGATGCATGGATACCACATCCAAGGACATCCGTCCTTCAAAGTTCACCCCTGAACAACGTGGAAACTGCGGCCACCTGACTGCGTGACACCGTCAGATGAATCGTCTATGCGAGTATCAAATCAGATCAGACAGGAGCCTTTAGAATGGCTGAGCACAAACACGGCGAAATGGATACCTCGGTTCAGGAAAAAACCTTTGATGGTTTCATGAGCATGACAACCAAGGCAACGGTAGCCATCATCGTTTTCCTGATCTTCCTTGCATTGATTGCAATCTAAAACCTGATGGACCGCCGCAGTTTTCTGATCGGCCTGCCACTGGCACTGTCTGCGTGTTCAGCGCAAGAGGTCTGGGCACCCGAAGATGTCGTCGCACGCGCCATTTATCGCGAACCCGGACGACACTATCTGACGCTCTACACCATGAAAAACGTGGGCTCTGGTAACGGGGCACATTCAGCGCTGCTGATCAACGCCAGCCAACGTGTGTTGTTTGATCCGGCAGGTTCATTCGAACAAGACGTCATGCCAGAGCGCAATGACGTCCTTTTCGGCGTTACCCCAAGGCTTGAGAATTTCTACGTCAGCTTCCACGCGCGTTCGACCTACTATGTGGTCGGTCAGACAGTTGATGTCTCATCAGAGGTCGCTGAACAGGCGCTGAACCTCGCCTTGGTCGCGGGCCCCGTGCCACAGGCCAATTGCGCGCGCGTGACGTCACGCATCCTGCAACAACTGCCCGGCTTCAACGGGTTCCGCCGCACATGGAGCCCGAACCGCATTCACGATGACTTTGCACAGCTTCCCAGTGTTACAACCCTGGAATATCGCGAAGACGACGCCGACGACAAAACACTCGCCCTCGCAGAAATCACCGCGATCCTCAGAGGAACGCAATGACCGCCATCCCGGCGTAAAGCGTCACCGCCCCACCCAAAATCGCCCAAAGCACGTTACGCGTCCAAATCCCGATCAGGACGATTGCGCATGCGGCAGTGACACGCAACGGGTCAAACTGCCCGTCCGTTGCCGCGGGCCACAGAACCAAGGGGGCGACCATCCCCGGCAACACGGCGACAGGCGTGTAACGCAGCAAACGCAGTACAAATGTTGGCATCGGCCGATCACCGATCAGTCCCAGAAACGAAAACCGGATCAGAAACGTCCCCACGCCCATGACGAGGATGATCATCCATATCTCAAAACTCGAATAGCTCATAACGCGCGCCTTTCCATCCAGACCTCAACCAGGGCGCCCGTCAGCATTGCCGCCCCCGCCGCGATGAGTAGGCCGGTCCCCGCAGGCATATTCACCAAAGCCAACCCCACCGCGACAGACACCGCGCCTGCCGACACATGCGCCAACGATTTCAGCATAGGTGCGACCATCGCCAGAAACATAATCGGCATAATGAAATCCAACGCCCAAGCCTCTGGTATCGCCTGCCCTGCAAGCGCACCCACAAGGGTCATCCCCATCCACGCCGGTGCAATCGGTGTCGCAACCCCAAAGAAATACGACACACGCTCCGCCACGGTCATCTCTGGCCGGGCCTCATATCGGGCGACCGAGGTGATATAGGTCTGATCAAAGTTCAGGTATGCAATGAAAGCGCGTTTCCAAAGTGGGGCAGCCCCCAGATAAGGCACCAAAGACGCAGAATACATCGCCATCCGCAAATTCACCGCCAGTGCTGCCAGCAGCACAAAAGCAATACTCGCGTTTTCCACCATCAACTGAATAGCAGCGAACTGCGCCGCCCCCGCGATCACCAGAACGGTAAATCCCATGGCCTGCGCCAAGGTCAGGCCTGCATCCGTCGCGATAACACCAAACAAAACCGAAAATGGCACCGCCATCAAAATGAACGGCGCACCATCGCGGACCCCAGCCCAATAGGCCGATTTCGCCGATGTTTTCAGAGGTGTTTTCGCGGTGGAAGTCGTCATAGCTTTGCCCTAGCCTAGCTGCGTTGCAACAGGCTTAACCATGCCGTTAGGAAATGACAATTGGCGCGGATGCTCGACACCTCTGGCTACCTGATCGCCCCCGATCCCGGTGCGGCACGGCTGACGCGTGCAGTGGTCGGCACAGATCAAAACGGGGCTGCGATCAACCTCAATGTCGTCGAAGAACGGCCCCTTACGATCTACCTCAATTCTCAGGAAATCGTGACAGCCATGACGATTGGCGACTACCCCGAATACCTCGCCCTCGGCTTCCTGCGCAACCAAGGGATGCTGCATGCAGGCGATGTGATCAAAGGTGTCGACTACGACGCAGAGCTTGAAACCGTGGTCGTACGCACCGAAGTGCAAACCACCTTTGAGGACAAACTCAAGAAAAAAACGCGCACCAGCGGCTGTGCTGTTGGCACCGTCTTCGGCGATATGATGGAAGGGCTCGCAGACGTCACCCTGCCAGACACGCAGGTCCGCACGTCGGATCTGTACAGACTGTCCGCCACCATCAACCGCACACCATCCCTCTACCTCGAAGCAGGCGCGATCCACGGCACGGTCCTGTGCCACGGCGACCGCCCGTTGGTCTATATGGAAGACGTGGGGCGCCACAACGCCGTCGATAAAATCGCAGGCTGGATGCTGTCGGAAAACATCCCTGCCGCCGACAAAACGCTCTACACCACCGGGCGCCTGACCTCCGAGATGGTGATCAAGACTGCAATGATGGGCATCCCCGTGCTCGCCTCCCGCTCCGGTTTCACCGCCTGGGGGGTGGAGATCGCAACGCAGGTCGGCCTCACCCTGATCGGGCGCATGAAAGGGCAACGCTTCGTCTGCCTTGCTGGCGAGGAGCGACTGATCCGCGACGCAGACCCCAGCCAAGCCGCCGAAGAACCGCAAAAAGCGCGGCGCAAGGCAAGCCAATGACTTCATCTTGGTTCAAAAACTCCCGCCGGAGGCTCCGAGTTATGCCAAGCACACAGGTTTTCCAATGAAACAACCGCTCGGCGTCATCCTCGCTGGTGGGCAGGCCACCCGAATGGGCGGCGGCGACAAAGGTTTGCTGCCCTTGGGCCAAGGCACCATCCTGTCCCATGTCATCGCCCGGCTGGAGCCGCAAGTCGCCGGCCTCGCCTTGAATGCCAATGGCGATCCGGCCCGCTTCCATCACCTGCACCTGCCCGTCATCCCCGACAGCATCGATGGTTTCGCTGGCCCTCTATCGGGCGTGCTCGCTGGCCTCGACTGGGCGGCGGCTCAGGGTGCGGTCCACATCGTCACCGCCGCAGCGGATACGCCGTTCTTCCCCTGCGATCTGGTCCCGCAACTCCTGCAAGCCGCCGAAGAAGAAAACACCCCGATCGCCCTCGCACGCACTCTGGACGGGCGGCACCCCACCTTCGGCCTCTGGCCCACAGCGCTGCGCGATGACCTGCGCACAGCCCTCAACAACGGCCTGCGCAAAGTCGTGCTTTGGACAGATAAACACGGAGCCGCCACAGCGCACTTTCCCGATGACGCAGCCTTCTTCAACGTCAACACGCCCCAAGACCTGACACAGGCGGAAACCATGCTATGAAAATCTACGGTGTCGTGGGCTACAAAAACGCAGGCAAAACAGGGCTGATGGAACGGCTCGTGACCGAGATCACCGCGCGCGGCTTCACCGTTTCCACCCTGAAACACGCGCACCACACATTCGACGTCGATCATCCCGGCAAAGACAGCTATCGCCACCGGCACGCAGGCGCACACCAAGTGCTGCTCTCATCGCGCGCCCGCTGGGCGCTGATGACAGAGTTACGCGAGAACAACGAACTGCCGCTCGCCGATCTTCTCAAGCAGCTCGACCCCGTCGATCTGATCCTTGTCGAAGGCTACAAACGCGACGCCCACCCCAAAATAGAGGCCTACCGGGCCGAGACAAACCACCCCATCCTTGGCAAAGACGACACGACTGTCCGCGCCATCGCCAGCGATTGCACGGTGGATGTCACCCAGCCCGTCTTCGACCTTAACAACACCAAAGCCATCGCCGATTTCATCCTGTCCGAGGTGGGCCTTTGAGCTTCGACAAGGTCATCATGCTCGACTGGTCCGGCGGCAACGACCGTGGCCCGCGCCCGGTGAAAGACGCTATCTGGGCCTGCATCGGTATGGCGGGCACCGTGGAAGAGCCAGTCTATCTGCGGAACAGGCAACTGGCCGAGGAGTGGCTGACTGAAACGCTTACGACATTGCAAGCCGCACGCCACAGTGTGCTTGTCGGCTTTGATCTCTGCTTTGCCTATCCCACTGGTTTCGCCACCAAGCTTGTCGGGTCAGAAGACACCCTTGCGCTGTGGGACTGGTTCGAAGCCCGCGTGCACGACAGCCCAAAATCCAACAACCGTTTCGATCTGGCAGGCGAAATCAACGCGATTTTCCCCGGCACCGGGCCATTCTGGTTCAATGGTTTGGCACGCGATATCGCCCATCTTCCGCGCAAGGGACGCGACCGAACCACTGATCACGGGTTGGGCGAAAAACGCGCAGCAGACATGGCGATCCCCGGCAGTTTCTCACCATGGCAGCTGGCAGGCGCAGGGGCCGTTGGCGGGCAGGTCATCATGGGGCTGCCGGTGCTGGCAAGGCTGCGCCGTCAGTTTGGCAAAACACTCTCTGTCTGGCCGTTTCAATCGCCTGACACGCAGATAGTGCTGGCCGAAACCTATTTCTCGATCCTGCCGGATCTTGTCGTCTCTGAACCGCAGGAAATCCGGGATGCCGCGCAAGTCTCGCTTTATGCGCGCGCTTTCTCTGCGCTTTCCCCGGCGGACATGACGACGCTGATGGACATTGACGCAACACCTGAAGGCTGGGTGTTGGGGGCCGGACAAGGGGACGTGCTGCGCGACGCGCTGGCAAGCACACCACCTCCGCTGAAAAACGACTGTTTCGCCATGCCCCAAGGCGCGCATTGGACGCCGGTGGCTGAGGCACACCACCACCTGCGCGAAAAACTCTCCTGCGTCACAGGCACCGAAACCCTGCCACTGACAAAGGCCGCCAATCGCGTCCTCGCCCAAGACGTCCACGCTGTAAGATCACACCCACCTGCCCGAAACGCCGCGGTCGATGGCTACGGCTTTGCAGGCCCTGCCGCAGCAGGGATCAACAAACTCAAACTGGTCGAGGGGCGCTCTGCCGCAGGCGCGCCATACGACGGCACAGTGCCGCAAGGCCACGCGATCCGCATCCTCACAGGCGCGAACCTACCCAGCGGCGTCGATACCGTGGTTTTGCAAGAGGACGTAAGCACCAGCGCAACAGAGGTCAGCTTCCACGGCCCTCTCAAACGCGGCGCCAACGCGCGCGATGCAGGCGAGGATATGCAAGCCGGGCAAACCATCCTTCAAACAGGGCGCAAGATTACCCCTGCCGACCTCGGCATGCTCGCGGCAGCGGGTGTCGGCACAGTCACGGTCCGCCGGACACTCAAGGTCGGCATCCTCTCGACCGGAGACGAACTCCGCGACTCCGGCGATATGGCAACCACAGGTCAAATCTTTGACGCCAACCGCCCCATGCTGTCGGCACTTATTGCAAGCTGGGGGTATGAGGTCATCGACCTCGGTCGCGCGCCAGATGACCGCGATACACTGCGCCAAATCCTTGATGGCGCTGCCCAAGACTGCGATGTCATCCTCTCCTCCGGTGGGGCCTCAGCAGGCGACGAAGACCACATGTCCGCCCTGCTCAAAGACACCGGCTCTTTCGCGCTTTGGCGGATCGCTATGAAACCCGGTCGCCCCCTTGCGCTTGGCTTATGGCAGAACACCCCTGTCTTTGGTCTCCCTGGTAATCCCGTCGCGGCCATGGTCTGCGCGCTTGTCTTCGCCGCCCCCGCGCTCGCCGTCATGGCAGGCGGCGCATGGACCCAACCGACCAGCTACCAACTGCCCGCTGCCTTTGCCAAATCCAAGAAGGCGGGCCGCCGCGAATATATGCGTGCGCGGCTGGAGGATGGCCACGTCGCCATCTTCCCTTCCGAAGGGTCAGGCCGTGTTTCGGGGCTGAGTTGGGCCACAGGGCTTGTAGAACTCAGCGATCCGGCGCAAAAGGTCGCACTTGGTGATCTGGTCACCTACATCCCGTTCAACAATTTTTGATTCCATGAAGATCACCACCGGCATCCCCCAAAAAGACCGCGAAGAAGCGGCAGCGCTCTATTGGAACGCTTTCGGCGAAAAGCTGGGGTTCACGCTGGGCCCAAAATATCAAGCGATGATGTTCGTCCGCTCCGTCCTGCGGCCGGACCATGGCATCTGCGCGCATGACGACGAAGGCAAGCTGTTGGGGATCGCGGGGTTCAAGACGAACCACGGATCGCTGGTCGGCGGCGACTTCAAAGATCTGCGCCGCATCTACGGCTGGACCAGCGCAGCCGTTCGCATTTCTCTGCTCGGGCTTCTGGAACGGGACGTTGAAAACGAACGCTTTTTGATGGACGGATTATTCGTGGCCCCCGAAGCACGCGGTCGCGGCGTCGGCACCGCGCTGCTGGATGCAGTGGCGAACGAGGCCAAACAGCGCGGCTATACCCAGGTGCGGCTTGATGTGGTCGATACGAACCCCCGCGCCAAGGCGCTTTACCGGCACGTGGGGTTCAAGGAACTCAAGACAGTCAAGATCGGACTGATGCGGCATATCTTTGGCTTCAGCGCATCAACGACAATGGTGCGCGACGTCTAGTCCTTAGCGTCGGGCAATTTCGGTGCCTTGCCGACATAGTGTTTGATCAGCGGTCTGGGCACCTCTGACCCATCATACATGAACGGGAGAACACCCTTGAACCCGGCCTTGCCGCGCATGTTTTCAATGTCCTCATCAGATTTCGTCACCCGCTGTGACATCCGACGGCCCCATTGTGCCAGATAGTCATAAAGCCGCGCAATCACATCGGCATGGGCATCGGTCTTGCCCAGATCATGAAATTCCTCAGGATCATTTTGCAGATCAAACAGCATCGGGCGGAAACCACCTTCGGCATGCATCATTTTCCAACGCCCATCAAAGACCATGAACAGGCGACAATCCTTGGGCTTCAGACAATATTCTTCGGCCAATGTGCCGCCAACAGGGCTGGCCGAATAGTCAAACTCGCTGATCAGGAACTCGCGCCATTTCGGGCGCTCGCCATTCAGCAACGGCAAGAGCGAGCGGCCTTCCAGAATATGTGCAGGCACGTCGCCACCCGCCGCCTCCACAAAGGTGGCCGCGATATCAAGGCTTTCGACCAGCGCATCACAGGTCGTCCCACGGGTCGCATTGGCTGGGCGGCGTGGATCATAGATGATCATCGGCACCTTTGCGGACTGATCGTGGAACAGTGATTTCTCGCCCATCCAGTGATCACCCAGATAGTCACCATGATCAGAGGTCAGCACGATCATCGTGTCTTTGATCTCGCCGGTTTCTTCCAGATAATCCAGAATACGGCCCAAGTGATCATCACATTGCTTGATCAGACCCATATAGGCCGGAATGACCTTTTGGCGCACTTCATCACGCTGAAAGGCCTGACCAACCTGATTGTCCATATAGCCTTTGAACACCGGATGGGTGTCTTCCTGCTCAACCTCATCACGCAGTGGCGCAGGCACATGATCGGGACCAAACATGTTGTGGTAAGGGGCCGCCACAATGTAAGGCCAATGTGGTTTGATATAGCTGACATGGGCGCACCATTTGCCCTTGGCCTGTTTCATGAAATCAATGGTGCGGCTGGTCAGCCAAGCCGTTTCAGAATCTGCTTCGTGGATATGTGCCGGTCGATCCGCATTCTCATACATCCAACCCGACGCAATCTTGTTGCGCTCTTTCACGCCAGCATTCGCGTGATCGGCCCAAGGGTTATCGCTGTCAGTATAGCCCTTTTCTTTCAGATATTCGTTATAGGGCGAACGGCTTTCGTCATAATACCCGGCAATACCTTGCGCCCACAGACCATCATCCCGGATGAAAACATCAAACCCGCATTCGGCCTGACGCGCGCCAATCACGCTATCAGGGTCCAGCCCCAGCCTTTCCATGCCTTCGGCATCGGCATGCATATGGGTCTTGCCGATCAGCCAGCAATCCATGTCCAGCTTGCGCAGGTGATCACCCAAAGTCAGCTCACCCACACGCAAGGGGAAGTTGTTCCACTGCGCGCCATGGCTGGAAGGGTAGCGGCCAGTATAATAGGACATCCGGCTGGACCCACAGATCGGTGACTGAACATAGGCATTGGTAAAACGCACGCCCATCTCGGCCACGCGATCAAAATTGGGGGTCTGCAAATGCGGGTGGCCAGCACAACTCAGATAATCAAATCTCAACTGGTCATACATGATAAAAAGAATATTCATCGCGTCTCAGGCTCCAAAAAAGGGGTGAGCTTTCGAGGTATCGTACCCGAAACTCTCTATCGAACTACGCCTGTGCTGTCCCAACTATTCGCTGGGCTGAGCAGTTTTTTGCAGTTGCGTGAACGGACAGGAATCCGACTTATCCGACAGACCGAAGGCGGCCGCATATAACACTTTGATCTTATCCAGAACGCGCATCCAGAAAACTGAACCAATCAGTTCATTTTCATCTTGCAATCTAAACTGAACTGTTTAGTTATGACTCACGAACAGAGATTCTCAAGAAGGAAACACACATCATGTCTCGTATCTTCTTTGCCCTCACCGCCGCCGCCCTCATTGGCCTGGCTGCCCCTGCAACTGCCCTGTCGTTTCAGGTCACGTTCCCGACGCTGACATATCCACCTCACCCCTCACCTGAGGTCAGCCAAGGTTGCGCCGATCTAACGACACTCTCTGGCGATACTTGCACGAAGACAGCCAAGTAACGCCACTTCAGCGATGGGGCACCTCATCCCCCAATTGCCCCATCGCTGCTATCTCCTTGCTGCAAATGAACTGATCGGTTTATAATGGCAGCCTGTAAGGAGCGCCCAATATGCCCGACGGCACAATCGAACCCAAAAAAGGACGAAAATTTGATCAGGTGCTGGAAGGCGCCAGACAGGTGTTTCTATCCGACGGTTTCGAAGGTGCGTCAGTCGATGACATCGCCAAGGCCGCAGGTGTGTCCAAGGCCACGCTCTACAGCTATTTCCCCGATAAACGCTTCCTCTTCATGCAGGTCGCCAAGACCGAATGCGCGCGTCAGGCCGACCACGCGATCGAGACGATCAACATGGACGCGCCCGTGCAAAAGGTGTTGTGCGACATTGCGATGGAGATGGTTGATTTCATCACATCCCAGTTCGGCAAACGCATTTTCCGCATCTGCGTCGGCGAAAGCGACCGTTTCCCAGAACTGGGACGCGAGTTTTACGAAAGCGGGCCGATGCTGATCCGCAATCGTTTGGTCGAATACTTTCAAAAGGCCGTGGCCAAGGGCGAGTTGAACATCACCGATTTTGAATTGGCGGCAGAGCAATTCCACGAATTATGCAAAGCCGATCTGTTCCCGCGCATGGTGTTCAACATGACCGATGAGTTTACGCCCGCCGAGAAAAGCCGGGTCATCAACGGCGCAGTTGAAATGTTCATGGCGCGCTACGGCACCTGAATAGCGTTCCATCAAAAACAAAAGGCCCGGTCGGTGACCGGGCCTTTTGTTTTCTTGGGTAGGACATTTAAAATTCGACAACGGCCCGAATTGATTCACCCGCATGCATCAGATCAAACCCCTTGTTGATGTCATCAATGCTGAGCTTGTGTGTGATCATCGGATCAATCTCGATCTTGCCTTGCATGTACCAGTCCACAATCTTGGGCACATCCGTCCGGCCTGACGCGCCACCAAAGGCGGTCCCGCGCCAGCTGCGCCCGGTGACCAGTTGGAAAGGCCGCGTCGAAATCTCGGCGCCCGCAGGGGCCACGCCGATGATGATGCTCTCGCCCCAGCCCTTATGAGCCGCTTCTAGTGCTGTGCGCATCACGCCAACATTGCCGGTCGCATCAAAGGTATAATCGGCACCGCCCCCCGTCAGTTCAACCAGATGGGCCACCATGTCGCCCTCAACATCCTTGGGGTTCACAAAGTCGGTCATCCCGAACTTCGTCGCCATCTCAACCTTGCCGGGGTTCAGATCGACCCCCACAATCTGGTCAGCACCCGCCATACGCAGGCCCTGAATGACATTCAGTCCAATACCGCCCAGACCAAACACAATCGCAGTTGACCCAATCTCGACCTTGGCCGTGTTGATGACCGCGCCGATGCCGGTGGTCACACCGCAACCAATGTAGCAAATTTTGTCAAAGGGCGCGTCCTCACGGACCTTGGCAAGCGCAATCTCTGGCAGCACCGTATGATTGGCAAAAGTAGAGCAGCCCATGTAATGCAAAATCGGCGTGCCATCGAGCATGGAAAAACGCGACGTGCCGTCAGGCATCACACCGGCCCCTTGGGTCGAACGGATCTTCTGGCACAGGTTCGTTTTCGGGTTCAGACAGTAATCACACTCACGGCATTCCGGCGTATAAAGCGGGATGACGTGATCACCCGGTTTCAGGCTGGTGACACCTTCACCAACCTCAACCACGACACCCGCACCTTCATGGCCAAGGATGGCGGGGAACATCCCCTCTGGATCAGCCCCCGACAGGGTAAATTCATCGGTATGGCAAATGCCCGTCGCCTTGATCTCAACCAAAACCTCACCGGCCTTGGGGCCTTCAAGGTTCACTTCCATCACTTCTAGCGGCTTGCCCGCCTCAAGTGCTACTGCTGCACGTGTCCGCATGTCGATCAACTCCCTCTTGTTGAAAAAGACGATCAGGCAAACACAACAGAATTTCAACACCTCTCTACAGCACGGCTTGCGTTTGCGGGGAAAGCCGCGACAATGGGGGTATGAAACGCATCCTCGCACTCATCGCCTTGGCAGGCTGCACCGCCGCCGAACCACCACTGCCACCGCAACTGGAAGATACCTGTGGTGCCGCAGCCTTTGCAGATCTGATCGGACAGGACGCCACAGCGCTTGAACGCACGCTTGTGCTGGGTCCGGTTCGCCTGATCCGTCCGGGTGATGTGGTAACAATGGATTTCCGGCCGGATCGCGTGAATTTCAAAATCAACGATACCGAAACAATCCAGTCTATCGACTGTGGTTGATCTATCTGGGGGAAACGAAGGTCCCCGATGTCACGAACTGGGTGGGGGCTATTGACCGCAACATCGGGGTAGCTTTTCGCTATGCCGTTAATGTCGCAATCACTTGTGTTCCCAGTGCGCAGGACCCGCGGCTTCCAAGTGTTCATTTCAAGGCATAAGCAAGGCAGCCATAGAAGAACGCTTGATTTTGTGGGGGTTTGAGGTGACGCTGCGGTATGACATTTCAGCCTGCTTCACCATTTCGCGCGCCCGAACAGGTCGCTTTCCACCGGACCGAACTCAATATGATTCTTAGCCTCTATGGCCGCATGGTCGCCGCGGGCGAATGGCGCGACTACGGCATGTCGCATCTGCGCGATGTTGCCGTATTTTCGGTCTTTCGGCGCACGGCAGAGAACCCGCTTTATAAGATCGAAAAGCGGCCCAAGCTGCGCTTGAGGCAGGGGCAATATGCAGTGATCGGTATGGATGGCCAGATATTGAAGCGCGGCAATGACCTGCGACAGGTGCTGCGGGTGCTGGAGCGAAAACTGATCCGTGCGGTCGACTAAAGCCGCTTATGCGCAATGACAGGGCCATCGCCCAATGATGAAATGCGCAAAATTGCGATATCGATCCTCTCATATACCGTCGCCATATGATGCGCATTCGCATGCAACAGCGTGTCCCCATCCACCATCATCCCAACGTGACCTTTCCAAAATAAAAGATCACCACGCTGGTAGTCGCCCGACGCCTCTTCCCCCAATTGCGCCATCTGCATGTCGCTGTCGCCGGGGCAAGTCACGTCGCATGCCGTTAGCGCGGCGGTGATCAACCCCGAACAATCAATCCCCCGCGTGGAATTCCCACCCCAAAGGTAAGGCACACCAAAATGCAACTGCGCGACAGTGGCCGGATCAGTGAAAGGCCGGTCCACGCCACGCAGATGTTTCTTGGGGATGAAACCCACATTGGTTTCAAAGAACCTGCGACGTTCATCCAGCACCGTGACACGCGCGCCAAACGGCAGATGATGCAAATCAGGTGATTTGAAATCCTCTTCTGCATAGGCATGTGTCGCGACGGTCCCGACAGCATGCGTTGGCGCTGTCACATCCATCAGCCGGTCAGACCGCACATAGCCAACATAGCCATCCGCCGCCTGCACAAAGGACCAACTGTCATGGTCTTCAAACACCGCGACCTGAGCCCCCAGCAGCAGCTGGCGGTCACGCGCACCATCAGGACCGGCGCAAAGATCAACCACAGGAGCCGCCACCATCGTAGGCGCTCCCTCAACATACCGCTCCGCCTCAACCGACCCAGCCAAATGCATTGCCGCCACGCGACCATTGGCAGGTGTCAGGCGACGGTCGCTCACAGGTTCAACATCTCTGGCAAGGCTTCCAGCAGTGCGCGCGCGCCCATCCCAACACCGCCACGCGGGCGGGCGGGGGCAGAACTGGGTTGCCAGCCGTAAATGTCAAAATGCATGTATGGGCTTTCGACAAAGCGGCGCAGAAATAATGCGGCGGTTATCGACCCCGCAAACCCGCCCTTCGGCGCATTGTCCAGATCAGCAATCCCCGGTTCGATCATCGCCTCATAAGGATCATGAAACGGCATCCGCCACACCGGATCAGCCACCTTGCGCGCAGCCTTGGCCACCGCATCAGCATGGCCGTCATCGTCGGTATAAAACGGCGCAAGATCGGGCCCAACAGCCACCCGCGCAGCCCCCGTCAAGGTCGCCATGGAGATCACCAGTGCCGGATCATCCTCATCCGACAAGGTCAGCGCATCGGCCAAGACCAAGCGCCCCTCGGCATCGGTATTGTTAATCTCGACCGTCAGCCCCTTGCGCGAGGTCAGAATATCCTGCGGACGGAAAGCATTGCCATCAATGCTGTTTTCGACCGCCGGGATCAGCACGCGCAGACGCAAAGGCAGTTCCAATGCCATAATCATATGGGCGAGGCCCAGCACAGTGGCCGCGCCACCCATATCCTTTTTCATCAGACCCATTGAGCTACCGGGTTTGATGTTCAACCCACCCGTGTCAAAACACACGCCCTTGCCCACCAGCGTCAGCTGCGGGCCCATATCGCCCCAGCGCATATCAATCAAACGTGGCTGCCGGTTTGAGGCACGGCCAACCGTATGGATCATCGGGAAGTTGCTGGTGATCAGATCATCACCAGTAATCACGTTGATCCCGGCATAATGCTCGACCGCCAAGGTACGCGCGGCCTCTTCCAATTCATCAGGGCCCATGTCGGATGCAGGGGTGTTGATCAGCTCACGCGTTAACGCCTCGCCATTAGCGATCACGGCAATCCGGGCAGCGTCTACATCATCAGGGGCTACTAACCCCGCAATCGGTGACGACGGTTTGACATAACGATCATAGCTATAGCCCGCCAAAAGCCACGCGAGGGCAGCTTCATCCAGATCATCGCCTTGCAAACCGCTGGCAATCTCATACGTCCCTTCCGGCAGCTTGCGCGCCGCTGCCCCCATATGAAAACGATCACGGGCGCGCTTGGCGGCTGTGCCATAGCCAACCAACACCTGTTCCAGACCACCATGTGCATTAGGCAGCGTCAAAATCTGTCCTAGCGATCCCGCAAAACCCTGCGCCTGTGCCCATGCACGGCCTTCGGGCGTCAGGCCAGCCAACGCATCATCAACGGCGTCTGCGGCGACCACATGTATGGGAATGACAGCATCGGTCGGTTCGGCAAAAGCCAGCGGCATGGCGTATCCTTCTGTTCAGTTCACGTCGTAACCTGAACCAGCCGTCCGCAAGCTGCAAGGCGGGATCAGGCATACAAAGATTAGTTGTGTCAGCTATTGTGGGCACTACGCAAATTAGTTGTGGCGACAACTGACGCCCTGTACCCTGCCTTTATGTTGCGGTCACACAAGATTTAAGCTGATCGTTCAAAAGCCGTTTCTTGGGGAGCTTGCTCAAGGCATTTTGTTTCGCTGCGCTTTCGCAGACAGATATGCGCCTTAGTTTTATCTCGCCTCAATATATCTTTCGGAAGGCTCCACCCGGCCACACAAAATAGGATGACATTATGAACGGTACACTTGGACTAATCTGGTGGCTGACGAGTGTCACAGATATGACGTTGAATGATTGCCCCAACGGTTGCCTTGATACCGAAAGGCAAGACCCACAGATATTTTATCAGTTGGGACAACTGCAATCTGATGAATTTCAGAGCGCGAATGAGTTCTACGTTGGCTACGACAGCCACCGTCGACGCGGCCCCTTTCGCCCGACTTATGGTCTTTCGCTCACAAGCGATGGGGCTGCATGGTTCGGGATCGGCGGGAAATGGAGCAGCCAATACGTTTACGACACCCCATTGTTTATCGAAACTTCGCTGATGCCTGGTTTTTACAGGCAAGGTGATGGCGCTGATCTTGACGGAGTTCTGCAATTTCGAGCAGGACTTGGTATTGGCTATACGTTTGACAACGGCAGTAACCTGACGATCACCTACGATAGTATGTCCAATGCAGATTTTTTCGATGACAGCCCCAGCCGCGAAACGATTGCCATCCGTTGGACGACCAACTGGGAGGGAGAAAGCCTTCGTTCAAGACTGGGTTGGTGAGAGCGACACCTGAGAAAGGCAGCCTGGTCTTTCGACAGTCATGCGAGGCGCACTAGGTCGCTGTTACCAATCATCTCGGCAATCATTACCTTTCATGCAGACGCTGGCCCGCAACGCAGATGGTGGTCGATAGACTCATCCAATATCTTCTTTTGGCCGGCTTCTGCCATTGTCGGAAAACTCGCGAATGACGGACATGTCCGTAAAGTCCGTAAAGCTGCCTAATCCGATGTAGCAGGTCCTAAACCTTAAATATCCCGAAAACCCCATACTTCGGACACCGCGACATCAAAGCCCCGCTCCAACCGGGCCATCGTGGCGTCCAACCCGATGCCGTCCTGCTGTGCAAGGCAGGTCAAGACGTGACCAACTGCAATTGCCACCTCGGTCAGGCCCATTTGGTCTGCGATGGCACCGATGCGGCGGGCGGGCCGTTCCATCGTGTCAAAAGTGTTTTCGGCCAGCCCGCGCTGCAGCATATCCAACCGCATCGCAATATCTTCCAACATGCGGCAAACAATCTCTTCGGCCTCATGGGTATCACGCTCTGCAAACAGCCGTGACAGTGGGGCCGGATCAAAGTGCATCTGATGCGGACAGGACAGCACAACGACATCGTTGGCTGCATCTTTGGCGGGGGCTGGGAAGGGTGTAACATTTTTCATAAAGCTGGTTTTAGGAAAACAAGGTTCCCAGAAGGTTGAGAGCAGCGTGAAAAATCGCTCGAAATTCATGAAAATGCGACGTATCTGTGCAGGAACAACGAAAGACACAGTCATGGACCACGCCCGCCCCCTGCCCGCCTATCTGGTCAACCGCTATCACGGTTGGAAAGCCACGATCTATACCGAGAACCGAGGCTGGTATCGCAGACTGGCCGAAGACGGGCAGCATCCGCGCTCCATGGTCATCTCTTGCTGCGACAGCCGGGTGCATGTCACCTCGATCTTTGGGGCGGATCAGGGCGAGTTCTTTATCCACCGCAACATCGCCAATCTGGTGCCGCCGTTTAACCCCGATGGACACCACCACGGGACTTCGGCGGCGGTCGAATACGCGATCCGTGGCCTCAAGGTGGCGCATCTGATCGTGCTGGGCCATTCGGGCTGTGGCGGGGTCGAGGGCTGTTATAACATGTGTTCCGGCAACGCGCCGGAACTGGAAGAAGCCAACAGCTTTGTCGGCCGCTGGATGGACATTCTGCGCCCCGGCTATGCTGACCTGCCCGACGGGGACGATGCGACACGCAAACAGGCGCTGGAAAAGGCGTCGGTGGTGATCTCACTGGAAAACCTAATGACCTTTCCTTTCGTGAAAGAGGCGGTCGCAGCCGAAGCACTGTCGATCCACGGGCTGTGGAACGACATCGGCGAAGGCAGCCTTGAGGCCTACGACCCCATTTCCGGCGCATTCAAGGAAATCTAGGCTTTCATGACAAACCTAGGCCAAGGGGGTTAGCGGCGGCAGCCTGTCTTCAAAAATGGACGATTTCACAATCGCGGTGTGAGTTTCGGCGCGATCGTGAAACGGCAACAAGATATCATCCAGCTCTGCCACATCCGCCAAGGCCAGACGCGCGACATAGCAATCATCGCCTGTCACCCGGTCACAGGACATAAAGCGTGGCTGATCCGCGATCATCCGCTCGACTGCCTGCAACTGCCCGCTGCGCGGCTTGATCCGCACCAGCGCTTGAATGGTATAGCCCAGCGCGCGCAAATCCACGCGGACCGAAAAACCACTGATCTGTCCTATCTCGCGCATCCGGCGCAGCCGTTCGCCCACAGCGGGGCCCGTCAATGCAACCTCTTTAGCGATCTCTGCAAGGCTGGCACGGCCATCTTGTTCGAGAATCGTTATGATGGCGCAGTCAGTCTGGTCGAGCGATTTTGACATGAAAGCAGTATAGATCATACGCCTCCGATCTGAAAGTATTTTGACCTTGGGGCTGATGATATCGCTGGGACACCGGTGAAACGGGTTGCTATTCTATGGGCTGCAAACATCAGGAGACGATCATGAATGTTCAAAGAATTGCCGCGTTCAGCCAGGGAAACGCAGGGGGGAACCCTGCTGGCGTTGTTTTACTGGACGCACCCGTCCCTGCGGCTGATATGGCCCGTGTCGCCGCAGAGGTCGGATATTCAGAAACAGCTTTTGCTGTGCCGCAGGACAACGACGGCCGCAACTGGCGGGTCCGCTACTTCGCACCTGAATCAGAGGTCCCCTTCTGTGGCCACGCCACGATTGCGCTGGGGGCCGCTTTGGGCCAGCATAAGGGCGCAGGCACCTATCACCTCACGCTGAACGACGCCCAGATCACTGTTGATGCCCAGAAAACAGGTGCCGATATAATAGCCACGCTGTCTTCTCCACCCACGCGCAGTCAGGATATCAGCGACGCAGAACTGCAAGACGTGCTGTCCCTCATGGGTTTGACCCATGATGACCTCTCGCCGCGTCTTGCCCCTGCCCGTATTCATGGCGGTGCAGATCATATCGTCCTGCCTCTCAAATCCCGGCAAACATTGGCGGCAATGGATTATGGTTTGGACGCGGGGCGCAAGGTCATGCGCAAACATGGTCTGGTGACGGTGATGTTGGTCTATATCGAAGCGGATCAAAGCTTTGTTGTCCGCAATGCCTTTGCCTCTGGTGGGGTGCTTGAAGACCCCGCAACCGGTGCAGCGGCTGCGGCTTTTGCAGGTTACCTGCGTGATCAGGATTGGCCGCACGGCGGAGCTTTCAGCATCCGGCAAGGCGAAGACATGGGCAGCCCATCCCTGATCAAAGTCACATTGGACGACAACAAAGGATCATCCGTGCGTGTCTCAGGCGGTACCCGGCTGATCACTTAGGTCCGGAAAATCCGGTCGAAACTGAACGCTGCCATCTAAATTCACAACGTGATTTTCAGCGGGAAAAGCCTGCGAAAGGCTTCGGCCCCCTCACGCGAAAACAGAACCGCGCGCGAATTCTGATCCCGCCTCGCCCAAGACAGTGCTTCAAAACGGTTCAGAAACGCGCGGCCCAGACTGCCAGCAAGATGTGATCTGCGTTCGCTCCAATCCAGACATTCGCGACAAAGCGGTGCGCGGGCGCGGCGCAGGGCATCAAGGTCGATGTCAAAATCCGCAACAAAGGCAGCACCCGACGCCGTCAGCATCGGCCTCTCATTGTCAAGAACGACATGGCCCTGCGCCGTCAAACTATCGAACATCTGCGTGCCCATATCCCCCGCCAGATGGTTATAGCATACACGCGCTTCGCGCAGTGCCGCGTCTTTGGGGCCAGTACGTTTGCGCAAATGCCCCGCACCCGCGGCCAGCCCCATCAGCCCTTCAAGAACATGTGCCACGTCATCATTGGACAGCGAGAAATACTTGTGCCGCCCCTGTTTGCGCGGGCGCAGCAGCCCTGCCGTATCCAGCTTGGACAAATGCGCGCTGGCCGTCTGGATCGTGACACCGGCCTCCTGCGCCAGCTCACTTACCGTCAGGGCCTTCCCGCTCATCAATGCGGTCAGCATGTTCGCACGGGCAGGATCCCCGATCAGCGTGGCGATATATGCGATATCCGGACCTTCTTTCATAGTTCGACCATAACCGAAGCATTAACGCCACGCAATCATCTAGAGTGCGCGCGAAAACACACTGAGGGAAAAGACCATGCTGACCTGTATCATCCGCTACCACATCGACCCGACCAAAAAGGCACAATTCGAGGACTACGCCCGCAACTGGGGGCAGGCCATTCCACGCTGCGGGGCTGACCTCATCGGCTATTACGCGCCGCATGAAGGGTCATCGACCTTGGCCTACGGTATTTATAATGTCGCAAGCTTGGCAGACTATGAAGCATATCGGGCGCGACTGGCGGCTGACCCGCTGGGTCAGAAAAACTATGCTTTCGCACAGAAAGAAAAGTTTCTGCTGCGCGAAGACCGCACCTTCCTGCGACTCGCTTCCGCTCCGCATGGTGACAGAACATGATCGCGGTCATCTTCGAAGTCGAACCAGCGCAGGGGCGCGAAGGAGACTATCTCGACATCGCCGCAGAAATGCGTCCGATGCTTGATGAAATCGATGGATTCATCTCGGTCGAGCGTTTCCAAAGCCTGACCGACCCACGCAAAATCCTGTCCTTGTCATTTTTCAAAGACGAAGCCGCGATTGCCCAATGGCGCAACCTCAGCGCCCACCGGGGCGCACAGAGCAAGGGACGGGCTGGCGTGTTTGACACCTACCGGCTGCGCATCGCAAGCGTGATCCGCGACTACGGCATGTTCGATCGCGCGCAGGCCCCATCCGACAGCCGCGCGGCCCACGCGGAATAAGACTATCCCGCCATACCTGCTGGCAGTTCGTTCAAACGCAAACGTCCCTGCCGCACGTAACCTTCAGATGACAACACCTCTGACCGTTTCTATGCTGGCCGGATGACAGACACGCATCCGACTTCATTTGCCTGCGCAATCGTTGAGACCAAAACAACAAAGCCCGGCCTTATGTCTCGGTTTTTCCCCGCAAAGACAGCAACCGAGCGTCACCTGCATATGGAAAAACAGCTCGCTGCTTTTGACCTCAAAATTGCCGGGCAAAGCAATGGCCCAATCAGCATGTTCAATGATTTTGGGGAGGAAGCCCAACTCACGGTAGTCCCTGTCAGCGCGCAAACCACCTTATGGCTTGGCTGGCCCGTCACCTACATATTGGAAGACCTGTTTCCATCCAGATATAAACAATCATCGCAAATGGACGCGCTATTCATTGCGCAAGACAGCCGCCACCACCGTTATGAACATCAGTATCTCTGCAACGGAAAACTGGGAGAAGGGTGCATCACCAGCGACTATGCCCAGCGCTTCTGGGTCAGAACATATCGGCAGGCAGACTGGCCACCCCCGGTCAGCCACCATCTGAGTACAGCGATGTCGCAATTCGTGACAGAAGCGCGTGTTAATGCAGAATTGGCAAAGCGGGTCTATACAGGGATGTACGGCAAGGGCCGTTATGGCATGGCCTATCACCCAGCAAAGGACACTTGGGTGATGGCACGGTCATTGCCGGATCAAAAGGATGATCCACCTTCGGCGCCCACCAAAGAGTTCCAGGAACTGAACCCCAACTCTTACGCCAAGAAGGGCAAACCTTTCGCAGGCACGAAAGATCCAAAGACCGGGCATGTCTTCTTTCGTCAGGCGGATATCATCCGAGAGTTACAACACCGCGCGATCGCGGCATCTATCGGTTTCCGATTGGACGAGGCAATCGTCGATCAAGCCGTTTTTCAGGGCAGTTTCGATAAGTATTGGATTGAACGCTAGGTGGCCCAGTCTGCCGACTGCATCTCGCGTAACCGGCTGGCGGTGCGTTCAAATTCAAACGTCCCTGTGCCCTCAACATAAAGCATCTCTGGTGCGGCAGCCGCGGAACAGATCAACTGTACCTTTGCTTCGTAAAGCGCATCGATCAGCGTCACGAACCGTTTGGCCTCATTAAAGTTGTGCCGCGACAGCGCGGGAATATCCTCAAGGATCAGCACCCGCACGGCCTCGGCCAGTGCCAGATAATCCCCTGCCCCCAACGGGCGACCACAGAGATCAAAGAACTTTGCCTTTGCAACACCATTGTGAAAATCCGGTAACTCAACCTGCCGCCCCTTCACATGCAGCACCAGGGGTTCTGATTTGGCATTGCTCAACCGTGCCCAGATGTCCGCGATGGCCTTGCGCGCATCCGCATCAATCGGAGTGAAATAACTGGGCGTCCCGGCCAGCCGGTCCTGCCGATAATCCGTCTCGCTGATCAGTTCATGCACCACCATCCTGTCCTTCAACAGGGCAATGAATGGGGTAAAAAGCTGGCGGTTCAACCCGTCCTTATACAGATCATCCGGCGGGCGGTTGGATGTGGTCACCACCACAACACCCCGCGCAAAAAGCGCCTCAAACAGGCGCCCCACCAGCATCGCATCGGTGATGTCGGAAATCTGCATCTCATCAAATGCCAGAAACCGCACCTCGCCGGCCAGTTTCGCGGCGACGGGGGCCAGCGCATCATCGACCCCTTGCTTGCGCGCCGCCGTCATCTCGGCGTGGACCCATTGCATGAAGGCATGGAAATGACGGCGCTGTTTGGGGGCATCAACCAGATCATAAAGCAGATCCATCAACATGGATTTGCCACGCCCCACGCCACCCCACATGTAAAGGCCGGGGATGGCCTCAGGCGCCTTGCGAAAGAACCCGCGTTTGACAGGTTCCGCCAAAGCTGCACGCACCCGCTCCAACTCTGGCAAGACCGCCACTTGCGCATCATCCGCCTGCAATGTGCCCGCCGCGACGGCCTGTTGATATGCCTCTTGTATTGTCATCTGATCTGGATATCGCGCGGCCCATCCAATGGAAAGCCAGCCACTAGACCTCGCGCATTGCGGCACGCAGCGCGTCTGCCATCTCGGCGCTATGCGTATAAGGCAACCCATGGTCGGCACCTGTCACGACCTCTTGCCGGGCGTCCCGGTTCCATAAGCCCAAGAGGCCCACGGCACGCAAAGGGATCACTGGGTCCGCCTCTCCCCAGATCGCCGTGACCGGAATCCCCTGCCGCCAAAGTTTGCGGTGATCATTTTCCTGCCGTTCGGCCAGCATACCCCGTCTGCTGGACAGGATCGCAGGCAAATATCCGCGGCGATTCAACTGGCTCTGCTGGGCCCGCGACACGGCGTCAACATCCCGGCCGTTGCCGCGTGCCGGGATCGCTTTGAGGATGCGCCTATGGGCAAACATCGCGTGCGCCCAATCGCCCAGCCACGGCACCCTTCGGCAAAACCGCGAAAAGCGGCTTTCTTTGGTTACAACACCTGCACTGGCCAACAAAATAACACGTTTGACGCTATGGGGGTATTCTGTCGCAAAGGCCGTCGCGATGCTGCCGCCCATCGAATAACCCGCGATGGTCAACTCCTCGGTCAGTCCGTGATAGGCACAAAGGTCCGACAATTGGCGCAGGAAAAACGCACGATCCTGTTTGCCCTTGGGGGCATCCGACAGGCCACGCCCATAAAGATCATACATCAAGACGCGGTATCCCAAACGACCCAGCCCATCGGCCACGCCCTCCATCGAGATCATGGGCGATGCCACACCATGCACAACCACAGCCACTGGGCCACGGGCTGACCCCGCCCACCGGCAATGGGTAACGCCCTGCGACAGCTGAACAAATTCACCCTTTGCCCTATGACGCTCTGAAGGGCCAATGGCCGTCCGGCGGCGTTCGACTATAAAAGGGCGCACCGCGATATAAACCACTGAGACACACACCGCAGCACCCACAAACCAGACCAACACGACACTTGCCTTTCACGCCAACAACTGCGCGCGTCTTAAACCGATCCTGACCAGGCTTCCAGTATGTACCTTGCGGTCATCAGATCGAGATGCGCACCACCGCCGTTCTTAAACAGGGTAATCTCGTCGGTATTATGGCGTTGAAACTGATCAAGCTGATAGAAATCGGCGATGACGCCACGTTCATCAAAGGCACCGGACGCAATCGGGATCTTCAATTCGCCGATATGCCCGATGGTCGTCTCCCGGCTATCAACAAAAACGCGCGCGCGGTTCAGGGCGTCATCATCCACTTCGCGCATATCCGGGCGGTAGGCACCAATCAGGTCTATGTGCTGGCCCGGCTGCAGCCACGCCCCTTTGATAATCGGCTGCGTGGTCATCGTGGCCGATGTAATGACATCGGCAGCTTTCACCGCCGTTTCCAGATCCTCCGCGATGGCGATATCGGGAAAGGCTTTTTGTAGCGCCTCAGCACCCGCGCGGGACCGGTTCCAAACCGTAAACTGCGCATCTGGAAACGCCGCGCCATAGGCCTCGCGCAGCGAATGTCCCACCGTGCCAGCCCCCACGATCAGAATGTTCTTCGCATCAGACCGCGCCAACCGCCGCGCCGCCAGCAAGCTATCCCCCGCCGTCTTCCACTTCGTGACCAAAGCAAAGTCCAAAATCGCGTCCAGCGCCCCGTCCTTGCCCGAAAACAAGTTCACTGCCCCTGCAATAGCAGGCTTTCCCGCCGCTTTGTTCGCTGGGAAGATCGTCGCGCATTTGATCGCCAGTCCAAGCCCGGCAATCCAGGCCGAACGGTTCAGCAGGGTGTTGTCACCTTCATAAAGGAACACATCCGCCACATCTGCCTTCGGCCCCTCATGACCAGCAGCCAGGGCGTCGGTCAACGCCAGCCAATCAAGGTTTTTCTGGCCGTCTTCAAAAGGGATCATGACCGTCATTGCGCGGCCTCCTTCGTCAGCAAACCCTCTGCAACCAACCGATCTGCCCACGCCTGCGGCCCATCGAACAAATGCGTCTGCCAGCCACGGGCCGCAGCGACGTTGATGTTGTCAATCCGGTCATCGGCAAAGAGCAATCCAGCGGGTGCCACCCCGCAATCATCCTCAACCATTTGGTAAATCTCAGCATCCGGCTTGATCACCCCCATATGACCCGAGATGTAGCGGCGGTCGAACTCTTTGAGGAACGGATAAACCGGCTCTGCCACCTCGAACGTCTGTATACCAAAGTTCGTTAACGCAAAAACCGGCACCTCAGTCGCCCTCAAAGCCCGCAACAACCGCACCGAATGATCGATGGCCGGTGCCGCCATCTCGATCCAGCGGTCGTGCCACATCATGACTTCATCGTGCCAATCGGGGTTCGCCTTGGCCGCCGCGACGATTGTGTCGTAAAAATTGCCGCCCCGGTCGACCTGATCATTGATCCCATGCAGGTCAATCGCAGCAAACATCGCGCGCCGCCGCTCCTCGCCGATGACCGCATCGAAGAACCGTTCCGGCTGCCATTCGATCAGCACGTTCCCGATATCAAACACAACCGCCTGCACGCCCGCCATGGCCACTCCTATATCTATCTGGTTCGCAGCCTAGCGCCGCAGGGGCCGCTGTAAAGCAACCGGTTTCGTCTGCGCCTCGCGCCAGACCGTGAAAAGCCCGGCACCAAGGATGAGTGCCATCCCGAAATAGTCCCAACCCCCTGGAAATTCATCAAAAACCACCATGCCCCAGACCACGGACATGGGCAGTGCCAGATACTCAAACGGCGCCACATAAGAGGCTTCGGCCACACGATAGGCCTGAGAGATGAGATAGCCCGCCACAGCGATACCGATCCCGATGATCAGGAAGACGGGATAGTCGGCAGGCACCGGCCAGCTCCACGCCCGGAAAAGGAATGCAAGGGACGGATCGGACTGATCGCCAAAGCGGCCATCACCCACGATCAGCCCAAAGGAGACACCGACGATGATGAACATAATCTGGATGTAGAACGCCATGGTCGCCGCACTCTCGGTCCCGCCAATCCGCCGGGTGATGATGTGAATGCCCGCGTAGCAGAAAGCCGCTGCCAAAGGCAGGACTGAGGCCACCTGAAACGCGTCCGTTCCCGGGCGCATCATGACGAGGATGCCGATAAATCCCACGGCAATTGCTGCCCAGCGTCTTGGGCCGACAACTTCGCCCAGGAAAAGCACCGAAAACAAGGTGATCACCAAGGGACTGATGAAAAAGATCGCCACCGCATCTGCCAAAGACATAGCCGCCAGCCCCAGAAAGAAGGTCATATTGGCGAAAACCACGCAAAGCCCGCGCAGCATATGCATTCTCAGCTTTTTGGTGCGCGCAATCCCCCATCCGGTGGTCAGCGGCGCAATCACTGCGACAATGATCAGCAGCCCAATCACCGACCGGATCAACACGACCTGATGCAGCGCATAGCCGCCACTGAGGAACTTGATTGCCACATCATTGACCGAGAAGAAAACAACCGAGATGGTCGCGCAAAGCGCGCCCAGCTTGGCGTTCGACATCTGCGTCACAACCGCGCCGCCGCGCGCACGGCCCGTTCCAGCCCATCCAGAAACCGTGCCCGGTCTGCTTTGCTGAACGGCTTGCCGCCGCCCTGTCGGAACGGATCAGCCGCCCGCATATCGGCCATCAGATCACGGGTGGCCAGCACATTACCGATATTCGCCTGTGTCAACGCCTCGCCATTGTGCTTGATCACCAGTGCCCCGTTCTCGATGCAGCGTGCTGCCAGCGGAATATCCCCTGTTATCACGACATCACCCTTGGTCGCGCGATCCGCGATCCACATATCGGCGACGTCGGGGCCATCCGGCACCACAACCGTCTCAATAAACGGATTGGTCGAGGGCCGAATACCCCCATTGGACACCACAAACATCTTCAGCTTATGCCGCGTGCCGACCCGTTCCACCTCGGCTTTCACCGGGCAGGCGTCGGCGTCGACATAAATCACGCGTATAACGCCTCTGCATGGAAGCCTATGTGATCCTCCATGAAGGTCGCGATGAAGAAATACGAATGGTCATAGCCCTTCTGCAATCGGATTTGGCCCTCTTGCCGTTTGGCCGCCATTGCCTGCGCAAAATGTTCGGTTCCCAGCAGATCGCCAAACTGATCGTCGGTGCCCGTATCAATCAAAATCGGTCCGTCAAACCCATCACCCTGCATCAGCAATGTCGCATCATGCGGGCCCCAATTCGCCTCATCCCCCCAGTAGGCGGCAAACTGTTTGCGACCCCAATCACTCGCCGTGGGATGACAGATCGGGGCAAACGCGGACACCGACTTGAACCGCCCCGGCAAAGCCATCGCCATCGTCAATGCACCATGGCCACCCATCGAATGCCCTGTGATCGACTGACGTGACATATCGAGCGGGAACTTCTCAGCCAGCAACGCAGGCAATTCATCCGTCACATAGGTCCACATCTTGAAATGTCTGTCCCAAGGGGCCTCGGTCGCATCAATGTAGAAACCGGCGCCTTGGCCCAGATCATAGGCGTCATCGTTGGGCACATCGTCACCACGCGGGGACGTATCAGGATAGACCAGCGCAATTCCTTGTTCAGCGGCCCAAGCCTGCGCGCCCGCCTTCGTCATCGCGTTCTCATGTGTGCAAGTCAGACCGGATAGAAACCACAGCACAGGCACCGGGCCGTGTGCTGCCTCTTCCGGCAGGAAGACAGCAAAGGTCATGTCACAGTTGCAGGCATTGGAGGCGTGGGAATACACCCCTTGCGTCCCACCATAACAGCGATTTTCCGAGATCGTTTCCATGCGCGCACCCTTTCGTTTCCTCAAGGGCTAGCGCAGGTTCAGAAGGTTGTCACCCATGCAATGACCAAAGACACTGTCACAACGCTCGCGGCGGTCGACAACAGGATTGCAGCTGACACGCGCGTCGGCGCGACGTCATAGTGCTGTGCGAGGATATAGACGTTGCCGGCAACGGGCAAAGCAGCGGCGGCGATCATGACGCCAGCGGCATAAGGATCAATGTCAAAGATAAAGAGTGCTGCGACAGCAACAGCCACCGGATGCAGCACCAGTTTGCAGAACGACAGCCAGCCCGCAATCGCGACACGCTCGGCCGATTTACTGGCCAAGGACGCGCCGATCGCAAAGAGCGCACCGGGGGTCGCAGCCGCACCCAGCAGGCTCAGGAAATCATTCACCGGGCCGGGGATTGGTATGTTGTTGGCAGATACCACCAAACCGAGCGAGATCGAGACGATCATCGGGTTCTTGATCAGACCGACTGCGACGGTCCACAAGATTTTGGGCGACATGCGGCCATCGCGCGACCCGGTGATCAGGATCACAATCAAGCTGCCAAAGACGATCAGATCAACAGCCAGAACCATCATCACCGGACCAACTGCACTTTCACCCAGCAGCAGGACCAGCATGGGGATGCCAAGGAAACCGACATTGCCAATCACGGCACACTGCCCTTCGACCGCGGCCTCGGTCATCGGCACCAAGCGGCGGCGTGCCGCACGCATAGCCACAAGATAAACAACCGTGGTCGCGCTCAGATACGCCATGACAAATTGCCAGTCGAGGATCGCGTCCAATGACAGGTTCGCCGAAAACCGAAACAGCATCGCCGACAGTGCAAAGTAGAAGACGAATTTCGTCAGATAGGCCGTCGCCTCTTCCGAGAAAAACTTGGTGACACCCGAGCCATAGCCCAGCGCGATGATCATGAAGAAAGGCAGCGTCTGAAGGAAAATCTCCAGCATGGGTCAGTCAAATGTTCCCGTCGCCCGACCCAGCAACATAAAGGCCCGCGCGGTGCGGGTTTCAGCCAGTTCCAACAGATCGGTATCCGTGGCGTGTTCCTCAAAACCGACCAGCATCTGGTCAAAGCAGCGTAGGAAATGATGCAGCGAATCCCGAAAAATCGTGTCTTCGCGGCTGCGTGTGCTCACCAGTGACAGGTAAGTCTGGTCCTTGATCGCGCCCAAACGATCCACCGCCTTGCCCCGCGCGCCCTTGGCGAAACTACGCCATAAATCGGCAGGGGCAGGTTCCGGGCGCAGATCATCCATATAAATGCCATCCTGCGACAGCAGGGTCAGCACGTCCTGACTGGCCTGTACCAGCTTGCGCGCACTACGATCCCGCAAGGCGCGACGCAGGGCCGCAAAGCCTTCGGTGTCGTTTTCATCATCGGGGAAATTCAGCGCCATGATGAAGTCAGGTCGATCGACCGGAGGGGTTGTGTCCTCAGGCGGGGTCTCTAACGCCAATGCAGGCTGGTCCGCGGGGACTTGCGGCGCGGCACGCGGCACAATCAACCGTGACACTTCGCGCCGGGACGAGAAACTGGAAGGTTGCGCAGGCTCTGTTGGTTGCACGCCGGTCGAAGTCGGCACCGTTTGCTGCTTTGCCAAAGCACCGCTCAAGCGCGACACCTCCGCTTGCGTGCGGTAAAGATCTTCGCGCAAATGACGCGCGGTGCGGGCCAGCAATGTCGCAATCCAGATCAAACCGGCAGGAATGAAAACAGCAATCACCGCCAGAACCCAGCGACCAAGTGCAAAGCCTTCGTCAGGGGCCGGGCCCGACATCGACAACCAAAAGAAGATGCCGATCACCACCATCCAGCCAACCGCAATGGCGATACCGATCGCCTCGCCTTGGGTCAATCCTTCGGCCTCGCGGGTCCGGTTGGTGTTGGATTGTTGCGCCATAACCCGCGCGTGTCCTATTTGTAACTAATCGACAAGATCTCGTAACTGCGCGTGCCACCGGGGGTGCGCACGTCCACGCTGTCACCTTCGTCCTTGCCGATCAAGGCCCGTGACAACGGTGATTTCATGTTCAACTTGCCGCTTTCAATATCGGCCTCATATTCGCCGACAATCTGATAGGTCTTTTCTTCATCTGTATCTTCATCGACCAACGCGACGGTGGCGCCAAATTTGATCGTGCCTGACAGCTTCTTTGGGTCGATGACATCGGCCAGCGAAATCACGCCTTCCAGCTCTTTCACACGCCCCTCAATAAAGGACTGCTTTTCCTTGGCGGAATGATACTCGGCATTCTCGGACAGATCACCATGCTCGCGCGCCTCTGCAATCGCGCGGATGATCGCCGGGCGTTCCACGGATTTCAGGTGCTTCAGTTCTGCATCCAGCTTATCGAAGCCAGCTTGGGTCAGTGGTATCTTGTCCATCGTAACGCCCCTCCAAGGGGAAAAGTATAAATCGAAGTTTCATAGTCTATTAGCGTAGCCCCGAGTCAAGGCTTCGCCGCGATTTGGTGTCGCGTCCGCCGATTTTGACGTCGTGTCCTGATTGCCCCTTAATCCTCCTTGAGGTAACCGTTGCCGACCCTAAATGAAAGGGTAAGCGCCCGCTGAGTTTAAAGGATGGATCGATGGCCGAGATTGAACGCGAAGCAATGGAATACGACGTAGTGATCGTCGGTGCAGGCCCGGCAGGTCTGTCTGCTGCCATCCGGCTCAAGCAATTGGACGCCGATCTGAACGTTGTTGTCCTTGAAAAGGGTTCCGAAGTGGGTGCGCACATCCTCTCAGGTGCAGTGCTTGATCCCGTTGGTTTGAATAAGCTGATCCCCGATTGGAAAGAAAAGGGTGCGCCGCTCAACGTGCCGGTCAAAGAAGATAATTTCTACATGCTGGGTGAAGCCGGACAGCTGCGCATCCCCAACATCGTGATGCCACCCTTGATGAACAACCACGGCAACTACATCGTCTCTATGGGTAACGTCTGCCGTTGGATGGCCGAACAAGCCGAAGAGATGGGCGTCGAAATCTTCCCCGGCATGGCTTGTTCCGAACTCGTCTATGGTGAAAACGGCGAAGTCAAAGGCGTGGTTGCAGGTGAATTCGGCAAGAACGCAGATGGCAAGCCCGGCCCGTCCTATGAACCCGGCATGGAACTGCACGGCAAATATGTCTTCCTGGGCGAAGGCGTGCGCGGATCACTCTCCAAGCAAGTGATTGCGAAATACGATCTTGCGGCCAAATCCGACGTACAGAAATACGGCCTTGGCATGAAAGAAATCTGGGAGATTGACCCAGAAAAGCACAGCGAAGGCACCGTCACGCACACATCCGGCTGGCCATTGAGTGAAAGCAAGTCCGGCGGCGGGTCCTTTATCTATCACCTTGATAATAATCAGGTTTACGTTGGTTTTGTGGTGCACCTAGGTTACAAAAACCCCCATGTTTTCCCTTATATGGAGTTTCAACGATTCAAGCATCACCCGTTGGTTGCTGAATTGCTGAAAGGTGGCAAACGCGTTGCCTATGGCGCGCGCGCGATCACCGAGGGCGGGTATCAGTCGATGCCACAACTCGAATTCCCCGGTGGTGCATTGCTGGGCTGTTCTGCGGGCATGGTCAATCTGCCGCGCATCAAGGGCAACCACAACGCCATGCTGTCTGGTATCGCAGCGGCTGAGGCCGCAATGGAGGCGATCAGTGCCGGGCGCGGCGGCGATTTGCTGGATGGCTATGACACAGCCGTGCGCAAAGGCGAGATCGGCGAAGACCTTCGCAAAGTGCGCAACGTCAAACCGCTTTGGTCCAGATATGGGTTGCTCGCCTCTCTTGGTATTGGCGGCATGGACATGTGGATGAACACCTTTGGGAACGGGTTCCTTGGCACGCTGTCGCATGGCAAATCCGACGCCGACGCGACAGAAGAGGCCAGCAAGCATAAGGAAATCGAGTATCCCAAGCCTGACGGCACGCTCTCTTTCGACCGGCTAACGAATGTGGCGTTCAGCTTTACCAATCATGAAGAAAGCCAGCCCGCGCACCTGCATCTGACCGATCCCGATGTGCCTGTCAGCGTGAACCTTGCGAAATACGCGGGACCCTCAGCGCGCTACTGCCCGGCGGGTGTCTATGAATTCGTTGGCGAAGGGGCTGAGACAAAGTTCCAGATCAACTTCCAGAACTGCGTCCATTGTAAAACCTGCGATATCAAGGACCCCAGCCAGAACATCACCTGGACTGTGCCACAAGGCGGGGACGGTCCGAACTATCCGAATATGTAAGACCAAGGGCCCCACGTGGGGCCCTTTTTGCATGCGGGTTACGCCGCTAAACCAGCCCAGTCGCGCATATCTTTGACCAAAAGCTTGATCGTACCGTCGTGGCGCCTGATGGGCAGATGGCGCAGCGCGGCCAGCATGGTTGGTCCGCTTGCATCTATGAAACTCACGACAACCTTTCCGACATCGTTATCAAATGCGGTCTCAAAGCTGATGTCGGTCATGTCGGATAAGGCAAAATGCTCCTCAGAGCGATCGCGCATCGACCAGCGGGTCACACTGATCTGATCCGCCCGGCGATCAAACCGAACCGTTACGTCGCAGTAGTTAAAGTAGAACATTGCGCCGGTCGTAGCAGACATCGCGAGCATCGTTAAAAGCGGGATCAGTTCCCCGTCAAACAACACTAAAACGCTTAGAGCAGAGCAAAAAAAATGTAACGGTCAGACCGCCCAGCAAAAGAATGGAAGACCAATCGCGGTAGCGAAGCGTAAGGTGGTCTTGCGAGCGCGCGATAATCCTCGTGACAGTTTTGTAACAACAGGATGACACTGGCCAACTTGTGAACAGGTCAGCCGCACAACACGATAGATCAGCTTTCACTTCGTCCTGGTAGCGGGATCGGGTAGACAGCCAACATGACCTGGAAATTGGATGAATCCTCTTTGACCCCGGCAGGGACTATCGCTTGGGGCCGTGCAGGGTCAGGACCGCCGCTTGTCCTGGCCCATGGTTGGCCGTGGTCGTCCTATAGCTGGCACCGCATCATCCCCGCTTTAGCCGATCAGTTCACCGTCTTCTGGTACGACATGCCTGGCTACGGACAGTCCAAAATGAACGCAGATCAGCGCACCGGTCTTGATGTTCAGGGCGAGATTTTTGCTTTCATGCTGGGTCAGTGGGGTCTCGACCGTCCAAGTATCCTTGCACATGATTTTGGCGGTGCCACAACGCTGCGGGCGCATCTGCTGCATGACCGCGAGTTCGACCGGCTTGTGCTGATGAACGTAGTGGCAATGCGGCCATGGGGGTCCGCGTTCTTCGATCACGTCGGGCGGCATGTGGATGCCTTCATCGGGCTGCCGCCCCACATCCATGAAGCGGTCGTGCGGGCCTACATCAAAGGCGCGTTGGTCTCTGACATCGCACCACAGGATTTTGCGGAACTGGCGGGCCCATGGCTGACAGACAATGGTCGCGTCAGCTTCTACCGGCAGTTCGCGCAGGCCGATGAACAATACACTGCTGAGGTCGAACCACTTTTTGGCGACATGCGCTGCCCGGTCCAGATTCTGTGGGGCGAGGATGACCCGTGGATCCCGCTCGACAGGGGACGCGCCCTTCATGGTCTGATGCCGGATGCGGGCTTTGAAACGATGCCAGGCGTAGGCCACCTACCTCAACTGGAAGCGCCTGACCTCGTTCTGGCTGCCGTGTCAGCGTTCCTAGAACGCTGACCGGTAAAGTCTTTCAATGTAGACACTAGCGCAACACAAACCCATTGGGCCAAGTCAGCGTGTAATCCAGCGTCACCTCCTGCGCGTCGCCGGCGGCGATATCCAGATCCCACTCCAAAATGCCGCGCAGCCCGTCAGGGTTGCGGCGTGTTACCGCTGGGGTGGCCTCAAACGCTACTTCCAGATCCTCTTGCTCGGAATAGGGGATGGCATCGCGCAGTTTCACAGCCCAGTCCTGCCCCGTCAGGTTCTCGACCTTGATGACAGCCTGTTCGGTTAACTGGTTGGCGCTGGTAAACACACCGACATCGCCTGTCGTCTTATTCGGGATCGCACGGGTCAGGCGCAAACCATCCAGCGGGCCAAAGCCCATCTCGATATCCCCCCCTGCCGCCAGCAGTGGCAATTGGCTGAACCCGATCATCGTGCCATCTGCAAAGATCAGCGCTTGACCCGGCAACATCACTTCGCCGGTGTCATTGGTGAATTCCGCCATACGGTAGGCGATCTGGTCCCGGCTCGGCACCGCCTCGGCCCAGACATCGGCCTCGAAATTCAGCGTATCAAGCGGCAGCCGCAAATCCTCGACCCCGTTGCGGATATCCACGCGGCCCGGATAAACATATGTCACGGTGGCCCCGCTGAAATCAGCCTGCGCTGTGACAGGCATCGGTACCGCCGCAGCCTCGAGGGCAGGGCTCTCGGCGATCGAACGTGATAGCATTTGCACGCCATCGGCCATCGCGGCCACACCGCGTTCGCGTTCCAATTCATCCTCAGAGATAATTCGGCGCAACGGCGCCCAAACACCACTCGGGCCAATCTGCTCACCCGGACGCGCCGTCGATAAGATCAACTGCACATCGGTCCAGTCTTGCCCGGTCTGCTGGCTGATGACCACAGCACGATCAATGTCCAACGCAGCCTCATCGCCCGTGGTCAAGCGCATGTCATAGACCGGCGACCAATTGGCGAACCCTTCCACGGAACTGACATCAACCGTGACCTCCCCCGCCTCGGCCACCGCCAGGGTAAAGGTCAGTACGGCACCCTCTTGCTCTGGGGCCACCAAAGCAGCCAGCGCCTGACGGGCATTCTGCAGCGCCTCAATGTCATCCTCGCGGGCCAGCTCAGCGGTTTTCGCCTCTTGCTCTGCGGCAAAGGCGGCCTCTCGTACGGCAAGGGTTTCAGAGCCAACCATCTGCGCCAGCGCCTGAATGTCCGTAACAGAGGCCGCAGTCAAAGCCTCGCCAGCGCTCGCCTGTGACAGGCTCTGCAAAAATGCAATCTGCTCTTCCGCCGCCTGCACCCGCAGCCTGATCTGCGCAATCGCAGCATCACGGTCGCGTAACACGGCCTCCAACCGCTCTACCGCGTCACGGGCGGCCTCAATCTCGGGTCCACTCTGATCAGCGGTCACCGGCAAACGATCAAAGGCAAGGTTGACCGTCCCCACCTGCGTGCCCGCCGGTGCAGCCAAACGCAGCCCTTCGGTTGACAGCCCCTCCGGCATCCCCGGCACAACAATCTCATGCTGGCCCGCCGGCAGATCCAAGGTCACTTGGCGCATGACTGTCGCCAGTCCGGGATAGATCGTCACGGTATCCACACGCGCTTCGGCGGTGAAGGTATCGGCAAAGCTGGGGGCAGCCAGCGCAATCAGGCTGGTCGTCAAAAAAAGGCGGAACATGAATGATCTCCTGCTTATGTCATGCGTTGTTATACAGGCTTTGACGGACGACAGGAGACGATCCTTGGGATCAGTGGTGAAATATTTTCAGACACCACAAAATGGGCCCCGCACCTGTTGGGGGAATGAAACGTGCGAGGCCCTTCGCCACATGTCTAAAACGCAAGACCATTTCGTTTCCGTCGCAGCATGATGCGCAAAGCCTGACACCTTGGAAACAGCCGCGCGCCCGACAGGCATCACCGCGAGAACGACATTGGCCAAGGTGGCCTGTATCTCTGTTGGTTTAACGGCCAGCATGAAGCGCGATTAACCTAGTCTCGCTCAGATTTCCTGCACCAAAGCCTTGTCGTTCTTCACATGCCGCGCAACCAGCTTTCTTGATAAGCGGCCCCTCGGGGTCGGGCGGGCCAATGGCCGCTCCAAAAACGGCACATCGCCGAATATCTGGATGATTTCCGCGCGCGCCGCTGGCGACATGGCCTTCATCGCTTCACTGCCCGTGTACAGCGTCTCGGCCAAAGCACCCTCGACCAGAATAATTTCGTGGTCGTCGCACATGACATGAACATAGGTCACCTCATCCACATCTTGTGCAATGTCCACACCCGGCAGTTCCAACAGATGCTTGGCGTGCACCAGCACTTCGGTTTCCTCAAACATCCGCATGGCGATCTGCGATCTGACAAAGATGCGGTGCTGTGGCGACACAAGCAAATCACGCGCGGGAACGCCCGTCGCGAATGCGCCCGCTTTGATACGGATCGGGTGGAGGTGGGGGTGTTCTATCAACTCAGCAGCACTTAGCGAACGGGAGCCGATCCACCGGACCGGCTGTACCCCGTGATCCAGCGTCATAACCAAATCACCCGCGCAAAGCGTCTCTATCGCGACTTCGCCCGCATCAGTTTGCACCATCGTACCGGCAGCCAAGCAGACAAACGACGGATAAGGTGGCGCCCCGGTGCCGGTTGAATTGCCGGTTGTTCCAGTAATGCTGAACGTGGTCCCTTCAGGTATCGGCCCGGTCAGCGTATAGGCCGTCGTCGACAAACCGTTACCCGCACCCACGCCTGGCGGATCGAAACGCAACACGATGATCTGCACAAAACCACCATCGGCATCAGGAACGTCGGTTGTCAGAATAAACTCATTCTGCACCTGCGTGCCCGACGGATAGGTAAAGCCGTTAACCGTCAGCTCTTCAGTCAGAAACTGAAGCCTATCTGTGTCATCTTGGAACAGACCGTCTTCCTGATCATCGATCGAAATCGTCTGGGCGTCTTCGGTGCCAATCGTAAATGTATCGCCGTTTTGTCTGTTCCCGTTTGTCTGACTGGTAATAATCGGTGTGCCGGGACCAAGCAGATTGCTTGTCGACCAGATACCAAATTCAAAAATCGCCATAAGTGAACCCTTTCACAAACGAAGACGTATTTCGTGAACACATTTCGAAATCTTTCGCATCTTAGCCGACGTTATCCACGTTGCCTATGGCGGTGTGACATCACAGGCTCAATCCATCGACTTTGGTACCAGCAGGACCCGGATGTGAAAAGGGCGCCCTCACGGGACGCCCTTTACATCAATTAAGAGTGGCAGGTTCAGCCCTTCTTCAAACACTCACGCCCCAACAACTCGGCAATCTGCACCGCATTCAACGCCGCACCCTTGCGCAGGTTGTCGGACACGCACCACAGGTTCAGACCGTTATCAATTGTGCTGTCCTGTCGGATACGGCTGATGAATGTCGCAAAATCACCGACACATTCAACCGGGGTGACATAGCCACCGTCTTCGCGCTTATCGATCACCATCACACCCGGTGCCTCACGCAGGATATCGCGTGCTTCATCCTCATCAAGGAACTCTTCAAACTCGATGTTCACGGCTTCTGAGTGACCGACAAAGACGGGTACACGCACACAAGTGGCTGTGACCTTGATCTTAGGATCAACGATCTTCTTGGTCTCAGCGACCATCTTCCACTCTTCTTTCGTCTCACCGCTATCCATGAACTTGTCGATATGCGGGATCACGTTGAAGGCGATCTGCTTGGTGAACTGCGTGGGCGGCTTGTCGTCGGTGGGGTTGTACATCGACTTGGTCTGGTCCCACAGCTCATCAATGCCGCCTTTGCCGGCGCCAGACACAGACTGGTAAGTGCTGACGACAACGCGCTTGATCGTCGCACGATCATGCAGTGGCTTGAGCGCCACAACCATCTGTGCTGTCGAACAATTCGGGTTGGCGATGATGTTTTTCTTGGCATAGCCGTGGACGGCATCGGCATTCACTTCCGGCACGATCAATGGCACGTCCGGGTCATAGCGATAGAGCGAAGAGTTATCGATCACAACGCAGCCCGCTTTCGCAGCCTTGGGCGCGTAAATCTTGGTCGCGTCCGAGCCAACGGCAAACAGCGCCATATCCCAGCCTGTGAAGTCAAACGTATCAAGGTCTTTCGTCGTCAGTGTTTTCTCGCCAAAGCTCACTTCCGTGCCCAGCGATTTACGGCTGGCCAGAACGGCAAGCTCATCAACCGGGAAGGCCCGTTCTTCGAGGATGTTCAGCATTTCGCGGCCCACGTTTCCAGTGGCGCCAACGACGACGATTCGATAGCCCATTTGGCTGCTCCTTGTTTCAGATGCGCCCCTTTACCGTGTGGGTGGGGTAAGGGGAAGGGGGTGTTGAAATGGGAGCAGGTGCTGCGGGTGCGCCATACCCAAGATCACACCCACAGATGACCTGTGATGGCTTCGTTATTTCTTAACTCACTTGGCATAAACAAATTGCCGAAGGGGTCAGGTATGAAGACAGCACTATTCATAACGCTGGCCATGGCCACGGTGATCGCGTCACCGATGCTGGCCCTGGTCGCACAGGAAAAACCGGAACAGGGTGAACTCGCGCTGGTGATTGCGTCACCCTTTGGCTTGTCGATTGACACAATATTAGGCGCTACGGACATGACAGACGTTTACCCTGAACGCGCCCCGATGGGTGCCTTTGTGCAATTGGATACAGCGCACAGCTATGACGTGCTGGTTGAAAACGGGGCGTGGCTTATCCTGCGCGGAGAAGAGATTTTGAAACTATGCTAAAGACAAAAACATCTTACGCAAAGACCTCAGGCTGGTCATCTGATGAACGCTTTGTGCAGCACGTCGCAAACTGGATATTGGTGCCCGTACCCGCCGCCGCGGCGTTTTTCTTAAACGATCTGACGACGTGGTGGATGTTCGCAGTGATCGGGTTGCTTTTGGGCGTAGCGGTCAATGCAACATCACTGCTTTCGGCGGCCATGCGGGATTACGTCATCAGCTTTTGCTTCATCGGACATTGCATCCTGTTAACCTCTGCTCTTGCGGGGCACCCGTGGCAGATCGACTCGCATATGTTGTTCTTTGCCGCTCTGGCCATCGTCTCGACACTGTCCAACGCGCGCGCGCTGATCTTCGCGACAGGATTGGTGGCGGCCCATCATATCACGGTCAGTATATTGCTGCCCCAGCTTGTTTTTCCAGGCGGGACAATCACCGAAAACCTGCAACGGGCCTCTATACATGCCGCGATTGTTTTACTGGAAAGCAGCGTGCTGTTAGTCAGCCTGCTAAAACGCGCCACGGCCGAAACCGCGCTGGAAAAGGAACGGGGCGCCCTGCAGGAACAAACCGCAATTGCCAATCAATCGCGCGAGGCTGCCAAAAAGAAGCAGGACGATGCAGAGGTTGTCGTAGACACATTGCGACGTCACCTCCAAGACCTGTCGCAGGGCAATTTGAACTGCCAGATCAGAGCCGCCTTCCCGAAAGATTATGGACAACTGCAGGATAGTTTCAATACAGCGGTCACAGGACTGGGTGAAGCGATTGGCCAAGTATCCCATGCCGCGGCCAATATCAAAACGAACGTCACAGGCATGAGCCAGTCTTCTGAAGATCTGTCACAACGCTCAGAAACACAGGCGGCGACGCTGGAAGAAACGGCCGCAGCGCTTGAAGAACTGACAGTATCTGTCAATCAAGCGGCAAAAGGGGCGCAGAGCGCGAAAACCATTGCGATGAATGCAAGACAAAACGCCGAGGAAAGCGGCAAGATTGTCGGCGAAGCAATCACCGCAATGCAAGCGATTGAAGCGTCGTCGGATCAGATTTCCAGTATCATCGGCGTTATTGACGATATTGCCTTTCAGACAAACCTGCTGGCATTGAACGCCGGTGTCGAAGCCGCACGCGCGGGCGAGGCCGGTCGCGGCTTCGCGGTCGTCGCCACCGAGGTACGCGGGCTAGCCCACCGGTCCGCCGATTCCGCGACTGAAATCAAAGTGCTGATCGAACAAAGCTCTCAACAGGTGCGCAACGGCGTCGAATTCGTCGGCAAGGCTGGCGAGGCGATCAGCGGCATTGTGGAACGCGTGACCGAAATCACCACGGCGGTCTCAGAAATTGCGGGCGCCTCCGAAGAACAGTCGCGTGGACTAAACGAGATTAACCTTGGTGTCAGCGACCTTGATACAGTGACACAGCGGAATGCAGCAATGGCGAGCGCCCTGACATCAAGCGGACATGAGTTGAATGCCTATGCAGAAGAGCTATCCACACTTGTGCAAAAGTTTCAGCTTGAGGCAGGTCAGGGTCGTTTACGGCAAGCGGCGGCATAGGTCAGAACCTCTTTAACCTGTACCATCACGCTGCATCTTCGGTCCGCGCCCTCTAGACACGCAAAGTACGCTGCCTAGACTGGCACGATGACCGCAGGACAAACGCCCCAATTTCGCGACCCTGCCCCGCGCGGGCTGTGCACTGACTGTGGCGTATCAAGAATGGCTGACCCATCCGCCTGCGGCAAAGCCTGCCAATTTATCAAACCCGACTACCCCGGCAGCGAAGCCACCATCCATGGCCGCGCGGCGAAAAGCGACGGCGACGAGCGCTTCTTTGGCGTGACCCAAGCCATGTACCGCGCCGCCCTTACCCCCGCCCGCGCGGGGGCGCAATGGACTGGGCTAACCACCCGGTTTGCAGAACGATTGCTAGAAACCGGCGCCGTCGATGCCGTCCTCACGATGGTGCCGGACAAGGCAGATAAATGGCGCCCCCGCCCTGCCATCATCACTGATCCCGCCGACATGCAACACGCACGCGGCATGCGGATGGGCTATGCCCCTCTGCTCGCGTTGCTGGAACCCGCCCTTGCCGCTGGCCACCGCAAGATCGCCGTCATCGGCATCCCCTGCCAGATTTACGCGCTTCGCGCGATGGAGGCAGAATTGGGGTTTGACCGCATCTACGTCATCGGCACCCCATGTTCCGACAACACCACGACAGAGAACTTCCACAGCTTCCTTGCGCGCCTCACCAACGCACCCGAAACGGTCACCTATCTGGAATTTCGGGCAGATTATCATGTCGAACTACGCTTCACCGATGGCAGCCAGCGGCTGATCCCCTTCCTCAAACTGCCGCTATCAGATCTGCCGCCCGACTTCTTCCCGACCACTTGCCGGACCTGCGTGGACTACACCAACCGTCTGGCTGACATCACCGTGGGCTATATGGCGGGCGAAGGGGACCAATGGCTGATCATACGCAATGATCGCGGGGCGGAAATGCTCCAAAGCCTCGGCGATGAAGTCACCCTTTCACCCCCCGGATCACGGGGCAAACGGGCCGGATCAGTCCAAGGTTTCGTCGAAAACACCAAGCTCGCGGCGGGCGGGCTGCCTCTGCGACGCATGCCAAATTGGCTACGCGGCGTGATGGGTTGGCTCATGCCCCGGATCGGACCAAGAGGCCTCGAATTCGCCCGCGCGCGGGTCGAAATGAAAGCATCCGAAACCATCCTGCACCTGCGGCGCGAAGAACCAGCAAAGATCAAGAACATGGTGCCCGCGCACGTCTGGAACCTCGCCCGGCCTTATGGGCTGGAACCCGCATCGGGCGAGCAGATCAAAGATGATCAGTCTGAGTCTGCCTGAAAAGCGCCAGACAATTGAATATCGTCAGCTTGATCTACTGTCCGATACCTAGGTTTATCCCAAAATATGACCAATCAGCACTCCTTTGGTGTCCCTTATTGCCCCGCGCTCAAACTGGCAGCGCCGTTGTCTGCCGTACGGTACGCAACGCAAACGATGACTGCATCTGCGCCACCCCCGGTAATGTCGCCAGATAGCGGCGGTGAATGCGTGCGAAATCCTCGGTGTCGCCTGCAACAACTTTCAGCAGATAGTCCGCCGTGCCCGCCATTAAATGACATTCCAACACATCCGGCACCCGCGCGACCGCCTTTTCAAAGGCGTCCAACACCTCATCCGCCTGCCCGCTGAGCGTGATCTCGACAAATACGGTCGTCGGGCGACCAACTTTGCGTGGGTCCAACAAGGCCACATAGTCGCGGATATACCCGTCTTTTTCCAACCGCTGGACCCGTCGATGACAGGCAGAGGCGGAAAGATTCGCCAAATCGGACAGGTCAGCATTCGACATGCGACCTTTCTTCTGCAGAACTGCGAGGATTCGGCGATCAATGCTGTCCAGTTCCATTTGGCGCAAATTCCTTCGAGAAAACATATACTCTGCGCGAAATCCTACCGAAGTTATCGCAAACAGCCAAGACATCGACCCATGAAATTGCGCAGGACCAGCGGGATAGTCAGCCCAAAGTGAGGGAGGACCAGATCATGCACATCGGATGCCCGACAGAAATCAAGCCACAAGAGTTCCGCGTTGGCCTAACACCAAACGCCGCACGCGAAGCTGTGAACAACGGCCATAAAGTCACCATGCAAGCAGGTGCCGGCACTGGCGCAGGGTTCACTGATCAGGACTATACCGACGCAGGTGCAGCGATTGCAGACACTGCTGCGGAAATCTTTGAAACAGCCGAAATGGTTGTAAAAGTGAAAGAACCACAAGCGATTGAGCGTCAAATGCTCCGCGAAGGGCAGATTTTGTTCACCTACCTGCACCTTGCCCCAGATCCCGCACAGACCAAGGACCTGCTGGAAAGCGGTGCCACCTGCATCGCCTATGAAACCGTGACTGACGATCATGGCGGCCTGCCCTTGCTGGCCCCAATGTCCGAGGTGGCGGGGCGGCTGGCACCGCAAGTCGGTGCATGGACCTTGCAAAAAGCCAACGGCGGGCGCGGTGTTCTAATGGGCGGCGTGCCAGGTGTAGGTCCGGCAAAGGTGGTCGTCATCGGCGGCGGCGTTGTCGGCACACATGCCGCCCGCATTGCGGCGGGCATGGGGGCCGATGTCACGGTGCTTGACCGGTCTTTGCCCCGCTTGCGTTATCTGGATGATACCTTTGGCGGGCAGTTCAAGAACCGCTATGCCAGCGCAGGCAACACGATCGAACTGGCACGCGCCGCAGACCTGATCGTCGGCGCGGTGCTGATCCCCGGTGCCGCCGCCCCCAAGCTCATCTCGCGCGCGCAACTATCGGAACTGAAATCTGGTGCGGCCCTCGTTGACGTTGCCATTGATCAGGGCGGATGCTTTGAAACGTCCCACGCGACCACCCACGAAGACCCGATCTATGACGTGGATGGGATCATGCACTACTGTGTAGCGAACATGCCGGGGGCCGTTGCCCGAACGGCAACGATCGCGCTCGGCAACGCCACCATACCCTTTATGCTGGCTTTGGCCAATAAAGGCTGGCGACAAGCCTGCGCCGACGACCCGCATTTGCTGAACGGGCTGAACGTGCACGCAGGCCAACTGACCTACGCCGCAGTCGGCAAGGCGCTGGGGATTGATGTGCTACCACCGGCGGCGGCTTTGAAGACTTAGGTATTGCTGGCGGCGAGTGGTCAAACCTTGCCTTAGCCCATCGCCGTCTATAGCGTCACGTTTACCTTTTACGGAACGCAAGACATGCCAAAGATCGACGTCAACGGACGGTCCATCCACTATGTCACCGCCGGGTCCGGGCCAGAGACCATCGTGTTCTCGCATGGCTATCTGATGAGCCACCGGATGTTCGCGGCGCAGATTGAAGCGCTCAGCGCCACCTACCGTCTCATCGCCTTTGACCATCGCGGGCATGGGGGCAGCGGGCCATGCCATCAACCTTTTGGCATCTATGATCTGGTGGATGATGCCGAACAGGTGATCGATGCGCTCTGCGATGGGCCGGTGCATTTCGCAGGCATGTCGACCGGCGGTTATGTCGGGATGCGCCTGCTTTTGCGGCGCCCCGATCTATTTCAGTCGCTGATCCTGATGGACACAGGCGCGAATGCAGAAAGCAAGGCTTCGCTCCGGCAGTACAACCAGCTTTTGTTCCTTGTGCGGCTTGTCGGTATCCGGCCTCTTTTGGGAAAAGTCCTGCCACTGTTGTTTGGGCAAGCCTTCCGCAACGACCCGACACAGCAAGATGCCTTCGCCACATGGAAAGCTGATATCGGCAGGTTGGACCGCACCTCGGTCCGGCAATTCGGGCGGGCGATATTTGACCGCGATGATGTCCGGGGGGAGTTGCAAGAGTTGGACACTCCGCCACCCACCCTGATCATCGTGGGTGCAAAAGACATCCCCACGCCGCCCGCGACAGCAGAAGAACTGCAAGAGGTGATCAAAGGATCAGAGTTGATCGAAGTTGCCGACGCGGGGCATACCTCACCTTTGGAGCGGCCGGTTGTTGTAACCGAGGCGATCACCCGATTTCTCAACCAGCAGACGTAGAAAGGGCCCGCTTTTGCAAGCGAGCCCTTGATAAATCGTCGGATGGATCAGGCGTTGGCCTTTAGCGCATCGCGGATTTCGGCAAGAAGCTCTTCGGCTGTTGGGCCCTTTGGCTCTTCTGGTGCCGCCTCTTCTTCTTTTTCGGCAGCATCTTTGACCCGGTTGACCATTTTGACCAACATAAAGACGACAAATGCGATGATCAAAAAGTTGATGATTGCCATCAAGAAATTACCCACGGCAAAGACGGAAATTCCGGCCTCTGTACAGGCAGCAACAGATGCGCATTCACCCTCGCCCAGCACATAGAACCAGCCCGAGAAATCAATCCCGCCGGTAAACAGCGCGATAATCGGATTGATCAGATCACCTACCAGCGATGTCACAATCGCTGTAAAGGCGGCACCAATGATGATACCAACGGCCATGTCCATGACATTGCCTTTCGCGATGAAGTCTTTGAATTCGTTAATCATGTGTAGTCCCCACTGTTGTTACCTTGCACGCGGTTCTGATGTCCGCTGCGCAATTATGCACAGTGTTACCAACATCAGCCCACAGTTCCACCGGTTTTATTTGTCGCAGCATCACTTAATTCGAGAAAATAGAAATTCTTACAAAGGACTTTGCCGCATGGCCGATCTTTCAGCATTCCCAATCACCACACGTTGGCCCGCCAAGGACCCATCCGTGATCCAACTTTATTCCTTTCCTACGCCCAATGGCGTGAAAGCTTCGATCGCCTTGGAGGAGATGGAGATGGCCTATGAGCCGCATCTTGTCACGTTGAGCGATAAAGATGTGAAAAGCGACGCTTTTCTTTCAATCAACCCGAACAACAAAATCCCGGCAATCATCGATCCGGGTGGGCCAGACGGACCTATCGGGATTTTCGAAAGCGGGGCGATACTACTTTATCTTGCTGAAAAATCAGGAAAATTTATTGGTGCAACCGCATCAGACAAAGCTCAGATTACTCAATGGCTGATGTTCCAGATGGGCGGCCTTGGGCCAATGCTGGGGCAAATGGGCTTTTTTTACAAATTCGCAGGGGCCGACATTGCAGACCCCCGCCCGCGCGAACGCTACCGCGACGAAGCAATGCGCCTGCTCGCCGTTCTGGACAAGCAGCTTGAGGGTAAAGATTGGATCGTTGGGGACTATTCCATCGCCGATATGGCGATTGCACCATGGGTGAACGCGCTGGAATTCTATGGGACCAAGGATGTGGTCGGCTATCACAACCTCAAAAATGTACCCGCCTACGTTGAGCGGTTTTTTGCGCGTCCGGCTGTGGCGAAGGCCAAGAACATCCCGCCCCGCCCATAAGGCGCCGGGACAAACCCGACCTAAGGCAAAGGGCCCAGCGCGAAACTGGGCCCTTTTCTGGTTTTATGCATTGGCACCAAAACCGGGTGCCTCTGGCCAAGCCCGCGCGCGCACTTCGGCAAAACTGTGCACTTTCAAAATACGCCCATCGCGGAACACAGGTTCAAGCGCGTCGGCACCCAGCGGGATATTCGCGGCAGGCCGCGCCACGAAAGCACCGCTATCACTGCGCATCGCACCCTGTTTGCCTTTCTTGGACCGCTTCGCGCCATTGGCAGTCTTTGGGTCCTTAAAAACATCGTGCCAGGCACCATCATAGAAAATGGCCGACGCCTTCATCGCATAACCAAAGCTATCGCGATCAACCTTCTGCAACAGACCACCACCCATACCAAAGGCGATATTCCCGATGGCGAGGCCGCGCGCGATCATTGCATCCATGATCGCCACAATAGAGCCCTTATCGACACCATCGCCCTGAATGACACGGACCTTATCGTTCAGCAAACGATAGCCATTGGCAGTGGTCACATAGCCAAACTTGGCCATCAGCGCCTCGATCACATCCGGCACAATCTCAACCGGGTCGCCGCTGTCAGGGCGCACGATCAGCACACCATCACGGGCCAGCACCGCTTCCTTCAGGGCATCCCCCCAATAGTCCTTGACCGCGCGCATCAGATCATAGCTGTCGCTGACACAGGCAATCAAACCCGCAGGGTTGGCTGCCAGAAAGCGGCGCATCTGATCCAGCTCTCCGGCCTCGCCTGCGGCAGTCATGGTGCTGTGTTCGCTGGCAGGGATCGAAAACCCAGCCATATCAGCACCATAGAAGTTGCGCGCATAGACCAGGCCGGCAATGGTGTCAGTGCCAAATGAGTTCACAAGGTGGGCCGCACCACCGATACCGGCAGCTTCATTGCTGGCCGCACCGCGGGCCCCAAAATCGTGCAGCTTGAACTCTGCCCCTGCCTGGCTACCGTCGGTTTGCTCTAAACGCGCGCGGATCATGCCAACAACATAGTGTGACAGGCTGCCCACGGTGGACGGATACCAAACAGCACGCAGCAATCGGGTTTCAAGATACGACACCAACCAATAACAATTCGGATCAGTATTCTCGATCCGCAATTGGGGGACAGAGACAGGCGCCAAAGTGCCCTCTGGCATCGCCTCGATAAGCACAGGCAAACGGCCATTGTGCGCGTCGACGATATACTGCCAGCCTTCAATGAACACATCAAAACCGTGCGCCTTCAGGAATGGGGCGGCCTCATCCAGCATGTCTTGGGTCACAGCCTGCCCGGCCAGCTTGGCCAACTCAATCTGCAAGCCAAAGAACATCACCTGATCAATCGGACCCCACGCGCGGCGCGGTTCGATGTAAGACGACACAAACTTGGTGCCTTCGGGGTATTGGCTAAAGTGGGACAGTTTATAGCTGTCAGTATCGAAAATCAGATTGTCGATGGCGACAGGGTTGTCAAACAGCGCAGCAGCGCCAGTGCTTTGGTCTTTCATTGTCCTGTTCCTCCTCGGATTTGGACGGTGTGACATGCTGCGGACCTCCCGCAGCATGGTGGTAAAGACATGGTCTTACCGGTCTTAGCTTTGCGCCATCAGGATTGACGAATACGCAAAAGGTACATCAGGCACGAGGGCCTGGATGATATCAAAGTGGTCCTCAAATATGTTGTCAGGCGTGATCTCGGTGATCGGCACCCACCGGGCTTGGGCCGCGTCGCTGCCGGATTTTACTTTCTCCAGTTTCGGGCGATCTTGCAGTTCGAACACAAAGGCCTCGGTCCGCACCCACCCTTTTTCTGACCGTTCGGGATGGTCAAACACTCGCCTTTCGCGCAAACGGCCACGCATCGCACCTTTGGGCATATCAAGACCCGCCTCTTCATAAAGCTCGCGGATAGCCGCATCGACGGCCTGTTCGCCGCGATCAATATGGCCGCCGGGCAGCGCCCATTGCCCTTTTCCGGGCTGCATCTTGCGCTGCACCATCAGGACATGGCCAGACTGCACAACAATCGCGTCAGCGGTGTTGACCGGGATCGGATAGCCAAAGATGTCTTCGGCCTCTTGGGTGCGTGCGCGATAGCTCATCACGAAAGAACCTTCATCGCGCACGGTTTCCACCGCATCCGAATGGTTCTTCATCCACGACAGGACAGGCGCGATCTGCTTCAAGCCAAACCGGCTTGCGACCCGGCCGGTATCATCGCCATTGCCAAAGAACAGCGCCTGACGCACATCCGTGGCGCTGACAACCACACCCTCATGCAAATGTGGGTCGGCAGGCAGCATGTCCCATGTGGGGAACCAAGTCAGATAACGCGATGACTTATCCTTATCAAAACCGGTCAGAACGATCTGCGTCGTATCAGGGTCCAGCCCAGCCTTGCGCATGTGCAAGGTCACAGCAGTGCGCACATTCACTGTCCACGCGCGATCATTATAAAGCGTGTCAACCAACGGCAACGTCGTCACCGGCTTGTCCGCGTCAGCGGTGCCGGTGCGAATAAACTGCGCACGTTCGTTATATGTGAAAGGGTTTTTCCAACTGCGTGGGCGGTAGGCACTGCCGACAAGCATCAGAATGCTATCTGTCTGGGTCAGCGCGTTCTGCACGACCGCAAGGTGACCTGCGTGAAAAGGTTGGAAACGGCCGATAAAGACGGCGAGCCTGTGTTTGATCGTCATAACGTGCGGCCTCCGCAACATGTGTAAGTCAGCCAAGACCTCCTTGGCGTGGCTTTTAAGTATACGATACGTTGGGCAATGGCCAGCAGATTTGATGCAAAGCGGCCCCGCGCTATGCGCATAGCTTACCTAAGGTGCTGCAATCGTTATAAAATCATATCCGCGGCTGGCCCTGACCTATGGCAAGGTCCCGTTCAACACATAGTGCAAGATCTGCACCACCTGCTGCGGTTCTTCCACGACAGCCAATGCCGCGGCATCCACCTCTTTCAATGGGTGCTGATGCTCGGCACCATGCATGACAATCAGTGACTTACCCAAGGCCGCAGCATAGCCCGCATCAAAAGCCGCGTTCCATTGCTTATACTTTTCACCAAAACGCACCACGACGATATCAGCGTTCTCAATCCCGTGCCGCGTGCGGATCGCGTTGAGGTTGGCACCCTTATTGTCGTGCCAGAACTTGTTCGGCTCCGCCCCCATGATCGCGACCCCGCAATCGTCAGAGGCCGCGTGATCGGTCACCGGGCCGTGAAATGTCACATCCAAGCCGGTTGCCCCTTGGGTGATCTGATCACGCCAATCTGTGTGGATTTCACCAGAGAGGTAAATCTTAAGGGTCATATCAAGGCTCCTTCACGTAAGTTGTTTTAGAAAGTAGGCCCGCGCGGCAAGAAGACCAATCAAAGGATTAAAGTTATCAACGGGCATCACATGCGCGTTGCGCTTGAGAATCTGCGGTCGCGGGAACAGCATCATAAAACCCGCGCACTTCCCAACCACCAAAGCCCGCAAGGCGCCAATCGGGATACACCGTAAATGTAATGGCGTTTTGGTCATTACAGAACGCAAACATCGCGTTCTCTTTATTGGGATCACCGACACGAGCGAAATCAGGATCAGCGCTCAGCTCTAAGCGCAGGTCACGCAATTGCTGCGCCACAAGATCAGGTGGCAAAGGAATAAGCTCATCCCAATAAGCCGCTGTCGAAATCGCGCCGTTGACCCACTCAAATACCGGGCGTGATGTATCCGCCAGCCTGATCGCACAGCTGCGTTTGCTAACATCTGACTGGGTAGCCGATTTATCCAACAGCAAATATAGCGGAACGGTATTACTAACAAAGATCGATACATGACGATCCTGAAACGGTTCATCTAGCAGGATCGCTTGCCAATGCGAGGACAACACTGGATCGCCCGTCTCAACCCAATTTCGACATTCCGCAAAAGTATCCGTGATTGATGTTTCGGCTGTGGAATCCTGCGCCATAACGGCGGTTGACAGACCAACAAACACAAATGCGCTCAAGCAGATAGCCTTCATCTATACCTCTCAATCCGCGCCGGCGCAGCTTCTCAGAACAGCAGATCTAGGCGCGCAATACACCGCCGGTGGCTTTGCTGACCTTCTCAACAATCTTGGCGCTAACAGCTTCAATATCCGCATCCTTCAACGTCTTGTCTTTCGGTTGCAAACGTACGGTCAGGGCAAGGGATTTCTTATCTTCGCCCAAGGAGCCGCCAATAAACTCGTCAAAGACGCGGACATCAGTGATGAGTGCTTTATCGGCGCCAACCGCGGCGTTCACCAGCGCCAATGCCTCAACCTCAGCATCAACCACAAAAGCAAAATCACGTTCGACCGCCTGCAAATCCGTTGCCGCCAAGGCAGGACGGGTTGCAGATTTCTTCTTGGGCACCGGTACTTCGTCCGGCCAAATCGTAAAGGCGACCGCAGGCCCCTTGATATCCATATCGCGCAACACTTTTGGGTGCAATTCGCCGAAGATACCCAGCACCTTCTTGGGCCCAAGACAGATTTTGCCGTGCCGCCCCGGGTGCCACCAGTCAGGCGCGCCACGCAGAATTTGTACTTTCGCTGGCGCGCCAATCGCGGTCAGGATCGCCTCGGCGTCCGCCTTGGCATCATAAAGATCAACTGGGCGCGATGTGCCATGCACATCTTTTGGCCCGGTTCGCCCGATCAGGACTCCAGACACCAATGTGTGCTGCTCACCCGGCTCGCCCCCATGAAAGCCCGCGCCGACCTCGAATAGGCCCATGTCCATGAACCCCCGCGCCTGATTGCGGGCCGCCGCACGCAGCAAACCGGGCAACAGGTTCGGCCGCATATGCGACATCTCTGAACTGATCGGATTTTCCAGCATGGTTGCATCGTCGCCACCGCCAAAGAGTTTGGCCGCCTCAGCGTCAATGAAGCTGTAGGTCACACATTCATTATACCCCAGCGCAGCCGCTGTCCGGCGCGCGGCCTGCTGACGGGATTGGCTCGGCGTCAGAATCGGCTTGGGCACGCCCGCGTCAATGCGCGGCAGCGGCTTGCCTTCCAGCTTGGTCAGCGACGCGACGCGCGCAACCTCTTCCACCAGATCGGCCTCGCCCTGCACGTCAGGACGCCATGAGGGCACTTGCGCCATATCGCCATCCATCCGGAAGCCCAGATCAGTCAATGTGCTGCGTTGGGTCGCCTCGGGAATATCCATGCCGACCAGCGATATCACCCGCTTGGCATCCAATTTATACGCGCGGGACGTATCGGGGACGTCTCCTGCCTGAATAAGCTCAGACGCTGCACCCCCTGCATGATCAACAATCATGCGCACGGCATGTTCCAGCCCTTCCGGCGTGAAAGCCGGGTCCACCCCACGCTCAAACCGGTAGCGCGCGTCGGAATTGATTTTAAGCGCGCGACCCGTGTAAGCGATCTGGATCGGATCCCAATAAGCGCTTTCGACAAAGACGTTCACCGTGTCCTCGGTGCAGCCAGTTTCAAGCCCACCCATGACACCGGCGATGCTTTCGGGGCCAGTGTCATCCGAGATCACCATCTGCCCCGCTTGCAGCCTGTATTCTTTGTCATCCAATGCAACCAGAGTCTCACCCCCGGCGGCGCGATGCACACGCAGGTTGCCATTCACCTTGTCGGCGTCAAAGACGTGCAGCGGACGATTCAGGTCATAGGTGAACCAGTTGGTCACATCGACGAGAAAGCTGATCGGACGCAGACCGATGGCGCGCAGCTGTGCTTGCAGCCAGTCAGGGCTTGGGCCGTTCTTGACACCCTTGATCAAACGAACACAGAAAATTGGGCACCCATTCAGCGTATCGTCATCAATGGACACATTCATGTCAGACTTGAAGCTGGCTGAAACCGGATCAACCGAGATCGGTTTCAACGTACCAACACCGCGCGCCGCCAAATCACGCGCCACGCCGCGCACGCCCAGCGCGTCGGGGCGGTTCGGGGTAATCGCGATCTCGATGACCGGATCGACCTTCTCGGGCTTGTGGGCGGCCAGCCAATCGGTAAAGCGGTCACCCACCTCACCCGACGGCAATTCGATGATGCCGTCGTGCTCTTCGGACAGCTCCATCTCGCGTTCGGAACACATCATGCCATAGCTTTCGATGCCACGGATTTTGCCAACGCCAATGGTGGTGTCGATGCCGGGGACGTATGTGCCGGGGCTGGCGATGACGACTGTGATACCCGCACGGGCATTGGGCGCGCCACAGATGATCTGGGTCGGGCCATCGGCGGTGTCCACCTGACAGACCTTCAGCTTGTCGGCATCGGGGTGCTTTTCAGCGCTTAGAACCTTGCCGATAGTGAAATCCGCCAGACGTTCGATGGGGTTTTCGATACCTTCCACCTCAAGCCCAAGATCGGTCAGCGCATAGGCGATGTCCGCGACAGAGGCGTCGGTATCAAGGTGGTGTTTCAGCCAGGAAAGCGTGAATTTCATCGGGAAGAACCTGCGGGTTAAATCTGTTGGGATGGGATTAGCGGATATCGGGACGATGGGAAAGGGGCGCGTCGGGGAGAACCCCGACCTACGGATTGCGCATGATTGTAGGCCGGGGTTCTCCCCGGCGCACCGAGTTACAATTCCCGCCCAGCCAAATCCTCGACCAGTTCGAAATGCTCAAACACCAGCATCATTTCGGGGTGAAAGCCGCCGTTCCGCTTGAAATACGCTTTGTGATCCTTGCGCCAACCCACAAGGCTGTCGTTCTCACCCTCGGCCAACGCCATGTCTTCGGTCACGTCGCAATAGCGGATTTCCTGCACGTTGGTGGTGCGGATGACCAGCGCGGGCGTACCGTCCCAATTCGCGGCGATATCACATCGGCCCACAACCGGCATCGCCTCAGGCTCGCCGTCGAAGTCAGAAAGAGCGCCGCAGGTCGCGGTTTTCTTGCCTTGGCGGACAAGGGCGATCAGGTGCTGGCAGAGTGCGGCGCTATCGCCGAACTTGAACGTGCCCGCACCGGGGTATGTGTCTTGCAGGTCTTCGGTGTCGTGGGTCATTTGGCGGGCCTTTTGACGCGTGGGTTTCACCCACCCTACAGTGGTTTGACGCGGAACGGGAGGGCAGTGCCCGGACCTCGGGGGGGCGCACCGACATGCATGATGTGGGGAACGCCCACTTCATTGGTGAGGGTCATGTTGTTTGCGGCGTCGCAAAAGCGCCCTCCCCATGGGAGAGGTCCGGGCGCTGCCCGGCGAGCCGGGCGGGAATTCTGTCAGATGGGGTAATCAATGATCTTGAACGAGCGAGTCATAACCAGCCTACTTTCTTCGTTCTTTCCAATACTCATGGTAAGCCACGAAGAATGGTAAAGCTAGCGCCATCGACGCAACGACCCAGATCAAAACAAGAAGCCTAATCGTAGCAGGATCGCGGGGAGCATTTTCTGATATCCAATGCATTTGGCCGATTGATAAGAAGATGATCAGTAGGCCTTGCCACCATTTGAGCTGCGATACTCTATCGTAACACCAATCGTAGTACGCCCCTAGCCAGACACCAAACAGGTACATCTACCGCGACAACCCACCATGCAATGTCGGCTGATCCAACGCCGCGAACCCATAGTGCCGCAGCCACCGCAGGTCGCTGTCAAAGAACGCCCGCAAATCAGGGATCCCGTATTTCAGCATCGCGATCCGGTCGATGCCCATGCCAAAGGCAAAGCCTTGCCATTGGGTCGGGTCGATCCCGCCTGCTTGCAGCACCTTGGGGTGCACCATGCCAGAGCCCAGGATTTCCAGCCAATCATCGCCCTCGCCCACTTTCAGCGTACCGCCTTCCCATGAACAGCGGATATCGACCTCGGCCGATGGCTCGGTGAAGGGGAAGTGGGACGCGCGGAAGCGGATATCGACGTTGTCGACCTCGAAGTAGCTTTTGACGAACTCTTCCAGCACCCATTTCAGGTTGGCCATGCTGATGTCCTTGTCAATCGCCAGCCCTTCGACCTGATGGAACATCGGGGTGTGCGTCTGATCATAATCCGCGCGGTACACGCGACCGGGGCAGATGATGCGGGTCGGCGCGCCTGTGGCCTCCATCGAGCGGATTTGCACCGGCGACGTGTGGGTGCGCAGCACATGCGGCGGGCGGTTATCACCCGGTTTGCGGTGCGTATAGAACGTATCCATCTCGGCCCGGGCCGGGTGGTGGCCGGGGATGTTGAGTGCATCGAAGTTATACCAATCGCTTTCGATCTGCGGGCCCTCGGCGACGCGAAACCCCATGTCGGCAAAGATCGCGGTAACCTCTTCTGTCACTTGGCTGATGGGATGCACCGTCCCCCGCGCACGCCCGCGCGACGGCAGGGTCACGTCCAGCCATTCGTCTTTCAGCCGTGCGTCGAGCGCAGCATCCGCCAACGCCATTTTCTTGGCAGAGAGGGCCGCGTTAATCTCATCCTTCAGCGCATTCAGTGCGGGGCCAGCGACCTGCCGCTCCTCGGGTGTCATCTTGCCCAGCGCGCGCATCTGCAAACTGATCTCGCCCTTTTTGCCGACGGCCTGCACGCGCAGGTCTTCAATCGCGGCTTCGTCAGCGGCATCAGCAATCAAGCCAAGGTATTTCTGTTTCAGATCGTCCATCGGGCGCCTCTTGCAATCGTCCCAGCGGGGTTAGCGAAATGCCCCGCTGGTTGCAAGCACAGCACCGCTGTCTGGGGTGATGCATTTCGTAAAGAAGACAAGACGAAACACTGTCGCGCACCCACCAACTTGACTTCCCATGATGGCAAACATATCCGAATGTCTTTCCTGCCATACATGATTGCAAACGGGCTTGGGCATGTCACACTCTATCATTGATCTTTCCCAAGCATCCCCCGTTGGTTCGGGCAGAGAACATCTGGTTTATCAAGATCCACATGATCCGCAGCGTCTGATCAAAGTCCTCAGACCGCAAGCCAAACGGCAAGGGCTGCAGCGGCCATCGATCCGGCGGTATGGGCCATTGCGTGTGTGGCATCTTGATATCAGCGAATACCTGACCGCTTTGAACCACCTCGGGCGGCACTGTGAACACCTCGCGCGTCCTTATGGGTTCTGCGAAACCTCAGAGGGGCTTGGGTTCATTGTGGAACGTATCGCTGGAGCGGATGGTGGGCTGGCGCCGATGTTGCGCACGGTTGTAAACCAGCTGGACGGTGATCAAGCGACATTCGATGTGCTGTGGAAGGCGGGGCTCGCGCTCTTTGATAATCTGCATGCCGCAGGCGTCGCATGGAAAGGGATGAGCCTGAACAACGTCGTCGTTGCTGGCAAAAAAGAGACCCCCACACTGGTTGTAATTGACGGGCTGGGCGAGACCCCAATGATCCCGCTGGTACAGATGAGCGACAGGGTGTTTACCCTCCAGCATAACAGGCAAAAGAAGCGCTTCTTTGCACAGCTTGAAGCGCGTTCACCGTCGCAAGCGATCTGAGGCTGCGCGCGATACGACGCGCTGCTGGCCGAAATGAACATCTGGGAACAAAAGGTTTAGCCGCCGCGCAACAGCCGTGCCAGTTGGACCGGCACCGTGATGCGGGCCAGTGGGCCAAGATCACCAAGCGCCAAGTGTGGGAAAATCTCGGCCAGCTCTGCTTGTGTCGCGCCCGCCCAACCTGCTGCCTTATGGGCTATTGGGTAGTAGCTCTCGCTCCAGAACCCATGGCTTTCGACAATCTGATGGGTGTCAAACAGCAGGTGGTGATACGTGACCTTGCGACACGGCACGCGGCGCACGTCCTGGTCGTCGATCAGCGCTTTGGCGGGGACAAGTACTTCGGCCTCTGCGAACAACAACTCAGCCTGCCAGCCTGTTACCAGCACCCGGTGCTGGGGTGACACGGCGATATCCTTGCGCGCGCCATAGCGACCTGCCGCGATGGTCACCGGGGCAAGATGCCCCATGCCTGACACCGTCTGGCACCCTGACCAACGCACTGGTTGCGCACCATGATCGCGCGTCAGGACAAGATCACCTGCCATGATATCCTCTACCCGGACCGGTCCGTCCGGCGTCATGATGTCAGTGCCTGTAACAAAGCACGCCAAGCCACTGTCGCCCGGCGAGACATCGGTAAACACCGCGCTTCCGGGATCAGGCTGGTTGAACTGGATCGATGCACCCACGGTATTGGGGCCAGTTGGCGTCGGGATATTGACCGACACAACCGATCCCGCCGCCCCGGTCGCCGCCGCGACCCCGCCGCTGGCCACGATGTTCTGCGTCCCGCCACCAATATCGTAAAAATCAATCAGCGTGTTGGTATCAACATTGGTTAGCGCATAGGCCTCGTAGTTTATCGCGCTACCGCCGTCAGGGTCAGTCAGGCGGATCGGATAATTATCTGCCGAGATCACATAGACCCGTTCGCCATTATCAGGGTCAATCACTTCGGTGATCAGCCCGTCATCAAGACCATCCTGCAAATTCACCTCAAGCCCGACCGACCCATTCGCCTGATAGAACCCAACGGTGAAATCAGCGGGATCTTCGTTGGCGCCAATTGCGACCTCAAGAAACTCTGCCACATCAGTGCTCGCCGCATAGGCATCTGAATAATGAAGTTCGCTGATACGTGCCATGCGGCAGACAATAGATAAATCATCGGCACGATGCACGTTAGAATATATGGACAGCACAACGAGCCCGGCGGCCCAAAGGGGCGGCCCGGTTATCACTGCAAAAGAGCCTTGTTTATAAGATCAAGAGGGGACGGGCCCGTCACAAACGGTTTCTGAACCCGACGGGCGGTTTAAACGCCTGTCGGAGCAATCGCCAAGCTCTGCACCCAATGAGGGGGTGGTCTGAGAGCTTTGAGCGAAACCTGATCTTGGGTCGTGGCCTGCATAACACACCACGGGGCTGGATATCCAAGGCAGACCCTACACGGGGCTGCTTTTCCAAAGAGTGAAGGCCCCGCCCGGTGCCGAGCAGAAAAAAGTTAATAAATCGCAGAATAGATCGGCGGCGTACCGCGTAGTCCACCTGAGCACCCGCAAAACGGCGGAGCGCACCGTATCAAAAAGTGGATAGATCATGACCAACACATTTGCTGTAAAAATTGACACCCGCCCTGCCTTTCAAACCCGCGCGACGCGCTGTGCTGTATCACCTTTGGCCCTGATGCTGGGGCTGCTGGCCTATCAACCTGCGGTCGCGCAAGAGGTAACCATTGCGGCTGGCGAGACCCGCGCAGATCAGGTTGTTCTGGATGAGGACGGTGGCAACCTGACCATTGAAGGCGAAGGGGTTGATCCTGACACGGGTGACCCGCTGGACCCCGGCCTGTTGTTTGTCGTCGGTGAAAACGCTGTAGAGGCGAGCGGCGATGATGTGGTGATCCTGAACCAAGGTAATTTGGCCGGCGGCGGCACCGATGTGAATGTCGTCAATGCAACCGGCGCCAACGCGGAAATTAACAATACGGGCACCCTTGCCATGGAAGGATTGGGCTCAACTGGTGCCGTCGTCAATGCGACCGGCACCAACGCGACAATTAACAATACGGGCGACCTTGCCACGATTGGCTTGGACGCAAATGGGATCGTCGCAACCGGCGAAAATAGCGCAGTCAACAACGCGGCAGACGGAATCATTATTGCACAACAAGGCGACGCGATGAACGTTGCGGGCGCGGGAACCACGGCCGCCAACAATGGTAGCATCGAAGAACTTCAAGACATTCCAGGCCTCCCTTCTGAAACCGCGAACAACGGTATGGTTGGGGCCGAGGATGTTGAAAGCCTGATCAACAATGGTGAGATCACGCTGACCGGCGATGGCGCGGGCATGCTGGCCACTGACATCGAAGGTTTTGAACGTGCCGCCGACGATCCGCTGATCATGACCAACACCGGCGATATCAGCATGAGCGGCGGCAGCGGCAAGGGCATGGTCACCAATGTCAACGGCACGGTTGCGACGAACACCGGCAGCATCACCACAAATGGCATTGGCGCGGCTGCGATGCAGGCGCAGGCGGATGACGTCGTTGAAATCAACGAAGGCGAGCTGACTACCGAAGACGACAATAGCAATGGTATCGACATCGAAGGTGATCGCGCTGATGTCGATAACGCCGCAACTGGCACAATTGACACGTCTGGCGCAAACTCTGCCGGGGTCTCGGTCGTTGGCGTCGACGCTGACGTCGACAACGCGGGCCGCATCACTACAACGGGTGAAGGCTCTGACGGGATCGTCGTGGATGGCGCGAACGGGAACGTCAACAACGCAGTAGATGCAATTATTCAAGCCGATCAGGGCAATGCCATTAACGTGTCCGGTGTCGGCACGCAGGCCACAAACAGCGGTATCATCTCGGAAAGCGAAGCGGCCCCTGAGGGCGCTGCCAACAACGGTATGGTCGGGGATGAGACGATTGTAGGCCTTACCAACGAAGGCGCAATCACGCTGACAGGCGACGGTGCAGGCATCGTAGCACTCGATAGCGGCAGCGGCATTGTGCGTGACGCGCCGCTGACACTGACCAATACCGGCACGATCAACATGAGCGGTGGCAGTGGTGATGGCATTGTCACCGATATTGATGGCACGATCACCACCAATACCGGCAACATCACCACGAACGGTGATGGCGCGTCTGCGATGCAGGCCCAAGCTGATGATGTGGTCGAAATCAACGAAGGCGAACTGACAACCCAAGATGACAATAGCAATGGCATCGATGTTGAAGGTGACCGCGCGGATGTCGACAACGCAGCGACAGGGACAATTGATACCTTTGGCGATAACTCTGCCGGGGTGTCTGTTGTTGGCGATGACGCTGCTGTCGATAACGCGGGCGCTATTACGACGGCCGGTATCGGTTCTGATGCGATCAACGTGAACGGCGACAATGCTGTGATCGACAACATCAGCGGCGTGCAAACCACCGGTGCAGACAGCGACGGGATCAGTGTCACAGGCAACGACGCCGAGGTCATCAATGATGATAATGGCACAATCAACACCCAAGGCGACGGATCGCGCGGTATTGTCGTCGACGGTGATAACGGCTTCGTGAACAACGATGGGTCCGTCACGACGGGCGGTATCGACGCGGATGGCATCAATGTATCCGGCGTTGGCAGTGACATTTCCAACGACGGCGCGATTACAACAACCGGGGCCGATGCAGAAGGCATCGTCATGAACGCCGGTGAGGGCGCTGATGCACCTTTTAATTTCGATGACTTTAATGACGTTGAGTTTAACGGTGGCTTCATCTCAAACGACGGCAGCATCAGCACGCAGGGTGCTGGTGCAGAAGGCATCCTGGCCGCAGGCGGTACCATAGTTATTTCCAACGAAGCGACCGTTGATACAGTGGGTACTGATGCATCTGGTATCGTTATTGATGCGGCTGTGGGTGTTCTTTCGAATAGCGGTAACATCACCACAACTGGCGACGGCGCTAAGGGTATTTCTGTCACCACAAGCTTTGAAGGTATCATCGACTTTGGGGATGGCACCGACTTGGAAGAGACGTTGGGTGATGAGATCATTGCCGGGGCATTCAATAGCGCCGAGATTGCGACATCCGGAGCGGATGCCGACGGGATCGTGGTTGACGGGGCCAGTGCACTTGCCGTCAACGCTGGTGTGATCAGCACAGAAGGTACTGACAGCGACGGGATCAATGTGACCGGCGACAATGCCCTGATTTTGAATGGGTTTGACGTAGGCGAAGAGGATGCCGCATTTCTTGAAGGCATTGGCATTACAACCGAGGAAGATAATTCCCGCGGTATTGCCCTGACGGGGAACCAGGGCATGATCATGAATGAGGCCGCAATCACGACAAACGGCGCATTTTCCCACGGGATATCCGCTGATGGAACAGCCAACGAAATTGTCAACAATCAGTCCATCAACGTCAACGGCAGTGCCAGCAACGGGATCGACTCGTTTGGCGACGACGTTCAGATCATAAACAACGCTGCCATCGAAACGAACGGTTCAGAGGCGAGCGGTATCTTCTCATTCGGAGCAAACGCCATCATCACCAACAACCAATCGGTCTCAACCGAAGGTGACTCAGGTGCAGCAATCACCGCCTTTGGCGACGCAGCTCTGGTGACGAATAACGCTTTGCTTGCAACCACCGGACAGGATGCGCAAGGCATCTTTATCACTGGCGAGGATTCAGTTGCCGTCAATGAGGCGACCGTCATGACGCAAGAATTTGGCGGAAACGGTATTCGCGCTGGTGGTGCCAACTCTGATGTCGACAACAACGGTATCATCACGACAGAGGGTGAGGTTGCCGCAGGCATCATTTCGACAGGCGCAGCCAGCGACATCGCCAATGCGGGCATGGTTGCGACAGCTGGCGAAGGGGCCACTGGTATCGACGCATCTGGTGCTGGCAGCAACGTCACCAATACCAACGCCGTCATGACCACAGGCGAAAACGCCGATGGTATCGCTTTGGCCGGTGGTGGTCTGTTGTCCAACATCGGCAATGTGATCGTGTCCGGCACCGGGTCAGACGCGGCGGCGTTGGACAAAGAAGGCACTACCCTTGTGAACACGGGCGTGATGCTGACGGCCGGTGATGGCCTTGCCGCGGTTGTGCGTGGTGGCGATGGCGCGCAGTTTGTCACAATGGCCGAAGGGGCACAGTTTGTCGGCATCTTCGATCTAGCTGGCGGCGTTGGCGATACATTCGCGCTGGAACGCGGTGTTCTGCCTGAAGACATCTCTTGGCGTGTATCGACCTTTGGTGTCGAAGAGTTCGACATCGATGATGCCTATGACGCTCAGTTCGTTACTTTTGGCGACGACCAAACCGATGTGATGCGCATCGAGATGACTGCCCCCTCTGCCCTGAACGAAGCCACGGGTACAGTCGCCGACAGCACCCGCGAGATGATTGCCAGAAATGCAGGTCAGTCTGGTGTCTGGGCCTCCGCCTTTGGTGGTCAGCAAACCTATGGCGAAAGCGGCACTGCCTTGGCCTATACAGCCGACCATACCGGTGTTGTGGCCGGCTACGAAGGCACCTTCTACGGCCGCGATCTTGGCTTTGTCGGTGGCTTTGCCAATAGCGAGATCGCAACGGATGTGAGCGCCTCCAGCGTTGATAGCGAAAGCGTGTTTGGTGGGACTTATTTCACCGAACACCGCGAGAACGGGTACTATACCTTCAACATGCTGGCCGGGACGCAAAGCCACGACAGCAGCCGCATCGTGCTGGATACAACCATCACCGATGGTCTGGAAACAGCCGAGGCATCCTTTGACAGCACCTTTGTCAGCGCCGGGGTCAGTGCCGCGGGGTTCTTCCGCCAGCTTGGCGCGTTCGAGCTGCGCCCCTCTGCCGCGCTGACATATACGCTGGTGCAGTTTGATGCCTATGAGGAAACCGGCACGACCGGATCAAACCTCAGCGTCGATAGCCGGACAGCACAGACGTTGAACGGGCGTCACACGCTGGCGCTGGGCTATAGCAGTGGCGCGTTTGATGGGGAGTTGCGGGGCGGCATCGCCGGGCGGCTTAGCTCTGAAGGTGCCTTTGAAGCTGAAATCACACAAGTCGGTGCGGCGGGCGTTGTTACCAGTGATGCGTTCTCTTTTGACGCCACTGACAGCGATACGTTCTTTGGCGGGTTTGTCGGTCTCGGTGCAACCTTCGCCCAAACTGGCGGGCTGAGCCTGTCGGGCGATGTGGAGTATATGTATGGGTCAGACGACGCTGAAGCAGTCAGCGCCGGGCTCAGCGTGCGCTATACATTCTAAGCGCACGAGGAGCAGCGTCATGCGGTCATCGGCAGCCAAAAGTGATCGCATGACGCCTGTTTTATATTTGGCCCAAGCTACCCTGCTTTTTTTTTGCAAAAATTCGCAAGATCAGCGACGGAAAGCGCGGGCTGTCGCGTTCGATGAGCATAGACAAAGACTTCAAAAGGTCATCACGCACATAAAACACAAGATACTGGCCGCGCTGGCCGCTCTCGTCCCCACAATCAGCGCGGTTTTTGCCGAACCTGTTCCCACTCACTCACTGACATGTTCGACAATACCCAGAGTGGCCTTGCATATAGCACGCGTACAAGGGGCGGCGGCCTACCCTGGAGGCGGGCTGCAGGGCCACACCGAATTTACCCGTGAAACGCACACCGGCGTATCATGGGTTATGAAAGCAAACGGGCCGGGCAGTAAACGCCCGGCCCGTTTTATGCATTTACAGCCTGATCAGCAGATACTGTCTTGCATGAAGTCGTCAAACGACACGGTGACAATGAACGCTTGGTCATAGTCGTCAGCTTCTGCAACGCCGACCTGCACCTCGGTTGGATCTAGGATCAGTGTCAGCAAGTCGCCTTCGCCTGCTTCAAAACCCTCACCGTTTGCCAAGGCAAGCTCCAGCAGCTCATCCACATTTTCCTGCGTACCGTTGTACTGACCGCCGATAAACGTATCGAGGTTCATCTGAGAATTCCCATCGGTCAGCCCCCAGATCGCATGCTGGATTTCCGCTTCGGTATAGTTGCGGCCCGCAGTCGCCCCACTGGTGTCACCATTGCTTTGCTCGGTAAAGTTCTGGTTCAGAAGCCAGTTGATCGCATCAAGGTTCTCGACAAGGTTGTTGCTGAACGCATCCGCGTCAATTGCACTTTCCGTACCAGCGGCCAGGTTCATGGTCACATCGATATCCGCGACAAAGTCTTCTTGTCGCTCAATGCAATAGGCGCTCTCGATAAAGAGCCCATCAAGGCGGCTGTCACCAGTCCCATCAATGGTTGAGGAATAGCCAGCCCCGACAGCAAAGCCACCTTGCACCACCACAGCCTCGGTCGGCAATGTATCGGCGATCGTGTCAACGGTGTTCAGCTCCCCGTTGACCGTAACCGTAGCCTGGCCATCATCTGTGCCACCCTGACCATCGCTGATGGTATAGGTAAAGCTATCTTCATAGGTCGTGCCAACCAGCATATCAGCTGCCGCCACGCCATCGATCACAGCATTGGTGCTGTCATAATCAAGCGTGCCACTTTCGTTCAAGGTAACAACCGCACCGCTGTCAAGCGTGGTGCTTTCACCAGTGGCCAGCGTCACACCGTTTACCGTCGCCACTGTCAGGACATCACCATCAGCATCCGTGTCATTCGCAAGGACATCGATGGTGGTTGTCTTCAGCGCACAGGTCGTGCCCGCGTCATCAACGGCTACAGGTGCCACGTTTTCAGCGACAAAGCCTGCATCAACGCTCAGGTCAGCCTCGCCGATGTCCAACACGATGTCGCCGGTCTGGCCGGTCGTCTGGTCCGCATCGCTGTCCACCGTATCATCGCCGCCAGCGTCGGTCGTGGTGAAGTCGAACCCATCAACCTCATCAAAGAGAACGCTGTAGGTCCCGGCATCCAGATCATCAAAGAGGTACTGACCGTCCGCATCAGTGGTTGTCGCAGCGATCTCATTACCCGCATCATCCAGCAGGCTGACAGCAACACCCGCAAGGGTCTCTTCGCCATCATCGAACGCGCCGTTCCCATTGGCGTCAATAAAGACCGTGTCACCGATCGATGCCGTGCCAGGATCCGTGATGCCGGCGTCGACGTTTGGTGTCGTCTCGCCTGCGGTGACGGTGATCGCGCCGGTCGTGCCCGTCGCATCCACGTCGCTGTCCACCGTGTCGTCGCCACCGGCGTCTTGCGTCACAAAGACCTCGTCGCCCGGATTATCAAAGACCACGCTGTAGTCATCCCCCGGTGCCAGCTCATCAAACAGATAGCTGCCGTCAGGACCCGTTGTCGTCGTGGCCACTGGCACCCCATCTTGCAACAGCGTGACCGTCACCCCCGCAACCGGCGTGTCGCCAGCGCTTTGCGTGTCCGAGCCGTCTTCATCCACAAACAGCACACCACTGATCGCGCCGGTGTCAGGATCAGTGATCCCCGCATCCACATCGCGGATATCATCGCCGATCGCCACAGTGATCGGGCCGGTTGTCGCCGTCCCGTCGCCATTGTCCACCGCATCGCTGTCAATCGTATCGTCAGCCCCCGCATTGGGCGCCACAAAAACCTGATCGCCGGGATTGGTGAAGATCACGCTATACTCACCCGCATCAAGGTCTTCGAACAGGTAGGACCCATCCGCACCCGTCGTCGTGGTCGCAACCACAACACCTGCCAGCACAAGCTGCACTGTCGCACCGGACACAGCCGTGTCATCCGCACTTTCCACATCGTCCTGATCAGCATCCACAAAGAAGACACCACCCAAAGTCGCCGTGCCAGGATCAGCAACACCCGCATCCACGTCGCGGATATCATCGCCAATGCCCACGCTCACTGGCGCCGTCGCACCCGTCGTCTGGTCCGCATCGCTGTCGACAGTGTCATCACCGCCCACATCCTGACCCACCAGCAGTTTGCCATCCACATCTGTCGGGAAGACCACCGTATAGTCGCCCGCCGCAAGATCCTCGAACAGGTAAGACCCATCCGCACCTGTCGTCGTCGTCGCAACCGTTTCGCCATCCGCATCCAGCAGCGTCACCGTCACATCGGCCACGCCCATCTCCGTGTCATCCACGTCATTGCCATCCGCATCCATGAACACACGACCACCCAAAGTCGCCGTGCCAGGATCCGTGATGCCGGCGTCGACGTTTGGTGTCGTCTCGCCTGCGGTGACGGTGATCGCGCCGGTCGTGCCCGTCGCATCCACGTCGCTGTCCACCGTGTCGTCGCCACCGGCGTCTTGCGTCACAAAGACCTCGTCGCCCGGATTATCAAAGACCACGCTGTAGTCATCCCCCGGTGCCAGCTCATCAAACAGATAGCTGCCGTCAGGACCCGTTGTCGTCGTGGCCACTGGCACCCCATCTTGCAACAGCGTGACCGTCACCCCCGCAACCGGCGTGTCGCCAGCGCTTTGCGTGTCCGAGCCGTCTTCATCCACAAACAGCACACCACTGATCGCGCCGGTGTCAGGATCAGTGATCCCCGCATCCACATCGCGGATATCATCGCCGATCGCCACAGTGATCGGGCCGGTTGTCGCCGTCCCGTCGCCATTGTCCACCGCATCGCTGTCAATCGTATCGTCAGCCCCCGCATTGGGCGCCACAAAAACCTGATCGCCGGGATTGGTGAAGATCACGCTATACTCACCCGCATCAAGGTCTTCGAACAGGTAGGACCCATCCGCACCCGTCGTCGTGGTCGCAACCACAACACCTGCCAGCACAAGCTGCACTGTCGCACCGGACACAGCCGTGTCATCCGCACTTTCCACATCGTCCTGATCAGCATCCACAAAGAAGACACCACCCAAAGTCGCCGTGCCAGGATCAGCAACACCCGCATCCACGTCGCGGATATCATCGCCAATGCCCACGCTCACTGGCGCCGTCGCACCCGTCGTCTGGTCCGCATCGCTGTCGACAGTGTCATCACCGCCCACATCCTGACCCACCAGCAGTTTGCCATCCACATCTGTCGGGAAGACCACCGTATAGTCGCCCGCCGCAAGATCCTCGAACAGGTAAGACCCATCCGCACCTGTCGTCGTCGTCGCAACCGTTTCGCCATCCGCATCCAGCAGCGTCACCGTCACATCGGCCACGCCCATCTCCGTGTCATCCACGTCATTGCCATCCGCATCCATGAACACACGACCACCCAAAGTCGCCGTGCCAGGATCCGTGATGCCGGGCGCCCAGCAGAGATCATCGATGGCGCCGGAGCCGACCAGTGCGATCTCCATTTGCGTGACGTCCGCAGCGTCCAGTGCGATTGTCTGTTCGCTGTTGTCGCCTGCGGCGGGAATATCAATGACCCGCACTTCGCCTGAGGCGAAGGTCAGGGTGATCGTGCCACCCGGTTCTTCAATATCAAAAATCTTGATGTCATGCAGATCGGACGGTGCATCAAAATCAAAAGTGATCACCCCGCCCACGGCATCGTCGGGATCAGAGCTGTCATTGTCTTCGGAAACGATCAGCAGATTGCCCTGATTGTCATAGGCCAGATCATTGTCACCGCCGGTCGGGTTGGCGCTGTCAAACAGCATCGCATCGTTTTCATCGGTATTGTTGCGGTCGCGCTGCGCTGTGATAGTCACACCGGCGAATTGATTATCCACCACTGTTCCTGCATCAAAACCTTCGAAATCCAGCAGGGTGAACCCGTCCGGGCAGACAGTGCCGTTCTGGCAGAGTTCGATCTTGTCGATGCGGACGAATTCGCCGCCATCACCGGTTGCTTGGATCGCAACAACATCACCCGGATTGAGCGTCACGTCGGACAAGGTGATCTCGGAGAACCTGCCATTATTGTTGCCGCCTCCATCAGTGTCGGCATCCAGCGTGACCTTAGCAACCTCTTCGCCGTTCACCTTGATCGTGATTTCTGACTGGCCGTCGCTTTCATCCTGAACGAAAAGCGACAGGTCATAGATCCCTGCTTCACCCCCGAATGTCGTGCTGATTTCACCCGTGCCGCCAGCATGTGCAAGCTTGACCAGCCCGCCATCAGACGCTTTGTCACCATGCACGGCCTTGAACCCTGACAGGTGCATATTTTCCGCTTCGATCACAATGCATTTGGGGGCGTCGCAATCTGCAACATCCCGGACTTTGACCCAGAGTGTTTTTTCGGTAACGCCACCTTGGCCATCATCGGCGCGGATTGTGACGTCATAGGTGTTGTCGCGGCCAATAACATCGCCGGGCTTTTCAAAATCCGGTGCGGCAACAAAGCTAAGTTCGCCTGTATCAGGGTCAATTTCAAATGACGCGCTGTCGTCACCTGGCACGATGCTGTAGGTCACCGTGTCGCCATCGGCATCGATGGTGTTGATGTCGATCACATCTGTAGTGTTTTCATCGACCCTGACCACGCCATTATCCGGCAGGTTGTCAAAGGTCGGAGCCGTATTTTCGGAGTCGGCTGTCGGGATGGACATGAAGTCCGCATAGGGGATGCCGTCTCCGCTGACATCATGCGCCTTTTTCACTTTGAGTGTGACACCAGCAGGCGGTACGTCACCCACAAAGCTAAAGAAGTCGTCACCGTTACCGGGTGCCTTATAATCTTCGATCTCAATCTCGGCGAGGTGATAATAATTCCCGTCTGATCCGCGGAGTACGTAAATCTTTTCGACGTACATATCCTTGCCGTCAATGGCATGGCCGTTGACGAAAGCTTTCTGACTGCTGTCGGTCGCTTCATCACGGCAATCACCGCTTAGCTTGTCATCGTTATCAGTGACCTGAAGGGTAAATTCCGCCTGCTCAGGCGCCACAAAGACATCACCAATACTTACGGAGCTGTTACAGCCGCTTTGTTCCAAGATCTGCTTTTCAGAGAATGCAGTCCATGTGTAATTCTGATAAGTCATTGTGCTATCCTTTACTGGGATCACAACCGCACATGTCGCTGCATGATGCGCGCACTGTGCAGTTGCGCATCACCTTCACGATGTGTGGCTTAGGAAAAATTTTGGGGTACGTCATGCAGTACGCAGCCTGACGGAAAACGCGAAGCTGCAAGCTTTTAAAAAGACCGACATAACAAGTACCAACGTATCACTCGACGCCCCCACGCCTTTTGACTGGATCGAATGAAGAACAGAAGATGTTGATTCTGCAACAACTTTTGGAAGCTTTTTGCCAAATTTGTTTAAAATGCGACAAATTTATGGTTAACAAGAGCGAGAGTTCGCTCATTGCGCTGCGTATAATCTTAAACATTGCGCATATATGTCGGCGTACGGTCGGGTGTGGTGGTTTTGCCACAATCCAATAGCTGCTTGAATGGCGCCTGCTTTGCCTTGTAGCCCAAAAAATGCAGACCGCCCGAATATCCAATTTTATAGTATTTATTGATCATACAGCATTGCCATCCCACTTTGTCAGTCTGTCAAAAATCACGGGTGCGGCGCGGCGAATACGGGCAAAAACGCTCGGCGGTCTGATGCTGAGCCGTGCAAATCCACCGTCCACTCTTGACTTGCGTAGCGGAGTGCCGCTTTTTCCACATCACGTGGGACAATAGTGAGTGAGAGAAATCATGCGCAATATCTGGGTCAAAACTGTGGCCGCAACAAGTATCTGTATCTTGGTCAACGCAGCACCGCTGACCGCTGGCGGACTTGCAAATCAAATTGTAGAGGCGCCCCAAGTCGTAGCACCGGCAGCACCGGTGACTGAAGCAGCAATGCCCGGTTGGGTTCTGCCTGCCGTTGGCCTTCTGCTACTGGGTGCCGTCGCTGCATCTGCTGGTGGTGGTGATGGTGATGGTGATGGTGATGACTCGTCCGATGATGGCGACGACGATTCAATCATCGTCGACCCGAAGTAGTAAGGCCAAAGTTAGCGTTATCCCTTAAGTGGTCGCGCATTGCTAGGCGGTAAGTCACACCGGTCAGTCATGAAATGAAAAAGGCCGCGCAGTATGCTGCGCGGCCTTTTCATATGCTCAGGTCTGCTTGGCGTTACGCGGCCAGCGCATCCTTGGCTTTACCAACAACGGCGGCAAATGCCTCAGGCTCGTTTACGGCAAGGTCGGCCAGAACCTTGCGGTCCACTTCGATGCCAGCCAGTGTCAGGCCATTGATAAACTTGGAATAGTTCAGTGTCTCATCAACCGAACGCACACCTGCGTTGATCCGCTGAATCCACAAAGCGCGGAAGTTGCGCTTGCGGTTGTGGCGGTCACGGGTTGCATATTGGTTGGCTTTGTCGACTGCCTGTGCTGCGACTTTGAACGTCTTGGAGCGACGATCATAGTAGCCTTTGGCTTGATCGAGAACTTTCTTGTGACGACGGTGCGTGACGGTTCCACCTTTAACGCGCATATCTCAAATCCCCTATATTAACGTGCGTAAGGCATCATCGGTTTGATGATACCTTCGTCAGCTTTGCAAAGCGTGGTTGTACCACGAGCATTGCGGAGGAATTTGTTGGTGCGCTTGATCATGCCGTGACGCTTGCCAGCCTGGCCTGCGATCACGCGGCCCGAGGCCGTCACTTTGAACCGCTTTTTGCAGCTCGATTTTGTCTTCATCTTCGGCATTTCCGTCTCCTCTTCAGATCGGTCGGAACGCGCGACTCGGCATGCCATATTGGCCGGACGCGCGGGTTGAAAGCGGCTGATACGACAGCGCATACCATATTGCAAGGGTATTTGGCGCAAATTCGGGTCTAGTTGTTGATCAGATCACCCACCACAGTGACGATCACATCGTCGACGGTATCAAGCGCGTAAACGCCGGGGTTTTCGCGCACTACAAAGATGATCGCCCCGGCGCCCAGAAGCGCCATGATCAGCGCGGTCTTGGGTCGCTGCCCGTCGGAATAAGCGCTCACCGCAGATGGGATAGCAAAGGCGATCAACACGATCCCAAGTACGAAGATGTGGTCGAAATCCATTGCTGTTGTCCCGCTTTAGCGCCCCTGCAAGAGCTTACTCTTGCTCAACAGCGTAAATCAAACGTTCTGCACAGGGCGCAACCCGCAAAATATTTGTAGAGCCGGGTGTGTTGAACGGGACACCCGCCGTGACGACCACCATATCATCCTCACCGGCCAGATTCTGCGCTTTTGCGGCCCGCACGGCGGCGACGACCGCATCTTTAAACCGGTGTACAGGACCCGTGACGACACAGTTCGTGCCCCACGACAGAGAAAGCCTGCGCGCGGTTTCAATATGGTTGGTCAGCGCGATGATCGGCACACGCGGGCGTTCGCGTGACACCAAAAGGGCCGTCGTGCCGGATTGCGAGAAGCAACAGATCGCTTTCACGTCGGTCGTTTCCGCGATTTCGCGTGCCGCGGATACGATGCCATCGGCCACGGTTTTACCTTCGGCCTTGCGTGACGCCTCCATAATATCGGTGTAGGTCGGATCGGCCTCGACCTCGCCTGCGACGTTGTTCATCGTGGTGACCGCCTCGATCGGATAGGACCCGGCGGCAGATTCAGCCGACAGCATGATCGCATCGGCACCTTCATAGATGGCAGTGGCCACGTCAGAGACTTCGGCCCGGGTCGGCATAGGCGAGTCGATCATCGATTCGAGCATCTGCGTCGCCACGATCACCGGCTTGGCTGCTGCACGGCATTTACGCACAAGTTGTTTTTGGATCGGCGGTACGTTTTGAACAGGCAGTTCAACGCCCAGATCACCACGCGCAACCATGATCCCGTCCGAGGCTTCAAGGATACTGTCGAATGACTTGACCGCATTGGGTTTTTCGATCTTCGACAGGATGGCCGCACGGCCCTTGGCCAGTTTACGCGCGTCTTCGACGTCAGCGGCACGCTGAACAAAGGACAACGCCAACCAGTCTACCCCTAATTCACAGACAAATTCCAAATCCTTGCGATCCTTGGGTGACAGCGCCGCCAAGGGCAGTGTTACGTCGGGAACATTCACACCCTTGCGGTTGGAAATAGTGCCACCGACTACGACTTCGCAATTGGCGAAATCCGCACCGCAGTCTTTCACCCGCAGTTTGATCTTACCGTCGTTCACCAAAAGATGAGCGCCCGGTTCCAGCGCGTCGAAAATCTCTTTATGGGGCAGTTTCACGCGGTTCACATCGCCTTCTGCATCATCCAGATCAAGGCGGAAGGCCGCACCCGGTACCAGTTCTTCCTCGCCATTTGCAAAGACACCCACGCGCAGTTTCGGGCCCTGCAAATCGGCCAGAATTGTGATCGGGCTGTTCAGGTCCTTTTCCACCTGACGGATGATTTCATGTCGCACTTTAATCTCGGAATGGTCCCCGTGGGACATATTGAGGCGGAACACATCCGCGCCAGCTTCGTGCAATGCCCGGATCATCTCGTAGTCGTTCGATGCAGGGCCCAGTGTGGCGACAATTTTCACGTTGCGGTGGCGTCTCATATCTATTCCTTCGTCCATCTAGGCCGTTAGCGGTAACAGCTTGGGTTGCGCCCTTATTGCGCAATTCCATTCCTACAGCAACTAGCCTAAAGCTCGTGTCAAAGGAATGACACGACAATGACGCACGAACCGTTTGAAATCATAGGGGCTAACAGGCCGGGCAGGTGGCTTATGACCTGTGACCACGCAACCAACATGATCCCCGATTGGGTACATGGTGGTGATCTGGGCCTGACCGCCGCCGATATGGGCCGCCACATCGCTTACGACATCGGGGCCGCAGCCGTGACACGCCAATTGGCCGAGGCATTGGACAGCCCTGCGATCCTGTCGCGCTTTTCCCGGCTGGTCTGTGACCCAAACCGGGGCGAGGATGATCCGACGATCATGATGCGCCTTTATGACGGCACCATCATTCCGGGCAATCGCAACGCAGATGAAGCCGAGAAGGAAGAGCGGCTGCAAAGGCTCTACCGTCCCTACCATGCCGCCTATGCCGATCTGGCAAATAAGATGAAAGACCCGGTGATCTGCGCAGTACACAGCTTTACCCCCCGCCTGAACGGACGACACCCACGCCCATGGGAAATCGGCATCCTCTATGCAGATGACACCCGATTTGCATTGCCGTTTATAGAGGCCTGCCGCGCGCAAGGCTGGTGCACCGGTGACAATGAACCCTACGCAGGCCATTTGCCGGGTGACGCGGTCGACCGTCATGCGCTGCAACACGGGCGGCCCAATGTATTAATCGAGCTCCGCCAGGACCTGATTGCCGATGAGGCCGGACAAACCCTCTGGGCAAACCGGCTTGCCCCCCTATTATCAGATGTATTGACCCAATCGGGCCTATGAGAGGACATGCTATGGACGACCAAACCCGCATCGAACTGGAAGCCGCCGCCTTTCGCCGCCTGCAAAAGCACCTGATGGAAGATCGGACCGATGCGCAGAACATCGACATGATGAACCTCGCCGGGTTCTGCCGGAATTGCCTGTCGCGCTGGTATCAAGAGGCCGCCAACGAACGCGGGATTGAGATGACCAAAGACGAAGGCCGCGAGGCGTTCTATGGGATGCCCTTTTCTGAGTGGAAAGAGAAGTATCAGACCGACGCTTCGGCAGAAGCCAAAGAAGCCTTCAAGGACAACCACGGATAGGACCCTGCCATGCTCGAACGCCTGACCGCCTTTTTCGGGAACCCCGCCGGATACCACACACCCCTGCCCGAGGCCGACGCACAACATGCGATGGGCGCCCTGCTGGTGCGGGCCGCAAAGGCAGATGACGCCTATCTGTTCGAGGAAATCGCGCTGATCGACCGGATTATGGCGCAACGCCACGACCTCAACCCTGTTGAGGCCGCCAAGATGCGGGCCGAATGCGAGCTGCTGGAAAAGGAAATCCCCCGCACCAAAGAGATCGCAACCATCCTCAGCTATGCCATCAGTACCGAGGAAAAAGAGGCGACGTTGATCGCACTTTGGCAGGTGGTCTTTGCTGATGGGATCAGACGGGAACAGGAAGACAAGCTCCTACACCGAATTGAGGATCTGTTAGGGATTACCCCTGAGCGGGCGAAAGAGTTGCAGGCGCAGGCAGAGGGTTAGCCCTCAGCCCTCTGCACTGTCTTGCAACCCGTAGGCAATCGCCTAATCTGCCATAATGCCCACCATTCACTACATCTACTCCGCCCATTCCGCCTTTGCCTATCTGGGCTCGGCCAAGCTCATGGCCCTTTGCGCGCAGCATGACGTCACACTGGTCCACAAACCCATCATGCTATCGCCGGTGGTCGAAGCCCAAGGTAGCCAGCCCTTTCATGCCCGCACGCAAGCCCACGTTGATTACTTCTTTGGCCGCGAGATTGAGCGTTGGGCCGCCTACCGCGATGTGCCGGTGATCAACTACCGGCCAACCTATCATGATGCGGATTACAGCCTCGCCTCTGGCATGATCATTGCCCTTGGCGAAAGCGGGGCCGCGGTGGACGCAATGACCCATCGCATTCTAGAGGCGCATTGGCGCGATGATGCAGACCTGTCCAACCCGGTGACATTGGGCGAAATCGCCACCGCATCGGGCCATGATGCGCAGGCGCTTATCGCGCGGGCTGGATCAAACGCCTGTCAAGACCAATTGCGTGCAAACTCTGATTGGGCGCTTGGTCAAGATGTGTTTGGTTCGCCCACCTACATTATCGAGGGCGACGCATTTTATGGGCAGGACCGGTTGGAACTGGTGGAACGGGCGTTGCAAAAGCCCTTTGCCCCGCCAAACTGGACCAACCCGCCCGTCGACTGACCACCATAGGAAGGACCGCGCCGTGACCCATGCTGAGGTTATCGCAACAATCACAGACGCAACGCGGGATGCACCCGGCGTCAGGGCCCTTTTCCTCAGCGGCAGCTATGGCAACGGGATGTCCGATGCCTATAGCGACATTGATTTCGTGATGGTAGCTGACGAGGGGGCCAGCGATGCGGTTGCTGCCATTTGGAAACGCGCCATCAGCAAAACCGGTGAGATCGTCCTATGGTGGGATCGCAATACTGTGCCAGTCCTGATCAACGCGATTACGGCAGACTGGACACGCACCGACGTGATCATCCTCAAACCCGACCAGATGAAAGCGCATGCGCAAAACACGTTAAAACCGCTCTTTGATCATGACGGCATTTACGGCACATTGCCCGACAGGGCCACGCCGCCCCGGCCCAGCCCCACCCGGTTCCTCCATGAGGTTGAGGAATTCATCCGGGTGTTAGGCTTGCTGCATCTGGCCGCCGGTCGTAAAGAATACATCAACGGCGTGCTGGGCGTATTTCACCTACGCAACAAGCTGGTGGAGCTGTTGATCGCAGAGACCAACGCACCCAATCGCGGCGGTGTGTTGCACCTCAACCGGTTGATCACCGATGATCAGAAAGCGCTGATAATGTCGCTGCCGCCGCCGGTGCCGGAACGTGAGGCGATGATCAAAACACATCTGGCCTATGCCGCCGCTTATCTGCCCCGCGCCCGCAAACGGGCGGCGGATTTGGATGTTGCATGGCCGGAAAGATTTGAAGCGGCGACGTGGGAGAAGCTGAAAGAAACGTTGGGGGTAGAGCGACCCTATGACAGTGTTGCATAGGTCGGGGTCTGCCCCGACTAAAAACCTTGCATCGGCGGGGCAGGCCCCGCCCTACATCGCTACCTTGCGGCTTTCGTCCAGATAAATCTCACGTAGCCGTTCCGCCACTGGCCCCGGCTTACCTGCGCCAACTGCCACGCCATCGACCTCAACGACGGGCATGACAAATGTGCTGGCCGAAGTGATGAACGCCTCGTCCGCCTCTTGTGCTTCTGCAATGGTAAAGCTGCGCTCTTCGACCTTCATCTGCGCCTCTTGCGCAAAGCGTAGGACGGCGGCACGCGTGATACCGTGTAGGATTTCATTGCCCAGATGCCGCGTGATGATCGTGTTGCCCTTGATGATGTAGGCGTTGTTCGAGGTCCCCTCGGTCACCGCCCCATCCTCGACCATCCATGCGTCATCAACGCCGGCGGCCTTGGCCATCATCTTGCCCATGGAGGGGAACAGCAGCTGCACGGTTTTGATATCGCGCCGCGCCCAGCGCTGATCTTGGATGGAGATCACTTTGATCCCCTTCTTGGCCGCGGGGCTATTGGCAAGGCCTGGCTTGTTTTGGGTAAAAAGAACAACCGTCGGCGTCGTCGTCTCAGGATCGGGAAAGACGAAATCACGATCATCGGGCGCACCACGTGTGATTTGCAGATAGATCATACCTTCCTCAATGCCGTTCAGCCGGACCAGCTCGCGGTGGACCTCCAGCAGATCTGGCAAAACCTCTGGATGCGGCATGTCGAGTTCGTTCAAGGACCGTTCCAAACGTTTGGCATGTCCGGCAAAGTCGATCAGCTTGCCATCCAGCACAGAAGTCACCTCATAGACCCCATCGGCCATCAGAAACCCGCGATCAAAGATGGATACTTTGGCTTCGTTTTCTGGCAGGTACTCGCCGTTGACATAGACTGTGCGCATGGTCATCCCCAAAGTGCTGCAGCGGGCGGGTGCACGCCGTGATCATCGAATTTCAAAGGTTCGTCCCGGTCTTCGGCCAATAACAAAGGCCCGTCAAGGTCTGTGAATGCCACACCCTGTGCGAGGATCGTGGCGGGGGCCATGGCAAGGGACGATCCAACCATGCAACCGACCATCACGCCATAGCCGGCAGCCAATGCCTGACGCTTGAGCGCAAGTGCCTCGGTCAGCCCGCCGGTCTTATCCAGCTTGATGTTCACCATATCGTATTTGCCGCGCAATCCCGGCAGGCTGGCGCGGTCGTGGCAGCTTTCATCGGCGCAGACAGGTAGGGGCCGCGCGATCTCGGCCAAGATATCGTCCTGACCGACAGGCAAAGGCTGCTCGACCATCTGCACACCAAGGCGGATAAGATGAGGGGCAAGATCGGCATAGACCTCAGCTGTCCAGCCTTCATTCGCATCCACGATGATCGGTACGTCGGGCGCGCCGCGACGGACGGCTTCAAGGCGGGCCATGTCATCAGGGGTGCCGAGTTTGATCTTCAAAAGCGGGCGCATGGCGTTTGCCGCAGCCTGTTTCTGCATCGCCTCTGGCGTATCAAGCGACAGGGTATAGGCCGTGATCTCTGGCTGTGGCTCAGGCAAGCCCAGCAAATCCCAAACCCGCTTGCCCGCGTGCTTGGCGGCATGATCCCAAAAAGCGCAATCCAGCGCATTCCGCGCGGCCCCGGCAGGCAAGGCATCGGGAAGCTCTGGCCAGCCCCCCTTGAACCCTTCGACTTGCGCAGTCACGCTCTCCAGTGTTTCGCCATACCGCGCATAAGGCACGCATTCGCCCATGCCACGCGCGCCGTCACCTTCAACAGCAACCGTCAGCACCTGCGCCTCGGTCCGGGACCCACGGCTGATGGTAAACACCTGCGCCAGCTGAAACACATCTTGCGTCACTGAAACCTGCATCAGTTCCTCTTCATCTTGGTCAAAAAAACTCCCGCCGGAGGCATCCTGGGCCCGCGACAGAAACAACGGCTTAGAGAGCATCCAACGCATCAACCAACCGCGCGGCACCCTGTCGGAACGTATCGACAGTGGGCAGCCCCATCCGGTCTTCAACCTCAGCCATATAGGCCAAGGCATCTTCCTCGGACAGATGCTGGGTGTTCACTGAAATACCGGTGATCTGGCAAGCGGGGTTGGCCACGCGGGCAATGGGCAGGGCCGTGTCGCGCAGGGTTTCAAGGCTGGGCAGATCATAGTCAGGCAGGCCGCGCATATGGGTGCGGGTGGGCTCATGCGCGAGGATCAGCGCATCGGGTTGGCCGCCGTGGATCAGGGCCATGGTCACGCCAGAGTAGGAGACGTGGAACAGGCTGCCCTGCCCTTCAATATGATCCCAATGATCGGCATCATTATCTGGGGTCAGATATTCAACCGCACCGGCCATAAAATCAGCGATCACCGCATCCAGCGGCACGCCGCCACCCGTGATCAGAATGCCGGTCTGGCCTGTTGGACGGAAGGTGGATTTCATGCCGCGGCGCTGCATTTCGGCGTCCATGGCAAGGCCCGTGTACATTTTACCGACCGAGCAATCCGTGCCGATGGCCAAACAGCGTTTGCCGGTGCGCTTTTGACCATTGGCAATCGGGTAAGCGACGGATGGGATGCGCACATCGAAAAGCGTACGTCCATTGACGCGGGCGGCTGCGACCAGCTCGTCCTCATCGCGCAAGAGGTTGTGTAAACCGGAGGCGATATCGAAACCCATTTGTAGCGCCTTGACCAAAACCTCTTTCCAAGCCTTTGAGATATAACCGCCACGGTTGGCCACCCCGATCACAAGGGTTTGGGCACCGGCAGCGCGCGCCTCTTCCAAGGTCATATCGCCGATGCCGACGTCGGCACCACAACCGGGCATCCGGTATTGGCCAACGGCATTTTCCGGGCGCCAATCCTTGATGCCTTGCGCCACCTTCGCGGCAAGCTGATCAGGGGCATCGCCGAGGAACAAAAGATAAGGGGTCTGTATCATGAGAAGGCTCCGGGTCTTCGGGGATTCGTATCTTCCCGACGATATCGTGCGATGGGGCGCAATTTCATCGCAGAATGGGTCGATGATAGTCTATATTGCGACAGTTTCGTGCAAGAATAGCCAATTTTACCGCAGAAATGCCTGTGCAGACGGTAAGGTGTATCATGATCCACCTTAACCCAACAAAAAACCCGGGCGCGAACGCCCGGGTTTCTTTCAAAAGCTGAAAGGGAGGAGATCAGCCTTTTGCAAATTCAGGGTAAGCTTCCATGCCCAATTCTGACACGTCGAGACCATCAATCTCGGCCTGCTCAGACACACGGATGCCCATGACACCTTTCAGGACCGTCCATGCCACGAGGCTGACCACGAAGGTAAAGCCACCGATAGCAACGAAGCCGATGAACTGCGTCACGAAGCTAGCGTCGGCATAGACCGGCACGACGATTGTGCCCCAGAAACCTGCAACCATGTGGACCGAGATCGCACCAACCACATCGTCAATCTTGAGCTTGTCAAAGAACGGCACCGCGAAGACCACGATGATACCACCGACAGCACCGATCCAAAGCGCACCAAAGAGGCTTGGCTCAAGCGGACTGGCTGTGATGGACACCAGACCGGCCAAGGCGCCGTTTAGCACCATGGTCAGGTCAGGCTTTTTATACATCACATTGGTCATGATCAGCGCCGCAACCGCACCGGCAGCCGCTGCCATGTTGGTGTTGGCAAAGATACGGCCGACGTCAGTGATATCGCCGACAGTACCCGCAGCCAGCTGCGAACCACCATTAAAGCCAAACCAACCCAGCCACAGGATGAACGTACCCAATGTGGCCAGTGCAAGGTTAGACCCCGGCATCGGAATGGTCATGCCATCCTTGTACTTGCCGATACGGGCACCAAGGATGATCGCCCCTGCAAGGGCCGCAAAACCACCGGCCGCGTGCACAACAGTTGAACCAGCAAAGTCATAGAAGCCCATTTCAGACAACCAGCCGCCGCCCCACTGCCAGCTTGCGCCGATTGGGTAGATCAGACCTGTCAGGATGACGACAAAGATCAGGAACGGCCACAGTTTGATCCGCTCGGCCAATGTACCAGACACGATGGAGGCTGTTGTTGCACAAAACATCAACTGGAAGAAGAAATCGGATGCAACGGATGCATAATCCAAAGCCGCATCAGCCGCTGCTAAACCGACAGGCTCAAGCGATGTTGGCGCAAATGTGCCGAACCAACCTGGGATGATCCAGGCATCGCCGGGATACATCAGGTTAAAGCCCACCAGCCAATACATGATCGCCGATAGCGAATAGAGGGCGATGTTCTTGGTCAGCTGTGTTGTGACGTTTTTGGAACGCACAAGCCCTGCTTCCAGCATGGCAAAACCGGCTGCCATCCAGAACACAAGGAAGCCACCCACAAGGAACAGCAATGTGGTCATCAGGTACGGGCCGATCTCGTCAAAGCTCGGCGCGGCGTCCTGTGCCAGCGCGAAAGTCGGCAACAGCGTGAGTGCGGCCCCGACTGATAGATACTTGGTAAATTTCATAATTCTGTCCCTCGTTCCGCGATCAAAGCGCGTCATCATTGGTCTCGCCCGTCCGCACACGCATGGCGCTTTCAACGTCGAGAACGAAAATTTTGCCGTCACCGATTTTCTCGGTCTTAGCTGTTGTGGCGATGGTAGACACAACCTGTTCGGCCATGCTGTCCTGCACGACGATCTCAAGTTTCACCTTGGGCACGAAATTCACGGCGTATTCCGCACCGCGATAGATTTCCGTATGCCCGGATTGAGAGCCGAAGCCTTTGATTTCAGACACCATCATGCCGCGCACGCCAACGGTGGTCAGTGCTTCGCGGACCTCCTCCAGCTTGAACGGTTTGATTGTTGCAATGATGAGTTTCACGTTCTTCCCCTTGCAAATTCTCTTGCAGACCCCTGTTCCGGCAGCGCCCGCTTGCACGCAAAGACAAAGCGCACGCCCGGCGGCGCGGCAAGATTGACGCCCCCGCAGAGCCTGCCGTTAACATAGGCTTCTGCACAAATTTTGCACAAATTAATCACATCGCCTGATTATTGTGCGGTTTAAAAACCTGCCTATTGCGACTCATCCCTGCTCTACATTCGGGATAGGCCGCGCTATAGTGGCCCAAAATAGACCCAAAGCAGTCAATCGAGCGGATCATGAGTGGAAACGGCAACAAGCGGCCCCCTTTGGTGGCTGACAGACGCTATGCAGCCAAACCGGCGGCAAAAAAGAAGGCTCCGCCAAAGAAGGCGGCAGCAAAACCTGCGGCCCGCAAACGCAAGGCCGCACCGAAGAAGGCCAAGCCACGCGGGTTCATAGGGTGGTTTTTGACCCCGTTTCGCTGGTTCTTCAGGTTGCTGTGGGCCTTCACATGGCGCATTGGCCTTGTCGTCGGCCTGATCATCGGCGGATTTTCGTTCTACTTTGCCGCCCATATGCCAGAAATGGCCGACCTGATTGACGGCCGCACACGTGGCTCTGTCACCATGACCGATTTTCAGGGCGATGTCTTTGCATGGCGCGGTGATCAGTTTGGCGGCATGGTCACCGCCGAAACCGTGTCTCCGTATCTGCACAATGCTGTCGTCGCGACCGAAGACAAACGCTTTTACCGCCACCTTGGGATCTCGCCCCGCGGTATCGCCTCTGCCGTACGCATCAACCTGCGCGCAGGCCGTGGTCCATTGTCCGGCAATGGCGGCTCTACACTTACCCAGCAAACCGCCAAGCTGCTTTGTCTTGGTGTACCGTTTGACCCGACCAAATGGGAAAGCGAAAGTGCCTATGAGGCCGATTGCCGCCGTACAACACTATGGCGCAAGGCTCGTGAGGCTGTGTTCGCGGTCGGAATGGAGATTGCCTATACCAAGGAAGAAATCCTTACGATCTATCTGAACCGTGCCTATCTGGGCGCGGGCAGCCGCGGGTTTGAGGCCGCCGCCCAACGCTATTTCGGCATCTCAGCAGCAGAAGTGAACCCCGCGCAGGCCGCGATGCTGGCTGGCCTGCTGACCGCCCCCTCCGCCAATGCGCCGACCCGCAACCTGCAGCGCGCGCAAAACCGCGCCGGGATTGTGATCGGGTTGATGCAAGATCAAGGCTATATCAGTGCGGCTGAGGCCAATGAGGCCCGCACAAACCCGGCGACTTTGACCGATGCCGCCCGTGCCAACTCTGGCGGGTTCTTTGCAGATTGGGTGATGGCCAGCGGGCCAGAGTTCTTTACGCGTGACACCACAGAGGATGTGATTATCCGCACGACGCTTGACCAGCGCATTCAAACCGCTGCGGAAGAGGCGTTGATACGGGTGTTTGAGAATGATGTGCGTGAAGGATCTGAGGCACAGGCAGCGATTGTCGTCATGTCTGCCGATGGTGCTGTGCGCGCAATGGTGGGCGGGCGCAATATCAGTGCCACAGGTGCGTTTAACAGGGCCACGCAAGCCTTGCGTCAGACCGGATCAGCGTTCAAGCCTTTCATCTATGCAGCCGCCCTTGATCTGGGGATGTCGCCGTACAGTATGATCGACGACTCGCCTGTTTGTTTTGAACAGCCCGGCTCTGGCGATTGGTGTCCTGAGAATTATGATCGCAAGTTCGTAGGCCCGATTTCGATGATTGACTCACTGGCCAACAGTCGGAACATTCCAGCAATTCTGGTATCTGAGGAGGTCGGTCGCGGATTGGTCAGCGATGTGGCCAACGGCTTTGGCGTTCAGGGTGATCTGGCCGCAGGTCCGGCGCTGGCGCTGGGTGTATCGGAAAGCACGCTATTGGATATGACGGGTGCTTTTGCTGGTATTCTGAATGGCGGGTCGCAAGTGACCCCATATGGTCTGACTGACCTGCGCTTGATGGGAGACGATATTCCTTTGATGGATGCGACAGGTGTCGGTATCGGCGAACGGATCATCCGTGAAGAAGCCGCCCGTCAACTGACTTGGATGATGACCAAGGTGGTTGAAGATGGCACCGGGCAGCGTGCACGCATTGCTGGTTGGCCGATTGCAGGCAAGACCGGGACCACCCAAGGGTCACGCGATGCGTGGTTTATCGGCTTCACTGGCGACTATGTGACCGGCGTTTGGATGGGCTATGACAATAATAGTCGGCTGACGAATGTTACAGGCGGCACATTGCCCGCCACGATCTGGCGCGAAACGATGCTGGGCGTGTTGGATGGCAAGCAACCCACGGCGCTACCACTGATGATTCCACAGCAACCAGCCTCAACCGGGGTGCTGGAAAGTCAAGGCGGCCAAGCGCCCGCGCAAGATATTCTGAACCTGTTGGACAGCATCCTGACAGGGCAAAACTAGGGGCTGTCGCAGCGATCATAGCGGAAGGCATAGCCGCTCCAGATCATGTAAAGCCCGCTGTCATCGGCATCGGGCATCAGCATGGCGCGTTCGCTCCATGATGTGCCCTCGCCCGAACATTGCATGTCATAGAGCGTGGCCCCCATATCGTCGATATCGGTCGGGTTGGTCATACGACACTGGACCTCGACCCCATAAAAGATATCGTCTTCAATCTTGAGCGCGCCACCATCAACCCCGACCAGCGCGCATTCAGCGTTGGCGGTTTGTTTGTAGACCCCGTCGTACGGGCTGGCAGCCAATGTCATAGGCAGGAGCGCAAATGCGGTGGTGACGTTTCGGAAAACAAATCTCATCGCCACACCTTCCTGAAGCATCTGACAATTGGCAATCCATCATTTGCCGGTTCCTGCACTGCGTGACCTGATTGCACCTGCGTCCTTTGCCCGCTAGCGTCCCGACAACTGACCAAAAGGAGACCTGAGATGAGCATGATTGAAACCAAACTGGCCGAGCTGGGTGTCACATTGCCTGAAATGGGGGCGGTTCCGCAGGCGAAGGGGAACTACCTGCCGTTCGTGAAAGTGGGAGACATGGTTTACGTTTCTGGCCAGATTTCCCAAAACGATGATGGTCTGGTGCAAGGGGTTCTTGGTGATGACCTTACCATTGAACAAGGTGCCGCGGCGGCGCAGCTTTGTGCGATCTCATTGTTGACCCAGCTGAAGATTGCTTGCGAGGGTGATATTGACCGGTTGGTCCGCGTGGTGAAACTGACCGGGTTTGTGAATTCAACCGCTGATTTTACCCAGCAACCACAGGTGATCAATGGTGCGTCTGATTTCCTTGTCGCGGTGCTGGGCGATGCCGGACGGCATGCCCGTGCCGCTGTGAGTGCTGCCAGTCTACCGCTTGGTGTCGCCGTTGAGATTGAAGCGATCTTTCAGATCAAATGAACCTGCCTGCGTCCTTCTTTGAGCGTCCTATTACCCACCGCGCCTTGCATGATCGCAAGGCGGGGCGGGTTGAGAACAGCATGAAATCTATTGAGGCGGCGATTGCCGCTGGTTACGGGATTGAGCTGGATGTGCAGCTGACCCGCGATGGTCACGCGATGGTGTTTCATGATGATATGCTGGACCGGCTGACGGCCGAGGCCGGCCCGTTGCGTGACCGGACCCGCGCCCAGTTAGAGGCAATTGCGCTGACCGATGATGGCGGAATGATCCCTTCGCTTGAGGCTGTGCTGGCGCTGGTTGCGGAGCGCGTCCCGCTGCTGATCGAGATCAAGGATCAGGATGGCGCGATGGGCGCGGATGTGGGGCCGTTGGAGCAGGCAACCTGTGCAGCGCTTGAAGCCTATTCCGGCGATGTTGCGCTGATGTCGTTTAACCCACATGCGGTAGCGGCTTGTGCGCAATACGCTCCGGACATTCCGCGAGGGATCACCACGTCCAGTTATATGGCAGCGTTCTGGCCAGAGGTCCCGGATCAAGTCCGGGACACCTTACGCGAGATACCTGATTATGACCGTGTGGGGGCCTGTTTTATCAGCCATGAAGCCAGTGACCTGGATCGTCCGCGTGTGGCCGAACTCAAAGCACAAGGCGCACATATTTTCACATGGACCATACGGTCCGCCAAGGCGGAAGCGGAGGCCCGCCGTATTGTCGATAATGTGACCTTTGAGGGTTACTTGGCTTGACCCTGCGGTCGTTGCGCCCAAGTTGCACCTTATGAGCGACGCACCCATTGAGATCACCGCACACCCGACGATCAACGCCATTGATGCGCAGGATTGGGATGCCTGCGCCTGTCCTGAGGCCATCAATGGCCGCCCCAATGATCCCTTCACGACCCACCGTTTGATAAAGGCCTTGGAAGACAGCGGATCAGTCGGCCCCGGTTCGGGCTGGCAGCCGCGCTATCTGACGGCCAAGCAAGGGGATGAGATGATCGCGGTCGCCCCGCTTTATGCCAAAGGGCATAGTCAGGGCGAGTACATCTTTGATCACAACTGGGCACATGCCTATGAAAATGCAGGCGGGCGCTATTATCCTAAGCTGCAAATCGCAGTGCCCTTTACCCCCGCAACGGGGCGGCGCTTTCTGACGAAACCGGGGCATGAGGTGACGGGGATGTCAGCGCTGGTTCAGGGGGCAGTACAGATTGCCGCCGACAACGAACTATCATCAGTGCATGCCACCTTTTGCACCGAGGCCGAGGCGATCGCGGGGGCCGAAATGGGATTGCTTACCCGGATCGGACAGCAGTTTCACTGGGTGAATGAGGATTATGCGGATTTCGATGCGTTCCTGGGCTCGCTCTCCAGCCGCAAGCGCAAGAACATGCGCAAAGAACGCAGCACAGCGAATAACTTTGGTGGTGAGATCATTGAACTGACGGGGGACCAAATCCAGCCGGAGCATTGGGACGCTTTTTGGATCTTCTACCAAGACACCGGCAGCCGCAAATGGGGGACCCCATATCTGACGCGGAATTTCTTTCACTTTGCCCATCAAACGATGCGCGACGACATGCTGATGGTGCTGGCGATCCGCGATGGGCGACCCGTGGCGGGCGCGCTCAACTTCATCGGGCGGGATACGCTTTACGGCCGCTATTGGGGTTGCATTGAACACCATCCCTGTCTGCATTTCGAAGTATGTTATTATCGCGCCATCGACTATGCCATCCGGCATCGGCTGGGTAAGGTCGAAGCAGGCGCGCAAGGGGAACACAAGCTGGCACGGGGCTATCTTCCGGTAGCCACCCATTCGCTGCATTGGTTCGGCGATGCGGGGTTCAAAGATGCCGTTGCCCGCTATCTGGAGGCTGAGCGAGAAGCAATTGATAACGAGATTGAAGTGCTGACCAGCTATGGCCCATTTCGTAAATCGAACATGGAGGATCACCAATGACCGAGAAACTGACCGCAGCAGAACATGCAGAAAAAATCGAACCGCTTTTGGCGCAGGGCTGGACTTTGGTAGACGGGCGAGAAGCGATCTACAAGAAATTCGTCTTCACTAACTTCGTTGAGGCTTTCGGGTTCATGACCCGTGCGGCGATCCATGCTGAAAAGCTGAACCACCATCCCGAGTGGTCGAACGTCTATAAGACTGTTGAAGTCACCTTGACGACCCATGATGCAGATGGCCTAAGCGCATTGGACGCGCAATTGGGCGCTATCATGGATAAACTCGCCGGGGGCTGAATTGGACCAACTGTTGAATACCGTACTCTGGGACGGGAAAACCATCGCAGACTTGTTGACGCTTGAATTCTTCGTGTCGGCGATTGGCAGCGTGCTGGCCGCGTTGGCGATCCTATTCGTTGGCTTTCTGGTGGGGGGTTGGGCGCGCCGCAGGTTGGTCAATCTGGGCGGCAAATACGCGCATCTGGATGTCACGCTGTTCAACTTTCTGGGCAATGTTGCACGCTATATTGTTATTGGCTTTGCCTTTCTCTTTGTACTGAACACGTTTGGGATACAGACCACATCTGTTGTCGCCGTCATCGGTGCGGCGGGTCTGGCGATTGGTCTGGCTCTGCAAGGGACGCTGTCGAATGTGGCGGCTGGTGTCATGATCGTGTTCTTCCGCCCCTTCAAAATCGGTGACTTTGTCGAAGTGAACGGACAGATGGGCACGGTGAAAGAGATTGCGCTGAATTTTACCGAACTTGCCTCTATCGGTAACGTGCAGATCATCATTCCCAATTCGGAAGTATGGGGCAATACGATCATAAATTATTCCAGCTATGACACCCGCCGGGCCGAGTGGACCTTTGGTGTGGGATATGGCGCAAATCTAAAGCTGGCAGAAGAGACAATCCGATCAACCATTATGGCGGATGAACGCGCGAAGGCGGACCCGGAACCATTTATTCAAGTGAATAATCTAGGCGATAGCTCGGTCGATTTTCTAGTGCGGGTGTGGTGCGATAGTGCCGATTACTTTGCCTTTCAGGCTGATATGAAACGGCAGGTGAAAGAGGCACTGGACGCGGCTGGCGTGGATATTCCGTTCCCGACACGGACTGTGGTGCAGGTGCAGGGGTAGGTTTTACGATCTTGGTGCGACGTCTGTTTTGCGGGACTTATCCGACCTTCACCACTTCCGAACGAACGTCCGGTCTTGCTAAACAAACCTGATTTCTGGTGCCGTTGCCTGACTAATCGCTGCGCCAGCATTCACAGCAGAGTAAATCGATCTCGGTGGACGAGCCGTCTCGTCAACGGCACGGCACACCCAGCTTCTGACTTCCATTATTTTCAGCGATTGCGACAATGCTCGATCCGTAATTGACGGCAAACTCCGCTTGATGTCATTGAAGCGGCTAGGTGTGTGAAGCGTCGTCAACACTGGCAGCGTCCATGACCGACGGAGCAAGTCTTGGTCTTCTTTACCGGCTACACTTTGAATTTTGTTGGCCATGGCAGCTGCTGAAACTCCTAACGATGTGAGTCGGAATTCCGGACGCAATGGATGACCATAACCAGGGTTTCGTTCTAGCAAGCCCACCGTGATTAAGTGATCCATGCTTTGGGCGAAAGCGGTTCTACTCGCGCCAGTTGCAGCCAACAAAGGTGCCTGCCGTCCCGCAACACCTGCGTGCAAGTTCGATAAAATGGCTAGCGCCCAAGCTCTTGAAGTGACGTTGACAAATAGCTTAATGTCCATAAAGTATAGTTAATATATTTAGGTAAAAAAGGAAAGACCATGTCTCTTATTTCGCCCGATGAAACCATCAATATTTCTCTGTCCGTCAAGGACCGTCACGTAAGCGCTGAATGGTACGGCAGCATGTTGGGATTTAAGACTATTTATCATGCAGACGACGCAGGCTGGTCAGAACTTCAAACGAATACAGCTGGCGTAACAATTGGCCTTGGCGAGCACACCAAGCCTGCACCGGGCAACTGCGTACCCGTCTTTGGGATAGCTGACCTGGACGCTGCAAGGCAGAAACTGGAGCACGCCAAAGTTAGGTTCGATGGCGAAACGGATGTCGTCGAAGGTATGGTAAAAACAGCAACTTTTTATGACCCAGATGGGAACGCACTCATGCTCGCAGAAGATTTGACGGACGCGTCATGAACGATCCCGAAAAGCGGTCGTCGATATAGCAGTCATTCGTAGAGTCCGCAGCATCCGGTGAAATGGGCTCATTCCCCACTTTCTCTGCAAGCCATATTGATGACTGAACTGCGGGACGAAGTTACCTTTCGCTGCAACTGCGCTAAGGTCTGCTTTGTGCAATCTGCGGATTCTACCTTCGATAACCAGAATTGGTCTACAACGCGCTGGACGCAGCCGCAAATCGGTTCAGGTACTTTATGTCGTGGCAAACAGGTCTTTGTATTCTTCGCGCAATGCCTTCTTTTGCACTTTCCCCATCGTATTGCGAGGGAGTTCTGGCAATACGACGAGTTTTTGAGGGTGTTTGAAGCGCGCAAGTGAGATTCCGACGTTGTTCTTGATTGCGTCAAGGTCGAGGTCGGCACCTGTTTCCGCGACAAGGACACCGACCACTGTTTCGCCGAAATCCGGATGTGGTACGCCGACGACCGCACTTTCAAGGACGCCTTCTTCGTCGTCCAACAAGAGCTCGATCTCTTTAGGATAAATGTTGTACCCACCGGAAATGATCAGGTCCTTGTTACGCCCAACGATATGTAAATAGCCGTCTTCATCAATCCGCCCCAAATCACCGGTAATGAAGAAACCATCTTCACGCAGCTCTTCGGAGGTTTTCTCAGGCATTTGCCAGTAACCCTTAAAGACGTTGGGGCCACGAACTTCGATCTCACCGATAACCCCTTGTGGTAGTGTTGCTCCCGTTTTGCTGTCTGTGATTTTGATCTCGACACCCGGCAGCGGGAAGCCAACGGTCCCCGCACGTCGTTCACCAGTGTATGGATTGGACGTGTTCATATTGGTTTCTGTCATGCCGTAGCGTTCCAGAATACGGTGACCTGTACGCTCTTCAAACAGCGCATGCGTTTCGGCAAGCAGTGGCGCGCTGCCAGAAACAAAAAGCCGCATATGCGCCGCGACTTTCTTGGTAAATCGCTCGTCTTCCAGCAATCGCGTGTAGAATGTTGGAACACCCATCATAGTGGTGGCATTCGGCATCTGTTCAATGATGACGTCCAGATCGAACTTCTGCATGAAGATAATCTTGCTGCCAGCAAGCAGTGATATATTCGTTGCGACAAATAACCCGTGCGTATGGAAAATCGGCAGGGCGTGAAGCAGCACATCATCGGACGTAAACGACCACTCTTTTGTCAAGGCTTGGCTATTTGAGAGGAGATTGCGCTGGGTCAACATCGCACCCTTAGAGCGTCCGGTCGTACCTGATGTATAGAGAAACGCGGCAAGATCATCTTCTGATCGATCAGTGGTTGCGTACACGGTGGGCATTGCCTCCGCATGCAATGCAAAGCTGCCGCTGCCGTCGTTGTTCATTGTCTCAAGAATTGCGCCGGTCGCCTCCGCAATCGGTTGCAGTGTTCCGGATCGTTTGCCGTCACAAATGATGACTCGCGCGCCACTATTTTCTATGAAGTAAGATATCTCATCGGCTGTGTATGCTGTGTTGAGAGGCAGGAATACGATACCGGCCTGTACACATGCTGCATAGAGCGCCAAAGCTTGCGGGGATTTTCCGATCTGGACCGCTACGCGATCACCGGGCTGAACGCTGAGTTTTTTGAAGACATGCGCATACTGTGCCGCCAGCTGAAGGTAGTCTTTGTGCGTGATAACTGTACCATCCCCCAATTCAAGAAATGGTGTCGTCTTTCCCTGGTGCTGCCCAAAAAGTGTATCATATAGAGGGTTTGTCATCTTCCATTTCCTTAGCTTTTGGGTGTCACCAACCCGCTCAGCGTCTTAACTGCAGCAGATGCAACTACTGTCTTTTCACCCACGAACTGTTCGTGGTTTTGTGAGATTTGGGAAAGGTCGTAAAGATAGTTAACCATTGTTCCGTTGGATTGATTGCGTCCATTCGGCGATGTATCGGCCTCTGCGTGAACGTCATGGACCAAGGCACCGTTGCCAAGGTGGAACCGCGCTACCGGATCATAGGGCATGCCGTCTGACCGCTTTGCCTCTAGCAGATAATGTGCGGCCAGTGCTTGGTTGTCAGCCACTTTCAGGGTGTCGAGGTCGGTGCCGTCCAGCCATGTATTTAGGCCGGGAATTGGTGATAGTGTTACAAATGTCGACAAACCGGGCAGGTCTTTGGACAGGTCAGACACGACCTGCTTGATCAGTGAGTTGCCGAAAGAGATGCCCGCCAGTCCAGCCTGACAATTCGATATCGAGTAAAAAACCGCTGTATCCGCATCTTCTGCGTCAATCTCGTCACGTTCATCGGCAAGCAAATCCTGCACCGAACTGGGCACACCTTTGGTCAGAGCGACTTCGACAAAGATGAGCGGTTCGTCAGCCATTGCTGGATGAAAGAAGCCAAAGCAACGGCGGTCAGTCGGTTTCAATCTCCGACGCAGATCATTCCAACTGTCAATTTCATGCACGGCTTCATAGGCAATAATCTTTTCAAGAATATCCGCAGGGCTGGCCCAATCAATCGGCCGAAGCACAAGGAAACCGCGGTTGAACCAAGATGCAAACAGGTGTCTGAAATCCACATCCAGAGGTTCAAGGTCTGGCCGTTCCTTCATCATGTCCAACAAGTCCTTGCGCATCTGAACCAACTGGCCCGTCGCACCCGGAACTTGATTGAGGCGACGAGCTAATTCCTGACGCTGCGGCTCGCAGGCTGAAGCAAAGGCACGGTATGTACCTTTGCTAGGTTTGGCTTTATAAGCGTCCAGCGTGCTGATGACGTCATCAGGGTTGATCTCAAGCCCATGTTTCATGAACTCAAAAAATGCCGCTTTTTCATCTTGGCTCATCGCGCCATAGCGATCCAGTAGGTTGCGGGCGAGGGTCACGCCTGACACTTCACCATGGCTACTCAGTAGCGCTTCACACAAATCCGACGTCGCCCTATCATCGGCTTCGAGAGAGAGCGCCTTTTGGTAGCGGCGCTCAAATATCGTCGAAATCAGTTCGGAAAAGTAACTCATATCGCTTTACCCATGACAACATCAGGCAGCCATGTCGCAAGCCCCGGGAAGATGCACAGCAGGATGATCGCGATCACCATGCAAGCCACAAAAGGCAAGGAGCCTTTCAGAATGGTCTTGAGAGAGATATCCGGTGCGATGCCGTTGATGACGTAGAGGTTGAGGCCAACCGGCGGTGATATCAGCCCGATCTCCATGTTGATCGTCAAGACAACCGCAAACCAGATGGGGTCAAAACCAGCTGTGGTGATGATCGGCAATAGGATTGGAGCCGCCATCAGAATTACGGCGACAGGCGGCAGGAAGAAACCTGCGACTAGCAGGAACAACATCACAAAGCCCATCAGCACCCAACGGTTGACGTCTAGCGTGCCAATCCATTCCGCAATGGATTGGGTGATCATCAAGCTTGACAGCATGTAAGAAAACACGCCTGCGGCCGCGATGATGAACAGGATCATGACGCTCTCTTTTGTGCTGTCACGCAGGACAATCCAGAGATCCTTTGGATTCCAGAGCTTATAGATGATCATTGCGATGAGCAGACACAGCAACGCACCAACCGCAGCCGTTTCAGACGGGGTCGCTATCCCGCCATACATCGCATAAAGAACGCCGACGATAATGCCCAAGAATGGCAGAACCCGTGGCAGAATCTCAAACTTCTGCTTCCAAGTATACGTGCCTGCGTTGAGAAGCTGTTTGTCGCCGGATTGCCATGTGGAATAGAGCGACCATATCATAAATAGCAGCACAAGCAGCAGCCCGGGTATAACACCGGCGAGGAACAGGCGGCCAATCGAGGTCTCGGTTGCAATGCCGTAAACGATCATCGTAACGGAGGGAGGGATAAGGATGCCCAATGTACCGCCTGCCGCGATTGACCCAGCAGCAACGCCATCGGGATATCCACGCTTGCGCATTTCAGGAATACCCATTTTCCCGATGGCCGCACAAGTTGCGGGGCTAGACCCTGACATGGCTGCGAAAAGTGCACAGGCACCAAGGTTCGATATGACCAACCCGCCGGGAACGCGCGTCAACCACCGTTCGAGCGCTTCATAAAGATCCGCCCCCGCTCTGGTCGAGGCAATAGATGACCCCATAATGATGAACATTGGAATGGCAAGAAGGGCAAAGTTATCAAGCTTACCAAAAAGGATTTCGGGCAAGAGCTCCAAAGACCGCATACCATCGAAAATTAAGATAAAACCGGTGGAAACGATCAACAACCCAAGTGCAACAGACACACCGGAAAACAATACAATGATCGTGGCAACGGCGACAATTACGCCAAGCAAGAGCGGGTCCATTACACGTCCTCCAGACCAAAAGGCTTGTCAATTTTGAGAATGACAGCAACGAGATCCGCAATCAGCTGAAGCAAGAACAATCCAAAACCAACGGGAAGCGCCAGATAAGGAATCCACAACCTCACACCCCAAACGGTGTCAGATTTCCAGTTACGCTCATAGGTCAGATGCCAGTGTTCATACCCGTAAAAAAGCAGGACCGCGACCATCGCAATCGACAGCGAAAGTGTCAGAATGCACATGTAGTAGCGCGCCGTTTTCGGAAGCGCCAAAGGGATCAGGTCGACATTCACATGGCCACGCAGCCTTTGCACATAAGGCAGACCGATCAAGGTCGAACCGATGGCCAGATAAATGACAGCTTCTGTTTGCCAAATGGTGGATTGGTTCAACACAAACCGGACGAAAATCATTTGGCAAGTAATTGCGACGGCAGCAACGATCATGGCTGCAGAGCACCAACCCGCAAAAGTAGAGAGTGCCGCAACACCGCGTAAAAACAGGTTATTACCCGTACGCGATTCTACGGCTGAGCTTTGGCCAGCCATGTCAGCTATCCTTTCAAAAGTGTATTTCGAGAAAGACTGGGTGGGGCGGCAGCACTGTAGGTGGTTGCCGCCCGCGAACGCTTATTCGACAGCAAGCGCCATATCGAGAAGCTCTTGTCCGTCAGGCACTTCTTCTACGAATGCCTGATAGGACGTTTCTTGAGCTAAGGCGCGCCACGCCTCGAAGTCTTCGATCGTCATCTCGGCGATCTCAACACCGGCCTCTTCGAAGACCGCAACCGAGGCTGCATCCTGCTTCTTAGCTTCTTCAAGATAGAAGGCCTCTGCTTCCGCAGCCGCAGCCATAAGCGCCGCCTGCTGATCTTCATTTAGCCCATCGAAGGTCGATTTGTTCATCAAGAGTGGCTGATACATGAACCAAAGCGCGACGTCTGCGGCAGGCGTGTAACAGGCTGCCTGCTCGTAAATGCGATATGACACGAACGATGACGAGGATGTATTCGCCGCGTTCAGAATACCGGTTTGCATTGCACTATAGATTTCGGAGGACGACATTGAGGTGATTGATGCACCTGCACCGGCAAGCATTTGCTCAAATGCTTTACCCGCAGCGCGCGTTTGCAAACCTTCAACATCGGATGGGCTTGTAATGCAGGCATCTTTCCCGACAAATCCACCCGCCAGATAGCCGTGTACAAGAACCATGACGTCATCATCGGCCATTTTCTCTTCAAGTGCTTCCATAAATGGAGACGCGCTCAAGCGAGCGGCGTGATCATGGTTTTTGACCAGACCGGGCATTAGTGTCAGGTTGAAAGCAGGCTGTTGGCCACCAGCGTAGCTGAGTGGCAGAACGGTCATGTCAAGCAGTCCACGGCTAAGGGGGCGATATTGTTCGCGGGCCTTAAACAAAGACTGTGTGCCAAAGATGCTGATCTCAAGGTCCACATCGGCTTCGGCCACCCCATCGGCGACCATTTGTGCGACTTGATGACGAATGTCGGTGTTCGACCACTGATGAGACAGACGTAGCTCTTCAGCCTGTGCTGTTGATGACAAACCTGCTGTCAGTGCTAACGCAGCCGTCGCAAGAAATTTCATGTTCATAGTTTCCTCCCATTTAAACGCCGACTCTCCTCAGGGGCGGCAATAGTCCATCATTGTCCACTCTGCATCCCCAGTCAATAATCTTGTATACAATAACTTAATTCTTGCATCTCATATGTGGTGCGCAGTATTATTGTCCTATGGAATTAAAACGCGCAGACCAGATTGCAGACTCCCTTGAGCAACTTGTTTTCCAAGGAGAGTATGCAGATGGTGAAAGACTTGATGAGATCAAACTTGCCGAACATTTCAGCGTCTCACGGACGCCGATCCGAGAGGCTTTGCAAAGACTGGTCATGTCGGGAATGGCGGAACAGATTCCACGTCGTGGTGTGTTCGTGCGCCAACCGGGTCCTGTGGAATTGCTCGAAATGTTCGAAACTATGGCTGAACTGGAAGCGGCATGTGGTCGCTTCGCTGCAGCCAGAATGACCGACGAAGGTTTGGAACGCCTTGCTGACGCAAATTCGAGATGTCGAGATGCCGTCGAGAGAGAGGATGCCGCAGGTTACTATCTGGAGAATGAGAGCTTTCACCAAGAGATATATCGCGGGGCAACAAATTCCCATTTGCAAGGAGAAGCTCTGCGACTGCAAAACAGGCTAAAACCCTTTCGTCGTGTTCAATTACGCTTTCGAGGTCGCATGGCTCAATCGCTGGCTGAACATGAAGAGATTATTCAAGCCCTAGAGTACGGGGAAGCCGAACTCGCCGCCAGATTGCTGCGTGGTCACGTCACGGTGCAGGGCGAGAAGTTTCAACAGTTGATAGCTGGGCTCAAACATTAGAAGCCGGTCTACTCAGTCAGGAAAACGGTCCCAGAGCCAAACCAGAATTTTGTATTGATTGCCGTCAATTGAATACGGAAAGCGGACCTCTCTTCGAAGCGCAGCATCATGCACTTTGGGCTCTAAACGGGTCCTCACGGCTACCCACTTCAATTTCCGCTTTGACGGGCCGCACTACAGCGATCGTGTTGTTTGGCGAACGACAGGTTTGGGCCGTCCTTGACGCTGCTGGTGCGCCCACAATGCCAACATGCTGCAACCGATTTAATGGCGACTGAGAGCCCAAAACTCACATATTGAGTGCCTTGTTGTAATAATTGGCCGTGCTTCACGGACGACAGCCGATAATTGAATGAAGGGGACGATTGGAACGGTTTGTCTACTTGGGGCTCTTGGTGTTTGATGTGCGACATGACTGCCTTCGTAAGGATGAACCGCAATGAAATGCTCTGCCTGCGTCATCGTGTTTCTCACACTATGCTTGCCAAGTGTAATGCAAGCACAAGATCGCGTGTCAATCGAAGCCAATTTCCAAGCATGGTTAGAAGATAACGTCTGGCCAAGAGCCAGTTCAGCTGGCGTTAACAGAACAACCTTTGAAGCTGCGTTGTCCAATGTGGATCTGAACTGGGACCTTCCTAATCTGGTCATTCCGGGAAGACCCGACGAAAGCCGTCAATCGCAAGCTGAGTTTCGTGCGCCGGCCAGCTACTTTGCACCGGGCGGCGTGTCAGGTACCGCAAGTATTGGACGTCAGATGGCGTCACGTCATGCAACAACGCTTGCTCAGATCGAGCAACAAACAGGTGTGCCGGGGCAGATAATTCTATCAATCTGGGGCCGCGAAAGCAGCTTCGGTCGCGCGGCAATCCCGCATGATGCGTTTGAAATTCTCAGTACCAAAGGGTTTATGAGTAACCGCACCGCATACTTTGCAGATGAACTCATCGCGGCGCTTAGAATGCTCGAAGAGGGCTTTGCCACACGTGACCAGATGAGAAGCAGTTGGGCAGGCGCACTTGGCCAACCGCAATTCATGCCAAGCAGCTATCTTGCTTACGCAACTGATGGGGATGGCGATGGGCGCGCAGACATTTGGCGGTCTGAACGCGATACACTGGCATCAATCGCATCCTATCTGCAGCAATATGGCTGGAACGCAGGCCGGGATTGGGGTTTTGAGGTTGCCGTTCCGGCCACCGTATCGTGTTCGTTGGAAGGTCCAGACAACGGTCGACCAATTCGGCAGTGGCTTTCAATGGGCATCACCCGCGTGTCGGGACGCCCGTTCCCAAGTCCCGAAGTTGACGAGGTAGGCTATTTGCTGATGCCTGCTGGTCTGCACGGACCTGCATTTATCGTGACATCGAACTTCTATGTCTTGAAAGAATACAACGAAAGTGACGTCTACGCGCTGTTTGTTGGGCACGTGGGTGATCGCATCAAATTCGGCGTTGGCGATTTCGCTGGCGGGTGGGATAGACTGAGTGATCTGTCACGTGTCCGCATTACTGATATGCAACGTAAGTTGGAAGAACGCGGATTTGATGTCGGCGGTGCCGACGGTCTGATTGGCAATAAAACGCGGCGATCAATAGGCCAATGGCAAGAACAGAACGGTGAACGAGCAACGTGTTATCCTAGTCAGGAGCTAATATCAGATATCATTCGTTGAAATGCCACTGGCCATGCGCGCCAATGCCGCGCAAGCGGCTTCGCCCATCTCCCCCAGCCCGGCCATTGTTATGACGATAATGCTGCACGATGGTCGAACAGCAGCAATACGAAAGCCACTAACACAAGCTAGCTCCATGGCTCCGGCCGCTACATCACCATCACGGTTCAATCAGTTGCGGCCTTAGCGGTGAGTCTCCAATCAGCAGAACATTGACGGCCTATTTGACTGCAAGTTCTACAACCCGTCGCTTCAGGTCTGGAAACTGCAACTTGGCCCGGTAGACATCAAGGATATAGACCTCGCGCTTGCGGGTGAGTGCCGTGACACAGACCGAATAGTCACTGAACACACCGTCCTTGCTGGCCGTATCCCAACTCTGCACAATTCTGTCGCCGGTGATTGGGTCGGGCTGTACGTCGCAATAGCGCAACCAGTCACGTTTGACATGCAGATCTTCAACGGGGACCGGGCTTTGCTGATATTGAGCCGAGAAGTTTGCTGAACCCATGCTGCGACGCAGGATTTCTAGCTGCATAACGCTTTCTCGTTCAGCATGCAGAGCTGAACCCTCCGCAAACTGATGGGTTTGGTTTCTTCCCACCGGAATTTGTAGATCAACCTCCGCAATAGCTGGCAGAGATAAATGATACCAGCCACCAGCTTCAAGTAGATGCCCAGCCAGATCTTCCTCATGCAGGCGCTGCATGACCAAGACGATGGCACCCCGTTTCTTGTCGTTTAGTCGCGATGACAATGTATTGCTGAACCAGGACAGTACGGCCCTGCGGGTTGTTTCAGACAATGCCTCATCTGGTTTGATCGGATCATCAATAATGATGATGTCGCCACCGCGGCCGGTCAGCGTTCCACCGACCGAAGTCGACAGACGTTCACCACCTGCTGTCGTATTGAAGTCCATTTCTGCCGACCTCCCCTTTTGAAGGAGAGTCTTGGGAAAGAGACGCCGATACCAGCCCGTCCGCATCAAGGCGCGGCAATCGTTCGCATGCTTGCGCGCGAGATCCGACAAGGCCTGCAGTTCAATAACCAGCAGTTCATCATCCCAGCCAGCATTCTCGGCAAGCTTGTTATCGGCTATTATGTATGCGCGCTTTTGCGCGTCAGTCAGATGATCGACGCGCATCACAGGCACGTCCGACATGCCGAGCAACTTCGCTGCTGCAATCCGCTCATGGCCAGCTATGATGCCATTGTCAGCGTCAATCAGAACCGGATTGGTCCAGCCGAACTCTTCAATGCTGTCGGCAATCTGACGAACCTGCTGATTTGAATGTGTGCGTGGGTTGTTGGCGTATGGGCTGAGAGCATCAATCGGCAAATGCTTGATTTGCTGTGAGTTGGAATGATTACTTATAGCGACAACCGTCACTCGACCTTGGCGATGACTTCTCCGGGTTCAGGTCGGAACGAGAACTGCCACCTGCACAAGACCGTTCGTCCGGTGGGGGACGTCACGTGGTCGTGAACAAATACTGTCACGTTGCCGAAGCTGTGACTGAATCTGATGTCTGCGTTCGATATGGTTCAGATCGCGCTCAGGGCGCGCGGGTTTTGTTTTCATTGTGCCACTCCTTGTAAACAGGCCCAATCATCATCGGCTTAGTAGCCGGATTAATCATTCCAAACAATTCTAGGTTTTTTTTGGAACTGTACCGGTCTTGTACTTTTTTGACATGTCCATCGTGGCCAAGGATCAGAATCGACGTAATCGCCTTTGCTTTCTCATACAGCGCCGGTGATGGCTCCAGATCGTCTTTCATTTGTAGGACAAGTTCCACAAATTCAGATGGAATGTCATCCGTCTCTCCCTGCAAGACTTTCAAGGCCGACCGACGGTGGATTTGAATGCGAACATCCTCAACGACCTGATACTTGTTTGGCGGGCGGCCACGTGGCGCTTTTTTGGACCGGTCTAGAAGTCCCGCAACATGTATGGATAGTTGTTGCGGCCAGTCTTTCGGAGGCGTCTTCCGGATGAATTCGGCAATCAAGCTGGTAGTCAGAAATTCATCCCGGTCCAATCGAGACGCCAGTTCTTCGGCCGGCAACATACTGATCGCAGTGGTTATGATGTCGTTCTGGAAGCCAGTGGTATTGACCGCCGTCTGCTTGCGGCGATGCAACTATATCTGGATAGTGAATTGCTCGTTCTTAATTGTACCCATGCTTCGCGCTCGAAGTGTTCGAGCGTTTTGCACAACGCATTGGGGTATCGACACAGCGGAGTCAAATCAATCAAGCCAGAGTGGATGCGATTAAAATTTGAGCAATCTCGAACTGTAGCGATCTCGTCCCTGTCAGACGCTTGATCGCTGATCATTTGTCAGCGTGGATGAAGGGGCAGGATGTCTAGGGTTCCGCTTGCGACGCAAGGTCAGGTCCGAGAGATATCGCCGATTGGTCAATCCTAATCGGTACACGGCGGGGCAAAATCCCGGGAGGCTACTGCGCAGGTTTGACCCGCGCTCCGCTATGCCCTCCACGCGGTCATTCCATTTGTGAAACAACGATGGGACCGAGAGATGAAGAACCTTTTGACAATGACGGCGATGGCCTTGTGCCTTGCGACAGGCGTAACCGCACAAGAAAAAACGGAGTTCCGTGTCGCATGGTCGATCTATGTGGGTTGGATGCCGTGGGGCTATTTGGAAGATAGCGGCATCATGGACAAATGGGCCGATCAATACGGCATTGATGTCGAGATCGTGCAGATCAACGACTATGTGGAGTCCATCAACCAATATACCGCCGGTGCGTTTGATGGCGTCACCGCGACCAGCATGGACACATTGTCGATCCCGTCAGGTGGCGGCGTTGATACCACCGCGCTGATCGTGGGTGACTATTCCAACGGCAATGACGCTGTGATCATCAAGGGCGACGGCGATCTGGCCAGCCTTGCAGGCAAGCCTGTCAATTTGGTGGAGCTGTCGGTGTCGCATTACTTGCTGGCCCGCGCATTGGACAGTGTTGACCTGTCAGAGGCGGATTTAGACGGGGTCATCAATACCTCGGATGCTGATATGATCGCGGCCTTTGCGGCCGATGATGTTGAGGCCGTCGTGACATGGAATCCGCTGGTATCGGCCATTCTGGAAGAGCCCAACGCCAAAAAACTATTCGATAGCTCCAACATCCCCGGCGAAATTATTGACCTGATGGTTGTGAACACCGAAACGCTGGCCGCCAACCCTGATTTCGGCAAAGCGCTGGTGGGGGCCTGGTACGAGGTCATGGGCCTGATGGCTGCGGGCGATGAAGAGGTGCTGACAGCGATGGCCGAAGCGTCCGGTACCGATTTGGCGGGATATCAAGCTCAGCTCGGCTCGACCGAGATGTTCTTCACCCCGGCAGACGCCATCGCCTTTACATCTGGGACAGAATTGCCAGAGACAATGACCAATGTTGCGGAATTCCTGTTCGATAAGGGGATCTTGGGCGAGGGCGCGCCATCGGCCGATTTCGTAGGCGTCGAATACCCCGATGGAACGATCACCGGTGATGCAAACAACGTCACGTTCCGCTTCGACACGACCTACATGCAAATGGCAGCTGACGGCGCCCTGTAAGTGAAAGGCCTGCCGCGACCTCGCGGCAGGTAATTCCCCCATGCGTGCAATCAACATAAAGCCCAGCCGCCCGCTTGCGGTCTTCTTGACAGTCTTGCCTTTTGTGCTGGTGTTTATTGCCTACGCGATTGGGTCGGACATCCGGCTGACCGCGAACCCGTCTGATAAACTGTTGCCGGCGCCCAGCACAATCTGGGACACAGCGGTGCGTTTGACCACTGAAGGCGACAGGCGGAGCGGACGCATCTTGTTCTGGCACGATACATGGGCCAGTTTGAAGCGGTTGGCGCTTGGTATCGGTATATCTGCGAGCCTTGGATTGGTCATTGGATTGATGATTGGGCTCTTGCCGCTGGCCCGGAGCTTTCTGGCACAATTCGTTGCCGTTTTATCAATGATCCCGCCGCTGGCATTGCTGCCGATCCTCTTCATTGTTTTCGGGTTGGGCGAATTATCCAAAGTCGTCCTGATCGTCATCGGCACCTTGCCATTCATCATCCGTGACTTGTCCCAACGCACCATTGAAGTACCCCAAGAATTGCTGGTCAAAGCGCAAACGCTGGGCGCATCAAGCTGGGTGATCACCCTGCGGGTTGCATTGCCCCAAGTGATGCCGCGCCTTATCCAAGCGGTTCGCTTGTCCCTTGGCCCCGCATGGCTGTTCTTGATCGCCGCCGAGGCAATCGCCGCCGATCTTGGCCTTGGTTACCGCATCTTTCTTGTGCGCCGGTATCTGGCGATGGATGTGATCCTGACCTACGTCATTTGGATCACCATCCTGGCCTTCCTGATGGATTGGACGCTGCGGGCTATGTCGCGCAAGTTATTCCCATGGGCGGAGGAGGGGCTATGAGCTTTGTCACCGTCACTGACGTGTTTCAATCCTACGGGCGCAGGCCCATCATTGAGCAGGTCAATGTCAGCGTGGATGAAGGCGAGTTTATCTCAATCGTGGGGGCCTCTGGCTGCGGAAAATCCACCTTTCTGCGTCTTCTTTTGGCGCAGGAAAACCCAACGCGCGGCGAAGTACGCATCGCCGGCGCCCCGCCAGCAGTCGAACCGGGGCTGGATCGCGGCGTTGTCTTTCAACGTTATTCTGTCTTCCCGCATATGACGGTCCGCGAAAATGTGGTTGCGGGCGAAAGCCTGCGGCGCCCTTGGGGGCGGTTCTTTGGGGCTGATTTGAAAGCCGCGCGCACGCGTGCAGATGAAACACTTGCCCGCTGCGGGCTGGATCATGTGGCGGATCAATATCCTGCGACGCTGTCAGGCGGTATGCAACAACGCTTGGCCATCGGGCAGGCGCTTGCAGCAAAACCACGCATCTTGCTGCTGGACGAACCTTTTGGTGCGCTTGATCCGGGCACCCGGCTGGCAATGCATGATTTCCTGCGCGATCTGCGCGCCGAAACAGGCATGACCGTCTTTATGGTCACCCATGATCTGGAGGAAGCCTTCAAGCTGGGTGACCGCGTGCTTGTCTTCGACAAGCCACGCTGGGACCCCCAAGACCCAAGCCTGAACGGGGCCACAATCACCTACGACTTTGACGCCCGCGACGGCGGCATACCTTTCCAAACACTCAAGGAGGACACCCATGTTTTGCAGGACAACGGATAGATCGCGATCCCACAACCCGGTTGATCACTGGCACGATGAACGCCGCCATCACCACCCCGACCTGACCAAGCTGCGCGGCTGGAAAGCCATGCAGGATGAAGCCGATCTGCCGGGCAGCGGTTGGGCTGAAGAACGCAAATGGGCGCTGCGTATGGGGCTCACCGGCGCTGATAGCATCGAAGACAAATCCATCCCGACCTTTGCGCGGGGCGAGCTGCCCCATTACGCGGGCATCAATACGTTCCTGAAGGCCCCCTACGCCGAAGACGTGACCGAGGTTGGTGACTACGACGCGACCGTTCTTGGTATCCCCTTTGATGGCGGCACGACCTATCGCGCAGGCACCCGTTTTGGCCCGCAGGGGGTACGTAAGATCAGTGCGCTTTATACCCCCTACAACTACGAAATGGCCGTCGATCTGCGTGAACAAATGACGCTATGTGACGCGGGCGATGTGTTCACGATCCCCGCCAATATCGAAAAGACCTTTGACCAGATCAGCCGAGCGGTGAACCACGTGGCCTCGTCTGGGTCATTGCCGATTATGATCGGCGGAGATCACTCCATTGGCTTCCCTTGCGTGCGCGGGATTGCAGAATGTACGTCCAAGAAAATCGGGATTATCCATTTCGACCGCCATGCGGATATTCAGGAAAAAGACCTTGATGAGCGGATGCATACGACCCCCTGGTTTCATGCAACCAACATGGAAAACGTGCCCGCCAAAAACCTTGTGCAGGTAGGTATCGGTGGCTGGCAAGTACCCCGCGACGCGGTGAAGGTCGCGCGGGACCGCGAAACCAACATCATTACCATGGGTGACATGGAAAAGATGGGCATCGATAAGACGGCCGAAATGGCGCTTGAGATGGCGTGGGACGGTGTGGACATGGTGTATCTGTCCTTTGACATCGACAGCATTGACTGTGGCTTTGTCCCAGGCACAGGCTGGCCGGAGCCCGGTGGGTTCCTGCCGCGTGAAGCCTTGGGTCTGGTGTCCAAGGTTGCTGCCGAAGGTATTTGCGGGATGGAACTGGTCGAAGTCGCGCCACCCTATGATCAATCCGAAATCACCGCCCTCATGGGTACACGGGTGATCGTCGACGTCCTGGGATCGCTTGTTTCATCAGGCAAAATGGGCGCGCACAAGCGGCATATGGATAAGCCGGTCAAGATCCCGCATGGGGAATTTGAAGGAAAGCGGTGGTCCAATGCCACATGATATCGTGAACGGTCACATCGGCCATATCGGACACAACCACGACCATCCTGACCATCTGCACAGCCATATGCCTGATGCAGATAAGGCCGAAGAGCTACTGGTCCTGACAACCCAATTCATCGACGGGTTTATCGGGGCCAAGGACAAGATGGCGTACCTACGGATAGCTGGTGTTCCATTGGAGATCGATTGCCCCAATGGAGGGGCATCGATGAAGTTGGTGGATGTAACGCTGACCACTGAATGGCAAGTCGGCACAGCCAGCCCATCTTTTGGATCTCGTGAACTCAGTTATCTGCCCTATCCCGGCGACATGGTGACAGAGCGAACGAACCTGGGCTTTGTCTATGTGTCGCTCGACGCGAAACACGTCACCGATCTACGTAGTTTTTTGCAAAACCACCCTGCCGCAGCGGAGGGCCACACATGAGAGCTTTGATCATCACGATAGTAACCCTATTCGCTGCAACGCCGACCTTTGCACATCACGAAGTTGTTGTGGCTACAACGGCGTTGCCTTCAATGATCTGGTTCGCGGTCGTCGCCTCGGGGGCGGCGGCCGCATTCTGGCGCAATTGGCGGCGCAAATGATCCGGGCGATGCGCACTGTTGAAAAGCGTGGTTCATGAGTGCGCTTTTTGATCAGCGTATCGTCTCCGTTAGAATGTTCAGGCAAATGTCTGCAGACATCAAAGATGTGCATTGCTCTTGAAGCTGATTAAGAGCGACTCTGGCAGAAGCGCGGTCAGCCACGCCTCAAAATGAGGGCCAAAGGCCGCGAGATGCGATAGTCGTTCAGGTGCATCCGCCATCCAATAGGCCGCGTCGCAACTGCCGCGTCCCCCAATCTTGGGGAAGAGGTAAGCGCAGCCCAAATAGGCCCCGGAGCGATTTCTGATCACCCAAGCGTAGGACCGTTTGGCGGTGAATTCGCGGTGATGCCAGTGTAGGTCAATCAAGTTGTCCTGAAAGGTAAGCCCCTCTGGCCAATCCGGGCCGAACAGGCCCTGCAGCACGGATTGAGAGCGGGTGACCGCCTCGAAATCTGTCTCGACATCCGCTGCCGTCAGCACACCAAGCTGATAATCACTCAACGCGATGGATGTTGGCACATCCAAAGCTTCAAAATCAGGATGCGGCAACATGCTATGATGCGGGCTCTTTGGCTTCGCGGGCGAAGGGGCTTTCTTCCAACACCTCATAATCTGGTGTGAAAACGCCGTTAGCCTTTGCATCTGCCATATAGCGGAATGTGTTCACGGACATGCGCATCAGATGCTCGCCCGCCTTCATTGGCGGATACTTGGCAATAGTTTCCGGCGTACGGAACTTTTCCAACGGTTCAACGACGGCGTCATAGTCTAGTCCGAAGAACAACGGCATCGAATAGCGCTCTTTTCCTGTGTTCACGACCCGATGCTGCGTCGACTTAAACTGGCCACCTGACCATGTCTCAAAGATGTCGCCAATATTGACGATGAAAGTGCCCGGTATCGGCGGCGCCTCGATCCAGACGTCGTCTGCGTTCATCACCTGCAGGCCGGGAGCGCCTTGCATTAGGATAGTGAAACATTCGAAATCCGAGTGAGCCGAGATACCGGTCACATCCTTTGTCTGTGGCATATCGTTTTCGATGTACCTCAGAAGACGGAGTTGGGACGTGGGGCATGTGATATGACGTGTCAGGTCTTCTGCGGGGACGCCAAGCTCTAGTGCCAAGGCGTCGAGCATTCGCAGTCCAAGATTGAAGATGCCATCATAATACCCCGAAATAGTGTCCTTCCATCCGGGCAGATCCGGCCAGACATTCGGGCCGGTCATCCGCCACCCAGCAATATAGTCGGGATGATCGGCGGGCGCCTCAAAAGACATATCCCAGGCTTCATTGAAGTTGATGATCTTGGGGAACTTTGTTCCATTTTCCTCAAACGGTACGTAGCCTCGGTGGTTTGTGGTGAAGCCGGACCAGTACTTCATTTTGAAGCTACGTGGCATTTCGTGAAACTGCTTAGAGGCTGCGAAGGCTGCGTCCATGAGCGTCTGCGAAACACCATGCCCTGTGATATAAAAGAACCCCGACGTGCGTGCAGCAACGCCAAGGGCGCGGGCCACCTCCGCCTTGTGGTCCGGGTTGTCAGAGAAAAGCCCCGATAGATCGATGACCGGTAGCGTGGCATCATCCACGGTGAGCGCTTTGAGTTCCTGAGTTTCCGACATGATTTTCCCAATTCTGAGTGCGCAAACAGCATGCGATAGTACTTGGTTAAGACGACTCCCTTTCGACTAAGAAAAGATATCCAAACTGCTTGAATGCTCTAATTTTAATCAGCTGCCAGCGCCGTTTGATAGATTTCGATCACTTCCATTGACCAAAATCTGCTCTGCGCGCGCAATCATTTCTATAAGACGCCTCGGGAAGGGTGAAGTTAAATGGGAAGGCGCCTCAGCGCGCCGAAAGGGAAACCAATGTTAAAAATGAACAGACGTACACTTCTGAAATCAGGCGCGGCCAGCGTCGCTGCATCAAGCTTGGCAACACCGTTGATCGCGCAAAGCCGAAGCCTGAAAGTTGGTTCGTATGGCGGTTACTTCGAGGATAGCTTCAAGTCATTCGTCTACCCAGAGTTTACCGCAGCCACAGGGATAGAAGTCGAAAGCGTAACGCAGCCTAACTCTGCCGACTGGCTGGTCACGATGCAGCAGGCTGCCTCTGCGGGCACAGTGCCGACCGATATCTCTTTGTATGGGCGTCAGCAGATGATCAAGGCCAGCCGCATCGGTGGCTTGATTGCGCCGCTGAACGTGTCTGCGATCGGGAATGCCAGCAATCTGGATAGTTATTTCATCTTCGAAGGTCCCGAAGGTCCGCAGGGTGTTGGCGCGATGTCATGGTTCACTGCGTTGGTGTTCAACCCCAATGAGGTCGAGACCCCTGCAAGTTGGGCTGACTTCTGGGACACGGATACGTTCGAAGCTTCGCTTGGCCTGAGCAACGTATATTCTTCGGGACTGCTGGATATTACCTCTGCTACTTTCTTTGAAGGTGAAGCGACGATGATGTCAGATGACGGCATTTTGGCGATTATCGACAAAGTCCGTGAGATCAAGCCGAATGTGACGCTGTGGTGGAATGCTGAAAGCCAGATGGAACAAGGTATGAAGAATGGCGATGTGATCGGCGGTCAGTACTATCTCGATGTGGCCAATCTGATGGCCTCTGACGGTTTCCCGATTCAGCCGACCTTCCCCAAGGAAGGGAACCTGCAGGATTACGGATCTTGGTGCTTGTCCGAGGGTTCAGAAAAATCGGAAGAAGCGGCGGAATTCATGGATTTCTCTTGCGATCCGGCAACCCAAGCATTGATGAGCCGCAACATCGGGACGGCGCCTTTGGTAGATCAATCCGCAACCGACCTGACTGATGAAGAGTTCGCCTTTGTCTCGGGCTCTCCATCAATCAAGCCGGCCTATGAGGCCTATCTTGATAATGAGACCTTCATCAAGGAAAGCTGGGACAAGATGTTGGCGGAAGCCTAAGCGCCCATGTCTGGCTTGATCCTGTCGGGTGTTTCCAAGACGTTTGGAAACACCCGCGCAGTTGAACCCACTGATCTGACCTTTGCCAAAGGGCAATTGACCGCCCTGCTTGGGCCGTCGGGTTGCGGGAAGACGACGCTTTTGCGTATGATTGCCGGTTTGGAAAATCCGACCCGCGGCCAGATTAAGCTGGGCGATGACGATATCACTGATCTGCCCGCCCATAAGCGTAAATTTGGGATGGTGTTCCAAAGCTTTGCCCTGTTTCCCCATTATACCGTGCGCGAAAATGTTGCGTACTCGTTGATCATCGGGGGAATGCCGAAGCCGACAGCGCTGGAAAAAGCCGAGAGTTTGCTAGCCACTGTGCAACTGAATGGTTTTGGCGATCGCCGCGTTGGTGAACTGTCAGGTGGGCAGCGTCAGCGCGTGGCGATTGCTCGGGCCTTGGCGCAAGAACCTCAGGTATTCCTGCTGGACGAGCCGATGTCCGCTTTGGATGCCAAATTGCGCGAAGATATGCAGGTCGAACTGCGCCTTTTGCAGCAACGCCTGGGGATCACGACAATCGTCGTCACCCATGATCAGCGCGAAGCGATGACGATGGCTGACACTATTGTTGTCATGTCGAATGGGCGTGTTGAACAAGTCGCGCCGCCACAAGAGATTTACCACAGACCAACAAATGCCTTTGTCGCTGATTTCATCGGCAAGGCGAATTTCTTTGATGGTTTGTATAAGTCCGGAGGCGTCATGATTGGATCGCAAGCCTTGGAGACGCCCGCGAATTTTGCTCCTGACAGCCCAGTGCGACTTGCAATTCGACCTGAAAGCGCCTGCCTTGCGAGGGAACCCGGACAAAACCGTATTCCGGCGGTTGTCGGATTTGTGCGCGATCTTGGCCCCGTGCGGGAATACCATTTGACCACCGATATTGGCCCGATCATCGTTGAATATGCCGCCGGGTCCGACGAACAGAAACTGACGGCAGGTGATAAGACGTTGGTGCACTTGCCTGCTGATGCGTTGCGGGTCTACCCGCGCACAGCGGCATGACCGTGGCCGAAGATATTGATGTCGCAGCAGACAGCCCTGCGAAAGCCACGCGCGGGCTAACGCGAAAAGGCGCGCTTTACGGCGTGCTGAGTGCCTTGATGGTGGTCTTCTGCGTGGTCCCGTTCATACTGGTGATCGTGATTTCCTTTGGTCGCAAGGTTGAGGGGGCTGCATGGGTATGGGGCTTTAGCTTTGAGAACTATCAAAGGTTTTTTGTCGGGACTCTTTGGCCGGATGAAGTCACGTTTCTCTACCTGCAACAACTGGGATACTCGTTCTACTTCGCAATCATCGCCTCGGTTCTTGCCGTGCTAACGGCTCTGCCGTTTACGTTGTTGCTCACTCGGCTCAAACGCAGCACCCAAGCGATCTGGTTGGTATTCATCCTGTCGTCTTTGTCGATGTCAGAGGTGTTTATCGTCATGGGCTGGGACATTTTGTTGTCGAACAATTCGGGCTTGCCAAAGCTGTTTCAGGTCACTGGCACGACCCAATGGCTAAAGGATGTGGGATGGTTCCAATCCCTGCGAGATATCGGTCTGGCCAACCCGCGCAACGTGAAATTCAAACCGTCCGAATTCGCAACGATCCTCACGATGAGCTATCTTGTCTGGCCCTATGCGGTGATCCTGCTGTACCCGGCCTTGTCCCGGCTTGACCCATCATTGTCAGAGGCCGCGCGCACTATGGGTGCAAGCCGCTGGACGGTCACCCGGACCGTGACGCTCCCCTCGATCCGCTTGCCATTGATGGGAACAACTTTGCTGTTATTCGTCTTCTTATTGGGAAGCTATGTCACCATCAGCGTCTTCGCGACGCCGGACAAACAAACCACAGCGGTGGCGATCTATTCCAACATTCGCGGATCAAACCTGAACGCACCTTTTGGATCGGCGCAGGCGGTAATCCTGCTGATTTCGGCGAGCATCTGCCTGTACTTCGGTCACCTGCTAAACCGTAAAGCCGAGGCGCGCTGATGCGGATAGGCGGACATATCTTCATCGCGCTTGCCGCGCTTGTCTTGGCCTTGCCCATTGTCGTTGTATGCGGCGCCGCACTGAATGGGGGGCGAAGCATGTTCTTCCCACCACGAGACCCGACATTGGCGCGCTTCGGCGAGTTCTTTGTCTCAGAACCGGTCTGGACCAACGCGCTGGCCAATTCGATCATCGTTGCCTTCGGGGCCGCAACATTGGCCGTCTTGATCGCTTGGCCTGTTGCCTATTTACTGTGGTCGTCGGGGTCGAAACTGTCCAAGGTGCTTGCAGGTCTTGGGTCTTTGCCTTTTGCGGTGCCACCGATTGTCATCGGCGTGGGGCTTGGATTTTTTTGGGCGTTTACCGGCGGTTTGGGGCATGTCTGGTCAGGGGTGGTCAGCCATGCAATCTTGCTGATGGCATTACCTTTGGTGACGATCTCGATTGGATTACAATCCATCGACCGGTCGCATCTGGACGCGGCTGCGACCATGGGTGCGACGGAACAAATCGCCTTTCGCACAGTCGTTCTGCCGCAAACCATACCTTACACGATTTCTGGGTTCTTCTTTGTGCTGGTGCTGTCGTTCAACGAATTCATCGTGATCTTCTTTGTCTCGGCATCGTCATATGCGACGGTCACGCTGCAAATCTTCAACTCTCTGCGCAATGGATATACGCCCACAATGGCTGTGGCCGCGATCACTTTCCTTGTGGTTTCTATCCTTGTCTTTGCTGCGGTCGCCCGCTGGGGTGACCTGCCGCGCCTGATGGGCGCAGATCAATCCAAAAATTAGTGCGAAAGACCCTGAAACCATGCCCAAGCAACCCATGATCGTCGGAAACCCTGTGTTGATCGTCGTTGATATTCAGAAATCTGCCTTCATGCGCGACTATGATAACGGCATCCCGCATATGCCGAATTTCTTTGAGAACCAAAAGCGTGCGCGCACAATGGTGGATGCGGCTCACGATAACGACATTCCGGTGATCTTTTTTCAGGAAATCCACCGCAAAGATATGATCGACTATGGGCGCGAATTGGACGGTTCCGAAGATGTTCATTGCCTCGAAGGCAACCCAGGCACGCCGGTTGCCGCCGAAGAGATGGGTATGCGTGAGACTGATTACTTTATCCATAAGCGTCGCTATTCGTGCTTTTTCGGGACCGAGTTTGAGATATTGTTGAGGGGTCTGAAGGCTGAGACACTTATCCTGGTTGGCTGCCTTACCGATGTGTGCGTGCATTACACATTCGCCGACGCACATCAGAGCGATTATTACTGCCGTGTCGCGAAGGATTGTGTCGCAGGTTCATCGCAGACGGCACACGATGCTTCGCTCAATGCGATGGAGTATTTGCAAACTGGTGCAGTCCTTCCAAGCGCGGACCTGATCGCTGGGATGAGTAGCCACAAACGGCACGCCGCTTGATTACGCAAGACCATCTGCAAGGCCATTGGAAACGGGACTGGATCAAGGCGCCTGGGTTTGAGGATGCCACGACCCGCGTGCACTGGTTGCAGGCCGGAGCACTGTTCGCGGATTTGCGAATTCCATTGGAACGGCCGGACCTGACAGGTCTGTCCTGTTTGGCAGATTTGGATCAATCATCTCTGCGAAATCTGATGGATGCCGAAGGGTTTGCGGGCCACATTACCGTTGCAGACAGCCAATGCACATGGCACCGCCAGATCAATTGGCACGGGGTTCCGGGGCAGGCAGATATCGGGCTGATGTCATTTGATAAGACCGGTGGGTTGATCGAAGACGGCGTTTTGGCAGAGTACCGTGAACTTTGGCAGCTCGCCTCTCAATCGCCTCTACGCGGCGCGCAGGTTAGCTGCGATGCAATGACCGGGGTGCTGATCGAAAATGAGGAAAGCTTCTTGCTAGGCATCGGCCCCAAACCGCTTGGAACGACCGGTGATTTGATTGCCAAGCTGGACAGAAGCACAGCAGAGTTTCCAGCATTGCAGCAGCATTTCGCGAGCGAATATGTGCTGGGGACGTGGGACGGGGCATCAGGGATCGCAATGCTAGCAACCAACCCGTTTCAGGAGGGGCAGGTGGTGCTAGAGCGCGGCGATGATCTGTATTGGCACAGCCAAGGCTTTGATGGGGCACAAAGCGCGAAGCGACTTCAGGTCAATGGGGACTAGTCCGCCGGTGACAGCGGTGACCGAAACGGCTGATTAAGCCCCACATAAGCCGGACCAAAGGCCGCCAGCCCGCGCGCAGTGGTGAACTGACTGGGGGCCGGAAGGATCACAACGGCCACTTGCATGCCCTTCGCATAATCGGGGTTTGAAATCGGCATGCCGGTTTGCATATCCATAAGACAGATCAGATCGGGAATGGTCGCGTGTACCACGCCGTCCAGCCAGCCAACCATGTTTTCGTTTTTCAGGCTGATGCGGTAAGTTTTGCCCGGATATTCATCACTGCCAAGGATCGTGATAGACCCCAAGGTAAACCCGCCTTCCGTCCGCCAGTCGCAATCGCTGATCATACCGCGAAACATCACAGCGCCACCCCCTGTCTGGGCCACCGCCTCAGCCGCGTCTTGGCCCTCCGCGCGCGCCTTGCGATGCGCACGTCCCATGGTTTGCGCCAGCGTGATTGTGCCGGGAATAATCGCATCACGGACATCCCGCACCGGCAGCGCATGATCGATTGCAGCAATATCGTTGCGGCTGACCACGGAAAGGGCACGGACGATGGCCTCGGCCCTCAGGTCATCGTGGATGTTTTCCAGCAGCATCACTTCTCCAAATTCATTGGCGAGCACGATGGGTGCGGCTGGCAGGTCATTGATGTAATAGGTGGAATGGGTGATCTCTGGCACGGCGCGCCCTGCAGGGTCAGCGTCGATGATCATATGCCCGGACATAGCGGCCGCATAAAAGGCCACGGCTGTGTTTGAGCCACCCAGCTCGCAGCACACCGTTCCATAGAATTCTTGCCCCAGATATTCCTGAAACCGCGCATAGGCCAAAAGGATGGCCGGTCCGTCGATCCGTGGCAGGCGGGCATAGGCCGCTTCTTCCTCGGACGGTAGTGCCGATATCGCCCCCAGCATGTAGGGCGTGCAGATCAGTGCGTCGGGCGGCGCGTCGTCCAGGGTGACCATGTCGAACGTCTTGCCCTTAGCCAAGGCATCATCGATCAGGCCGATCCCTTCGGCCATGTCGCCGCCGCCGCCGGTACCTAGAATTGCGCAGCCCATCAAAATATCAAGAAGGTCATGTCGAGTGAGGGTTTTCATGCCTGCACATGCATCATTCAAACGCCCTCTTTTGGTGAACTTCCGCGAGCAGGCACAGGATTTCATAGGCAAGTGCAGCCCCAGCAAGCGACGTGACATCCCCAACGTCAAAAGGTGGGGAGACTTCGACAAGATCTGCGCCGACATAGTTCAGGTCGCGCAAACCGCGCAGCAATATCTGCGCCTGATGTGTGGTCATGCCACCAATCTCAGGCGTCCCTGTCCCCGGCGCATAAACCGGATCAAGACTGTCGATATCATAGGTCAGATAGACGGGCATATCGCCCACTAGCGCTCTCGCCTCTGCTGCAATCGCGGCAGGCCCTTTTTCATGAAACTCTTCGCAGAACACGACACGCATGCCTGAAGCTGCGGAAAAATCCCAACCATCCGACGTATTTTGTGTGCCGCGAATGCCGATCTGGATGGTCTTTGTTGGATCAATCAGCCCTTCCTCTACTGCCCGGCGGAATGGGGCGCCATGGTTGAACTTGGACCCCTGAAAGCTGTCGGTTGTGTCTGCGTGTGCATCAATATGGATCAAAGCAATGGGTTCTTTTGCAATGGCGCGCAGCAGCGGTAAACTGATCGAATGATCGCCGCCAATCGCAAAGGGCATCACCTCTGCCTCAATTAGCATATTGGCGAAGGCCTCAATTTCTTTGTGGCTCGCCTCGACCTCAAACATGCGGGTGAAAGGTACATCGCCCATATCCCTGATCTGTGCCAGTTCAAACGGGTTGATCCGGGTGGCGTGGTTGACGGCCCGCATCAGGCTGGATTGATTGCGTACTTCACGCGGTCCGTGACGTGTGCCGGGGCGGTTTGTTAGCGCGCCATCATATGGGATGCCGAACATCCCGATGTCGGCCTCTTCCAAAGTCTGCGCGATGGGCACCCGCATAAAGGTGGCGATTTCTGTAAAGCGAGGCGCCAATTGGTTCGGCTTCGCGGGCGATTTGAATTCCAATGCACTGTCCTTCCCAGTGATGGCCAAAGGGCCTTAGTTTCTCATTCTGATCTGAGACCAAAACTTGGATCAGTTCCACCGTTGGTCAGTGAAAATAGAGCCTGCACAGTTAAACAACGCGTCAGACGTATGACTCGGGTACCAAAGGTGCCTAAATTTTGCACTTAGTGCCTGACCTGCCGCGTTGTTTTATTGGATTACTGCCCAAACACTCAAAACGCTGGCAGAGCAATGTGTTGCGCTCCAAGATGCCATCAACGCCCGCATTTGGGTCACTGGCGGCACAGGAAAAGCGCAAGGAGCGAAGAAACAAGATGACACTTCCTATTGCTACACAGTGGTACACCTCGACGAAAATCGACGATGATACAACGCTGATTTTGGAGCCGCATGTGCATGTGCTCGAACAGGCCAACATGTTTTTGGTTGAAGGCAGCGAACGCGATATGATCCTCGACACGGGCATGGGAATTGTTCCCTTGAAACCCTACCTTGATACGTTCAGATCCAACCCGGACAAAGACATCATCTGCGTGTCATCGCATACCCATATTGATCATATCGGCTGCGTGCATGAGTTTGAGACACGCCTTGTCCATCCGGCCGAAGCTGATGAAATGGCAAGCCCCTCCGGACTGTCGTCGCTTTATCGTGACGATATCCCCGCGTCGCTTTTGCAGACCTTCCTTGATGCAGGCTACCCGCCGATTGACGAACTGCTGATCGACGCATTGCCCTTTGCCGGATACGATCCGAAATCCTATGTTTTGCGCGGCGCGCCCGCGACCGGTTTGCTTAACGAAGGTGACGTGGTTGATTTGGGCAATCATCAGTATTCTGTATTGCATCTTCCGGGTCACTCTCCGGGCGGCATTGGGCTTTTTGAAGCGTCATCCGGCGTGCTGTTTGGAGCCGACGCCATCTATGATGGCCCCCTCATCTATGAAGGCCCGGGGATGAGCGTTCCTGACTATCTAAAGACTTTTGAAAAGCTGAAGGCGTTAGACGTTTCTATGGTGCATGGTGGGCATGACCCAAGCTTTGGGTCAGTGCGCATGCATGAGATTATCGCAAAATACGAGGCGATCTGGAGCACCTAACTGCCCATCATTCCAGAATTTTGACGGGTCGTTCCCATTGGATCAATACGGCGCAGCCTGTCTCGGACCAGACCGAATGTGACGTGCCTTCGGCGTTCAGAACAAGCGATCCTTTCGGATAGTCGCCGCGTTCATCCGACTGGCTTCCTTCGAGAACAAGGATCGTTTCCAGCCCCGTGTGCAAGTGCAGCGGAACCATGGCACCCGGCGCGTACCGCAAGATGGCCAAAGCTGGCGACCCTTCTTTAATGTAATGCACCTCAACGCCTTCGCGAAAGGGCGCGAAAGGCAGATCCTGCCAAGTATTGATCACATCGCTGACGACTAAGGGGTCAATCATTGAATGCTGCCGCTAACTCTGCGTAGGTTGCTGTCCAGCCCACAATGGCGCCTTGCGCGCGGATCATATCGAGCGTCGCGGTCTTGAAGGCGGGAAAATAGCTTTCGGTGGCGTCTTCGATCAGCAGGCACTCAAAGCCGCGATCATTTGCCTCGCGCATCGTGGTTTGCACGCAGACTTCGGTTGTGACCCCGGCAAATATCAGGGTCTTTATGCCGCGTTGTGCCAGATGATCGGCAAGGCTTGTCGCGTAGAATGCACCTTTGCCGGGTTTGTCGATCACCAGCTCATCTGCAATCGGATAGACCTGCGGAATGATATCGGCCCCGTCTTCGCCAGCGACCAAGATGCGGCCCATCGGCCCCGGATCACCGATCCGCAGGCTGGGTTGGCCCCGGTCACGCTTGGCATCTGGCAGGTCGGAAAGATCGGGTTTGTGGCATTCGCGGGTGTGAATAACGGGCAAACCATGGGCGCGGCAAAGTGCCAGTAGTTTGGCGGTCGTTGGCACAATCGCTTGTAGCAGCGACACATCATTACCAAGCGTTTCCCCAAAGCCACCCGGCTCGATAAAGTCTCGTTGCATGTCAATCACGATGAGAGCGGTTGTCTTGGGATCAAAATCGAACACAAAGGGTCGGGCGGTTGCAATCTGCACCATCAGGCATGCCCCCCCATGTGATGGCCAATAGTGGCGATATCCGCCTGTGCAATCGGCGTATCATAGGCGATGCGCCCTTCGGACATGACCATCACCCGGTCCGCCAATTCCATGATTTCATCAAGGTCTTCGGACATAAGCAACACCGCCGTGTTGCTATTGCGTGCGGTCATGATGCGCGCACGGATTTCGCTGACGGCTGAAAAATCAAGGCCAAAGCAGGGGTTGGAGATAATGAGTAGATCAACCGCGCCCGATAATTCCCGCGCCAGAACCGCGCGCTGCACATTGCCCCCCGATAAGGATTGCATGGGGCTGTTGATCGAGGCTGTTTTGACTTTGAAAGCGGCGACAAGATCGTTTGCATGGTCGCGCATCTTACGCGGCGACAGCCAAAAGCCCGCGCCATCAAAGTTGCGAAAGGCGATATTTTCGGCCACGGACATGCGCGGCGCGCAGGCGTTTTGCAAAGGCTCCTCAGGCAGATAGCGGACGCTGTGGGTCTGGGCCTCTTGCCGTGTGGCACCGTATGGCGCGCCTTTGACGCGGATTGTACCGCCTTCCAGTGGCCGCTGTCCGGTCAGGACTTCCATCAGCTCCATTTGGCCATTGCCAGAGATGCCTGCAATCCCGACGATTTCGCCTGCATGCACCGTGAGATTCGTAATTTCGATGTCTTTGAGACCGGACCGGTCTTTCGCACGTGCCTGTTGAAGCTGCAAAATCGGCGCGCCAGCATCGCCGGTGCGTTCGGCGGCCGTGGCCAAGGTGGCGTCGCCCATCATCATTGCGGCCATATCGGCGTGACTAAGGTCGCTAACCTTGCCACTGCCCACCAGTTTACCTCGACGCAGGACCGAGACTTCATCCGCATAGGCCGTCACTTCGCGGAATTTATGGGTGATCATCAGGACCGAGATCGCACCATCCGCGCAAAGCTTGCGGACATGGCCCAGTACTTCGTCAGCCTCATCTGGCGTCAGAACCGAGGTAGGCTCATCAAGGATCAGAAAACGCCGTCCAAGGTAAAGCTGCTTGAGGATTTCCAGCTTTTGCTTTTCGCCCGCCGCCAAGGCGCTGACCGGTCGATCCAGAGGCACCCGGAAGGGCATTTTCTCCATAAAGGTTCGCAGCGCAGCACGCTCGGCACGCCAGTCGATCACGGAAGGCGCGTCTTCGCGGCTGATCACCAGATTTTCTGCAACGGTCAGCGAAGGCACCAAGGTAAAGTGTTGATAGACCATCCCAAGGCCAAGCGCGTGGGCGGCTTTGGGATCGTCGATGCGGGCTTCTTTGCGGTCCACGAGCATTTCGCCCGATGTTGCGGGGTAAAACCCCATCATGCATTTAACGAGCGTGGACTTGCCTGCGCCATTTTCGCCTAGCAGCGCGTGAAAACTGCCGGGCTTGATATGGATCGAACAATCGTCCAGTGCCGTGAAAGCCCCAAATCTCATCGTCATATGCAGCGTTTCAACACCGATTGCGCCTTGGGTCATGGCAGCTGGCTCAGCAGCGTTTCGCTATCGCTGACGGCCCCAAAGACGCCGCCTTGCATGGTGACCATCTTGAGTGCTGCGTCATGGTTACCTTTGTCTGTTGCCCCGCAACAATCAGACAGGATGAGGCATTCAAAGCCCCGGTCATTGCCTTCACGCATTGTCGTGGAAACGCAGACATCTGTGGTGATGCCCGTCAGGATGAGATTGTCGATCCGCCGCGTGCGCAGGATCATTTCCAGATCGGTTGCGTAGAAACTGCCCTTGCCGGGCTTATCAATGATGGGTTCGCCGTCAATTGGGTAAAGCTCGGGGATGATGTCCCAACCTGCCTCACCGCGTACAAGGATTTTACCGCAAGGTCCGGGATCCCCAATGCCTGCGCCAATCTGTTGGCTGCGCCAGCGCTTGTTGGCGGGCAGGTCGGCCAGATCGGTGCGGTGGCCTTCACGCGTGTGGATGATGTGGTAGCCTTTGGCGCGCATTGTTGTGAGCACCGCCTTAATCGGCGCAATTGGGGCTTGGGTCATGGACAGGTCGTAACCCATTTTGTCCACGTAGCCACCGGTGCCGCAAAAATCGGTTTGCATGTCGATGATGATTAGCGCCGTGTTCTCTGGGCGCAGATCGCCGTTGTAGGGCCAGACGTAGGGGTCGGCTTGAATGGTCATTCGGCGGCCTCAGGTGTTGTTTTGAAGAGGACGGTTGGTGCGGGAAAGCCAAAGTCTGTGCCGTCGGTGGTTTTGACTTCATCCTCCCATGGCAGGCGATATTGCCCAGCAGCCAGATCGGTCATGTAGGTGTAGGGGCAATCCTGCGCGCCGCCTTTGACGGCGACATAACCGCGATGGCCGAATTGGTAGATATTGTTCTCAACCCCCCAGTTGATCCGCGCTTCGCGGACAAGATCAGGGCGGACTTCGGCGGTGATGATCTCATCCGCGCGGCCAGATGTCCCATGCGCAATAATGCTGCCGTCAAAGTTGCAGATCATTCCTTCGCCCATACTGTCAAAGGTGCCGTCCGTGCCGCACATGCAGACATTGGCCGTGACCATCAGGTTACAAAACGCGTTGGATTGATTGGTGAATTTCCAGCTGTCGCGGATCGGTGCGGTGTAGCCCGCCGTGCGCAGCATGATCTCCGCCCCTTTATAGGCCGCCTCACGTGCCATTTCGGGGAACATGCCGTCATGGCAGATGATGAGCGACAGTTTGCACCCCTTTGGCCCCTCGATCACCGGAATGCCGCCATCGCCGGGGGCCCAAGGTTCGACCGGGACCCACGGGTGCATCTTGCGATAGTAGAGTTTGACCTCGCCCATATTGTCGATAATCAGCCCGGTATTCCAAGGCATGCCGCCGGGGTTCTTTTCCATGATCGAAAAGCACCCCCAAATGTCGTTGTCGATGCAGGCTTGCTTGAAAGCCGCAACTTCGGGGCCGTCCATGGTGCACATGATGTCGGGATTGATGTCCATCGACAGGCCGTGCAGCGCATATTCTGGAAACACGACAAGATCCATCGTGCCCATGTTACGCCGTGCCTTTGCTGTCATCTCAACGATGCGGGCCGTTTGGGCGGCCAGATCATCTGGCGTGACGACGGTGGGCAGTTTGAGTTGCACCAGACCGATGACCACACCATTGGGGGATTTGTTCAGACCTCCAAGACCATTCATGTCACTCTCCTATTTGGTAATGCTCAACTCACCCGGGGCGCCGGTCATGGCACGTGTGGGCGAGGAGGTTGCGATAAGAACACCCAGCGTCAGCACGTAGGGTGCGGCGAAAAACAGGTAGTACCCTTCAGACACCCCAACCGACTGCAGGGTTGGTCCCAGTGCGCCAGCACCGCCGAACAGCAAGGCAGCGCCAAAGCAAGCGACGGCATTCCAGCGGGCGAAAATCACGAGGGCCACGGCCATCAGGCCTTGACCAGATGAGATGCCCTCGTTCCAGCTGCCGGGATAGAACAGGGATAGATACGCACCGCCCACACCCGCAAAAGCCCCGCCGGCAGCAGTGGCCAGCGTGCGGATTAACGCTGGGCGCAGGCCCATCGCACGGGCTGCATCAGTGCTGTCACCCACCACACGGATGACCAGCCCTACTTTGGTCGCGCGAAACATCCACCACATGGCGAATGCCAGCACAGCCCCGATCAGGAATAGCACGTTCACGCGCAGGGCCGCTTTCACCTGTGGGACGTCAGACCACCAGCCAAAACTGATCGACGGCAAATCAGGAGCCACAGGCTGCACGTAGGGTTTGCCAAAATAGAAGGCGAGGCCCATGCCAAGGATCATCATCGCGATCCCTACAGCGATGTCGTTGACGCGGGGAAGCCAACAAATCAGCCCATGGATCAGCCCGAAAACTGCCCCACCTGCAGCGGCGGCCAAAACACCGAGCCATGGCGATCCGGTGAGATATGCGATGGCGTAGGCTGACATAGCCCCAAAGACCAACGTGCCTTCCAGCCCAAGGTTAATGCGGCCGGACCGTTCGGTCAAAACCTCGCCGAGGCTCACGAATAAGAACGGGGTCGAGACGCGGATTGCGCCGCCTAAGATCGCGAGGGGGATGACCCACAGGCCCAGATCTTCCATTATGCCGACCTCCAGCGTTCAGGCGCAAAAACCTTGAAGCGGCCATAGAGCGTGTCGCTCATCAGGATGGAGATGAAGACAAAGCCTTGCAGGACAAGGGTTGTGGCATCTGGCAGGTCCATGCGTCGTTGAATCAGGCCTGAAGACGCTTCAAACCCGGCCAGCAGGATGGCTACAGGGATAATGGCAAGCGGGTTATGCCGCGCAAGAAAGGCGATCAGAATGCCTGTGTAACCATATCCTGTTGCCAAGCTCGCATTGGCCGCGCCGTGTACAGCGGTGACTTCGAAATATCCTGCCAGCCCTGCAAGCGCACCGCCAAGTGCTGTGAAGCCGACGATCAAACGACCCACTGGCAAGCCCTGTACCTGTGCGGCCCGCATATTGCCGCCCGCGATCCTTGCAGCAAAGCCCCATGTGGTTTTCTCGATGAGGACCCAAGCCAACACGCAGCAAAGCACCGCGAAAGCGAGACCCCAGTGGACCTCCCAACCTGGGATATCACCCACGCGCAAATTGTCAGCCAGCGGTGCTGTTGAAGGTTTGTTCAGGCTCGCCGGGTCACGCAGCGGACCCTCAACAAGATGGTTCATCAGGGCTATCGCGATATAAGCCATGAGCAAGCTGGCAATCGTTTCATTTACCCCGCGATAATAGCGCAAGGCCCCAACACTTCCGATCCATAGACCGCCAACAATCATCGCGCTCGCGACCATCATTGGTACAGCAATCAGACCGGAACTCTGTGCAAGAAGGGCCCCCATGGCCCCTGCAGCAACGCCGCCCAAAACGATGGCGCCCTCACCGCCAATGACCACGAGGCCCAAACGGGCAGGCAAGGCGACACAAAGAGCGGCAAACAACAAAGGGGCGGTGCGGGACAGGGTGTTTTGCCATGAAAACGCGGTGCCAAAGCCCGCGCGGTAGGTCAGAGCAAAAAACTCGGTCGGTGATTTGCCTTGCAGCAACAAGAAGATGCTGAACACCGCAAAGCCAACCAACAAAGCAGCAAGGGGCAGGATGACGGCCTCGGACCGACGCGCGAGCATCCCCAAAAAACCATTGGGCGATGGTGTGACAAGCGGTGTCGATGCTGTTTGATCCGTCATGGCTGCCCCTTGATCTTATGATCAGGATGTTGAGCCGATCACGCCCTCGACCAGGTAATCCATGCTTTCCAAGGCGATATCGGTTTCAACCAACGCATCGCCTGCGCCCAAAAGCGCATTACCTGTGTTATCGTTCAACGGGCCTTTGATTGCGGCAAAGCCACCGGCCATGATCTCTGCTTTCACGGCTTCGAACTGCGCGCGTGAGGCGTCAGACACAGCTGGACCCAAAGGCGACATCTTGATGAACCCGTCGGCCAAACCGCCCCGCACGAAGTTGTCGATGGTACCGCCATCCAAAACGGTCTGAACCATGCCCGTGTAAACACCGGCCCAGTTCCATTCGGCACCGGTCAGGTATTTCTCCGGCGCAAGGGGGGCCTGGTTGGCGTGATATCCGCAGACAAAGCAATCACGTCCTGCAGCAGTTTCCATGACAACTTTGGGGCCATCGACATGGCATGTGATCACGTCACAACCTGCGTCAGCCAACGCATTGGTGGCTTCAGCCTCTTTGACCGCAAGAGACCATTCGCCGGTAAAGATGACCTGGCAAGTAATTTCAGGGTCAACCTGACGGGCACCCAGCAGGAACGAATTGATGTTTAGAAGAACTTGCGGAATAGGCTTGGCGGCAACAAAACCAATCTTTTTGGTGGTCGTTGCGTGGCCGGCTGTGATCCCGTTCAAGTACTGCCCCATGCCGATATACCCAAAATAAGAGCCGACGTTTGTTGGCATACCTTCTGACCAGAGGCCCGCCGCGTGCTGGAACCGGACGTCGGGGTGTTTGGGGGCAGTTTCCAGAACATGTGGATTGAAATAGCCGAATGACGTTGGAAACAGCAGTTTTGCATCGTCAAAATTGATCATCGACTCCATGGAGTTCTGGACATCGGTGGTTTCGGCGACGTTTTCTTCCTCGACAACAACAACGCCTTCCATTGCCTTCACAGCAGTAGCGCCTTCGGCATGGGCTTGGTTATAGCCGAAATCATCCTTTGGGCCGACATAGATGAAGCCCACGGTCAGAGGCGCATGGCCATCAGCGGCGACAAATTGAGGAAGTGCGGTTACACCTGCAACTGCAGCGGTGCTCTTGAGGAAACCCCGGCGGGAGAATGATTTGAATGACATTGGTAAGCTCCTATGGCGTAGCGACATCGGAATGGACGTGCTCATGCAGCGCCCCAATTCCCTTCGGCTTATCATGAACCCATTAAAGCGATGCTGTCGTCTGCTAGTTTCGCAACATAATGATGCAAATTTTGCAGCACTCTTCCACAAGTTGTTGCTGGGCTATTCCGCCCAATGCGCCAGCGCTGCAGTAAGCTGTTGGCTAAACTTGAACGAGGCCAAGGGGAGCGCGCGACCCTTCATTTGGCCAAGCAAAAGACGCCCTGCTGGGATGTCTTTTTCCGACAATGGCAAATGCATGATGTCCGGCTGCTGTTCGGTGCTCAATCCAATGGGGATCTGGAAGCCAACAGCGTTCTCTCGGGTAACGTAATGGCGGATCAGTTCAAATGACTCGGTTTCGACAATCGGGGTCAAGCTATGCCCCTTTCGGGCCGCCGCATTGTTGAGCAGATGGCGCACACCGTAAGCGGTGGAGGGCAAGACCAGTTGCTGGGTTAAGCAATCCCTCAAACGCAATTCGGTTTGCCGTGCCAAAAAGCTGTCGCTTTTGAAGACGGCGTGAACGGGTTGTGGAAGTGCATAGAGGACTTCGAAATCCACAAGGTGGATGGGCTCAAAGACAAGGGCAATGTCACTGCTGAACGATGCGAGATCCTGCTCGGCTTGCGCCCGATCCCGGACGTTGACCGTAAAACTGACACCGGGGTGTGCGGCGCGGTAAATCGCGATTTGTTCGGGGAGGAAATACGGAAGCAGGGCTTGCGAACACGCAATAGAAACATGCCCGCGCCTTTGCCCTGACAAATCAGCCACCTGCGATTGGACTCGGGCCAAGTCGGTCCGCTGCAAGCGGATATGCTGCATCAACAACTCTCCTGCTGGGTTCAGCCGCATCCCCCGTGGCAGGCGCTCGAAGATCGGCCAGCCAAATTCCTGCTCGAAGTTTTGTATCCGCCTGTTCAGCGCCGAAGCGGTCAGGTTGGTGTCTTCGGCAGCTTTTCTAATTGATCCAGCCCGAACCACCGCTTCGATCAACTCAAAGGTCTTTAAGTATTTCAAATGACGTACCTTTTCTCGCTATGATGCAAAAAATGCAACGTATATATGATTTTATAGCATTAGAAGTGCACGGTAATCCATCGCAACCTCTTTCCAACTGCCGAATCCTAAGAAAACAGACAACAGCGAGAGAGAAACATGACCGATACAACCTCCAGACGTAACTTTCTAAAGATGGGTGCTGCGGGCGCTTCCGTTCTGCCATTTCTGCGTGCGATGCCTGCCGCGGCCCAAGGATCAGACACGCTGGTCGTTGTGACGGGTGCAACCATCAACAGCCTTGATCTGCACCGCTCTGGCACAAGTCGCGCATCTTATCAGGTTGGGATCAACTGTTATGATCGCTTGCTGTCATTCGGGACGAAGCAAACACCCGACGGTGGGTTCTCCTACGATTATGAGGTGATCGAGCCAGAGCTTGCCGAAAGTTGGACGGAGTCTGAGGACGGCCTAACGCTTACTTTCAAGCTGAAATCAAACGCGACTTTCTGGGATGGGCGCAAGGTTACAGCCCAAGACGTCAAATGGTCCTTTGATCGCGCCGTGTCGGTCGGGGGTTTCCCAACCGTTCAGATGAAGGCCGGCGGATTGGAACGTCCCGACCAATTCGAAGCCGTCGATGAAGAGACTTTCGTGATCAAGCTGGACCGTGCGTCCAAGCTGACGATCCCGGATTTGGCTGTCCCTGTGCCCTATATCATGAATTCGGTTGAGGCATTGGCCAACGCAACCGAAGACGACCCTTGGGCGACGGAATACCTTCACACGACACCTGCTGGATCGGGTGCGTATAAGGTGGCGCGCTGGACGCCCGGTGAACAGCTTGTCTATGAGCGCAATGACGATTGGGTTGGTGGCCCGTTGCCCGCGTTGCAGCGTGTTGTGATCCGCGAAGTCCCAAGTCCCGCGACCCGTCGCGCACTGGTAGAACGGGGCGATGTGCAGGTCGCATTCGACATCCCCGACAAGGACGCCGCAGAACTGGCCGATACGCTTGATGTGTTCTCGACCCCCGTCGAAAACTGCATCCACTGCCTGAACCCAAACTTTGCGTTTGAGCCGTTCCAGGATTCAAATGTTCGCAAAGCCATCGCTTACGCGATCCCGTACGAGGATATCTTTCAGGCCGCAGCCTATGGTCGCGGATTGCCCATGTGGGGCGGTGAGGAAGAGATCACAGATATCGCGTGGCCGCGCAAGACGCAGTATTACACGGATATTGACAAGGCGAAGGAGCTTATGGCCGCCTCTGGCTATGCGGACGGGTTCGACGTGCCATTGTCGATCAGCCTGGACCTGGCGTCTTGGATGGAGCCCACCGCGCTACTGGTCCAAGAGGCACTTGGTGAGATCGGGATCAATGTCACCATCGAAAAGATCCCGGGTGCCAACTGGCGGACGGCTGTTCTGGTCGAAAAACGCCTGCCATTGCATCTTGAGAACTTCGGCGGCTGGCTCAACACACCCGATTACTACTTCTTCTGGGCCTATCAGGACGGTCACCTGTTCAATTCATCCAACTACCGCAACGAGGAAGTCGAAGAGCTGACGAATGCCACGTTGCACATGCCAATGGACGATCCGGAATACGCGCCAAAGATCATGCGCATGTTTGAAATCGTGCTGGATGAGCTACCACGTATCCCGCTGTACCAACCGGCACTGAACGTCGCGATGAACGGGGCAGAGGGCTATGAGTTCTGGTTCCACCGTCAGTTGGACGTCCGTCCAATCACGCGCGCATAAGTGATGCTTGCCTCTTCCCCTCGGCTGCGTGCGACCCTGTTGCGCGTGGCCCAATCCATCCCGGTTGTCATCGGCGTCGTGATCATCAGCTTTTTGCTGACGCGGGCGCTGCCTGGTGATCCAGCGGTTTATTTCGCAGGGGTGGCGGCTGATACCGCATCAATTGAGCAAACCCGTGTCGCTATGGGTTTGGACAAACCGCTGGTACAGCAGTTCTTCATCTATGTGGGGAACTTGCTGCAAGGCGACCTTGGCCAATCGCTCTCAAGCGGGCGGTCGGTTGCCGCTGATCTGGCAAAGCGTTTGCCGGCCTCGTTGGAATTGACTTTGTCAGCGCTTATTCTGGCCATTGTGATTGCCGTACCGCTAGGCGTTTTGGCCGCAACGCGTCCGGGCACTTGGGTGGATCATCTGTGCCGTGTTGTCGTGACGGCGGGCGTATCGTTGCCCACCTTTTTCACGGGTATTTTGCTGATCTACATCTTCTATTACCTGCTAGGGATCGCGCCCTCGCCGTTGGGTAGGTTGGATTTCATCTACCTTGATCCTGATCACGTCACGGGGTTCTACCTGATTGACGCGGCCTTGATGGGCGATTGGGAGACATGGCGAGGGGCGGCGAAACAATTGATCTTGCCTGCAACCACACTTGCGCTGTTCACGCTGGCGCCTATTGCGCGGATGACGCGGGCGGCAATGCTGACGGCGCTGTCGTCGGATTTCATCCGCACGGCGCGGGCCGCTGGATTGTCCAACAGAACTATTTTGTACCGCTATGCCTTTCGCAATGCCTTGCTGCCCGTCGTCACAACGCTTGGCATGGTGTTTTCCTTTGCGCTTGGGGCCAATGTTCTGGTGGAAAAGGTCTTTGCTTGGCCCGGTATCGGATCTTATGCGGTCGAGGCCTTGGTTGTATCAGACTACGCGGCCGTGCAGGGGTTTGTACTCGCTATGGCCCTTTTGTTTGTGGCGCTCAACCTTGTGATTGACCTGCTTTACACGGCCATTGACCCACGGATTGGATTTTCCTCCAAATGACTGAAGTATCCCAAGAACCTGCGCCCAAGACGCGGGGCAACTTCGATCATATTCTATACGTCCTGCGGGCGAACCCTGTCACGTTGATCGCATTTGGCATGTTCGCACTGTTGATTTTCTCGGCCGTCTTTGGACCGTCTTTGGTTCCCTATGATCCGCTGGCGACCAACGCCGCCAATGCGCTGCAGCCGCCCTCGACCACGCATTGGTTTGGGACCGATAATGTGGGCCGTGACGTGTTCAGCCGCGTGATCGTGGCCACACGGTTGGATCTGTCGATCTCTGTTGCGGCTGTGGCGCTGTCCTTTGTTGTTGGTTCGATCTTGGGATGTATCGCGGGCTATTGGGGCGGCTGGCCGGACATTATTTTAAACCGGTTCCTTGATACGATTATGGCTTTTCCATTGTTTGTACTCGCGATGGGGATTGTTGCGGCGCTGGGGAACACGATTGAAAACATTATCTACGCCACTGCGATCATCAATATGCCCTTTTACGCACGCCTCGTGCGGGCTGAGGTGAATATTCGCCGCGATGCAGGATTTGCACGGGCGGCCAAGCTTGCCGGCAATTCCGATATCCGCGTTCTTGCAATGCACATCTTTCCCAACGCCTTGCCACCAATGATGGTGCAGGTGTCACTGAACCTCGGCTGGGCGATCCTGAATGCGGCCGGGCTGTCTTTTATCGGGTTGGGTGTCAGCCCGCCCACCGCCGAGTGGGGTATTATGGTGGCAGAAGGGGCGAACTTTATCGTCTCTGGCGAATGGTGGTTGGCGGTCTTCCCTGGTCTTTGGCTGATGATCGCGGTCTTCACCTTCAACCTTTTGGGGGACGGATTGCGCGATATTGTCGATCCGCGGAAACGGACATGAGCAAGATGCTATCTGTTAAAGACCTTGCGGTCTCATTCCAGACCCGCAGGGGTGAGGTCGATGCCGTGCGTGGGATCAGCTTTGAAGTGGCCAAGGGTGAAATCCTTGGGATTGTCGGGGAAAGTGGCTCTGGCAAATCGGTGACATCTTATGCGTTGATGCGCATCCTTGATGCGGGTGGGGTAATCAAAGCGGGCGAGGCGACCTATTCAGGCATCGACCTGCGCCGGGCCGCTGAGCACGATATGCGCGATATCCGTGGCCGCGAAATTTCTATGATTTTCCAGAACCCACGCGCGGCACTTAATCCGATCTGTAAGGTTGGGCACCAGATCGAAGACGTACTGCGCCATCACGCCCGCGCCACCCGCTATGATGCGCGTGCCAAAGCAATTGCAGCGCTTGAGGCCGTCAAGATCAACGATGCCGAGGCGCGCTATGATGCCTATCCCTTCGAGCTCTCGGGCGGCATGTGCCAGCGCATCGTCTGCGCAATCGCATTGGCCTGTGACCCACGTCTGCTGATCGCCGACGAACCGACGACTGGACTTGATATCACAACGCAAAAAGCGGTCATGGACCTTGTGCGCGATCTGATCCGCGAACGCGGAATGAGTAGTATCCTGATTACCCATGATCTTGGCCTTGCCGCGCAATATTGCGACCGGATTTTGGTGATGAAGGACGGTGTGATCGTCGAACAAGGCGACCCTGTTCAGATATTCAGCGACCCGCAACACCCCTATAGCCGCAAACTCGTGGACGCGACCCCGCGTGCAGGAGAAACTGTGCGTAGCTTGCTGCCACCCCAAGAGCGTGGGGAAGAGCTAACCCCGACGGTCAGCGATCAACCTATCCTAGAGGTCCGCGACCTGACCAAGACCTATGCCGGGAAATCCGGCCCCGTGCATGCGGTGAAGGGCATTTCATTTATGATCAACCAAGGCCAATGTGTCGGGCTTGTAGGTGAAAGCGGCTGCGGCAAATCCACGACATCAGAGATTTTGGTCCGGTTGATGGACGCGACCAGCGGGCAGATCATTTTTGATGGGCACGACATCGCGCGCGTCCCAGCGCGAAGCTTTGCAAAAGACAGCAGGCGTGCCGATATTCAGATGGTCTTTCAGGACGCCACCGACAGTTTAAACCCGCGGCACACAGCGCGTCAGACAATCTCGGAACCGCTGCGGCGCTTGGCGCGGATGCGTGGTGCAAAGCTGGCTGTGCGGATCGAAGAACTGGCGGTGCTTGTGGGGCTGCCTTTGCCCTTGCTTGATAGGTTTCCGCATCAGCTGTCGGGCGGGCAAAAGGCGCGTGTGGGCATTGCGCGTGCCATCGCGCTTGATCCCAAGTTCCTGATTTTGGATGAACCGACAGCCGCACTTGATGTGTCGATCCAAGCGGTCGTTTTGAACCTCTTGGTGGATTTGCGCGCCAAACTGGGGCTTAGTTATCTTTTCGTTAGCCACGACTTCCATGTTGTGCGGCTGCTTTGTGATCATGTGATCGTCATGAAAGACGGTGAAATCGTCGAACAAGGTGCGGCCGAGCAGGTGATGTCAAACCCTCAAAGTGACTATACCAACGCCTTGCTTGCAGCGGCCCCCAAGCCACCCCAACGCCGCAATATAAGTTAAATACCAAGACCCGGAGAATACCATGCCTAGCCATCTTCCGTTTACACTGAGCGCCTTGCGCGAAGCCTATGCTGCGGGCACCAGCCCTGTTGACGTCATTGATGAAATTTTTGCACGGTTGGATTTAGTGAATGATCCGGGCATCTTTATCCATCTGCGCGATCGCGAAAGCCTGCGCGTAGAGGCGACAGCCCTAGGGGCCTACAACCCTGATATGCCACTTTGGGGCATTCCTTTTGCGGCCAAAGACAACATTGATGTCGCAGGGATTGAGACAACGGCGGCCTGTCCAGCTTACGCTTACAAGCCCACGAAGGATGCCTTTGTCATCGCAAACTTACGCGCCGCAGGGGCCCTGATGATCGGCAAGACCAACCTTGACCAATTCGCCACCGGGCTTGTTGGTGTCCGCACGCCTTATGGGGCACCACTGAATGCGGTTGATCCAGAGATCGTACCGGGTGGTTCCTCAGGTGGGTCTGGCGTGATTGTTGGCCACGGCATCGTGACGTTTTCGCTTGGGACTGACACCGCTGGGTCTGGCAGGGTGCCTGCTGCCCTGAACAACATTGTCGGTCTCAAGCCAACGTTGGGGGCCATATCCGCCAGCGGCGTTGTGCCAGCCTGCCGCTCGACCGAAACGGTGTCAATCTTTGCTCTGACTGTCGACGATGCCTATGCGGCTTTCGAAGTCGCGCGCGGCTTTGATCCCGCGGATGCCTATTCGAAGCCCCTTGCGCATGAGCCGTTAGCAGCACCAACCAAACCGTTGCGGATCGGCGTCCCGGATGCCACCACCATCGAATTCTTCGGAGACACGATCCAACAGGCCGCCTTTGATCGGGACGTTGCGCTGTTGAAGGCGGGTGGCGCAGAAATTGAATACGTAGATTTCGAACCGCTCTATGCGATTGCGCGCATGCTCTATGAAGGCGCATGGGTGGCGGAACGCTACACAGTCATCGAGGATTTGTTGAAGACTGACCCCGGCGCAATCCATCCAGTAACCAAACAGATTATCACCCATGCGGAAAGCATGTCGGCCGCAGATGCGTTTCGCGGAATGTACCGATTGGCTGAGTTGAAACGCGCGGCAGAGCCCATGTTGGACGGTGTTGATTTGCTTTGCGTGCCAACAATCCCGACTTTCTACACCGTGGCCGATCTGGCGGTTGATCCCGTCACACCCAATTCAAACAACGGCACATATACGAACTTCGTGAACCTATTGGATATGTGTGGCATCGCTGTGCCCACAGCGCCGCGTAGCGATAGCAGACCGGGGAGCGTGACGCTCTTGGCGGGTGCGGGTCAGGATGCGTTGATTGCGGCTGTCGCGCGCGGGTTCGAGGCCGATTGCGCACGCAGGATGGGTGCGACCAGTCATCCAATCCCGACACCTGCTGCTTTGCCAGAACAGCCTTCGGATCAGATCGAATTAGCGGTTTGCGGGGCGCATATGACTGGATTGCCGCTAAATTGGCAGCTGACCGATCTGGGGGCGACTTTTATCCGCAAAACGCGAACGGCTCCGGACTATAAGTTCTACGCATTGGCGGGCGGGCCACCTGCACGGCCAGGTTTGGTCCGCGCTGAAGGGCCCGATACTGGTTCTGTCGCGGTCGAGGTGTGGTCGTTGCCCAAAACAGGTTTCGGAACCTTCATGGCTGGCATCCCTGCGCCATTGGGGATCGGTACAATCGCCTTGTCCGATGGATCGGTGGTGAAAGGGTTCATCTGTGAAGCAAGTGGCCTCAAAGGGGCGACGGATATCACCCAACTTGGTGATTGGCGGGCCTTTTTGGCGCAAGAGGCCGTCACTGCATGACATCGCAGGTCGAAAAACGGCTCGCTGGCCTGGGTCTTGAATTGCCGCCTGATTGGACACCGCGCGGCCAGTTTTTGCCGTTTCGTAAAGACGGGGTGCTTGTTTACCTGTCTGGCCAGATTTGTGAATGGGCAGGCGAAGTGACCCACACGGGCCCCGTTGCAGATACGCCCGAAGGGATCGCAGCCGCAAAAGAGGCGGCCAAAATCTGTGCGCTGAACCTCATCTACCGTTTAAGAGAGGCTTGCGAAGGTGATCTCGACCGGGTCGATGTGATCCTGCGTCTGGGCGGGTTCGTCAATTGCCACTCCGGCTTTCCCAGCAGCCCCGCAGTGATCAATGGCGCGACAGAAGTGTTCATAGCACTGTTTGGGGATGATGGGTGGCACGCCCGAACTGCGGTGGGTGTCTCTGGTCTACCAGGCAATGCTTCGGTCGAAGTGGATGCGATTGTGCGGCTAAAGGACTAGGAAGGAAGTTGCGGTCTTGGCAAATCAGGACTGCGGTTTTCCAGCTGCGCGGCCGTTTCCAAAATCTGGACGTCTTGTCCCGGATGCGCGGCCAGCATCACTGATCTGGGTCGGCCTAGGCGATCAGGGCCCCAAGGCAAACAGACAAGCGGGCCGCCAAAGACAGTCCAAGGGGTCAGCCAATCCTGATAGCCGGTGGTGCCGTCAATCAAAGGTGCCCCTTCGGGAACCGGCAAGGTCAGCACGATTTCTGCACCAGCAAGGGCACCCCAAAATTGCTGCTTCGCGTCGGCCAGAAAATCAGCTGCTTGTTTGGCTTCATCTGGCGATATTTTCAACCCGGCCTTGAGGCCGGCCAGAAACTTAGGCTTCAGCACATCAACCCGGGCGTCTTGTAACATAACGCCATGGGCCTGTGCTGCCTCATAATTCATTACGATCCGATGCGCTTTGACGATGGCGTCAACATCAGCGCTGAGTGGCGCGTTGTCGATATGTGTGCCAAGGGCGGTGGTTGCGCTGTGTAAACCCGCCAAGGCATCTTCATCCACATGCACAGAGGTTTGCCACAGCCCGGTGACAACCTTTAGGGACGAAGGCTCTGCTGCGCTGATCTTGGTGGGGGCGATTGCTGCAAATGCCTTTTTCGCCAGTGCTACGGAGGAGGCTATGATCCCGACGGTATCAAAACTGGCGGCAAGCGGCGTAACACCTGCCGTTGGCAACATGCCGTAAGACGGCTTAAAACCAACAACCCCACAATAAGCTGCAGGCCGACACAGCGACCCGGCGGTCTGCGTACCAAGCGCGATATCAACGACACCAGCTGCAACCGCAGCCCCCGATCCGCTGCTCGACCCGCCCGGGCTGCGGTTCAGGTCATGCGGATTGCGGCAAGGCGTCGGATCAGTGAATGCAAATTCTGTGGTCGTAGTCTTGCCAACGATCCGCGCACCGGCATTGCGCAGTGCTGCAACGACAGCGGCATCTTGCAAGGCAGGTTCGGCATCTTTGTAAGCGTCGCTGCCATTGCGGGTCGGGACGCCGGCGACATCAATGACATCCTTTACACCGACGGTCAGGCCGGCGAGTGGACCTTCCTTTGGAACATCCTCCGCACAAAGGCTCACAAACGCATGGATGTGTTTTTCCCACTGCATCAGGTTTTGTGGCACGTAGGGGTCGGCTTTGGAGGCGCGTTGCCTCACACGACCTCTCTCGCCACGCCAATTAGGTGGTCCCGCGAAATCCGCGCCTCGAGTTCATTCAACGAAAATCTGTCGAGGTCCTCAGGCGGCTCTGGCAAGACCAGATACCGCATGTCGGCGTTGCTATCATGCACGACCAGCTGAATATCTTCGGATAAGTCCAGGCCAAACTCAGCCAGAACGCGGCGCGGTTCACGGACAGACCGCGCGCGATAAGCTTTCGAAATATACCAAGAGGGCGGCTGGCCAAGAATGGACCTTGGGTAACAGGAACACAGTGTACACGTGATCAGATTGTGCAGCTGAGGCGTATTCTCAACCACGATGATCCGTGCCTCGGTGACTGGAATGTTGAGCTCTTGGACGGCAGCGCGGCCATCAGACAGAAGGCGGGCGCGATAGTCCGGGTCAGTCCACGCTTTCACCACAACCTGCGCACCAAGGTGAATACCGGGGCTTTCCAGTTTGGCGATGGCGCCTGTGACTTCAAGCGCCGTCAACAAGCCCTTGCCAATCAGTACCTCCTGCAGAGCATCCACGATAATCTGGGCTTCAATGTTTCCAGCCTCATCCTCGATGACAAGCGCCTCATGTTCACCATGGTCATGATCATGGGGCATTTGGGTCTCCTTAACGGGGGCCAACCAGTGGTCGTAGATTTCAATGATTAGCGTGTCATGATGCGGGATCACATCGTTTGGCCAAAGCTGTGTCTGCGCAAATGCCACCCGGTAAAGATCAACCGCGCGACCAGAGGTATTGCCCACCGCCAGATCCTCTGGGTTGAGATATGTGCCGCAATACTCCGTCACGCGTCCAATCTGGTTGCGAATATAGTGTGGGATACGAACATGCCCCGTCTTCCCAAGTGCCAGAACCCGAACAATGTCACCCGCCGCGAACCGTTTCATGGAGGCGTATCAACGTCCGTCCAGCGCAACGTCCCAGCCTCAATCGCCTCATCCAGTTCAGCGCGCGAGACAATCCCTTTTTCAATCAAAACATCGGTCATGGCTGCCAACCGGCGTCGGTAGAATGACAGGGTGTTGTATTTCTCAACGCCGAAGCTCTCGAATCCGCGCCGAACCTCGTCAAGCGAGACGATCCGGCGCGTGCCGTCACCAAGAAGACCACGGATTGCCTCGACTTGCTTTTCCCAATGAAGCCATGGGAGATCGACCATTGGAATGTCACCCGCAGGATCGCCACCCACGTCGTGATAGCCTTTGGGGCCCTTGTCATTTTCCATAACTATTCTCCAAGACTTTCGTAACATGGCGATCTGCGACTATGATGACCATTGCTTTTTTTGCATCAAGCCTGTGCGAAGAATGGGCCGACGAGACCGCTCTTGGTATCGCGCGATCCTGGTTCCTCGCAATCGCGTTCATGTGCCGGTCAACGAGGGGAGGTAATATGAGCATAAACAACTAGGCGATCTCGGCCTTCTTTTGGCGGGGCCGCACAGTCTGTCAGTCGTAAAGACGAACATTCATGACATGTGCAGCATTCATCACTTTAGGGCGCAAACCCGACATTCGTATCTGCGTACAAATGCCATAGAGCCATCCCCAACCAGCATAGCCCCTATAATCTAATCCAGCGCTTTTTCCTGAAAATCCATTGCTGCCAACAGTGTCTCGCCAGCTGAAATTTCGCATTCGCCCGGGCTGAGTTCTTCGTTCAGGATCGAAACGACGCCGTTGTCGACCAGCATAGAGTATCGTTTGGACCTGTTGACGAAACCAACCGGTGGTGCGCTGAAATTCATGCCAATGGCTGTGGTGAACGCGCTTTCGGCATCGGCGAGCATTGTGATCCCGGTTTCTGTCGCGCGGGTTTTTTCGCCCCAGGCTTGCATCACAAAAGGATCATTGACGGAGATACAGATAATCTCATCCACGCCTTTGGCTTTGAAGTCATCAAAGGTGATCATGAAGCTGGGCACATGTGCGGTAGAGCAGACGCCTGTATAGGCGCCGGGCAGTCCGAAGATAACAACTTTGCGGCCGTCCAGTTTGTCAGACAGAACGACTTGTTCTGGCCCCTCTTCGCCCATGTGCAGCAATGTTGCATTGGGTAGCGCATCGCCCGTCTTGATTGTCATTTTTTAGCCCCTGTTGGTAATTGTAACTTTCGTCGCTTCACATATAGAGTTTGCGCTAACAAGCACCAGTGAGACAAGAAGGTAAAAACAACATGACCCATGTCGTCGTCGTCGGCGCAGGCCAGGCCGGCGCATCGCTTGTTGCGAAATTGCGTAGCATCGGGTTTGAGGGTGACATCACCTTGATTGGTGCCGAAAAAGTACCACCCTATCAGCGTCCCCCCCTGTCAAAGGCTTATTTGCTTGGGGAAATGGCCGAGGAACGGCTTTATCTGCGACCAGCTGATTTCTATGCTGATCAGGATATCAACCTACGCTTGGACACCCGTGTCACTGGCATTGATCGCGCCGCAAAGACGATCATGCTGAGTGATGGTGACGAACTGCACTATGATGAGCTGGCCCTGACAGTCGGCGCACATCCGCGCATGCTGCCTGCCACGATCGGCGGAATGCTGGATGGTGTCTATGCGGTACGCGATCTGAGTGACGCCGACGCGATGGCCCCGGCATTTACGGCAGGCAGGCGTGTTTTGATTATCGGTGGCGGCTATATCGGGCTGGAGGCGGCGGCGGTCGCGTCCAAGCTAGGATTGCAGGTGACGCTGGTAGAGATGGCGGATCGCATTTTGCAGCGGGTGGCAGCACCTCAGACATCCGACTATTTCCGCGCGTTGCACAGCGCGCATGGCGTTGACATTCGTGAAGGCGTTGGCCTCGATCATCTGGTGGGTGACGGCCATGTATCCGGTGCCGTTTTGACGGACGGCACAGAGCTTGCGATTGATTTCGCCGTTGTTGGCGTTGGCATCAGCCCCGCGACGATCCTTGCAGAAAGCGCAGGGATTGATGTGGGCAATGGTATCACGACCGACGCCCATGGTCGCACCTCTGACCCACATATCTGGGCTGCGGGCGATTGTGCCTCTTGCCTATTCCAAGGAGAGACGATCCGGTTGGAAAGTGTGGGCAACGCCATTGATCAGGCCGAAACAGTTGCAGTGAACATCGCTGGTGGCGATCAGCCCTATGTGCCCAAACCGTGGTTTTGGTCAGATCAATATGACTGCAAGTTGCAGATTGCCGGGCTGAATATCGGTTATACGGATGTGTATGTCCGCCATGGCGATGCGCCCGGTGTGCAGTCAAACTGGTATTATGACGGCGCGACACTGTTGGCCGTCGATGCGATGAACGACCCGCGCAACTATATGATCGGCAAACGCCTGATCGAGGCGGGGCGAAGCCCTGATCCGGCACTGATCACCGATCCGGCAACTGACATGAAGGCGCTACTCAAGCCGTGAGGATCATTGGCGGCACCCATCGCGGTACGGCGCTGGCGGTGGTCGGCAAAGGCGATGCGGGCGCGCATCTGCGCCCCACGACCGACCGGGTGCGCGAAAGCCTGTTCAATGTGCTGCAAGGCGGGCGCTTTGGCGATCCGATCAATGGCGCACGGGTGCTGGACCTGTTTGCAGGCACCGGTGCGTTGGGGTTAGAGGCGCTGTCGCGCGGAGCGGCCCATGTGACTTTTGTCGATAGCGGGCGTGTCGCGCAAAAGCTGATCCGCGACAACATCGCCAAGCTGCGCCGGGCTGGTGATGTAACGCTGTTAAGCGTTGACGCGGCGAAGCTGCCGCAAGGCACGCCCTGTCAATTGGTGTTTCTTGACCCGCCCTATGGACAGGAATTAGGTGGCAAGACTCTGACTGCGGCGCTAGCGGCGGGGTGGATCGCACCCGAGGCCCTGATTGTCTGGGAAGAAAGCCGCGCCCAAATCGCCCCACCGGGTTTCACCAGCCTCGATCAGCGCCGTTACGGCGATACTTGGGTCAGCTTTTTGCGCCATGACGCTTGAACTGGTCATCTTTGATTGCGACGGCATGCTGGTCGATACCGAGGCGGTCACGAACCGGATTATCGCGGACTTTCTGGAGCAATACGGGCTGACAATTGCGGAGGATGAGATTGTCACGCTGTTTTCGGGTGGTACGATGGCGTCGGTCGGAGTTGAGGCTACAAAGCGCGGGGCGAAGTTACCCGAAGGCTGGCTTGATGAGATTTACAGCGTGGTCTTTGATGCGTTGCGCCAAGGTGTTGCGGTGATCGCAGGAGTAGAAGACCTGATTGATCAACTCATGGCAAAGGGTATTGCCATCGCCATCGCGTCTAACGGGCCAATGCAGAAGATGGAGATTACCCTGCGCCCCTCCGGTCTCTGGCAGCGATTTGAAGGACGCATCTATTCAGGCCACCAATATGCGCCGAAACCGAAGCCGGATATGCTTTATCAGATTATGGCGGATGCCGGGGTAATGCCTGCGCAAACCGTCATGATTGACGATATGCCGTCAGGGTGTCGCGCGGCGCAAGCAGCGGGGGTGCGCTGCTTTGGCTATGTTGCAGACGGTGATCCGGCGCGACTGGATGGGACGGGGGCGATCAAAGTCTGGTCGATGGCAGAGGTGGCAGACCTATTGCGCGCCGCGTCGTAGCAAAGCTGAACACTTAATCATGTTGATCTGATACCCGCCGTCTCGCGCCTTCTCTTCGTCCCAGATTTGCCCGCTGCGGGTTCTTTCGCTAAACTTGCGTCATGACTGATATGACCGACTTCAGCAATATCCCACGGGTGATCAGGCAAGAGCGGGCCAGCCTGCCACTGCCCGCACCAGTACCATTTGGTGCGCCTGTTCTGATCTCGGATTGTGTGAACCCACTGGCGGGTGAGACGCTGCTCAGCTTGCTATGGAAGCGGATGGACGGATCAGGCGACGCGGATTAGGGGCCGTGGGCATTCCCGTTCATGCACAGGCCCTAAAGCAGTGCCGCCGGAGCAACCCACCAATCCATTTTGGCCACCTGCACGATGCGCGCCACATGGCGCGCTGTCGCCATGTCCTTGACCAAGGCAAAGCACGCAGCCCCTGACCCCGACATTCCGGCAACCGATACCGCTGGCAGCGACTTCAGCTTTGCAATCGCTTCGGTGATTTCAGGCGCTATCGCTTCGGCTGGCGTTTGCAGGTCGTTGCGCTGTGCCCGCAGCCAATGCACAAACCCGTCATAGTCCAGACCCTCTGGCAATTCTGACATCGGGCTGCCGTTCTTGGACACAAGCCCCTGAAACACGGACGCTGTCGGTACATCGACCGGAGGACGTACCAAGACCAAGGCACAATCGGGCAGCGTGACGACAGGCGACAGCATATCACCGATCCCCGACATCCGCACAGGGCGCGGTGCGCCCACGCAAACGGGGACATCTGCGCCCAAGGCAACCACTTCGGGGGCGGTGGCGGGCAGTGGGGCGACCTGCCACAGTTCAGCCAGCATGGCCAGCGTGGCCGCTGCGTCCGAAGATCCGCTGCCAATGCCTGCGGAATGGGGGAGATGTTTTTCAAGCGTCAGTGCTACACCCTTGGTCACACCACGTACGGTGCGCAAAGCCTCGGCTGCGCGCATGATGAGGTTAGTGTGGTCCGTGGGAACGCCGGTAGAGAACGGACCACTGGCCGTCATCCGTAAATCGGGGGCAATGCTGGCGCTGATCTGATCGGCCACATCTGCAAAGACGACCAGACTGTCGAGCAAATGATACCCATCATCGCGTTGACCGGTCACATGCAAGGTCAAATTGACCTTTGCGGGTGCGTTGGCCTTAATCGTCGCCACTGGCGATCCGAATGGGCGCGCGCCCCTCATCGACCAAAACCAGATCTAACCCACGCTGCAACTTGTCACGGATACGGAGCGCTTCTTCCTCGACAGGATCGAAAGACAGCGCGCGCTCCCACTGAAAGCGCGCTTCGATTTCGCGGCCAACGGCCCAGAGCGCATCACCCAGATGATCGTTGATCACCGGATCGACCGGCTCAAGCGAGGCTGCGCGCTCAAGATGTTCGACAGCTTCTTCATACCGGCCAAATTGGAAATAGACCCAGCCAAGGCTATCCACGATGGCTCCGTTATCAGGCCGTTCAGCGGCAGCTGTTTCGATCATGCCAAGCGCTTCATCCAGCTTTTCGCCGCGTTCCACCAAGGAATAGCCCAGATAGTTCAGCACCTGCGGGTGATCAGGGCGCAGGGCAAGGGCCGCGCGGAAATCGGCCTCGGCCCCCGGCCAGTCATCAACCTTATGATGCGCAATGCCGCGGGTGAAATGAACAAACCAACGTGCGCTATTCCCATCATCATAAAGCGTCAGTGCCCGCGAATAGGCTGTGATTGCGTCCTTATAGCGTTCCGCCTGACGCAGGGTGTCGCCTTTGGTGGCATAGACTTCGGGGAGATCAGGGTGGCTGCGGGTCAGTGCCTCCAGCACCTCAATCGCGGCACCATTGCGCCCGGCGCTGCGCAGCACCTCGGCGCGGCCCAGTTCTGCGACGTGAAATGACGGATCATCGCGGGCGACGGTGGCATACGCCGCATTCGCCAGATCATATTGTTCGAGTTCCTCCAGCAGGCCTGCGTTCATCAGAACCAACGGCGTGTTTTCTGGCCACAGATAAGTGGCAGCACGGGTATACATGAGCGTGAACTGCTCTGGCGCATCGTCCTGCACCATACCCGCAATCACATGAAACAGATCGGCCAATCCTTGTTCAGGGGTGCGCACAGCACTGTAGGCCACGGCCTCATCCGCACGCAGCTGCGCGCGCAGTTGTGCGATGCTTGGATCGGACTGTTCACCAAAGACGGCATCCACGATGCCCAGCGCATCGGTGTTGCGGCCAAGCTGGCTTAGGATTTGTGCGTGCGCAATCGCACTTTGGCGGCTGTAGCGCATTCCGCCGGGCACATCGCCTGAAAAAATCGCCTCGGCGCCTTCAAAATCACCAGCAGAAGCGAGCGCATAGGCCTTATGCGTCAGCCCGTAAACCATCATCCCTTCGGTCGCGATCACCTTATCAAAGCTGGCAATCGCCTGCCCGATATCGCCCTGTCCCAAATACGCCCACCCGACGGCAAGGCTATCAACCAGCGGGCCGACATTACGCCCTGCCTCTAATCCATCCAGCATCGCGGCCCAGTTGCCGGATTTCGCATCCGCAATCATCAAGGTCAGATAGGCAATCTGGCTATCATTGCCCTGACCCACGATTGTCTGCGCCACCGGGATGGCCTGCGCGATATCACCCTGCGCAATATAAGACGTCATCGCGTTTTCCAGCAGATAGGCGTTTGTAGGATCGGCAATCAGGCTTTCGGTGAAAAAGCGCGCCGCCTGCCCAAAGTCATTGGCAAGCCCCGCTTGCCGCGCGGCCAGGTAAGCACCCGCATCAGGATCGGCCGTGACCGGTTGTGCGCCTGCGATCATCAAAGCCGCGATTGCCCCCGCAAAAGAACGTTTCAGAACCGTCAAACTCTACCCTTTCATGGCCGTTAAAGCACCCTACTCAGCGTGAGGCTGGCATGCAAATCACACAAAGTCGTGGCGGCAAATTGTTGCGGGTGCGGCATTTTGAAAGGCGTGAATAAGGGCGGCCAGAAAAACAAGAAGACAGGCCATTACGACCCATCCACTTGCCCTGCCAATACTGCTCGCACACGCCTATTTCTTATGGCGCTTCACGTTAAGGGAGACCCTACGCGATGAAGTGATTCGGCGTCAAGACACTGATTCGCGAATCGGTGGAAAACAGGATGATTCTAGATACGGCGAGCAGGTACATCGCACCCAGCCCCTGAAACCGCATGAAGCGGGTCGCTCTGCTATGCATCGGTTTTGTAGTCAGACATCAGCAAAAAAAGAGGAGTGACCCAACCATGGACTTTCAAATCAAACCGCTGCGATTGGATGCGTTCTCGCATTTATTTGGCCTTGATGACGCGGCACTGGCCGCGCGAAAAGCGTCCCGCCAGATCGTGACCGCAAAGCCCGGCACGCCGTGTCGTGTCAGCATGCAAGATGCCGAGATTGGCGAGAGTGTCATACTGATCAGTTACACCCATCAGCCCGAAGACAGCCCGTATCACGCAAGTCACGCCGTTTTCATCCGCGAGAATGCAACCCAAGCGCACTGCGCGGTGAACGAGGTGCCAGAGGTTATCCGCTCTCGCCTGATCTCACTACGGTTTTTTGATCAGGACCATATGATGTGCGCGGCCGAGGTGGTGCAGGGCGACGGTGTCGCAGATACCATCGCACAGGTCTTTGAGGATGATCAGATCGCCTATGCGCATATCCACAATGCCAAGCCCGGCTGTTTCGCCGCGTCGGTGTATCCGGTAAACTGACGCAGCATAGTATTGGTTTGCCCTGTGCCTAACTCAACTCGTTGGCGCATAGACCCGACACAAGGGATCAACCGGAACCGGGCTGACCAGAAAAGGTGTCTCTGGGGGCATCCCGCTTTCTTCGACCCACACCCCGTTGAGGCAGAAATCCTGCGCGAAATTCCCCAGATTGAACCCAAAGCCGGGGTTGCCGCAGTCCATTGCTGTCCCATCAGCGTTCCAGGCTTGGCTGACCCCCAGCCCCATTTCGCCCGGCGTCATAAAGACGCTGCGTGCGGGGTCGTAGTTCAGCAGCCAGCTTGCACCCTCCCGTGCGCTCGCCATATCCCATTTTCCCAACAAACGTTCATTTTGATAGCCCGCGATCCGAAAGAGCGTCACATCGTCTTGCGTGACGATAGGTTTGTTGAGTGACGTGGGGTTGATGCTCATCTGCCCGGTCATCGTATAGCCGTTGGACCCTTTCCAGCAGAAATAGAAATCTGCGGCATGGGCGCCATTGGCTAACAAACATGTGGCCACTGCCAGCGCTTTCATCACGTCTCATTCTCCCGCATCACATGCCCCGCCAGATAGAGCGATCCGCAGATCAGGATGCGCGCATTTGGGGTCTGGGCCGTGATTGCCCTGATCGCGCCTTGCACATCATCTGCCACCTGCGCAGGCAGGCCAACTTTCTCAGCCTCCGCCGCCGTCTGATCCGCAGGGATCGTTGCTGTCTCACCCGGAATTGAAACAGCCGTCAGCGTCTGGGCCACCCCCGCCAAATGTCGCAGGTAGCCGCTGATGTCCTTGGTGTTCAACATTCCGCAGATCAGATGGGTTGGTCTGGGCGGTTGGCCGCGCAGCGTATCGGCGAGGGCCTGTCCGGCGGCGGGATTATGCCCGCCATCAAGCCATAGCTCGGCCGGTGCGGCCAGATCGACCAAAGCACCTTCGGTCAGTTTTTCCATCCGCGCGGGCCAATAGGCACCGGTCACCGCCGCCTCGCTAGCCGCCTCATCCTTGCCCAACGCGCGCAGGGCCACGATGGCACTGCCAGCGTTCATGATCTGATGCGGGCCGGGCAGGTTCGGGAGAGGCAGATCAAGCAACCCGTGGTCATCTTGATAGATCAATCGATCACGCTCTACGCTCACATGCCAATGCTGACCATAGGCCAGAAGCGGAGCGCCGAGCGCGGCCGCCTTTGCCTCGATCACATCCATGCTTTCGTCGTGCTGCGGGCCGACAACGCAGGGTATGCCGCGTTTGATGATGCCCGCTTTCTCACCCGCGATGGCGCTCAGCGTATTGCCAAGGAACTGTTGATGGTCCAGATCAACCGGCGTGATAATCGTGATGGCAGGATCAGCGATCACATTGGTTGCGTCGAGACGCCCGCCAAGGCCGACTTCCAACAATGTATAGTCGGCAGGGGTTTCGGCAAAAGCCAAGAGGCCCGCAACCGTCGTGATCTCAAAATAGGTGATCGGGTCCGGGCCATTCGCAACATAACAGCGGTCCAGCACATCGGTAAGCGCCTCTTCTGTGATCAGCTCTCCGGCCAGCCTTATCCGTTCGTGAAACCGGGCCAGATGCGGTGATGTGTAAGCGTGGACTTTGGCACCACCCGCCTCCAGCCCCGCGCGGATCATTGCTTGGGTGGAACCCTTTCCGTTGGTCCCGGCCAGATGGATCACAGGCGGCAGATGATCTTGCGGGTTACCCACTGCCGCCAGCAGCCGCCATACGCGGTCCAAGGTCAGATCAATGACCTTGGGGTGCAAGGCCATCATCCGCTCCAGGATCACGTCAGAGGTTTGCGTCACTTCTCGGCTGCTTCCGCCGCTTCGATTTCCTCGGCGGCTTCGGATTGGATTTCAGGGGCGGGCAAGTCGCCCTTTACCGGGGCTGGCTGTTTCATCAAGAGGCGCGCGATTGTTACCAGTTCATCCTTGAGGTCCGTGCGTTTCGTCACCCGGTCCAGCATCCCGTGATCCAGCAGGTATTCGGCGCGCTGGAACCCTTCGGGCAGTTTTTCACCAATCGTTTGTTCAATCACCCGCGCCCCGGCAAAGCCGATGAGCGCATTGGGTTCGGCGATCTGCACATCGCCCAACATCGCATAGGAGGCCGTCACACCACCGGTGGTGGGATGGGTCAGAACCACGATGTAAGGCAAACCCGCCTCTTTCAGCATCTGCACCGCAATCGTGGTGCGCGGCATCTGCATCAAACCAAGAATGCCTTCTTGCATTCGCGCGCCGCCAGCGGCGGAAAACAGGATCAGCGGGCGCCCCAGTTCAATCGCCCGTTCAGCCGCCGCCACAATCGCATTGCCCACATACATCGACATCGACCCGCCCATGAAGGAAAAATCCTGCACGGCAACAACTACGCCCGTGCGCCCCATCTCGCCTTCGGCCACCAGCATCGCGTCTTTTTCGCCGGTTTTCTTGCGGGCCTCCTTGATCCGATCTGTATACCGTTTCTGATCACGGAAATGCAGCGGATCTACAGTCGGTTCTGGCACCTCCACTTCGACAAAAACGCCGCCATCAAAGATCGATGTCAGGCGGTCCCGCGCCCCAATCGCCATGTGGTGATCGCAATTGGTGCAGACGTTCAGATTATCCGCCAGTTCGCGGTGAAACAGCATCGTGCCGCAGTTATCGCATTTGGTCCAAAGATTATCCGGCACCTCCCGGCGCGAAAACAACGAGTTGATCGTAGGGCGGACATAGTTGGTGATCCAGTTCATCGGCGCAGCCTTTAAGGGATGTTCTACATTTCAAATATGACGGAGTGTGGCGAAATGCAATCAGCGCCGAATGGCAATGCGTGCTGCCAGCCAGATGATCAGAACCGAAAGGGCCGACATGATCATGCTGAAGATCACCCATGTGGTGCCTTCGGCAATAATCTCGGCACTCAGCACATCAGGATCAAAGTACGCAAGAAGCACCAGCGCCAGCCCTGAAAACGGCCAATCCTGAATGCCCACAAACATGGTCGCCACGACGTTCACACCAAAATGCAGCCCGATAGCTGCACCAAGCGACCCGGTGCGCGCTGTCAGATCGGCGCAGGCCAACCCCAAGAGACCCGCCCAGACAGCATAGACAGTCCCCTCTGGCGGGCTATTGCCATTCCAATAGTGCACTGCCCCGAACAGCGCGGACGGCAGCACCATCCAGACCCATGGGTTACTTGAGATACAGGCTAGCTGCTGCTGCAAATACCCCCGAAAGACCAGTTCTTCGGTGCTGACCTGAATGAAAATAACCAAAAGGCTGACTGGCGCCAGCAGGAGCCATAAGGGAATGGAACGCACCTCAGCCACCTCGCCCCAGGACCCGAATGGCAGGATAATCTGGACGAAGAACTGCAGCCCTGCGACGGCGACCGCCACTTTGCGTAAATCCGTCAGCGCCCGGCGGTACGGCCCAACCAGCGACCAAAACCCCCGCCTGTGAAAAAATTGCACTATTTTTACAAGGACATAGGCCGATATGCCGAATGTCGCAAAGGACAGCAACGACCCCATGGGCGTTGTCATTTCGTAAAGGTCGGCGTTCAGCGACGCCGGTAGCATCAGATAGACCAAAACCGGCGCAAGGTAGAAAGCGACCACATAGATCACCGTGACCGAAAAGACGTGGCGCAAACTTGGCTCTGCCCTTGCCGGTTGGATGAAGTCTTCGTGGGGGGCGTAGTTGTGGCGCATCGCAAACTGTTGTCAGGCTTTGTGCCCTTGCGCAACTGCGGCCCGCTATTTAGACCGTTTCTAACGATTTCGCGAGGAGACACCCCAGATGCCTAAAGATCAGGTTGATAAGAAACACCTTCCCAGCCGCCATGTGACCGAAGGGCCCGCGCGCGCGCCGCACCGGTCTTATTTTTACGCAATGGGTCTGGATGAGGAAGCGATCAAGCAGCCTTGGGTGGGTGTCGCGACATGCTGGAACGAAGCAGCCCCCTGTAACATCGCCCTGAACCGTCAGGCGCAATCGGTCAAGCTGGGCGTGAAAAAGGCCAACGGGACGCCCCGCGAGTTTACCACGATTACGGTGACTGACGGCATCGCGATGGGGCATGAAGGGATGCGGTCCTCGCTCGCCTCGCGTGAGGCGATCACCGACACGGTTGAACTGACGATGCGCGGGCACTGCTATGATGCGCTGGTCGGCCTTGCGGGCTGCGACAAATCCCTGCCGGGCATGATGATGGCGATGGTCCGTCTGAACGTGCCGTCCGTCTTTATCTACGGCGGTTCGATCCTGCCGGGCCGTCTTGATGGCAAGGACGTGACGGTTCAGGACGTGTTCGAAGCCGTGGGCAAGCACCAAGCCGGCAATATGTCTGACGCGGAACTGGAAGTGCTTGAGCGCGTGGCCTGCCCATCGGCTGGTGCTTGTGGCGGTCAGTTCACCGCCAACACGATGGCCTGTGTGTCTGAAGCAATCGGCCTTGCGTTGTTGAATTCATCCGGCGCGCCTGCGCCTTACGAAAGCCGCGACCAATACGGCATCGCCTCTGGCGAGGCGGTTATGAACCTGATCGAAAAGAACATCCGCGCGCGTGATGTTGTGACCCGCAAGTCACTGGAAAATGCAGCGCGTGTTGTCGCCTGTACAGGTGGCTCGACCAACGCGGGCTTGCACCTGCCTGCCATTGCGCATGAGGCAGGGATTGATTTCGACCTCTTTGATGTCTGTGAAATCTTCCGCGACACGCCCTATTTCGTCGATCTGAAACCGGGTGGTCAGTATGTGGCTAAAGACCTTTACGAGGCAGGCGGCGTGCCTGTTGTGCTGAAGGAACTGCGCAAAGCGGGTCTGATCCATGAAGATTGCATGACAGCCTCTGGCCGGACCATAGGCGAAGAACTGGATATGATCAAAGGCGAGGCCGACAATAAGGTTATCTATTCCATAGAAAACCCACTGACACCAACAGGTGGCGTTGTTGGTCTGAAGGGTAACCTTGCCCCCGAGGGTGCGATTGTGAAGGTCGCGGGTATGAATACCCAAGAACAGTCGTTCACGGGTCCAGCCCGCTGCTTTGAGTCCGAAGAAGAAGCGTTCGAAGCGGTCAAGGCGCGCCAGTATGAGGAAGGCGAAGTCATCGTCATCCGGAATGAGGGCCCCGCTGGTGGGCCGGGTATGCGCGAGATGTTGGCGACGACCGCCGCGCTGTCTGGCCAAGGTATGGGCAAGAAAGTGGCTCTGATCACCGATGGCCGCTTCTCGGGCGCGACGCGCGGGTTCTGCGTGGGACATGTGGGGCCGGAGGCCGCACACGGCGGGCCGATTGGCCTGTTGCAGAACGGCGACGTGATCACGATCAACGCGATCACAGGTGAGTTGAAAGTGGACCTGAGCGACGTAGAACTGGCGGAACGCAAGGCGAACTGGAAAGGCCCGAAAGAGACGATCTATGCCTCTGGCGCTTTGTGGAAATACGCCCAACTGGTCGGCGGTGCACGGCTTGGTGCGGTCACACATCCCGGTGCGAAGTCTGAAAAACACATCTACATGGATCTCTGACCCTGATGATCCGTTTTATTGCCGTGCTTTGCGGGGTGCTGTCTGTCACAGCCTGCACCCTGACCGATACAGCCACGTCACCCGCCACAAGATCTGTCGCACTGGGCGAAGGGGCAGTGGTTGCAACCACCCCTGAGGGCTATTGCGTAGATGAAGTGGCCAGCCAGACAGCACGCGATTTTGCGATCCTCGCACCCTGCGCCACTTTGGGGGCGCAGGCGGGCGTGCCAAGTGTGATCGGGTTTGCAACGGTTCAGGTTGGCCCGGCAGAAAGCGGCAGCGCTGCTGTCGATGAACTGGCCTTGCGGGACTATCTGATCACAGAGGATGGAGCGCGGTTGTTAAGCCAAAGCGGGGATGCCGCAGATGTCGATATCCTGTCCAGTCAGGCTTTTAACAGTCAGGTGATGGTCCATTTTGCCGATGCAGGCCCACCACCCTTTGCCGGGTTGCAACAGGAAGAATGGCGCGCATTTACGAATATCAACGGTCGTTTGGTAACCATCGGCGTGCGCGGCCTTGCCGCGGCCCCGCTGACCGAGGGGCCTGGTGCGACACTGCTCAAGCTGATCCTTGCAGGCGTGCAGGCGGCAGCAACAACCATTGAAGAAGCAACACCCGAGACATCACCTAACGCCGGATAGGCGAAAGTGTGAATGCATTTTTTCTTGAAGCCCCGGCGACGGAATTCGTGATGCCTCGCGTATATCCCGTGATCCTTGAAAACAAGGATGACACATGTGCGAGGCAATCATGAATACTTTCTTCTCAAAACAACTGACAATCTGGTGCATTGCAGCAGCAACTGTGGTGCCAATGGCAGCCACGGCCCAAAACGGCCCACCCCCCGGTCCACCGCTTGATGAATTGGCAGCTGATCTCCATGTCCCCACTGCGGCTTTGGAAACCTGCATGCCTCGCCCGGCCGAAGGCGCACGCCCTCAACGCCCTGATCCGGCAGCCATTGCCAACTGTCTGAAAGCCGAAAACCCTGCTGTAACACAACAGATCGTTGCACAAGTTTTGGAAGACAACGCGCCTGAACAACCGCGGCGTTCAAACTAACGGCTTTCAAACAGCGCGATACCAAGGAGGTCATTGCGGATGATGCGCAGCTTTTGCGAGGCCACCAGTTTGGGCAGGCGTCGCTTTCTACTTGGGTTGACGGCAACCTCTTTTGTCGCGGCCTGCGCCGAACAATCCACTGAAATCGTGGCGACGCGCGCGTTATCCGCCATGGAAGATCCATTGGCGGGCCTACGTTTTCAAGCGGATGCGGATGTGGATATCTGGGCGCGCCATCTGGATCTGTCGCGCCTGACAGCCAAGCCACAAATGCTGGCGTTATCAGGCGGCGGTGAGGACGGTGCGTTTGGAGCTGGCGCCTTGTGCGGCTGGTCGCAGACGGGGCAGCGGCCGGATTTTGATATCGTCACCGGGGTGTCAACGGGCGCATTGATTGCACCGATGGCCTTTCTGGGCGCGGACAGGGATGAGGCGTTGCAACATATGTTCCTGGATCATGATGCTGACGATATCATGCGGTTCCGCGGACTTGCCGCGGTATCCAGTGATGGCATTTATGATACCGCCCCGCTTGCCGATCTGATCGCCACCTATACACCTACCCCGGTGATGGAAGCGATCACCCGCAAACATGAGGCAGGCGGCCGCATGTTCGTTGTAACTGCCAACCTTGCCACATCCCGCGCGATTGTCTGGGACATGGGCGAGATTGCCAAAGCCGGGTTCTACGATCTTTTTCGATCCGTGATCCGCGCGTCAGGCGCCCTGCCCGGATTGTTCTCACCTGTAAAAATCCACTTTGACCATGAAGGCGAAACCATGGTCGAAACACATGTGGATGGTGGCATTCAGATGCAGTTTCTGGCAACACCCCCCGCCGCATTTGAAGTCAGCTCCAACGCCGCACAGGGTGGCGCGGCCTACCTGTTGATCAACAACACCCTTGATCCTGAACCTCAGAAAAGCGCCGAAACCGCCTTGGGCATTTCGCAGCAGGCGATGACCGCGATGGTGCGGTCCAGTGCAGCATCTTCGGTCAACACAGCCCGTCTGCTGGCCCATGATCATGGATTGGGATTTCGCGTGACCTCAGTAAGTGCCGACAGTGGCATTCACTATGACCCAAGCGACCGGTTTTCGTCCCGGTATATGGCGGCGATGTTTGCGCATGGATATGATCGTGCTGTATCCGGCGCGCTTTGGGCGCCGTGAATATCCGCCATCGGCCAACCTAAGCGGTTTTCAAAGTAGTCCTTGTTTGGCACACTCTGCCACGACCAAAGGAAAAGACCGCGATGCCCATCCCCCTGCCCGGCCCGCTTGACCGGTTCCTGCAACGCCGCGCGGTTGCGCGTTGGCGCAGGGCTGTCAAAGACGTGCCAAAGATGGACCTCACCGCACTTGCCCGCGAGAATGAAGCGGCCAAGACGCTGCACCGCCACGCGGGCGCTTTCCGGCACGCGGCGGACAGCAGGCTTGCGCTGCCCCGGATTGGATCGACCACCTTCCCGCAACCGCCCGGCACCGACTGGGCATGGCGGCCCCAGCTGTGGCGTGCAGCAGTCACGCCACATGGCATCGCACCCGCGTTGTCAAAAATGGAGATGACATCTGAACTTGTCATCTTTCATGACTGCAAACGCGCGGAGGTCAGCCTGCGTCAAACTCGCAATGCTCGCGCCACGGATCTGGCCCCTTTCGGGGTTACGCTACAGGCCTTTCATTTTGAAGGCAGCTATCTATCACTGGTGGTCGAAATTCCGCAGGCATCTTGTGAAGGGCTGCGTAAACGGCATCTTATTCGCCTTGCCGGGGTGATTGAACGTGAGCGACCAACGCAGATCTATGCTCGACTGAACGTCAAGAACGGGCCCAATACCGAACAGATCTTGTTGACCTTACCAGATGACAAACCCGAAACCATGGTTGAGTTTGATCTGGCCTATAGCGGCCTGAACGAAAAACGCGCAGAGCGGATGTGGGTTGATCTGATGATCGAAAAACCGGCCATGAACCAGATTACTATCCGCCACCTGACCCTCTGCCGCTATCCGCGTGCGGACATCTAAGGACAAGCCTGATGCAGTTTATAAATGCCCAAATCACCGCAGGCGTTTGGCAGGGCGATCTTGTCGGCGCAGGGAGCAAGCAACCTGACCTGCATGTAACACATCTGGGACAGACGCTGGATCAGGTCACTTGCACGCGAGACGCAAAGCAAGATGTTTGGCGCGTCGCCATCCCCATACCCAGCGCCTTGATCAGCGATGGCGTGCAGACCTTTGTTATCAACGACGACTGCGGCAGCACGATTGGCAGCTTTGCCATCATCTGTGGTGAGCCGCTGACTGACGACCTACGCGCCGAGATTACTTTGCTGCGCAGTGAACTGGATTTACTCCAAAAGGCCTTCCGCCAGCATTGCGCGGACAGTTAGGGCGCCCCCTACGTGTGAATGCATCAACTGGATGCGTTTAATACGGTCCATAAACTCATTGTCAGAATGACAACCAATCCGGTCGAGCCCCCGTAACAACTTCGTTAACAGGGACTGAAAGGAACACCCCCATGAACCGTCGTTTTGCTATCAAATCATCCATCCTCGCCGCTGGCGTTGCCATCGCTGCCGCATGCGCACCGATGGAGAGCGAGCCTGATATCGTCGACATCGCCGCCTCCAACGGCAGCTTTAACACGCTGGTCGCCGCTGTAACTGCGGCTGACCTTGTCGATACGCTGAAAAGCGAAGGTCCCTTCACCGTCTTCGCACCAACTGACGAAGCCTTTGCCGCACTGCCAGCGGGCACTGTCGACAGCCTGCTTCTGCCAGAAAACAAGGATCAGCTGGTTGCGATCCTGACGTACCACGTTGTGCCCGGTGCGGTGACTTCTAACCAGTTGGCGGGCCAGCATCTGGACGTTGTAACGGTCAACGGCGCCGAAGTGCGCGTGAACGGCAGCAATGGCGTGAAAGTGAACGTCGCTACCGTGACAACAGCGGACATCATTGCCTCAAACGGCGTGATCCACGTGATTGACAGCGTTCTGCTGCCTTAAGTCAGACCGGATAAGCCCAACCGCTTCCTCTCTCCGGATGCGCGGTTGGGTGGCCCGTAAAGGGCATCCCTTTGCCCCATCGCTACAAAGCGGTGGGGTTTTTTGATTGGGCGAACGGCTGGATTGAGCCCAAAGTGCTTGATGCTGCACCTTGCTGCAATGACCGCAATGCGATTAGATGCGGTGACTGCAACAACTTGAACCAGAAGGGGTTCCCGTGAAATCCATCAGAGCCTTAGCAAGCATTTTGGTATTGGCTGCCTCGGATGCATCCGCTCAGGATGTTCGGTGGCAACTGGTGGATGCCGGTGTCTTGAACCACTCGTCTTACGGCACGGGCATTGAGATGCGTATACAACCCGATCCAGTCCCAGAAGGCTTGTTTGGCGATGACAACGTGGATGAACTTTTGCTAGCGCTTTGCAACCACTATGCGCCGTCCGTCATTCCGTTTGTGCGGCAGCAGACAGATATCGAACAACCGAACTTCATCGCAGTTCGCGTAGTTTCAGGAGGGGCGTTTGGCCGATATATATTGGAAGCATACACGATTGCAGATGGGCGTTGTGGAGCGGCCATCTAAGCCCAGGTTTTCCAAGCTGACCCGTCTGCGGGGTAGTGCGTGTCATTGTTTCGATGGAACCCAAAAGTTGCCATTGGCGCAGCCGCAGCGAAAGCACGCTTTGTCCGCACAACAGACCTTCCCTACCCATCTCCGCCCAAATCATCCCAAATCTCCTGCACCCAGCCTTTGATCACCTGCGCTTCTTCCCAACGGTTTGACATCTCGGCACCGTCTGGCCCGGTCATTGCGTATTCCGGTGGTCCCAACTCGCACACAAAGACGCAGTCCCCTGACGCGTTCCGCGCCCGCCAGTCGGCCAGCCCTTCGCGCCACCAGCCTTTGAACAACTCTACCCATTTTTGATTTTGCGGAAAATCCAGTTGCAATTGGATTTGCTGCCGCGATGCCACCCGCCCCTGGAAGCTGTCTGAGCGTTGCAGGATGCGGCTCATCAACCCGAGGTCATGATCGGACAGGGGGAACCAAAATTCGCGGTCCACGACGTAATGCGACAGGTCCGCGCAAATTCGCATGTCAGGGATGCGGTCGAGCAGTTGCAGCGTGGTATAAAGGTCGTTGGTGATGCAGTTGCGATGGGTCTCGAACTGGATTGGCACGCCGATGCGGTCGGACATGCCCATCCACGTCTCGATCACTGGTACCATGTCGTCAAGGGCGATGGGCATGACTTGACCGATCACATCGACGAACGGCGCGCCAAAATCGGCGGCCATGTGCAGGGTGTCTTCGAGGCTTTCAATGGTTTTGGGGAAGGCGACGATTAGCGGTGTGAGGCCGTTCGCCTCCATATGTGGCCTGACGGCATGGACAACAGCCACGTCAGAGGCACCCAGATCAATCGCCATGCCATCAAAGCCTGCTCCGCTCACCATTTCGCAAACCTGATCGTAGGGCAGTTTCACGCCCGTCTGGTCATGCGGCTGCATCGCCCAAAGCGAGGTGTAGATTTTGAGTTGCCTCACTCGGCAGGCATCCGCGTCACACGCCCGCCGCTGCGCGGAATGATCCAGACCTCATCCATCGGATATTGGCTTTCGTCTTTTGCCATCAGCTTGCCAATGACCTCGCGCTGGAATTCCACCCAGCCCATGCGGTGCACTTCGCCTGCCTTATCTTCGATCCGATCGTTCAATTCGCGTAGCTTCCAGAACGGCACAGCGGGGAACGTGTGGTGTGCTGTGTGATAAGGCATCTGCCAGCACAGCCAGTTTTGCAGTGCATTAGCGCGGGTCGAGCGGGTGTTTTCCATGATGTCATTGTCATGGGACAGCCCCAGATGCTCGATCGTGTTTTGCAGCTGGTGAATGGGTTTGGTCAGGACCATCGGAATGATCCAGAATGTCAGCGCAGCCCATGATGAGAAGATCACCGAAAGCAGCGCAATCACGGCATAGCCCAGCACATGCAGGCGGCTTTCAAAGATCACGCGGGCTTCTTCCTCGGTGCGAATGAAGGGCTCGACAATTACCCCATAGGCGCGGCGCGACACGCCTAAGACGCGATTGCGCCAATACGTGATCCCACTGAGCCACAAAAGGTAGGTCGTCAGCGTATAGGGTTCGCGCACCAACTCGCCATCGCGTTCCCAGTCTTGCGTGTATTGGTGATGCGCAAAATGCATGATCTGGTCGAAATCGCGCGGGAATATCTGGATGAAACCAATGATGCGCCCGAAGACTTCGTTCAGTTTGCGGGTTTTGAAAACGGTCGCATGGGACAGCTCGTGCTGGGCGGCGTAAAGAAAGTTCAGCAGGACGCCCAAGGCAAGACCCGTCACCCAAACCCAACCGGTACCCAAGGCCTGCGCATGTAACACGCCAACAACCACAATTGCGCCCACATGACTGGCCATTTGCAGCCCGCCTTGCAGATCAGATCGTTCTGACAATGCCCGCAGTTCAGCCGGTGTCAGCAACTTGCGCCGGGAAAAGCTCGCTTCCATTTTCCAGTCCTTTCTTAGTCGCCCGACAGCCTACCGCAGCGCGCCCATTTCGCAAAACCTTTCGCACTGGCCAGATCGCCACGGATATTACGCGACGTTGAGGGTGACGTCGCCATCAGCTTTCGCCATGATTGCCCAAAGTGGAGGCACCTTTATGACCAAATATCCCAATCTTTTGTCCCCCCTCGATCTGGGTTTCACGACACTGAAGAATCGTGTGCTCATGGGGTCAATGCACACCGGGTTGGAGGAGACGAAGGATTGGAACCGCGTCGCGGAGTTCTATGCCGAACGTGCGCGCGGGGATGTCGCGTTGATGGTCACTGGTGGCATGGCACCAAATGCCGAGGGTGGTGTGTTTCCCGGTGCCGGCGGTCTTTACACCGATGAAGACATCGCCAACCACCGCATCGTGACCGACCGGGTGCATGATGCGGACGGCAAAATTGCGATGCAGATTTTGCATGCTGGGCGTTACGCGTATTCCCCTGCGTGTGTAGCACCCTCTGCGGTCAAATCCCCGATCTCGCCTTTTCCACCGAAAGAGCTGGACGAAGATGGGATTGAGAAACAGATCAGCGATATCGTAACCGCCGCGACCCGCGCGAAGGAGGCGGGTTATGACGGGGTCGAGGTGATGGGCTCTGAGGGGTATTTCATCAACCAATTCCTCGTCACCCATACCAACAAACGCACCGACCGCTGGGGTGGGTCTTACGAGAACCGGATGCGCCTGCCAGTTGAGATTGTGCGGCGGGTGCGTGAGGCGGTGGGAACAGACTTTATCGTGATTTACCGGCTGTCGATGATTGATCTGGTGCCGAACGGATCGACTTGGGAAGAAGTCGTGCAACTCGCCAAGGCAGTAGAGGCTGCGGGTGCCACGATCCTGAACACTGGCATCGGCTGGCATGAGGCGCGTATTCCGACGATTGCCACCTCTGTGCCCCGTCGCGCGTTCACATGGGTGACCAAAAAGCTGATGGGCGAGGTGCAGATCCCGATCATCACATCCAACCGGATCAATATGCCAGAGGTGGCCGAAGGTGTTCTGTCCGATGGGTGCGCCGATATGGTCAGCATGGCCCGTCCTTTCCTTGCAGATGCCCATTTCGTGGCGAAAGCCAAGGCGGGCAAAGCGGCAGAGATCGCACCCTGTATTGCCTGCAACCAAGCCTGTCTTGACCATACGTTCAGCGGGAAATTGTCGTCCTGTTTGGTGAACCCACGTGCGTGCCACGAGACAGAACTGACCATCGACGTCACTGATACCGCTAAGAAAGTCGCCGTTGTCGGCGCAGGCCCCGCTGGTCTGTCTGCGGCGCTGACGGCGGCGGAACGTGGTCATGCTGTTACGATCTTTGATAAGGCCGATGAAATTGGCGGCCAATTGAACATGGCCAAGCAGGTACCGGGGAAGGAAGAGTTCTGGGGACTGGTCGATTACTACCGTACGATGGTCGCCAAAGCGGAGATCACCTTGCAGATGGGTACCACGGCAACGCCAGAGGCACTGGCGGGTTTTGATGAGATCATCATCGCCACCGGTGTCGCCCCGCGTGATCCCGCAATTCCCGGTCAAGATGGTCCGAATGTGCTGTCCTACATTGATGTGCTGCGCGGGAAAGCGAAGGTTGGCAAGAGCGTGGCGATTGTTGGTGCAGGTGGTATCGGTTTTGATGTGGCAGAGTTCCTTGTCACCGACGACAGCCCGACCGAAGATTTGGATGAATGGCTTGCCGAATGGGGGGTCGGTGATCCTGCGCAAACGCGCGGCGGGTTGCGGCCAGAGGGGCCTCAGCCTGAAGCGCCCGTGCGGCAGGTTACCCTGTTGCAGCGCAAGCCCGAGAAGCTTGGTAAGCGGTTAGGCAAAACCACTGGCTGGATTCATCGCGCCGGTTTGCAGATGAAGAATGTGCAGATGGTTGGCGGCGTGAACTATGAAAAAATTGACGCCGAAGGGCTGCATGTCAGCCATGGTGAGGCGCGCGAGAACCCAAAGGTGATCGCAGCAGACACGATTGTGCTATGCGCCGGACAGGTGCCGGAGCGCAGCTTGGCGGATGAGTTGATCGCCCAAGGCCGCTCGGTCCATGTGATCGGCGGTGCAGATGTGGCGGCAGAGCTAGATGCAAAACGCGCGATTGACCAAGGGACCCGGCTGGCGGCGCAAATCTGACACCAATAGTACAGCACCTAAATTGGTAGTGGTGGCATTTGGTACGTCAGAAACTATTCGGCTTCACGTACACAGTTGGTAGCTCTCACGTTGAGCAGCGATAGCCGTGATTTCGATAAGTGTGACGTCGTCGCCCAAGTCGGCCCCAACGCATGCTCTTTGCGGCCAATTTTCAGATGCTCCGATCCAATCGCACCACACTACATCCATTTTCGACTTCATCGTCATATCGCTTAGGAAAACAGTGACCTGAAGGAGTGCGTCTTTTCCACTTCCCACCTCTCGCAGTTTGGCATCAAGAAAGCGCAGGCAGTTTCGTGTTTGCGCCTCAATGCCTTCCGCAGCGTCGGGATCATAAGCGACCAGAAAAGCCATACCATTGAAGGTAACAGCATCGCTTCGCCCTTCTTTAGTGCTGACAATACGTTTGATATCCACTGTTTTCACCCAACGATCTGCTTATTGGTTCAGATCTTCAATAGCAGACATTTACACCCCATAAACCAGCTGCGGTAAATCGCTGATACTCCACGCAGCGGTATCAGTCTTTGCCCGGCGGCAGCCCATTCATCTTGGCGACGTAGTCAACCAGATGCGGCACATAGTCTTCTGCACCATCACCACCCATGTTGACCGCTGCGGCAAAGGTATTCTTGATCGCAGTGCCAACAGGGTTTGCTATCGATGCCCCATCAGCCATATTCGCCAGATATCGGGTATCCTTATAGGCATTGGTCAGTGTGAACTTATGGGCCTCTGTGTTCCCTTCCAACGCATAGCCCATGAAGGTTTGATAGAACCCACAATCCATGCGCGATCCGCGGATCACGCTGTCAAACTGGTCCACACTGATGCCAACCTTGCGCCCCAGCGCCATCGCCTCTGCATACATCGCGGCATAGCCCATCGACAGAAAGTTGTTGAGTAGTTTCATTTTGTGGCCCATCCCAGTTGGCCCCAAATGCACGACTGATGCCGCCCAGCAATCAATCACAGGCTTGATCCGTGCAAAGATGTCATCCGATGCGCCAACCATCGTACTAAGCGCGCCTGCCTCTGCCTGCACCGGTGTGCCGCCAAGCGGAGCATCGGCAAGGTGACACCCCTGGCCCTCAAGTATTGCAGCCAGCTTTTCGGTCGAGGCCGGATCGGAGGTGGAGCAATCAACGATGACGCTGCCCTTGCGTAGGCCGGGCACTAACCCGGCGATGATCCCCTCAACCTGAGGAGAACCGGGAGCGCAGATATGGATGACGTCAGAGGCCTGGGCCAATGCGGCAAGATCGGTCGCCTCTGTCGCACCTTGCGCGACGAGGTCATCAACAGACGCCCGATTGCGGTACGCGATGACCGTCACCGTATGGCCCGCAGCAAGGATGTTCTTTGCCATGCCATGACCCATCAGACCGACACCAATGAAACCTATGTTTTCGTTTGTCATTTCATTCTCCACATTTTGTTGATGTCATCCTGCCATTTGGGTCTATCGCCGATGGCCGTCAGATGAAAGGAACCTGCTTAGGGCCAGACATCTACAGACCAAGTCGCAACTAAAAAACCTTTTAAACAACGCCCCATGCCTGCGGAGTGTTGCATCCATGGATCAACAATGTCGCGCGAATTGCTGTTTCCACCGCAGCATCAAAACCGATTCATACCCCCTTATTGTCAGGCATTTGTCCCATTCCTGCCCGATTTCATCCTCAAACAGGAAACAACGGTATTAAAAAAGAGTGCTAGGAAGTTCATATGGATCGTCTGACGGAAATGGAGGCCTTTGCCACTGTTGTGGACCAGGGTGGCTTTACAGATGCGGCCAAAAAGATGGGCATCTCCAAATCTGCTGTTTCCAAACATGTGTCTTCGCTAGAGGCCCGCCTTGGCGCGCGCCTGTTGAACCGCACCACCCGTCGCGTCAGCCCGACAGAGATTGGACTGGCCTACTATGACCGTGCCCGCCGCGTGCTGAACGACGCAGGCGAGGCTGATGCACTGGTCACATCCATGCAATCTGCGCCATCGGGCCTGCTGCGCATCAGTGTGGCGACTGATTTTGGTGTGAACCATCTGTCGCCTGTATTGGGCGACTTTCTGAGCGAATTCCCTGACATCACTGTCAACATGGCGCTGAACAACCGCTATGTTGAATTGATCTCGGAAGGCTTTGACATGGCCGTCCGCATTGGAGAGCTGGAAGATAGCACCCTGCGCGCGCGCAAGCTGACCGACACGACCAAACGCATGATCGCAAGCCCTGCTTATTTTGAGCAGTATGGCCGCCCCGAAAAGATTGACGACCTGAACGAGCACAAGCTGCTGCATTACTCTAATCAGGCCAATTCAGCCGTTTGGAAACTGACTGCCCCCTCCGGCGAAAAGCGCCAGGTGCGCACCGCGGGATGGCTGACCGTGAATGATGGGCAATCGCTTTTGAATGCCTGCATCGGCGGGCTTGGTATCGCTTATCTGCCCAGCTTTCTTTACGCCGAAGCCATGCGCGAAGGTTTGGTTGAGGTGGCAATTCCCGACCTTCCCGTTGAAACGCAAGGCATTTACGCGGTGTATCCGCCAGGCCGTTTCACACAACCGAAAGTACGCGCTTTCATTGATTTTCTGGCCCATGCCTTTGCCGACAAAGGCCCTGATATTTGGTAATTTTCCCAAGGTGTTTTTATCACCTAACTGGCGCGGCCGTGTTTTGGCCGCGCTTTTTTGTTGGGCCCTGAGATGCTCGCTGACCAAGGGGCTTTCATATAGAGGCTGACAAGCATCAGTCATGCACGCCAAATCCATCACTGCCGGTTCGCTAATCCTCTGTCGATGTGACAATCACTTCGACCCGCCGGTTTGCTTCGCGCCCTGCCTCTTGCAGGTTTGACGCAATCGGCGCGAGGTATCCCATCCCTTCGGCCGCCAATTGCGCCCGGTTTACGTTGTATGTGCTGACCAAACGCTCAAGCACAGACGCGGCACGGCGTTTTGACAGGGCGATATTCGCCTCGAGCGTGCCGGACGAATCTGTGTGCCCGACAAGTGCAACTGTCCTGCTGGGGAAGGCAGCAAGATAAGCGGCCAGCGCCTGCAATGATGCGAACTCTGCATCTGCCAGTCGCGCTGATCCGGTTTCAAACGTCAGATCGGCCAGAACGGCGCGCCCGACATCATCAAGCTGGTCAGCTAGTGTGGCATCAGGTGCTGCACCAAAGGCGCGCAACGGTGGTTCATTGGCCTGCGCGATGGGCTCAGGTGCTTCCGCCATCGGGCCGACATGGGTGATCTGAACAAAACCTGCACTTGTTGTGCGGCTGGCCATGAGCGTCAGATATTCAGGGCCGTCTGCACCTATTCGCTGTGCGGCAAGAAAGCGAAAATCACCGATGTTGATGCGCATATCGGGTGGCGGCAGTGTTTCGACGCTAAAACGAAAATCGAACCCCCCGCAGGCCTCGGTCTGGCATTCAAAGATGATCTGATACCGGTCATTGCGCAGCTGTTCACGCAATGGCCGCACCAATTGCAGGGTCGTCAGCGATGCCGCCGCGATCCGCCAGACTTGTTGCGTGACGCGGCCTTCAACCGTTTGGGTGGGCATTTCGCCACGATCCCAGATGCCGCGCGGCATCACATAGCTGTCGGCGTCGCGCACCACTTCCGTCTGCAAATTGGCGTTGCTGGGAAAATCCAGCGTTTGGGCCTGCGCCATGCTACCGGCAACGGCCAGAAGGGCAGCGCACATGCGGATCATCGGGCGAGGGCGTGGTATTCGTCGTTTGGCCGCATATCAGTGGCCGAGGCGATGCGGTTGCTCATATTGTAAAAACCTGCCGTCGCGGCGATATCCCAAATGTCACGGTCCGAAAACCCGACCTGTCGTAGCGCATCGCGGTCTTTTTCTACGATCGTGGCGCTGGCCACGGTCATTTGTTCGGCAAAACCCAGCATCGCCTTTTGCCGCGCATCCAGATCGGCGACCCGCCAGTTCATCACCAGCATTTCACCCAGTTTGGGATCGCCCGACAACTGGCGCACGGACGCCCCATGCGCTGTCAGGCAGTAATAGCATTTGTTGATAGAAGATACGACCACAGCGATCATTTCGCGTTCCAGCTTGGACAGACCGGAATCTGCCAGCATCACGTCATTGTAGAGCGCGGTAAACGCGTTCAACTTGTCGATATCAAAGGCATAAGCTTGGAGCACATTGGGCACCATCCCCAGTTTTTCCTGGCAGATATCAAAGTATTTCTGGGTGGCGTCGGGCAGTGGGTCAACCATTGGCAGATCAAGGGCGGTGGGTTGGTCGGTCAAGGGATCACTCCGGCAAAGTCCTATAGTGGTACTGTCCCACAAGCGTCATGCCGAGGGAAGAGTAGAGCGCGTTTGCGGCATCATTTGCCTGTGTGGTCACCAAGGTCAGATAATCCGCGCCGTTGTCTTGCGCCCAGAACGCAGCAGCCCGCGTCAGATGCTGCGCAAGCCCTTGTCGGCGATGGTCCTTGCTGATCTCTAGTGCGTGGATCATCGCGCAATCTGCGGCAATACCGACAAAGACCGTGCCTGCGGGCCGGTCATTCAGCCGCCCCATCAGCGTGGTTTTTGGGTCAGGCGCGCGCTCCATCACGGCCAAGCGCCCCGGACCGATGCCACCGGCAGCCCATACCTCAGCTTGGGCGGCAAGGGGTGGCCAGATTTCAAAGCTTGTCACCGGCGGGGGACGTTCAGTTGCGACCTTCGCGATGGGTACAGCATAAAGGTTGACCGGATCCTTGATCACATAACCCCGCGCAGCAAGGTCCCGGTCAAGCCTGTCATCCCCTTCACGGATCATGAAAAGCGGTGTTTGTCCGGCCTGATGCATCACCGCTTCCGCTTGCGGGATATCGGCATCCGTCACCCGTCCTTCTGCTGTGGCGGCACTCACCCGGCTGCTGCCGCTGTTATCCAGCCTGACCGTCCACGGACCATGTGTTTGCTTGGCCGCAGGCGGCCATGTGCCATCAACCACCGCGTAAAGCTTTTGCACTGTTGGAAGGCTCATCCGGGGAACCGCGCCTCCAGTGTTGTCATCGCTCTCTCCAGCAAGGTGGCATCGCTACCGCGCACGACGATGTTGCAGCCATAGCTGCCATCTCTTTGAAACGGGTAGGATCCGACGGAAAGATCGGGGAACTCTGCGGCAAAAACGCCCAAAGGTGCGGCGATATCCCCTTCGCCCATCATCAAACGCAAGGTCCGTGACAACAGCGGTGCGCCGCCTGTCAGTGTGGGCAGGACACTGGCCACCATCGCTTTGAATACAGACGGTACACCCGCCATCACATGCACGTTTTCAAGGCTGAACCCCGGTGCGGTGCTGACCGGGTTGTCAATCAATGTGGCCCCATCTGGGATACGCGCCATGCGCAGTCGCGCATCATTCAGATCCAGACCAGACCGGTCGTAGTGGGCCTGAAGCAAGGCCCGCGCATCATCACGTATATCAATATGCGCCTTAAAGGCCGCAGCGATACAATCGGCAGTGATGTCATCATGCGTCGGGCCAATGCCCCCGCTGGTAAAGACGTGATCGTAACCGCCCGACAGCGCCCGGACCGCAGCGATGATCGCATCGCGGTCATCGCTGACAACGCGCACCTCTTTCAGGTCGATACCTACTTCAGTCAACTGCCCGGCAAGGTAGTGCATATTCGCGTCGCGCGTTCGTCCTGAAAGGATTTCATCGCCTATCACAAGCATCGCGGCGGTGGGGTTGGGCATGGGGTGTTCTCCTGTCTTATGTAAAAGGTTATAGCGTGCCCATGGAATTTGCCACGCCCCTTGTCCCTGCCCGTCTGATCCGCCGCTACAAACGGTTTCTGGCCGATGTACGGCTTGAAGATGGGCGCGAAGTGACAGCCCATTGCGCGAACCCCGGATCAATGCTGGGGCTGGCCGAGCCGGGAATGAAAGTCTGGCTGGAACCCAATGATGACCCCAAAAAGAAACTCAAGTTCGGGTGGCGCTTGGTGGACCACGAGAATGGACATTTTACCGGTGTTGATACGTCGGTCCCGAACCGTGCCCTGAAGGCCGCCTTGATGGCGCATCAGGTGCCGGGGTTGCCTGCCTATGATCTGGTGCGGTCAGAGGTAAAGTACGGTGAAAACAGCCGGATTGATTTTCTGCTCAGTGGCGGTGGCCCCGATACGTATGTTGAAGTGAAAAGCGTGACTTTGTCGCGCCAATCGGGACTGGCCGAATTCCCCGACAGCGTGACGGCGCGTGGGGCAAAGCATTTGGCGGAACTGGGACGCATGGTAAATGCAGGCCATCGCGCGATTATGTTCTATCTCGTCCAGCGTACAGATTGCACCACGATGACTTTGGCCGCTGATATTGACCCCACCTATAAAGCCGCTTTTGATAATGCCGCAGTCGCGGGCGTGACCGTTCTGGCGCAATCCTGTATGATAAGCCCCGAGGCAATCACTCTTGGTGATCCGATCCTGTTCCAACCCTAGAATTTGGCGCAGCTTTCGCCTATGTCGCCAGTAACACCGCAAAAGGAACGACCCCGTTGGAAACGAATACAGCGCATCTGACCAAAGATGGTATCCGGATTTACGAGTCTGGCGACTTTGCCGGCATGGCAAAGGCAGGCGCCTTGGCCGCGCAAATTCTGGATGACATCGCGGCCCATGTCATGCCCGGCCAGACAACCGGTGAGCTGGACCGTTTGATCACCCAGTGGGTTGAAGATGCTGGCGCTGTATCGGCCACGATCGGCTACAAAGGTTATCAGCACGCAAGCTGTATTTCGGTCAACCATGTAGTCTGTCACGGCATCCCCGGCGACAAAAAGCTGAAGGATGGTGATATCCTGAATATCGACGTCACTGTCATCTTGGACGGCTGGTTTGGCGATACCAGCCGCATGTATGTTGCAGGCAACCTGCCCCGCAAAGCCGAACGTTTGATCCAAGTCACCCATGATGCCCTGATGAAAGGGATCGAGGCGGCCAAGCCCGGCAATACCTTTGGCGATATCGGCTATGCCATTCAGCTTTATGCCGAAAGTCACCGCATGTCTGTTGTTCGCGATTTTTGCGGGCATGGGCTGGGCCGTGTATTTCATGCCCCACCCAATGTGCTGCACTACGGTCGCCCCGGCACCGGTGCACGGCTTGAGGAAGGGATGTTCTTTACCATTGAACCGATGATCAATCTGGGCCGTCCAGAAACCAAGGTTCTGGGCGATGATTGGACCGCAGTGACCCGCGACAAATCACTTTCCGCGCAGTTTGAGCATTCCATTGGGATCACCACAGATGGGTGCGAGATTTTTACCCTCTCGCCCAGCGGTAAGTTTCATCCGACCTACGGTGGCTAAGCATAGAGGGAAAATCGCCTGCAATTTCCCCTCTTGCGAATGACTTGCAACTAGTTCCGCCATCGCCTATGTTATTTGCGTCGCTAGCGGTGACGCCTTTCCCCTGAAAACCTGACGAAAAGGATGCACGCTATGCACCTGTTTAAATCTGCCGCTTTGCTGACCACTCTTGGTCTTTGTGCAACTTCTGTAGCCGCTCAGGAGGTCACGCTGCGCTTTCAGCACTTTGTGTCCCCCGCCAGTGCGAACCCTACTTATTTCATGCAGCCTTGGGCTGACGCTATTGAGGAACAATCCGAGGGTCGTATCAAGGTCGAGCTTTATCCGTTCATGCAATTAGGCGGTGCCGCACCCAATCAGTTCGATCTGATCCGCGACGGCGCGATTGATGGTGGCTGGGTGATCCCAGGCTATCAGCCAAACCGTTTCCCCGAAGCGGAAGCGATGGAACTGCCTTTCATGACGACGAAGTCGGGTGAAGAGGCCAGTGCCGCTGCTTGGGAATTCACCCAAGAATATCTGATGGATGACTTCGCCGATGTGCACGTCATCGCCGCCCACATGCATGGGCCGGGTATCGTGCACAAGCGCGGCGCATCGGTTGAAACCGTAGAGGATTTTGCCGGCCTAAAACTGCGTGGTCCATCGCGTCCAGCAACCCTTTTGTTGGAAGAACTCGGCGCAACACCAATCGGCATGCCCGTACCGCAGTTCCCCGAAGCCTTATCACGCGGTGTCGTCGATGGTGGTGTGATCACTTGGGAAATGTCGCCATCTCTCAAGCTGGATGAGTTGACCGACAGCCATACCGACGTCGCAGGCGATAAAGCGCTCTATAACCTCTATTTCATATGGGCGATGAACAAGGATGTTTACGAAGGCATGCCTGATGATCTGCGCGCGATTATCGACGCTAATTCTGGCATGATGGCCAGCCAGTGGGCGGGGCGTGCGCATGACACCGGTGATGTCGTGGGACGTGATCTGATGGCCGCGGATGGCAATGAGATTGCGCAGCTATCCGAGGCTGAGACGGACCGGATTAAGGCACTGGGCGCAGATGTGACCGCCGCATGGATCGCCGAGATGGACGCCAAGGGTTACGACGGTGCGGCGTTAGTTGAAAGCGCGCGGGCGGCTGTCGCGGCGAGTCGTTCATCAGAATAAACTGATTGGGCTGTCTAATAGGCAGCCCTTTTTCTTAGGTAATGCGCGCAACCACATAGTCGGCCAAGTCAGTCAACATCGTCTTAAGCGCATGATCAGGAAGCGCGTCCAGCGCGGATTTGGCCTTTTCAGCCCAAACGAGGGCATCGTGTCGCGTCGCTTCCATTGTGCCGTGTTTGGCAAGCAGGGCAATGGCATGGTCAAGATCGCCATCTTCCTGTTTGCCCTTCTGAATAGTACGCTCCCAAAACGCGTGTTCTTCGGCATTCGCCGCCGCAACCGCACGGATTACTGGCAAGGTAAGCTTGCGCTCACGAAAGTCGTCACCGACGTTTTTTCCAGTTGCCTTGGTGCCCCCATAGTCCAGCAAATCATCAACGATCTGGAACGAGATGCCCAACGCATCGCCATAGTCAAAGAGCGCCTGTTTCGTAGCGGCGTCTTGGCCCGCGATCTCACCACCAACCTCCATCGCAGCAGAGAAAAGTGCGGCGGTCTTGCCGCGCACGACCTGCAAGTAGATGTCTTCAGTCGTCGCCAAATCGCTGGCTGCGGTAAGTTGCAGCACCTCGCCTTCGGCGATGGTCGCAGCGGCGTTTGCCAGAATATCGAGGACGCGCAACGAACCCGTTTCAACCATCAACTGAAACGAACGCGCAAAAAGGTAGTCACCGACCAAAACGCTCGATGTATTGTCCCATAAAAGGTTCGCGGTGGGCCGCCCGCGCCGCTGGCTGCTTTCATCGACCACATCGTCGTGCAGCAAGGTCGCAGTGTGAATAAACTCAACCGTTGCGGCCAAATGCACGTGATAGGGGCCGTCATAGCCGCACATCCGCGCCGCTGCCAAAGTCAGCATTGGGCGCAAACGTTTGCCGCCTGCCTCGACAAGATGCGCTGTGACCTCGGGGATGCGGGGGGCGTGCTCCGAGGCCATCCGTTTGCGGATCAACCCGTTTACTGCCGTCAGATCATCGGCCAATGCCGCTGCCAGTTGTTCGTGCGGTTTGGTGGCGGCGTGATCAAGGCTCATGCAAGTTTCCGTCATGTGAATAGACATCCGCAAAAGGGCGTCTTAGGTCTTGGATTATGAAAGAGCTTTTGCGCACCAATGACCCCACCGTCCTTGCCTTTGCAACCGCCCTGTTGGACAGCGAGGGTATAGACTGGTTCGCCTTTGACGTAAACATGAGCGTGCTTGAAGGCAGCATAGGCATTATGCCGCGGCGGCTGATGGTGCTGGACCGCGATTTGTTCATGGCAGAGGCCGTGATGCGCGATGGCGAGATTGATCTAGGCCGTGTCTGAGGAACTGACACAAGATGATTTTCTAGGCGGCAAGATTAAGATCTGGCAGCCTCGGCGGGGGTATCGCGCGGGCGTTGATCCAGTGATTTTGGCAGCGTCCGTACCCGCTAAACCCGGGCAATCCGTGTTGGAATTGGGCTGCGGCGTTGGCGTGGCGTCGCTCTGTCTGGCCGCGCGAGTGCCAGATTTGCAGATCACTGGGGTTGAGGTGCAGGCCGATTATGCCGCATTGGCCCGACGCAACGGAGCCGAGAACGCCATGCCGTTTACGGCAGTTACTGCGGACCTGCGCGCCTTGCCTGCCGACCTCCGCCAAAAGCGGTTTGATCACGTGATTATGAACCCACCTTATTATGATCGGGCCGCTGGCACGGTGTCGGACGACGCAGGCAAGGATATTGCCTTCGGTGGTGACACCCCGTTGGGCGATTGGATCGATACCGGGGCAAAGCGTATTGGTCCGCGGGGATATCTAACCCTGATCCAACGGATGGAGCGTTTGCCAGAGGTTTTGGATGCGCTGGTCGGGCGTCTGGGTGCGATTGTCGTACGGCCCGTTGCGGGGCGCGCGAGCCGTGCGCCAGAGTTGTTTCTGTTGCAAGCACGGCAAGAGGGGAGAACACCGTTTCGGATGGCGCCTGCGCTGATCATGCATGAAGGTGACACACATCAATGCGATCAGGATAGTTATACACCTTTGGTTTCGGATGCTTTGCGAAGTGGCGCGGAATTGCCCATTCTGCCTTAACGAATTGGCAACAATCGTCTGACACCCTGAAATTCTGTTACATTGCTGCCATGCGGCGTGACAGTGTCGGTCAGATATGTTGCAATCAGTAACACACCAAACCAGAGGAGGACGACCATGAGCTTGAGTTCGCATTTGCAGGAACTGAAGAAGAAACATCAACACCTCTCCGAGCATGTCGAAGTGATGCAGCGCAGCCCTGCTTCTGACGACATGGAAATTGCGAAGCTTAAGAAGCAAAAGCTGATGCTCAAGGAAGAAATCACGCGCCTGAGCACACATTAGCCACTCACACCACGCGCTGACAGCTGGTGTGTAACCCGCTGTCAGAGCAGATCACTGGCATTGATCAACCTTCGCCCCTCAGCGATGTGCTTGGACGATTGAATTTCTTCCAAGACCCATGCTTCAAACGCGGCAATATGTGGGCGCCGTTCATTTCCCAATGGGCAAATGAACCGATACTGCGCCTCTGAAGTCAGACCAAGGTCAAATGGGGCAACCAACTGCCCGTCTTCCAGTGCACGGGCGACAAGTGATGCCCGCCCCATCACAACCCCTGCCCCGGCGATGGCTGCATCAATGGCATGGTCCGCCTGCGAGAAGCGGGGGCCGTGCGATGTATCAGCCTTGATCTTCATAGCTTTCAGCCAGGCATCCCACCCCGTGGGTAGCTTAAGGAAATTAATGGAGTCGTCGTGAATAAACGTGGCCTTCACAAGCTTGTCTGGCGTGTCGTATGCCTTTGCCAATTGCGGGGTCATCATTGGCGTCATCCATTCATCAAAGATCGGACGTGAATACACGCCTTCGTCCCCGCCAAGACCAAAGCGGATGGCGACATCTACCTCATCACGGTTGAAGTCAACGATCCGCAAGGTTGCTGAAAACCGCAGGTCGATGTCTTCGTGGGCTTGGGCAAAATCATACATGCGTGGTGCCAACCACTTTGACGTAAAGGCAGGCCCCGCAGTGACCGTCAACACGCCGCTGTCAGTTAATCTTTTTGTACTTCGCCACGCAGTGGACAGCGTGGTAAAGGCATCTGTTGCGCCCGGCGCAAGGCAGCGCCCCGCCTCTGTCAACTCTACCGCACGATTGAGCCTGCGAAAGACAGGTTGCCCCAAATCCGCCTCTAATGCCTTTATTTGATAGGATAACGCAGCGGGTGTGACGTTCAATTCATCTGCTGCCTTGGCAAATGACATATGGCGGGCAGCCGCTTCGAACGCGCGCAGGGCGGTAAGTGGGGGCAATCTATCTGACATGTTTCAGTTTAATACAGCTTAACTGAAGCAATAGAAAGTCTCGTTTGTCCAAAGGGCGCGCAATACGCATATTGAGGACATCAAGACAAACAAAAACACACACCAAAGGAACGCACCATGTACGAGACAACAACAAGCCCCCGCATCCGTGAAGGTATCCAACGTGCGCATAAAGAGCGTGCACAAGCACTGCGCAATGCCGTTCGTTGGTTCACACGCCGCCGCTAAGAACTTCGCTCCGGCTGCACACCCGGCAGCCGAACGGAAAAGGGCCACGCCTGATCAGCGTGGCCCTTGTTATTTGTCGTACGGCTCGGCTTACGCCAGATACTGACCGCCATTTGCAGACAGGGTCGACCCTGTCACGAAACCTGCGTCGTCAGACGCCAAGAAGCAGACTGCGCGCGCGATCTCGGCGGCTTCGCCAAGGCGGCCAACCGGAATTTGCGGCAGAATTACTTCGTTCATAACCTTCTCGGGGATCGTGCTCATCATCTCGGTGTTGATATAGCCAGGGGCCACGATGTTCACTGTGATGCCAGCACGTGCGCCTTCTTGCGCCAGTGACTTGGTAAAGCCGATGTCGCCCGCCTTGGTCGCCGCATAGTTAGCTTGGGCAAACTGACCTTTCTGCCCGTTGATTGAAGAGATCGTCACGATGCGCCCGAACTTGCGTTCCCGCATGCCGCCCCAGACGTTATGGGTCATGTTGAAGACACCGTTGAGGTTCGTGTCGATGCACTCGTGCCACTGTTGTGGTGTCATCTTGTGGAAAGGTGCATCGCGGGTGATGCCAGCGTTGTTGATCAATATCTCAACAGGGCCAAGATCCGCTTCGATCTGTGCCACGCCGTCTTTGCAAGCGTCGTAATCAGCCACGTTCCATTTGTAGGTTTTGATGCCCGTTTCCGCAGTAAAGGCGGCGGCTTTTTCATCATTACCGGCATAGGTTGCCGCAACGCTGCATCCCATGTCCTTCAATGCTGTTGAAATAGCCGCGCCAATTCCGCGCGACCCCCCCGTGACGAGTGCGACACGTCCCATAGTAGTTCCTCCTCAGGTATTTGATTATTCAGATGTAGAGCGGCGCAAGGATGCGCCGCCCTGATTTAGATCAGGGGCGCTCAACACACAGGGCAACGCCCATGCCGCCGCCAATGCACAAAGTAGCGAGGCCTTTTTTGGCGTCGCGGCGCTTCATTTCGAACAGTAGCGTGTTCAGGACGCGACAACCGGACGCACCGATCGGGTGCCCAATCGCAATGGCGCCGCCGTTCACGTTCACGATTTCAGGGTCCCAGCCCATTTCCTTGTTCACCGCACAGGCCTGTGCCGCAAAAGCTTCGTTGGCTTCGACAAGGTCAAGATCGCCGACGGACCAGCCCGCTTTGTCCAATGCCTTTTGCGATGCGTAGATCGGACCCACACCCATGATAGATGGGTCGAGACCGGCTGTGGCGTAGGACGCAATACGGGCCAAAGGCTCGATCCCGCGCTTTTCGGCCTCATCCGCGGACATCAGCAATGTAGCTGCCGCGCCATCGTTCAGGCCGGATGCGTTGGCCGCTGTGACAGAACCGTCTTTGGTAAACGCAGGCCGCAGTTTTTGCATGGCCTCCATGGTCGCGCCGTGACGGATGTATTCGTCTTTATCGACGACGATGTCGCCCTTGCGCGTTTTCACAGTATAGGCTGCAATTTCGTCATCAAACTTGCCGGCCTTTTGCGCAGCTTCGGCTTTGTTTTGAGACGCGACGGCGAATTCGTCTTGCATATCGCGCGTGATCTGGAACTTTTCTGCGACGTTTTCAGCAGTTTGACCCATATGGTAGTTGTTGAAGGCATCCCATAAACCGTCGCGGATCATGGTGTCGATATACTTCATATCGCCCATTTTCTGGCCCGCACGCAGGTGTGCCGCATGGGGGGAGAGCGTCATGTTTTCCTGACCGCCCGCGGCCACGATAGCGGCGTCGCCCAATTGGATGTGCTGTGCGCCCAGCGCCACAGCGCGCAGACCGGACCCACACACTTGGTTAATGCCCCACGCTGCAGACTCTGTTGGCAGACCGGCGTTGATGTGCGCCTGCCGTGCCGGGTTTTGCCCCTGTGCGGCTGTCAGAACCTGACCAAGGATCGTTTCGCTGACCTCTGATTTATCGACACCTGCGCGTTCAACAACGGCTTCAAGGACCGCAGCGCCAAGGTCATGGGCGGGTGTGTTTGCGAATGATCCGCCAAAACTGCCCACGGCTGTGCGGGCTGCGGATGCGATAACGACGTTGGTCATGTGTGGTTCCCCTCGGGTTTCTAGCTGGCCATAAGGGTGCCATCTACGCGTATCAGGTGCAAGACAATCCCCGTTTACCGCTCGAAACATCGCGTAAAAGACAAGTTGACGTGAGGCAATCAAAGCCCCTATGCGCCAGTCGCAACCCCTTTCAAAGCTCCAGCCGGGGGACCCCGAAATGATATCCTTGCAAGCAGTCCACCCCCAGCCCTTGCAGGAAAGCGGCCTCGCCTGCGGTTTCGACCCCGTCGGCCACGGCGAACATTTCAAACTGATGGGCGACTGTGATCAGTGCTTCGGCCAGCACTTGATTGTCGGGGTCGTTGTCGATCCCGCGGATGAAGCTTTTGTCGATCTTCACCAGATCAAAGAAGAACGATTTGAGGTGCCGAAATGCGATCAGTCCAGCCCCGAACCCATCCAAGGCGAAACCAACGCCCTTTGGCTGCATCTCACTCATAAAACGAATGACGTTTTCATGCAGCATCATGGCCGAGGTTTCGCTAATCTCAAAGATCAGGCGATCCCCCAGATTATCCCCGCTCATTAATCCCCGATCCAGCGTACGTCGCCATTCGCCGTCGCCGATGGACCTTGCCGACAGATTCACTGACAGTCGCAAACCCGGGTGTGTGCGCAATTGTTGCAGCGCCAGTTCCAGCGATAGGCAGTCAATTTCACGCCCCAGATCGGAATCTTCCACTTGCGGCATGAAATGCGCAGCGGGGATCAAACGCCCGTCTTCATCAGAAAGCCGCATCAGCCCTTCGTGAAAAGCGACCAGATTGTCATTGTCAGCGGTCACCACAGGATGAAAAGCCAATTGCCCCCGCCCATCCGATAATGCCTCGCGCACAAGACGCGGCACGTCCGCATCACGGCTTGCCATAGCATATACTAGAGGATCAACCAGCGCCTGTTCTTCCAGATGCGCGCGGCTGAGCGTGGTGTTTTGCATGTATCCGCTCCATACTGACGCGGCCAATATGCGCCGGGGGCGTGAACAACCGGTTAAGGACAGAATGATGACGGAAAGATGCGGCTGGGCCGGACCTGAGCAGATTTACATCGACTACCACGATGAAGAATGGGGCGTGCCAGAGTATGACAGCCGGACCCTGTGGGAGAAGCTGATCTTGGATGGGTTTCAGGCCGGTCTGTCATGGATCACGATCCTGAAAAAGCGTGAGAATTTTCGCGCAGCTTTTCAGGGGTTTGATCCCAACGTAATCGCTAAATGGACGGAAAAGGATGTGGAACGTCTGCTCGGCGACGCTGGTATCATTCGTCATCGCGGCAAGATTGAGGCCACCATTGGCAACGCGCGCGCATGGCAGGAACTGGACACGAAGGTAGGCTTTGATCGCTTCTTGTGGAACTACGTTGATGGCATCCCACTCCGCACGACACACGCTGATCGCGCGTTGATCCCGACGCAGTCACCGATGACTGCGCAGATATCGAAGGATTTAAAGAAGGCTGGCTTTCGCTTCTGCGGCCCGACCATTGTTTATGCATTCATGGAAGCGACGGGGTTGATCAACAACCACCTGACCACCTGCCCTCGTCATGAACCCTGTGCCGCATTGGCCCGTGATCCAGCAGAGGTTTGGCCTACCAGCGCTTAAGCGCGTCCTCGTCAGCGTCCTTGGCATCGACCCATGATGCGCCATTATTGGTCACTTCTTTTTTCCAGAACGGCGCGCGGGACTTGAGATAATCCATCAGGAAGTCTGCCGCTTCAAAAGCTGCTGCCCGATGTGCGGATGCGGTCGCGACCATCATGATCGGCTCACCCGGTTTTAGCGGACCGTAGCGGTGGATAACCAAAACATCGACCAGCGCCCAGCGCTGCACCGCTTCGTCCGCGATCTTGGTGATCGCGCTTTGGGTCATGCCGGGGTAGTGCTCAATCAGCATTTCTTGCAGATCGCCCTTGGTGTCGCGTACAACCCCGGTGAAGCTGACAACCGCCCCGATGTCGGTACGGTCTTGGGCAAAGCTATTGAGCTCTGCCCCGGCATCAAAATGCTCAGACTGGACACGGACAGTCATTAGCCACCTGTCATCGGCGGAAAGAAGGCGACCTCGCGCACGCCATGCAAGGACGCATCGAAATCCGATAGCTCCTGATCCAGCGCCACCCGCAGCGCGCTGATGTCGGCAAAGGCCGCGGCGTAGCGGTCTTCGCGTTTGCTGAGTTCAGCGATCAGGTCGTTGACCGTGAGAGCATCCGTTTCGACCGTTTCCTGCGGCAAGCCGATCCGTTCGCGGACCCATGCGAAGTAGACAACGTTCATGTCTTCGTATCCGTCAGATAAGGACGTGATTTATTAAAGTAATCCCATCCCGTCAGTATCGTCAGCAACGCCGCGATCCACAAGATGATGATACCACCCCACCAGCTGATCATCATGCCTTGGTGTTTCCACCACAGGCCCAACTCGTCCGGGCCGGTGCCTTCGATCGCAGCAGTCACCATTTCTTGGGTCATGGCGAGCGATTGCATACCAAAGTAATGCTCAAACGCGCCGGTTGCAAACAGCATGGAGATCGCGACCATCTGTGCTGTGGTTTTCCATTTGGCAAGATTGGTAACCTTGAGTGTGCCTGCGGTGTCGCCCAGAAATTCGCGCAAACCAGAGACGAAGACCTCACGAAAGATAATCAATGTCGCGGGCAATAAAATCCATGGGTTCATGCCAGAGAAACCTGTAATGACAACCAATGCGATGATCACCATCGCCTTATCTGCAATCGGGTCCAGCATAGCACCCAATTTACTTTCCTGCTTCCATGCCCGCGCCAGATATCCATCAAGGAAATCAGTCAAAGCGGCGACAATAAAAAGGACCAGTGCGAACCAGTCCGCCAATGGCCGCGTAAAATAAAGGAACATCACAACAACACCGGGTGCCGCGGCAAGCCGCAGGATGGTCAGGACATTAGGCAGGTTCATTGTCATGACCGAGTGGTAGCGCGGGTATGCGCCCGATACCAGTGGGCGTGGCGAGAATCTGCATTCTCTAGGCCGGAATGGGTTTGACCCTTTGGGGGACTCAGGACACAATATGCATAAAGCGGAGCGATGTGATCCGCGCCTTCTACCGATACATGGGAACACCCGATGAGATACGTTAAGCCTGAAAGCTTTGAGGCGGCAGCAACGCTGTTGCGCGATGAGGATGGAACCTCGCGCATTTTGGCAGGCGGCACAGATGTGCTGGTGCAGCTGAAGGCCGAAATGGTTGAGCCTGACTTGATGGTCGACATGAAACATCTACCCGGCATGCGTGATATTGCGGCCGAGAATGGTGGGTTTCGTGTGGGCGCCGCTGTCTCGGGCGCTGAGATGGGCGAGCATACCGCGCTGAAAGCCATGTGGCCGGGTGTGGTTGAGGGGGTTGAGTTGATTGGATCGTCTCAGGTGCAAAGCCGCGCGACGATGGCGGGCAACCTGTGTACCGGGTCGCCTGCGGGTGACAGCGTGCCTGCCATGGTGACGGCCGGGGCGGTTGCCCGCGTACAAAGCCCTGATGGTGTCCGTGACGTGCCGGTCATCGATATTCCAACGGGACCGGGCAAAAATTCACTGGCCAAGGGCGAGTTTATCACCTCAATCTTCCTACCTGCACGCCCGGACAACGCGTCCGACGCTTACCTGCGCTTTATCCCGCGTACCGAGATGGACATTGCGGTGTCATCTGCTGCGGTGAGTTTGGAGCTTGATGGGAATGGAGTTGTTGCCACCGCGCATGTCGCCGTGGGCGCTGTTGCGCCAACCGTCTTGCTTGTCAAAGACGCAGGCGATGCATTAATCGGCTCAAAGCTGGACGACGCAGCCATCGCCAGTCTCGTCAGCGTGGTCGAAGCTGCGTGCAACCCCATCACCGATAAACGCGGCACCATTGAGTTCCGCACCAAAACCGCAGGCGTGCTGGCCAAGCGCGCCGCCCATATCGCGTATGCACGCGCCGGAGGTCAGGCATGAAAACGATCCCAGTTGAAACAACAATCAATGGCGATAGCACAGAATTCCTGTGCCAGCCCGACGAAAGCCTGCTGGACGTACTGCGCGACCGGCTTGGGATGACCGGGGCAAAAGAAGGCTGCGGTACGGGTGACTGCGGGGCCTGTAGCGTCATGCTGGACGGGCGTCTGGTTTGCGCGTGTCTGGTGCTGGGCGTCGAGGCGCAAGGCGCAGAAGTCGAAACCATCGAAGGCATGGCGAATGGCGAGGAGCTGCATCCTTTGCAGCGTGTTTTCGTTGAGGAAGCGGCTTTGCAGTGCGGTGTCTGCACACCGGGCATTCTGGTCGCGGCCAAGGCCTTGCTGGAAAAGAACCCTGATCCGACCGACACCGAGGTGCGTTATTGGCTGGCAGGCAACCTGTGCCGTTGCACGGGCTACGACAAAATCATCAAAGCGGTCCAAACCGCTGCGGCTGAAATGAGGAGCGCGTAACATGGCATTCGATGCACAAGCTGAGCGTAATTTCAAAGTTGTCGGTACGCGGGTCGCGCGCCCCGACGGGATCGACAAGGTCACTGGCAAAGCCGCTTATGGAGCGGATATCTCTGCCCCCGGCATGCTGCATGGCCGTATCCTACGCAGCCCGCATGCCCATGCGCGGATCGTATCGATTGATACGTCGGCGGCTGAGGCGTTGGCCGGGGTGAAGGCGGTTGTGACCGGAGCGGATTTGGCACAGCCAGAGGACGAAGGCTTTGCCGATGTCGCGATCAACTGCCTTGCCCGCGACAAGGTGCTTTACGATGGGCATGCCGTTGCAGCAGTGGCAGCGACCAGCAAATCAATCGCAAAACAGGCGATCCGGCTGATCAAGGTCGACTATGCGGTTCTGCCCCATGTGACCGACGTCGATGCAGCAATGAAGCCTGACGCACCCGTCGTGCAGGAGGGGCGCGCGCTGGAAACCGTGCCTGCGGGCATGTCGCAGAACGTGACGACCCATTGCCAGTTTGGGCACGGGGACTTGGACGCGGGCTTTGCCAAGGCTGACAAGATCATCGAACGCAGCTTCAAGACGGCTGCCACCCACCAAGGTTATATCGAACCACAAGCCTGCATGGCGAGCCTTGGCAGCGATGGGCGTGGCGAGGTGTGGTGCTGCACCCAAGGCCAATACATGGTACGTGCGAATTGCGCAGCTGTCCTAGGCGTTGAGGAAAGCCAGTTGCGCATCACATCTTCCGAAATTGGGGGCGGCTTTGGTGGCAAAACATCGACGTTTATCGAACCGGTCGCATTGGCGCTTTCCCGCAAAGCGGGCAAGCCCGTCAAAATCGTGATGACCCGCGATGAGGTACTTAAGGCCACAGGGCCCACAATCTCGTCCTCAATGGATATCAAGATCGGTATGACCAAAGACGGGCGCATCACTGCGGCGCGCGGTGAGTTGCGCTATTCCGGCGGGGCCTATCCCAATGCGACCGTCGACATGGGCGCGCAGGCGGCCTTTGCGGCCTATGATCTGGAAGCGGTCGAAACCGTTGGCTGGAACGCCATGACAAACCGGCCCAAGGAAATCCCCTACCGCGCGCCGGGCGCGCCGACCTCGATCTATGCAGTCGAGAGTGTGGTGGATGAGTTATGTCAGGAGTTGGGTCTTGATCCGCTAGACGTGCGCCTGTTGAACGCCGCACGCAAAGGTACGCTGTCATCCTATGGACCGACCTTCAATGATATCGGGCTGGTCGCCACGCTTGAGGCCGCCAAGGCACATCCACATTATACCGCTCCCCTTGGCCCAAACCAAGGGCGGGGCCTGTCTTGTGGGTTCTGGTTCAACTTCGGTGGCAATACCTGTGTGTCGCTGAACATCAATGATGACGGCACCGTGGGCGTCGTCGAAGGCAACCCGGATATCGGCGGCTCTCGCGCGTCCATCTCAATGATGGCAGCGGAAGAATTGGGCGTGCCTTACGACAAAGTGCGCACGGTGATCGCCGACACCTCATCGCTGGGCTTCAACGACATCACGGACGGCAGCCGCGTGACCTTTGCCGTCGGGCTCGCCACGATTGAGGCCGCGCGCGCCGCGATCAAAGAGATGTGTCGCCGGATCGCGAAAATCTGGGACATTGATGAGGACGCCGTGATCTGGGAAGACGGCTGCGCGAAACCGGCAGGGCCCAACGCGGGCACGCATCCACCGATGAGCCTGGCCGAGATAGCCGCCATTGCGGGCAACACCGGCGGGCCGATTGCAGGCCACCATGAAGTGAACGCAGACGGGGCGGGCGTCAGCTTTGGCGTGCACCTCTGCGATACCGAAGTGGACCCAGAAACCGGGGCTACGAAAATCCTGCGCTACACCGTGTTCCAGGACGCAGGCAAAGCGGTGCACCCCGACTACGTCGAAGGGCAGATGCAGGGTGGGGCCGTGCAAGGTATCGGCTGGGCGCTCAATGAAGAGTATATCTACGGCGAAGACGGGCGGTTGCAGAACGCAGGCTTCCTCGACTACCGCGTGCCTGTGGCGTCAGACCTGCCGGACATTGAAACGGTGATCCTCGAAATCCCCAACCCCGGCCACCCCTACGGCGTGCGCGGCGTGGGCGAGACGCCGATTGTCCCACCTTTGGCCGCGATTGCGAATGCGGTGTCACGGGCGGCGGGTGTGCGGATGACGGAACTGCCGATGTCGCCGCCCCGTTTGCTGAAGGCGATGACTGGCTAGGCACATGGTCCGCGTGAAACTCTGGGGATCGCTGCGTGCCTTGGCGGATGGCGAGGAATGGGTCGAGGTAGAGGCCAGCAATTTCAAGGAATTGCTGGACGCCTTGGCCGAGAAACACCCCGGATTGGCACCGCAGATCAAACGGGGGGTGTCGTTGGCGCTGGACGGGGTGATCTACCGCGAGGCGTGGTTCACGAAGATCGGGCCGGAAAACGAAGTTATTCTGATGCCTTATATGGTGGGGGGGTGAGGCGTTGAATGGCCGTTGAAAGCCCAAACTTCTAAACGCTGCAGCTTGCTCGAATGTCTGCTAAGCAGCCACCCAAGCGTTGCAAACATGAGACGAGGCAATTTCGACATGATGAAACAATATAAAGTCGCGCATGCGGTTTTTGCTCTTTCCTTGTCCTTGGCGATATCTCACGCAGCTTTTGCGGAGTCGACTAACCGCAGTCCGTATAACTCTAGGGCTGTCGTAGAATACGATGAAATCTCGGATTTCGTTGTTAAGTCATTTCCGCTTAGGATGGCTCACCCTTATGAGATACAGGTACCAAATACGACAATTGGCCAAGTGATTGCATGCCGCATCAATGCAAATGGAGAGGAACTGAGTTCAAACTTGTCACAAACACCTGGGCTCGCTGCGCTCTTTGAAGAAACCCCAGAAAGCGTGACAATAAATTCTCACAGAACAGGCAGGGACATGCAGTTTGTCGATTCAGGGAATGGTACGACCAGTGTCTTTTTTTCACAAAAGATTCCAGATGCAGTTTTTCGCTGCTTCAATGTGAGCATTGAGTTCCAAGGCCAATAGTAGCCATTCGGACAGCTGCAATGAAAGTCCGCTTCGTCCCGCAAAGCTGCCATTTAAGGTTCACTTAAGAACTGCCGCGCCGCTGTCGGCTTCGGGCAACCCCCACCCATTTTCATGAAAATAATCATACACCGTTCACGTCAATTTCACTGACACCCCGTCCACTGCTTTCAAATTCGTCCGGTCTGTGCTGATGTCACAACCTGCGCTTGGTCCCACAGTCATTGGCGGACATATAGCGAGACCTTCGGTGCGAACTGCTATTCCGGCTGCGCTGTAGAAAACATCCACTTCGAATCATGCAATATAGCAATCTTGCTACGTCCGTACGCGCCGTTACGGCCCCCAAAACCCAACCACAAAACTGCGTATAAAGCGAAGAGTTGCACAAAATTTCAGCAGCTCAACCTTTCCGGGTCTGACAAACCAACACAGATAAGGCAAAGTCACAAATAAACCATAAATTCGCCAACTCTTCGCCACGTCTGCGACGACCGTTGTTTAACAGTATATTAACGCGGTTTCCGTGTAACCCGCCCCCTTTGGCGTTTGTGAGTTGGTACAATTATCATGTTAGATATTAAAGAAGTCAGTACAAATACCCTCAGTTTTGATGTCGCAACCGTCGCTTTGAAGGGCGCGCGCCCTTATCAAGAAGATAGTCTTGTTTGCAGTTTTCCTATCGGTCAGAATACGGGTTTCGCCGTGCTTGCCGATGGGATGGGTGGCCATGCCTCAGGCCACACCGCCAGCGCCCTTGTTGTTGCTGAGATGTTTTCAAAGCTGAAAACCAACGATCAGATGATCGAGGATGGCGTGTTGAACATCCCCGCCACGCTAAGAGAGGCCACCGACGCCGCAAACAAACGCGTCGCAATGCACACGAAAGAGCATGACGAAACCCACGGTATGGGATCGACGCTTCTCAGCATCGTCATCAGCCGCGACAAGCTTTATTGGGTATCGGTGGGTGACTCACCCCTTTTGCTGTTCCGCGATGGCGCGCTGCGCCAGCTGAACAAGGATCACTCAATGGCACCGCAGATCGACATGATGGTCAAGACCGGCACAATGTCGGCTGACGTCGGTCGCGACCACCCGGACCGCAATACACTGACCTCAGCGATAACCGGCCAAGAGATCGACATGATCGACTGCCCAAGCCGACCGATTGCACTGCTTCCCGATGATCTTCTGATCGTGGCTAGCGACGGGTTGCAAACGATATCCAATTCTCTGATCGCTAAAACGCTGCAGCTGACCCAGGATGGGCAAAGCAACGCCATTGCCGATGCGCTGATCGAGGCCATTCAGGAACTGGATCATCCTGATCAAGACAACGCGTCGTTTGTTGTGGTGAAGTTAGGTGTCGGTCGGAAGGCCAAATCGACTGCGATGGATCTGGATGATCTGCCCGTTCTTGCCACGGCCGAAGAGGCTGGCGAAGAACAGGCGGATACGCCGGCTATCACGCCTGATGAACCGCCCAAAGAAGAAACAGAACGCAAAGCCTATTGGTACCGCGGGCAGAAGTACTACAAGGATTGATTGAGGAGGTCGGTTTCGCCTCACCCGTTCTCGTGGAAATAATCATAGACCGTCTGTGCCAGTTTCGCTGACACGCCGTCCACCGCCTTCAAATCCGCCAAATTCGCGCGTGCGACCGCCTTGGCCGAACCGAAATGCGCCAGCAAGGCCCGCTTACGCGTGGCCCCGACGCCCGGCACGTCATCCAGCGGGGTTGCCCCGATTGCCTTTGATCGTTTCGCCCGGTGTGTGCCAATGGCAAAGCGGTGCACCTCATCCCGCATCCGCTGGATGAAATAAAGCACCGGGTCGTTGTGCCGCAATGCCATGACCGGTTTGCCGGTGCGGTGGAATTCCTCTTTGCCCGCATCGCGGTCTTCGCCTTTGGCCACGCCCACCATAGGAATGTCGCTGACACCGAGGTCGTCCATTATTTCGCGCACCGCACTTACCTGTCCTTGGCCGCCATCGATCAGCAACAGGTCTGGCCACGTACCTTGCGTCCGCTCCGGGTCTTCTTTCAATAGGCGTTGGAAGCGGCGGGTCAGCACCTCTTTCATCATGCCGAAGTCATCGCCAGGGGTCAGGCTATCGTCCTTAATGTTGAACTTGCGGTATTGGTTTTTGTCGAAACCATCCGGCCCCGCAACCACCATCGCGCCAACCGCATGCGCGCCTTGGATGTGGGAGTTATCATAGACCTCAATCCGTTGCGGGACCTTATCCATCTCAAACGCTTCGGCCACACCTTTCAACAGGCGCGCTTGCGTCGCGGTTTCGGACATCTTGCGCGCGAGGCTCTCGCGGGCGTTGCGTAAGGCGTTTTGCACCAATTCGGCTTTTTCGCCGCGTTGGGGGACGATGATTTCGACTTTGCGTTCTGCCTTTTCGGCCAAAGCATCTGCCATCAGATCGTCGTTATCGAGACCATGTGACAAGATCAGCATGCGTGGCGGTTCGCGGTTCGAATAGAACTGACCAACGAAGGCTTCCATGACCTCTGAGGGGTCCTCGTCCCCGGACACGCGCGGGTAGTAGTCGTGGTTGCCCCAGTTTTGGTTCGCGCGGATGAAGAACACCTGCACGCAGGCTTGGCCGCCGTCGCGATGGAGGGCGATCACGTCTGCCTCCGCCGTGTTCTGGGGGTTGATGCCTTGCGCCGATTGCACCTGCGTCAGCGCTTTGATCCGGTCGCGCAATGCGGCGGCGCGTTCAAATTCCATCGCTTCGCTGGCATCCTGCATTTGTTTGGCGAGCGCTTCTTGGATGCCTTTGGTACGGCCTTGCAGAAATTTCTCGGCGTCGCGGACGGAGCTTGCGTAATCAGCCTCGGAGATCAGCCCACAGCAAGGACCAGAGCAGCGTTTGATCTGATATTGCAGGCAAGGACGCGTGCGGGTCTCAAAATCGCTGTCGGAGCAGTTACGCAGCAAAAAGACCCGTTGCAGTTGATTGAGTGTGCGGTTGACCGCCCCGGCACCAGCAAAGGGGCCATAGTAGTTACCCTTTTGCTTCTTTGCGCCGCGATGCTTCTTGATCATCGGGAAAGCGTGATCTTTGGCGACGAGAATGTTGGGGAAGGACTTGTCATCGCGCAGCAGCACATTGTAGCGCGGTTTCAACTGCTTGATCAGGTTTTGCTCGAGCAGCAACGCCTCGGTTTCTGTCCGCGTGGTCAGGAACATCATCGACGCGGTTTCGCGGATCATGCGGGTGATACGCGGCGAATGCTGGCCGGGACGGGCGTAATTCGAAACACGCGCCTTCAGGTTGCGTGCCTTGCCAACATAGAGAACACGGCTGTCACCATCGAGCATGCGGTAGACGCCCGGCGATGCATCGAGCGTCCGCAGATAGCCGTGGATCACGTCATATCCGGTCTTTGTCTGTTTGGTTGGCTGCTCGGTCATCTATCGGTTCTGTGATTCTCGTTTGGCTGCAATGGTAACGCACCGGGGACAAGAGAAAAGGCATCCACGGTTTCTGTGGATAACTCCGTGGGTTAATCCCGGAGAGGTGTATTTTTTCGTTGTATTTAGCTGGTTTCACTGGTTTGCTTAAAAATTAGGCATTTTTGCAAGACATTGAAAAATATATATATTTTAATTACGATCTGGTTAACGCCTTGAAAAATAGACCCTTTGTGACAGTTTCGTGAATTGCTGTCAGACGAGGTGTACAACTTGCCGGCGCATCTACTCAACACCCAGCACATCTGGCGTTTCCCAAGCTAGATGTTGACCACCGTCGACCGCCAGCATTTGCCCAGTGACCGCGGGTGCATCGAGGAAATATCCGAGTGCCGCGGTAATGTCAGACGGGTTCGCGCCGCGCTTGAGGACAGTCGCCGCGCGCTGCCTGTTAAAGTGGTCCTTGCTTTGCCGCCCGCCTTGCAGGGTCGGCCCCGGACCAATGCCGTTGACCCGCACGCGTGGGGCCAGTGCTTGCGCTGTGGTCCGCGTCATGGCCCAAAGGCCCATTTTGGCGATGGTGTAGCTCATAAACTCTGGTGTCAGCTTATGTACCCGCTGGTCGAGCATATTGATGACAAGGCCTTTGGCAACAGGCTCGCCTTGGTCATCCATTTCAGGGTCGGGCACTTGTACTGCAAAGTTCTGGGTTAGAACAAATGGCGCGCGCAGGTTGGATTCCATATGCCGGTCCCAGCTGTCGCGAGTGCCGGTGCTTATATTGTCATATTCAAAAATCGAAGCGTTATTGACCAGACAGGTCAGCGGACCGCCCAACGCATCGGACGCGCGGCCAACCAGCGCCTGCGTGGCGTCTTCGTCCAACAGGTCAGCCTGCAATGCCGCACCACAACGCCCCAGCGCTGCGAGCTGGGCCACGGTATCCTCTGCGCCAGCCTCTGACCCTGCATAATGCACGGCCACATCATAGCCACGTTGCCCCAGATATAGCGCCATCGCCTGCCCCAGCCGCGCGCCTGCGCCAGTGACCAGCGCCCTCATTTGCGTTTCTCACAGGCACATGGCCCTTTGCCGATGCGGTAGCGCAGGCATTTGGGGCATTTGGCTTGCGCCAACCGCGCCTGTCCCGGGAACCGCCATTTGCCGAACATCGCCAGCACCAGCATGAACGCCAGAAAGACAAAGATCGCCTTGAGGATCAAAGACCGAACCTCGCAAAGGCCGCGCGTTCTTCGATGCCTGCCACGGCGTCATCGACGATTTGTGCGCCGAAACGCGCCAGCAGTGGCTTCTTCTGCCCGTAACGGCGGAATTTCACGTCATCGCCGAAGCGTTCTTTCATCACAGGGGCAAGGTGGCCGATGCCATCTGCCAGCCCCTCGTCGATGCCCTTCTGGCCGATGTAGACTTCGCCGGTGAAAAGGTCCGGGTTATCCGACAGCTTGGTACCGCGCCGCGATTTCACGTAGTCGATGAAAGTGGCGTGCAGGTCTTCCAGCCAGCCTTTCAGCTTTTTCACATCAGCCGGTTTTTCGGGCTTAAACGGGTCCATCATGGATTTGGATTTTCCGGCGGTGTGAACACGACGTTCCACGCCGACTTTTTCGATCGCATTGGGCAGACCAAATCCCGCGCTGATCACACCGATAGATCCGGTGATAGAACAGCTGTCGATGTAGATTTCATCCGCAGCACAGGCCAACCAATAGCCCCCAGAGGCTGCGACGTCTTCGACGAAGGCAAAAACAGGGATTTTCTTTTCGTCAGCCAAACGGCGGATACGTGAGGCGATCAATGAGGACTGCACGGGCGATCCACCGGGGCAGTTGATTTCCAGCGCGACAGCGGCGGGTTTGCCTTTGCTGAAGGCTTTTTCAATCACCGGCGCGAGGCCGGGATTATCCAAGCCGCGCCCGGAATTCGCAATAGCCCCTTGCAGCCGGATGACGGCAACAAAAGGCTCTGACTTCATGAAGGGGATATATTTTTTCATGCTCAACTACTTAGGCCTTACAAGGTCGCACGCAAGGGTCACTGCCTGATCCGCCAGCCGGTGCGGAAAATCCACCATATGATCGCAAGGCATGCGCCGGTAAAGAGGGCAATGGCAAGAAGGGACACACCGATCGCAACATCTGCTTCGCCGAAGAACGACCAGCGGAAACCGCTGATCAAATAGACAACAGGATTGAACAGCGTAATCGTCTGCCAGACCGGGGGCAGCATGGTGATGGAGTAGAAGGAACCGCCCAGGAACACGAGCGGGGTGATCACCAGAAGCGGGATCAGTTGCAGTTTTTCAAAATTGTCCGCCCAGATGCCGATGATGAACCCCAGAAGCGCAAAGCTGACACAGGTAAGGACAAGGAAAGCCATCATCGCAATGGGGTGTGCGATCTGAATATCTACAAAAAAGAAGGCAGTGATCAGGATGATCACACCGATGAACAGCGCCTTGGTTGCAGCGGCCCCAACGTAGCCTGCTACGACTTCGAGAAAGCTGACAGGTGCTGAAAGAAGTTCGTAGATCGTGCCGATGAATTTGGGAAAGTAGATGCCAAAACTCGCGTTTGAGGTCGCCTGCGTCATCACCGATAGCATGATCAGGCCCGGCACGATGAAAGCGCCATAGCTGACGCCTTCAACTTCTTGGATGCGGCTACCGATGGCGGCACCAAAAACCACAAAGTAGAGTGACGTCGACAGGACCGGTGAGATCAGGCTTTGCGTGATTGTGCGGAAAAAGCGGCGCATCTCGAAGATGTAGATCGTCCAAACGGCGTTGAGGTTCATGGCTCTTCCTTCACCAAGCCGACAAAGATGTCCTCAAGACTGCTTTGCTGGGTTTGGATATCTTTGAGGTGCAGACCGACCTTTTGCAGATCGTTCAAAAGGGTTGTGATCCCGGTGCGTTCGCCTTTGGTATCGTAGCTGTAGGTCAGCGACAGGCCATCCTTGGCGCGTTCCAGATCGTAGGTCGCCAAACCGTCAGGGATGACATCGACAGAATCGGTCAGTTCGATCTTGAGCTGCTTTTGCCCCATCTGCGCCATCAGGTCGGCCTTATCCTGCACCAGCAGGATTTCACCTTTGTTGATGACGCCGATGCGGTCGGCGATTGCTTCGGCTTCTTCGATATAGTGCGTGGTCAGGATAATCGTCACACCAGAGGCTTTCAGCCCTGCAACGACCTCCCACATATCCTTGCGCAACTCGACATCCACACCGGCGGTGGGCTCATCAAGGAACAGAACGCGGGGTTCGTGGCTGAGTGCTTTGGCGATCAGCACCCGCCGCTTCATGCCGCCCGAAAGCGTCATGATCTTGCTGTCCTTCTTGTCATGCAGCGACAGTTGTTTGAGAACATCCTCGATATAGGCATCATTGCGCGGCTTGCCGAATAACCCGCGCGAAAAGCTAACCGAGTTCATGACCGTCTCGAATGGTTCAAGATTAATCTCTTGCGGCACCAGTCCGATCAGATTGCGGGCGGCACGGAATTGGGTCTGGGTGTCAAAGCCACCCACGGTGATTATGCCAGAAGTCGGGACCGTAATCCCGCAAATCGTTGAAATCAGGGTCGTCTTACCTGCGCCATTGGGGCCAAGCAGTGCAAGGATCTCACCTTCTTCGATGTCGAGATTTACAGATTTCAGAGCCTCAAAGCCCCCCGCGTAAGCTTTACGCAGGTTATTGACGGATACGATTGCGGACATGGGGTGGCCTTTGTTTTATCACCCGAAAGTAATGCTATCAGCGCAGAAGGGAAAGACCATAACGCTGCAGGATGGTGATGGAGACCATGTGCAAAAACGCACGTAATTGCCGCGCGTGGTCGAAGTGTAGCGCCTACTGCACCCGCACGAAAGTGATCCCAATCAATACGGTGTCATAACCTTCAATTTCAAGGAGCGGGTTCAGCGCCACGAGTTCATCAAATGTAATCCTGCGTTGCAGGTTATTGAGAAAGTCCCAAACGTTCGTATCCGAAAAAACGGCGGTACAGACGATACCATTTTCTTCAAGATAACTGGTATCGTTGTTACAGGCTTCGTTTCCGTAGGTTGTGCCAAAAGCACTAAGCGGTGCCGCAAGCAACGCTAAGGGTATTGCGGCCCCACTGCGCAAGAATTTTCCAAACATATCAAGTCCTCACTCCCGACCGCCCCATGTAAAAACTAGGCCAACTTGGTGTTTCTCACAAGGGACATAAGGTTCACACGTGCTTGAACGCATGGCGGCCCCCACCGCAACGGCCCTTTCAGACGTCTATGATCGGGATTGTGTCATCATGCGCGCCACATCAAGCATCCGACACGAAAAGCCCCATTCATTATCATACCAACCAAAGACCCGGACGAGGCCGCCCTGCGTAACCCGCGTTTCCGGCAATGACACGATCAGGCTTTCCGATCGCGCGCGCAGGTCGGTCGACACCAGCGGTTTGTCGGTCCAGCCGATGACGCCGGATTGCGCACGCAACAAAGCATGGACATCCTTGAGTGTCACGGCGGTATCAAGCGTGACGGACAAATCCACCGCCGACACTGATGCAACGGGTACGCGCAAGGCTGCGGCTTCGATCCGGCCCGCGATATCCGGTAGCACTTCGTTCAATAGCCGCTGTGCCGAGGTTGTTGTCGGCACCATCGACAGTGCCGCCGCCCGGCTGCGCAACATGTCACCCCGCGGCGCATCAATACTGGGCTGGCTGCCGGTGTAGCAGTGGATCGTTGTCATCCACCCCGTTTGCAGCCCCCATGTTTCATCAATCAACTTGACCAGCGGTGCCAGCGCATTGGTGGTGCAAGATGCGTTCGACACAATCGGCTGATCCTTGAGAAGATCGTCATTGGCACCCAGAACCACCGTAAGGTCTGCCGCGTCTGACGGCCCCGAGATTAAGACCCGCCCTGCACCGGCAAGGAGGCCGCGCGCGGCGATATCGCGGCTGTTGGCCTTGCCTGTACATTCGAGAACGATATCGATGTTTGACAGGTCAAGCGTCGATATATCGTCAGTCTGTGTCCATTGTATCGCCTTTCCATCAATGTGAAGCCCGCCCTCAGCATAGGCGACGTCACCATCAAAGGGGCCAAAAACACTGTCATATTCGAAGAGATGCGCGCAGAGGGCTGGGTCAGCGATATCGTTAATGCCGACGATTGTGACCTCAGGCCAAGCGCCTGATGCATGTATCCGCAACATTGTCCGACCGATCCGGCCAAAGCCGTTGATAAATACACGCACCATTATTTCATGCCTCCGCTCTGCACGTGATGCTGCACCTTTGCGAAAGCTGCCACAAGCGGGGTTTCGGCCTTGTGCGCTTTACGTCTTCTTTCAACAGTGGTCAGAGAATCGGGCGCATTGGAAACACGTTTCGGTGCAAGATTGCGTGGATGCGGCACAGAATCGTATCAAAAATGCAGAAATTTTAATCATGATTACGATTTTCGGCTATTTCCCTAAGAAATCTGCCTCATTTGCTGCTAAGACACAGGCGGAACACAAAGCGACGTGTTTTCAGTTAAAATTGAGCAAAATCGGCGATTTTCCGCCGGTCACTGTTTCACTTAATGTGTGTAATCCGCAATAAACGCAAAGATTAAGAACCACTAAACAACAAGTTAGCGTCACTTTTTGGCCTAATTTGAATGAGAACTAGAAGTCTGAGGTCATACGACCAATGATGAGTGATTTTTGAAAGCTGGATAGACAGATGGCTAAGCCGCAAGAGAAAGAAGATGCAACCGATAAGGACAGCTTCGTTGATGAGCTGAAGCCGGGCACCAAACTGATGCACGGCCAGTATACGATTGAGAGCTTTCTGAATGCGGGTGGCTTCGGCATTACCTATCTTGCCCGCGACAGCTTGGATCGTAAGGTTGTCATCAAAGAATGCTTCCCCGGCGCGTTCTGCCGTCGCAGCCGCTACGTGGTGCAAGCCCGTTCGCGTGCGCACCAGAACGAGCTGAAGTCCATCGTTCGCCTGTTTGTGCAAGAGGCGCGCAGTCTATCCAAGCTGGATCACCCAAATATTGTTGGTGTGCACCAGGTATTCGAAGACAACGAAACAGCTTATATGGCGCTCGACTTTGTGACGGGTCGCGATCTGCTGGATACGATCGAAGATCCCAACAATGACCTGACACCTGTGCAGATCAAGTCGATCCTGAAAGAGGTCCTTGGTGCTGTCAGCTTTATCCACGATCAGGGCATTCTGCATCGCGACATCTCGCCGGATAACATTCTGATCAACAAAGACTTCCACCCGGTTTTGATCGATTTTGGTGCCGCTCGCGAAGAGGCCACCAAGCAAAGTCGCGTTCTATCAGCGTTGCGCGTTGTTAAGGACGGATACTCACCACAGGAATTCTATATCGCCGGGTCCGAGCAAAGCCCTAGCAGTGACCTTTATGCATTGGCAGCGTCGTTTTATCATCTGATCAACGGTGACGTACCGCCCAACTCGCAAGCACGCCTAGCTGCAATCGCCTCTGGTGAGCCCGATCCATATCAGCCGCTGGCTGGCCGTTTCGACGACTATGAGCCTGAATTCCTTGAAGCGATGGACAAGGCCCTGGCCGTGCTGCCCAAAGATCGTGTTCAGTCTGCGAAAGACTGGATCGAGATGATGGACGGCACCTATGGCAACGTGACAACGCTGAACGTGGGTGGGGCCGTTGCCACGGAAAGTGGGGCAGACACATCTAAAGCGGCACCCGTCGCTGCCAAAGAGCAGAAATCAAAAATGCCCTTGCTGCTTGGTTCAGCCGCAGCGGTTGCCTTGCTTATCGGTGTTGGTGTCTTGACATCAACCGGTGGTGACGACACCCCGGTTGTTGAAGAAACACCAGTTCAGGCCGAGCTGCCGTCGTTCCTGACGACGCCTGCACCCGCCCCTGAACCGACGGTTGCAGAAACCGTGACCGAAGCGCCTGCTACTGAAGAAGAAGTCGTTGTTACAGAACCTGCGACCCCAACCGTTGCAGAAGAATTGGCCGCGGAATTGGCGAATACGGAAACACCGCAGATTTCTGGGGATCCATCCGCGATTGCCGCACAAAACACTGTGGTGCCACCTTCTGTGGTAGAGGGCCCTGACGCCGCAGATGCAGCGACGCCAACGGTGCGCCCGGCATCGCGTCCTGGTGCTGTCGAACTGGCGCTTGTTCCCGAGGCCGAACCACTGCCAGAGCCGGTTGAGACCCCTCGTCCTGTCAGCGAAGAGCCAGCTACAGGTGCGGCTTTGCCTGAAGGATCTGCGAACCGCCCGGTTGCGTCATCACAGGGTGCCGAAGTTGATTTGCCTTCGACACCAGAGACTGTCGAAGCCATCGGTAACGGCCCTGAAGTTGAAATTGCCGCTGTGACACCCGGAAATGAACTGGCACCGCCGCCCGTTGTCGTTGAGTGGAGCGTTCAGCTGCCCTTCACCGCTGCTGGCGCCGACTCAAACATCATTGCCTCAGCAGGCCCAGTTTCCCCACTTTGGGTAGAGCCAGGTCTGGTGATTACAGGCGTCAATGGAGTTGCCATTGATGCGATTGCCGATATTCCGGCCGTGTTGCGTGAACAAGCCGATACATTCGGTGATTCGCCGACAATCCCTGTGACTTTCGGCACCTTGAACCCGTCATCCGGTCGCGCTGCGCAAGAAAACTGGATCTTGCCAGTTGTCCAAAGCGCCACGCTTAATGATGGAACACGTTTTGAAACCGTCTATGCCGGTTCAGGCTGGAGCACATCGATCGCTGCGCTGGACACTGCACAAACCGGTGGTTTGGAAGTAGGCGACGTTATTACATCTTACATCCCGACAGGCGAAGTTATTGATCAACGCGATTCGCTGGCTTCACTTTTTCAGCGGGAATTCGAAAACGGCACGGAACAGTTTATGTTTGCCGTGCAACGCGATGGCAGCCTTTGGGTTGCATCACTCGCCTCAACGGGCACTACAGAGTAACATAGTATAGTACGCCCCGGTTGGGCGGCTGGCGTTATGTAAATAGGAAGGTAGCTAAGATGAAATTCATTCGTGATCTGCTTGGTAAAAAACGCAATGAAGAACCGCCGCGGACAGCGCCGCCGATGGACTCTCTTGAGCAATCCTATCGTGACACGATCGGATCGATGGTCGACGAAACCGTGCCGTTGGATGAACAACCAACGCCAAGCGACGTCTTGACCAAAGAAGTGCGGATCGTAAGCGCCAGCGCTGAGCCAAAACCGACAGAGGCGGCTGCCGTTAATATCTGGGATTTGGAAGATGACGGAACAGCGTCCGCCTTGCCAGAACCAACAGCAACGCCTGCAGCACCGGCTGCCGAACACGCAGTGGCGTCTGCCGCAGCAGCACGGTCTCCGGCACGGTCGCGTCGTACAAAAACGCGCTTGATCGGGTTTGATAAATCTGACGGTGATGTGGTGGATCTTTTCAATGATGCCCCAAAGGCAGCACCGACACGGAGCGTGAAGTTCCCTGTTGGCTGGCTTGTTGTCGCAGAAGGTCCCGGACGCGGCGAAAGCTTTCCTTTGCTGGCCGGCATGTCACAGATTGGGCGCGGCGAAGATCAGGCGGTTCAGCTTGATTTCGGCGACAATTCGATCTCGCGTACCAACCATGCAGCAATTGTCTTTGATGCCGATACCAAGGAGTTCTTGCTTGGTCATGGCGGCAAATCGAACATTGTGCGTCTGAACGACAAACCGCTGATCAGCAATGAAACGCTGAAGTCCGGTGATAGCATCCGCATCGGTGAAACTGTTTTGCGCTTTGCAGCGCTTTGCGGCAAGTCATTCAACTGGTCGGACGGTACGACCGAGGAGGACGAAGATGTGGCGATCGCCTGAACCACGTTTTGACGTCGCATCTGCGATCTGTCAGGGCGGGCGTGACTATCAAGAGGACGCCATTGTCGCTGATTTTCCCTTTGGGGCAGATAGTGGCGTTGTCGTGCTTGCTGACGGAATGGGCGGCCATGCCGCTGGTGACGTTGCAAGTAAAATTGTCGTCACAGAAGTCTTTAGCGAACTCAAGTTCGAAAGCGCGAATTTCGCCGACTATGAGAACGAAATTCCACGTTTCCTGACTGAGTCTGCGTCAAACGCAAACCGCTATGTTCGCGATCACGTCAAATCGCACCCCGAAACCCGCGGCATGGGCGCGACACTTGTGTCTGTCGTTTTGGTTGAAAATCGGATGTATTGGATGTCGATCGGTGACAGCCCGCTTTATCATTACCGCGCCGGTACGATGAAGCAGCTGAACGAAGATCACTCCATGGCACCGCAGATTGATTTCATGGTGAAACAGGGTTTGCTTGATGAAGAAGCAGGCCGGAACCACCCTGACCGCAACTGCCTGACCTCTGTGATCCTGGGCGATCGTGTGGCCAAGTCGGATTGCCCCAAGACACCGTTTGAATTGCAGGTTGGCGATATCGTTGTCGTCTCCAGTGATGGTTTGCAATATTTGGAAGATCCCAAAATCCAAAAGATTCTGCACCGTTACCGCCGCAAGAAAGCAGCGGAAATTGCGGGCTATCTGCTTGAGGCGATTGAAACGCTGGCTGATCCCGATCAGGACAACTGCACATTTTCGGTGATCAAGTTGAACCACAACAAGCCGGTTATCCGCGCGATCCGCGCGAAACCAATTGGCCATGTTGATGCGCCAACGGCGAACGTGACCCGTGTGGTCGAGCTGGACGATGTGGAAAAGGCACCTGAAAAGGAAAAAACGCCTGAAAAAGTCGATGATCCTGCTGAAAAGCTTGAGCCAATAGCACCCGCTGCAGCCAATACATCGGAGCCTACGATGATCAAAGAGGTCAAGCCGCTCCAGAAAATTGAGCTGAACGATGACATTGAAATGACAGAGGAGGTTGATGCGGCTGAGCCGCCGGCTAAGATTGCCGCCGGAGGTAAGTGATGTCGAATCAATCGCTGGGGAACCGGGTCCAGACGGATCTTGAGCAGGCCGTTCAAAGCGGCCTGCTTCCTGATTCTGTACAGCCGAAAGCGGAACAGCTTTTGGCGCGCCTGCAAAAACCCGTACGTCTGGGCTTATTGGGTATGCCCGCTTCAGGGAAATCCACGCTGCTGAATCTGCTGGTTGGCCATGATGTCATCCCGCAAGGTTTGCGACTGCCGACACTGCAAGTGTCATATGGCGCAGCTGAAAAATCTGTCTGTACATTGCCTGATGGATCAAAGACCGCATTGGATCATGTCGATGTGACAGAGATTGCGGCCCTGTCGCCGGTTTTTGTGGAAATGCGAATGCCACTACCCGCATTGCGTAAAATTTCGGTTCTTGAAGTCGTTGCACCCAATGATCCCAATGCCGTGCATCGCGCGTCGCAATGGGCCGCTAAACGCTGCGACGTGACCCTATGGGCAACCCGCGGTTTTAACGACACCGAGCAACGGATTTGGAGCACAATGCCTGATCTGACCAAGGATCACGCCTTCTGCATGATCACGCGCGCGGATTTCCTCAAGACTGAAGGTATGCTGGAAACGACCGTTGGTGCGGTCAAGCTGGCTGCAAAGGATGACTTTGCCGAAGTGCTGCCTATTGCCACGACCCAAGCCATCACAGCACGTCGCGCTGACGGCACCGTCGATAAAGTGGCAATGCGCGACAGCGGTGGGTCTGCGCTTATCTCTGCCGTGTTGAAGCAGGTGGAACGCGGGCGTCAGTCAGCAGTGGATATGGCTGATGTGCTGTTGCACCAACATGCTGACATCTTGGCACAAGCGCCCAAGCAAACCGCCCCCAAGGCACCTGAACCTCAAGAGGCGATCCCACCAAAGCCCGCTCCAGAAGTGGCTGTCAAACAAGAAGAGCCTGCAGCAAAAGAGACACCCGCCCCAGCCCCGGCAGAGCCGGAAACACCGGCAGAGGCCAAACCCGCCGCTCAAGACGCGATTTCGCGTCTACGCGAACTTGCGGCGCGCAAAAACATCTCCCGCGATGCAGCCGCAAAACCAGATACCGCGGCAGCACAGAAAAAGGTAGTGCCGGCGCTGAAACCTGCGACGCGCGACGCCTACACCCATGTGATCACCTATATCGAGGATCGGGGTGCAGAACTTTCGGCGGTGTTGGAGGAACAGGGAGACGATGGACCTGCGGAAGTGATTTCCATGACATCTGATCATATTCAATGGCTGTGCGACTACCTGAACGAAAACGGTGACGATGCCGACCAATCATTGCAGCGCATGCGCGACACTGCATTTGATGCAGCAGATATGGTACAACTGATGCAAATGGAAAAGAGCGACGATGTCGCACTTGAAGCGGTGAGCCTTATGCTCCAGATAAAGCGAGAGCTGCAGGTAGACCTGGCGGCATAACGTGCCGTTACTCTTGTAGAAATTTTAGCGAATACGCCATATTTTTGCCGTGCTGGTCTGTTTCCGTTATGGCAATAAAGATGGTGTTATTCTTGCTATTTGGCTGCACTTGAAACAGGTGTTAATGCTGGTGCGAAGAATTTGCTGAGGACAAGTTAAGATGAAGATGGAAGAGGTCGCAAATGAGGATGGTTTGGCCGTCCCCCCCAAGCAGCTGCCCTTCATGCGACTTGGTTTGGAAAAGCTGGACACTTTTCATGATGAAGTCGTCGATTTAGAGGCAACTCTTGCTGATGTCGTGAAACTTGGTGGACAAGATGCTGAGAAAAAAGCATCCAGACTTATCAAGCAGTTACGTGCGTTCGAACCCAGCATTACGATGATTGGTCAGATCAAATCGGGCAAGACATCGCTGGTGAACGCGATGGTCGGGCGTCCTGATCTGCTGCCTGCGGATGTGAACCCATGGACCTCTGTTGTGACGTCGCTTCACCTCAACGCGCCGCTGCCCGACGATGCCCCAACAGCGACATTTCAGTTCTTCAGCCAAGGCGAATGGGACCATTTGGTGGAGAATGGTGGCCGAATCGGCGAACTGTCTGAACGAGCGGGCGCCGATGATGAGTTGGAAAAGGTGCGGCTACAAATCGCCGAGATGCGCGAAAAGACGAAACAGCGCCTCGGCCGCAAGTTTGAATTGTTGCTTGGGCAGAAACACAACTACGCTGAACTGAGCGATGAGTTGGTCCAGCGCTACGTCTGCATGGGCGACGATTTTGAAGATATGGAAGAGGAAGACCAGCAAGGTCAATTCGCCGATATCACCAAATCCGCCGACCTATATCTGTCAGCCGACAAAATCCCGATGCCGCTTTGCCTGCGTGATACGCCCGGCGTGAATGACACGTTCATGATGCGCGAGCAGATCACGATCAACGCGCTACGTGACAGCCGCATCTGCGTGGTTGTTCTGTCGGCGCATCAGGCGCTCAGCTCAATGGATATGGGCCTGATCCGCCTGATTTCGAACGTGAAGGCGCGTGAAGTCGTGATCTTTGTCAACCGCATCGACGAATTGTCGAACCCGGGCGAACAGGTTCCCGAAATTCGCGATAGCATCCTGCAAACGCTGGCTGACAATAACGGCCCTGAAAATCCGCAGGTCATTTTCGGCAGCGCCTATTGGGCTAATATTGCCTTGTCCGAAGATCTCGACGATATCGTCGCCGACAGTGCTGAGGCGATGTTCAACTGGGCCGAGGCCGCGCTAAGCGCTGAAACTGCGGGCATGGGCACACAAGAACTGGTCTGGCATCTGTCTGGCGTCCCTGAACTGTATCGCGCCCTGTCCGAACGTATCGCGGAAGGCCCCGGCGCGGAAATTCTGGCAGCGTCCCGCAAGCGTGCCTTGAACCTTGTCGGTGGTGTACGCGCATCAAATGCGGTCGTCTCCATGCGTTTGGATGGTGACACAGTCGATGTGATGTCCGCTGATAAACTGTCAGCGCATCTGCATGAGTTGGAAGCAGAAAGCCTAAAAACACTTGATGAGCGTCTTGATATCGCCTTCCAACAATTTGGATCACGCGTTGATCAATCGCACAAACGCTTCCTTGATCGCGCATTGGAATCCTTGTTGCAGCATTTGGAAACCAACGGCGAAGAAGAGATTTGGCAATACAGCCCCGATGGCCTGCGCATGTTGTTGCGCACCAGCTATCAGGTGATGCGCCGCAATGTGACGGCAGCCTGCCAAGAGGTCTATGGCACGGCCGCCGGTGATCTGGCGAATACATACCGCTCTGCCTTTGGCGTGGATGTTGAAAACTTTACCATCGCCGCCCCTGCCGCGCCTGAAGTGCCCGCACCTGTTTCACTTGGCCAGACAATCGCACTGGACCTGCAGACATCCTGGTGGAAAGGCTGGTGGAAGCGCCGCAAAGGCTATCGTGCCTTCGCAAGCGGTTTCTATGATCTGATCGAGGCGGAAACAGCACCGATTGTTGACGAACTCAAGGTCCGTCAAGCTGATGATATCCGCGCCCGCGCCCAGACAGAGCTGCGTGAATTCCACGCAGAGCAGCGCGCCATTCTTGAAGATATCAGCAGTAAATCAGAGATCGCCATTGACGATTTGGAAGATATTTTCGGTATTACTGCCCAGCAAGAACGCGATGAGCTTTTTGATTATATCTTTGAAGAGCTGAGCGATGGCGAACCAGTACTAGCGGTGGGAATGGATAAATGAGTGTAGTTGAACCAACATCAAGCGCACGCCGCAAACCACGTATCGCCCTGATGGGCGAGTTCAGCGCGGGCAAAAGCACATTGTCCAACCTTTTGATGGGCCAACGCCCATTGCCTGAAAAAGTGACAGCGACCCGTTTGTCACCGGTCTGGATTTCAAACGGCACCCGTGCGCCTTACCGCGTTGATGTTGATGGTACGACAGAACCTGTCGATATCGAAAACCTTGAAGGTATCCCGGTTGAGCAGACCCGCAACATCCGCCTGTTTCTTGAATGCGATATTCTGGAGGTCTGTGACCTGATCGACTTTCCCGGTATTTCTGACCCCAACATGTCACCCGCCGTATGGGAACGTATGCTGCCGGAGGTTGACGCCGTGATCTGGTGCACACATGCCACGCAGGCCTGGCGCCAATCCGAAGCCGCTGTCTGGGATGATATGCCCCAAGCTGTGCGCGAGAATTCAACTTTGTTGATCACGCGCTTTGACAAGCTGACCAACGAGAAGGACCGCAACCGCGTTGTCAAACGCGTGACCCGCGAAACCCAAGGACAGTTCGGCGGAATATTTCCGGTATCTCTCTTGCAGGCGATCCAGGCTGGTGATGATTATGATAAGTGGGAACGCAGCGGTGCCGGACCATTTACATCACATCTGATTGACGTGATTGAAAAACTAACCGCGCTAACGGCCCGCACGGAACTGCCGCTTTATAACGTCGATAGCTTAAGCGATATTCCCCAACCGGTTGCCAAAACTGTCAGCCCGCGCCGCATACAACGCTCACCTGACGCCGTACGGCCTGCCCGCGAACGCACGCGCATCGAAACCCCTGAAGATCCATCTGCATCCATCGCTGACCCTGTTTTGCGTTCGTCTTGACGCCAAACGGCGTTTGCAGGTCTTTCACAAGACGCGCAATTGCCGTAGTCATATCACGACATAGTTCAAATGCGGGCGGCTAATGGTAGTTGATGAGTTGGATGCACTGCTGGAAAAGTTCGAGGGCTGCACCGCACTGGCCTTTGCAGACCTGTCCACAAAGATGATCCTTGTAACTGACTCCGGTTCAAATTTGCGACGCGAGGCGCTCGATGCGCTCTGCGCCGAAGCTGCGGTTTTGTTAAGTGCAGACGGAACACCCGTTTTGGCTGATAAACCAAGCGATATGGCCTCTGTCACCAGCCCATCGCAATTGCGCGTGTTCCTGCGCGCGCAACAGGAGCCCAACGATGTGCTGTGTTGTATTTGTAGTGCGGAATTAGACGCTGACGCCTTTGTTGCTGATGCAGGCGCGTGTCTTGACCGCATCAGTGGCAACGAATGAAAAGAAGTAACGGAAAGCTGGAAACAGGCGAATGAGCGAACAAACCGCTTTGGCACAAAAGATCGCGATGCTGACAGCCCCCGACAGCATCGATCAAACTGGCGCGCGCCTTATTTCCGTAGGCCGCGACCCTGAACCGCTGACTGCTATCCTGCGCGAAGTGGATGACACTGTTCTGGAGCGGTCTTTGGCATTTGTCTGTGGTGATACCACCGTCACAATTGTTGCCGCCGGGCGCCGTTTGCGCGGCATCGCCAGCGTAACACCGGCCAAGGATGCTGACATCATCGGGCAGGTGATTTCACGCGACGACCCTGACGGCGTGCAGGCTGCGTTCGATCTTTTGCAAGAACTCTGCGGTACAGCTGATCGCCTGACGGTGCGCAGCTTGCCACCCGAACCCTTTGGCAAAGGCGGTGAACGCGGGATCTCTGCCACCGGGCTGACAGAGCTTTGGGGTGTGACGATGGAAGTCATCCCCAAACCCCCGATGGAGAAATTCCTGAGCACGAATGCGACGGCGTTCCTGTCTGTCTTGCATATACGCGACGGCAAGATCGTCTCAACCGCGGGCAATTTCAAAGCACTACAAACAATCTGGAAGTCTCAGGTCGATACATTCCGCAAAGCCCACGCCAAAATGGTACGCGGCGAAGAAAAAGCGCAGCTTGTCTGTTTTGAAGGTGCCTTTGATGACGGATCTTCTGCAGCAATGGCGCTTTATGAAAACGAAGTCGTCCTGGTTGCCTATCAGGCAAAGCAATATGGCGAAATACAGTCGTCCTGGCAGCGTATTTTCACCTGATGCATCCCGTCGCTGCATCTGCGACGGTCGCCGCCTCATTCTTCGATGGGTTCGAGGAGCGCTACCTAGACACCGTCGAAGGCCGCGTCTTTTACCGGATCGCCGGGGATGGACCACCGCTTGTGTTGTTACATGGCTATCCACAAACCTCTGCCATGTGGCATGCCGTGGCCCCGGTTTTGGCGCAACACTATCAGGTGATCTGCCCTGATTTGCGCGGCTATGGCCGATCATTCAAGCCAGAGACGGATGCAAAGCATGGTCCATATTCCAAACGGGCCATGGCTCAGGATGTCTTGGCCCTTCTGGATCAATTGGGTCATGACCGTTTTCTGGTCGGCGCGCATGACCGCGGCGCGCGCGTGGCGCATCGGCTGGCGGCAGATCACCCTGAGCGGGTGATTGCCCTCTCTACCCTCGATATCGCCCCAACCCGCGAGATGTACCGCGAGGCTGACAGCGGCTTTGCCCATACCTATTGGCATTGGTATTGGCTAACCTTGCCGCATCCGTTTCCCGAACGTCTGATCGGTGCGGACCCTGCGTTTTATTGGCTGAGCAAATGCGGGGCGGGTAAGGCTGGTTTATCGCCATTCGTGCAGCAAGCGCTGGATGAGTATCTGACCTATTTCGCGAAACCGGATACGATTCATGGTGCATGTGAGGATTACCGTGCCGCCGCCACAATTGACATCGCGCACGACGATGCGGACCCATCAAAGCTGGCTATGCCTTTGCTTGCCCTTTGGGGCAAAGACGGCGCAATTGAAGCGCACTTTGATTGTCTGGCACTTTGGAAAGAACGTGCGGCAGATGTGCGTGGATGGGCGTTGCCCGGCGGGCACTACTTGACAGAACAGCATCCTGAGAAGGTGCTGGACGCTTGGCTGCCGTTCTTTGCCCAAGCCTCGGTCAACAGGGCCTAGGTCAGCCGCGCAGGGAAACCTTCTGCCCGCAGATCAGTATCCAGCAAATCCTCAAGCAGCTTTACGATCATTGGCGACTCCGCATCGCCACCATAGGCAGCGCGTGCGGCCAAATAAGTCTGCTCAGTCACGGCGGCCAGTTCCAGTGGCACTTCGAATTCCCGCCCGAAGCCCATCGCAAAACCAAGGTCCTTCAGCGCCAGATCAATATTGAACGCCACGTCATATGACCCGTTCAAGACTAGCGCGCCCTCGGTTTCATGGACAAAGGACGTGCCCGATGACGCTTTGATCGCATGCCACGCCTGGCCCAGATCAAGCCCACCACGTTTGGCCAGCATCAAAGCTTCGCCGCAAGCTTTCAGGTGGATGAAAGCCAGCATGTTGGTGATCACTTTGATGATGGATGCGGACCCCAGCGGACCCATGTGAAACACCTGATTACCCATCGCCTGAAGTGCGGGCAGATGCATGTCAAACATATCCTTATCGCCTCCTGCCAACATCGTGATGTTACCTTGCGCAGCAAGGTGGACACCACCAGTGACAGGCAGTTCCATCATGCGCACGTCATGTATGGAGGCCGTTTTGGCAAATGCCAGCACCTCTTCCCTGCCCAAGGTCGACATCTCGATCCAATGGGCATCTGCGCGCATGGCAGGAAGCATTTCAGCAGATACGACTTTGGACACAGCGGGCGATGGCAGGCAAGTGATCACATGATCAACGCTGGCGGCCAATTCCGCCTGGCTGTCTGCCCATTTGGCACCTAAGGCGATTGCTTCTGCCGCCGCCTCTTTGTTGATATCGGTGACCGTTACATCCATGCCCGCGCGCAACAGACAGGCCGCACAATTCGCCCCCAGATTGCCTTGGCCGATATATCCGTAGTGCATGGGGTATTCCTATTCGAAGTAGATATTGTAATCCTTGCGGATCGCCGCATCAAATTCAGGATCAAACTTAATCTGCGCCTTGTCGAGGATTTCGTTCTTTCGCTTGATCGCTTCATCCAACAACATTGGGCGATCAGCCTCATTCCATTCCTTTGGACTCATCCGATTGCCTAAGGTCGGGTAGATATATTCCGTTTGCATCAACTTCAGGGTTTGGTCAGAGCCAAGATAGTGACCGGGGCCACCCAGGCAGACCGCTTTCATCGCTTCAATTGATGTGCTGTCCTCGGTCACGTCGATTCCGCGTACGGTGCGCAACACCTGACCGATGACATCGTCGCCCAAGACCAGCGATTCCATGCAAAAGCCCAAAAGCGACGCATGCATGCCAACAGCCTCGTAAGCCATGTTGAGGCCAGACAAGCCCGCCAGCACATTTGTGATCCCGGTTTCCCAACCCGCCTGCATATCAGGCAGTTTGGCATCCGATATCCCGGCAGCCGCCCCGCCCGGAATATCGTAGAAACGGTGCATCTGGGCACAGCCCGCTGTCAACAAAGCCTGCTCTGCAGAGCCACCTGACATAGCCCCCGTCCGCAGGTCAGATACAAATGGCCATGTGCCAAAGACCGCCGGATGGCCGGGCGCAATAGCGTTCACATAAACAACACCTGCGAGGCATTCTGCCACCGCCTGCACAATCGCGAGCGCAATGGGCGCTGGGGCCGTCGCCCCCGCTTGGCCAGCCGACAACAAGAGAACGGGCATCCCGGCAGCGATGCAAAGCTCCATCGCACGGCAGCTTTCCTCTGCAAACTTCATGGGGGGTACAACAAAGCAATTTGTGTTCGACACGAAAGGACGCGCGCGCCAAGCGGCTTCTCCCCCTGCAATACGGTGCAGCAGTTCTACGCCGGGGCCAACGTGACCGGGATCGTCAAAGGACGTGCCGATATGTTTGGTCGTGCCGGCACAACAGGCGTAAATCGTGTTCAGATCCATTTCGAGGTTATCTGAGACGTCCCGCGCAACCAACGCACGCTGAAAGAAGTGCACATTATCAAGCGCATGGGTGATCTTGGCCGCATCGTGCAGGTCTTGCGCTGTACTGTCGCGATATGTGTTGGTTTCAAGGTCAACCACATGCACAGCCGCCCCCGCCGTACCAAAGTGCACGTTCGATCCTGTGAGATGCAGATCATATTTTGCCTCACGCCCGCAAAGCGTGATGTTGCGCGCGGCCTTGGCCAGCATGTCTTCGACAAGCGCGCGGGGAAAGCGCATGCGGCCATCATCACCCAAGACTGCACCAGCCCTTGTCAAAATTGCGACGCCGGACGGCGGTGCCTGCGACAGGCCGATCTGTTCCAGCGCATCAAGGGCGGCGTGATGAATACGCAAAACTTCCGCATCGCTGAGGGGTTTGAACTTGCCGCCCGGCAGACCCGCTCGCACAGGCCGTTTGTCTTCGGCCAACGGCGCGCTGCGCAGTGCGACGCGGGCGGCACGGCCACCGCTGCGCCTTACTTTTGTTTTTGTATCTGTCATCAACATCCCTCCCAGTAACAAATGAAGTATTGAGGCAGTTATGACGGTGTTCAATCTGGCGATCCGGTCATTATTGATCGAAAATACCGATTAGGGCAGTATCGTCGCTATGCAGATTGAACTGATCGACACGTTTCTGGACCTTTGCGAAACCCAAAGCTTTAACCAGACAGCAGAGCGGCTTGGCATCACACAATCCACGGTATCGGGCCGGATCAAGACGCTGGAGCGGATCGTTGGCGTCAGGCTTTTCCTGCGCTCCCGTTCGGGGACAGCGCTGACGACCGAAGGGCTCCGGTTTGAACCACATGCCCGAAGCTTGCGGCATGATTGGGTGACCGCACTGAATGCAGCGCGCGATACGGCAATGACCGGTGTCACCATACGCATTGGCCTGCAGCATGATTTGGTGGGGCTGGAGATCAAACGGCTGATTGGACGTCTGCGGGATATCTTACCCGATACAGCATTTCTGTTTGAGGCGGATTATTCCGGCCAGATCTGTGCTGATCTGGTGTCGGGGCAACAAGACATTGCCGTGCTATATTCCCCAATCATTCAGCCCGATCTTCACTTTGAGACATTGGGAGAGGTGCATTATGTGATGGTATCCTCTGAATCCGATAGTTTGGAGGAGATCGACAAGCAAAGCTATATCCTGGCGAATTACTCGGCCAGTTTTGCGCACGCACATGCGGCACTACTGCCAGAATTTCGGCATGTCTCTTTGTCGATTGGACAAAATGCAGCGATGGTCGATCTGCTGACATCACTTTCGGGATCAGCTTATGTGCTGGCGCATTCGGCGCAAGCATTGGTGGCTTCGGGCATCTGCCAAATCGTGCAAGACGCGCCAGCGATCAGCCAACCGGTGTTTGTCGGAATGAACGTACGGAACCGGCACAGAGCGGCCTATCGTAAGCTAACCCGCGCATTGCACGACCAATATGGTGCAGAAACATCCGCGCCCCGTGTGCGAACGAAGGCCAGTCATGTTTAGGGAAGACAATACAAAAATCACAATGAATTGTCGAAACATGCGTCATCATTGCGGTAGGGTTAAAATAATTTGGTTGCGGGGGGTGCTCAAATTTCAACTTGTGCCATCATTCGTCTGATTTTGCACTTCTACAAAGACTACCTGCGGCGGCAAAGAGCGGCTTATTTCGAACTGCAGGATAACAGTTTCTCTTGCAGATACGAACCGTCATGACACCATGAAAATAGCCACTTTTCGCTGCAAAGGCGGCTCGGTCGAACGCTCACGGACCAGCCAGCGTCCCGATCACGGCGATATGTTTTCCCTGCACCGCGCAACGTATCGAATGACCAAGGGTCGATATTCCACCCATTTCAATGCCGCGATCTACGCCACGGCTGTGTGTCAAATCTTGAACCTGCTTGGGCCGGTGCTTTACAATTGCGCCAATATCCGTTGTTGGTGGTATTGTACTAGCAAAAACTATGTGTTGACGACGGCGTCCGCTGGAAGCATCGCAGCGCCGAATGCGGAAAATGTCGTTTCTGCGCCATATATCACGTCATAATATTCTTGCTTCTGGGTACTCACTGTTTCGATTATGGATAGCAAGAAAGACCAGCGATCATGTACGAGCGCATTGCCGAAGAACTTGTGACGGCGCGTGGGCAATGCAATTTTGATATTTTTATGGATGACCCGCGCACCAAACCGAGACCCAAAGAGAACGTACAACATGCCAATTGCTTGGGAGCGGTTCTCAAGCGAAAGACCTTCGTATGGACAAACATCTTTGTCGCCCTGCAAGTCATCATTCAACCAAGTCAGCTCTGGCGCTAATGAAAGTTCGGTCGAGATTTGTAACTGTTTCCTGAGACGCTCTGCCGTTTCGTAGAAGGCGAGATGGCACAGCAGAATGTTTGTGTATTCTTCCTCACCCAGATCAGTGGACATCAATCGACCCAGAACAGGATGCTCATGCAATTCTTCATGCAATGAACGGGTTGCGGCAGCAATACGCGCCCGCACGCTGGGCGGTTTAAGCTTCGTTGTATCCGCAAGGTATGGCTTTTCAAGCAGCTGCAAAATGCGTCCTTTCGACGTTGGCAGCTGGTTGCGGCTTGCCAAAATAGAAACCCTGAATGCGGTCGCAGTCGAGTTCAGAGAGAATTTTGACCTGTTCTTCAGTTTCAACGCCCTCCGCAAGCGCTTGAATACCCAAGGTCTGGCCAATTCCGATGACGGATTTGACGATATTGCGGGCCGCCTTGTCATTTGCGATTGGATCAATCAGTCGCTTGTCAATCTTAAACCGGTCGGGCTGAACCTTCAGCACCGCAAGGATAGACGTGCGACCAGCGCCAAAGTCATCTATCTCAATGCCAACGCCCGTCTTACGCAGATCATCCAGAGTCTCAGAGATTTGCATGTCACCGTCGTCCAGATCAATGGACTCCAAAAGCTCTAATGTGACGTATTTTGCCCGATCCCCGATCTTGTGAAGATCATTGATGAGTTCTTTCGACTGAAGCCGATCAAATGAGACGTTCACCGAGATCGGCACCAACCCACCATGCTGTGTGCGCCACCCCAGCTGCAAATCAAGAGCGTTGCGCAGCATTGCCCGGTCGATCTCTCCAATTGCACCCATCCGCTCTGCCGTGTCGAGAAAGGTGCAGGGGGCCAGGATGCCGCGCGTTGGATGTTGCCACCTTGCAAGGACTTCATAACCGACCACCGACTGCGTCTGTGCATCCACTTGTGGCTGAAAATACGGAACGAACTCATTGCATGCGAGCGCAGTTTCAATTTGCTCTTCAAGATGTCGTCTGTTTTTGCTTTCATCTTCCATATCAGGCGAGAAGAATTCACAGACCCCGCGACCTCGTGCCTTTCCTGCGTAAAGCGCCATATCTGATCGCGCCAGGATGTCGCCGCTATCTTCCTGCCCGATGTCAAATGATGTCACGCCAAGTGTACAAGACACAGTTATTTCAGCCCCACCAACAAATAATGGCTCGCGCAGGCGCTCGTTAAACCCCCAACACAGGTCCTGAATATCCTCGTCCGAATACTCGCCCGGCATGATCAGCGCGAATTCATCCCCGCCAATGCGGGCAACTTGCCCTTTGCCTCTTGCCGCGACCTGCAGCAAATCGGCAATATGCTTGAGCACAGCATCACCTGCGAGATGGCCAAACGTATCATTGATCCGCTTGAAGTGGTCCACATCAATGTGACAAAGCCACATCGCATTTTGCCGTTGCGCCCGCGGCAATAGGCCCGCGAGGCGCTTTTCAAAACCACGCCGATTTTCGACCCCTGTCAGCTCATCATGATGCGCCTCGTGATTGGCACTCACTAGCGCATTGCGCATCTCAGCATTTGACTGGCGCAATTGTCGTTCGCGCAGTGCTTTGTGAAAAGACATTTCAATGTTGCGTAAACCTGATTGCAGACTGCGGCTCGCCTGCAAGACACCTTCATCCCAGACCTCTGAGCAGCCCTTGGTTTTTTCCAGATAGGCCGCAAAGGAATTGCGTGGGTGCATGGCGTCGGATGCCAAATCCAGATCGTCTGACTTTGCATTGGGGTTACCCGCCCAAATCTGGCGCTGGCAGATCGCATTTCGGAAAACCTTGAACCGCATCTTATTGTCCCAGGATGCTGCATGTAGCACACCACCAAAGGCCAAAGCAGCGGGCGGCAACTCCGTGCAAAAGCGGTGCAAGTCAGACGTTGCAATATAACTGCGGCCATGGATGTCTCGCCACGTTTTCGCAGCCTGATCGATTGGTGTGAGACATTCGGCCGGTGGCACGTCGCCCAGTATCCAGTTCGTTGTTTCAGACTCAAACTGCATCCCGTCAGCTTTCAGAAGCCTGAGAAAACCTGCGCGATTATCGGTGACAATTTGTGCCAGCTCATCTGGTGTCTCGGCATGTTCTGCCGCTTGCGAGACTTTCCTAAGCAGATCTTGCGCCGATGTATCAGCCAGTGATCTTTGCCGGTCCAGCAAGCGCGCCACATGGTTTGATGCAAGATCGGAAAGGACATGACAAAGGGTCAGTTTTTGAGGGGGAACCCGCATACGACCTGACAGGTGATGGCAAGAGATCAGTCCCCATAGCCGCTGCCGGACAAAGATCGCGATGGCAAGCGTTGCCTTCACCCCCATATTCGTGAGGTATTCTAGATGGACGGGCGATGTATAGCGAAATGCAGAACGCGATTGATTCACGACAAAGGGCGTGTCTTCGCGGGCCGTGGAAACGACAGGTTCAAGCGGTGCAGTCACTTCCATGACCTGTCGTACCTTGTTCAGTTGGAACAAATCTCTGGCTGGTTTGGGAATGTCACCTGATGGAAAGCGCAGACCCAGATAGCTGGGTATTTCCGCGTCAGAACGCGCCTCTGCAATCACTTCACCGTTCCAGTCGGGATCAAATCTGTAGATCATCGTGCGATCAAAACCCGTCAAGTTTTGGACCCCTTGCGCATGCGCATCGAAGTATCGTGGCGCATCATAGCTGTCTGACGTGGTCGCAGATTCATGTGCGCTCGTCAGCTCTTGCACACATTTCGCAAAGAAATAATTGGCGTTTTCATCCAGCGCCTCGTCTTCATCAACATAGGTCAGATCAATGCCGACATACTGGTCCGCTTCGAACATGCTGGCCCAGACAAATTCGCCATCGCGCAGCTGCAAAAACCGAGGCTCACCCAGCTTACCGGATCGTAGTTCCTTGGTAATGGTACGATGGTCATTTGGCAGAAACACGTCACCAAGATTTTGTGGATTGCTATAAGCCTTGTTTAGCTTTTCGTTACAAGCCACGAGCATCTGCGTGCTGGGATCAATGACGATCAAACCAGCGCCATGCTGAATAGCGCCCGCACGGTGAAGCACTGTTTGTTCACACACCAAGTTGTCTCTTGGGGCTTCTTTCATCATCAGCGCTCCTTTTGCAATCACACCAATTGATGACAAGCTTAAATAAATAATCGATGAATCTTGGGCAAAAAAACTGGTCAGGTTTTGTTCTGTTGGCCTTCAAGGTACCAGGCCCTCAAACCAATCTGTAGAGTGGTCACACAAAGGGTGTCCCCGGTTAGCCATACTCTGTTAAACGCGCCTAGTCTTTCGCGAAGAGTCTCTCGTTTTTAGGATCATAGACCGGGTCCGCGGCAACTGTTGCCTGGTAAAGTATCCGTAAAACCTGCACTTCAAGCGCGTCTCCCGGTGCGATGCCTGTCCCGTCAATCCAAGCGACAGCCAGCATCTTGCCTATGCGCCATCCCATACCGCCCGATGTGACATAACCAATCATCTGACCATCTCTTGATACTGGTTCTGTGCCCCAGCAAGGTGGCGCAGCAGGATCGACTTCTAACGTCACAAACCGTTTGGATGGGGGTTCTTTACGCTGCGCATCAACAGCTGCACGGCCGATGTAGTCCTTCGTCGTGGAACAAAATCGTCCCATTCCAGCTGCATGCGGTGTGACCTCAGTGGTGAGTTCGGAACCCCAACTACGGTATCCTTTTTCCAGACGGAGCATGCCCATCGCGCGCGCTCCCATCAAGACCAGCCCATGATCCGCACCTGCCGCCATGATTGCGTCAAAGAGCACCTTTTGAATTACCATCGGACAGTGCAATTCCCATCCCAGTTCGCCTGAGAACGAGATGCGTATCGCCTTACAGCGGATGCGGCCAATCTCAACATCTTTGGACGTCATAAATGGGAAGTCGTCAAAGGCGCCGTCGGAGAGCGCGTTTAGAAATGCACGCGACTTGGGCCCCGCGATGCCGAGAGCCGCGTAGTGGTCAGTGATATTGTCAATCTGCACATCGAAACCGCCCGCATGGCCCTCCATCCAGCGTTGATACAGCGCCACACCAAGGGTCGCACCGACGCAATAGAAACTTCCGTCACCGCTGTTTTCGATCGTGATATCACCGACGATGCCGCCACGCGCGTTCAACAAAAGCGAAAGAGCGACTTTCCCTGCATGGGGTGGGCATTTGGCGCTTCCCACATAGTTCAGGAACGCCTGCGCATCGTGGCCAGACACCCGAAACTTGCCGTAAGATGACATTTCGGACAGGCCACAGCCTGCCGTCATCAACTTAGCTTCGTTTCCAACATGCTCCCACCAGTTTGGGCGTTGAAAGCAAGGTGCGTCCTTTGGCTCTACGCCTTCGGGTGCGAACCAAAGTGGGCGTTCCCAACCATAGGCTTGCCCCATGACGGCCCCTTGAGCAATGAGATCAGCGTAGATTGGCGTCGTTTTCAAAGGCCGCCCAGTCGTGCGTTCGAGGGCGGGGTAGATTAGTTCGTACCGCAGAGGCAGGATTTCATGGGTCCGTTCGCGGGCGAATTCCTTGGTGGCCCAATCGCCAAAACGGGCGACGTCGATGAAATGCAAATCAAGCGCGCTCTCGCCCTCCAATATCCATTCGCTCATCGCCAGACCGATCCCGCCGCCCTGCGCAATTCCGCCAAGAAAGCCGCAGGCCACGAAAAAACCGGGAACTCCCGGCATGGGTCCGATCATTGGGCGACCGTCTGGGGCAAAGCTTATGGCGCCATTCACGCCCCGTTTGATTCCCGCGTGTTCCAGTGCTGGGATACGCTTGTAAATCGCGGCCAGACCGTCCGCCAGGCGATCCCAGTCGTCTTCGAACAATTCTTGTCCAAAGGACCACGGCGCGCGGCCCTTGGTCTCTTGCCAGGCCATCCGACAGTCTTGTTCCCAGGGGCCAAGCAGCAGACCTTGCCCTTCTTGCCGCAAATAGTACTGGCTGTCGCAATCACGGATCATCGGCAACTCATACCCAAGTGCTTTGACCTCGGGCATCGCCTCAGTCACCAAGTATTGGTGCTCCATATTCGTGATCGGCAGGCGCGTGCCGACCATTTCCGCCACTTCCGCCGCCCAAAACCCCGCGCAGTTGACGATGATCTCGCATTCAAAAACCTCCTCCCCGGCGGTGAGGCGCCAGTGCCCTGATGGAAGGCGTTTGATGCTGTCGACTTGGGAGTTACGCCGGATCGTTCCGCCGTATTTGCGCGCGCCTGCTGCAAGGCCCATCGTCACTGAATAGGGATCGACGTAGCCTTCGTCCGGATCCCACGCCCCGCCGACAAGATCGTCGACGTGCAACAGCGGATATTTTGTTTTGATCTCTGACGGTGTGACCAATTCATAGTCTAACCCAAGCCCACGAAACTTGCCCGCCAGATGTTTGAACTCTTCCATCCGTTCTTTGGTTTGCGCGAGAAAGAAGCCACCGACCACGTGACTGCCGACGTCCTGACCGACCTCTTTGGCGAGACCATCATAAAGCCGCAGGGAATAGGCCTGTAATGCAGACAGATTGGCATAAGCGGATTGTGTATGCACGTTTCCGGCGGCGTGCCATGTGGCCCCGGCCGTCAGATCCCGGCGTTCAAGAAGCATAGCGTCGGCCTCACCGGCCTTGGCCAGATGATAGAGCGTTGATGTACCGACAATCCCGCCGCCGATAATAATAATCCGCGCGTAGGTGGCCATATCGCATCCCTTACGTGTTACACCGCGTGGACGCCACGGTGGTAAAAACCAAGCTACCGCTGCCGCAAGATGATCGACGGGCCTAAATCGACATCAACAACATCGGATCACGACATTGAATGAGAACGCTTGTTGCGATCTTCGGTTGGAGTGGCGCCGAATATTCGGCGATAGGCCTTGGAAAACGTCGCTACTGCAAAACCGTAATCCGTCGCGATATCAACAACGGCGCGATGGCCTGCCAGAACCTCCTGTCGTGCTTCGTCCAAACGCATATCAAGGTAAACGACTTTTGGCGTCTTTCCGAACTCTGCTTTGAACAGCCGTTCCAACTGCCGCTGTGATGCCCCGACATGGCGGGCAATATCGCGAATAGGCACAACTTCATACAGGTTCTCCTCCATCATGCGGAGGGCTGCAAATACGGTTCTGTTCGGAGTCGTATAGCGCAGCGCGGCCGGAACAGGCTGTCTGACACGTCCGTCCCTAACACCATCGATCATCAACCGCGCGGCGACGTCTGCGATCAAGTCATCATGCGTATGTTGACCAATGAAGTCGAGCATCAAGTCTGCGGCAGCGCCGCCCCCGGAACTTGTGGGATGCTTGCCAGCAAGATGGAAAAGTGAGTTCGAGAGTTCAACACGAGGATGGTATTCTTTAAGATACGGGACGTCTTCCCAATGGGCCGAAACCTTGCAGTCATCCAATAATCCGGCCTGTGCCAGCCGGACGACCCCAGAGGAAAGCGCCCAGATTGCGTGACCTGCACGCGCCCAACGGCGTAAGCTTTTGATCAACCCGGGATTTGGGTTCCGATCTGCGCCAGCACCGGACACGATCACGAGAATGGCCTGCTTTGGAAGCTCGTTTATTGCGCAGTTGGGCAGAACCTCGATCCCGTTTGAAGCGGCAGTCGCACAATCGTTCAAGGACGCAACACTATAGGATAGCGCTTTCGATGCGCCTAACTTGCGCGCAACACGGACCACTTCGACCGCCGAGGAAAACGCCTGCATCGTAAAGCCGGTTTCGATCACAAAGACGAAATGAATGTCCTGCACTTTCATGCCAAGAACGAGGCTGCTGAACGCGCTACGCCAGACGTCCCAGCCACAGGTTTAGTCCCGCAGCACAAGAACCGAGCACGTCGAATGCCGCACTACGCGGGCTGCGTTGGGCCCTAGAAGGTAATCGCGGAATTCAGGACGGTGCGCCGCCATGACGATTAGAACCGCATCAAACTTTTTGGCCGTCGCCAGAATTTGCTCATACGCGACACCATGGCAGACAACATGTTTAATCTGCTTGTCGGCATCCGCCCCCAGCACTTTGGTTACAGCTTCATGAAGGGTTTTGGCGGCGTCTTTCAGCGCCCGTTGTTCCGCACCTTCTTCGAAATAGGTTCCGACGATGCTCATACCAAAGTCCGGGATGACGGTGACAACACTCATTGAGGCTCCACGCTGGGCCGCCATGACTTGGGCCTCGTGCAATATCTTGTGATGGTTCTCTGGATGCGCCAGATCGATAGCGGCGAGGACAGTACCGGTCATGCCAGCTCCTCCTGTGGGTCGGGGGACACGCGGCGGCGCTGCACCAAGGCGACGAGCGCCAAAAGTAGCAAAGCCGGGATGTAGAACAGTTCCTTGGGCAGTCGGTCTGCTTCGACTTCCAGACGTGTCACCGTCCAATCGAAATCGATCCCCATGTCTTCGGCTTTGCCGCCAAAGCTGATCAGATCGACAACAACCTGCCCGTCGCGTTCCACAAGGGTCAGACCAGCGGCCTGTTCCAGCCGTGCGGTCCCATCGGCCCCCGGATCACCCAGTGGCAACAGGTAGGTAGACGACACAAAATCACCATCCAGCGTCATTCCTTCAAGGCCCACACGCAGTTCACCATCCGGCGGCGCGGCTTCGGCGAGAGCAAAGATTTCGCTCGCCGGGACATTCTCATACGGTGCTTGAACTTGATCCAGCCAGAACCCGGGTCGGAAGAGCGTCAGCGCGACCAGAACCAGCACGGCAGATTCCCACAGCCGCGAGCGCGTGACAAACCAACCCATCGTGCCCGCCGCGAACACGAGCATCGCCACAAGAGCCACGATAAACACCGCGATGGCCTGCACCGGCCCCACATCAATCAACAAAAGATCAGTGTTGAAGATGAACAGGAACGGCAAGAGCGCCGTCCGGATCGAATAGAAAAACGCCTGAAAACCCGTGCGCAATGGATCGCCGCCAGAAATCGCCGCGGCGGCAAAACTGGCCAGACCCACAGGTGGCGTCACGTCCGCCATGATCCCGAAGTAGAAAACAAACATGTGCACAGCGATCAGTGGCACAATCAGCCCGCTTTGTGCGCCAAGCTCTACGACCACACCGGCCATCAGCGATGACACCACGATGTAATTTGCGGTCGTGGGCAGCCCCATCCCAAGGATGATGGAAATCAGTGCCACAAAGACCAGCATGAGCATCAGGTTGCCGCCTGACAGAAATTCAACGAATTCGGCCATCACCTGACCAACCCCCGTCAGCGTGACCGACCCTACGATGATGCCCGCCACGGCCATGGCGCAGGCCAGACCAATCATGTTACGCGCGCCAATGATCAGCCCTTCGCCGACTTGTGACAGCCCCTCTTTGAGAAGCGGCGCAAATTGCCCCTCGCCCCGGAAATGGGCCTTCAATGCGTCTTGCGTCAACAGGATTAGCAGCATGAAGGTTGCCGAATAAAAAGCCGAAAATCCTGGCGACTTGCGTTCAACCATAAGCAAATACATGAGCAAGAAGATAGGCAGAAGGTAGTGAATGCCGGATTTGAAAATCTCGCGCGTGGGTGGCAGCGCCTGCATGGAATCTACCGACAGTTCCAGATCGGGCCCATGGGCTGCAAAGCGCACCGCAAAGACGTAGGCCACAAGGAACATACCACTCAGCACAAGGGTTGAGGCCCCCCCGAGGACTGTTTCGGCCATACCGACCAACAGTCCTGCTACATACAACGTGCCTCCTGCGGCAATGATACCGATGCAAATCGCAAGAACGGCCCGCAAAAGGAAGATGATCGGGTTCATCCGGCTGGTGCCGGTCATGCCCATCTTGAGTGCCTCAAGGTGGACGATATAAACCAAGGCGACATAGGAAATCGCGGCCGGGACAATGGCGGTCTTGACGACCTCCACATAAGACACGCCCACATATTCGGTCATCAAAAACGCGACGGCGCCCATAACTGGGGGCGTCAGCACGCCGTTAATCGATGAAGAAACCTCAATCGCGCCGGCTTTGGCGGGGGAGAACCCGACCTTTTTCATCAGCGGGATGGTAAAGGTGCCAGTTGTGACCACATTCGCAATAGACGACCCGGAAATCAGGCCCGTCGCTGCAGAGGCGATGACCGCCGCCTTGGCCGGACCGCCGCGCAGGTGGCCAAGGGTGGCAAAGGCCAAACTCAGAAAGTAGTTGCCCGCGCCCGCTTGGTTCAGCAACGCACCGAACAGAACGAACAGAAACACGAAGCCAGACGATACGCCAAGCGCCACACCAAAGACACCTTCGGTCGTCAGCCACATATGGCTCATCGCGCGTTCGACCGAGGCCCCGCGCCATTGAATCACGTCGGGCAGCCACGCGTAGGAACCAAAGAAAACATAGCCGAGGAAAACGGCCGCAACGGCCATTAACGGGAAGCCCAGCGATCGGCGTGCGGCCTCCATCAGCAAGGCAATCCCGACGACGGCGGCGATGATATCGAGCGATGATGGCGCGCCGGACCGGTCGGCGAGGCCGTCCCAGAACAAAAACAAATAACCTGCACAGAACGCGCCGACCAAGGCGACGACCCAATCCTGGATCGGGATATACGTCCTGGGGCTGGTCTTGAGGGTCGGGAATGCGGTGAAGGCAAGGAACACCGCAAAGGCGAGGTGGATGGATCGGGCCTGCGCGTTGTTCACGACGCCAAAGCCGATCTCATAGGGTATGGGCGATGCGATCCAAAGCTGGAACAAAGACCATGCGAGGGGCACGAACCACAAAACCCCGCGCGGGAAAGCGCCATTGGGGTTGCGTGCGCCCGTGTCAGCTTCGGCGATAAAGTCGTCGACTGCTGCCGTGTCGTTTTGCGCTTTTGTGTCGCTCATGGTGCCGCCCTTGCCCTGTAGAAAAAGTGAAATGGGCCACCCCAACCCTGTTCGGATGGCCCGGCGTCAAATCAGCGGATCATTCGACCCAGCCGCGTTCCCGGTAGTAGCGCACTGCGCCTGGGTGCAGATCGGCGGTGATCCCGGATGAAATCATCTCTTCCTCTACCAAATTGGCAAAGGCCGGGTGCAGGCGTTTGAAGTTATCGAAGTTTTCAAACACCGCAGATACAACCGTATAGACCATGTCGTCAGACGTATCTGCCGCGGTCACGAACGTCGCCCGTGGCCCCCAGGACGAGATATCGTCAGGGTTGCCCGGGTACAGACCACCGGGGATAGTAGCACCCGCATAGGCCGGGTTATCCCCCAGAAGGGCATCCAGCGGGGCACCTTCGATTGGGATCAGCACAACATCGCAGGTCGATGTTGCCTCTTGCGTGGAACCGTTTGGAAGACCTGCCGCCCAGATCGTGGCATCAATATTGCCATCACACAGCGCAGAGGCCTGCTCGGCAGAGCTCAGCTCAGCCGCGAAGGACAAATCCTCAACCGCGATATCGTGATAGGACAACAACGCCTCGGCCAGCACCCGCGTACCAGAGCCAGGGTTTGCAATGTTCACGCGCTTGCCCGCCAGATCGGCAACAGATGCAATGCCAGCATCGGCATTGGCCATGAGGTGCATTGGTTCAGGGTGGATCGAAAACAATGCGCGCAGTTCCGGATATGCGCCGTCATCTTCGAACGCGCCTGTCCCAGCGATTGCAGCGGCCTGAACGTCGGATTGCACCACGCCAAAATCAAGCTCGCCCTGACGGATCGTGCGCGTGTTGAACACCGAGCCGCCGGTCGATTCAACCGAACACCGGAGCCCGTGATCCGCACGACCTGCGTTTACAAGACGGCAGATCGCGCCACCAGTTGGGTAGTAAACACCCGTGACGCCGCCCGTGCCGATGGTGAAGAATTGTTGGTCTTGAGCCGTCGCAGCGGAACCGATGCTAACAGACGCAGCAAGCGTCAGCCCGGCTAGAACTTTTTGAATTGTCATGTGTGACCTCCGTGTTTGAATTTTTTTTTGACGGCCGACAGCAAGACGCGGCTCGTGCCCACTCATGTTTTGGCACGGAGCCCCGCATGTCATCTAAAAACTATTGTTTTTTTTCGCCGACCAATAGGCGCGGTAGCCTTTTCGAAGTGTTTCGTAGGAGTCGATTCGTTCAGCAGCTTCAGCGCCGCCAATCTCAACAAGCATCGCCAGAAGCAATTCAAGCACCGCCATGGCCCCCGCATTGCACGCAAAGTGATGCGTCGAATTCGTCGATGCCAGCAACGTGTGATCGACTTCGACACCCGGGGCCAAAATCTCGCTGTCGGACAAGACAACCAATCGCATCCCGCGTGATTTTGCGAACAGCATCGCTTCGATGGTTTCATGACTATAGGGGGTGAATGTGATCGCGATCAGGACATCATTTGGTCCTGCATCGGTCAGCTCATCAATAGCCGATGACATCTGCCTTGGCACAATTTGCAGGGATTTGAGCGCCATACGCCCCACATATTGAAAGTAGTAGGCCAGCCCATAACTTGCGCGCATCGCTGTCACATAGACCGATGGCGCTGCAATCATAAGTTCCGCCACCTGCCGGATGCGTTCAGGGGATTGCCGTTCAATAGACCGGGAAACAATCGCCATCGAATTGGCCGCAGCCCCCCGTAACACGCCCGCGTCGGCGTCCTGCCATTTCTCGTTCCAGTCGTCACCGACGGCTGCGCCATTTAGCGTAACAAGCGCATGTCGAAACGGTTCACGCAGCTCGTCGAAACCGCCAAATCCAAGCCGCCGGGCGAGCCGCACAAGGGTGTAGGAGCTGACACCTGACTTGCGCGCTGTTTTCCGAATTGAGTCGAGCCCAAAGTCGGCTTCATTGTCCAAAATGTACTTCGCAGCCGTCCGCATTTGTCGGCTGAGATCTTCGACCATCTCCTTAATATTTGATATTATTTTGTTTTTTAGAGTCGGATCCAACAAATCGTCCTTTCACGGCCTTTGAAAATACAAAACATTTGTTATTTATTGCAGCAGTTGACGCAACTTGAAATTTTCAGTCATCGTGGAGGTGTCTTGGTAAAAAAGGATCGGACGGATGGCCAAAGAGTGTCCTACCCATGCCTCTGTTGTTGTCATTGGTGGCGGCATCATGGGGGCATCGACGCTGTATCACCTTGCCAAATTGGGTGTGACGGACGCAATTCTGCTGGAGCGCAACAAGCTTACGTCCGGCACGACATGGCATTCGGCCGCTCAGGTGCGCGCATTGCGTCATTCGCGCAATCTGACGCGGATGATCCAGTATTCCGTGGACCTGTACGGCCAGCTTGAACAGGAAACCGGGCAGTCAGTGGGCTGGATTCAGGAAGGGTCACTGTCGATTGCGACCACGCAAGACCGCCTGACCCATGTGCGCCGTCAAGCGGCCCTTGCGCAGGCCTTTGGGGTCGAGGCCACCGAAATTTCCGTAGAAGAGGCCAAGGAACGCTGGCCCCTGATGAACGCCGATGATGTGTTGGGGGCCGTTTGGTCCCCAGCAGATGGTCGGGTCAGCCCGTCTGACGTGTGCGCTGCACTTGTGAAAGGCGCAAAGAGACTGGGCGCGAAATTGTTCGAAAACACAGGCGTGACTGGAATCTTGACAGAAAATGGCCGGGTGCGCGGGGTTGAAACCACGTCCGGCACCGTAACATGCGATGCGATCGCGCTGTGTGGTGGGCTTTGGTCGCGTGAGCTGGGCGAGATGGCAGGTGCACGCGTGCCGCTTTGGCCGTGCGAGCATTTCTATTTGTTGACGAAGCCCATCGACGGGATCACCGGCAACATGCCCACGCTCAGTGACCACGACAACCACCTCTATATTCGGGACGATTCGGGCGGTTTGCTGGTGGGCTGTTTTGAGCCCATGGGCAAGGCGATCAAGCCCGGCATTCTTGACGAGAGCTTTGAGTTTGGTCTGCTGCCAGAGGATTGGGATCACTTTGAGCCGATGATGATGAACGCGCTCAACCGTCTACCTGCCTTGGAAACCGCCGAGGTAAAGATGCTCCTGAACGGCCCCGAAAGCTTCACCCCCGATGGTGCATTCATGCTCGGCGAGACGGCAGAGACGAAGGGGCTGTTTTTGGGCTGCGGGATGAACTCAGTCGGGATCGCGTCTGGTGGGGGCGCTGGAATGAACCTTGCCCATGCGATTGTGCACGACCACACCGCCTATGATTTGTCCGAGGCGGACGCCAAACGGTTCGCGCCGGTTTTCAACTCCGTTGAGCACCTGATGGCGCGGGTCCCTGAAATCCTGGGCACGCATTATGAGATTGCTTATCCTGGGCGACAGCTGAAAACCGCGCGGGACCTGCGACGCCTGCCGTTGGACGCAGAGTACCGCACCGCTAGGGCCCATATGGGTCAGGTTTACGGCTGGGAGCGTCCACTCTATTTTGGCAAAACCGCAGAACCAGCCATGACATTTGGCAAACCCGACTGGTTCGATGCCGTCGGTGCCGAGGTCCGCGCCGCCCACGAAGCAGCTGCGATCTTTGATGCCTCTCCGTTTGGGAAGATCGAGGTTACAGGCTCCGACGCAGAAGCCTTTCTGTGCCATGTCTGCGCGGGCCATATGGGCCGGGCGCCCGGGGCGGTTATCTACACTGCCATGCTGAACGAACGCGGCACGTTTGAGTCCGATCTGACAGCCCAGCGCCTTGCGCCCGATCACTACCGGCTTTTTGTTGGCACCAATGCGGTCGTGCGGGATCTGGCCTGGCTTGCGCGGCACGCCGAAGGGTTCGACGTTGCGCTGCGCGACAGCACCGAAGATCACGCGGTTCTTGGGCTGATGGGCCCGAACGCCGCCCGCATTGCCGCCGCTTGTGGCGCTTTCGGGATCGACGATATCGCCTATTTCAAACACGCTTCACTCATGATGGCTGGTGTTCCCATCCGTGCGGCACGGCTTTCCTACGTGGGTGAGGCCGGTTGGGAAATCACCTGCGCGGCCAGCGACGCGCCTGCCCTCTATGCAGCGATGACTGCGGCGGGGGCTGTGCCTGCGGGCCTGTTTGCCCAAACCGCGATGCGGATTGAAAAAGGGTTCTGCGCCATGGGGCATGAGTTGGATGGCGACGTCACGCCAGTCGCTGTGGGTCTCGACTTTGCCTTGCGCAAAAACGGTGGATACCTTGGGGCGGATGCTGTGGCCGCTGCCAAAGCTGCGGGTGAAACCTCTCGCGTGTGCACGATCCTGTTGGATGACGTGGACGCGACCCCGTTGGGACATGAGCCGATCTACCACGACGGTCAGATCGTCGGGGAGACCAGCTCTGCTGCGTTTGGCTACCGCGTGGGCCGACCCATCGCCCTTGGCCATCTGCATCACGTTTTGGCAGACGCAACGCCCGTCAGCGTGGACATTGCAGGCGTGCAGGTTCCCGGTCGGATCGTGATCGGGCCCGCGTTTGACCCCGACGGCACACGTATGCGAAGCCGCAGCTTGGTGGACGGATAGGCGATGTCACGTGCTTATGTCATGGTCGCGCCCAACGGTGCGCGCCTGAGCAAGGCCGATCACGCCGCCTTGCCGCTGACCCTGCCCGAGGTTGTGCAAACCGCCCGCGACTGCCATGCCGCCGGGGCTGATGCAATTCACCTGCACGTCCGCGATCAAAGCGGCGCGCATACGCTCGACCCTGGCCTATATCGTGAAACACTGGCGCATCTAGCCTCGGACCTGCCTGCTATGGATATCCAGATCACCACAGAGGCCGTGGGGCGGTTTAGTGTGGCCGATCAACTGGCCTGTCTTACTGAACTTAATCCAGCATGGGCCAGCTTGGCGGTTCGGGAAATGGCCCGCGATCCGGTTCTTGCAACGCGGCTTTATGCGCAGGCGGACGACAAAGGAACGCGGCTACAACATATTCTATATGACGCAGAGGACCTCAAACTCTTGCAGAGCTGGCAAAAAACAGGACGCGTGCACGCTGGTCAGAACGACGTGCTTTTCGTACTTGGGCGCTACACGGATGGTCTTGTCAGCGATCCGCAGGCAATCGCACCTTTGATCAAAGGGCTGCACCCCGGCACGCCGTGGATGCTTTGCGCCTTCGGGCCCACCGAACACGCCTGCCTTGTTCAGGCCGCGCGGCTCGGGGGCGATGTTCGTGTGGGGTTTGAGAACAGCCAAACGGCTGCCGACGGCACCCTGTGGCGCGACAACGCAGCCTCGGTCGCGGCACTGATGTCCGAACTTGGCCAAGCGTCTGGCGCCGCATGCGCCTAGAGTGCCGTCCCCCTACCGACCCGAACGCGGCCATTCCGCTGCTCAAACGCTTGCGTATAGATCTACCGGATGAGGTTTTGGCAGACCGCTTTGCCGCGGCGCAGGCTGACGGATATCGCCTGCTTGCAGCCCATCACGGCACGACAATTGTGGGCGTTCTGGGCTATGTGGTGAATGAAACGCTGCATTGGGGCCGCACGCTTTTTGTCGATGACCTGATCGTTGACGCAGATCAACGTGGCCGTGGCATTGGGGCCGCGCTCATCACGGCGGCCCGCGATCACGGCATCGCGCAAGGCTGCGACCACCTCCGCTTGTGCAGCGGTTTGAACCGCCACGACGCCCACCGGTTTTACGAAATGCGCGGCATGCGCCGCTCCAGCTATCAATTCATCCTCCCTTTGAAAGAGACCTGATCTGATGTCACACGTCTTCCCCCGTCACTGCCACAGCGATCTGCCCCGCGCCGCATCAGGCGATGGCTGCTATCTGATCGACCAAACTGGCAAACGCTACTTCGATGGATCAGGCGGCGCAGCAGTGTCTTGTTTGGGGCATTCGAATGCGCGCGTGACGCAGGCGATCAAGGATCAGGCCGACCAGTTGGCCTTTGCTCATACCGGCTTTTTCACTACCGATCCGGCGGAAGAATTGGCCGACATGCTCATCGCCGAAGCCCCCGGTGATCTGGACCGCGTGTATTTCGTGTCAGGCGGATCCGAAGCGGTCGAGGCTGCCATTAAGCTGGCCCGGCAATACCACATCGAAAACGGACAGCCTAAGCGGCGTCACCTGATCGCGCGCCGTCAGAGCTACCATGGCAACACCCTTGGTGCGCTGGCAGCAGGTGGGAATGCTTGGCGACGCGCGCAGTTCTCTCCGCTGCTGATCGATGTCAGCCACATCAGCCCGTGTTACGAATATGCCGAACGGCATGACGATGAAACACTGGCCGCCTACGGGGCCCGCGCCGCGCAAGAGCTTGAAGATGAAATCCTGCGCCTTGGCCCGGATCAAGTCATGGCGTTTCTCGCTGAACCTGTTGTTGGAGCGACCCTAGGCGCTGTGCCTGCGGTGGAGGGCTACTTTGCACGCATCCGCGAGATTTGCGACCGTTACGGCGTTTTGCTGATCCTGGACGAGGTTATGTGCGGCATGGGGCGCACCGGACATATGTTTGCCTGCGACGCAGACGGGATCGCGCCTGACATCTTGTGCATCGCCAAAGGCCTTGGCGCGGGTTACCAACCAATTGGCGCAATGCTGTGCACGCGAGGCATCTATGACGCGGTGGCAAGTGGCACTGGTTTTTTCCAACACGGGCATACATATCTGGGCCATCCCATCGCAACTGCGGCCGCGCGCGCGGTCCTGCAAGAAATGAAAGACAATGCCTTGATCCCCCGTGTTCGCCAGATCGGCGCGACGTTTGAGGCCGCGCTGCAAAGCCACTTTGGACAACATGCACATGTGGGTGACATCAGAGGTCGTGGTCTTTTCTGGGGTATCGAGCTTGTCGCCGAGCGTGAAACACGCATCCCGTTCGATCCGGCACATCGTGTAGCCAATCGCCTGAAGAAAGCCGCCTTCAATGAGGGACTGATTTGCTATCCAATGCCCGGCACACGGGATGGAAAAGTGGGCGACCATTTGCTTTTGGCACCACCTTTTATCATGACAGAACCGCAGATCGATGAAGTGACGTCGAAACTGGGGCGCGCATTGGATTGTGTTCTTTCGCCCAAATCGGCGTAGTCTGAAATGGAGGTGGGTATTGTTTTCAGCGGCCCATTAGCATGCCGATAATTGCTGCGGGCATTCGCGTGATCCAAGTTCATGGTAGAACGTTGAAGGCATTGGGTGCGATCATGAAAATGGTGGATGAAAACCAACAACGCCCCGCAGTTGATGCTGCGGGGCGTTCGTTGTCAGTGGTTGCGGGAGCTCGATTTGGACACTGTTTTCGGGGTTTGTATCAAACGCGCATCAATCAGTAGGAGCATGTCAGCTGTCATCTTACATAACTTTGACCATGCGGCCTGCTCAAATGCTGCGCCCATGGGGCCAACTTTTCTTCGCGGAAGCTGCACTGCAGCGTCTCGACATTCGATCAAGTTCTCTTAGGTGCGTGCCGGTAGGGAGCCAACTGATTACAACTACCCAATACCCGCAATTTCTCGTAGTTCTTCAATCTTTTTTATTTGCTGTTTGATGCCATCCGCGTCCTTGAGACTGTCGATAACTTCACGAGTTTTTGACAAACTATATCCGTACATCGGATCGCGAACTCGCCCATCTTGCACCAGTTGTCGCTGGTAGTTTTTCATTTCCGTCGCATGATCCGTCTGAGCCTTTTTGATTACGTCGCCCCATTCCTCGCTAGTAGAAGCCAGGTGCTCGGTTTCGATCAAAGCGAGAGCATTAACACAATGTGCATGAGCTTGTTGAGACGCACCGGAGAACTTGCGGAACGCAGCTCGCATCAGGAACGGTCGGTGAAAACTGGCGTAAGCTCTGACATAGTCGTGGTTACAATCTAAAATCTTGCCGCTTTCACTATACGCGGCGAAGAAGACTCGTTCGGAACAACCATAAGTTCGTAAGTCTTTTTGAACTTGGGAAAGGCATACTTGCGCGTTGATCAAATCGCCTTTGCGCCGGTAAAAACGACCAAGCAGTATTTTATACTTCATAGCATCATGATGATCGCCGTTCGCGTCTGCGCGCAGTATTGCTTCCAACGCATATGACATAGCTTGCGCTTCGGCTTCGGGGCTTCCCGTGTGATAGGTGGCTGACATAAATAGCGTGTCGAGATCGACGCCTAGAAACCGAACCGGGGCATAGAGTTTTCGGCCCTGCCCGTAAGCTTTCTCGATCATCTCAACCCGTTTTAACGAATTTGGAAATTCCTTGGCAATGTACATCAGATTTGCCTGGCGGGCCTGATAACGCTTGTAGAGCGCGAGAGCCAGCTCTTGTTTGTCAGGTTTGCAGTTGAAAATATGCAATTTTTTGTCGTTTTTCCGTCTAACGAGATCATCATCATCTGGGAAGAATGCCGCACATCGTTCTAGACTTTTGTGTGCTTCTTCTGTTTTCCCAAGTAGCGTTTGCACCAGCGCTATGCTTAAGTCATCGTCAAGATCGCGAAAAACCTCGTCGTTTGGTTGTGGCATTTCGCGAAGGCTTTCAAAGCATCGAAGCGCGGCTTCCAGATCTCCAACATCGATAAGCGCGTGACCACATTCTTTGACATAAGCATGCCATAGGTGGGGGCTCATAGCGGGGTGTGGAACGCCAACTGTTTGATTGTGGCCCATGTGCTGTAGAAGTTCGAGTGCCAAATTATAGGCACCATGTTTCTTGGAGAGAGCTCGCGATTTCTTGTTAAGTTCAACAATGTAGAGTTGCTCGAAACAAAAGCCCAAAATCTCGGAAGCGTTCAAGGCCAGTGTGTTTGGGTCTGTACCATCGATTTCGGGTGTTTTCGGGAAATAGTTATCTCGTACGAAAGCCTTTTTTTCGTAGGCCTCAAGTTCAAACGTATGTCCTTGTAGTGATCTCATCAGGTGACAGATAGTGTCAGCTACAAAATAGAGCTTAGTTTCGCCACGATGAGGCTCATACGGATATTCGGACTTGAGCAATCCGACGTCATCCTTGGACCAATAGAGTCTCTCGGCGATTTGATGATGCGCGACTGAACGCATGAACTTCTGCTGGGGCGTGCCGTTTGTTTGCCATTCATCTTGAACGAAGGCTTTGAGCGAGAACGGAAGCGAGTATCTATGTTCTGTTATGCGCGCATCTATTGGATTGTGACGCTTGAGCGGCGGACTTAGTAGACCAACGGCTTTTTCAAAGGCCTTTGGGGATACATCTCGTGTTCGAACACCCTCATGCTTACATAAAAGGCCAGGCCTCTTTCGACCTGAGCTGTTCGGAAGAAGTGAATCTGACATCATCCAGTACTTTGTCGTACTCAGGTATCGGATCATATCGGACTTTGAGAGAAAGCCTTTCCCAGAGGCTGGCTTTTTGGCTGCTTGATGGGGATGTTTAGTTTCTGACTTGGGCGCATCGACCCATAACATAAAGTTTCGCATGTCATCGTAGTGCATAGTGACAAAAGGAGGCTCTATAGTCATATCCCCAAGCAACTTTGAGTAACCAATTGTAGGATCAAAGAAGGCGTGGTTCTCAATATTTGTCGCGAACAATGCCCTGTGTGCGATGTCATTTGGCCATGCCGGTTGATCGTTTCCTATCTTATAATAAGCTTGGGCTGGCTTTACGCGCGCACCTCCATCTTCGATAGGAGTGTTCTTGCGCAACTTTGAAAGTCCTTTCCACTGAGTGTTAAAGAATTCAAAGCGGCTTTCATCCTCAATTTTCACCTGACTATACCACGTGCCTTTGCCACCTGTCATACTCGGTTCACGTCGAAGATCCAGATACATGGATTCCCCGATGAGAAGAATTGAAGTAGTTCCCTTATTTGGCATTCTAGTTCGAACTGACTCGTTCAAGAGCAGTTTGAGCATCGGCTTCATGCCTGGCATTTCGGTAAGATCAAGAAAGTGCGCATCCAGAAAAACAACAAGCAACTTGTCTTCCTTAATCTTACGTAAAAGACCGGGCACCCCTTCTTCTAGGACGCCTAAATGATCGGAAAGTGCTAAGATTTGTTCGTCAAATGCGTTGTCGATCGTATCGGGCCGAATAAAGACTACTTTGGAATACGCGCGTTGGATTTCTGGTTGCTTTAACAACAGATGCGCAAAGTATGAGCTGCCCGACAGGAGCTCAGCAGGTACATGCAACAAGTTGTCTTTTGAATACACCAGTCGTTCCGCGAGTTCCTTTAGTAGTGCGGCTTCGCTTTGATGGGCCTGCCGTTTTAGACGTTTGGTCTTCGGATCACCTTTGGTGTCATACACGTCGATAATAGCGGCGAGCTCGCCCACATCAAGGAGCTCATCAAGAGCTGCGCGGTTTTGGCAGTCAAACAGCCCCGGCAATTCTAATCGTCGTTCAATCTCGGTGAGAATGTCACGACTGCAGGATTCGAGTTTGTTGTTGAGGAGGTTTTTCGCATTCCCTGTGACAGAGACGCCTCTCAAGATTTTTGAATAGCTCGATTCCGCAATATCGATTTCTGGCCTCAATATTTCCCTCAGTTCAGCATGTGTAAACTGCTTTTGGGAAGTGTCGGTTTTGTCACGCCAGGTGAAGCCTCGCCGAATTTGCACATAACTCAACTTGTCAATGTATTTCAAACTCGATACTCCCCCCCAGATCGAAACTGCCTTGCTGAGCGGATTCCAGCCGACGCTCGGAATTCCTACCTCGTTTTTTAGCGTAGCTCAAGAATCGTATCAGCAATTCCGATAACATCATTGGAAAAGCGTTAACCTTTTTCGAAGCGCGCCATGAAACAGTGTCGCGATTCTGAGATCATTGTTGAAAACGCTCGCGCAATAAAATCGAATGCCGCGATGGCCTAGATCAGCCAGTCATCATCCACACACAAGGATGAGGAACAGATCAATGGCGTACGTACCACAGAACACTGACCACTTCATTGCGTTTGAAGTATGGTTGAAAGCGGCCCTCTTTGCGTTGGGTGCTAGCATCATCGGCTTCGTTGTTTACCCTACCGAATTGGGGTTGGAACAAGGCATAACAACAACGGTCTTCGTTTCAGGCCGTCTTTTTTGGGGTGCCCTTTTTGTCGCGGCTTTTATCGTCGCGACTGGGAATGCAGCATCTCTTTTCAAATTGTCACGCAAGGGGATGCAATTTGCAGCCCTGCGCGGACTGACTGTCGGTTTGGCAACAATTCTTCTCTATACATATGCTTTGTCATGGGCAGATGCGACGCCGACGATCATTACAGTTGTGGGTGTCGCTGCAATCACAGGCACAATGATTGAGTGCCGCGGCAAGCCCGATACCAGCAACATCCACGTTATCATCGGAACATTGGCTGCGCTCTATGGTGCGTTGTCAGTATATGACACAGGAACGCAATTCGATCTTTGGGCCTTTTCGTTCTCAGCCGCCAGTGGGTTCATCTACGGAATGTTGCCTTTGATTTGTCGTGGTGATGAAGCCAACGGCACGACAACTGTTGCACAATATCTCACTTTTGGTTTCGTGTTTTCTTTGGTGCCTGTTTGGCTCTGGAACGACGTCGATGCTGCAACATTGGTGCAGCAATTTGTGGCTTGGCCTGTGATCGTGTCGGGCTGCTTTTGCACCGGCCTGGCTTACGTTTGCATCCAATACGCACTCGCACCGACATCATCAGGCAACAACTTGAGCTCAAGCTGGGCGACCATTCTGTATGGGATGGAGCCCGTCTGCGCGATGCTGACCTCCGCTGTGATGATGAACGAGATCATCCCGACCAAAGCCACGATTTTCATCATCTTTTACCTGATCCTGTCGTTCACGGCCGGGGCAGTCATTACGAATTCTAAGTAAACCCAACCAACCTCTGAAAGGACGTACTATGACACAGCAATATACACACATGCGGATCCCACCACAGGATGCGGGCGTACACGATTGGTATCAGACAACAATTCTTGCAGGTAAGATCGCGCGTCACAGCGGGACACCTGGATGCCAAATTCTTGGACCAAACGGCGCGGAACTTTGGCACCGGATCACGGTGACTTTTGATGACTACATCATGGACCTTGGATATGATCGGATGGCCTATCCTGCACTCTTTCCCATGAGTTTGCTTGAAAAAGAAAAGGATCACGTCGAAGGGTTCGCGCCCGAGCTGGCGGTTATCCGAGAATTGAAAGGCGAAAAGCTTGATGATCCATTGGTACTGCGCCCAACTTCTGAGGTGGTAATTTATCAGGACATGTCGCAGATTGTTCAATCAAAAGCTGATCTGCCGATCAAAGTAAACCAATGGTGCAATGTCTTTCGTGTCGAGATGCGCACACGTCTTTTGACTCGCACCTTTGAATTCTTCTGGCACGAAGCACATTGGGCTATTGAGGACGAGTTGGAAGCGCACAACCACACGCTTGCGGCGTTGGATCAGTATGTGGCGTTTATCGAGGATCACTTGGCGATCCCAGTAATTGCTGGAGAGAAGACCGCACTTGAACGTTTCGCTGGTGCCGACCGTACATATACCGTCGAGACCCGCATGCTTGATGGAAAGGCTTTGCAGTCTGGCACCAGCCACATGATGGGGAAAGGCTTCGCGCAGACGTATGAAATCTCTTACGATGATGGGGACGGCGGTGTTGTGCATCCGGTTACGGGCAGCTGGGGCATGTCTACCCGGATTCTGGGTGCAATTGTTATGACGCACTCAGATGATAAGGGCTTGGTTTTCCCGCCAAAGATTGCGCCTTGGCAATGCGTAATTATGTCTGTCCCCTCCAACAAAGAAGGGATGACAGACAAGATATCTGACTATTCGACAGGTTTGGCGGCAAAGCTGAAGTCATTGGGTGTGCGTTACAAGAACGACGGCTCTGATGAACGCCTTGGTAAAAAACAGTTTCACTGGGAAAAGCAGGGCATACCAGTTCGGATCATCGTGGGGGGTAGTGAAGTTGATAATGGTGTAGTGTCGATGAAGCGCCGCGATACAGGTGAATCGTTGACAGTGCCTTTGGATGACTTGGATACAGCCTTGCCTGCTTTGTTGGAAAAGATGCAGTCTGAAATGTTTGATGCTGCCAAAGAAAAACTGACAAATAATACGATCAAAGTGTCTACGTTGTCTGATTTCAAAGAAGCGATCGCGAGGCAGGATAACGCCTTTATGATGGCGGGATGGTGCAACGAAGATGCTGCGGAAGAGGCTTTGAAAGATGAATACGGCTACACTGTCCGTTGCATACCGTTTTCGCAGTTGACGAAGGAAGCGCACTGTTTCCTCACTGGAAAGCCAGCAAAAGTTCAGGCGTTAATCGCGAAGGCATACTGATCGCCGTATTTTTTGCACAAAGGCAACCAAGAGAAGGGGCGGATCTGCGGATCCGCCCTTATATGTTTGGGGTCTGCTGCGGTGATCGGGTGACTGAGAGCTGAGAGCGCCCTTAGGCGGGTGTCTTGCGGTCCGTTCCGGGGGATCGGCCCGGTTGCCAGCGCTATGCTGATCGCCGAAATGCCGAAACTCAGACAAATCACAGGCAAGCGAACCATCGGCGGTGGACGACGGGTCCTCAGGCATGTAATATTCTAGGCCGCTCTCGTTTTCAGCCACCACAATCCGAATCTAAAAACCTTCACAGATCGCCTCCGCGCTGCCAGAAAACCCCATAAAGTTGTCATTGTAGCCGTCGCCCGAAAGCTAACTACAATGGCCAACGCGATCGTTAAGTCAGGCCAGAAATGGTCTTCTCAAACCCTCTGAGAAATACAGTTGCTAGGAATCTGGCCCGATATCGTATTCTGTCTCGGTGGGGTCGATATGCAAAGAAAACAATATCGAAAGTCCTTCCTTCACTTTCTGGACATCCGAGTTTTTGCCGCTCAACAATACTCTCCCGTCAGGTGCGAATTCACCAGTGAGGCTTCCGCAGGAAAATGCCAGAGCCGCGTCATCATGCATTTGCAGTGCAAAAGGTCTTGATGGGAACTGATCTCGAAACAGCATCAAAACTGACTGAGTTAACTCTCCTGTCGAAATGCCGGCTGACCGAGGGTCCGACAAATCCAGCCGACATTCGTATCGATCATGGCCAGTTTCGTCTCGAGAGCCCTCTGACGGTCCTCGATTTTTTCGCAGGCCAGCATCCTCGGTAACAATGCGTCCAGGGACGTCGCGTGCCGCTCCATCGCTATTCTGATCCGCTCCAATTCCATGAGTAGTTCTTCTACTCGTTTTGCTATCGCCACGTCCGCTCCGCGCTCCAGAACCTGACGCAAGAGATTGCAGAGTTCGATCATCAGAGCTTCTGTTGGCGGCTGGTTTGGTGGTTTGGTCATATGTTATGTTCTCCAATTTTTCAGTGATATTCCGGATGGCCGATAAGTCGATCTTGCACAAAGACTCGAAGATGGTTTGGTGTGCTATCATGCGCCCGATCATTGCCGCCAAATATTGGAGGCGGTTTTGGAGTCGAGACCGTAAGCTAAGGCTCAAGTCTAAGTTAGATTGCCGAGGCTCCAGAAAACCGGGATGCGCCATTGGCAGGGGATGTAACGGTTTCTTCAGCCGCTCTTGCCACTGTGGAGTAGGTTCACACCAATCACCCCAGGAAAGCTCCTTCGCGTTGTTACGTGCGCGACGGGTCCACAGCTTATCAAAATGGGCGATCTGTTGATTGATGGTCTGATGGTTTTCTTGTGTATCATCCCGACTTATTTCACGGATCGTAAATCCATTCAGACCGTTCTCATCCGTCACCCACAGTCTATTCCTGCCCCGCAATGACATGCGAAACCCAAGCCGGGTCGCAAGCCCCGAAAGGGTCTCTTGTGGAGGCGGCACCTCACCATCTGCCGGACCATCCACCAACCGTTTAGCGTGGTGCAACAAAACAAGTTTTGGATCGCGGCGAGCGTCAAACTCAACACCGTGTCTTTCCGCCGCAGCGATCTTCTTTTCCGCCCAGTTGGGTCCACGTAAAATTTGTCTGGTATTTTCTTGCTGTGGCCCTATCCACCCAAAGGCCATATTCAGGACATCTCGCAATGCATCCCACAGGTTCTGACTGCCCTTTTGGTTTGGATGCGGGTTAATGCTGCGGACTGCGCCCGACGGACACCGCACGAACCGTGGCATCGCGACGTTGACTTCGAGGCGACCCAGATGAGAGTGCGTCGTAACCAAGCAAGGGGGACGCGCCTCATTGGGCACGCCTGCGAAAGCAGTTTCAAGGAACATCTCGACAGCTATGGCAACCTGCTTTCGAAGTCTGGCATCTCCTGTATTGAACGCTTTGACATCAATATCAGCTTCGTGAAAACTTAGAGTCGTCACGCGATATTTCATCTTCAGTCGCAGGCTGGCCAGTGCTCCTTGAAAAGCTGCGGGGTGCCCATAGAGAAGCTCCGGGACGGGAGTTCGATGTTCTAGTTGTCTTGTGGATCCGACTTCTTTGCTGACTGCTGCATCGAGCAGATAAGATGACGGCTGCATCGGATCATCCGAAAACTGAATATCGGACCAACAAATCAGCATCTAGCCCCACCAACAGCAACAGGTCGAGGTGCAAAAAGCTCGATCATCCGTTCGATCTGGCGCAGTTTCATGAGTAGCAAAGAACAGTCCAGACAGCCCGCTTCACACTCCTTGGACAGGCCTTCGAGCTGTTTGAGGGCAAGCTCAAGAACAAACAGACCATCAAGAAACCGTTCCGATGAAATGTTGGATTTACGCCCTAGCCCGGCATCACGAAGAAAGTCCGATATACTCTTGCCAGAAGCTTTCGCCTTCTGTTCCAGCTCGCGCCGGTCTGAAAGTGTCACATTCACTTTCAGCCGCTCTGAACGTTTCTCCGCGCTTTTGTTCATCAGACTATCCAAACCAGTTGTGGGCCCATCTCAGGGGCCTTGATCAACAGATTTGCTTAGATGCGATGAAACGGCCAAAATTATTATGATACTGGCGAACCAGATACCTGTGGAAAAGTCACATAAGGGCGAGAAACAAGGGGCTTTTACGGCACGGCCCAAAACGCCAATCCATACGTTTCAGAATTTATCCGACGGTTTATCGCAATTTAAATGACATCCGTTTCACGACAACCACCGCGACCGAAGCGCTTCTTGAGCAATTGGGAACGCTCCTCTAGTGTTCAGTAAAACTAAATAAATATTCAAAAATAACAACATACCCCCGAGGAACATAAGAGCCGTGAACCAGACTTCTCACAACCGCCTTGTCTCATTCATCTGGTCGATCGCGGATGACTGCCTGCGTGACGTTTATGTGCGCGGGAAATACCGTGACGTGATCTTGCCCATGGTGGTTTTGCGCCGCCTGGATACGCTGCTCGAGCCAACAAAAGACGCGGTACTGGCTGAGGTTCGTTTCCAACGAGAAGACATGAAATCCACTGAGCTGGATGATGCGCCGCTGATCGATGCATCAGGATACGTGTTCTACAACACAAGCAAATGGACCCTGAAAAAACTTCAGTCCACCGCGACAAATAACCAGCAAATCATGCTCGCCAATATTGAGGACTACCTCAATGGTTTCTCGGAGAACGTGAAAGAGATCGTCGGCCGGTTCAAGCTGTTTGAACAGATGCAGCACATGGCAAATAAAGACGTGCTGCTTAACGTGATCGAGAAATTTGTCTCGCCCTACATCAACCTTACACCGAATGAGATTGAAGACCCCGATGGCAACAAACTGCCAGCCTTGTCCAATCTTGGCATGGGATATGTTTTTGAAGAACTGATCCGCAAGTTCAACGAAGAGAATAACGAAGAAGCCGGTGAACACTTCACCCCGCGCGAGGTGATCCACCTCATGACGCATCTAATATTCGATCCTATCAGAGACAGCCTGCCCCCGATCATGACCATCTATGACCCCGCCTGTGGTTCTGGCGGCATGCTCACCGAAGCGCAGAACTTCATCAAAGACCCAGACGGGCAGATCGCAGCCTCTGGTGATGTTTATCTCTACGGAAAAGAGATAAACGACGAGACCTATGCGATCTGCAAATCCGACATGATGATCAAGGACAACGATCCCGAGAATATCAAACCGGGTTCTACGCTTTCCACGGATGAATTTGCAGGCCAACGCTTCGACTTCATGCTATCCAACCCGCCCTACGGCAAAAGCTGGTCGTCAGAGCTGAAGTATATCAAAGACGGCAAAGACGTGATCGACAGCCGCTTTCAGGTGGAGCTGAGCGATTACTGGGGCAAAACCGAAACTGTCGATGCCACGCCACGCTCTTCCGACGGACAACTCCTGTTCCTCATGGAAATGGTCGGCAAGATGAAATCGACCACAGCCAGCCCGATCGGCTCGCGCATTGCATCGGTTCATAACGGCTCCAGCTTGTTCACCGGCGACGCGGGCAGCGGGGAAAGCAACATCCGCCGCTATGTGATCGAAAATGATATGCTCGACACAATCATCCAGCTCCCGAACAACCTCTTCTACAACACGGGTATCACCACCTACATATGGATGCTAAGCAACGCGAAGCCCGAGGCGCGTCGTGGCCGTGTGCAACTCATCGACGGGAACCTTCTGTTCCGCAAGCTGCGCAAGAATCTTGGTGACAAGAACTGCGAATTCGCGCCCGAGCATATCGAGGCGATTACACAGGCCTACCTGAACTTCGCCCCCATCGAGCGCGAGATTGACGAAAACAACGACCCCATCGGCATCGCCGCACAGATTTTCGACAATGCGGATTTCGGCTACCACAAGGTCACGATCGAACGGCCTGACCGCCGGTGTGCGCAGTTCAGCGCGGACCGCCTTGCGCCTTTGCGCTTTGACAAAGGCCTGCGTGAGCCGATGGAGTATATCTGGGGTGAATATGGCGACCGTGTTTACGAGAACGGGTTCCTGAAATCTGAAACAAAGGCGATCCTTGCGTGGTGCGAGGAACAGGACATCACCCTGAACGCCAAACAGCGAACCAAGCTGACCGATACCAAAATGTGGACGGCCCTGCGCGACCTGATGAACACAGGCCTGAACTTGATGGATGATGTCGGGACGGAAGAGACGGCAGACTTCAACATCTTCCGCGATGCGGTGACAGCCGCGATCAAGGCGCGCAAGATCAAGTTATCGGCGACCGAGAAGAACGCGATCCTGAACGCGGTCAGCTGGTATGACGCGAAGGCCGAAAAGGTTAAAAGCAAGCTGCACAAATTCAAGCCCGACGCACTGGACGATCTGACCACCCGTTTGGGATGTGACGCGGGCGATCTGGCGGATTTCGGGTATTACCTGCAAAGCGATGGCAGCTATCTGACGTATGAGAGCAATTCAGAACTGCGCGACAGTGAATCTGTACCGCTCAAAGACAGCATTCACCGCTATTTCCGCGCCGAGGTGCAACCGCATGTGAAGGAAGCTTGGATCAACCTTGAGAGCGTCAAGATCGGGTATGAGATCAGCTTTAACAAATACTTCTACCGTCACAAACCGCTACGTGGGTTGGATGAGGTGACAGAGGATATTTTGAAGTTGGAGGAAAAGGCCGACGGGTTGATGGCGGATATTCTGGGGGTGAAGATTGCGACCAAGCTGGAACCCGCAGAATGAGTTTGACGTCCTTCGAAAAGCACGACAGCTATAAGGACAGTGGCGTCGGATGGATTGGTGAAGTTCCGCAGCACTGGGAATTGCGAGCCAACAAACACCTCTTCCAACTGGAAAAGCGCACAGTTGGGAAGCGTTCATCTGAATTTGACCTGTTGTCACTAACGCTTCGCGGATTGATCAAACGAGACATGGAAAACCCTGAAGGGAAATTCCCTGCTGAATTTGACACCTATCAAGAGGTTTTACCGGGCGACTTTGTATTTTGCCTCTTCGATGTAGAAGAGACACCGAGAACTGTCGGGCTATCGTCTTTTTCTGGAATGATCACCGGTGCTTACACAGTGTATCGGCCACTTGTCGGTTCAGACCCCAAGTTTCTGTATTACTTCTATCTGAATGCCGACACCGACAAGAAAATGCGAGGCCTTTATAAAGGTTTACGCAACACCATACCGAAGGATGCGTTTGCGAGTTTTAAAACGCCTTTGCCCCCTCTCGCCGAACAACGCGCCATTGCATCGTTTCTCGATGAAAAATGCGAAAAGATTGATGAGGCGGTGCGGATCAAGGAGGCGCAGATCGCGCGTTTGCGCGAACGGCGGCAGATCCTGATCCAAGAGGCCGTCACCCGCGGCCTTAACCCCGACGCCCCGATGAAAGACAGTGGCATCGACTGGATCGGCCAAATCCCCGCGCATTGGGACCAAGTTCACAACAAGCGCATTTTTACTTTGAAAAAAGACACCGTTGGCAAACGGTCCGGCGATTATGACCTCCTTTCGCTTACCCTCCGTGGCATTATCAAACGCGACATGGAAAACCCCGAAGGCAAGTTTCCCGCAGATTTCGACACATATCAGGAAGTCTGCGAAGGCGACTTTGTATTCTGCCATTTTGATGTTGAGGAAACGCCAAGGACGGTGGGTTTATCAGACTTCTTTGGCATGATCACGGGCGCATACACTGTCTATAGTGTCACAGAGGCTTTTAACCGACGTTTTCTTCTACATTTTTATATCTTTGCGGACACAGGGAAAAAAATGCGCGGTTTGTACAAAGGGTTGCGCAATACAATTCCGAAAGATGCCTTTGCAACTTTTAAGACACCGATGCCACCAATTGCCGAACAGCAACGGATCGTTGAGCACATTGATACGCAAAGTAAGAAAATTGAAGATGCCATTATCCTGAAACAAAACCAGATCACCGCGCTCAAAGAATACAAAACAAGTCTGATCAACGCGGCCGTCACTGGAAAAATCAAAGTCATTTAAGGGGTCCGTCATGGTCAGCAACACAAAAGAGATCGCGCTTGAGCAGGCCATTGAACGCCATCTGGCGGGTGCCAGCACCGAAGAGCGCAACGCAGGCGCCACCCCGACAGGCCCTTACCGCATCGGCAACCCGTCCGACTTTGACGCCATCCACGCACTCGACACCGCGATGTTCTGGGAATTCCTTGAGACGACCCAAGGCAAACAGATCGAAAAACTGAAAACCCGCAATCCGTCTGACTGGCAGGCCAAAATCCTCGGTCAGTTCGACAAGCTGGTGAACCGCCACGGCATCCTCCACATTCTGAAAAAGGGCATCGCGGTGGATGACGCGGTCTTGACCTGCATGTATCCCGCCCCGCTCGCCAGCTCGGCGCAAACGGTTCACGACAACTTTGCTGCCAATATCTGGAGCGTGACACGGCAGGTCCGCTATAGCCTCGCCAATCCGTTGGAAGAGGTGGACATGGTGCTGTTCCTCAACGGTCTGCCGTTGGTCACGATTGAGCTGAAGAACGCATGGACCGGCCAGACCGCCCGCTTTCACGGACAAAAGCAATACCGCGACCGCGACGCCACCCAACCCCTGATGCAGTTCGGCCGCGCGCTGGTGCATATGGCGGTGGACACCGACGAGGTGTTCATGGCGACCAAGCTGGCAGGTGCCGGCACATGGTTCCTGCCCTTCAACAAAGGTCACAACGAGGGCCAAGGCAATCCGCCCAATCCAAACGGCCACAAGACCGCCTATCTATGGGAAGAGATTTTCGCCCCCGCCAGCCTGTCTGGCATCATCCAGCATTTCGTCCTTCTGGAAGGGAAAAAGAACGATCCGCTGGTGAAAAAGTCGATGATCTTCCCGCGCTATCAACAGCTCGACGTGGTCCGCAAGGTTCTGGCCCACACCAGTGAGAACGGCGTCGGCCACAGCTATCTGATCCAACATTCCGCTGGTTCGGGGAAGTCCAACTCCATCACATGGGCCGCCTATCAGCTGATCGAGACCTATCCAGAAAAGCTCGACATTCCCGGTGCCAAAGCGCTGGACGCACCCCTGTTCGACAGTGTGATCGTGGTGACGGATCGCCGCCTGCTGGACAAGCAGCTGCGCGACAACATCCGTGACTTTTCCGAGGTGAAGAATATCGTTGCGCCTGCTTTGCGCTCTTCCGATCTCAAGGCGGCATTAGAGAACGGCAAGAAGATCATCATCACCACGATCCAGAAATTCCCGTTCATCATCGAAGGCATTGCCGATCTGAGCGACAATCGTTTCGCCGTGATCATTGATGAGGCGCACAGCGGTCAAAGCGGACAGGCCAGCGACACGATGAACCGTGCCATGGGTGGTAACGCTGATGCCGAGACGGAGGATGCACAGGATGCAATCGTTGCGGCGATGCAGTCCCGCAAGATGCGCGGTAACGCCTCCTACTTCGCATTTACCGCCACACCGAAGAACACCACGTTGGAAAAGTTTGGCACAAAGCAGCCGGACGGCAGTTTCCGCCCCTTTCACCTTTACAGCATGAAGCAAGCTATCGAAGAAGGCTTTATCCTCAACGTATTGGCGAACTACACAACCTACAAAAGCTATTACGAAATCCAGAAATCCATCGAGGACAATCCGCTGTTTGACACTGCCAAGGCGCAGAAAAAGCTGCGGGCCTATGTTGAGCGGAGCCAACAGACGATTAACACCAAAGCTGAGATCATGCTGGACCATTTCATTCCGCAGGTCGTGACCGCTAAGAAACTGCGCGGCAGAGGCAAAGGTATGATTGTCACGCAGGATATCGAAACGGCGATCCGGTATTATAAGGCGGTGGCGACCCTACTTGAGAAGCGTGGAAATCCATTCAAGGTAGCGATTGCGTTCTCCGGCGAGAAAAAGATTGATGGAAATCTTTACACTGAGACCGAAATGAACGGCTTTGGCGAAGACAAGACCCGCGAAAAATTCGATGAAGATGAATATCGCCTGCTCATCGTCGCAAATAAATATCTGACCGGCTTTGACCAACCAAAGCTTTGCGCGATGTATGTTGATAAGAAACTACAGCATGTTTTGGCGGTGCAAGCGTTGTCGCGGCTCAACAGGTCATCTTCAAAGCTGAACAAACGCACGGAAGACTTGTTCGTACTCGATTTTTTCAATTCGGCAGAAGATATCAAGGCCGCGTTCGATCCATTCTACACGGTTACTACCCTTTCAGAGGCGACCGACGTAAACATGCTTCACGACTTATTGGCGCATCTCGACAGCGTCGGCGTGTACGAAGCGGCTGAGGTAGAAGCGTTCATCGTTAGATACTTCGCGGGCGACGATGCACAGGCGCTGAGCCATCTGATTGACGTCGCCGCAGATCGTTTCAACACCGACCTGGACCTCACGGACGAGGATAAGATCGACTTCAAAATCAAAGCCAGACAATTTGTGAAGATATACGGTCAGATGGCATCAATTATGCCTTTCGAGGTTTTGGCTTGGGAAAAACTGTTTTGGTTCCTCAAGTTCCTTGTTCCAAAACTGAAGGTAAAAGACCCGAGTGCAGACGCACTTGACGCATTATTGGATGCAGTTGATCTTTCGTCGTATGGCCTGGAGCGAACTAAGTTGAACCAAGAAATCGGACTGGATGACTCCTTAACCGAGCTTGATCCACAAAACCCCAATCCACGCGGTTTCCGTGAAGGGGAAGTTCAAGAAGACCCGCTGGAGGAAATCATTCGCAACTTTAATGAGCGTTGGTTCCAAGGTTGGAGCGCTACTCCGGAAGAGCAACGGGTCAAGTTCGTGAACATTGTCGAAAGCATCAAGACGCACCCTGATTTTGGCACAAAATATAAGGAGAACTCAGACCCCCATACAAAGGAAATCGCTTTTGAGAAAATCTTACAAGAAGTAATGCTCAAACGCCGGAAGGACGAATTGGAGCTCTATAAATTGTTCGCTTCTGACCCATCATTTAAGGCAGCGTGGACCGAAAGTGCCAAAAGCATGTTACAATCAAATTAAATGTGCGCTGTTTTCACAAAATCGAGGCGTACTGAAGAGCGTTCTTAGGAAAGGATACCAACCGGCCCGGAGCTTCCTTTCGGCTATTTCCAATCAAATGTCGGCTTCACGGTCAAATATTGGTAGCTTCGATGAATATTTACAGCCTTAAGGATTAAACAAGCCTCACTACTTGCGTATTAGGTGTTTTGGAGGTTCCATTTTGACCCTACACGATTGCCCACCACCAAAAGCCGCGCTGACACGATGGCTTACGGCGTATCCAAGCGAAGACGGTAACTACGGGCACTTGTTGCTCGAGCAACATTGCGACTGCGACGATGATCTGGTCTCTGATTTTGTCGCCTATTTCGAATCCGCTCATGCTGACGCCCGCGCCTTTTTCCATGAACAGATTGGTATCGAGCTTCACCCCGATGCAGGCGCACCCGGGCCGCATGTCACTTATCCGACCTGCTTGCCGTCGATCACCCGACGTGGACTGTTTGGAGAAGTGATGGCTGGTATGCTTACCGAAGGCTACGAATATATCGGCGAGCATGAGTGGGCGATCCCTGTCTTCCTTTTCCGTTATCACGAGGACGCAGAGGCCTACCTGTTCGCGCTTGCCCGGGATGAGGAGCGGAAGCGAGAGGTGTATGGAAGGCGTGGTTCTGATTTCATTGCCCTCGCACTCGATCAAGATGGTGACATAGAGCGCTTCATTGCTGGTGAGGCAAAATGGAGGAAGAAGCTTCAACCGGCGGTCGTTGCCGAGCTTATGTACGGCAAGAAGAATAGAAACCCTGATACAGGGGAACTCGAACATGACGGAAAGGGTATCTGGTTCCAGATCAATCGCGACATTCCAGCCCCACACGGGCTTCGACAGTTGCAGCGCCTATTGCGGGAAATCGATCCCGACGGCTATTCCGCCGCAATTGCGAGACTCGATCGTGTGTTGGTGGTAAGGAATGCCGAGCCGTTACCGCGGACCGACCTTATCATGATTTCAGGTGGTGATGTGCCGAGTCGGAAGTCCAAGCATTCACTCATTCCTTGGAAGGTGGTGCCCGAAGAATATACTGCGCCTCACGATCTTCAGGTGGTCGAACTCATTCTGAATGACGGTGAAATGCTGATCGATAGCGTCTATGACGCACTCTGGGCCACCTGATGCCGGAAAATGATCCGAAGAGACTAGAGATCGCCAATGGTGCCCGCACCAGGCTCGCGCTGGAGAACGAAATAACAGCTAATCAAGCGCGATCTTATGTCCGTTGTCTACAAATCGGTTGGCAGGTCGACACGATCCGTTGGAACCGAAGCGATTCTGAGGGTCAACTGGCGGATGCGCGCAGCCTGTTGCAGGCAGCCGAGATATTTGCGGAGATCGAAGGTCATCAATCACCTCGCGCCATTGAATGCTTCCGGCGAGCTGGTGAGCTCCTCGAATGGCTAGCACGCTCGGCAGACGATGTTCGAACGATCGCACCGGTCGAACTACTAGCCGGCGCCGCGTTCCAGCTAGGAGGTTTGCCCGCGATGGCATCTGGCCTTCTCGGCCAGTTGGACCTGGAGGAAGACGGCCCGAAGCTATTCGCCGCATTTTTCCAAGCCGATTTCGATGGAGTGCTCATCCATGCAATGGCCTTCTGGCAGCAAAATGGCGACCTGCGGGACACTGGCTCTTCCCACCGGATCCTCGAGGAGGACAGGGATGACCGGATTAGTTGGTATTTCACTGTCGAACTCGTCCGAGCCCTCGGCTTATTCGCAGATTCGATTCGACGCGGTGCCAATGATCGTCTCGCCAAGGCCGCTGCGAAGCTCAAGGCCCTCGACTCCATGGCCGTGCGCACTTTCAGCGACGATGTTTCGCTGCTCATCAGCCTATTGCGACAAGTCGCCGAACGGTTTTCCGACGCCAGTATCTATCGGTCGGTCCGTACCCTTGGCGAACTCAACTCCGAGCGCACGCCTCGCCTGCTGGCCTTCGCGCGTGATCAGTTCTCGCGCGGCCGCGGTATCTTGTGGTCATCGCAGCGCGCTGGTCTCACCCGCCTTGTCGAAAACTCCTCCTTTGCGCTCTGCACACCGACAGGTTCGGGCAAAACGCTCGTCGCCAATCTCGGCCTCGTGAAGGAACTACTGCTGCGCGATCATGGTGGGGTCGTGCCACTGGCTCTGTATCTCGTGCCTTCCCGTGCGCTCGCCGGTGAGGTCGAGGCTAAACTAACTTCCGAGCTCGGCCACGACCTCATCATCACCGGCCTTTATGGCGGCGCCGACTGGGGCATCACCGATTATTGGCTGAATGCCGACCGCCCGACCGTGCTGATCGCCACAGTTGAAAAGGCCGATGCGCTCATGCGCTATCTCGCTCCACTGCTTCTCAGCCGCCTCAAGCTTCTAATCGTCGACGAGGCTCATCAGGTTTTGCCAGAGGATACAGAAAGCGGCCGTAGTGACTTCGCCGATCATAGCAGTCGCTCGCTTAGGCTTGAAAGCTTCGTCGCTCGCGTGCTTACCCAGGCGCCCGATATCGTTCGTATCGCGCTGACTGCGGTCGCCGGCGGGGCCGCCGGACCTGTAGCGCGCTGGATGGAGGGTACCGCCGACGCAATAGCGATCGGTACGCGCTATCGCAGTACCCGGCAAGTGATCGGTGTGCTCGAGACCGCGTCTGAGCGGCGCAGTACGATGCTGCTCGAGCTTATGAATGGGCGGCCGCTCTACGTGCAGGGCCGTGATGATCCGGTCTACCTCAACCTCAACATCCCGCCGATGGCGCAGCTGCCCCCGCAGATGCGGTCCAGTCTCTATCGCTTCAACCAGGTGACCGTGCTGTGGACGGCGCTGCACCTTGCAGCAACTGATCGCCGGATCCTGATTTCACTGGCCCAGCAGCCTGAACAGACAATGGGGTGGTATGCGGAATCCTTCGATCTGCCAGCTTGGCAGGAGCTGCCGGCTTTCGTGCCACCCGAGGGAAGGAATGGTGAGTTGTTCGCCGAAGCCCGGGCGGCCTGCGTTGACTATTGCGGGTCAGATTCCTATGAAGTGAGGCTGCTTGATCGCGGTATAGCAACCAGTCATGGCCAGATGCCGCAGCGGCTACGACGGCTAATGGTGGCACTCATTGACGGAAAGATCTGTCCAATCACCGTTGCGACTGCGACGCTCACCGAAGGAGTAAACCTACCGTTCGATATCATCTTTGTAACCTCGCTCAAGCGCAGCGCCTACGACAACGCGAAGCAGCAACCGGTTATCACGCCTTATACCCCGGCCGAATTCCGCAATCTTTCCGGTCGTGCTGGCAGGCCCGGCTCGACGCGTGGAATGGAAGGCCTAACGTTAATCGCCTTACCAACCACAATTGCCACCACCGCTCCAGGGCAAATGCAAGCCCAGCGCAACCAAATAGATGTACTACGCGCTGACTATAACAACTTGGTTGAGAAGCTCCGGGACGATGAGATGGCGGACGACGCGACACTCAGTCCGCTTGGGATGCTGCTAAGCGAAATACGCGAAAAAGCGCGGCTCTATTTCGGGCATGTAACCGATGATGCTTTTCTAACTTGGCTTGAACAGATCAGACCCGAAGAGCTCAGCGATGATGCGGGCACCGGCATCACCGACGATTACGCCCGGCTAGCGGACACGGTTGATGAGCTGGATGCCTTCGCCATGACCGCGATTGAAGAACTCAGCCTGTTTGATGCCGAACTTGATGGGCCGCAGGCCGAAGCAAAGCTTGCCGCTCTTTGGCAGAAAACATTCACGGTGGCCGCAGCCGCGCAAGAAGCGTGGCTCGAGGACGCGATTGTGCGCCGCGGGCGGGCGATCGTCGAAGAGATCTACCCTGACGCCGACGAACGGCGGCGGCTCTACCAGTATGGCTTCTCGCCCTACGTCGGAAGGCGGTTCGAAGAAATCGCGCCAACAATCGCCGACCTACTGGCGGCTGCCGTTGATTATGGCATTGAAACCCCGGCGCAGCGTTCAGCAAGGTTCGAGGCCCTTGGCGAACTCTTGAAAGGGGATCGCGGGTTTGGCTTCCGCGTCCGAGATACGGTCGGCGACCGAGAGATCCTCAATGCCTGGACCGACGTGCTGAAATGGTGGATGCGTGCGCCGGGCGGCGAGGTACCCGAGGCCGGAAGTCTTCGCGCCCGCCAGCGTTTTGTCGCCGACAATCTGGAGTTTCGCTTGGGGGTCGCGATCGGCGCGGTCGTGGCGCAGAAATGGACTGCTGGTGCTGGTGATCCGCTCGCCGTGCCCTCACTTGCAGAATGGAAAGCCACCACGGGGCTCCCTTGGTTCGGCTTTTGGGCACGCGAGCTGCTGCGCTGGGGAACGCTCGATCCCTTTGTTGCCTTCGCGTTGGCGCAGGGACGTGCGAAAACACGCGAGGAAGCGGAAGCACTCAGGCCTGCATTCGAGGAATGGCTCGACGAGCAGATTGACATGCCGACCTCCGAAGACTTGATCGACCCCCAGCAATTTCTGGACTGGGAACGGAGCCTGCCTGCTCGTGAACGGGAACCCGCCGAGGTTGCGCCGGAGGAAGCTGAGCTGACCGGGGCTACCGGAGCTATGAACCACTACAACGTCCTGCCGATGGCGATTGCAGACGAAGTTATCTGGCTCGACGCATCTGGTTACGAGCTTGCGCGGTCGCCGGACGAGTTTGGACTTTACACCCAGTCCGGCCTGGCAAATGATTATGTACTCAATGTCGGGGGGCAGGCTACTGTTCACCGCGCATTCTCACGCTCCTGGCCTCAGTGATATCTCTGAAGCCACTTCGGAAAGGTGAACTTGGTTTGTAACGGCTACGTATAGGAGGCTTTTCGTACGTCTGCTTAGCTGAGCCCAAGGTGAATCAAAACTAAAAGGGGTCCTCGGGCGGTACCTCAGCGGAAGTCTGATTTCTGCCAGTCGTTAACACCACAACGTATTTGAGCTAAATTAGTCCATAGCGAGCCAGGTTGCCTCCAACGCAGAATCCTAAGCACCGTCACCCCTTATTCAAGATGATCTTTGTGCCATCCATTCTTCGACAATCCTGCGTATCAATTCGGGCCTGCTGGGTAAATCAGGCTCCTCACGACGCACCTGATCAAGCTGCTCCACCAGCTCGGTTGGCATGCGTACCATCACTGGCTGGGTATCTACTTTAGGTCTTCCACGAGATTTCATGATATCATCTATTGACGTTTGATTTCTTGATATTATATAAAGCACGTAAGCAACAGAGGTGCAACTCTGTCGCCTACGCTGACCATACCAACCCAAGGAGATCGATATGGCTGACACTACCCCTACCACGCCGCCGCACACGGCTGCATCACTGAACTCTATTCTGGCGGACGACAAACTTGCTTTCCGCAAAGCGCTAGACTTGTATTTCGATGCTCAACGCGCCGATTGGCTTGTTTTTGAAAAGCGTCATAACTTGGAAACGCCTGAAGGCCGCGCCAGAAAGAAAAATGCACGGCTAGCCTGGTCGCTTTGCATTGAAGCATTGCGCATGGTGCGAGACACCGAGACCGCTCATTTTGCTCTTCGTGAGGCTGCACTTGAGCTTTTCGAGACGAACCCCGCGTTTGATCCCGACGTCTCATCATTGACGACGAGTGGCCTCGCAATTCGCGCCATCAAAACGGGCCACAAAGATCTGCCCACTGATATTCGTGAAATGCTGAGGGAGGCCGAGGCACTTACGGGCGCATTCGCTGGAAACACTGCTCTCATGTCATTCCGCGCAATCCTGCAGCACCCCTCAGCTATCTAGGGTTTTCGTTTGCCCTGTGAATAGGACGAGCGACCCACCTCCCCAATCTTTCTCATTTTGATCACCTCTGCAGAGCCGCAGTGGCTGATACAGCTATGGAGTACATCTATGCCTTTAACCGACACATTTTATGCATTTCCTATTGATCATGAATTTCTTCCAGTCTTCGCCGGCGATAAGCCAAAGCACTGGCGCAACGCGGCCAAAAATAAGGGGTTTGACCTTATTGGCCGCACCCTTGATCGCCTTCATGTTGTGCTCGAATGCAATCACTGCGGCAACGCGACACGCAAACGCATTAGCGTCGTTCTCGGACATAACCCTGAGTGCGGTCACTGCATTGAGCAACGTCGTAAAGCTGCGGCAGAAAGTGTTGGCGCAGTCCTTCTCGGGCCCGACCCTGAGAAAGACCGGCACTATGGTGAGTACCAATTCGAGTGTGGCCACATTGATCGGCGTCAACACCTGCGCGTTGAAGCCGCTGCAGCTGGCGGTTTTAAACTGAGCTGCCGGGACTGTACGTATGCCCTTCACGAAGCGGAAGCGAAATTTGCGGGCTGGCAACTTGTGGGCCCGGCACTCCGGAATAATCCAAGTTATCGGCACTATCGACATGAGTGCGGACATCACCAAGATGTAGGCGTCGCAAATATGCGCAACCTTGATGTCAACTGCGCTGGATGTGAAGAAAGTTGGGCCTCAAAACCGAGCAAAATCTATCTGCTCAGCTTCATGTTACCTACCATTCCTGTGATCAAACTGGGCTTTAGCAACAACCCTATTTATCGCGTGAAACAAGTGCAATTTGATCCAGCGGAGACGCGCGGAACACTGGACCGTGAGATCGAATTGGAAACCGGACACGCTGCGATTTGTGTGGAGAAAGCCCTGCATTCTCATATCGAATCTGAGCGCCCCGAACTGATCGTTTCTCGAGATCATTTCAGCGCTCATCTCCGGACAACCAGCGAAATCTATCATGAGCGTGGGCGGGGCCATATTTCGTCACTGTTGGACGCAGTCGAGGCTGGCTGGGACCCGAACCTTTCAACCGATTGGAAGTCGTTTACGACCCATCCTGATAGAGCCGCCTAAGCCTTAGCCAGAGGGCCACGCGCATGTGGCCCTCCCACCCACTCCCTTTGCTTTGGATATGTTCAATGCTCAATTCATCAATGAACCCGCGCGTAAGCGCGCCCCTTAACCATGCGCCATCAGCGCATTCGCTCGCTATCATGCGCCCGCTTTTGCGCGCTATTGCTGTGTGGCACCGCGAACGAACCCGTCTTGTCCCGATCGATCCGGACATCGAGTTCGATGACATCAACGTCGAAGACGCCTCAGAGCCTAAGCCGCCAACACGCGATGACCTCGACCATGCCCTCAACGGGCCATATGCAGCAGAGCCGGCTGCCTCAGCCATGACGCGAAACGAGATCGCGGGTGCTATCAAAGCGGGCATCGATCCCTGGGCCGCAGCCATCAACGGCAGTCCTTTTCTTCATCAACCGCCGGCAGCAATGCTGATCGTCGCAGCTCGTTTCGCCGTAGCCCTTTCGGATGCAGAAATTGTATCACAGATTACTGCGCCACGCGCTGTCAGCCTGCTCGCAATTCCAGACAGAACGGAGCGCAAAGCAGCGTGGAAGAACATTGATCATGTGTTGCAACGCCTTGCCGATCTCTCCGACCTCGACGACGACACTTGGCGTGGCTTCAAAACACCTGTTTCCACAAAGGACTCTCACGCTAGCGCAAGCCGAAATTTTGCTCCGAAAGATGACTACGAGACATCTATCACTGAGGCCATCTCAAGCGGTTACAAGATCCTAGCCTTGCCATCGGATGCAAAATCCATGTCGCCCACGCTTCGCGCTGTGTGTTCCTCCGTGCTGGACTGGCCTCCACTGTCCGCAGAAATGATCGTTGAGATTCTGCGCGCGACACATACGGCCACGGGCGCTTTGTCCGAAAATGCGCTCAGGGACATTCTACCGTCTGACAATGACATCGCATCGCTTCCGCTGTCTGTCATCGAAGGCGCATTTCTTGAGGCTACAACGATCAAGGTCGCTAAAGCCATTGCCACAGCCTCGGCACGTTCCCGGACTTTGCCACCCGCAGAAACGACCCTGGACGATATCGTTTTGTGTGAAGATGTACGCGCATCTGTGAGCCGACTGGTCGCTGATATTGAGAGTTGGAAAACCGGACAACTAGACTGGCGCGAGGTCTCGTCGTCAGTCCTCTTTTATGGCCCGCCTGGGAATGGTAAAACGCTGCTTGCGTCGGCACTCGCCGGATCTTTGAACATTCCACTCATCGCCACTAGCTATGCCGACTGTCAGAAGCACGGACATCAAGGCGACATGCTCAATGCTTTGTCCGGGAAAGTCGGCGAAGCTGTCCGCGCAGCCCCCAGCGTATTTTTCCTTGATGAGTTAGACTCATTCACACACCGCAACCGGCCAAACCGCCGTTCTGACTATATCGTCGGTGTCGTGAACGGGCTGTTGGAACACCTGTCTCATCTAAACGATACCCCCGGTGTTATTTTGCTGGGCGCGACAAATTTTCCGGACATGATTGATCCAGCGGTCGCGCGCCCTGGCAGGTTTGACCTCAAAATCGAACTTTCAAACCCGGACAGAACTGCCGTCCTACGCATTCTCAAACGCGCTCTTGGCGAGGATGCCGAGACCCTGACGCTGCACCCGATCACAGGCCAATTACTCGGCGCATCTGGCGCGCAAGTGACTGCCTTTGTCCGGGAAGCGCGAGGTCTGGCACGTGCCGCGCGCATTCCACTACAACAGAGTCATCTCGCGGCCGCTGCAGCGCGCATTTGTCCGGCTCTGGAGACCGATCTGCTCTGGCGCGTCGCAGTGCATGAAGCAGGGCATATTGTTGTCGGTCATCGTCTTGGCATTCCTGCGCCACGCAAGGCCGCGATCACCGGCTTCGGCGGGTTCGTCAGCGCCCATGACGTTCCGCTGCACACTCTCGACACCGCTCTCGATCAAATTGCAGTCCTGCTAGCAGGCCATGCCGCAGAACGCACATTTCTCGATGGCCCATCCAATGGGGCGGGACTGGGTATGAACTCTGACTTGTCCCGCGCCACTGAACTAGCAGCAAATTTAGCCTTCGAATGGGGCCTCGGCGACAGGCTCAGCCACATCCAATGTGGCACCGGTATGCAGTACAGGCCAGGTGACCATTACGATACTCACATCGAAGCCGTCCTAAAGAAGCAGCACGATCGCGTGGCTCAGATCATTGAGAACAGCCGCGTCGCGTTAGAGCGGGTGGCAAAAGCCCTCATCACGCACCGCGAACTCGGACAGAACGACATCACAGCGCTCCTGGGTCCGGCTGATGATGGCCCGACAGCGCTCTCCGCTACGACGTTGGGCAACGACGATGCTTGATCCAAAATTCTTCACTGATCCCGATGATATGCGCCGCTTACACATCTTGATGATCGAACCGAGTCCGGCCCGGACACCCGCCGCTTCAATCAGACACTGGGGCATCGTTACCCACGATGATGGCACACTGCGGATGCAAGGTGTTGTGTCCGGATACCCCAAGCGCAAACGCGACACGATCGTCACGGGTCCGATGTGGCAACTCAATATGCCAAAGCGGCTGATGCGCACGACCAAGAGGTGGATCAAACTTGAACGCGGTTATCATGAAGACGTGCCGGCGGACATCGAGATTGAAGCAATCGGCCCCGAGGGACACTACATCGCGCCATGCGTCGCAAATCGATATCTCGAACTGGTTTTGGGGGCGCTGAGCTCCGAGCTCGACATAAGTTGATGCATGCTTGTGAATGATATCGCACTAGACCCAGCATTTCTGATTACAGGTGAGTTTATCCACATAAACCTATTCACTTCAGCTGCCCGCCCTGCAGAATTGCATAAATATTACTCCTACGTCGTCTGTGAACGCGGTCGCTTTGATCGCATCCACACCAGTAGGAGAAATCTTTTGAGAACGACCACCCACCCGCACAGCCTCGATACAAATGACAAACCATCATTGGCCCCGGCCATGCGTCTGATTGTCGGCCACAACGGCATTACACTGGCTAAACGCCCGTCAGAGTCAGCCAACTTTCATGGCCTGCGGAATGCCATCAAAGCTCTGGCCCGCGAGGCTGCACGTATCGATCACAGCACACAGAAGGATCATAAGTAGTGAATAAACCACTTCGCGCCGCCCTCTACGCCCGCTTCTCAACCGATCTGCAACGTGATGCCTCAATTGAAGATCAGCTGCGCTCATGTCGCGCCTTCGCCGCGAAGCAGGGCATCGAAGTGGTAGAAGAATATTCTGACCGTGCGATCTCGGGCGTCAGTCTGATGCGGAGCGGCATTCAAAAGATGTTGCGAGACTCGCAGGCAGGGCACTTTGATATGGTCATTTCGGAAGCCATGGATCGATTGTCACGCAGCCAAGCTGATATTGCGTCAATCTATGAGCGGTGCCAGTTTCAACGAGTGACAATTGAAACGTTGTCTGAGGGTTTGTTGACCGAACTTCAGATTGGGATGAAGGGTACGATGAATGCCACCTTCATCAAAGACCTTGGCCATAAGACCCGCCGCGGTCTGATGGGTCGTGCCCTAGCTGGCAAATGCGCAGGCGGCAAAGCCTATGGGTATAAAAACCTCGTAAGGTTCACCGAAGCAGGTGACCCAATCAAAGGAGATCGTGTTATCATTCCAACCGAAGCAGCCACGATCAAGCGCATCTTTACCGAATACTCGAATGGGATGTCGCCGAAGAAGATCGCGGAGACGTTGAATGATGAGGGTATCCCTGGCCCTTCCGGCAGAGGCTGGGGAGCATCTACTTTGCATGGGAATCGAGAGCGCGGAACTGGCATCCTTAACAATGAACTCTATATCGCGCGCCAAATCTGGAACCGATTGAACTATGCGAAGGATCCTGACACGGGCAGACGTGTGTCGCGCCTCAATCCGCAAGAGGAATGGGTGATCACAGACGTGCCAGAGCTGCGCATTATTGATCAGGCCCTCTGGGATGCTGCGAAAGCGCGACAGGGCGCTCTAAAAGTCAAGGGGACCGGTGCAAATGTATGGGACAGACGGCGTCCGCGAACTTTGTTTTCTGGTCTTTTGAAGTGCGGCTGCTGTGGCGGTGGGTTTTCAAAGGTGTCACAGACGCAGTTTGGCTGTTCCACCGCCCGTAACAAGGGGAAGGCGCTGTGCAGCAACATGCGCACGATTTCTCAAGCATATCTTGAAGAGCTGGTGCTTGGCGCGCTGCAGAACAACCTTATGGATCAGGACCTGCTGGAGGATTTTTGTAAAGAATATACAAATGAGCGTAATCGTTTGGCGGCCGAGGCAGATCAAGGTCGGGAGAGCCTTGAGAAAGAGCTTACAACCGTGACTCGTGATCACGCCAAGCTGGTGGATGCCATCGTTGCCGGCATTCCTGTCGATCAGGTTAAGGACAAAATGCAACAGCTTTCGGATCGGCGCAAAGCGCTTGAGGCTGACCTGTCGCGCGCAGCTGACGTTGACCCGCTTCGATTTCATCCACGGATGGCGGATACATATCGGGAACGGGTGCAGGCTTTGATTACAGGCTTGGGGAAGTCGCACGAACTTCAGACGGCGCAGGAGGCCCTCCGCGGCCTTGTAGAGCGGATTGTACTTCATCCCTCAACTGAGTCGGGCAACTTGGATATCATGTTGGAGGGTGCGCTCTCAGGACTTCTGACGCTTGCGGTGGGGTCTAAGAACGCCAAAGGCCTGACCGGTGAGGGTCAGGCCTTTGATAACATTGGCGAATTAGTGTTGGTTGCGGGAGTAGGATTTGAACCTACGACCTTCAGGTTATGAGCCTGACGAGCTACCGGGCTGCTCCATCCCGCGCCAAATTTGCAAGGTATTTACCTTGTGTTTGCTGGTACTACTGCACTGATATATGAAGCACAAGAGGTCTTCGGCCAAATTGCGACAGAATTTTCTGAACCTCTATTCGATCTCTACATCCAGCCGCGCCGGGAACGTCCATGGGTAACTTGATGAAATATTCCCCGTCAACGGTACCAAAGACGTCGATACTGTGGTGCTCCCCGAAGTCGTTGTCGTTGTCCCGGGTTGCGGGCGCGCGCTGCCTTGCGTGACGGGGGGCATAACTTGCGTGCCGCTCCGATCTCCGTTGGAGCAGGTCACAACCAGAGCATCGGGTAGACCACGCTTTTCGAACCGCGCCGCTTGCAGGAACGTGGGGTAGGCTACGTTCTGCGGTGTGATGACCTGCGCGGATAGCTGGTCCGACCGTAATCGACAGGTCACGCCGGATATCTCTGTTCGGTTACCCTCCGCGTCTTTTATAAACGTACGGACCAGCGTCGTTGAAGTGCCAATGGTCTGGTCAGCGTTGATCGCGCGTGATTGAGTCATGGCCACCGTCGGACCAGAAACAGGAAGTGATGTGTCAGCACAGGCCGCAAAAGCGACCAGTGCCAACCCGCAGAAAGACGTGCGCTTCATGACGATCAGTTCGCCAAGGCGACATTGGCCACAGGTCCATAGCTCCAGGGTGTTGTATTCGCGGCAACGCCAGACACGGCCAAGCCGATCAACAGCCCCCCGACACCAGCACCAGAGACAACAGCGAGGTCTTTTTCTTGGGCCGTCAACAGGACGCGACCGGCCTGACCCTGATATTCACAATCAACGAGGATCGCGCCAGGAACTCCTCTGTTTTCAAGAGCGCCGCGTTGTTTGAATGATGGGAGAATGACGGCTTGCGGCGTTGTGACGTTGGCGGTCAGTTCATCTGATGTAAGGCTACATTCAGCGCCTGCAACTTCGGCCCCAAGGCCGGTCTCGCCAGTATCGGCGGGCAGGTAGGCGCGCACCATGGTTTCATTGCGGCCATTTGCAAGCCGTTCTGAAACGGCCGCACTCGTCACAGAAGCCGAAACCGGACCTTCTGTCGGTGTCAGGTTCGTGGCGCAACCAGCAGTCAACAACGCTGCTGCAAATACGAAGGTAAGTTTGGTCATTTTTGGTTCCATGTCAGCTACTTAAAGTTGTAGCCTATAGAACTCACGAACTTGTTACTGGCAAGTGCCAGATGTGCAATCAATTAAGGTGATTTTATGTTTGTCATCGATAGAGAGATAACTTGTACTTCTTATTAGGTTTGGCAATGACTTACTCTCCCACGCCTTAAGACGCAGTACCATCAGCGCTGCGGCACTTAACTGCCGAGTTCGGGATGGGATCGGGTGTTTTGCTCGCGCTATGATCACCAAACCAAAAAAGAAGTACAAAACATCAGCTTGCCATGTATGCACATGACGCGTTGTTCCTTGATCATCGTATACTGATGATTGTGTGTGTATGAACTTTGATTTGCCAGTCTTACTATTACTGGATCAAATCAAGCCTATCGAGCAATTAGTACCAGTCAACTGAACGCCTTACAGCGCTTACATCTCTGGCCTATCGACGAGGTGGTCTACCTCGGCTCTCAGGGATATCTTGTTTTGAAGGGGGCTTCCCGCTTAGATGCCTTCAGCGGTTATCCTGTCCGATCATAGCTACTCTGCACTGCCGTTGGCACGACAACAGATCCACCAGTGGATCGTTCACCCCGGTCCTCTCGTACTAGGGGCAACTCTTCTCAAATATCCTACACCCACGGAAGATAGGGACCGAACTGTCTCACGACGTTCTAAACCCAGCTCACGTACCTCTTTAAACGGCGAACAGCCGTACCCTTGGGACCTGCTCCAGCCCCAGGATGAGATGAGCCGACATCGAGGTGCCAAACGGTGCCGTCGATATGGACTCTTGGGCACCATCAGCCTGTTATCCCCAGCGTACCTTTTATCCGTTGAGCGATGGCCCTTCCACTCGGGACCACCGGATCACTATGGCCGTCTTTCGACTCTGCTCGACTTGTCAGTCTCGCAGTCAGGCTGGCTTCTGCCATTGCACTCAACGAGCGATTTCCGACCGCTCTGAGCCAACCTTCGCGCGCCTCCGTTACAATTTGGGAGGCGACCGCCCCAGTCAAACTACCCACCACGCAGGGTCCCGGACCCGGATAACGGGCCGCGGTTAGACATCAAGCAGAATAAGGGTGGTATCTCAAGGGAGGCTCCACCGAGACTAGCGTCCCGGCTTCAAAGCCCACCACCTATCCTGCACATACTGTGCCTGATGCCAATGCGAAGCTATAGTAAAGGTGCATGGGGTCTTTCCGTCTAACCGCGGGTATCCTGCATCTTGACAGGAAATTCAATTTCGCTGAGTCCACATTTGAGACAGCGGGGAAGTCGTTACGCCATTCGTGCAGGTCGGAACTTACCCGACAAGGAATTTCGCTACCTTAGGACCGTTATAGTTACGGCCGCCGTTTACCTGGGCTTCAATTCGGAGCTTGCACTCCTCCTTTTAACCTTCAGGCACCGGGCAGGCGTCAGACCCTATACGTCGTCTTGCGACTTCGCAGAGCCCTGTGTTTTTAGTAAACAGTCGCCACCCCCTGGTTTGTGCCCCCGGCCTCTACTTGCGTAAAAACCGGGCCTCCTTCTCGCGAACTTACGGAGGTATTTTGCCGAGTTCCTTAAATGTGGTTCTCTCAAGCGCCTTGGTATTCTCTACCAGTCCACCTGTGTCGGTTTAGGGTACGATCTAGCGGAGGGCTATTTCCAGGAACCTCTAAGCGGCCTTCCCAATCCGATAAGGGAAAACAACCTTCGAGATCCGTCACATCCTCCTGGCCCAGGAATATTAACCTGGTTCCCATCGACTACGCCTTTCGGCCTCGCCTTAGGGGTCGGCTTACCCTGCTCAGATTAGCTTTAAGCAGGAACCCTTGGACTTTCGGCGAGGGAGTCTCTCACTCCCTTTGTCGCTACTCATGTCATCATTCTCACTAGTGATCTCTCCACCGGATCCCTCACAGGCCGGCTTCACAGAAAATTCCTTGCGTCCAATACTCCCGAAGGAGTTAAGGACGCATGGAATTATGTCACACTACGCTCTGCTACCATGCACTATGTGCATCCTAGACTTCGGCTCATGGCTTGAGCCCCGTTACATCTTCGCCGCAGGACAACTTATTTAGACCAGTGAGCTGTTACGCTATCTTTAAAGGATGGCTGCTTCTAAGCCAACCTCCTGGTTGTTTTGGTCGTCCCACCTGCTTTCCCACTTAGCCATGAATTAGGGGCCTTAGTCGTAGGTCAGGGTTGTTTCCCTCTCCACAACGGACGTTAGCACCCGCTGTGTGTCTGCCGGATATTACTCCTCGGTATTCGGAGTTTGATTAGGATCAGTAAGGCTGTGGGCCCCCATTACCCATTCAGTGCTCTACCCCCGAGGGTATTCGTCCGACGCTCTACCTAAATAGATTTCGCAGAGAACCAGCTATCTCCGAGTTTGATTGGCCTTTCACCCCTAGGCACACCTCATCCCGACCTTTTTCAACAGGTGTGGGTTCGGACCTCCAGTAAGTGTTACCTTACCTTCATCCTGGACATGCCTAGATCACTCGGTTTCGGGTCTAATGCATCTAACTCAGTCGCCCTATTAAGACTCGCTTTCGCTGCGCCTACACCTAACGGCTTAAGCTTGCTAGATACACTAAGTCGATGACCCATTATACAAAAGGTACGCTGTCAGGCCTCAAGGGCCCTCCAACTGATTGTAGGCGTTCGGTTTCAGGTACT
>NZ_PGTY01000002.1:0-462500 GCF_002797915.1 Yoonia maricola | reverse complement strand
ACTATCTAATCTAACGCGGGCCAATCCATCTCCGATAAATCTTTCCCCCGAAGGGCGTATACGGTATTACTCTCAGTTTCCCGAGGCTATTCCGTAGAGAAGGGTATGTTCCCACGCGTTACTAACCCGTCCGCCGCTCACTCCGAAGAGTGCGCTCGACTTGCATGTGTTAGGCCTGCCGCCAGCGTTCGTTCTGAGCCAGGATCAAACTCTCAAGTTGAAAGCATCTTACGATGCTGTCCTTGACGTTCGAACCTCTGCACATCACCACTTGGCCTTACTGAAACCAAATGGCGTTTCTCTGTTTATCGTGCTTCAGTTATCAAAGATAACTGGAAGCCGTCCAAACAGTGAAGCTGACACTCTATGATCGGCCGAAGCCTAAGAGCGTTGATATACAGACGTCTGATCCATCGAACTGAACCAAACCGCCCACATATCTCTTCAGATATATCAATTTCAAACAGCGTAGAGACAAAAAGGAACCAGATGCGCCCTAACTTCTTGGCGCGCCTCGCCTGTATTATCTCTGTTTTTAGTCTTGCGTCTCGTTGCCGTGTGGCCCGTCTGGCGCCCCGTTGGTGCTTGTTAGCGCCGCCGGTGAGGGGGGTTCTACGGTTAGTGGCTGACACCCGCAACCCCTTTTTTCGAGAAAAATGCATTTTTTGTGACAAACATGAATTTCTTCATGTTTTGAGGGGGTTGCAGTAATTTCAATACGTGAACCCTAGGTCATATCGCAATTTTCTTAGGCAGAATGGAAATAGAACATACCAGATTTGGGGTTATCCACAGAGTCACCCACAAGACTCTCTGGGACTCATGCCGCGGATTGCCCCCAAATCACCCTGAATCGCCCCGATTCATCCTTTGTTAAGCGATTCACTGTCCTCTGGCCGGAGTGATTCATTGTGATTCACCTCCTCAAAACGCAAAGACCCGGCAGTTTTGCTGCCGGGTCAGTGAATCAATTCAGGAAGCTGCGCCTAGGCGGGCTGTTTCTGCCTTTCCAGCGAAACATAGCGAACAGCCACCAGCCCTAAGATCGCAACAAGGTAGATGATGGGTTCCAACTGGAACCCCTTCACCAGCCACAAGTAATGCACCGCCCCAAGGATCGCCGCCGGGTATGTCAACTTGTGCATCTTGCGCCAGGCCGCTGCCCCCATCTTGCGCACTGACATATTGTTCGATGTCACCGCGAGTGGGATCAGCATCAAGAAAGACAACATACCCACCGTCACATAGGGCCGCTTCACCACTTCTTCCCACACGCGGCTGACGCTTTGTACATCAAGGATCGCGAAGACAAGGAAATGGGCAAGCACAAAGAAAAACGCCGTCACACCAATCGCCCGCCGGAACTTGATCAGGTTCACACCCGTCAATTTGCGCAGAGGCGTCACCATCAGACCCACAACCATCAAGATCAGCGCGATCTCTCCGTAGGCCCGCTCAAGCACGTTGATCGGTTCAACCAGATAGGGACCAATCTGATTGAGGGCGCGCCAAAACTCCCACACCGCGTAAACCGCGCCTACTATATATATAGTCCACGCTGGGAGTCGCCGGAGCGCGCCATTCATGGTTTGGGCGATAGCCATCTTAGATGTCCACGCTCAGGTCTTGGCCTTCATACAGCGACGCGACCTCTGGATACCCATTAAACATCAACGTGTCCTGACGCTGCGCAAACAGGCCGCCGCCAATGCGGCGCTCTGATGCCTGGCTCCAACGTGGGTGATCCACGGTTGGGTTCACGTTACTATAGAAACCATATTCGCGTGGGTTGGCTTTGTTCCAGCTTGTAGGCGGCTCAACATCTGTCAGCGTGATGCGCACGATGGATTTGATAGACTTGAAGCCATACTTCCACGGCACCACCAGACGGATTGGCGCACCGTTCTGATTGTAGATGGGTTCATCGTAAATGCCTGTCGCCATAATCGACAACGGATGCATCGCCTCATCAAGGCGCAGCCCCTCGACATAAGGGAAGTCGAGAACGCGGCGCTGCACGCCGATCATGTTCTCTGGCTGGACGACCGTTTCAAAAGCGACGTATTTGGCGCCAGACTGCACACCGACCTTGTTCAGGATATCTGCCAGCTCAATCCCGTTCCACGGGATGACCATCGACCAGGCCTCTACACAGCGGAAGCGGTAGATGCGATCCTCGACCGACAGACCGGCCAACAAATCATCCAACGCATAGTCGCCGGGGTTATCGACCATGCCATCAACCTTGATCGACCAAGGCGACGTTTGCAGCTGATGCGCATTCGCGGCCGGATCACCCTTGCCAGTCCCAAACTCATAGAAGTTGTTGTAGCTCGTGATCTCTTCCAGCGTATTGGGTTCCAGATCACCTTGGGCGGATGCACCACCTGCAAGGCCAATCGCACCGAGGCCAACGGTGCCAGCCAAAATCTGGCGGCGGTTGAAGTAAGCTGCCTTTGGCGTGATGTCGGCCTTGGTCAGGGTGTTGGTCCAGCGATATGCCATGTGGCTCTCCGTTCATTTCGATTCCTGTGATCATATAGGTGATAACGGTTGAAAGATGACTCACGTTGCCGCCAGAACAGTGAAATGTTCCAAAATCAGGGCGGTTCAATCACGAAACATCACGGATCTGTGATTGGAACTGTGAAAGCTGCGTGGCTTAGGCCGTTCAAAACGGTCGTCAAACAGCAGTAGCAAGAATCCCCGGTGATCTGGACTGCCAGCCCCTCGTAGAAATCCCGATGCTCAAGAAAATGCATCTTAAGCAAATAGGAGATTACTCTATGCTACGCAGAACTTTTATCGCCCTTACCGCAGCCGCAACAGTTGCGACATCCGCTTTCGCTGCGTCCGACAAGGACATCGTGGATACAGCTGTTGAGGCTGGCACCTTCACAACATTGGTCGCCGCAGTAGAGGCCGCCGGCCTTGTCGAGACGCTGAAAGGCGACGGCCCTTTCACAGTCTTCGCACCGACGGATGAAGCATTTGCTGCCCTGCCCGCAGGCACAGTCGAAGGCTTGCTGGAAGACCCAGAAGCACTGGCCGCGATCCTGACCTACCACGTTGTGCCCGGTAAGGTGATGTCCACTGACCTGAGCAACGAAATGATGGCAACAACTGTGAACGGCGCCGATGTGACAATCATGACCGAAGGCGGCGTCATGGTTGACGGCGCAAACGTTGTAGCCGCTGACATCGAAGCCTCCAATGGCGTGATCCACGTGATCGACAGTGTGATCCTGCCCGCAAGCTAACCGCTGGCGTCAGACGTCATCAGGAAGCCTCGGCCGATTGGTCGGGGCTTTTTCTTTAGATTAATTCATCCTTACCGCCGTCGGGCTATGAATTGATGTAGCCACCAACGATTGCGATGAATGCACCCACGTGAACGACCATGATGGCCCGGTCCTTCCACATCACACCGACGAGGAACCACAGCACAATTCCGACCATAAAGGCAAAGACGTTCCAAGGAACGATGTTGAGGCCAGTGAGACCATAACCAACCAACTGGATAACTGTTGCCACCCATTTTATAATATCGACGCGCTTCATCGCTTCTGCCTTAAGTTTAACGTATCGCGCCTAGCTTAGTTTTATGAGCTATACCAGATCGATATTTACGACCTGCTGTCGTTAAGAAATGCAACTTCTGCCTCACCGCGCCACATACCGATCCCGACGGTGATTGATCGCAATAATCAGATTGATCACCACAGCGCCCAACAGCGAATACATGACCAGCATCGGATCAAACAAAAAGAACGCCAGCCCGAACAGGCATAGATCAAAGATCAACTGCACCCAGCCTGCCTGAAACCCGGTGGTGTCTTGAATAAGCAACGCCACAACCCCCAAACCGCCCAGCGATCCGTTGTGCCGGAAGAGGACCAAGAGCGCGACACCGGTAAGGGCACCAAAGGTAACCGCACCCAAAAGCGGATCCAGATGGCTGAACACAATGCCAAGCGGAATAATCTCGGTCAGGATCGACAGGGCCGTGACCGAGATAATGGATTTGATCGTGAAAGCTTTGCCAAGCCGCCGCCACGCCAAGATATAAAACGGCAGGTTCACCAGAAAAAAAACAGCGCCAAATGAATACCCACTCAGGTACGATATAACGACCGCGATCCCTGCCGTCTGCCCGGTGATCAGCCCCAAGGTGGTCAGCATATGCAAACCAATCCCGGCCAAGAACACACCAAGTGAGAGACCTTGAATATCGTCAATGAGCGAATGAGTGGATTCGGATATTGGTTCAGCCATAAACTCGTTATAGGACAGATATGCTGACCTACAAGAACTGATCTCGTTGTGGCGGGAACTTCGGACAACCCTGACGATGTAAATGGGGGCGCCCGAAGGCGCCCCCATTTGATCAGTGAACCACCGCATCCTCAGGCGGTTGTCTGTTACTAGATGACACTCGGTCCCCTACCAACAGCCCATCCACACCTGCGCTGACGGCAATCGTGTCACCGTCCATGACATCACCGGCAAGGATCATCTCGGCCAGTTGATCCTGAAGCGCCCGCTGGATCACCCGCTTGAGCGGGCGTGCCCCGAACACCGGATCATAGCCTTCGTCCGCCAGCCATTTCAGTGCGGCCTCATCCAGATCAAGCCGGATGTTGCGCCCCGCCAACCGCTTTTCAAGCAATCCAAGCTGGATCGTGACGATCCCGGCCATATCCTCGCGCGCCAGACGATCAAATATGATCGTCTCGTCCAGACGGTTCAGGAATTCGGGCCGGAAATGGGCCCGCACTGCGTCCATTACATCGCGCTTCGCCTCGGTTGCGTCCGCACCATCCGGCAATTGGCTCAGCGCCTGCGCACCAAGGTTAGATGTCAGGATGATCAGCGTTTGCTTGAAATCAACCGTGCGGCCCTGACCATCGGTTAGCACACCATCGTCAAGCACCTGCAACAACACGTTGAACACATCCGGGTGCGCTTTTTCGACCTCATCGAACAGGACCACCTGATACGGACGACGGCGAACCGCTTCGGTCAGCACCCCACCCTCATCATAGCCGACATAACCCGGTGGCGCGCCGATCAGACGGGCGACCGCGTGCTTTTCCATGAACTCGGACATGTCGATACGGACCATCGCGGAATCGTCATCAAAGAGGTAATCAGCGACCGCTTTCGTCAGTTCCGTTTTACCCACACCGGTTGGGCCAAGGAACAGGAACGAGCCCAAAGGCCGGTTCTCATCGTTCAGCCCAGCGCGTGCACGGCGCACGGCATTCGCAACAGACCGCACGGCGGGCTTTTGCCCGATGACACGCTTGCCCAACTCTTCTTCCATGCGCAGCAGTTTATCACGTTCGCCTTCAAGCATCTTGGAGGTCGGGATACCCGTCCATCGCTCGACCACTTCGGCAATCTGCTCCGGGCGCACGGCTTCTTCGACCATCAGGTCGTCGTCGCCTTCTTCGACTTGCGCCACCAGACGCTCAAGTTCCGGGATCACGCCATAAGACAGCTCACCTGCTTTGGCGAGGTTGCCTTCACGTTTGGCGATATCCAACTCGGCCCGCGCACGATCAAGCTTTTCTTTAACGTCGCGCGTACTTTCCAGCTTGTCACGCTCGTTCTGCCATTTCGCGGTCATCTCGGACGCGCGATCCTGCAGATCGGCCAGTTCCTTCTCCAGCTTTTCCAGACGGTCCTTAGAGGCCTTGTCGTCTTCTTTCTTCAGCGCCTCGGATTCGATCTGAAGCTGCAGGATCTGACGATCCAGAGCATCCAGTTCCTCTGGCTTGCTATCGACTTCCATCCGCAGACGGCTGGCCGCCTCGTCCATCAGGTCGATGGCCTTGTCCGGCAAAAAGCGGTCGGTGATATAGCGGTGCGACAGCGTTGCAGCAGCCACCAAGGCACTGTCGGAGATACGCACACCATGGTGGAGTTCGTACTTCTCCTTGATACCACGCAGAATACTGACCGTATCCGTGACCGTCGGCTCCTCAACCATCAATGGCTGAAACCGGCGGGCCAAGGCCGCATCCTTTTCAACATACTTGCGGTATTCATCCAGCGTCGTGGCACCCACACAGTGCAATTCACCCCGCGCAAGGGCAGGTTTGATAAGGTTGGCGGCATCCATCGCGCCATCTGATTTGCCGGCACCGACAAGCGTGTGCATTTCGTCGATGAAAAGGATGATTTCACCGGCGGCGGACTCTATCTCTTTCAGGACCGCTTTCAAACGCTCCTCAAACTCACCGCGGTATTTCGCCCCGGCGATCAAGGCACCCATATCAAGGGCCATCAGTTTCTTGTTGCGCAAGCTTTCCGGAACATCGCCATCAATGATGCGCAGCGCCAGACCTTCGGCAATAGCGGTCTTACCGACACCCGGTTCACCGATCAGCACAGGGTTGTTCTTGGTCCGACGCGACAACACCTGCATCGCGCGGCGAATCTCTTCGTCGCGGCCAATAATCGGGTCAATCTTACCTTGCTCAGCGGCTTCGGTCAGGTCGCGCGCATATTTGGCCAACGCTTCAAAGCTATCCTCCGCTGTCGCACTATCTGCAGTCCGACCTTTGCGAATGTCATTGATCGCGGCATTCAGAGATTGGGCGGTGACGTTGCCAGCATCCAAAGCGTCCTTCGCCTTGGATTTCACAAGGGCCAAAGCTGTCAGCAAACGCTCGACTGGCACAAAACTGTCGCCCGCTTTCTTGGCGACCTTCTCTGCTTCGTCCAATACTTTTGCAGTGATGTTATCAAGATAAACCTGCGCGCCCTCGCCCGTCACTTGGGGCAATTTGGCGAGGCTAGCATCAACCGCAGCCAACACGGCCTGCGGGTTACCACCCGCACGCGTGATCAGGTTGGAGGCCAACCCTTCTTCGTCATCCATCAATGCCTTGAGCAGGTGTTCTGGCGCAAACCGCTGGTGGTTTTCGCGCATTGCGATCGTCTGTGCGGCCTGTACAAAGCCGCGCGACCGCTCAGTGAACTTATCTAAGTTCATGGGTCTCTCCTTATCTAAGCGCCCGGATTATGTGGTGCCCGCTATGCAGCACACCTTGTTTGGGCCTCACCAATTAGATGGGCATTGGGTATCCCCGTCGCAAGGCTGTGATTGGATTTTCCACTTAAGGGGGAGATTGGCGCCCTTATTCCCCGCGCATGGATCGCAGGAATGATGCAGAAAGCGCCCGTGACCAAAACCCTGCGACACCCGCAGGCTGCCACTCACAAGACCCCCCCCTTTGGTCGTCAGTGGTGATGACGAACAAAGGCGCAATGGCGCGGCCCCGGGAGAGGCTGCGCCATTGCATTTGCACCCTGCGCCTGCAATCGCTAGACCCCCGTTGGAAACCAGCCAAGGAGTGCGCCCCATGTCCGATGACCGTTTGATCGTAGCACTGGACCTGCCGAATGTCCTTGATGGGTTGGAACTGGCCAAGACGCTGGGAGATAGTGTCAGTTTCTATAAGATCGGTTTGGGCATGCTGACGGGCGGCGGGCTTGCCCTGGCCAATGAGCTGAAGCAAGAGCATGGCAAGCGCATTTTTCTGGATATGAAATTCTTTGATATCGGCGCCACGGTTGAAGCAGCGGTGCGCGGCGTGGCGCAGTTCGATCTGGATTTTCTGACGGTACACGGCGACCCGCATGTGGTGCGCGCGGCGCGCGAAGGGGCTGGTGGGTCTGATATGAAAATCCTTGCAGTGACAATCCTGACATCGCTCGACCGCGACGATTTGGATGCATCTTGCATCAAGGCAGGCGACGTCGCCGATCTGGTGCAGGAGCGTGCGGGCACGGCCTTGTCCAACGGGGCAGACGGCGTGATCGCATCGCCGCAAGAGGCGGCTCTCATCCGTGCCTTGCCCGAAGCGGAAGGCAAGCTCATTGTCACCCCCGGTGTCCGTCCAGCAGGTGCAGCCCTTGGCGATCAAAAGCGGGTCATGACGCCTGCGCAAGCGATTGCGAATGGTGCGGATCATGTGGTTGTCGGACGCCCTATCTGGCAAGCCGATAGCCCAAAAGCAGCCGCCCAAGGTATCTTGGCCGAACTGGCTTCACCCCAAGCAAAAACCCCCAACCACTAGGGCCGGGGGTTTCAAAACTCTGTGTCAATGTTTGACAGGTTGCATCAGTCGTTGACGTCCGTGTCCCAGATTTTGACCTGTCCGGTCTTCAATCCAAAATACTTGCGCATCGCCAGGTAGGACAACAGCGACAGCACCGCAAAGACCACCAAGGTCAGTGCCAGACCGGATGCTGAAACCCCAAAGAGGATCAGCAGCCCCATCATTGCCGCACCCAGTGCGAACCCCAGAAAGATATAGCCGGGGATCAACACTTCGAGTGTTGCGAGGACAAGCGCCCCTGACATCCAAACCCACCATTCCGTCCAAAGTGGCATTATCCACGTCCTTTCAACATTGCGAAGGCATTCGAGAAAGCATCGACCGCATTGGCTGGCAAGACAACTGTCTGGCTACCCGCACCATCACCCAGCTTCTGCAAAGCTTCGACTTGCTTGAGTGCGACCTGATACTGCGCCGCCTCCAAGCCATTTTCAGCAATCGCCACCGCAACCACTTGGGTCGCATAAGCTTCCGCATCGGCCAATACACGACGTGCCTTGGCGTCCTGCTCGGCGGCATAAAGTTCCGCATCAGATTGCAGCTCAACCGCACGCTTTTGACCTTCGGCTTCCGTCACCTGCGCACGACGCGCACGTTCAGCATTCAACTGCTGCAACATCGCTTCGCGGGTTGCTTGGTCAAGGTTCACGTCCAGAATTTCGGCACGCGTCACTTCGATACCCCAATCGTCAACCTGTTCGGCCACTTGTGACCGCACAGCATCAATCAGGTTCGAACGGTTTGCCTGTACCTGATCAAGCTCCATGCGACCAATCTCGGAACGTACAATACCAGCAACGGTCGTGGAAATCGCACCATCCACGTCACGAATACGGTAAACTGTTTTTTCCGGCTCGATAATCCGGTAAAACACCGATGTTTCGACCTGCACCAGCACGTTGTCCGATGTAATCGCGTCTTGGTTCATGGACGGCAACTGGCGTTCCAAAATCGATACCTTATGCCGGACACGGTCCAGAAACGGCACGATAAAGTTGATACCCGGCCCAAGCACCGAGCGGAGCCGCCCAAGCCTTTCCACCACGTATTTCTCTGACTGCGGCACGATGCGAACACCGGCCATAATGCAGACGATGATGAACACCGCCAGCATAAGCCAAAGTATGTTTTGTCCAAAAAATTCAGCGAATAAGTCTTCTATCGGCATATATCTGTCCCTCATTGTTATGAAGGACAGATAGGTACTGTTTAGGCCGATTTCAATGTATGCTGTTGTATACTGACTGAATTTTGCGTGGAAAACCGGGACTGTACCGTGCTTGCAACGATATCGGCGGTTGCGGCAGAGAGGGTCCAGCCAAGGTGCCCGTGACCGGTGTTGTAGAACACACGTTCATGCCGGCCAGCGCCCACACGGGGCATCATATTCGGCATCATTGGGCGCAAGCCAGCCCATGGGACAACGTTTTCGGTGCACACGTCTGGAAAGTGGCTTTCACACCAGTCAACAAGGGGTTTTACGCGATCCGCCCGAATGTCACGGTTCTCACCGTTGAATTCAGCCGTCCCAGCAATGCGGAAGCGGTCACGCCCCAAACGAGAGGTCACGATCTTCGCCTTGTCATCAAGCAATGAAACCGTCGGGGCCGCTGCCTGAGACACCTCATCAGGCAGGTTTACAGTGATCGAATAGCCTTTCACCGGATAAACATTCACCCGGTCACCCAGCTTCTTGGCCAAGCTACGCGAAGCCACACCGGCAGAAACGACAACGGCATCAAAGAGCTGTTCATCACGGGCCTGCACAGTCACACCATTGGTATCAACCGCCACGTCATCAACGGCATGTCCCATTTCGAACTGTACGCCTTGCTTGCACAGCCACCCAGCCAGCCCAACGGTGAACTTGTGGATATCACCTGTGCTATCACTCTCGGTCCAAAATCCGCCAAGGATATCGCCGCGCAAAGTCGGCTCCTTTGCCAAGGTTTCTTCCGCTGTCAGCTCATGCCGCCGCAACCCACCTTGGGCCAGCAGTTCAGTGACCTTGCGCGCATGGGCAAAGTCCTTCTCAGTCTTATAGAAATGCAGAATACCAGCAGGCGTGAAATCAAAATCAATCCCTGCACGGTCCGCCATCTCCGACAGCCCAGCGCGCGCAGTCACGGCTAAACGCGCTGTCTCAATGGTGTTGTTCTTATACTTTGGAATATTCGCCAAAAATTCGGCCATCCAGCTGATCTTGTGCCAGCTGGGGCGCGGGTTCACGGACAAAGGTGCGTCGTTCTGCAACATCCATTTGATGCCCTTAAGGACGGTTGACCACTGGTTCCAAACTTCGGCGTTAGACGCGCTCAACTGCCCGCCGTTGGCAAAGCTTGTTTCCATCGCCGCATAACGCTGGCGATCAAAAACGGTCACGTCGTAACCGCGCTTGTGAAGTGAATAAGCAGTGGTCACGCCAGTGATCCCAGCACCCAAAACAGCAATAGAAGGCATGGTAAATCTCCTTACCATCTGCCCCCGCCGTCTGCTTTACCTGAGAGATTCGCCCGCTAAGGCTTGCTCCTTCGGCGGACCATTTAAGGTCTCTCTTCGGCGTGTTGCACCCCAACCGGTCCTTTTGCCTGAGAGTGACCGGGGCGGTTGCTCCTTCGGCGCCGGACTGATCCGGTCTCTCCCGGTCAGCGTGTTTCCTATTGGAAACTCATAGACAGATTACCGTATAAAGCAACAGATATTTGCGGGCATTTCAGCGGCTCACCAAACTGTGGGAACCTTGCGACTTACACCCCAAGCTCGCCGGCCTCTGCCATCCAGCGCCGCAAGCGGGTGCCATAAGACGGCACGCGGTTAGGCAAGCCGATAAAAGTGTGTAGATCATAAAGCGCCCAGCGTTGGCCTTCATCGCCAAGGACAACATCGTTGACAGCCACCGTCGGCAACTGTGCGACAAAGAAAGCCACCCATTTGCCAAGACCATCATTCGCAGGAAAGGCACTTTCCCACAGCACCGCATCAGCTGGCAGGATCAAACCAAGCTCTTCACGCACCTCACGGGCCACCGTTTCAAACGCGGTTTCACCGGCATCGCGCCCACCGCCTGGCAGATCCCATAGATTCGGATAAGAGATATGGTCAAAGTCATCGCGCAGGATACTGATCAAATGATCACCCAAAAACAGCGCAACCTTTGCCCCATCATGCGGCCCTTGGGTCAACATCGCTCAGCTCCCATCTTCATCTTGGCCCAAAAACTCCCGCCGGAGGCTCCTGACCGCGCAAAAAGCATCGGCATCTGTCCGTTGTGTCCACCATCGCGGCGTCATATCTTATCTCCATGCCCGCCATTTGCCGTGATTGCCTGACCACCTTCGACGATGAGCCGCGTTGTCCGCAATGCCGCAGCCCAAGGGTGACGCGGCACCCGGAATTGTTCAACCTGAGCATCGCCCACATGGATTGTGATGCGTTCTATGCCTCTGTCGAAAAGCGCGACAACCCGGAGCTGGCCGATAAACCTGTGATTATCGGGGGCGGACGGCGGGGGGTGGTGTCGACTGCTTGCTATGTTGCGCGGATAAAAGGCGTGAAATCCGCGATGCCGATGTTCAAGGCGCTGAAACTCTGCCCCGAAGCTGTGGTCATACGCCCGAACTTCGATGCGTATGTGAAAGCCTCCAAAGCTATCCGCGAAATGATGGATGAGCTGACCCCATTGGTCGAGCCGCTATCGTTAGACGAAGCCTTCATGGACCTTACAGGAACCGAACGTCTCCACCATGCCCCACCGGCGGTGATGCTGGCACGGTTGATCAGGCGGATGAAGGATGAATTGGGGCTGACAGGGTCCATCGGCCTCAGCCACAATAAATTTCTCGCCAAAGTCGCCTCCGATCTCGATAAACCGCGCGGTTTCTCAATCATCGGGAAGGAGGAAACGACAGCCTTCCTGCGCCCCAAATCGGTGCGCCTGATTTGGGGCATCGGCCCGGCCGCACAAACCAGCCTTAACAATGCGGGCATCCGTACCTTTGATGACCTGTTGCGCTGGGACCGGCGCGATTTGCATGACCGTTTTGGTGGGATGGGTGAGCGGCTTTACAGCCTTGCACGCGGCGAAGACGGACGGCGCATTTCACCCCACAGCCCGGTCAAGACGCTCTCGAATGAAACAACTTTCAACGAAGACACTGGTGATGTGGATATCCTTGATGGTCATCTTTGGCGGATGGCCGAAAAGGTCAGCGCGCGGGCCAAGGCCAAGGATAAAGCGGGGCGGGTTGTCACCCTGAAACTCAAGACTTCTGATTTCAAACTGATCTCGAAAAGGCAAAGTCTGCACCACCCGACCCAGATCGCCGACACAGTCTATCGGACGGCGCGCGGTCTGTTCGATCAGGTCAGCAATCGCGGACCGTTTCGCCTGCTGGGCGTCGGCCTGTCAGAGATCACGTCCGACGCGCATGCGGACCGGGAAGGTGATCTTCTGGACCCCGGCGCACAAAAACGGATGGAAGCGGAAAGGGCCGCTGACAAGATCAGAGAGAGGTTTGGCAAGGATGCCATTATCAAAGGGCGCGCACTTCGCTGAAAGGTAAGGTGGGTCTTGACCCACCTTACATGCTGGACATACGGTTCTTCCAAAGGTCACATCAACAACAGGAGGACAGTGCTGAGCATGCGTATCATCCGTCGCCTTCAGCATGGCCCCCGCCACGCCCTGTAAATCCGTTTTGCAGGGCTGATCAGTTCACGATCTGCCCAGATGCCGCGTGCGGCACCCTTTCGACGTGACTGAGACCTCTTATGACCATCATCAATATCAATGCCCTTGGCGTGACCTTGGGCGACCCACTTTTCACTGACCTTAACCTCACCATTTCCAAAGGCGACCGTATCGGCTTGGTCGCTGCAAACGGGCGCGGCAAGTCCACATTGATGGGCTGTATTGCAGGCATTTTTGAGCACGCGACAGGCGACATCACCCGCGCACGCGGTCTGCGCGTAGGGTACGTCGCGCAATACGTCCCGGCCTCCGCGCAACAACGCACCCTTTACGAGATAGTCCTCGCCGCCCTCCCGCAGGATCAGGCCGACTATGAAAGCTGGCGTGTGGATGTGGTGCTGGATGATTTGAAAGTGCCCTACGACCTTCAACAAAAACCAATGGCCGGGTTGAGCGGCGGTTGGCAACGCATCGCTTTGTTAGCAGCCGCCTGGATCATGGAGCCTGATATCCTTCTGTTGGACGAACCCACCAACCATCTTGATCTGCACCGCATCGGCCTGCTGCAAGACTGGCTGGGCGCCCTCCCCCGCGATACCCCCGTGATCATCACCAGCCATGACCGCGCTTTCCTTGATGCCACAACCAATCGCACGCTCTTTCTCCGGGCCGAACGCAGCAGGGTTTTTCAACTCCCATTCAGCCAAGCACGCGAAGCTTTGACCGAAGCAGACGACGCTGACGAACGCCGCTTTGCCAATGACCTGAACAAGGCGCAGCAGTTGCGCAAACAAGCCGCAAAACTCAAAAACATCGGGATCAACTCGGGCTCTGACCTGCTGGTCATCAAGACCAAGCAACTCAGCGAGCGCGCTGCCAAGATCGAGGCGGCGGCCAAACCCGCCCATCAAGAGCGTGGCGCAGGCGATATCAAGCTGACCAACAGCGGCACACATGCCACGGCCTTGATCGCGCTGGATGATGTAGCTGTGACAACCCCTAACGAGAGCCTGCTTTATACCACCGGCAAGAAGTGGATCAATCGAGGTGATCGCGTCGTTTTGCTGGGCTCGAATGGGACAGGTAAGACCCAGCTTGTCAAACTGATCCATCGCGCCGTGTCTGGCGAAGTCGCTGGTGTGAAAAGTGCGGCAACGGTCGCGATGGGCTATTCCGACCAACATCTCAGCCAGTTGGACGATGCCGATACGCCGATGACAGCAGTCGCCGGTCAATTCGACGTCGGCGACCAACGCGCGAGAGGCCTGCTAGCTGGTGCAGGGGTGAGTATTCAAATGCAGGACACAAAGATCGGCGCGCTCTCAGGTGGGCAGAAGGCCCGGTTGGCGATGCTGATTTTGCGCCTCAAACAGCCAAACTTCTATCTTCTCGACGAACCGACAAACCACCTCGATATCGAAGGGCAGGAAGCCTTGGAGGATGAATTGATCAGCCATGGCGCGACCTGCCTGCTGGTCAGTCACGACCGGAGTTTTCTGCGCAATGTGGGCAATCGCTTCTGGCAGATCATTCGCAAACGACTGGTCGAAGTGGATGACCCGGAGGCGTTCCTGGCGCAGGAGATGACGCCCTCGCCGCCTTAACAGGAGGGCGCCGATAAGTTCTTAAACGCTCAACGGTGTGTCGCCACGTTTCCACAACAGTGGGTGGAACACCTCGTCCACAGGCGTCTGCGCGACATGATTGATGTAGTTAGACATCGTCTTTTGAGCCAAGCCCAAGATCACATCCAGCACCGCGCGGTAACCATAACCTGCGGCAAAGAATGTATCCATTTGCGCTTGGGTGACGTTGCCGCGGGCCCGCACCATTTGCACGGTAAAAGTACGCAACGCCTCCAGTTTGGTGGATGGTAACGGCGTTTCGTTACGCAGAGCGTCGCTGATGTCGTCCGAAACCTTCATCATCTTGGCAATGCCAGTGTGCGCTGGCACGCAGTAGTGGCATTCATGCTCCACATTGATGGATTGCCAGACCACCGTTAGCTCATCCGCATCAAAATCTGTCTCAGTGAACAGTTTGTGCAGCAGTTGATAGCCCTCATAGGCCTGCGGGCTTTCTGCCAGCACTTTATGGAGGCCGGGGAGACGGCCAAAAGCCTTTTGTGAGTTTTCAAGCAGTGGCTTGGAGGCTTCGGGGGCTGATTCAAGATCGTGGGATGGGAATGACATGGGCGTGGTCCTTTTGGGTTTTTGTGACAAGCCCACATTTAGGGTTTATTGAGTGATCACTCAAGTATATAATTGAGCAATCGCTCAAATAATGGTGAACACATGCCACGCAGGCCCAATTATGACCGCGACGACCTGATTGAACGCGCCCGTGATCTCTTTTGGCAGCACGGATGGGCGGGTACGTCATTGAAAGATCTCGAAGCCGCTCTGCAAATGAAGCCGGGCAGCTTTTACGCAGCCTTCGGATCAAAAGACGCGCTCTTTGAATTGGCATTGGACAAATATGCCAGCGATGGCGCTGCTCGTCTGGGTGCATTGGCCGCAAAACTAGGACCACTTCAGGCCCTCCAACAGTTCCCGGCCCACGTGATCACGAATGACGACGCGCCCGCAAAGGCATGCATGCTGTCGAAGACCTATCTGGAACTACAGGCCCGCAACCACCCGCTTGCAAGAAAGGCCGACAAGAATCTCACAAAAATGGAAGCGCAATTCGCCGCTCTTTTTGCACAAGCGCAAGCACAAGGCGATATTGGCAAAATGCATGATCCGCAAAAGCTGGCGCGGAAGTATCAGTCTGATTTACTGGGGCTCCGGGTTACGGCAGAACGGAACAAAGCGGACGCTATTTCAATCGCCGACGACCTTGCTGCGGACGTGAAACGGCTTTCTGAAACGGCTTGAAATTGGCTGGTCCTTACTCAGCCGCAATCTTCTGCTCATCGGCCCGCCCAATATCGGCAATCTCAGCAATCACACCGGTCAGAAGAGTCTTGAAGCTTTCAAAGCTCTCATTGGGCTCAAGCGTGCGTTCGTTCATATAGAGTGCGCGGTCAATCTCGATCTGTATGGCGTGTTGCTGACGGGCGGGGCGACCGTAATGCTGGGTGATAAAGGCCCCTGCGAATGGCATGTTACGGGCAACCCGCAGGCCAGCGCTGGCAAGCGCGGCTTCGATCTGTTCCACAATTGAGCTTGCTGCGGTCGCTCCGAACCGATCCCCCAAAACCACATCCGGACGGGCGCTGCCGGGCGGGCCTACATTCTCGAGCGCTTCATGGGGCATAGAGTGGCAATCGATTAGAATTGCCTCGCCGAAAGTATTGCTGCTTTCATCCAGCAATGTCTGCAATTGATCATGATAGGGACGCCAGTATTGCGCGATACGCTGATGGGCCTCAATCAGGGTTAGCTTGCCGCGATAAATCTGGCGACCATTGGCCACGACACGCGGGATCACCCCAAGGCCGCTGGCGATACGCGGGTTGTGCGCGGCGCGGCGCACCCCTTCGATCAAGGCAGAATCAAGCTCATCCGCACCTCTATTCAGATCGACATAGGCGCGCGGTGCCTTTGCCGTCAAAAGCGGCGCACCATAGGATGGCACGGCCGCGAACAGCTGATCCACGAATGCATCCTCGGACGACCGGATCTCGCTTGCATTCAAAACGGCACGCCGCATAAAGGATGCAGGATAATCGCGCCCACTGTGCGGAGAGGCAAAGACCACGCTGGTGGTGCGGGCATCAGGACGGGTGAGGCTGTAAGCAGTTTCAAGCACGATTTGCATTCCTTCTTGTCCTTAGATAGCGCGTTTTGGGAAATTACCAAAAGCCCTTGATCCCTTTCTCGACTCCTTTTATAGACCGCACGACTGACGCGGTTCGCCCCGCGTCCTATTTCGTTATGGGACGATGGTGAAACGCAGACGACATGGATGATTAGCTCAGCGGTAGAGCACTTCGTTGACATCGAAGGGGTCACTGGTTCGATCCCAGTATCGTCCACCATGAATTCGCCGTTCCGGGGCTGAACCGGGATGAAACTGTAACCCAAGGCGCAATGCGCGCCGTGACATGAAGGAAAACGACCATGAAGGTACGTAACTCCCTCCGCTCGCTCAAGCAGCGTCATCGCGATTGCCGCATCGTCCGCCGTAAGGGCCGCGTCTATGTGATCAACAAGACGCAACGCCGGTTTAAGGCCCGTCAGGGCTGAAATCTAATAAGCAGAATTATCGAGAAGGGTTGTGCAGCTGGCGCAGCCCTTTTTCGTTTTCAGGATTGTTTGCTGCGCGTAAGGTGGATCATGATCCACCTTACCTGACGCCACGGGCGACACTCACATGCAAACCGACCCTCTTTTTGCACCGCTGACCCTGCCTTGCGGTGTCACTCTCAAAAACCGCCTTGCCAAATCGGCCATGTCAGATTCCCTCGGCGACGGTTGCGGCGACCCTACCCCTGAACAAATCAGACTATACGAACGCTGGGCGATGGGCGGGGCCGCACTGACTATCATTGGTGAAGTCCAAGGCGACCCCCATGCGGCAGAAAAACCCGGCAATCTGGTTCTTGGGCCGCGGTCTGATCAGGCCAAGTTACGCACACTGACACAGCGTGGCGCACAAAACGGTGCCCTGCTGTTCGCCCAATTGGGCCATGCAGGTGCAATGACACATCCGCCTATTGGCAGCCCTAAAGGGCCAAGTGCGCTGTCACTGCCCGGTTTAGTCTGTGAAGCATTCACCCGCGACGATATCCGCGCCCTGCCCGCGCAGTTTGCAAAAACCGCGCAACAGGCCAAGTGGGTCGGTTTTGGTGGCGTCCAGATCCATGCGGCCCATGGTTTTCTGCTCAGCCAATTCCTCTCTCCGCTTTTCAACAAGCGCGACGATGCCTATGGCGGCAGCCTGCACAACCGCGCCCGTCTGCTGCATGACGTCGTTGATGCGGTGCGCGATGCTGTCGGGCCGGCCTTGCCCGTCATCGTCAAGCTGAATGCAACCGATCAACTGGAGGGTGGCTTGACCGCGGCCGAAGCGCTCAAGGTCGTCCAAATGCTGGATCAGACATCCATCGATATGATCGATATCAGTGGCGGCACCTATTTCCCCGGTGCCAAATCCGCATCCGATAGCGGCGGTAAAGGGCCGTATTTTGCGGACTTCTGTCGTGCGGCCCGCAAAAAGACCGACAAGCCGCTGATGCTCACCGGTGGGATTAAGACACGTGAACAAGCCATGGATATCTTGACGGCGGGCACTGCAGAAATGATCGGTCTGGCCCGCGCTTTCATTCTGGACCCCAGCCTGCCTGACACATGGCGCAACAACGGCTCTGGCACTTCCTTTCCACGGTTCACCGACCCACCCGAAGGCGGCATCACCGCTTGGTATACCCAGCAGATGACCCGCATTGGACAGGATGCGCCGCTTGATCCAAACGCTGACCTTGATGCCGCCATCGCGGCCTATGAAGCCCGCGACGCCGCCCGAATCCCGTTGTGGCATTCAAAATTCGGCAAACCTTAAGCACGGATAAATGGTCAGGTTTTCACGACTTTCTGCGATCAGCCCTAGCCAATGTTGTCACAGTCACGTTACCCTGCCCGCTAACGTATTAGGTGCAAAGATAAAGGACCCGCCCCCATGACACGCTTCCCCCTCAAAACAACGGTCATTGCCGCGTTGATGCTTGGCGTGGCTGCCCCTGCCGTTGCCCAAGATATCTGCGGCGGCTTTGGTGATAGCGGCCAATGGATCGGCGGAGATGAAGCCAGCTCTGACATCACCACAGCGGATGTTTACCGCGAACAAATGGCCTTGGTGCTAGGGGGCAATGAATATGTGTCCTTGTTTACCCTGAGCGGTCCCACCGACGTACGGGTTGAGGCCGCAGGACGCGGCTCTGGTGATCCGATCATTGATTTGCTCGACAGCACCGGAGAGATCATCCTGTCAGACGATGATTCCGGCGGCAATGCCGCCTCGCGTGCGGAAACCACATTGGATGCAGGCACATATTGCATGTCGATGCGCAGCTATGACGGCGGCCCAATGACGGCCTTTGTGCGGATCGGACGGCAAGAGCACGAACCACTGACGGACGGCATTGATGCGGGCAGCAGCAATGACCCTTCGGGCAGCTGCGAGAGTGCGGTCCCCTATGGTGCGCTTGGCAGCAGCGTTTCGGCCTCGGTTGATGACACCCCATTCTGGAGTTTCGAACTTGAGACCCAGACCCCGATCACCATCACTGCCGAAAACGAATCCGCTGATCCTGTGATTACGCTTTACGGTCCGGGCGAGATCTATATCGACGAAAACGATGACTATGATGGCTTGAACTCTCGCCTCGACCTTACCGATGGTCTGGCCGCCGGCACTTACTGTCTGGCTGTGACGTCGTTGAATGACGACAGCCTGCCCATCACCGTCAGCATCAACGAATATGACGCGGCAGAAGCCCTCAGAAGCCTTTATGCCCGCGGTGAAGCCGCCCCGCCCCTTGATGGCAGCATCCCTGTGACTGATCTGGGTGTGCTAACGTCCCGTGTGCGTCAAGACGTACAAGCAACCGAAGACGTGACGTGGTTCAGCATCGGTTTTGAAGATGCAGGCCTTTTGGTGGTTGAGGCGATTGCCAATGGCAATAGCGACCCTTGGCTGGTGGTCTATGATGATCTGGGGCGTCAGGTGGGTCTGAGCGATGATTATGGTGACGGGTTGGATAGCCTGGTCGCCGCGCGTTTGCAGGCTGGCACCTATATTATCGGTGTGCGGCAATACCAAGGTGGGCAGGGTTTCATCCGCCTGCTGGCGGAAAGATACGTTCGCGCGCAGTAAGCCGCGATCAACATATGAAGCGACGGTGCCCCAATAGCGGGGCGCCGTTCAATCTGCACCCTCAGCGGTATTTACAACAGACATCTCAAATCAAAGCCGAAATGCTATCGTTCTGACGCTGTCCCACAAGGGAACCCGACAGCTAAGACCACTTTAGAAATTCACGCGGTCACCGCCTTTGAGATCAAGTATCTCGCGCGCTTCGTCAGGTGTCGCGATAGCTGAGCCGAGGTCTTCGACAATACGCCGGATTTTGGCGACTTGCTGGGCGTTGCTTTCTGCCAATTCGCCGCGTTTGATAAACAAGCTGTCTTCCAAACCGACCCGCACATGCCCGCCCATCTGGCTGGCCGTTGTCGCCATCGGAATTTGCGAGGCCCCGGCGGCAAGGATCGACCAGCGGTAGTCATCGCCGAACAGCTTGTCTGCCGTCTTTTTCATGAAAACAAGGTTGTCGATATCCGCGCCGATACCCCCCAGAATACCCATCACGAACTGAACAAAGATCGGCGCTTTGAAAAGTCCGATATCCATGCAGAACTTCAGGTTATAAAGATGCCCTACATCATAGCATTCATGTTCAAATTTGATATCATGGGGCGCAAGCGTTTTGGCCGCTTCCGCGATGTCGCGGAAGGTATTGCGAAATATATTGCCATCAGAGTTCGCGACATATTCCTTTTCCCAATCAAATTTCCAATCGTCGTCTCCGTACCGTTTTGCCAACGGATGAAACGAGAAATTCATCGACCCCATGTTCATCGAACACATCTCAGCACTGAATGTTGCGGCTGGATTGATCCGGTCCTGGATCGACAAGGTGAGGGAACCACCCGTTGATATGTTCACCACCGCATCTGTCGCTTGCTTGATCCGCGGCAGGAACGGCGCGAAATCATCGGTGTTCACCGAAGGGGCACCTGTCTCGTTGTCGCGCGCGTGCAAATGCAGGATCGACGCGCCGGCCTCTGCTGCGTCTATCGCTTGGGCTGCGATGTCGTCGTAGGTGTAAGGCAGGGCGTCTGACATGGTCGGGGTATGGATCGCCCCGGTTACAGCGCAAGTGATGATGGTTTTCTGCTGACGTGCCATGGCTTAGTTTCCTTGATGATCGTCACGGGTGCGCACCCGATAACTGAGCGGGAAAAGTTCGATATCAAAGCGATCTCGGATCAGGCCCCAGACGCCTTTGGGTGCTTTCAACATGACGACGATGGCAACCGCACCAAGTGCGATCAGATAAGCAGTGCCATAGTCGGCAAGCGTTTCACGTAAAGCGAAGAATAACAGCGTACCGATAATCGGTCCTTCGAGGGTGCCAATACCGCCAATGACCACAATGAAGATCACAAAGGCGGTCCAATCATTCACGCTAAAGGCCGCATCGGGAGAGATACGCAGCTTTTGCAGAAAGATCAGACCGCCAATGATCGCAGTGAAGGCAGAGGTCACCACATAGACCTCCAGCTTGGTACGCCAGATATCAATTCCGAGGCCAGACGCCGCTACTTCGCTGTCGCGGATCGCTGTCAAAGCCAGCCCGCGCCGGGTGCGCAAGAAAGCGTAGACGACACCAATCACGACAACAGCCGCCCCCAGCGCCAGCCAATAGGCCAATGCTTCCCGGCCCGAACGGCTGTCGGCCAAAGACCGCACCACATCAACCGGCAACGAAGAACCAGACCCACCGCCAAGCGACGATACCTGCGCGAAAGACAGACGAAAGACTTCCGCCACCACCCAGGTGCCGATGGCAAAATAAGCCCCGCGCAAACGAAAAACGAGGATCGCAATCGGGACGGATACGATCGCGGCCAAGACCCCGCCCGCCAGAATGGCCACAACAGGGTGCAGCCCACCAAACATCGTCAGCGCGAACAGCATGTAGCCACCAAAGCCCACAAAGGCCTGCTGTCCAACAGACACCAGCCCGGCATACCCCGCCATCAAGTTCCAAAGACAGGCCAGCGCGAGGTACAAAAATATCTCGCCCATCAGGCGCAGGTCCGCACGGCCCGCCCACCATGGGGCCGCGGCCAGAACGATGAGTGCCAGCACTGCGATGATCATCGCAATCCGGGAGGCGCGCGTACTGCGTGTGACGAAAGCTGTAGTCAATGATCTACCCTCGGGAACAATCCGTTCGGACGCACGGCCAGTACGATAAGGAAAACAATGTGCCCTGCCAAAAGCTGCCAGCCCGGATCAATCTTGGCACCGATGGTTTGGGCGACCCCTAGAATAACGCCTCCGGCCAATGTGCCCCAAAGATTGCCCAAACCGCCGATGATCACAGCCTCAAAGCCAAAGATCAGACGACCACCGCCTACTGACGGATCAAAGCTGGTACGGATACCCAACAAAATGCCCGCAATCGCCGTGACTGCCAGCGCCAGTGCCATCGCCAGTCCAAAAACATGGGCTTTGTTGAACCCCATGATCTGCGCGATGTCCTGATTATCGGATACGGCGCGAAAACCGCGGCCAAGGCTTGTTGCATAAAAAATCCATTGCAACAGCGCGATCACGACCACCGCAATACCAAACGTCAAAAGGGGCAGCACCCCAAGGGCCAAGCCACCGATCTGCAAACTTGCTGTTTCAATAGCGCCGCCGCTCAATTTTTGCGGATCAGAGCTATAGCTTTCTAACAACGCATTCTGGATGATAACCGACAATCCGAACGTCACCAAAAGGGGCGGCAGAATATCGTCCCCAAGTGTCCGGTTCAAAAGCCCCCTTTGCAGTACATAACCAAGGCCCGCCATCAAGGGCACGACGACCATCAGCGCAGCAAACGGATGAACCCCCAACATCACAGAGGTTGTCAGCCCAAAATAGGCGGCCAACACGATCAGGTCGCCATGGGCAATGTTGACCAGCCGCATGACCCCAAAAATCAACGAAAGACCCGCCGCAAAGAGCGCATAAAGCCCCCCCAACAGAACGCCCTGAACGATAGCATTGGTCCATTCCATCATGTTGTCACCCCAAAATAAGCGGCTGTGATATCGTCGCGGCTGACGTCACCGGTGCGACCTTCAAGGGACACACGCCCCTCTTGCAGGCAGTAAACCCGTGAGGAAACTTGCAACGCGCGGGAAATATCCTGCTCGACCAGCATGGCCGTCATGCCTTCGCCGATGATGTCTGGAAGCGCTTTGTAAATATCGCTGATCACAACTGGCGCAAGGCCAAGGCTGATCTCATCAAAGAGGATCAGGTCCGGGTTCGCCATCAACGCACGCCCAATCGCGACCATTTGTTGTTGGCCCCCTGAAAGGGACATCGACTTTTGCCCTTTCCGTTCTGCAAGTATGGGGAACATGTCATAGACTTTTGACAAGGACCAAGGACCTGTACGGCCTACTTTCCCGCCGACAAGCAGGTTTTCTTCGATGCTAAGTGACGGGAACAACTGGCGGCCTTCGGGTACCATCGCAATACCACGATGCGCCACCTGATCGGCGCGCAGCCGTCCAATAGGCTGACCAAGATGGTTAATCTGCTCAGCTGTATTGCGCATCAATCCCGTGATTGAGCGCATAAGCGTGGTTTTTCCTGCGCCATTCGCGCCGATAATGGAAATCACCTCGCCCGCGTGTACCTCCATATCCACCCCAAAGAGCGCCTGAAAGTCACCATAGTGTGCATCCAATCCATTCAAGGCCAGCAAGGTGTCAGGCATGCGGATCAACCCCCAGATAAATTTCTTTGACGTGGGGGCTGTCCATGATGGTCTTGGGTGCGCCTTCGGCGATCTTTTTGCCGAAATTGATTACAATCAGCTTCTCGACAACCGCCAGCAAAGCGTGAACCACATGTTCGATCCAGATAATGGTCGTGCCCGCGGCATGAACATTTTTGATTGTCTCAATCAAAGCCACGCATTCGGCATCTGTCAGTCCGCCAGCGATTTCATCCAACAGCAGCAGCTTTGGCTTGGCGGCCAAAGCCCGCGCCATCTCCAGCCTTTTGCGATCAAGAAGTGACAACGACCCGGCGCGGACGTTCGCCTTATTCATCAGGCCCGTCGCCTCTAACACATCCAGAACATGGGCTTCGGCCTCGCGCCCGGAAAGTCCGGCACCTTGCACCGCACCGACCAGCGCATTTTCAAAAACAGTCATACCGCCAAAGGGTTGCGGCACCTGAAATGACCGCGCGATACCCATTTTACAACGCTTCGCTGCAGGGACAGCCGTGATGTCGGCACCATCAAAGGTGATCCGACCCGCATTTGGTGTCATCGCGCCGGTGATCAAATTAAAAAGCGATGTCTTGCCAGCGCCATTCGGTCCAAGGATGCCAATAGCGGCCCCCTGTGCGACCTCGAAACTCGTTTCATCGGCGACGATGACGGCGCCGAAGGATTTGCTGAGATCCGAGACTGAAAGAAGTGCTGACAAGACCGGCCCCTTAGCTCAACAGTTGCAGTTCGCCGCCCACAGGGATGTCAGGTGCCTGCGCGTTTGTGGTGATCACAAGATCAAGGGCATCGCCAGTTTTCTGCCACTGCCCAGCGACCAATGGCGTTTTGCTGACATTCGGAACTGGGCCATTCGCCCAATTCACGTCCCCCACGATGCTCGACATATTCGTGGATTTGATAGCCTCAACAATCGCCATAGGATCATCAAGGTCAGCCGCACGCGAGATCACATCGCCTGCCACCTCAAACAACGCATGTTTAAAGCCGATGGGCTGTGTCCAAGCGCGCCCCGTTGCGGTGGTGTAGCCATCGGCCAATGCCTTTGCGCTATCGCCATTCACGGATGAGCTAAACGGGTGATCCGGGCTCCACCAGATTTCCGAGGTCAAGCCATTTCCGCGGTCCCCAAGACTTGCGACGACAGATGGGAAAAGCAACGCTTTCCCAATCGTGACGACCTTCGGGCTGAACCCCTGTTGTGCAGCCTGTGCCCAGAATGTTGCGAAATCGGGCGGGATCATATTGCCGGTGACGATCTCGCAACCTGCCTCCTTGAAGGCGGCAATGTAGTTCGAAAAATCGTCATTCAGCGGCTGATAGCGACCCGGATCGACCAATGCGTAACCGTTGTCGGCCAGTGGCTGAGGGAAGCCCAGTTCCGGGTCGCCCCACGCATTACCGTCAGCGTCATTTGGGAACAATCCCGCAATCGACTTGGCCGCACCTGACCCGCCCCAAAGATCAAGGAAGTTGGCGATCACGTCCTCTAACCCCCAAAAGAAGTGATATGTAAAATCAAAGCCCGCTTCGGGGTTGCCGTTACGGCCAAAGAAATAAGGCTGCCATGGGCAATCAGTTGTAATGCAGGGCACTTCGTTGATTTCCGCCTGATCGGACACAGGGTTCACCGTGTCGGGTGTAGAGGCCGCAACGATGATATCGACTTCGTCGCCAAGAATAAGATCAGCCGCGACTTCTGCCGCGCGATTGGGGTTGGATTGGCTGTCTTTTGAAATGATCTCGACATTGTAGGACTTGCCGTTGTTCTCAATCCCGCCAGAGAATGCAGCCTGGATACCTTCAATGATAAAGTCATCAGCCTCGGCAAAACCGGCCAAGGGTCCGGTGCGCGGGCTCACGTGGCCTATCCGGATAGTTGGCACCTGTGCGTAAGCGCGGGTTGCCGTCAAAAGTGCCGGTGCCGCGACCGTTGCCGCCATCCCCCCCAGAAGCTGTCTTCTGTTTGTTTTCAATGTCATGTCGTTCTCCTCCCAAAGATTGATTAACCCGGTAGTATCTTTTCCAGTTCTTTCAAATGGTCCGCGACGCGGGCCTTGGTTACCTCCAGATCGCCAAATTTCCAGTCGCGAAAACCCGCCCCCGCGGCCATGCCGCTGCGGCCCGCATCGCGTAGCTTTTGCAGATATGGCGAAGGCTCTGGTGTTGTTTCCAAATCTGCCAGCACCTGCGCGTGGATATCTTGCGTCAGTTCAATCCCGACCAGGTCGGCATTCTCTAGCGGTCCCAGCACCGCCAAGCGCCGTCCGAAGCTGGCCTTTACAACATCATCCACAGCCTCAGCTGTGCAAATGCCGTTTTCCACCAGCGAAATAGCCTCTCGCCAGAGCGCATGCTGTAACCGGTTGCCGATGAAGCCGGGCACATCTTTTTCCACCATCACAGGTGTTTTGCCCGCATCAGACAGCACATCATACATGGCTTGGGCGACTGACGGGTCAGTCCATTCGGTTTTCACCACCTCAACCAAAGGGATCATATGAGGCGGGTTCCACCAATGGGTGCCAAGGGCGCGGTGACGACTGGAAAGCCCCTTCATGATCTTGCTGATCTGAATGACCGACGTATTTGACGCCAAGATCGCATGTTCTGGCGCATGTTCTTCAATTTGCGCAAAAATGGCTTGTTTCAGTTCCAGCTTTTCAGGGGCCGCTTCAAAGACTGCTGTGGCCTCCGATACTGCTGTCGAAAGCGTGTCGCTCGGGTGCACATTGGCCAATGCCGCGGCACGTTTGGTGTCGTCCACGCCCATCAGTGTCAGACTGTCATCGATACGGTCTTTGACACTTGCCAGCACATCTGCGGTCGGGTCGTAGACCCAAACGCTGTATCCTGCCCGCGCCATCGTCAGCGCTATCCCGTGCCCCATAAGACCCGCCCCAATGACCCCAATATTTTGGTTCTTCCGGGTCATCCTGCCGTATATCCCCCATCAGCATAAAGGATGTGTCCCGTATAAAAATCCGACGCCTGCGAGGCGAGGAACAACAGTGGGCCCGCCAGATCTTCCGGTTCACCCAATCGTCCCTTGGGGACCCGCGATAAGAAGCCATCGCGTACCTTCGTCGCCTCTTCGGTGTCTTCAAACATCCACTGTGTCAGCGGAGAGCGAAACACCGTCGGTGCGATGGCATTCACGGTAATCCCGGTTGGACCAAGCTCGCAGCCCAAGGCCTTGGTCATGCCATCAACGGCGGCTTTTGACGCGCAATAGGCCGAATACCCCGCAGGGTGGCCCAACAGACCACGGGCCGAACTGACCAAGACGATCTTGCCACCCGTTCCCTGGGCCTTCATCTGCCCTGCCGCAGCACGCGCGAGCAGCCAGCTTTGGGTGACATTGGCATCCATCACAGAGGTAAAAGTTTCGGGTGCCATGTCGTTCACCAGCGCGACTTTGTTCATGCCCGAAGCCACGACAAGAATATCAAGTGCACCAAAGCTATCAATCGCTGTTTGCACCAGCTCAGCACAGATGCCTTCATCGATCGGACGTGTGTTTACGGTTGTGACCGCAACCCCAACGCCCCGGCATTCGGATGCAATATCATCCAAGGCCTGCTGATTTCCCGCCACCAAAACCAGATTGCAGCCCGCACCAGCCAACACCCGCGCGGCAACCATGCCGAATGCACCGGAGGCGCCTGTAATCAACGCTGTTTTGCCTTTGACGGCAAACATATCAAGTGGGTTTGAAAATGCGGTCATCAGGTGGTCTCCGGCGGATATGGCATGACCACCAACATCTTACAGATATGGTTGGTTTTGTTCTCGATCCGGCGGATCTCTCCGGGCGGAATTGTACAGCTGTCCATGGGGCCAAGCGTTGAGATCTCACCGGCAATCTCGACCGTCATTTCACCTTCAAGAACAACATAAACCTTTTCGAAGGGGGTACTGTCAGGGCCAGCACCGCCGCCGGGCAGGAATTGTGAAAACCCGACCCATTGATTGGTCGGACCGCCATCCTCGAACCCTTGCAGGCGCAAGCCGGTGACCTCCCAATGATTGGGGGCCTCATACTTTGCTGCATCTGCGAAACGTTTAATCAGCATCGATCATCCTCCCAAAAGATCAATGGCACCGCCGGTGATACGCCGGTGCACTGAGGTAGACCTAGAAGCTTTCTCCAGCCTCGATACGGTAGGCTTGCTTTTTGTCGGTGATCGCGACCAGGCGGATGATGCACCCATCACCCCGATCCCAGTTCCATGGGAAGAACGCGAAGGTGACACGCTTGCCTGTCACACTGTCCAGATCACCACCCACGTTCTCGATGCCGAGGATGCCGTTGTTGAACAGAATGTTGTGGACCGGCTCCCACTCAGGAAAGGCCTCTTCCCAACCGATACCGCCGGACCATTCCTTATATTCCGCCTCAAGGTGCGGCAGTAGAGGTCCATTCCGTTGCGGCCCAATCGCTGTCGCCAAGGGGTGATCATTGGCCTGCGTATCGTGACCCACGACCTTGACCCCCTTCTCAACCATCCATTCGGCGGCCGAAGACACCAAACCCGGACAATAAGGGAAGTAATCGCCGTCCTCATAATGTTTGTGCCAGCCAGTGTTGATGATAAGCACGTCATTCTTGCGGATCGCGTGACCACAGGCCTTTTCCAGATCATCAGCCGTGATCTGTTCCCACTTTTTCTTGGGGATACTGACCACGAGGCCAGAACCAAAGAAATGCGGCAGCGGGACTTCATCAATGAACGGGGTACCCTGCACCACGTGCGCGGGCGCGTCGATGTGCGTGGTCACGTGCATCGTATGCGTCAAGGTCTGCGACAGCACACCGGACTTCGCCATATAATGCATCCGCTCAATCTGAACGTCGCGAAAGTACGGCCAGTTCGGGCACTGGTAGCCAAACCGGTGGCTAAGGTTCACAAACTCCAACCCCATGTCGTTGTCGTCGTTGGCCTGAAATTCAATTCCACGGATTGTGATGCTCATTGGTTCCTCCCAGTCGCAAAGCGCGTGTCCCGCAAAATGGTGCATATGTATCGCCATACGGTCAAGTATTGATTTGGAAAATACCCACCCTTAGGCTAAAGCAGAGCGAATACAGGCGACTGCGCAAGCGGAGACAGAAATTGGACGGAAATAAAGTTATTAATAATCAGCGTATTAAGGTCATTTCCCGCGCGACTGACATCTTGCGCGTGTTGGGTCGGGAAACATCGGGGCTCAGCCTTGGGCAGATCGCCAATCAGGTCGAGCTGCCCCGTTCTACGGTACAACGGATCGTTGCAGCTCTCGCACTGGAGGGGTTTATTTCGATAGAAAAGGGCAACGCAGGAATCAGGCTCGGCCCGGAAATCCAAAGCCTGGCCCAAGCAAGTGCAGCCGCTATCCGCGACCGTTTGCGGCCTTTGATGAAGCAAATCTCAGAGTTGACGGGAGAGACAGTGGACCTCGCCGTACTTGAAGGCCACCGGATGCGATTTATCGATCAGATCGTCGGGAGCCAGCGGTTGCGCACTGTTTCAAGCATCGGGGAAACGTTCCCTCTTACAACGACGGCCAATGGCAAGGCAGCTCTGGCCTGTTTGGACCCGGTGGAGGCCGACAAGCTGATCATCGCAGAGTTCGAGGAAAGACCGGCCCTCGCGCCACGCTTGCCCGATTTTTTTGCCGAAATTGAAGCAATCCGGTCTGGCGCACTCGCACGCGATATCAACGAGCATACCGAAGGTGTTAGTGCCTTGGGTTTTGCGATCAGTGAGCCGGGCAGCGATGTCTATGCTATTTCGATCCCAGTTCCCTCTTCACGGTTCGAACGCAAGGCAGCGGAGTTAGCAACGTCACTCGAAGCGTTCCGCGCAGGTTACATGTCCTGACGCCCGCGCTACTCTTCCCAACGAAACGCGTCTTTCTCTGCCTTCACGTGACCGATCGAAGGCAAAGCAAAATGGCTTCCCAGGACCGTACAATTGCTTTCCGCACACTGCTCCAACAAATCCCTGCGCGATGTTACCGCCATCTCGGCATCCACATCATACAGAAAATGCCAGTCAGGGTGCCAACATTGCGCGGACGAATGCAACGCATCTCCGGTAATGATCGCTTGCCGGTCACCACTTTTCACCAATACAGACACATGGCCCGGCGTGTGCCCCGGTGTGGGGATCAGCGTCACGTGATCCCCCAAGCAATGTCCGGCCTGCACCAGTTCGGCCTGTCCTGCTTCAATCACCGGCAGCACGCTTTCAATATAGGCATGGCTATGCCGCGCGCGCTGTACCGCTTCGTCATCCGCAGGCATTAGGTAACGCGCATTCGGAAATGTGGGCACCCAACGCCCATCCTCAAGCTGCGTGTTCCATCCAATGTGATCTATGTGCAGATGGGTGCAAAGGACGTAATCCACCTCTGCCGGGCCGATGCCGGCGGCTGTCAACGCCGCCATAAACCGCCCGTCAGAGCGTTGATGCCAGTCAGGGTCATTGGGGTTTGTCTTATGATTGCCGACACAGCTGTCGACGAGAATGTTATGCGAAGGGGTTTTCAGCAAAAAGCCCTGTATCGGCAGGATCAAACGGCCGGATACCGCATCGATGCTGCCCGGAGCAAGGCTTTCGATGACGGCACTGACGTCCGATCCCGCAGTCGGAAACAGGTCTTCGGGCGGCATAAAAGGGGCATGGATTTCGAGGATGCGCCACACCTCAACCTCGCCGATTTTGCAGAGCATTGTTTTTAGTCCGTCCCCTATTCCATTACCGGCCAAACGTATCTGACAAGAGCCGGGCAAGCGTTGCTTGATCCAGATATCCCGTCGCCGTCAGCCCCCCCTGCCGCTGATACCGTCCTATTGCACGGCGCGTGTCGCTATCAAACCGCCCATCGATTTGTCCGGGGTTGTGCCCGAGTTGCTGTAGACGGTTCTCAATCAACCGCCGCAGGACAGGGTTGATATTCAGCGCTTGCTCCGCCGCGCGGGCGTCATCGATGGTGTCTTCCTGCTCAACCGGAAGGCTAGCGCGCGCCTGATCGGCAAAGATGCCGCTTGGGTAGCGTTCAAGATACGCGCGGTACCCTGCAACTGTCCCCCGCGCACCGGTTTCTTCCCAGTAATCGCGGTCCAATGCAAGGGCCTCTTCGCGAGCGCGCTCTTCTTCAGCTTCGATCTCGGCTGTGCGCCGACTTGCCTGAGCATCAATGCGGTTGATCTGCTCTGCCGTCAGAAACGAGGTCTGGGCAAACCCATTGCTTTGTTGCCAGTTGCGGATCGCCCCACGGGTGCCAGGACCAAAAATGCCGTCCACACCGCGCGTGTCAAACTCCAGCACGGTCAGATTACGCTGAACCGTCCGGCGTTGATTGCGCGTGAGGTTCAGCCCGTCTTCCTCAATTTCGGCAAGCCGCACAGGATCGCGCTCAATCACATCCAACCTACGCCGCGCGTCTGTGATGAAGGGGCTGGCGGGGTAATCAAAGATAAAATCCCGATACGCATCTGCCGTGTCCCGTTCTTGCGCGAGGGTCCATGCCCGCAATGTCGGTTCAATGCTTGGCAGACCTGCGGCGGGTGCGGCAGCATCGGCGGACTGCATAATCAAGCTTTGGGGCACATAGCCTACTGCTGTCAGGCGGCGGTTGTTGCGTACAAAGGCCATCACATCACCATCCGGCTGGATCACGGCATCCTGTACCACATCATCGGTCTGATTTGGCGCACCATAAAGCACGGTCACCCCCTGCGGCACAGCAAGCGTGCCCACCCCTTCGCGCAAATACGGCCCGATCGCATCATCGGCATCCTCATCATATCCCAAAATCAGGATCGCCTGCCCCGGTACGCGCGCCATCACCTGCATAATCATCTCAACTGACACCGCATCGTCCAGACCAAAGGGGGAGGGACGATCCGCATCCGCTGCCAAAAACCAGCTGCGCGTCCCGTCAGTCACAAACCTGCCCGAGAGCCCGACAATCAAACGGTTCGCATCTGTCGCATCGACGGCAAAGCGATTCAGCAAGCGGTCCATGTCGTCGGCTGCACCATTGGACAGTGTGCTGACATCATAGCCCGCACCGCGCAAGGCATCGGCTGGGTTTAGCACATCAAGGGCATTGCCCACGCGCCGAAACTCCTCATAGCGTGACACGCCCATCAGAAGGGCTGCATCCTGAGCAAAAGCCGGGACAGCGAGGCAAGCAAGGGCGGCGATAAGGGGCAATTTACGCATGATGCGTCTCCTTTGGTTATTCATGCGAACAGCCATGAAAGAGGCCGTACGCACCAAAGACGCTAGGCCAGTGCGCCGCTGCTATTCAATAGCGCGGCACAAAGCGACCGAAGATGCGCGGTTTGCTACTCTGCCGCGACCGAGTTTGCGGCTTTTTCCACCTTCACCGCTGAGAACTTGAATTCGGGGATTTTGCCGTAGGGATCAACGGCCGGGTTGGTCAGAATGTTCGCCGCTGCTTCGACATAGGCGAAGGGAACGAAGACCATATCAGGTGCCACCGCCCGATCCTCGCGTGCCATGATCGTGATGCTGCCACGACGCGTGGAAAGCGTGACCAAACCGCCCGGCTCCACACCCAGCTTGCGCAGGGTCGAGGGGTGTAGCGAGCAGTTGGCCTCAGGTTCCACCGCGTCAAGCACCTTGGACCGCCGCGTCATGGAGCCGGTGTGCCAATGCTCTAACTGCCGCCCGGTGATCAGGATCATCGGATAGTCGGCATCCGGCGTCTCATCCGGCGCGATCACGCTGGCAGGCGTAAACTTCGCCCGCCCGTTTTCGCGCGGGAAGCCATCGCCGAAGACGATGGGTTGGCCGGGATCTTCGGGTGAAAGCGACGGGTAGGTTACAGCATTCTGCGTTTCCAGACGCTCCCAAGTGATGTTCGACAGCGACCTCATCGACAGCGCCATTTCGGCAAAGATTTGGGAGGGGTGTGTATAGGTCCAATTCAGCCCCAGCCGCTTGGCAAGCTCTGTCGTGATCCACCAGTCTTCCTTGGCCTCACCCGGAGGCGGCACCGCAGGGCGGCCCATTTGAACCTGCCGGTTCGTATTCGTCACCGTGCCGGATTTTTCGGCGAATGCCGAAGCAGGCAAAATCACATCGGCATAGTTGGCCGTTTCCGTGATAAAGATGTCCTGCACAACAAGGTGGTCGAGTTTCGCCAGCGCATCGCGTGCATGTTCGACATCAGGGTCCGACATGGCCGGGTTTTCACCAAGGATATACATCCCATGGATATCGCCCGCATGCACCGCATCGAGGATTTCGGTCACCGTGAGTCCCTTGTTGGGATCAATCGACCCCTCTTGCCAAATCTCTTGGAAAGCAGAACGGACACCATCGTCGCCCACCGGCTGATAATCAGGCAGGAACATAGGGATCAGCCCCGCATCCGATGCACCCTGCACGTTGTTTTGGCCGCGTAGCGGATGCAGCCCAGCACCCGGACGGCCCACTTGACCGGTCATCAGCGCAAGACTGATCAGGCAGCGCGAATTGTCGGTGCCGTGGATGTGCTGGCTGACACCCATGCCCCAGAAAATCATCGCGGCCTTGGCACCCGCAAAGGTACGTGCCACATCGCGCAGGGTCTCAGCATCGATCCCACAGATGCCTTCCATCTTTTCGGGCGTGAAATCTGCAAGATGCGCTTTCTCCGCCTCCCAGTTTTCGGTGTAGGCTTCGATATATTGCCGGTCGTAAAGCTCTTCTTCGACAATCGTATGCATAATCGCGTTCAGCATCGACACATCGGCACCGGGCCGGAACTGCAGCATATGCGACGCGAACCGCTTGAGCGCCTGACCGCGCGGGTCCATCACGATCAGCTTGCCACCACGCTTGGTGAATTGCTTGAAATAGGTCGCGGCGACGGGGTGGTTTTCGATGGGGTTAGCGCCGATTACGATGGCGACGTCCGCATTTTCAATCTCATTGAAGGTCGCGGTAACAGCACCGGAACCGACGTTTTCCATCAATGCAGCAACCGAGGATGCGTGACAAAGCCGTGTGCAATGGTCGACGTTATTGTGACCGAACCCTTGGCGGATCAGCTTCTGGAACAGATACGCTTCTTCGTTGGTGCATTTAGCGGAACCGAAGCCTGCGACGCCAGTACCGCCTATCTCCTTCATACCATTTGCTGCGACATCCAGCGCCTCCTCCCACGTCGCTTCGCGGAAATGCGTTTGCCAGTTCGCCGGATCGACGTTGAGGCCCTTCGCAGGTGCATCTTCACGGCGGATCAGTGGCTTGGTCAGGCGGTGATCATGGTGGATATAGTCAAACCCGAAACGGCCTTTGACACAAAGCCGCCCTTCGTTGGCCGGGCCGTTGATCCCCTCAACGAATTTGACCTTGTTGTCCTTGATCTTCAGCGACACCTGACAACCGACACCACAGAACGGGCAGACGCTTTCGACCTCGCGGTCGTAATCCTTGGTATCACCCATTTGGTTTTCATCGGTAACCGTGGCAGGCAAAAGCGCCCCGGTGGGGCAAGCCTGCACGCATTCGCCGCAGGCTACACAAGAGGACGCCCCCATTGGATCGTCCATGTCGAACACCGGATAAGCCGTGCCGCCACGCCCTGCCATGCCGATGACGTCGTTCACCTGAACTTCGCGGCAGGCGCGCACGCAAAGACCGCATTGGATGCAGGCATCAAGGTTGACAGACATCGCAACGTGACTGTCATCAAGCAGCGGTACATGATCCGGCTCTTTCTGTGGGAAACGGCTGTCGCTCAGATCTTGGCTCTCGGCCATGTCCCAAAGGTGGGATGACTTATCATGTGCCACCTCTTGCGCCGGTTGGTCTGCGACCAGTAGTTCCATCACCATGCGGCGGGCCTGCTTTTCGCGGGGCTGATCAGTGGTCACAACCATCCCTTCGGATGGCTCTCGGATACAGCTGGCCGCCAGTGTTCGCTCACCTTCAATCGCCACCATACAGGCACGGCAATTTCCGTCAGACCGATAACTGGGTGCCGGTTTGTGGCACAGATGCGGGATCACGAGGCCACGCCCGTTGGCGACCTCCCAAATCGTCTCACCCGGTGCGGCAGTGACGGTTTCGCCGTCAAGCGTGAATGAAATGCGGTCTGACATCGGGATTCTCCGGGCTGATCTGACCAAGACTACACCATTTGCACCACTTTGCCGAAAGGCCATGGGCGACCGCCAGCGGCGCATTTGCGCCATGCGTAATTTCCGATGGGTTACGGACGTTTCGGTTGCGAGGCAATCAGCCTGCCAATTCGCTTTCAACAAAAGCCAGATTGGCGCGGATCTCTGGAATGGTCGGATCAAGCGCACGGGCGCGCCTAAGCGCTGTTCGCGCACCGCGCAGATCACCCATGGCATAGCGCGCGTTGCCCAAGCCAAACTGCCACAGCCAATTTTCGGGCCACTTTACAGCGCCGGTTTCATAAAGTGTTTCTGCGGCTTGAAACTGTTCCACCCGCTCAAGCGCCGCAGCTGCGGACAGCACATCCGCCTCTGACGTGCTGACCGGAAGCTCATCTGGTGGCAAAACCACCAATGCCCAATAATCGCCTCGCCGCCATGTCCGTTCAAAGACGGCAAAGGCCATCACCATTTGGTTCAACTGGCCCGAGTTGAGGTAGACTTCATCCTTTTCGAAATCATATCCCGTCACAACGCCATAGTGCCAAACCGGCAGCACCCCCAACCCAAGGTTCTGAAAGACGATGACCGGATGCCCTGCGGTGACCTCTGCCAACAGCTGATCAAAGTTATTGATCTCGACCGCCAGTTGACCCAACCGGCGGCTGCTCCCGATCATATCGGCCAGATAGGTACCGCCCGCACCAGGGCTGAAGGCCAAAGCGGCAACGTCTTTTTGGGTGATTTCGGACCCAGCCCATTGCATGACCATGGCAATGGACGCTGGGCCGCAAAAAAAGTCTTCTTGCCGGATCAGCGGCACATCGGCGACACTCGCCCGCGTCGGTGCGTCGATGGTCAGCCGTGCGTCAGGATCAAACGGCTGCGCACATGCCGCAAGCCAGCAAAGCGCCAGCAGGCAGGCAAGCCGCCTTGCGAATGGCCTTAGCGCACGCACCGTGTAAAGTTGAACACCCGCGTCAAGCAAAGCAGATCAGTGACAAGCAGGATCACGAAGATCGTAAACATCGTGCCAACGATATCCGCACCTGCGCTGTCATTCTCCATCTGTGTCAGCATGGTTGCGATTTCCGCATCAGACAGTGCAGCCAAACGGGCCTCTGCCTCGGCGGGGTCTATACCAAGGGCCACGATTTCAGCCTGTACATCATCGCGCTGGATCTGATCCATCAGCGCGTTGCGGTTCGCCAAAGCTGTGTATTTGTTGATCGCCTGATCGGTGCCCAACATTTCGGCCTGCGCCATCGTAACGGCCTGTGTGGCCAGAACTAATTGCGCCGACAGCACAATCGCGACGCCTTTTTTGCTGAGATTTAGAAAACGCATATCGTTCTTCCCGAATTGGCGGCAGATATCAGGCCTGCCGCGTTGCCCCAATGACAAACAGTTTTCAGCAATTTTCGCCTTGACGCAACCGCTTGCTGTGAAACAAGGCGCGGGCGGGCGAAAAATTGTCTAGGCGATTGAAATCATCGCGTTGGTCAGGAATATCCGCAAAATCTCGATCGAGACCAGAACGGCAATTGGCGTGATGTCGATACCGCCAAGGTCGGGCATGTACCGCCTTATGCGGCCATAGATCGGGTCAAGGATGCGTTCCAACCCATACCAGACCTGACCCACGAACTCTTGCCGGATGTTGAGCACCTCAAACCGGATCAGCCAGCTCATGATGAAATGGGCGATCACAAAAAACCGGAATACTCCAAGGATCAAAAGGATGATTTGGATAAGTGATATCATGCGAAAGGCGCCCTTTGTTTGGTCTGCCATGACCTAAGCGTTCAGGCGCGCGCCGACAAGCCCAAGGTTGCCGCAAGGTCAAAGTTGACGTTTACGTCAAGCATGACCATTTCTGGCAGGGTATCGAAGGACCGAGCTATGTATCCTATCATTCGCGTAATCAAAGAAGTGCTCAGGGCGCGCCGCATGCCACCCCTGCATGCGTTGGACAGCCATGTGTCCTATCACCGGTGCTGGCCCCAAGACATTGATCAGTACATGGAAATGAACAATGGCCGTATCCTCAGCATCCTTGATATTGGACGGACGGGCCTTGCCCAGCGCGTTGGCCTACTGGGCGCGTTGACCAAGAACCGCTGGGGGCTGACAATTGCCGGATCGTCCGCCCGTTATCGCAAGCGGATCAGACCCTTCGTCAAGTTCCGCATGGTCAGCAAGGCCGTCGGCTGGAGCGAGCGTTTCTTTTACATGGAGCAGACAATCTGGATTGGCGATGAATGCGCGGTGCAGGTGCTGTATCGCTCGGCCGTGACAGACAAGAATGGCATTGTGAACCCGGCACTTGTTTTTGCAGCTGTCGGCATGGATCAACCGTCACCAGAGAAACCCGCATGGGTTCAGGCGTGGATCGATGCCGATAATACCCGCCCCTGGCCACCAACTGACAACGGAACGTCGTAACAGAGATTTCTTGCCAGCGAAGGTGTTATCTGTGCCTTATGCCCACAAGGGAAGAGCAGGAACACGCATATGGCAGTGGCGCAGAAACGCATCTGGGGGTGGATGGCCTTTGATTGGGCATCACAACCTTTCTATACGCTTGGCCTGACCTTTATCTTCGGTCCCTACTTCGCCGTTGTCGCGACCGAGTATTTTTTGGGCACCGGGTTGGCAGAAGACGCCGCAAAAGCGCAATCGCAGGCGGTTTGGTCATTGGGACAGACGATTGCTGGCCTGATGATTGCATTTACGGCCCCCTTTTTGGGCGCTTTCGCCGATAACTCTGGCCGGAAAATGCCGTGGATTGCGTTTTTCTCGGTCGTCTACGTGGTGGCTGCTTTCATGCTTTGGGGGCTGACGCCAGATGGCGCGACCATCATGCTAACCCTTATTATATTTTACGTCGGGTTCTTTGCCGCCGAAAGCGCGTTGAACTTTGTCAACGCGATCCTGCCCTCGCTGGGCAATGATCAAGAGGTCGGTCGCATCTCCGGCTCTGGCGCGGCATTCGGGTATTGGGGCGGCGTTACGTCCCTTTTCATCATGCTGATTTTCTTTGCCGAGAATGACCAAGGGGTGACATTTGTGGGCTTTGCCCCTGCTTTTGGTCTTGATCCTGAAACACGCGAAGGCACCCGCTTTGTCGGCCCGTTTATTGCACTTTGGTACGCCATCTTCATTATCCCGTTCTTTATGTTTGTGCGCGACGATCCCAGGGCAGAAAAGAAGTCGACGCAATTGGGTGCTGTTTGGGGTGAACTGCTCGACACGCTCCGCGGGGTCTTTCACCGCAAAAGCCTGTTGAACTTTTTGCTCGGCTCCATGTTTTACCGCGATGCGCTGAACGCGTTATATGCCTTTGGTGGTGTCTATGCCGCCCTGGTGCTGGATTGGCAGACGACGCAGATCGGTATCTTCGGGATCATTGCGGCGATTGCAGCCGCTGTCACCACATGGCTTTCGGGCCTTGCAGATGCACGCGTTGGTCCCAAGCCTGTGATCCAAGTCGCAGTCTGGGTGCTGATCATCGTGTCTGCCACAATTGTCGGCATGTCGCGTGAAGCGATCTTTGGCATCCCCTTGGCGGACGGGTCCGGCATACCTGATACCATTTTCTATATCTGTGGCGTCTGTATCGGTGGCGCGGGTGGTGCAGTTTACGCCTCGTCCCGTTCCATGATGGTGCGCCACACCCATCCTGACCGCCCGGCCGAGGCTTTTGGCCTATTTGCGCTGACCGGCAAAGCGACTGCATTTCTGGCGCCTGCGCTGATTACGCTGTTCACGGTCATGACCGGTAATAATCAATTAGGGTTTCTGCCCGTAATCTTCCTTTTCCTGATCGGGCTTTTGTTGTTACGGTGGGTCAATAAAGACGGAGATCGCGCAGAATGGTCCGCTTCATAATTGCATTTGTCCTCGCCGCCGGGTTGGCGGCATGCCAAGCCGACGTACCGCCACCGGAGGTCAGCCAGGCAGCAGGCGACCCAAATGATACGCGCATTGCCAAGGCGCTATTTGGGGCTGCACCCGCTGGGTCTGCCCAAACGCCGCAACCAATCGGGGGCTATTCGCGCGGTTGTCAGGCAGGCGGACAGCAATTAGCGGAAACCGGGCCGACATGGCAGGCCATGCGCCTGTCGCGAAACCGCAATTGGGCGCAGCCAACAACGATCGACTACGTGCAAGATCTCAGCCGCTTTGCCGCCACACAACCCGGATGGGAAGGGCTTTATGTTGGCGATATGAGTCAGCCCCGCGGTGGCCCGATGCTGACGGGCCATGTGAGCCATCAATCGGGGCTTGATGTTGATATCTGGATGCTGCCACCCGACCGGCTGAACCTCACGGTAGAAGAACGCGAAAACCTCTCATCCATCTCGATGCGCCGTCAAGCCGGGGCCTTTACCAACAGCCGTTGGACCCCCCAGCACGAGGAGATCCTCAAGGCTGCCGCTTCTGATCCGCGCACAGCGCGCATCTTTGTCTTTCCCGGGGCAAAAGTGGCCATGTGCAACAATGCGACTGGTGATCGCAGCTGGCTGAGCAAGATACGCCCATGGTGGGGACATCATTATCATTTCCATGTGCGCCTGAATTGCCCGGACGGGGCAACGGGCTGCACCAATCAAACACCACCACCTGCCGGTGATGGCTGTGATGATGCCCAGGCGTGGGTTGACCGTATTCTCAACCCGCCACCGCCTGACCCTGACGCCCCGGCGCCAACGCCGCGCGCCGAATTGACCATGGCCGATCTGCCTGGTCAGTGCGCTGCCGTTCTGAACGCCCAGTAATTGCTGCGTCTCTTATGCCTTCTGGCCCTTCTCAGGGCCATGCCCGCCTATGCGGATGCAATATTTCTGGGCAGCTATGAATGGATAATCGCAGATCCTGACTTTGGTGGCTTTTCCGGAATCGAAGTCTTTGATGACGGAATGGGCTTTGTCGCGCTGAGTGACCGTGGCGCGATGATACGCGGTAAATTCCAACGACAGGACAGCGTGATTGTAGGGGTCGAGGCTGGACCAATCAAACGATTGCGCGGCGCATCCAGTGTCCCGCTGGATCGCGCAAACAGTGACAGCGAAGGGCTGGCGATTGCATCCGATGGGCTGATCTATATATCATTCGAGTGGATGCATGGGCTGAGGGTATTCGGCGCGGACACTGAATCCACCTCTGACCTGATCACCAGCACCGCCTTTGCCGGCATGCAGGACAATGCCTCGCTCGAAGCGCTTGCCATAGGCCCTGACGGCACACTCTATACCATGCCGGAACGGTCAGGGCGGGCAACACAACCCTTCCCTGTCTTTCGTCTCATGAATGGGGAATGGGACGTGCCCTTTACCATACCACGCCGCGGACCCTACCTGCTGTCGGGGGCAGATATCGGACCTGATGGTCTGCTCTATGTCCTCGAGCGTGACTTTGTCGGCATCGGTTTTCGCAGCCGTGTGAGGCGTTTCGCGCTGGATGGCAGCAGCGAAGAGGCGATCCTTGAAACCAGCCTGCGCGCCCACGATAATCTGGAAGGCATCAGCATTTGGGAAGATACCGATGGGTTACGCATGACGCTGATTTCGGACGACAACTTTCGCAGTTTTCAGCGCACAGAGATCGTCGAATACCGATTGACGGAATAGGCGCGGGGGTTTAGGTCGCCGATGTCCCCGACGTCCGGGGGCCAAGTGCCGCACCCTTGTCAAAACGGAATTTATCAAATGACACGCATCCTTCCCGGCGTTATCGCCATGGCCACCATCGTTGTGGCGTCCAATATTCTTGTGCAATTCCTCATCCTTGATGGGCTACTGACCTGGGGGGCGTTCACCTATCCGCTGGCGTTCCTTGTCACCGATGTGATGAACCGGGTCTATGGGCCGGGTGCCGCCCGTAAGGTTGTTCTCTCTGGTCTGGTCGTGGGCATTATCTGTTCGTTGATCGGCAGTCAGATCATGCTGCAAGGCGATGGTTATGAATATCCAGCCGTTGCGCTGCGGATCGCAATTGGCTCGGCGACGGCGTTCCTGATTGCCCAATTGCTGGACATTATTGTGTTCCAACGCCTGAACGCAGGGTCATGGTGGAAAGCACCTTTGGGCAGCACGCTTGTGGGCTCGACAGTCGATACGGTGATCTTCTTTTCCATCGCGTTTGCCGCCGTCTTCAACGGCTTCAGTGCCTCAGCCGCAGAAGAAGTGATGTGGGCGCAGGACACGGCACCTCTGTTGCTGACCGGCCCTGATGCTCCACTTTGGGTAACATTGGCCATCGCGGACTGGGGGGTGAAGCTGACCATTGCGCTGCTTGCTTTGATACCATTTCGCATCATTGTTACGCGTCTTTTGCTGCGGAGCGCCTAAACACGATATCAGGTATCTTTTTACTTGAAATATACCAAATCTGTGCGAACCTTACTTCAGGCGAAACATTTTGAAAGGAGGTGATCCAGTGCATCATGAGGTATTGGAGAAGTGTGTCGGGACAACTTGGGAGGATCGCAGCTAGGGCAGCCCTTGGCTGAAGATGACCCAAGGTGGTGATCCTAACCGACCCACCTCCGTAGATCAGGAAAGGGCCATCCCGTCGCCGGGGTGGCCCTTTTTCTTTCGGAAAACCAGCGTATGTAAGGCGTACATACAGCGTACAGAACCTGTACATACACATGGACCTACAATGCGGATCAATGATCAGATTGAAATTGCCGATTGGGAGCTGACAGAAAGCTTTGCCCGGTCGTCTGGTCCGGGTGGTCAGAACGTCAACAAGGTGTCGACGGCGGTGGAGTTGCGGTTTGAGGCAGCACGGTCGCCCAACCTGCCTGCACAGGTCAAGGCACGGTTGAAACGGCTGGCCGGGCGGCGCTGGACGCTGGATGGTGCACTGGTGCTTTTTGTTCAGGAAACCCGCAGTCAGGCCCGCAACCGCGAGATTGCGCGCGAACGCTTGGCGGATCTGATCAAGCGCGCCTGCGAAAAACCAAAGCGGCGGATTGCAACCAAACCGACCTATGGGTCGGTCAAACGCCGCCTTGCCAGCAAAAAGGCGCGCGGCGAAGTGAAGGCGCTGCGCGGAAAAGTTGATGAGTGAATCCTGATCACGCTCATCAGTTATTAAGGAATATCATCAATATTAACTGGCAGTCGATTATGGATTCTGCCGTATGCTACAGCTACAAGTCATGGTTCCGCCAATTGTTGCCCTGATGGGCTTGGCCTTTTTGTTCAACACCATCTTGCGGCACTTCCACGATTCAAAATTTGAACAAATCGCCTTTGGCCTGCTTTTTGGCCTCACGATCAGCTTTGGGATGATAAACCCCCTCACCCTTGGTGAAGGGGTTATTTTTGATACGCGCACAGTATTGGTGGGTGCCGCAGTTGCCTTTGTCGGGCCCATCGCGGGCGTGATTGCGACCGGCATCGGGATCATTTGCCGCATTGTCATTGGTGGTGCCGGCATGTCGGCCGGGGTTGTTGGCCTGCTGTTGGCCTTTGGCTTTGCCTATATTGGAACCACGCTGCTTAAGAACCGCATTCGGCACCCGGTCTTGAAAGACTTCCTGATGGCCTTGATCATCACATCGGCGGCGGCGAGTGTCTTTGTACTGCCCTACGATCTGGCAGTATCGATATTGGCCTCTATTTTGCCAACACTGATCGTGGTGGATATTGTGGGAATGATCGCCATTGGTTTTGTGTTTCGGCGCGAGGTGAACCACTTGCAACTCAACAAAAAGCTGGTTGATGAAGCAAATACAGATTCTTTGACGAACCTGCTGAACCGTCGGGGTATGGATGCCGAAATCTGCGCCACTAAGTTTGATGCGGATGTCGGGCATGCCATGTTCTATTTCGACATTGATAATTTCAAACACGTCAATGACACGTACGGGCATGGCGCAGGTGATGCAGCTTTGGCCATTGTCGCCGCGCGGATCAAAGACAGCATCCGGGATGAAGCGATCTTTACCCGCCACGGCGGTGATGAGTTTTCAATCTATATGCGGCGGCTGGATGCGACGGATATGCAGGCGGTCGCCAACAGGATTGGTGCGTCCATATCAAGCCAAGCCTTTGTTTTTGATGGTCATACTTTTAACGTGTCGATCAGCATTGGTGGATTCTGGACCAAGAACAACCTACCGGTCCAGCGGATGATCGACCTCGCCGATGCACAGCTACTTTTAGCGAAACAAGCCGGCAAGAACCGCGCGCAGATTGCCTACGACAATCAAGGGCAGAGCGCCGCTGTCGCCTAGCTAAACTTGGTCTGTTTTGGCGGCATCTGAAGGCTGGCGTGTCCTGCCCGGTAGAAGCGCGCTGGCTTACACAACCACGTCGATCGCATCTTGCGCACCAACACCGAAAACTTGCTTGTAGCGTGCAACCTCTTCTTCTGGGCCCATCGCCTTTTTGGGGTTATCGCTCAGCTTCACGGTTGGGCGCCCATTGGCAGACACCGCCTTGCAGACCAGCGAAAAGGGCGCGAGCGCATCATCGGCGACAAGGCCTTTAAAGTCATTTGTCAGCATGGTGCCCCACCCAAAGCTGACGCGGCAGCGCCCGATGAACTGCTTGTGCAGTTCAACGATTTTGTCGGCATCCAGCCCGTCCGAAAAAATGACCAGCTTTTCGCGTGGGTCCTCACCGCGTGATGTCCACCAATTGATGGCCGTTTCGGCCCCCGCGGCCGGATCGCCGCTGTCCACCCTGATCCCTGTCCAACCGGCCAGCCAATCAGGCGCACCTTCCAGGAACCCTTTGGTGCCATATGTATCTGGCAGAATAATGCGCAGGTTGCCGTCATGTTCTTCATGCCAATCAGCAAGCACATCATAGGGGGACTGACGCAAAGCCGCATCCGTTTCCGCAAGGGCGGCATAGACCATGGGCAGTTCATGGGCATTGGTGCCAATCGCCTCAATCTCGCGCATCATGGCGATGCGGCAGTTTGAGGTACCTGTAAAGTTTTCCCCCAACCCTTCCATCATCGCCTGCACGCACCAATCCTGCCACAGGTAGGAATGCCTGCGCCGGGTGCCGAAATCAGCCAAGCGCAAGTCGGGAATTGATTTGAGTTGATCAACCTTTTCCCACAGCTTGGTCATCGCGCGCGCATATAGTACCTGAAGCTCAAACTTGCCCATGTCGCCCAGAACCGCCCGCCCGCGCAGTTCCATGATCACAGCCAAGGCCGGGATTTCCCACAGCATCACCTCGGGCCAGGTCCCTTCGAAAGTCAGCTCATATTGCCCGTCCTTCTTTTCAAGGTGGTAGGGCGGCAATTGCAGGTTTTCAAACCATTCCATAAAGGCCGGGGTAAACATCTGTCGTTTGCCATAAAAGGTGTTCCCGCGCAGCCAGGTGCTTTCGCCGCGGGTCAGCCGCAGCGAACGGATATGGTCCAGCTGTTCGCGCAACTCCCCTTCATCCACCAGTTCGGCCAACCGAATGGATTTTGTCCGGTTGATCAATGAAAAGGTAACCTGCGTGTCCGGGTGATTGCGGAATACGGACTGACACATCAACAGTTTATAAAAGTCCGTATCAATGAGCGACCGTACAATCGGATCGATCTTCCATTTGTGGTTCCAGACCCGTGTTGCGATATCGACCATATGCAGTTCCCCCTGTCGGCGCTTAGTGTTAGATCAACAGGACGCGGATGTGGCAAGGGGGGCCTTAAAGACATGGCATTGCGTTACGATTTCGATATGGTGGCAATCACGCCAGAGGGTTTGCCAGATGAATTTGGCGATTTGACCGTCACAGGCGTGGCAGCCGAAAAGGTCGCCATGTTTCGCGACGCACAGACCGCCAACGCCTTGAAAACCGCCGATGCGGCAGTACGCACCTATTTCACCGATAGTGGTTTTGCCCTTTCACATTTTGATAGCGGCGCGCCTACTGGCCGCTTTGCGATGCGCGACGAAGACGCGCGCATCGCTGTGATTGACCGGCTGACGGCCAATCTTGAAACGCATGATCTGACCAATGCGGCCTGGGGCACGTTTGATTTTGACGCGTTCATGGACGCGCTCGACGCAGCCACACCTGTCGAAGATGAGTTGTTGGCCCCCACGAAAAAACCGACACCGGAACATGACCGCGCGGTGGCTGAGGCGCGTATCGCGTCCCGGAAAGATAAGGGGCGCCGGATGATGGCACTTGGTGGATCTTTGCTGGGCCTGATCATGATTTTCTACGTTGCAAGTCAGACATTGAACTGATCCGCAATCGCAAGGCCCGTCTGTCATGACCAGCTCACCCTATTCTACACAGCTGGTCGGCGCGGTTGTTCTGGCAATGACGCTGATTGTCGGGGGCGATGCCGCCGCGACGGTGTTAACCGGCGCAGGCTTTCCGCAGACCTTCGTGGCATGGACCCGCTTTGCCCTGGCAGCCTGCTTGCTGGCACCGCTTTGCGGTTTGGGGCGCGCCGACCTTGGCCTGTTTCGCGATTGGCGGTTGTATCTGCGTGCGGGGCTGATTGTTGGTGGTATCGTCAGTATTCTGACAGCGCTCAAGACCGAACCTATGGCGAATGTCTTTGCCGGGTTTTTCGTAGGGCCGGTGGTGTCTTATTTCCTGTCAGCCACCCTGCTGGGCGAGCGGATTACACCACTGCGGACCTGCCTTTTGATGACCAGCTTTGCCGGTGTTTTATTGGTGGTTCGTCCTGGGTTTGGCATGACAACGGGCATGGGTTTCGCCATTTTGGCTGGCTGTTTTCACGGCTCTTATCTGGTTGCAACACGGTGGTTGGCGGGTGAATTTCGGCCACGGTTCCTCTTGTTTTCCCAGTTGATCATCGGCGCGGTCCTGTTGTCACCCTTTGCCTTGGCAGAGGTTCCCGCAGTTACTCTGCCACTCTTTGGGTTAATCACGATCTCTGCCTTGGGTTCGGCCGGAGGAAACTTACTGTTGGTTCTGGTCAACCGCACAACACCCGCAGGCGTGGTTGCGCCTCTGATTTATAGCCAGCTACTGGCAGCCATGATCATCGGTTGGGCCGTATTTGGCCAGTGGCCCGATGGCCTGAGCCTGATGGGTCTTATCATCATTATAGTTGCGGGCGTGTCATCGGTTTGGTTTGCAGGCAAAGGCCGCTAGATGAGCTTGACACCGGCATCCTGCATCCCGGATTTGGCCGCATTGAGCGAGCCGTCAAAATCAATCGCCCTGCAAAGCGCCATATCGACGTTGACATTGAACCCCAGTTTGGCGGCGTCAACGGCGGAATAATTCACGCAGAAATCGGTCGCCAGACCCACCAAAGTCAGCGTATCAATACCGCGTGTGCGCAGGTAACCTTCCAAACCGGTTGGGGTTGTCTTGTCGTTTTCAAAGAATGCGGAATAGCTGTCGATCGCCGGGTTATAGCCTTTGCGGATAATCAAATCTGCACGGTCGATCTGCAGGTCGGCATGAAACGCCGCACCCTTGCTGCCCTGAATACAGTGATCGGGCCAAAGCACCTGTGGGCCATAGGGCATCTCGGCCATGCTCATCGGTGCCGCACCATGCGTTGAAGCGAAAGAGGAATGACCCGCCGGGTGCCAGTCTTGCGTCAGGACAACCGCGTCAAAATCGGCCATTTTCGCATTGATGCCTGCCACGATGTCGTCACCACCCGCGACAGCCAACGCACCACCAGGGCAGAAATCATTTTGGACATCAATGACAAGTAAGGCGTGGGTCATGGCGTGCTCCGGGGTTTGGGTATGGGTAAAATAGCGGGTTCTGCCCGCCCCTGCGACTGCTTTGTGTATGTACCGGCAAAACAGCACTTGTCACGGACAGCGTGATTTCATATCAGCCGCGTCTTTCACGTTCTTGCAGGAGGCCAGAATGGCGACTTTGGGTATCGACTTTGGAACCTCCAACACGGCGGCCGGGGTGATGGCGGCGGGCCATCCGCATTTGATCACGGTAGAGCCGGGGCGCAAAACGCTGCCGACATCTGTATTTTTTGATTATGACCGCAAGGTCACGACCTATGGGTCGGTGGCGAATGCCGCTTTGATTGATGGCCGCGAAGGGCGGTTCATGCGCGCGCTAAAGTCCGTGCTGGGCACGCCCTTGATGCGCGAAAAACGCCAGATTGCCTATGAACGGCTAACGTTGATTGAGGTGGTCGCCCGGTTTCTGCGGATGATCCGCGAACGGGCAGAGGCCGAGACAGGGCAGACCTATGACACCGCCCTTTCTGGCCGACCTGTCCGCTTTCATTCGACCGATACCGCGCGTAATGCACAGGCCGAGGTTGATCTGCGCGACGCCTATATGCTGGCCGGATACAAAGACGTGTCCTTCATGTTTGAGCCGGAAGCTGCAGCGCTGGCCAGTGGCCCACTTGCCAAGGGTGAATTGGGGCTGATCGTGGATATCGGCGGCGGGACGTCTGATTTTTCCATCTTTGAACGTAACGGAGACGCGACGCGGATTATTGCAAGCCATGGTGTGCGTGTGGGTGGAACAGACTTTGACCGCGCGATCAGTATATCCGAGGTCATGCCACTTTTGGGTCGCGGGGCCGAGGTGCGCAATGCGCTAGGACAGGGCCGTCATGTGGCCCCGAATGCGATCTTCAATGACCTTGCGACGTGGCAGAAAATTCCCTTCGTCTATACAGGTGAAAACCGCCAGATGGCCGCAGATTTTGCAAAACTGGGTATCGATCCTGCGCTGTTTGCACGGTTGAAAGTCGTGTTGGAGATGGAGCTGGGACATGACATTGCCTTTGCGGTTGAGACGGGAAAGATTCAGCTGAACCAACCGGATTTGGCAGAAGCAGGTATCGATTTGCGCGTCATTGAACCGGCCCTTTGGGCACAGCTGACACAGGCGGGGATGGATAACGTACTGGCAATACATGCTGGCCAAATTGCGGATTGCGCCCGTGAGACATTGGAGATCGCGGGCGTCTCTGCGTCGCAAATTGGCACGATCGTCTTTGTCGGTGGTTCCAGTTTATTGAAGGTCGTCGAAGACATAATGATCGCAATGTTCCCCGGTGCCGCACTTGAGCGGGCCGAGGCCTTTACCGCGGTTGCTGATGGTTTGGCAATTGCTGCATCGCGTGACTTGCCCCTTTGAACGGACAGGCGTATCTGAAATCACATGTATACTGTCGCTGCTCTTTATCACTTTACCCGTTTCGATGACCCTGCAGGTTTGAAAGGACCATTGCTTGATCTGTGCAAATCAGGTGGCGTTATGGGCACCCTTCTTTTGGCCAAGGAAGGGGTGAATGGCACCATCGCCGGAACACGCGAAGGCATTGATGCGGTGCTTGCCCATTTGCGCGCCCTGCCCGGTTGTGCCGATCTGGAGTGGAAGGAAAGCACCGCGACGCTACCCCCGTTTCACCGCATGAAGGTGCGCCTGAAGAAAGAGATCGTGACGATGGGCCAACCAGATGTGGACCCGGTCGCGCGGGTGGGCAATTATGTTGATCCTGCCGATTGGAACGATCTGATCAGCGCACCCGATGTGGCGGTCATTGATACCCGCAACGATTATGAGGTTGCGATTGGCACGTTTAAAGGCGCTGTTGACCCCGAAACCAAAAGCTTTGGCGAATTTCCGGAGTGGTGGGAAAAGAACAAGCACCGGTTTCATAACAAACGTGTGGCGATGTTTTGCACAGGCGGGATCAGGTGTGAGAAGTCGACAAACTATCTAATGGGTCAGGGTGTTGAGGATGTGTACCATCTGAAAGGTGGTATCCTGAAGTACCTTGAAGAGGTCCCGCAGAAAGACAGCAAGTGGGACGGCGAATGCTTTGTCTTTGATGCACGGGTGAGCGTCGGACATGGGTTGCAGGAAGGGCCACATATCCTGTGCCATGCCTGCCGTCGCCCGATTGTGCCTGAAGACCGCGTGCATCCTGCGTTTGAACAAGGCGTATCCTGTCACCAATGCATTGATGAAACGACCGATGCGGATAAGGCCCGTTTCCGCGAACGCCAAAAGCAGATGCAACTGGCCAAAGAACGCGGCACGCATCACATCGGCGGCTTATAAACCGGATGAACGCACCACACCCCCTCTTGCCGCAGTTCATTGCACTCGCAATAGGTGTGGCAGGTGGGTTGGTGGCTTATTTTGCGGGTTTACCGCTGCCGTGGATGCTGGGGCCGATGATTGCCAACACGGTGGCGGCCATGCTGCGCGCACCGATTGCCGGGCCGGATCGGCTGCGCCCCTTTGTAATCCCGGTGATTGGGGTGATGCTGGGGTCTGGCGTCACGGCAGACCTTTTCGGTCTGTTGGGCACTTGGGTGCTGACCCTTTTGGTCTTGCCTGTGTTTCTGGCCTGTGCGGCGGGTATTTCCTATACGGTTTACCGACGCATCGGGCGATATGACCCGGTAACTGCGTTTTATTCTGCAATGCCCGGTGGATTGAACGAAATGCTGATTCTGGGTGCCGAAGCAGGCGGGGACGAGCGGCGCATCGCCTTGGCGCATGCTGCGCGCGTGCTGATCATCATCATTTTTGTGGCCTTGTTTTTTGGTCTGATTCTGGGCGTTTCCAGCGGCAGTCGCGGCGCGGTTCAATGGATCGGCCTTTATCAGATCACACCGCTGGACTATGCAATCCTTGGGTTTTGTGCAGTGGTGGGTGCATTGCTGGGCCAATGGTTGGGCCTGCCGGCCGCGCCGGTCTTTGGCCCCATGATCCTAAGTGGGATTGCCCATATCGCGGGTTGGGTCACAGTTGCACCGCCGACCATTTTCGTGATCGCAGCACAGATCACAATCGGAACGGTCATCGGCACGCGGTTTATCGGCGCGACATTGGCCGAAATCAGGAAAGACATCGGCCTTTCGGCCATCGCATCACTCCTGATGCTGATCGCCGCCGTGGGCTTTGCCGAGTTGATCGTGATGATCAGCGGCATCCCCTTGGCGCAGGCCTTCCTTGCGTTTTCGCCGGGCGGGTTGACCGAAATGTCACTGCTAACCTTGGCGATGGGACAGGATGTCACCTATGTCTCTGTGATGCATATCATCCGGATCACCTTGGTGATTGCGGTGGCGCCATTTGTGTTTAAGTTGACCCGACGCTGATCAGAAATCGAGATTTTCTACATTCAGCGCATTGTTCTGGATAAATTCCCGCCGCGGTTCAACCACGTCACCCATCAGCTTGGTAAAGAGATCGTCGGCCTCAGCCACGTCTTCGACCTTCACTTGCAATAGCGTGCGCGCATCAGGATCCAGCGTGGTTTCCCACAACTGATCTGGGTTCATTTCGCCCAAGCCCTTGTAACGTTGTAGAGACAGACCCTTCTCGCCCTCTTCAAGGATGGCTTTCAGCAGGTCCAATGGCCCGTGAATGACTTGGCTACGGTCTTTGCGTACCAAGGTGGCAGGCAGGTTGTAGACCTCTTGCAGGCTTTGCGTAAACGTTCCGGTGCGCCTTGCTTCGCCACCGCGCAGCATAGGGCCGTCAAGCGTGCGCACTTCTTCGACGCCGCGCAGGATACGGGCCAGACGCATGCCTTTGTCTTGGGTAATACGGCCTTGCCAGCCGCGTTCCCATTCAAGCGCAATCAGGTCCAACCGCTGAGCAACGCGATCTGCGGTGCCTTGCAGGTCATTATCAACAACACCGGGTACAAAGGCCCCTGCAATAGCTGCCTGTTCAAGGATATGGCGGGGGTAATGCGTTGGGAAGGCTTCCAATACGCGTTTCAGCTGACGCGCCTCGTCCACCACACGTCGCAGGTCGGCGCCTGCGATTTCCTCACCATTACCTTGCCGCAGCATCGCGCCATCAATGCCCTGTTCGATCAGGTATTCATCCATCGCAGGCTGGTCCTTGAGGTAAACCTCGGACTTGCCGCGCGCCACTTTGTAAAGCGGCGGTTGTGCGATGTAGAGGTAACCACCTTCGATAAGTTCCGGCATCTGGCGGAAGAAAAAGGTCAACAGCAGCGTCCGAATGTGCGCGCCGTCGACATCCGCGTCAGTCATGATGATGACCTTATGATACCGCAGCTTGTCGATGTTGAATTCATCGCGGCCAATGCCAGTACCCAAGGCCATGACAAGGTTGCCGATTTCCTGACTGGAGAGCATCCGGTCAAATCGCGCGCGTTCGACGTTCAGAATTTTACCTTTCAACGGCAAGATCGCCTGCGTGCCACGGTCGCGGCCAGTTTGGGCGGACCCACCTGCTGAATCACCCTCCACGAGGAACACTTCGGTCTTTGATGGGTCTTTTTCAGAGCAGTCTTTCAGCTTGGACGCGTTGAAGTTCACATCCATCGCCGACTTGCGCCGGATTTCACGCGCCTTGCGCGCGGCTTCACGCGCGGCGGCCGCTTCAACAATCTTGGAAATGATCGCCTTGGCGATCTGCGGGTTTTCTTCGAACCATTCGTTCAGCTTTTCACCCATCAGGTTTTCGACCGCGGGGCGGACCTCGGAACTCACCAGCTTGTCTTTCGTTTGGCTCGAGAATTTCGGATCAGGCACTTTGACGGACAACACGCAGGTCAGACCTTCACGCGCGTCATCGCCAGTCAACGAGACTTTCTCTTTCTTCGAAATCCCCGTCTCGGTCGCATACTTCGCAATCGCGCGGGTCAGCGCACCGCGGAAACCGGCAAGGTGTGTGCCGCCATCGCGCTGCGGGATGTTGTTGGTGAAGGGCAGCACCATTTCGTTGTAGCTGTCGTTCCACCACATCGCGACCTCGACGCCGATGTCGTCGCGTTCGCCTGCGACGTAAATCGGCGTGTCCATTAGCGGGGTCTTGGACCGGTCGAGGTATTTGACAAATTCCTTCACGCCGCCTTCGTAGAACAGGTCAGCTTTCAGCGGTTCCGCCGGGCGCAAGTCTTCCAAAATGATGCGCACGCCAGAGTTCAGGAAGGCCAGTTCGCGCAGGCGCTTTTCCAGCGTACTGAACTCGAAATCACGGTTGCTGAACGTATCGGTTGAGGCAAGGAATGTCACCTCGGTCCCTTTGCGCCCGTTTGCGGGGCCTTCAACGCGCAAGTGTTCCGTCGTAAAGCCACCTTCAAACCGGGCGTAGTGTTCTTTGTCGTCGCGCCAGATGCGTAGTTCCAGAAAATCAGACAGCGCGTTCACCACAGACACGCCCACACCGTGCAGACCGCCGGACACCTTGTAAGAGTTACTGTCGAATTTACCGCCCGCGTGCAGCTGTGTCATGATGACCTCGGCCGCCGATACGCCCTCTTCCTCGTGGATACCAACGGGAATACCGCGCCCGTTGTCGCCCACCGTGACCGACCCATCGGGGTTGATTTTCACATAAACATGGTCGGCGTGACCGGCCAAAGCCTCATCAATACCGTTGTCCACGACCTCATAAACCATATGGTGCAGACCAGACCCATCATCGGTGTCACCGATATACATGCCGGGTCGCTTGCGAACCGCCTCTAAGCCTTTGAGAACTTTGATAGAATCTGCGCCATAGTCTTCTTGATTCTTGTTGTCTTCGGCCATGAAGGTAATCCTGTATTCTTATCCCCAAAATATATGCGTTTTGCGTGGGTTTGTCACGCAAATGGCACAAGATTTTGTGTTTTTTGGCAGGGGCTTACGTTAGCCCGATCACGATGCCAACACCGATCAAAAGACAGCCTGCGATAATATTCATCCGGCGCACCGCTGCGGATGATTTCAGCACACCGCGCACCTGGTCGACAGAGGCCGCGAGGATCAGGTTGCCTATCAGCGGCACTACAAAACTCAGCGTGCAGATTGCCACCATATCCAGCGCTGTTACCGCGCTGAGATCGAAGAAACCGGGCAGGATACCCATGTAGAAAAGTGCGGCCTTGGGGTTGCCCACGATGACAGCGACGCCCGCGACAAAGCCCGCCCACATGCCGGGCCGTGTCAGTCTGCTGTTGGCGTCCAGCGCATGATCTGCGTTGCGGATCAGAGCAGCCCCCATCAGCATGAAGACAAGGACCGCCACGTATTTGAGAATGATCATGAACCCCTCGACCTCAGACACCAGCCAGGCGACGCCAAGAACCGCCACCAGCGGCCAAAGGATATCGCCAATGGCTACGCCAATTGCCAACGGCCAGGCGGCCTGAAACCCGCCGGACAGCGACCGCGCCAGCAGCGCGACCCAAACAGGGCCGGGCGTCATGAACAAGATGACCAGAGCGCCGGCATAAAGCAGCATGTCGTAGGCTGTTATTGTCATGACGCTGGTAAGGTCAAACTGCCGTCCGCGCTTAACTCCCAAAACGGGTTTTGCGCGACTTCCCACACATGCCCGTCCGGGTCGGCGTAATAGCCAGAGTATCCGCCCCAGAAGACCTTTTCAGGCGCCTTTAGCGCAATTGCCCCAACCTCAAGAGCCAGTGCATAGGCCGCATCGACCTCTGCATCGGTTGTGAAGTTTTGCGCCAGCGTCATGCCCCCTGTTCCCAGTTTGGCGTCTGGCCGCCCTTGGTCTTTCGCAAGAGCGTCAAGGCCGAAGAAACCCAGCGCCATCCCGTTGATCTGGTAAAAGACGACCTCGCCCGCAACTTCACGTGTTGGCGTCCAGCCCAGCGCACCATAGAACGCCTTGGAGCGTTCCAGATCGGCAACACCCAGAGTGATCAGTGTCACACGTTGCGGCGTCATAGTGATCCTTTCTGTGCGACAGTGGATTGCCCGTCTGTTTCTGTGACTTCGGCATATTGCGCGCGGTCGCCCAGTTCTGCAAACAGCTCTGCCCCCGTGCCGGTCATAAAGGCTTGCGCGCCAAGGCTGCATATCTCGTCATAGAGCGCCGCGCGGCGGGTGGCGTCAAGGTGGGCCGCGACCTCATCCAGCAGCAGGATCGGCGGGGCGCCGAAATCGCGGGCCAATGCACGACCGTTGGCCAGGATCAAGCTGATCAGCAGGGCCTTTTGTTCGCCAGTGGAACAGTCTTTGGCCGCCACGCCCTTGTCGGCAAAAACCGCGTCTAGGTCAGCGCGATGTGGTCCAACCAGCGTGCGACCTGCGGCCATGTCGCGGTTGCGGTTGTCGGCGAGGGCAGTTTGCAGGTCATCGGGAATGGGTTCGGCTGATGTCAGCGCCAAAGTCGCGGTCGGAAAGGCTGTCGTTGCGGCCTCTTGCGCCGCGGTCAGTTCTTCAATCGCGCGGTGCCGGTTCTTTTGGATGGCGACTCCGGCCTCGGCCATCTGGCTCTCGATTGCCGTGTACCAGTGCGGGTCGCGCACCATGTCTTTGAGCAACCGGTTGCGTTCACGCATCGCCTTTTCGTAGGTCAGCACTGCCTCTGCGTGGGTGGGTTCAAAGCTGAGCGTCGCGCGGTCAAGGAAGCGCCTGCGCCCTTCGGCTCCCTCTATCCAAAGCCGGTCCATGGACGGAACCAGCCATAGGATACGCGCAATGCGCCCTAATGCTGTCTGGGGCGCGGCTTTCGCGTCAATACGCAACTGACGGGCATTGCCCGCCTCGGCCCATGTTTCGATTTCATGGGTTTGATGCAGCGATTGCAGGACGCTTGTGATTTTCCAGCCTAGCGCTTCTGGCCTGCGCGTCAGGTCATCGGCGCCTGCACGGCGCAGGCCGCGGCCGGGCGATAGCAACGAGACGGCTTCAATAATGTTGGTTTTGCCCGCGCCATTGGGGCCGTAGATCGCGAGCGGGCGCGCGTCCAGCGTGAGGTCTGCGCGTTTATGCGATCGAAAATGCGAGAGCGTCAGCTCTTTTAGCGCAAGCGTCGTCATGGCTGGCTGTCAGGATTTTGGAAAATCCTGCCTCCAAAATTTTTGGAAATTTTGGGGGCCGTCACACGCGCATCGGCATAACGACATAGACCGCAGAAGTGTCGTTGCCTTCGCGCATCAAGGTCGGGTCGCCTGCGGAGTTGAACATAAACACCGCATTCTCGCGATCCACCTGGCTTGCGATCTCCAACAGGTATTTGGCGTTGAACCCAATCTCTAACCGCTCGTCGCCGTATGCCACGGCAAGCTCTTCTTCCGCGGCACCGCTGTCCGGCGCGTTGACCGACAAGACCAATTTGTCTTCATCCAGCGCCAGTTTCACCGCGCGCGACCGTTCAGACGAAACCGTCGCCACACGGTCAACTGCTTTGGCAAATTCGCTGGCGTCCACTTCCAGCTTGCGGGTGTTTCCTTGCGGGATGACGCGGGTGTAGTCGGGGAATGTGCCGTCGATGACCTTGGATGTTAGTGTAATATCCGGGGTCGCGAAACGGATCTTGGTTTCCGAGACCGAGACAGCGATTTGCATATCGTCGTCATCCAACAGCTTGCGCAATTCGCCCACTGTTTTGCGGGGTACGATCACGCCTGCCATGTCGGCCGCACCATCGGGCAGATCGGCATCAATGCGGGCCAGACGGTGGCCATCGGTGGCCACACACCGCAGCACTTTACCGCCATCGCTGTCAGACACGTGCATATAGACACCGTTGAGGTAATACCTTGTTTCTTCGGTCGAAATTGCAAATTTGGATTTGTCGAACAGGCGGCGCAGCACCGGTGCGGGGGCCGAGAAATTGGCGGCGTATTCAGAGGACGCCATGACTGGGAAATCCTCTTTCGGCAAGGTCGCGAGCGAGAAGTTCGAGCGCCCCGCTTCAATCGTCAACCTGCCCGATGCGCCGTCTTCAGTCAATGTGACCAAGGCCCCATCAGGCAATTTACGCACAATCTCGTTCAGCGTCACGGCGGCCACTGTCGTGGCCCCTGCCCGCTCCACCTTGGCTGGCGCGCGGTCCACCACTTCGATATCCAGATCGGTCGCGCGGAACTGCACATCGTCACCTTCGGCTTCGATCAGAACATTCGCCAATATCGGGATCGTGTTGCGCCGCTCGACCACGGATTGGGCTTGTGCCACCGCCTTCAAAAGTACCGCACGTTCGATGCTGAATTTCATGTCCCAATCTCCGCATATCTTGATACCGGACGCTGCCGGGACGCGAAATGTATCCTATTTCGCGTCACTCTCAAGCGTTTTGTTGGACTGTTTACGATGGGTTTGCCCGCGTCAAGCGGGGTGCACGTTTATTCCTGCAAAGCGCGGCGCAAGAGTTCCAGATCATCGGCGATCTGGCTATCCAGGGCCATCAGCTCTTCGATCCGTTTCACCCCATGCATCACCGTCGTGTGGTCGCGACCGCCAAAGCGGCGCCCGATCTCTGGCAAGGACCGGCTGGTCATTTGTTTGGCCAGATACATCGCGATCTGGCGGGGGCGGGCATAGTTACGCACACGTTTCGGGCCGATCATGTCGGACAGGCGAATATTGTAGTGTTCGGATACTTTGCGCTGGATTTCTTCGACCGTGACCTTGCGATCAGAGGCTTTCAGCACATCAGACAAGCAATCCTGTGTCAGTTCCAACGTGATTTCGCGGCCAACAAGCGATGCGAAGGCGAACAGACGCGTCAAGGCACCTTCAAGTACGCGGACGTTGGTCGAGATACGATGTGCAAGGAATTCCAGCACACCATCAGCGATCTCAAGTTCTGGATATTGGGCGGAATAGACATCGACCTTGGATTGCAGAATGCCGAGGCGCAATTCATAGTCCGTTGGGTGCAGATCAACGACAAGACCGCATTGCAGACGGGATTTAATGCGCTCTTCCAAATCCTTGATCTCACCCGGTGCGCGATCAGCAGAGATGATGATTTGCTTCTGACCATCCACCAAGGCGTTGAATGTGTGAAAGAATTCTTCTTGCGTGCTGTCTTTGCCACCAATGAATTGTACGTCGTCAACCATGAGAACATCGACCGAGCGGAACAATTGTTTGAAGTCCATCATCTTGCGTTCTCGCAGGGCAGTGATGAAACGGTACATGAATTGCTCGGCCGATAGATACAGCACGTTCAGTTCAGGTGAGCGTTCTTTCAACTCATGCGCTATGGCGTGCATCAGGTGGGTTTTACCAAGGCCAACGCCACCATAAAGAAAGAGGGGGTTAAAGGTAACAGGACCACCTTCGGCAACACGGCGCGCAGCGGCATGAGCCAATTCATTCGGTTTGCCGACAACGAAGGTATCGAAGGTAAAGCGATTGTCGAGCGGCGCGCCAGACGCCGCTTCAGATTCATTTGCCTTCTTGATCGACTTGGGCTTCGTCGTAGGCCGGCTTTGGCTCGGGACACGGAATTGCAGGCGTTGCACGTCTTCGCCAGCGTTGTTCATGTGATAAATAATCTGGTCGCCAAAATTTTGGGACACATAGTTACCGATAAAATTGGTCGGCACGTCAAAGATTGCAACGCCATCGGACAGTTGGGTGAATTCAAGGGGTTCAATCCAGCTGGAATAACTATTCGCGCCCAATGCGCCCTTCAGCGTATTCAACACCTTTGCCCAGATATCGTTCGTCATTTTGTCCCCTTGCCCCAAACTTTGCCATTTAACCATACAAGCACCCAACGGATGCAGACGACACACGCACCGGTACAAAAGTCAGCGCGTTCAGGTTGCCCAACCTGAACGGGTTGCCTTTTCCCAATAACCATAGACCGCAGCACCAACACGCATCCAAAAGATGCAATCAACGCAAATCGGCAGCAAAAGGGCCACAAGCAGCATCCACCACCAAGGAGCAGACCTTGGTTTTGGCGCAGACACAAACGGGTTAGTCTCCGCAGCTTTTGCTGCTGGTCCTATCCCACCATTACGTAAAGTTTGCAGCGTCTTCGGTCGTGAAAGGAATATGCCAAACAAGGCATTTCCTGACCGTATTAAGCGCAAACCCCCTCATGTCCCCCCGGAACGATGTGAATCGCATGGGCAACGTAGCAAGGGGTTTGGGGCCGCTTCAACACAACATCGTACTTGACTCAGCGATTGGCGAAAAAGAATCTATGTGCCCTTTGAAAAGTCTGGCTTTCTGCGCGGCCAGAACACAGTCGGACAAAAAAAGCGCGCCCTGTTTGGGCGCGCTTGAATTTCTGGTTTTCCGCCGATTTGGGCAGAATCAGCCGATCGCTTTAACCCGCGAAGACAGGCGCGACATTTTGCGCGCTGCTGTGTTCTTGTGCATGACACCTTTGGTCACGCCGCGCATCAATTCAGGTTGTGCGGCTTTCAATGCTTCAGCTGCAGCTTTCTGATCGCCAGAGGCAATCGCCTCTTCTACGGTACGCAGATAGGTGCGGATACGCGAGCGGCGCATTTTGTTGACTGCAAAGCGCGCTGCGTTCTGACGGGCGCGTTTTTTTGCCTGTGGTGAGTTTGCCATGTGTTCGTTTCCTACGTCTGGGCCTGAGATGGGCCAAATTAAAAATGGTCAGCGCAATAAGCCCAAGCCCCGGGTTTTCGAACCGGATGATCTGGCCAAAGCGGGCCTCACGCGCATGTCTGCCGCAGCCCTTAGAATAGTTTTGGTTTAAAGGAAAGCCCTAATGCAGGTTACTTGTCCCGAAACTGCGCTTCGCGTTTTTCGGTAAAGGCCGACATGCCTTCGCTTTGGTCTTCGGTCGAAAAAAGCGAATGGAAAAGGCGGCGTTCATAATTCAGCCCCTCAGCGAGGGTTGTCTCATAGGCCCGGTCAACGGCGTCCTTGGCCGCCATGGTTGCAATCAGGGATTTTTCGCTGATCTTTTCTGCGGCGGCTTTTGCTTCGCTGATCAACTTCTTTGCAGGCACAACACGGCTGACCAACCCGCTGCTTTCTGCCTCCGCAGCATCCATAAAGCGCCCCGTCAGGTGCATATCCATCGACTTTGCCTTGCCAACAAACCGCGTCAGGCGCTGCGTCCCGCCAAGCCCGGCGATAACGCCAAGGTTAATCTCAGGCTGGCCGAACTTTGCGTTCTCAGCAGCGATGATGAAATCGCACATCATCGCCAGCTCGCATCCGCCACCCAGCGCATAGCCGGCAACGGCGGCGATAATTGGTTTGCGTGTGCGATTAAAACGGTCGGTTTCGTTTTCAAAGAACCGCTGGGTATACATCTCAACAAACGACTTATTGGCCATTTCCGAGATATCCGCACCAGCGGCGAACGCTTTGTCGGAACCGGTAATGATAATGCAGCGCACTTTGTCACTGGCGTCTGCCTCTTCCAGCGCTGTGCAAAGTTCGCCCAGCAGTTTGCTATTCAGCGCGTTCATCGCGTCCGGTCGGTTCAGCTTGATGATCGCGACATTGTCGCTGATATCCACGATGATCGTTTCAAAGGCCATGCTGCCGTCCCTGTTGCCGCCGGTATGACCCCAAGGGTTAGCAAAGCGGGCGGGCGGATCAAGTTATCTTTGGCATTGCGGACAAAAGAAAGATGAGCGTCCCGACTGAACGATTCGGCTGATTGTTCTGTCGCATCCGGGGGTTACGCAAGGATCGCCCTCGCGGTCGTAGACCTGAAAAACATGCTGAAAATAACCCAATTCGCCATCTGATTGTCGGTAATCACGCAAAGACGACCCGCCTGCGGCGATTGCTTCGGACAGAACATCGCGGATAAGTGGCACAAGGCTGGCGGCACGTACCGCACTGATCCGCCCCGCTTTGCGCGCCGGATGAATGCCTGCGCGGAACAGCACTTCGCACACATATATATTGCCAAGGCCCGACACGATCCGCTGATCCAACAAAGCGGATTTGATCGGAGTGTTGCGCCCCTTAAGTCGCTCAATAAGGTAGGTTTCATTGAACGCATTGCCCAACGGCTCTGGCCCCAGATCGCGGATGAGCCAGTGATCGTCCTGCGCGGCGGTCTGCATCAAATCCATCGCGCCGAACCGCCGCGCATCGTTGAACGTGATGCGGGCGCCATCGTCCATGTGAAAAACCACATGATCGTGTTTCGCAGGCACAGGATGGGGGTGATGAAATTCGCCCACCGTATGCCCTGAAATCAACATGCGGCCCGACATGCCCAGATGGATCAACAGGGTCTCGTCACTATCAAGGTCAACAAGAATGTATTTTGACCGGCGACGTAAACCCAGCACGCGTTTGCCCGTCAACCGCTCTGCCATCCGGTCGGGGAATGGCCAGCGCAGGTCAGGGCGGTTCACATCGGCCTGCGCAATCACATGCCCCTCCATCACGGGGGCGATGCCGGCTTTAACAGTTTCAACTTCGGGGAGTTCGGGCATTAATAGGGATCATTCCTTGCAATCGCGGCCCTCACGACACGCACAAAATCCTCAATGCCGATCAGATGTTTAGGGATATAGGCCTTTCTGCCGTTATCGCTATGTAGAATATAGAAATACATGCCGTCATCACGAATGCTGAGCAACTGCGACAGTGGCATTTCAAGCCGCTGATAATACCATGTGCGGTGGACGATGCGTGTATCATCATAGCGCAGCTCATAGATGCTAAAGTAGATGATATTATGCACCATCAGCACCAAAAGGACCGCCGAAAACACGTAGTTCCAATTTGTGCCGTCCGGGTGGGTTCCCTGGACCGCCTCAAGGCTCTGCAAAATGAAATATAGGAGTACCGGAAAACCAAACATGATCAGCCTGACACCGATCGTGGGGCGCAAGTAAGTGTCTTGGAACGTTTGCGGCGCTTGGCCGTTGCGACCAGCCCCGGCGATCAGGCTCAAATCCAGCGGCATACCGCCATCAAGGCGTGCGATCAGCGTCTTTTGGACGCCCGCGCTGGGAGGGTTTTTACGGTAGGGCGGCCCATTACGCAGGCGAAGGATCAACAGGACAACAGCCGCCAAGACCATCGGGCCAAACGTCCACGCAAGGCTGCTGTAGATTTGTGAAAAGCTGAAAGCCTCAATCGCTTGTGCGTTCATTCGGCCCTCCGTGGCACATTGACAGTTTGTCTATCCTGCCGCTTGGGTATAACCCCAATCAGGACAGTATTCAGGCGAAAGCATGACATGACCAACAAATCCGATCCCACCACCCATTTCGGGTTTGAAACCGTCCGCGAGGATGAAAAGGCAGGCCGGGTGCAAGGGGTGTTTTCATCGGTCGCCAGCAAATACGACATCATGAACGATGTGATGTCGGGCGGTGTGCACCGGATCTGGAAAGACGCGATGATGGATTGGCTTGCCCCCCGCCCTGGTCAGCGGTTGCTGGATGTAGCAGGTGGGACCGGTGATATTTCTTTCCGGTTTCTCAAACGTGCGGGACACGGTCATGCGACAGTGTTGGACCTGACCGAACCAATGCTGGTCGAAGGCCGTAAACGGGCCGAGGCCGAACGGATGTCAGACAGCCTTGATTGGGTTGTGGGCGACGCAATGGCGCTGCCATTCGAGGCCAATAGCTTTGACGTCTATACAATCAGCTTTGGCATCCGGAATGTGACCCGCCCGCAGGACGCCTTGACCGAAGCCTACCGCGTGCTCAAACCCGGTGGCCGCTTGATGGTGCTAGAATTCAGCCAATTGCCGAACCCAATGATGCAAGCCGCCTATGACGCTTATTCTTTCAACGTCATCCCGCGCATGGGGCAGGTAATTGCAGGGGACCGTGACAGCTATCAATATCTGGTCGAATCGATTCGCAAATTTCCTGATCAAGAGACCTTTCTTGGGATGCTCCGCAATGCAGGTTTCGGCAACGCCAAGTATCGGAACCTGACGATGGGTGTGGCCGCATTGCATTCAGGCTGGAAGCTGTAAACATGCGCGGCCCGCACAATATCATCCGCCTGATCCGTACAGGCGCCACGTTCGAGCGTACAGGCGCGATGAAGGTCGTGTTGGATGCGTTTGACGCGGGTCCTTTGTTGCGCATCACCTTCCGCGCGCTGGTCTGGCCGTTTCAATGGCTGGGCTACAAGGGCGATGTCACGATGCCGCCCGCGGTGCGTGCGCTCACCGCGTTGGGCCCGGCCTATATCAAGTTTGGTCAGGTGCTTTCGACCCGGCCCGATGTGGTGGGCGATGAACTGGCCGTGCAACTGCGGGTGCTACAGGACAAACTACCGCCGTTTTCCATGGCCGAGGCGAAGCGGGCGATCCAGACAGAGCTTGGTTCATCCTTCGATCAGCTTTTTTCCTCTTTTTCCGAGCCTGTCGCGGCCGCGTCTTTGGCGCAGGTGCACAAGGCGCATCTGTCAGACACGGGCGAAGCGGTTGCCGTCAAAATTCTGCGTCCGGGGATCGAGCGGGCGTTTCGAACCGATATTGATGCGTTCTACTTTGCCGCACGCGCAATTGAGGTGCTTTCCCCCTCCTCCCGCCGTCTGCGCCCGATGGATGTGATCACCCATTTCGAAGGCGTCGTCATGGGCGAATTGGACCTGCGGCTGGAAAGTGCAGCGGCGGCGGAATACGGCGCGAATACGGTAAATGACGCAGGCTTTCAGGTGCCCAAAGTGCTGTGGCATATGTCTGGGCGGCGGGTCATGACGATGGATTGGGCCGAAGGGACGAATATCGGGATCAATGACGCGCTGGATGCCGCTGGCATTGACCGCAGTGAATTGGCGACCCGTGTGTTGCAATTGTTCCTGAACCACGCGCTCCGCGATGGATATTTTCATGGGGATATGCACCAAGGCAACCTAAAGGTCGCCTCCAATGGTGATATCATAGCCTATGATTTCGGGATCATGGGCCGGATTGATGAATATACCCGCCGGGTCTATGCCGAGATCCTGTTTGGCTTTATTCGCAAGGATTATCAACGCGTCGCTGAGGTCCACTTTGAGGCGGGCTATGTGCCTGCCGACCAAGACGTCGACGAATTCGCCCGTGCGCTGCGCGCTGTGGGTGAGCCGATCTTTGGCATGGACGCCAGCCGTATTTCGATGGCCCGCCTGCTGAGTTACCTCTTTGAAGTAACCGAACGTTTCGGGATGGAAACGCGAACCGAGCTGATCTTGCTGCAACGCACCATGGTCGTGGTTGAAGGCGTGGCCCGGTCGCTGGACCCGCATATGAACATATGGCAGGTCGCCAAACCCGTCGTCGAAGACTATATCAAACAAAGCATTGGGCCAAAGGCGCTGCTGCGTGACTTGCAGAAGACCGCAGTGATCCTCGCCCGCTTTGGCCCACAATTGCCACGGCTGGCCGAAGATGCGCTGATCCGTCTGAACAATCCGCCACCACCACCAAAACCACAGCGCCGCATTGCGCGCTTGTCCTGGATGGCGTTAGGCGGTGTGTTGGTGGGTGGTGCTGTCTGGATCAGCACATTGTTTTAGAACATTCGGACCGACGATAGGCATCACCAATCGCGACCTTTCGCTTACAACGCAAACCCAATTGGCGATGCGTGAGGCTCAGATCTAACCCGATATGTTCAGGCCCCACCTTCCCGCAGCGCTGTCACCTCGTCACTGGCGACGGTCGTGCCACCCGCAAGCACCAAAATTGTACTACCACCGTCCAGCCGTACTTCATTGACGGTGCTGTAGGTTTCTACCGGGGTCTCTGCAATAATGTCGCCATTTGACATGGACACTATTTCGAATTGATAAACACCCACAGGGAACGGCGCGCCATCTGTGCCAACCCCGGCCCATTCCAGTGTCTGCGCCCCTGTCGCAATTGCAGTTCGCTGCACTTCTGCGCCAGTTTCATTGCGCACAACAAGTTGGGCAGTGTCCGCCGCAACGGTTTGCGTCGGCATCAATGTCAGCGGTTGCCCATCAAAATAGGCCGACGCAGTCGAACGGACTTCTTTTCCCACAAGGGCCGCCATATCAACCAGCCCACCGGTATTCATTTGCGTGGTCAGCGATTGCAGCAAATCATTGGTCAATACAGCCTGTTCAACACCTGAAAACGTGGCAAGTTGGGTGGCATAGTCGGTTGAATCGATTGGATTGAGCGGATCTTGATACTGCATTTGTGCCGTGAGCATCTGCAAGAATACTTCGAAATCAGAACTGATCTGCGTCGATGTTGCAGAGGTCGCAAGCGCCGTTGTCCCGGCTTGTTGGGTGGATTGTGTGATTTCCATTTTCGTTCCTTATATGCGTAAATCTAGGCCAGAGGTCGGCGGCTCTGACACGATTTGCGGTGTTTCGGCGATCTCCTGAACCTCCGGTTCAGCCGTCTCGTCCAATGGCGTGCCTTGCGCATTGGCCTCATCCTTTTGGTCCCCGAATGAGAATGAAATTGAGGTATACCCCAACTGGCGGAATTCTTGCGAAAGAAGGTCCATGTGGCGGCGTATCAGGTCACTTGTTTCGGGCCGTTCAGCCAAAATGTTCAGCGAAATAGCACCATCCACCGCCGACAAGCTCAGCCTAACCCGCCCCAGTTCTTCGGGGTTCAGCGCAATTTCGGTCGTCTTACCCGGTCCATGAGACACCGCAATAGCGATTTGGGTTGCGACCTGACGCGCCGTTTCAGGTGATGCCGTGCCCGCCACCGTTGTTGGCGAACTGGTGAGTGGCGCTTGCCTCTCAAGCGGCGCAGATGTGATCGTCAGGTCCCCAACGGCGGGTTTAGCATTTTTCTCATTCGCCTCCCGCAGCGGTTGTGCTGCAGCTTGGGCCAGCGCCACAGCGGGCGGTGGCGCTGGGGCAAGTGGTGGCGCTGTCGGCTTTGCAAGGGTGGTAATCGCAGACTCGCGCCGCGGGTCTTCGCGAGGCGGGTCCGCGCGTTCCTCAGCCGTTAAGCCACTGACTGATTTTGGTTTCAGATCATTATTGGGTGACGCCAAAACTGGCTTATTGCCGGGTGGTGGCGTAGTGACAAGGGGCACTACATCTGCCTCAGGCTTGGCTGGGGCAACTGCGGTGACATTTGCCTTTTGCACCGTCTCTTGTGCGGGCAACTGGGGCAACTTCCCTTCCATCACGGATTGCGCAACCGACGGGCGCTGTGGTTTGGCATCCGCCATGCGGATATCGGGTTTTTCGGCCTGCCGCGGCAGGGTTGCCTTTTCACCGTCCTGAGCAGCTGGATCAGCAGGTACATTCGCGGCACGCGGCGGCGGGCGCATTTGGTCGCCCTTGATCAAAGCGCCAGTTGCATCTGCAACAGGTTTTGCTGGTGGCGGTGCGTCTGCCAAAAGCGGCACCGCCACCTTATCCTCTGGCGTCGGTTGATCAGAGAGGGGCAGATCCGTTTCCGCAATGTCGGGGTCAGTTTCAGGCAGCAGGTTATCTGTCAGATTTTGTTCAAGGGCCGGCGCAGCATCTATCGGAGCGTCCGGGTCAGCCATCAAATCACCAAAGGTCGCTGCCGATGAATCATCTGCTGCACGATCTGTTTTTGGAACAGGTTTTGCGTTGCCCGCTGCCGGTTCTGAAAGGATCAAGGGAATCATCGGTTCTCCGATTGGGTCAATTCATTGCCCAGTCTTGATCCAAAAAACTTACTGAATGTTTAGGACTGTCGGTCAATCTGCACAAATCACAGCCGGAGAATCCGATGACCACGATCCATGACCTGCCCCCGCCACGGCCGACGACCGCCCTGCCTGACTATATGCATGCAGATGCAAAACTGCGTGATGCCGCGCAAAAGATGGAAGCGACTTTTTTGGCAGAAATGCTGAAGTCAGCAGGGGTTGGTACGCCGCGCGATGCATTTGGTGGTGGCGAAGGCGAGGAACATTTTTCGTCGTTCCTGCGCGATGCCCAGGCCGAGGAAATGGTAAAGGCAGGTGGCATTGGCCTAGCAGAGGCACTTTTTGAAGCGATGAAGGTGCGCACCCTTGCCTGATTCTGCGATTTCACAACTTCATGATGTGCTCGACTTGGAAAAGCAGGCTTTGATGTCCGCTGATTTTGAGCCGTTGGGCGCATTGTTGCAACGTAAGGAAGATCTGTTGGGCCAGCTCACAAAATCAAAGCCTGACACATATACGCTGCGCCCCCTGCGCCAAAAAATGGACGAAAATCAATCTTTGCTCGCGGCTGCGATAAAAGGTGTCGCAGCGGCTGGCGACCGGCTTGAAGCCTTAAGTGACGTACAAAAAGGGCTGCGCGTCTATGATCCATCTGGCCGGGCGGAATTGGTACAGAATCATCACCGCAGCGTTGAAAAGAAGGCATGATTTCAGTCAAATTCTCTGTATTTGGGCTGACCGGATTAACAGCTTGTTCAGCCTAGGTTGGTTTATCTGTCAACGCCATCACAACGGCGCATCGACAAGAAGTGTTCGATGGTTCTCGTCAGAATGACGCTTCAAGCCGCAGAAAATCTGCGGGTTTCCAACCAACCCGGCGCAAAGCGCCAAACATGAAGGACCATGAACCATGGCCAGCATTCTGACGAACAACAGCGCAATGGTTGCGCTGCAAACACTGAAATCCATCAACTCTGACCTAGCGCAAACCCAGTCGATGATCTCGACCGGGAAAGAGGTTGCTTCTGCCAAAGACAACTCGGCTGTCTGGGCGATTTCCAAAGTAATGGAATCCGACGTCAAAGGATTTAAAGCAATCTCTGAAAGCCTGTCTTTGGGCGAATCCTCTGTCGCTGTGGCACGTAACGGTGCTGAGACGGTGACGGACCTGCTCAACGATATGAAGGAAAAGATCGTTGCGTCGCAGGGCGAAAACGTAGACCGGACCAAGCTGCAGGCTGATGTAGAAGCAATTTCTGATCAGATCGCATCTGTCGTCGGTGCGGCACAGTTTAATGGCCTCAACATGCTGTCCGGTACGGATAGTGTGAACATCCTGTCCTCGCTTGACCGGGCCAGCGATGGCACTGTCACATCCGCCAACATCGAGGTCGCGCGACAAGACCTGAGCACGGATGCCGGTGTCTTTGGAACCGGTGCGCCTTTGGGGGCCAACATCACAGCAACCCCAGGCGGTAACCTTGCTGCGGATGGTACAGGCGACGCATTCTCAAACGGCGCTAACGTGTTGGAAGCCACCGTTGCGGGGACAGTTGCTGCGAACCAAACATACAACTTCCAGATCGCTGGTGAAACTGTCAGCTTTACCACGACCACAACGACGACGGATGCTTTGGCCTCGGGCCTGACAGCGGCGATCAACGCTGCCGGCATTGAAGATATCTCAGCGGACGTGACAGGCTCTGTGATCAGCATCAGCTCCACGTCAAAGTTTGACGATATCGCCGTGAATACCAGCGGCAATGGCGCAGCGACTTTCGCACTGCAGGCGAATGGCGTCACAGCAGCGGCTGCGACCACAAACACCCAGACGATCAACGCCCGCGCGTCAGAAATTGAATTTTCGACAACAGCTGGTGTTGCTGAAGGGGACGGTTATCGTGCCAGCATTGGCGGCGTAAACTATGATTATGTTGCTGGTCCGAATGAAACCTTTGAAGATGTCGCCCGTGGTCTGAAGACCGTGATCGACGGTGCCGGGATCGAAAACATCTCAACCAATGTGACGCAGGATGAAACCACTGGCGCATGGATTTTGCAGATCGACAATGATGGTGCCGCGCTTGCACTGGCCGATGATGGTGCCGCTGGCGGTACAGCAACCGGTGGACTTGTCGGGTTGGATAAACTGGATGTGACGACAGACGAAGGTGTTGTTGCTGCATTGGCAAACATCGAAACCTACATCAACACAACCATTGATGCCGCGGCAGAGTTTGGTTCCAGCCAAGGGCGGATTGAGACCCAGTCCGAATTTATCTCGAACCTGACAGATTCGTTGAAGTCCGGCATCGGCGCATTGGTTGATGCCGATCTGGAAGAAACGTCAGCCCGTTTGCAGGCGCTTCAGGTGCAACAGCAGTTGGGCGTACAGTCCCTGTCGATTGCGAACCAGGCGCCGCAGACAATCTTGTCTCTGTTCCGTTAAAATAGACGGTGGCGCCATTTCTTTGGCGCCACCGCTTTCCTGGCCACGATAAAATCGGGCCTCGTTCTACACTGCGCCGGAAAGGACCACGCGTGAACGTTATTGAACAAGCAAAGCAAGCCTATGCCCCCAATCAGGTCGCGGTGCGCACCACCCGCTCGGTTGAAGCGCAGCTGATCACCCAGATTACCTCGCGCCTGCAACGGCTGAGCAAGATGCCCACCCCTGATTTCCCAAAACTGATGGCGGCGATCCACGACAATCGCCAGATGTGGACCACAATGGCGGTCGATGTTGCTGACAAGGGCAACGCACTGCCGAAGGAACTGCGCGCGCAGATTTTCTACCTCGCTGAGTTTACCGATCATCACAGCCAGCAGGTTATTCGTGGCAAAGCAGACCCCAGTGCGCTGATTGACATCAATATGGCCGTACTCAGGGGCCTGAACGGGCAGGAGGCATCCTGATGTCCGGTCTTGTCTTGAAACTGAACCCCAGAGAACGGGTTCTGGTTAACGGTGCCGTCATCGAAAACGGTGACCGCCGCAGCCGTCTGTCGATCCTGACACCTAACGCCAATATACTGCGCCTGCGCGACGCTATTCGCCCTGATGAGGTGAACACACCCGTCCGCCGCGTCTGTTATATTGCGCAACTGGTCCTGTCCGGTGATGTGGAAGAAGATGACGCAAAACATCAAATCCTGCGCGGTATCGAACAGCTAAGTCAGGCGCTGCGCGATGACGACAGCCGCACCCACCTTGACAGCGCGACCGATGCAGTCGGTCGGCTGGACTTCTACCGCACCCTCAAGGCGCTGCGCAATCTGCTGCCACGCGAGGCGCGCTTGCTTGGGACGGCACCACAATGAGCTTTCAACCGGTCCTTCCCTTTACCGGCCTCACTGGTTGGCGCTTTCTTGAACGCACGGCAGAGGCGCAGCAGACCGCCTTTGCCGACAGCGCACCTGTGCAGCGTGCCACCGACTATTTTCGCGAAAACATTGGTAACGTGCAGACAGCCAGCGACCTCGTCAATGATCGGCAGCTTTTGACTGTCGCGCTTGGCGCCTTTGGGTTGGATGACGATATTGATAACCGTGCCTTTATCCAGAAGGTGCTTGAAGACGGCACGCTGGCAGATGACGCCCTTGCCAATCGTTTGGCCGATAACCGGTATGCCGACCTGAGCGAGGCTTTCGGTTTTGGCAACAGCCCCGTACCGCGTACAGTGCTAAACAGCCTTCCGAACGAGATTATCGATCGGTTTGAGACCCAACAATTTGCCCGTGCGGTCGGCGATCAGAACAACGATCTGCGCCTTGCCAGCAATGTGAATTCAGGCGTCGCAGATATTATTGATCGTAATGAAACAAACACGGGCCGCTGGTTTTCCATCATGGGTAACGCCCCATTGCGAGAGGTGTTTCAAACAGCCCTTGGCCTGCCTAGCGGCCTTGCCGGTATTGATATCGACAAGCAACGCGAGGTGTTTCAAGAACGCGCGGTTGCGGTCTTTGGTACGGACGATATCGCTCAGATTGCGACCCCGGAACAGGAAGAAAAACTGATCCGTCTGTTCCTCGTCCGATCAGAGGCTGATGATCTCGCCGCAAGCTCTGCAGGGTCAACCGCACTGACTCTCTTGCAATCAACCCCGAATTTATTTGCCTAAAGACTTGCCCCATCCGGTCGCATTGGCGAGTTTGCAATCGCTTGTCGCAGTTTCGCAAAATGCGCCATCGTCCCCCGCGTATCCTTGATTGTCAGGAAATCATCCAAGGCGGGCGCCGCACTGATGGCTGCATCCAACATCGGGTCAGACCCCGCCACATAAAGGCCCGCCTGCACCATCATTTCCGAGCGCGCGTAGGTTCCCATCAGGCCCCTTGCTTTAGCGATGATTTCGTTTTCCTTCTCGTTGGCCGCATCCGGCAACGCCCGTGACACGGATCGCACCACATCAATCGCTGGAAACCGCCCCCGTTCGGCGATTTCGCGATCCAGTACGATATGCCCGTCCAAAACGCCACGCAGCATGTCGGCGACCGGCTCTTCCATGTCAGAGCCCGCGACGAGCACTGAAAACACAGCCGTGATATCCCCCGCAGTACCCACACCGGGCCCTGCCCTTTCGCAAAGCCGCGCAATTGCCGGCCCGGTTGATGCCGGATATCCCCGCAAATTCGCGCTCTCGCCGCTGGCGACCGCCAATTCGCGATGTGCTTCGCAAAAACGTGTCACAGAATCGATCAACAACAGCACATGCAGCCCTGCGTCACGAAAAGATTCCGCCACCGCCATGGCCGACAATGCACAGCGCCTGCGCACCTGCGGCCCGGTGTCCGATGTCGCAGCCACTACAACAGCCCGCGCCATCCCCTCCGCGCCCAGGACATCCTGAACGAAATGCCCGACTTCGCGGCCCCGTTCGCCGACCAACGCAATCACGATGACATCCGCCTGCACCCCGCGCGCCAAATCCGCCAAAAGCGTTGATTTCCCAACGCCAGAGCCTGCAAAAAGCCCAACACGCTGGCCGCGTACCAAAGGCAGCACGGTATTCAGAACTGCCAAACCCGTTTCCAGTCGCGGCCCCAGCCCGCGCCGTTCATGCGCAGATGGCGGCGGCGTATCAATCTCGCACGCCCCAGCACCGGGCAGCAAAGGTTTGCCATCCATCGGCTTGCCGTCAGGGTCAATCACCCGCCCAATCCAACCGGTGTGCGGTGCAAAAGAGGGCGCAGGCCGAAACACCACCGGATCATTGATCGAAACACCATCTGTGGTGCCATCGACCAGCAAATGCGCGCCTGCCTGATCAAGCTTGACGACCTCTGCCATGCGTTTGCGCCCAGAGGTGTAAAGCGTGGCGCGATCACCGACGCGCGTTTCACCTGTCGCGCAATCAGCATGCACGGTTCCGGCAGAGACACCGATAACATGCCCCGCGGTATGAATATGCGTCAGTTGGCCCACCGCGCGCCGCATTTGATCGAGAAGGTTTTCTTGCATTAACGCCATCCATTCAAATGCCACACACTTCTTTTTAAGGAATCACCCTTAATGCTTCGTTGAAAGCAACCGAGGGAGAACCCCCGATGTATAATTCTTTGGATCTGTTCCAGACCGCGGGCGCGATGGCGCGCCATGCTGGCGCAAGACAGGCTGTCGTTGCGCGCAACATCGCGAATGCAGACACCCCTGATTTTCAAGCGCAGGCGATTGCGGCGTTCAAGGATGTCTATCAAGACAACAGCGCGATCGACATGCGCGCGACCCGTCCCGGCCATATCGGCGGCGGTGACACCACACCCGACATACGCAGACAGCCATCACCCATCGGTGATCCGTCCCCCAACGGCAATACCGTGTCTGTTGAAGATGAAATGCTGCACAGCGTTGAAGTGTCACGCGAACACAATCGCGCATTGGCCATTTACCGGCATACAATGACGGTGCTGCGCACCAGCCTTGGCAGAAGTTAAGGGGGCAATATGACAGATTTCAGCGATGCCATTGCCGTGGCCAGCAGCGGGATGAAGGCACAGGCCAGCAGGTTACGCCATGTGTCTGAAAATATTGCCAATACGGATACGCCGGGATACCGGCGCAAGGCGATCACTTTTGAAGAAATGGTCACGCAAGGCCGGGTAACAGGCGCGGTTGAAACTGGCCCCATGCGGCTGGATCAAACAGAGCTGAGGCGGGTCTACGACCCCGCGCATCCGCTGGCAGACGATACCGGTCACTATGACGGATCCAACGTGAACCTGTTGATCGAAATTGCGGACGCGCGCGAAGCGCAGCGCAGTTATGAAGCCAATCTCAAAATGTTTGATCAGGTGCGGCAGATGTCGTCGGCCCTGATGGATTTACTACGCAACTAAGGACGAACAATCATGGATATTAGCGCACTCGTTGCCCAAAACTATGCCGCCAGCAAAACCGCCACCGCACCAGAGGTCGATGGCGCCGCCAGCACCTTTGGGGCTGCCGCCAACAGCTTTATGGCAACACTGCAAACCAGTGAAAATACCGCCATGCAAGCGATGACAAGCGGAGCAGACCCACATGCGCTGGTCGCAGCGTTGGCGCAGACAGAACTTGCGGTACAAACAGCGGTCACAGTCCGGGACCGCGTAGTCGAAGCCTATCAGGAAATTCTGCGGATGCCTGTCTGATGAGCGAAACACTTTTCTATGACACGCTGCGCCAAGGGCTTTGGGTCGCCTTCGTGATATCCATCCCAATCTTGTCGGTGGCATTGGCCTCTGGCCTGATCGTCGGCTTGTTTCAGGCACTGACCTCCATTCAGGAAATGACACTGACCTTCGTGCCGAAATTGGCCGCGATCATCGGTGTGTTCTGGATCACGATGGCGTTCATGTCAGAAAAGCTGGTCGCGCTGTTTCAAAATACACTGATCCCGATCATCGCCGGGGGTGTCTGATGGATAATGCATCCTATACCGCGCTGACCCGGCAGTCTGGCTTACTGAGCGAAATGCAGGCGCTGGCGAATAATATCGCCAATGCCTCCACCACTGGGTTTCGGGCTGAGGGTGTTCTGTTTGCCGAACATGTCAAAGCGGTCGGGCCTGATGCACCATCGCTCTCGATGGCGACGGCAAATGTGCGTAATACGGTGATGACGCAGGGCGCGTTGGCGCAAACCGGCGGCACCTTTGATCTGGCGATTGAAGGAGAAGGGTTTTTCCTGATCGACACACCGGGCGGCCCACGGCTGACCCGCGCGGGGGCCTTTGGCCCCAATGAAAACGGTGACCTGGTCACAGCGGATGGGCATGCGGTATTGGATGCAGGCGGCGCGCCTGTTTTCATACCGCTTGGACTTGGCGCTATTGGGATCGGACCGGACGGTACGATCAGCGCGGGTGGGCAACCTATTGGCCAAGTCGGGCTGGTGATGCCGGCCGATCCACTGCAAATGGTCCGCGAGGGCGGTGTGATGTTTGATGCCCGTGGCGGATTTGAAGCGGCACCAGACGGGCGTATGTTGCAGGGGTTTCTTGAAGGATCCAACGTGAACCCGATCTTGCAAATTGGCCGCATGATCGAAGTGCAGCGCGCCTATGAACTGGGTCAAAGTTTTCTCGACAAAGAAGATGAGCGCATTCGCAGCGTCATCCAGGCCATCCGTACATAAAGGAGACGACACATGCGTGCACTCAAGATCGCGGCGGCCGGTATGACCGCCCAACAAATGCGTGTCGAGGTGATTTCAAACAACCTCGCCAATATGAACACCACCGGCTACAACCCCCGGCGCGCCGAATTTGCCGATCTGCATTATCAGCAAATGGTCCGCCCCGGCACGATCAACGCATCAGACGGTACTGTATTGCCCACAGGCATCCAACTGGGGCTGGGCGTGCGACCCAGCGCTGTGTCGGTGCTGCTTAGCCAAGGCGCATTGGGCGCAACCGGCGGCGATCTGGACCTTGCGATCGAAGGCGATGGATACCTTGAGGTAACGCTACCGTCGGGAGCTGCCGCCTATACGCGCGATGGCGCGCTCAAACTGACAGGTGATGGGCTGATCGTGACGTCTGATGGCTATCCTGTGGTCCCGGATTTAACAGTTCCACGCGACACACGGTCTTTATCCATCAACGCTGAGGGCGAGGTTTATGGCTATTTTCTGGACGAGGTAGAACCGCAGCTACTGGGGCAATTCACCCTTGCAGGTTTCACAAACCCCAAGGGATTAGAGGCGATTGGATCAAATCTATTTCTTGAAACGCCCGCCTCTGGCCCATCGGTCGTGGCGACACCTGGCGAGGATGGGTTGGGCATCCTCCGGCAAGGTTATCTTGAAGACAGTTCCGTTGATCCGGTGCGCGAAGTCACAGACTTGATTGAAGCGCAGCGCGGATACGAGTTGAACTCCAAGGTCATCACGGCCGCCGATCAGATGCTAAGCGCGATGGTACAATTACGATGATCCGCCTCTTATTCGCCCTTTCGTTGATGGCTGCGCCAACATTTGCCGAAACAATCATCGCGGCCCGCACGATACGGGCGCAGTCTGTAATCACGGTCGATGATGTGGTCATCAGCGGTGACGCCACAGGCGCGGCATTGGCCGCAGCACAAGACATCATTGGTATGGAGGCGCGCGTTGCACTTTTTGCCGGACGACCGATTGGACCGGGTGATGTTGCACAGCCTGCTGTGGTCGAACGTAATCAGATCGTACCACTGATGTTTGAAAAGAACGGTTTGGTGATCTCAACCGATGGACGGGCCTTGGGCCGCGCCAGTGCGGGCGATGTCATCCGGGTGATGAACATTGGGTCACGTGCAACGGTATCGGCCATGATTGGCATTGATGGGGTGGCCTATGTGCAAAGGTAGATGGATTGCGGCACTGTCACTGCTATTGGTCGCGGGGTGCGGAGTACGCGAGATTGGCAAGCCACCTGGTTTTTCATCGCCCGCCGAAAACACGGAACGGGCGGCCATGATCAACCCCAGCATGCCAACGCCCATTGCGGCCAGCGCATTGGGCCCGACATCGCATGCATCACTTTGGACCGGCGCGCGCGGGTCACTTCTGGGGGATCGCCGGGCAATGCAGCGCGGCGATATAATGACTGTTGTCATTGAAATCGATGACCAAGCAGAAATCTCAAACTCAAGTGATCGATCACGCTCGGCCTCGCAGCAGGCGGGTATTCCGCAGTTGCTTGGCATTCCGCAGCGCATCGACGAAAGACTGCCAGAGGGCGCATCATCTGCGGCATTGGTCGATCTGAACTCGCAAAGCTCTGCCTCTGGCGATGGTACGGTGCGCCGCAATGAAAGGCTCACCCTGCGGGTGGCCGTCACAATCACCGATGTGCTGCCCAATGGTGTTTTGGCCATCGTCGGCCAACAAGAGGTGCGGGTCAATTTCGAACTTCGCGAACTGATCGTGACAGGCTATGTCCGCCCCGAGGACATTACCCGCCAAAATGAAATCACCTATGACAAGATCGCCTCGGCCCGCATTTCATACGGTGGGCGCGGTCAGATCAGCAGTATGCAACAGCCGCGTCTTGGTCACCAAGTTCTTGAATCTATCCTCCCATTCTAAACGAAGGCGGACCATGCGATGAAGGCTATTCTGATCCCTCTGATACTGCTGCTTGTCGGGACCGGCGCCGGGGTTGGTGCCGGCCTGTTTCTGGCACCCGCACCGGTTGAAGACGCCACCGACGAAACGCATGTGTGTCCACCACCCGATGCAGATATGGATGGCGCTGTTGCGATCACTCCTGTTGCGGTCGGGCCAGAGCGTGAATATGCGAAACTAAACAACCAATTTATTGTTCCTGTGGTTGAAGATCAGCGGGTCGCGGCACTGGTCGTTATGTCGCTCAATCTGGAGGTTGTTTTGGGTGGCCGCACGGCTGTATTTGCCGCTGAACCGAAATTACGTGACCGCTTTTTGCAGGTGATGTTCGATCATGCCAACAACGGCGGCTTTTCGGGTAATTTTACCACCGGAACAAAGATGCGTGCATTACGCAATGAACTGCTGCGCGTTGCCCAAGAGGTGAGCGGCAGCCAGGTGACAGATGTTCTGGTGATTGATCTGGTGCGTCAGGATTCATAATGCAGGCGACGCAGGGCGACGGTCCGCGCCGCCGCCTGTGCTGCACGATGTACCTGCTGCGCCGCCTGATCCTGACCAAATGACTTTCGCAGCATCACTGTACATTCGGCTTTTTCAGCCAGCACCAGAGCCAATTCAGAATTGATGGCGGTGCGGCGCTGATCAACCCAGAGCTGCCAATTCAAATCAGCGCCCGCAAGAGACCCCGCATCACCATGCCCCAACTGCGTGCCGATCCGTTGTTTGCGCTGAACAGCCAGGTCGTGAAGTGTTTGGCGTAGATCAATTTCTTTCACCATAACAGCCGCCAGTTTCGCCTGATCTGCCTGCAGGCGAAGTTGCGTCAACTCTGTTAACGCCTGTAACCGTGTGGCCTTACTCATCGATAGGCCGCCTTCTTGCGGATTTCTTCGGCAAAGCGGATCGCCGCAGCCACAGCGCGATAATGATCTTGTGATATTTCCTGCCCCAAAGCCACCTCTGCATGCAAGGCCCGTGCGGTGGGCGGATCTGAATGCAAAGGGACCGCGTTTTCCGCTGCAATTTCACGGATACGGCCCGCAATCTCATCCACCCCTTTTGCCACACAGATGGGTGCCATCGCAGCAGACCGATCCCATTTCAATGCAATTGCATAATGGGTCGGGTTCACAATGACGACGTCCGCTGTGGGCACATCAGCCAACATCTTATTGGTCGCGATATCATGACCACGTTGTCGTCTTTGTTGTTTGATGAAGGGATCACCCTCAGCTTGTTTCAGCTCGTCCATCATTTCCTTCCGGCTCATCCGGTTTTTTCGGGTATGTTCTGCGCGTTGCCACAGGTAGTCGACGGCCCCCAGAACCAATGAAACCAACAGAACAATAACCATCAGGGCCACCAGCATACGCCCCAGTTCCACAATGATGAGCCGTGGCGGCAGTTGCATACTGCCAATGATCCGCTCAATCTGGCCCACCAGAAAGAAGCCCAAAATGACACAATAGATAGTCAGTTTCGTACTGCTTTTGGCGAATTCAAAAAGGCCTTGCCGCCCAAATTTGTTCTTCACACCGGATATCGGCGACACTCGGTTCAGCTTTGGCGCTACCTTGCTAGCGGTGAAAAGGAACCCTCTTTGCAAGGTGACACTGACGATCGCCAGTGCGGCTGGAAGGGCGAACCATGGTGCAAGCCCCCAGAGGATTTCGCCCAATATCCCCCCATGCAAGGCTATGCCGCCACCCGCAAAAACGGCCGAGGACAGATCATTCGACTGTTCCAGCAGCACCGACATTGCTGTTGACAGATCAATCAGCGCAACCGGCCCAATGGTCAGCATCACAATAAGCAGCCCGCCATAGGCGGCCGCAGTTGTCAGATCAGCGGACCTCGCGATTTCACCTTTTTTGCGCGCATCATCCAGCTTTTTCTGGCTGGGTTCATACTGCTTGTCACTGTCCTCTTCCTGGCCGCTCATGGCCATGCACCAAAGGGCATATCCATGAACGCCGCAAACAGTGCCAGCCAGATTGCCAACATGACAGGTGCGGCAAGGAAAAACAGCAAGAGGCCACCCGCGGTCAGGGCCGGCGCGCCCACAAAGGATACCATCAACTGCGGCATCGCGCGGTTGATGACACCCAGCACGACATTATAAATCAGCGATGCGATCAGAAATGGCGCGGCCAGCATAAAGCCCAGCCCGAATGTACGCCCCACTTCTGCCACCCCAACCTCGGCCACCAGGCTGCGTTGCAGCCCTGCACCAAAAGGCACGAGCGTATAGCTATGGATCATATAGCTGGCCGCCTGAATATGCAGGCCGGAAAGTGCTGCAAGCGCGGTTCCCGCCACAACCAACATGTGCCCAATCGCCGGTTGCGGATCGACCGCTGCGGTCCCGCCAAAGATTTGCGATAGCGATGTTGACTGTGCTGCAATCGACCCAGCGATCTGTAGAACCAGAATGAAAAACCGCAGAAAGATACCAAAGAATAACCCAACCAGCGCCTCCATCCCCAAGATGCCGAAACCGGTCAAAAGCGTTGTCGGCAACGCATCCAAATCCAGTGCGATGGCCGGGGCCACAATCAGGGTGAATATGATGGCGAGCATCAGACGAACGCGGGTCGGCACCGGCTGGTCACCGAAAGCTGGTAAAACGGCCATCACCGCCCCGATCCGGGCAAAGACCGCAAAAAACGTCCAAAGTGCCGCTTGCGAATGGGGAAGTAACGCCAACACCAGATCCATCAGGCGGGCACTAGACCAACCAATGCCGGGCGTGCATCAATGCCGATTTCCTCAAACGATAGCACCGGGTTCATGATGCCTTTAGCGGCCATGACAGTCCGCAAGAAGCGGCGGCGGCGGGTGGATGTCACCACTGCGGCATAAGCGCCTGTGTTCGCCGCCTGCCCAAGTTTATCCGCGATCCCATCCGCCAATTGATTAAAGCTGTCGGGGGGGAGGGCGACATCACCGCCACCCCTTTCGGTCCGAATTTCATAGGTTGCAAAAGTATCTTCCCATTCCGGCGCAAGCTGCACCAACGGGATCGTGCCGTCAGGCCGACGCATCTTTGCCACCAGCTGAAATCCAAGCCGTTGTCGCACATGTTCGGTAATGGCATCAGCACTTTGAAACAGCTGCCGCCCTTCTGCGACAGCCTCGATAATCAGCGCAAGGTTACGGATCGACACGCGTTCTTCCAGTAGCAAGCGCAGCACCGAGAGCAAAACATCAAGCGGCACCTTGTCAGGAACCAATTCATCCAGCATCCGGCGATTGGCATCTGCGCGGTCTTGGTCACTCAAACGTGTCATTTCATCCAGTCGCCTGCGAAGCGCTTTGAATGTCAGCAAACGTGCAAAATTGCGCTTTACGATCTCAAGCAGATGCGTGGCCAACACCTCAGCGGGTTGCACTGTGGTCAGACCAGCGACCGCCGCCTGTTCCTGAGCAGAAGGGGCAATCCACCGCGCAGGCGCACCATAAACCGGTTCGTTCACCACCTCACCGGCAAGGTCACCAGGATCGTTTTCGTTCATCAACGCCAACACGAGATCAGGTTGCAGTTTGTCACGGACCTGTTCGACGCCCTGCACATGCACAACATAGTATCCCGGCGGCAGCGCAGGATTATCGGTCAATCTGATCTCAGGCAGCATAACCCCGAAATCCGTGGCGACGTGACTGCGCATATTAGCAATCCGCGCGTCCAGGCCAGTGCCGGGGTCAAGCACCATATCTACTAGATCGGGGGCAAATTCGACGTGGATGTCATCCAGATCCAACATATCCCCTATCGCCATTTCGCGCGGAACGACCTCTGTCACGTTCTCCAATTCCGGGGCCGGGTCAGCCGGTGCCTGTGCCGCGCGGGCCATCACAAAGGCGCACCCCCCCAGCACGAGCGCGCCGACGACAAATGGCACGAAAGGCAACCCAGGCACCAACGCCAACAGCCCCATTAAAATCGCAACGGTCGCCAGCGCAGCTGGATGTCGCCCCAGTTGCGCCACCAATGCAATGTCGGTCGCGCCCGTAGCACCGCCCCTTGCCAGAAGCAACGCAGATGCCACTGATATAACAACAGCAGGTATTTGCGATACTAAACCATCACCAACAGTCAAAATAGCATATGTTTCGAATGCGCGCCCAATCGGCATATCATGAACAGTAATTCCGATCAGCAGCCCCATGATCAGGTTCAGCGCAGTAATCAAAAGCCCCGCAATTGCATCACCTTTGACGAACTTCGATGCACCATCAAGGGAACCGAAAAATGTGGTTTCAGCCTGTTCGCGCTCACGTCGTTCCTTGGCTTCATTGTGGTCAATTGCCCCGGCTGCAACATCACTATCAATCGCCAGTTGCTTGCCGGGCATAGCATCAAGTGCAAAGCGCGCACCCACCTCAGCCATACGTGTCGCGCCCTTATTGATCACGACAAAATTCACGATCAGCAAAACACAAAAAATCACCAACCCAAGCAAGACGCTCCCGCCCATGACAAACATGGCGAAACCCTCAATCACCTCACCTGCCGCGTCGGTCCCGGTGTGACCTTCACCAATGATCAGCTTGGTCGATGACACGTTCAGCGACAATCGCAAAACCAAAGATGCCAAAAGGACAGTCGGAAAAGCGGAAAAGTCGAGAGGCCGGTCGATAAAAAGCGTCACTGTGAACATCAGAATCGCGAGAGCAAATGATGCCGCCAATCCGATGTCCAGCACCCATGCGGGCATCGGCAAAATCATCATCACGATCACGGCCATTAATGCCATAGCCAACAGGATTGTCGGTTGCAAAATGTCCCTCAGAGATATCCCAGACATCAGGCCGCCCTGCCCCGACGCAGGAATGCATCGGCACGAATTAACACAGCCGGCAAGCGACAAGGTAAATCAGCCCAGCTGACAACGTCCGCCCACAGGCTGCGATCACTTTTCATATTCGGCATTCTGCCCGCCCCGGTTCAGTCTGATAAGGACCCGTTGATGCGAATATAAATTGAATTACTTTAGAAATAGTAAGCGCGCTTAAAACTCTGCTGGCGCCGGAACGGTTTGCAAAAGCGCACGGATCGTTTCACGTGATTGCTCCGCACTTTCGACCAATGCGCGACTGTTGCGCAACGTTGCATTTCCGGCAACCATTACATCTGATGTTTCCGTCTGGTCGGTTGAATCTCTGCCTACAGCCGATTGCGAATTATTGTCGGGGATAGCCTGCTGTGCTGCGGACTGACGCATCGCCTGCGCGCGCAAATTGGCCTGCTCTGCCGCCAGCGTGCCGCTGGCCTCACCGATCAAGACCGCTAGAGCCTGTGTTGGAAAATCTAATGCAAGCAGGCGCGCACCCACTGCGTTTTGCGTCTCAACGCCATCCTGATCAAAATTTTCTTGCCAGATAAACTCAAGAAACGCTGCATCAGCTAGACGCGCGGTGGCCTGCTGAAAAAGTGTTGCGCGAGACTGCGCAGATTCCGCCGCTGACAACTCCTTGGCGCGCGCTTGCAATAACGCGCGCGCATCCCAAAACCTATCAACTGACAGGTAGGCATCAAACTGTGCGTCAGCCAGCGCTGCTGCCGCAGGCGTATCGCCGCTCTCAAAACGTAAAGCATCCGCCAGCAGGAAATCAGCGTCCGAAAAAGCAACCTGCGCCGTCGCCCCTTCTACGAAAAAGCGCGTCATCGCCTCTGGGTTTGTACGCCGGTCGTTTCTTGCGACATTTGCAACCTTTTCAACCGCTTCTGCTTCTTCGCCCAATGCGCCCGATAGCGCAGCATCGGCAAGTGCCAGGGCAACATCGTCATCCTTTGAGGTCGTTTGGCGCCCCAATACCTGCATTGCTGCATCTTCAGCACCGATCGTCAAAAGCGCTTCGGCAAGCCGTGGTGCAATTGGTTGCTGCACATAGGTTGGCAAGGCGCGGTAGGCATTGATGACCGCGGTGCGGTCCACCTCTGCGTCTATTGGCGCGGATGGCTGTGCCAAAAGCGCCCAAAGTGCAACCTGCGACGGGCAACTGACCTGACCGGGAAATAACTCTGCCGCCACAGGTTCGCCGTCAATCATCCGCGCAAGCGCCCGCAAAAGAATGCGGTCACGCGATTGGACCCCCTCAAGATCAAGCACCTGTTGTGCCTCATGACCAAAACCGAGGTGCACATAAAGCCGTGCCAAAGCAAGCAATGCACCTTCGTCGAATTGATCGGCTGGTGTCGTCAAAGCGCCGCGCGCCTGTCGCAGTTGCAAATGCGGCGGACGATCATCGCCCCAAGCCGCAACATCAAAGCTGCTATCAGGCAGACATGTCTGGCCCTCCTGCGTTTGTGGTTGTGGGGCTCTGTCTGCGACGGCCAGCGGATCAATGCTGGTTCGGGCGTTCAGACCTGGCAGCGGCGCGCCAGCCACAATAGCAGATGGGTCGCCCGGAATCTCACCGACACCAACTCTCGGGCCCTCCTGCAACAGGCCTTCAGACAACCCCTGCCCAAGGCTTTCGCCCAAGGCCTGCGCAATCATTTGCAATGCTTGATCTGTGTTCCGGTCTGGCGTGGCCGATACGTCAGGCGTGGTGACAGCGCGGGTTATTTCTATCGGTTCTGCTACGGTGGGTTCCTCCCGACCAACGGGAAACCGTGGTGTGATTACTGGCAAAACCGCGTCCCTTACGATCTGAAAGGTGGGCACCGTCAGTTGGGGCGGCTCCACCTCGGACGGCACAGGTTGTTCAAGTAATAAGGCACGTTCGAAGGGTGAAACGGATGGCGCAGGACCGTCGCGGATGTCGATGACCAAATAGTCTGACTGGTACACCACTGCCTGCGCGTGGCAGTCACAGCTTACGTCCAAGCGCAGCTCACCATCACGCGGGTTTTGCGAGACCGCATTGATACGATCGCGCGGAATCAGATCATAGAACTGATCCAGCACAAACCCTTCTTGCACCGGCAAACGCAGCAGATAGCCTTCGTTCGTACGACCCAATTCCCAATCTATGTCGCGCGGAATGCCCACAACAACTCTGGTAAATGTTGCATGCTCTCCAGTTTGTACGCGCAATGGTGCGGCATGCGCCAATAGCGGCAAAAACTGCAGCAAAAGGATAGCAATACCCCTCATGCAGCATCCTGCTTGGTCGCTTTAAGCGCATCTTCCATGTCCGCAAAGCTGGGCCGATAGTAGCTTGGCATGTTTTGGCGCCCCACCTCAACGCAGATGTTGGGAGCATGCGAATAGAGATTGGCAACCAGAACCTCACGTATAAGCTGATGAAAATGCGCGTCTTCTTCAACGACCGCTTTTACTTTGGCCGAGAAGGGACCGACGAAGCCATAAGCTAGAAATACACCCAGAAATGTTCCGACAAGTGCACCACCAATCAGCTTACCCAAGACCTCGGGCGGCTGGTCGATCGAGGCCATCGTCTTGATCACCCCAAGCACCGCAGCAACAATGCCCAGCGCCGGCAGGCCATCGGCCACCGTTTGTAATGCGTGGGTTGAATGCATCTTGTGATGCAACGTCGCTTCGATCCGTTTTTCCAGAATTTCTTCAACCTGGTGCGGATCATCATAGTTCATCGATGCGGATCGCAATGTGTCGCAGATCAATGCGATCGCTTCGCCATCATCAAGGATTTTGGGATATTTTCCGAAGATCGTCGAGGTATCTGGCGCTTCGATATGGCTTTCCAAAGCGACCGGGTTCGTCTTGGCAACACGCAGCAGTTCAAACAACATACACAGCAGATCACGATAATCCTGCGCTTTCCATTTCGGACCTTTGACAACTTTACCCAAATCCTTGATCGTATGTTTGATCGCGGAGCCATCATTGCTGATGGCAAAAGCGCCAATCGCCGCCCCGCAAATCATGATCATTTCGAACGGCAACGCCTTAATAATGATCCCCATCTTGCCGCCGGCCAGCAGATACCCACCAAAAACAGTGACAAACACCACGACAATCCCAATCAGTCCGACCATGTGGCGACCTTCCTTACAGCGACATCTTCAAAGAGGTTTCGAATCTCTTGTAAGGCGAAGGGATTAAGGATTTGTCAGCGGCGCATCACTTGGCACATCCGCATTGCGACCCGCCAGCACAACGCTGAATGAATATGCGATTTCAGGCTCAAGTTCTGTCATGATCAACGCGGCGGCATCTGGCCGCATGAGCCCCAGAAATCCGGCGGCAAATTGCGGGGGCATTTGCGCGAACAGATCCGCCGCTTCTTTCGGTTTCATATTCTCATAAACCGTTGTCAGCTGCGCCAAATCAGTTTCGGCGGCTGTATCTGCACGGGCTATTGTCGCACTTAATGTGGCCTCGGCCTGCAAGAGCGCCGCCAATTTTTCTTCAAGCTGTGCTTCAGCACTGCGCAAGGCCTGCATTCTGTTTTGCAATTGTGTCTCGCGTTCGGTCAATCGCTGTTCACGCGCTTGCAATGCCGCCAACAAGGTTTGTGTTTCACCAGTCGCCACTGCACGGACCGGTGGCGCTGCGACATCTTCAACGGCCTCATTCGCCATCGCAGGTGCCACCTCCGTCGCGAAACGCAAAACAGCCGATGCGATCAATAGGCAGGTGATGACATTCAGCGCGCCCAGCGCACGTTTCTTTGTGGGATGTCGCGGCATTACTTCGCCTCAGCTTCGGCAGCACGCCGCACAAAAAAGGGGCTTTCCGCGACGCTTTGTTCGGCGGGTTGCGGCACATCGTGCATCGCTGCAATCGAAAGTTCCAGCTTCTTATGTGCAACCTCTGCCCGCGCGCTGACCGCATCCAATTGTGTGACTGATTCTTTCGCCGCACTTTGCGCCTTCGTCAGAATATCCGTCAATTCGTCCACTTGAACGGACAAAACCGCCACCGCCCCCCCGACGCCCTTTTCAAGATCGGTAAAGCGGCGCAAACGACGTGAAAGAACATAGCAATAGAGCGCAGCACCCAGGGCACCTGCGGCCAATAATACATCGGCAATCATCGTCATCAGCGGCGCCTTTCTAGCTAAGTACAAATTCCATGATCAGAATATCGTTGACCCGCCCCGGACCCGTTACAACCTGAATGCGGCGCAACATCTGGGCGCGCAAGCGCGTCAATGTGGCCGGATCTTCAAGCGACGCAATGTCGATGGCGCGTAGATACCCGTTCAGCACATCAACGATGCGCGGTTTAATGGCCTCAACCTCATCGGTGTAAGCCGGCGGCACCTCAAGCTGGGCGGCAAAGCGCAGATGATCACGCCCATCTTGGCTGGGCAATGAAATCACAAGCGGGTCAATCGGGACAAAGGCAACTGCCAATTGCTGATCTGGTTGCAATGTTTCCATCTCAGACTCCGCACTTTCAGTCGTTTCTGATCCACCCAAAAGACCGGACTGGACTGCAAAAAAACCACCGCCACCACCAATGATGGCAAGCACCAACCCCAGCATCAAAGGCAGTTTTGATGCCTTTTTGGGGGCGGCGTCATCAACATCGGCATTTGCTGTCATTACGACTCTCCGGTGAAATCCATTTTTCAGTGAATAAACCGAAAAGCCCTAACCGATTATTAAGTCTCATCGGCCAAAAGAGGAACACCGGGCAGAACGCCTATCGGATGGAGAACCCAACTTGGAAAACTTTGCTACGGCCTGGTCGGCGCTCAGTATGCAGCGACGGATCATCGTAATTTTTGTTACGGGCGCCGTTTTTGTGGCCATCCTTTTGCTTGCCCGGGGGGCCGGGACAAAGGACATGTCCTTGCTTTTTGGCGGGTTAGAACCGCGTGCTGCGGGTGATGTCGTTACAGCACTGGATCAGCAAGGCGTCGCATATGAAGTCAGAGGAAACGCGATCTATGTGCCAACCGTTCAGCGTGATGTGCTGCGGATGGCCCTTGCCGGGCAGGGCCTGCCAGCGACCGGGAGCCAAGGGTACGAACTGCTTGATTCGCTGTCTGGTTTCAGCACGACAGCGCAGATGTTTGACGCCGCCTATTGGCGTGCGAAAGAAGGAGAACTTGCACGTACCATCGTGGCCAGCCCGCACATTCGCGGCGCAAGGGTGCATATCTCTACCCCGTCAAACCGGCCTTTTCGGCCTGAACAAACCCAAACTGCTGCTGTCACAGTAACAACGACCGACGGCACGCTGTCTGCCCAGCACCTGAGGGCATTGCAATTTCTGATCAGCGCCGCTGTTCCCGGACTATCGCCCGGCGATGTGGCCGTAATTGATGACGCAGGCGGGCTGCTATCCGAAAGTGATACTGGCCAGCCCAGCATCACGGGCGATGACCATGCAGAAAATTTGCGACAACGGGCAGAACGCCTGTTGGCGGCAAGGGTTGGTGTCGGCAATGCTGTAGTCGAGGTTTCGGTCGATCAAGTGACAGAGACTGAAATGATCACAGAAAGACGCGTTGATCCGGACAGCCGTATCGCGATCAGCACGGATGTGACCGAAAGTTCTGGTAACTCAACCGATAGCCGGGGTGGCGATGTTACTGTTGCTTCAAACCTGCCTGAAGGGGACGCTGGTGCAAACACCGGCAGCGCCAGCAATGAGAACAGTGAAAGCCGCACGCTGACAAATTATGAGGTGTCACAGACCGAACGTCAGCTGACGAAGGCGCCCGGCGCAATTAAGCGGCTGACGGTTGCGGTTTTGGTCAATGATATGGTGGAAACCGCTGCCGATGGCACGACAACAACCACGCCACGCACAGCAGAAGAATTGGCCGCCCTGGAAGAGTTGGTCGCATCCGCAGTCGGCCTTGACACTGATCGCGGCGATGTTCTGACGCTGCGGTCAATGCCGTTTGAACCGTTTGAACTGGCGGGAACCACCATTGCGGGGCCGGTCACTGCGCTTCCCCTCGACATGATGCAACTGATCCAGATTGGCGTCTTGGCAGCTGTTGCCTTGATACTTGGACTGTTTGTTGTCCGCCCCATACTGGTATCGGGAAATAGTGGTGCCGCGGCACTGAGCATTGAAGATCAGGCAGAGCCAATCGATGTCAGCCCACCGATGGCCATGGCGATGGATGACAATGCGCTAGGTGATTTCATGGATACAGGCCTGCTGGGTATGGACGGGGATGATGATCCGGTGGCGCGCCTGAAACGCATCATCGCGGATCGTGAACCCGAAACGCTTCAGGTCTTGCAAAACTGGATCGAAGAACCCCCTGCAAAGGCGGTGTCCTAAGCCATGTCAAATGTCATGCTCGAATCATTTGAATCCGAAACCTTGCTGGATCAGGCGCCTGATGAAGGCTTTGAGAAAGGATTCACACAAGGGCATGCCGCCGGTCTTGCGGCGGCGGCAGCCGGGCAAGAGGCCCTGACGCAAGAGTTGGTGCAGAACATTGCAGATTTGCAATTCAAATATGATGAAGCACGTGGCGAAATCACGCGCGCGATAGGGCCGCTATTCGCGGCGTTAGCGCAAAAAGTGTTCCCCCAATGCGTTGCAGAAGGTTTCGTCGATCAGATCGTGGCGCTTCTGCACAAAACCGCGTCAAGGACCGCAGAGCGCAGTTTCACGCTGCGCCTTCATCCCCAGTATCAAGAGGCTGTCTCGGCAGCGCTCATGACCGCAGGTCTCGATGTCAATGTATCAACCGATCCTGCCCTGTCACCTCATGCCGCTTGGGTGGCATATGATACGGGCGCTGCTCACATCGACTGCGACCAGTTGCTTGACGATATCAAGACCATCCTCTCGTCTGTCGATTTCATTGAAACAAGGAGCGAAACGCATGGATAATCCTGTTGAGCATAGCGATAAGACGCACCCCCTGCACAACATCCCGATTGAGGTGTCGGTCACGGTCGGCAAAGCGCGGCCTTTGGTACGGGATTTATTGCAATTAGCTGAAAACGCCATCCTTCCGCTCGATAGCAAAATCGAAGACCCGGTTGAGGTCTACATTGGTGACCGGCTGATCGCGCGTGGTGAATTGCAAGAAGTTGATGGCGCCGAACCGGGACAACTGGCCGTCAGGCTCACCGAAGTTGCGCATGATAAGGGCGATCTGTCCTAATATGCCCCGCGCATTGATCCTTGCCGCAATAGCGATATTGGCGTTTTCCGGGCCTGTGATGGCGCAAGATGTCTCGATCACTTTTGGTGACGAGGGTTCGCTCGCAACGCGGTCCGTCCAGCTGCTGCTCTTGATCACCGTATTAAGCCTTGTGCCTGGCATCGCGATCATGGTGACCTGCTTTCCCTTTATCATCACAGTCTTCGCCATCTTGCGCCAGGCCATCGGGCTACAACAATCACCCCCAAACATGCTGATGGTCAGCCTCGCGATGTTCTTGACGTATTTTGTGATGGAACCGGTTTTTCGCGAGGCCTGGTCAAGCGGGATCGATCCCCTGATCCAAGGCCAAATCGCCTTGGAAGACGCATTCACCAGAACCATGGACCCCATGCAGGCATTCATGGTGACGCGGATTGATGCAGATACATTTAACGCCCTCGCCGATCTGCGCCCGGACATAGCAGCAGGATTGCCTGCATCAGACGCCCCGCTTTCGATTGTTATACCGTCCTTCCTGCTTAGCGAAATGGAGCGGGCCTTTCAGGTCGGCTTTTTGATTTTCATGCCCTTTTTGATCATCGATCTGGTAGTTGCTGCTGTCCTGATGTCGATGGGCATGATGATGGTGCCACCAGCCATCGTATCCTTGCCGTTTAAATTGGCCTTCTTTGTTGTCGCAGACGGTTGGGCCTTGATCGCGACAAGTTTGGTGCAAGGATATGGGACGTAATGGTAGCATCGCTAAAGATCGGTTGGCAAAAGACTGACCCTGCCTACCAAATGCTGTCCGAGGCCTAATGGGAACGGGCTGCCCGCGCAGGGTCGCAAGTAGCTTAACATTGGGGTACCGATGCCCCGACATGTAGTCCCGCTGACCAGCAAGAAGCGAGCCACAAGGGATGTGGCTTAGACAAAATAATCGCCGTGGGAACCTATCAACCCAATGCGTTTGGACCGTGTGTTATGCAAGGCAATGTCTTTGACATGAGTGCAAGACGTTCTGGAACCAGACCTGACGGGTAAGAACCGTTTTAGATTCCCAAGTGTTGGGTGCCAGTGCACAAAACATATCAAAGGGGTGGGTTCTGCACATACCAGGCCGGTCATATACGCCGCGCCCTCAGGCATAGCAGTCGGTCATTTATCCCTTCGGCAGATACGGGCATACGCTTTGCGCGTACTTGGGACAGCGTGTCACCATAGGCTTTCGCGCGTCATCGCCTTTTGCGCAGGCGCATAAGCTATTTCACAACATGTGCTGCAGGCACCTGTCGGCCAGCATCCAGCAGGAAAAATTCAATGCAGAATAGGGTTGGCATACCTATCAACCTTTAGCGCACGATGAATTCAGCATGGAGCGCACCACTCGCCTTGATGCTTTTAAGAATGTCGATCATATCCCGTGGCGCGACCCCAAGCGCATTGAGGCCAGCGACGACTTCGCTCAATGACGTCCCGCCATTAACTTCGGCAAGCCCAATGCCCGGTTCCTCAATGATATCGACATCCGTTCTTGGCACGACCACGGTTTCGCCATTGGCAAATGGATTTGGCTGGGCGACGAGTGGTGCCTCCTGAATACGCAAGGTCAAGTTTCCCTGACTGACCGCCACACGGCTGATCCGCACATCTTCGCCCATCACGATAGTGCCAGAGCGTTGATCAACAACAACCCTTGCGCGCCGTTCAGGCCGCACCATAATATTTTCGACACGAACCAAAGCATGCGCAGGAGAGCGAGCATGCGTCGCATGAATGTTCAGTTCAACCGTGCCTGCGTCCAGCATCACGGCGACTGCACCATCAAACTCAGCATTGATGGCCTGCTCAATCCGATCGGCGGTAGTAAAGTCCGGTGTGCGCAGTGCCATGCGTAGCGTCGTAAGCCGCGAAAAATCAAAGGTAATTTCCCGCTCGATCGTGGCCCCGGATGGGATAACACCCGCCGTTGGCACGCCTTGAATAACCGCAGCCCCGTCACCCGCAGCAGCAGCGCCACCCGCAATGATCGTTCCTTGGGCCACCGCATAGATATCGCCATCTGCCGCCTTCATAGGGGTCATAATCAGTGTTCCACCCAGCAGGCTATCTGCATCGCCGATCGCCGATACGGTCACGTCCAGCGCACTGCCCGCTCGCGCAAAGGGCGGCAGTTCGCCGGTGACAAGCACCGCGGCAACATTATTGGGGCGAAACTGTTCGCCGGTGACGTTCACACCCAGACGTTCAAGCACATTTCCCAGAATATCCTCGGTAAACGGTGAATTCCGCAAGCCATCTCCGGTGCCATTCAGCCCCACCACCAGCCCGTACCCCACCAGATCGTTTGACCTCACGCCATCAAACTCTACCAAATCTTTGATCCGCACAGGGTTCGCTGCGGCGGCGGTTGGCATCACTAGTATCACGAAAAGACATATGGCATGGATAAGCTTCATCTAGATATACCGGAGCAAGCTAAGCTGAGACAGCCGGGCTGTGATACTAAAGAATGTTTCCAACTGCGTTTGTTGCGCCTGAAGGCGGGTGGCTGTTTCAAACGGGTCCGCCAAGGACAGATCATTTACGATCTGGCTCAACGACGACTGCTGGGCGGTGGTCTCGGTTAAGGCGCGGGCAACATTGTCTTCAGCGAAACCAATCCTTGCCTGAACCGCGACCAAACCGCTTGCCGCGCCGTACAACTGCGACCCCGAGGTGGTCAAAAGCGCAATCTTCGTTTCTTGGTTCAGACCGGGCAGCGTGTTTGCAAGTGCGGCCAATGCGGCACCTTGCAGCACTTGCCTGACGGCCGGATCATCAGCGCGGGCGTCGATTTGGACAGATTGATCTTCGGTCACCTGCCGTTCCAACGCAGGACCCGTATCACCTTGGTATCCGGTGACAGCAAATCCACCGGCCGGGTCATTGAACCAGGCATCGACCGTGGCGATGATCGTTGCAGGGTCAAGTGCGCCACCAACGGCCGTTTGCAGATCTGATAGCATCGTTTCAGCCGTGGCAAGCGGCGTGACATTCACGCTATTGCCACTCATCAAGGCGCGGTCGGCGATTTTTGTATTCAACGCCGTGACCATTTCTTCAAAGCTACTTTGTGATGCGCGTGCGGCTTCATCGACCTGCGCAGCGGTGCTGCTGTCATTGACCAGTAGAAGCCGTTCCGCGGTCGTAGCGCGCGTATCGTCAACTTTGCCAAGTATAATTTGGATGTTGCCGAGGGTTTGCTCGGTCTCGGATGCGACCTGTTGATAGCCGTCCAACTGGGTCAAGCTATATTGCACGCCAGAGAATCGTACAGTCTCTCCATTCAGGCTTTTGGTCAGGTCGGCGACCTTGCCTGAACTGAGGCTTTCTGCCAGTTCAAACAGCTCTGACTTAATCGCATTGCCATCGCGAAGCGAGGTGAACTGGCGCGCCATGTCACCTATTGAAATCCCGGTCATCTACAGCTCCATCAGTCGTTGCATCATGGCATCAATGGTTTGAACGACCTTGGCATTTGCGGCGTAGGCCTGTTCGATCTGCAACAGTTTTTGCAGTTCGACATCCGTATCGACACCGTCCGCCAATTCGGCCTCGCGCAGCGTCTCCCATCGGGCAGTGGTAAAGCTGAGCTGCTCTTCGGCCAACAGTCGTGTCGTGCCTATCTCTGAAACATAGGCGGCGATACGCCCGGAGGCTGATGCCGTCGTCGCGCCAGGCACATCTGTGCGTGGCGTATCAAGCGCGGCGATCCAGCGGTTGATCTGCGTGGCATCGCCTGCCGGACCGGCAACAACAGCGTTCAGCCCATCGCGCAGCAAGGCGGAATCGCCACCTTCGGCAGCGATCACAGCCGAGTTTACCGCAATACGACCAGCAAGACCGGGCAGATCAGAAACATCCATTGGGTTACCCTGATCAGTCAAAAGCCCCAGATCGCCCGGCGCTAAAGATGGATCATTCGCCACATCCTGAAAACGGGCGATAAGGTCAGCGGCAATTTCATCAAGTGCGCCTTGTGCTTCGACAAGGGTTTGATCACGTAATGCAAAGGCAGCGCCAAGCGAACCGCCGTCAAGACGCCCGATACCATTGGCCGGGTCCAGCACCTCACCATCCAGTGTAATCGCGCCAAGCGCCCCGCTGGCCAGCGTCATGTCTGCCGTGATCGTTGGCGTGCGTTGGAAACCAAATTCCCGCGGCGCAGAATCCAGCAACGGCGTGCCACTTGTCGTCATCAGGCCGATACTGCCATTGTCGCGTGGTATTTCGCGAATCGGCACGATGCCCGCGATCTGATCAACCGCACGCTGGCGTGCGTCCAACAAAGCGGATGGATCATCGCCCGAACCACTGAGCCGCAGGATATCAGTGTTGAGGGCATCAACCTGACGCAGCGCGCTGTTTAAGGTATCAATATCGCGTGCAATGGTTGCATCCGCATCCTGACGCAACGACTGGATACTGCTGCTGTTGGATTGCAACGTGCCTGTCACCCCCTCAAGCCGTGAAACGACTGCTGCAAGCCGCAACTCTGACGCGGGGTCGCTGCCGGCCGCAATCAGAGCGCGTTCAAACTCCGCCAGCCGCGCGCCGAGGCCAGCAGCGTCGTCCGGCCCGCCGATCACTTGTTCCAGCCGGGACACGAATTCTGCGCTGCGGTCTTGCCCGCTGAGTGCCGCATCGGCCAGCCGTCGGTCTGCCAGGAGGCCCGCATCTACAAAACGGGTAATACTGTCAACACGCACGCCACCCCCACGATCACCCACCTGGACGGATGAAAGTTCGACCCCTCTACGACCATATCCATCTGTCAGCGCGTTCGACAGATTGGACGACACCACCTCCGTCATGCGCGCGTTCGCGGTCAGGCCGGTGACAGCATTGTTGAGTGCGCTGGACATGCTCATATCAGGATACTCCCCTCAGGATCAGCGTTTGATGTTCGTTGTCTCTTGCAGCATTTCATCAACCGTCTGGATCACTTTCGCATTCGATGAATAAGCCCGTTGCGTCTGGATCAATTCGGTCAATTCACCTGCAACATCGGTGGCGGACTCTTCACGTGCAAAGCCAACAATGTCGCCCGTAGGCCCATCACCCGCGTCCCACAAAAAGAACGATCCGCTGTCAGGGGTTACCCGATAACTTTGTTGATCAAGTGTTTCGAGCCCGTTGACATTTGGCACATCAACCAGTGGGATTTGATACAGCACCCGGTTAATCCCGATGTCAAAAGACGCGCGGACAAATCCATTCTGATCAACTTCAATTGAGGTCAGACTGCCAACGGGTGTGCCATTCTTTGAAATTGAAACTGGCGCAAAGGCATCAGACAGCTGCGTCAGCCCGATAGAGCTACCCAATTCGCCAATGTTGATCTCCATCGGTCCGCCATCGACATTGATGCTGAGCGCGCCAGTGATTGGGTCATAGGCACCGCCAATTGGCGCAAGCGGGTCTGCAAAATCAACCGCTGCCAGCGTCCCACCGCCGCCGCGCGTCGCATCGAATGTCAGAGTGTATTCACCAACAACATCCGGAATACCATCTGCGTTGACATCGGATTCACTGTCGCGGATTTCCATTGTCCATTCGTTCGATGCCCCATTTGCCGGAACAGTAGGCGAGAACGTAAAGCTTAGGTTGGATGAGGCGCCAAGGTTATCAAAATACTCAACCGACAACGACTCAGAATCACCTGATGCCCCTTCCCGTGTAGATGTCGCTGGCAAATTCACCGAAAGGTCCACGCGCGTTGTCGCTTCACCGGCGAATTGGTTCGCGTTAATCTGCACAGGCACCAAACCATCAATGGAATCGCGTGGATAGTTCGGGATCGTCCCATCAGCTGCCGCTGGCACACCCAAAAGCACCAAGCCACCCGGCGATCGTAAATACCCCTGCGCATCGGGACGGAAAGACCCTGTCGTCGTCAAGAACAACGGGTTGTCACCATTATCGACAGCGACCGACGTTTCAGACGTCACCGGCAGCATACCGCGCCCGCGCACAGCCAGATCGGTCGGGTTCGAGGTTGAGACCAGCGCGCCCCGTTCATCAATCAACCGTGCCGTTGTGGTACGCACGCCACCCGCCGAATAGGTACCCTGTCCGCTTTCAATCACCATCGACTGAAAATCAGTGATCGCCCTCTTGTAGCCGTAGGTCGAAGAGTTCGAGATATTATCGGAAATCGTCGCCAGTCGCGAAGCGTTCGCCGCAAGTCCGGCAACACTTGCATTCAGGGAAGAGGAAATCGTCATATAATTGAGCCTTTCTGCATCAGGGATAACTATGCCTTCCCAACACCCCTAAACCCCGTGCCTTAACGCCCCCCTAACGTCTAAAATCCAACCTATCGTTTCAGATGTCAGATCTGAGCAAGATCACCTCAATCCGGTTGTTGCGCGGCGCGGTTGCATCACGCACGACAGGTTCACGATCGCCCGCGCCGGATTGGCGCACGATCCGCATCGGATCAAGGCCACCGCTTTGCAACATCAACCGCATTTGCGCGGCACGGCCTGTTGAAAGTTCCCAAACCGGGTTATCGACCTCTAGCAAAGACTTTGCGCGCAGGTGTCCTTCGATAGCCACGTCATTGCGAACTGCAGCAAACAAGCGCGCCATGATCGCTGCAATTTCTGCAGTCACCGGGTTGGGCACCACTGTATCGTCAACAAAAAGGGTGACATCGGGCAGATCGTAAATTTCGATGACAAGGCCTTCGTCGGTCAACCGGGTGATGATGTGGCGCAACGCTTGATCAGAGAGCATGCTTTCGCCACCTTGCCCCATCAACATCGCCTCAATATCACGCAAGGCGGCGACCTGTGCGGCCTCTGCCGCTGCCTCTTCTTCGCTTTGGACCGGATTCATGCCGAGCGTGGGCTGGCTGACACCCGTACCGCTTTGCGCCAAAGTTTCTTCGGTAAAGATATTGTCCCCACCAAATGCACCTGATCCACCACCAGAAACCCGATTAATCGGGATGGTGGGCGAAAAATAATCGGCGATCCCTTTGCGCTGCTGTTCCGTTGTCGCATTCAGCAACCACATCAACATAAAGAACGCCATCATAGCCGTGACAAAATCCGCATAAGCCACCTTCCATGCACCGCCATGGTGGCCACCGCCAGCAATGACTTTCTTGCGTTTAATGATCGTTGGTGCGTTTGATCCTGCACTCATCCCACTACCTCTTTTCATCACCCAAGACAGGGCATACGGCGGTGGAAGTGAAAGCAGGCTTAACAAGACAATTCGACGAAAATACAGGTTTAGATGTCGGTATCATCAGAGCGCGGCCACGCGCGGCGCCCCTTTTTTTCAGGGTGACAAGATGGCACAGTGTCAACGCACCTTTACACTTGCCCCATAGCTATATGTCATTTTAAACTGACATAATGAGTGTCACGTCAGATTTACATGTCAGCCGAGAGACGCGCCGTTGGCCAGAGCCGCGCGCGATGCTGCGTCTGATCAAACCAGTGACATGGTTTCCACCCATGTGGGCATATCTTTGCGGGGTGGTTTCATCGGGTGCAAGCCCTTATGATCATTTGTTTTTAGTGGCACTTGGCGTCATCTTGGCGGGGCCTATTGTCTGCGGCATGTCACAGGCTGCGAATGACTGGTGCGACCGGCATGTTGACGCCATCAACGAACCTGACCGCCCGATTCCATCCGGGCGGATTCCGGGACGTTGGGGGCTCTACATTGCGCTTACCATGACTGTCCTTGGTCTGATCGTCGGCTATCAACTGGGCCCTTGGGGGTTCGGTGCGACAATTCTTGCGGTTGCAGCTGCCTGGGCCTATTCCGCCGAACCCATCCGCGCCAAAAAATCTGGCTGGTGGGGACCAGGACTGTGCGGCCTTGCATATGAAACGCTGCCTTGGGTGACGGGCGCCGCTGTTGTTGCCGCCGGAGCACCCAGCCCACAAGTGATCCTGATTGCTGTCCTTTACGGGCTTGGCGCGCATGGGATCATGACACTGAATGACTTCAAAGCGATTGAAGGCGACCGGGCCACAGGCCTGCGTTCCCTTCCTGTCACGCTGGGGCCTGATCGTGCGGCGCGCGTTGCCTGCTGGATCATGGCCGTGCCGCAGGTCATCGTGATTGGCTTGCTGACCTACTGGGACAAACCCGGCTTTGCGCTGGGCGTCATGGCGATGCTTGCCGTCCAATTTGGTGCGATGCGCGTTCTGCTGCACGACCCAGAGGGTAAGACGCCTTGGTATCAGGGCATGGGCATTCTGTTTTACATCAGCGGCATGATGATCGCCGCCGTCGCCTTGCGCGGGATCGGAGGATGAGATGACACTTTCATGGTTCCAAATTGTCCGGCTTGGTCTTGTGCAGATGGCATTGGGCGCGATTGTGGTGCTGACGACGTCGACGCTGAACCGCCTGATGGTGGTCGAATTATCGCTGCCCGCCATTCTGCCCGGCCTTTTGGTTGGACTACACTACGGCATCCAACTGACTCGGCCGCATTGGGGGTTTTATTCAGACACCGGCGGACACCGCACCAAGTGGATTATTGGCGGGATGGTCGCGCTCGCCTTGGGTGCATTCAGCGCCGCGTGGGGCGTGCTGGCGTTTGAGCAGTCTTTCGCGTTGGGCCTTACGGTCTCGATCATCGCCTATGCACTGATTGGGTTGGGCGTCGGCGCTTCCGGCACGTCATTGTTGGCGCTTCTTGCCACAACAACTGCACCGCACCGCCGTGCGGCGGCTGCAACAATTACTTGGCTGATGATGATCTTTGGCATCGCAATGACTGCTGGGATCGTCGGGCAATTGATTGACCCATATACCCCCGCCTTGCTTATTAAGATCGTTGGTATCGTCGTCACGACTGCCACGCTTGTGACCTGCCTTGCCGTCTGGCGCATCGAACGGAACCTGATTGCAGTACGTGAACCCGACCCCACACCCTTTATGGACGGGCTGCGCGACGTTTGGGCAGAACGCAAAGCGCGCAACTTCACGATCTTCGTGTTCCTGTCAATGACAGCGTATTTCATGCAAGAGTTGATCCTAGAGCCTTACGCAGGCCTTGTCTTTGACTTCACGCCAGGGCAATCGACCTCGCTTTCCGGCGCGCAGAACGGTGGCGTCTTCATCGGCATGCTAACCGTCGGTATCGTCGCCACCGGACTCAAGATTGGCCTCTTGCGCAACTGGGTCATGGCAGGCTGCGTCGGTTCCGCCGGTGCATTGATGCTAATCGCTTTCCTCGGCCCCATCGGCCCAAGCGCACCTTTGGTGCCAGCCGTCGTTCTGCTGGGCTTTTTCAACGGCATGTTCGCTGTCGCTGCCATCGGATCAATGATGGCATTGGCAGCCGAAGGGGCGGAGCGCCGCGAAGGCACCCGCATGGGCCTTTGGGGTGCTGCACAAGCTATCGCTGCCGGGTTCGGTGGGCTGATCGGCGCAGGCATGGTTGATCTGCTGCGGGTCAGCATGACCGACACGCAAGCCTTCGGGTCCGTCTTCATCGCCGAAGCCGCTCTTTTTATCGCTGCCACCGCCATGGCCGCCAAAATCATGGATCGCAAAATGCCGTCCGCCACACTCGTTCCGGGAGAATGATCAATGCAATATGATGTTGTTGTCGTGGGCGGAGGCCCATCCGGTGCCACTGCCGCAGAAGACCTCGCGCGGTCGGGTCACAAGGTGGCCTTCATCGACCGCGACGGGCGGATCAAACCCTGCGGCGGCGCGGTGCCCCCACGCCTGATCGAAGACTTCTTCATCCCCGACGAACAGATCGTGGCCAAAGTGAACACCGCACGCATGATCTCTCCCACGGGGCGGCAAGTCGATATTCCCATCGAGAACGGTTTTGTTGGCATGGTCGACCGCGAACATTTCGACGAATTCCTGCGCAAACGGGCGAAAGAGGCAGGCGCGCATCGCTATACGGGCACCTTCACCAAAATCGAACGCGATGCCGACGGCACCCACGTTGTCTACCGCGACAAGATCAGCGGGAATGAGATGAAGCTCGATACCAAGCTGGTCATCGGGGCAGACGGCGCACGGTCCAACGTGGCGCGGGCCGAGGTGAAAGACGGGGACAAGATCCCATATGTGATCGCCTATCATGAAATCATCGAAGCACCGGAGCCAACAACAAGCTATGATCCCGCGCGTTGCGATGTGGTCTATGACGGCAAGATCTCACCCGATTTCTACGGCTGGGTCTTCCCGCATGGGGGCCAAGCGAGCGTCGGGATGGGATCAATGATCAAATCGGTCGATGTGAAACAAGCGACGGCAGATCTGCGCGCGGCCTCTGGCCTGACCGAGTGCAAGACGATCCGCAAAGAAGGCGCGCCCATTCCGCTTAAACCACTGGACCGGTGGGACAACGGCGAAGATGTGGTGCTGGCCGGTGACGCAGCTGGCGTTGTTGCCCCTTCATCGGGCGAAGGCATCTACTACGCCATGGTCGGCGGACGTGTTGCGGCGACTGCGGCAGCGGCTAGTTTGGCATCAGGGCGCGTAAAAGATTTGCAGCTGGCCCGTAAACTTTTCATGCGCGAGCATAAACAGGTGTTCCGGGTTTTGGGTGCGATGCAAAACGCCTATTACCGCAGCGATGAACGGCGCGAGCGGTTTGTCTCCCTGTGTCATGATGTCGACGTGCAAAAGCTGACGTTTGAGGCATATATGAACAAGAAACTTGTAAAGGCACGGCCCATGGCACACCTGAAAATCGGCATCAAGAACCTTGCGCATCTGACGCGACTGGTCTCGCCGTTGCGCACATGACGATCATGATCCCGGCCTGGGAAAACGGCGTTCTGAAACCGGTTGAGAAACTGGACGCGCACCTGCGCGGGCTAAAACACAAGGCGGTCAGCGTCTTTGTGATGAACCGCGGGCGGGTGTTGATCCAACAGCGGGCGATGGGCAAATATCATACGCCGGGGATGTGGGCGAACACCTGTTGTACGCATCCTGAATGGGACGAAGACCCCACCGATTGCGCCGTACGGCGGCTGGATGAGGAACTTGGGATCAAGGGCCTCTACCCGTCACACCGGGATGAGATTGAGTATCGCGCCGACGTCGGCGGCGGGCTGATCGAACATGAGGTCGTGCAGGTCTATGTCGCCGATGCCCCCAACGATCTGAAGATCGTACCAAATCCAGAGGAAGTCATGAACACCCGCTGGGTCGATTTCTACGATCTGTCCGCTGATGTGGCCCGCCATCCCACGCAATACACGCCTTGGCTGCGGATTTACCTGCAAGATCACACAACTGCGATCTTTGGCGACCTGATGCGGGTGGGCTAGGCCTTTTCGTTTCCGACAATCCGGTGTTTATGTGCAGCACAAAAGAAAGTGCAGCATGGCGTTTTGGGTCTTTGGATATGGATCACTCTTGTGGAACCCCGGTTTCACACCCGTAAGGCAGGTGAAAGCACGGCTGCGTGACTATCACCGCAGCTTTTGCATGCTGTCTATTCATCATCGCGGATCGGAAGAGGACCCCGGCCTCGTCCTCGCTCTCGATACCCAAGCAGGTGCGCAATGCACTGGTGTTGCCTTTCAGGTGGCCGATGAAGAGATAGACAGGGTTCATGCGCAGCTGCGCGAACGCGAGTTGGTTTCATCGGCCTATTATGAAGACACGGTTGAACTGGTCTGCGACGACGGGGATAAAATCCCGGCGCTCGCCTATATTATCAACCGTGATCACGTGCAGTACTGCCAGTTCGACCTCGAAAAACAGGCGCAGATCATTGCACAAGCGGTTGGGGGGCGCGGGCCGAACACGGAATATCTGTTCAATACGGCGGCGCATCTGACCGAACTTGGGATCAAAGACGCTGATATGTCATGGCTTGTTACCCGTGTGCGTGCTTTGACGGCAACATAAGCGACACCTGATTTTGTTTGGGTTTGCGCGACTTCGCCCATATGGTGTTATGCGAGCGAAGTAATCACACAATATGAGGACGCTCTCCCTTGTCGGATAAACGGGCACCCAAAGCACAACCACAGTTTTCTCAGCCCATTCGCCAGCTTCTCTTTATGCTGACAGTGCTTGGCCTTGTGGGGGCTGGTTTTTACCTTGGGCTGGAACAGATCACCGCGATCTACCAGTCAAATCCATACCTTAATGGTGTGATCCTCGGGGTCTTTGTGCTGGGCGTATTGTCCTGCTTCAATCAGGTGTTTGTCTTGATGAAGTCCGTACGCTGGATCGAAAGGTTCGCGCGGGACGCAGGCGGGCATTCTTTCAGCGCGGCACCATCCCTGCTGGCCCCCCTCGCCACATTGTTGCGCTCACGCGGGGCGCGCACGCAGGTGTCGTCCTCATCCGGGCGGTCGATCCTTGATTCTGTTGCGCAGCGTATCGATGAAGACCGCGAAATCACGCGCTATATCGGCAATGTTCTGATTTTCCTTGGGCTTTTGGGAACGTTCTATGGCCTGGCAACAACCGTACCGGCATTGGTGGAAACCATACGCTCGCTCAACCCCGGCGAAGGTGAAAGCGGGGCAGACATTTTTGCACGCCTACAATCAGGGTTGGAAGCACAGCTTGGCGGTATGGGCACGGCCTTCTCAAGCTCGCTCCTCGGCTTGGCCGGTTCTCTCATCGTTGGGCTTCTAGAGCTTTTTGCTGGCCACGGCCAAAACCGGTTCTACCGCGAATTGGAAGAGTGGCTGTCCACCATCACCCGCGTCGGCATCGACGGGGAAGAGGGCGTCGGCGGCGCAGACCTGAGTGCGATGGGCCCATTCGTGGAACAACTGGGCGAATTGATGGACACGATCCAGATGATGATGGGACAAACCGACGCCGACCGCGAAGAAAACGACCAGCGCTTCGCATCGCTTGCCATGGCCATCGAAAAACTGGCGCAAGCGTCGACGACCAACTCCAATACGGCTCTTTTGGAGCGTGTTGCCCTTGGCCAAGAGGCATTGATCCAGAAGATGGATGACAACGGCATGGACGGTATTGATGCCGAAAGCCGGATGCGCTTGCGGTCAATCGACGTGCAATTGCTTCGTATACTGGAAGAAATGTCCGCCGGGCGGCAGGAAAGCATTGGCGATCTGCGCGGAGAGATTGCCAATCTAACAAACGCGATTAAAGGCAGAGGTTGATCCATGGCGCTGAGCCGCAGATCATCAAACCGTTTCCAAAACGCCATTTGGCCGGGTTTCGTGGATGCGATGACTGGGCTGTTGCTGGTGCTGATGTTCGTGCTGACCATCTTTATGGTCATCCAATTTGTGCTACGCCAACAGATCACCGGGCAGGAAACGGAACTCGACGCGCTTAGCGATGAAGTGGCCGCCTTGACGGCGACGCTCGGGCTGGAACGGGATACGAATGCTGCCCTCACGTCTGATCTGGAAACCGCCGAAGCCGAAGCCACCGCGCAAGCAGGCCGGATTGCCGCGCTGATTGCCGAACGACAAACGCAGGATCAGGCACTGGCCGCTGCGCAAAGCGAGATCACGCAGTTTGAAGCACAGGTCGCGGGGCTGTTGAGCGAACGCAGCGAAGCCCTGGCCAATATCGCTGGTTTGGAGGCCGAAACAGAGCGTCTGCTGACCGAACAAGAAGCGCTGAACTTGGCATTGGCGCAGGCACGAACCGAGATTGATGAGGGCACCGAGGCCGCGCGCCTTGCCGCCGCCAGACGCGAAGCGCTCGAAGCGCTGGTCGCCGATCTGGAAACCAAGACTGATGCACAAACCGACCGCATCACGGCGCTTGAGGCCGATCAGATTACCAGTGCCGCGGCCGCAGAGGCGCTGCGCGAACGGCTTGCGAATGCTGATACGGAACTGACGGCGATGACCCTGAACCTAGAACGACAACGGCAAGAGGCAGAGAATACACTGACCCTTCTTGCCGCCGCGCGCGCAGCACAATCCGAATTGGAAGCCCTGCGCGACACGGCACAAGAAGAAAGCCAAGAAGCCGAACAGCAGGCAGCACTGCTCGCACTCGCGAACGAAGAACTCGCCGCGCAAAAGACAGTGTCCGCTGAAAGTCAGCGACAGGTAGCCTTGCTCAACGAACAAATCGCGGAGCTGCGCGCGCAAGTGGGTAGTCTGCAATCCTTGCTCAATCTGGCAGAGAACGCTGACCGCGAAGCGCAGGTACAGATCGAAACGCTGGGCGCACAGTTGAACACGGCCCTCGCGCGGGCAGTGTCAGAAGAACGTCAACGGCGTTCACTGGAAGAGGCCGAGCGGATCAGGCTAGAGGCCGAAGCCGCGCGGCTAGAAGAAGAGGCCGAGAACCTTGCGCGTTTCAAATCCGACTTCTTTGGTGAATTGCGGCAGATCCTCGAAGGGCAGGACCGTATTCGCATTGAAGGCGACCGTTTTATCTTTAACTCCGAAGTCCTCTTCGCCCCCGGCAGCGCCGATCTGTCCCCTGCCGGTGAAAGCGAGATTGCGAATATTGCTGACATCCTGCGCAGCATCGCCGCCGACATCCCAGAGGGGATCGACTGGGTGATCCGCGTTGACGGGCACACCGACAACACCCCTCTCAGCGCAAACAGCCGGTTTGCAGACAACTGGGAACTGAGCCAGGCGCGCGCCTTGTCTGTGGTGCGCTTCATGTCGGAAGACCTTGGGATTGACCCACGCAGGCTGGCTGCCAACGGCTTTGGTGAATTTCAACCCCTCAACCCGCTGGATACGCCAGAGGCACGGGCCCAAAACCGCCGGATCGAATTGAAACTGACCGAACGCTAACCGACGTAGCGCCGCAGATAACCGCGCAGATCAACCTGCGCGCCCAGTTGGCTGGCTAGCAAAAACATACCCCCGAATTTACGCTGCAAGAGCAGCACATCAATCGGCAAGGGCGGCGGGATAAACCCGTCTTCAGCCAATGCCATACCGGCATCTTGCATCGCGCGCGGCAGGGCCTTCTCGGTGAAATCAAACGGGGCATCGCTGCGCAAGGCATCAAACGCCATGCCCATCATATCCATAATGGCGGCGCGATAACGCGGCGGCGTATCGATGGCTACGAAACCAATCTCTTCGGCAATTGCATCCATCGTGGATTGCTCATCTGCCAGCCCCGCAGCCAACAACCGCCTGTATTGATCAACCACCTTTGGATCAAGTACGCGTGTTGCACCAAAATCCAACAAGATGATCTGCCCCGTCGCCGGATCATAACGATAGTTAGCGAAATTCGGATCAGTCTGCATCAACCCGTCATCAAACAATTCGCGTAAGGTCAGGCCAATCAAAGCGTCGGCGATCCGGTTGCGCTCTGCCTTGTCCTGCGCGAACGCTGCTTCAATCGGTTCACCTGCGACATAGGACATGGCCAGCACTTCACGCGTGCTCCATTCGGGGACATGCATGGGCACGGTGAAAGCTGGCGCATCCGTTAAAAGCGCTGCAAAACGGGCAAGGTTTTCACTCTCGTGTTCGTAATCCGTTTCTAAGTGCAGTTGCTTGCGGGCCTCTTCCAAATAGGGCGCCAGCTCAAATCCTTTCGGCAGCAGCCCTGACATCCGCAGCAAGGCACCCACATTTGCCACATCACTATCGATGCTTTGCGCGACGCCGGGATATTGCACCTTGATCGCAAGCTCCATACCGTCTTTCAGGCGCGCGCGATGTACCTGACCGATAGAGGCGGCGGCAATAGGGCGCACGTCGAATTTCGCAAACTGACCCAGCCAGCCCGCGGGCCAGTTCGCATTCAACACCTTCTTCAACTGCGCAGGCGGCATGATATGCGCGTCATCGCGCAACCGTGCCATGATCTGCGCCAGTTCCGGAGGCAGAAATTCGCCCGTATCCATCGACATCAACTGCCCGATTTTCATTGCGGCACCGCGCATCTGGGCGAGCTTTTCGGTCACGCGGGTGATGTTCTGCGGGGTCATCAGCAAATCGCGCATTGCGGGGCGCTGACCTTGGGCCAACTGGCTCAGGCCATTCATCGCCATATTGCCAGCCACCCCTGCTGTCATGGCACCCAGCCGCGTGAACCGGGACACCCGCCCCGATGGCACAGGCAACGCACGCGCCGTATCGCGCTTATCGGTCATTTGTAGGTTTCCCGCCGATCACCAAAGTCGCGCACCCGCTTGCGCCACGCGCGATAGCTACCCGGTTTCAAATTGTCCCGCATCAGTGCTTTGACGTCCTTTTCGCCGATCCCGTATTCGCGACGAATATCTTGAAAGCTGACATGATCCGATAGCGCCATCTGGATGATATCGCTGACATGCGCAGGAGGAAGGGCGGGCGTTTGGGGCATGCAGAAGGAAGTAGTAGCAGAATGGGCGAAGGCAACCTGCGACCAAAGGTGCCGCATATATCGCCTTTTGGGAAAGCGGGGCTAACTTTCGGCAATGGATCACAAAGAGCCTTCACCCTTTACGCGCCTGTTCGTGCTGGCAATTGGCGTTTTGCGCCCCCCACCGGGACGCAGGCGCATTGCTGTCGCGTTTCTTTACGGCGTCAGCTGCCATTTGATCTTTGCGGCTGCCGTGTTGGCAATGATCATAGCAATGTTTTTTGGGATGAGCGAAAGTTTGGGGCGGGTTCCTGCACCATGGGGCTATGTGGCCAATGCCCTGCTTATCATGCAATTTCCATGCGTGCATTCTGTGCTGTTAACAAGCAGAGGTTCCAAGATACTGGGCCGTCTTGCCCCTGCCACCTATGGCGCGACGCTATCGACAACCACCTATGCGATCATCGCGTCACTTCAGCTTTTGCTCTTGTTTGCGCTTTGGACACCCAGCGGGATCATTTGGTGGCGGGCGGAGGGCGTGGCATTTGTAATTATCAGCATGCTATATGCCGCCGCTTGGGGGCTGTTGATCAAGGCCAGCTATGACGCTGGGGCCGAAGTCCAGTCAGGCGCGCTGGGTTGGATGTCTCTTGCCCAGAACATCAAACCAGTCTTTCCTGACATGCCCATCGGGGGGCTGTTCCGGCTGATCCGACAGCCGATCTATGTTGCCTTTGCACTGACACTCTGGACCGTCCCGGTCTGGACACCGGATCAATTGGCGCTTGCCATCACTCTCACGGCTTATTGCCTGTTAGCCCCGCGCCTGAAGGAACGCAGGTTCGCCAAACGGTATGGCATGCGCTTTGCGACCTATCAAAAGGCAGTGCCTTACGCTGTGCCAAACCTGCATCGTCGGTCAAAAACCGACCGATAGCAGGGATTACGCTGCAACTGCGGCAATCGGTCCTCTGCGCAGCTTCACTTTGTGACATACCTCCTGCGAAATAAAAGGAAATGCAATGTCACTGATTGATCAAAGACCACTTCGTCCGTTTACCTCCACCGTCAAGGAAACACTGACGGAGTGGCGTGGCTACTTTTTTCCACTCAGCATGGAAGCTAAGATCGTTTTGGCAATCCTAGCCGTTGTCGCGCTGTGGGGGCTGGCCATTTTCACATTCGGCGTGGCTGCATTGGTATGGCCCATGACACTCATCGTTCCCGGCATCGTGTTAAGTTTGGTGTTGTTGACCTGGGGCATGTAACCACAGCAGTCACAGCACGAAAAAGCCCGCCGCTCTTTGTTGAGCGGTGGGCTTTCTTTTCTCTCGGCAACGTTTAGTCAGCGGTCAAAAGCGGTGGCTTATCTCCGCCGCCGGTAATACGACCCTGCGCCGGTGCTTCATAGCGTAAGTCCAGCTCACCTTTCTTGACCCCCACTTTGACGATCCCGCCTTTAACAAGCTTGCCAAAGAGCAGCTCTTCCGCCAGCGGCTTTTTGATGTGTTCCTGAATGACACGGCCCAGCGGACGTGCACCCATTTTCGCATCATAGCCTTTGTCGGCAAGCCATTCAGCTGCGGCAGGTGTTAGCTCAATATGCACGTTACGGTCGATCAGCTGCGCTTCAAGTTGCAGGACGAACTTTTCGACCACCTGCATGATCACAGGTTTCGGCAACGCGCCAAAGCTGATCACCGCATCCAGACGGTTACGGAATTCCGGCGTGAAAGTCCGCTCAATCGCAGCGGTGTCTTCGCCTTCACGGCTTTCACGGCCAAAGCCCAGCGCGTTTTTCGACATTTCGGCCGCACCCGCGTTCGACGTCATGATGATGATCACATTGCGGAAATCAGTGGTCCGCCCATTGTGATCGGTCAGCTTACCGTGGTCCATGACCTGCAACAGAATGTTGTAGACGTCAGGGTGCGCTTTCTCCATCTCATCGAGCAGCAGCACACAGTGCGGGTTCTGATCGACACCGTCGGTCAGCATACCACCCTGATCGAACCCAACATAGCCGGGGGGTGCACCAATCAAGCGGCTGACAGCGTGCTTTTCCATGTACTCGGACATGTCAAAGCGCATCAATTCCACACCCAGCGTATCTGCCAGCTGTTTTGCCACTTCGGTTTTACCCACACCCGTTGGACCTGCGAACAGGTAGTTCCCAATCGGCTTTTCAGGTTCACGCAGACCGGCGCGCGCCAGCTTGATGGCAGAGGACAGCGCTTCAATCGCTGCATCCTGACCAAAGACAACGCGTTTCAACGATTTCTCAAGGTCTTTCAGAACCTCAGCATCGTCTTTCGATACGTTCTTGGGCGGAATGCGCGCAATCTTCGCCACAACATTCTCGATTTCCTTGGCACCAATCGTCTTACGACGCTTGCTTTCAGCAACCAGATGCTGTGCAGCACCGGCCTCATCAATCACGTCGATTGCCTTGTCGGGCAATTTGCGGTCATTGATGTAGCGGGCAGACAATTCTACAGCGGTCTTGATCGCATCAGCCGTGTATTTGATGCTGTGATGTTCTTCGAAATAGGGCTTCAGACCCTGCAAAATCTTGATCGCGTCAGGGACCGAAGGCTCTGTCACATCAATCTTCTGGAACCGCCGTGACAACGCGCGGTCCTTTTCAAAGTGTTGACGGAATTCCTTATAGGTCGTGGACCCCATGCAGCGCAGCTTACCACCCTGCAACGCCGGTTTCAGCAGGTTTGAGGCATCCATGGCACCACCAGAGGTCGCACCCGCACCGATCACGGTATGAATTTCGTCGATGAACAGCACGGCATCAGCGTGATCTTCCATCTCGGTCATCACGGCCTTCAGGCGTTCCTCGAAATCACCGCGATAACGCGTACCTGCAAGCAATGCGCCCATATCAAGCGAATAGATCGTCGCCTTCGACAGCACCTCCGGCGTTTCACCGTTCACAATCTTAAAGGCCAGACCTTCGGCAATTGCGGTTTTACCAACGCCCGGATCACCCACCAAAAGCGGGTTGTTCTTGCGGCGTCGGCATAGCACCTGAATACAGCGTTCCACCTCGTGCGCGCGGCCGATCAATGGATCAACATCGCCTTTGGTCGCTTTGGCATTCAAATCAACGCAGTATTTCGCCAGTGCGCTTTCTTTTTCATCACCTTCGCCGGCGGCGATCGTCTCGCCCTCTTCTGGCGAGCCAGTCACGGGGCGCGCCTCACCGAAAGCGGGATCCTTCGCCACGCCATGGGCGATGAAGTTCACGGCATCATAACGCGTCATATCCTGTTCTTGCAGGAAATAGGCAGCATTGCTTTCGCGTTCGGCAAAGATAGCGACCAGTACGTTGGCCCCGGTCACTTCGCTGCGGCCAGAGGATTGGACGTGGATCGCCGCACGCTGGATAACGCGTTGGAAGGCGGCCGTCGGCACAGCCTCGGACCCTTCAACATCCGTGATCAGTGTCGAAAGATCATCCTCAATAAACCCTTCCAGATCCTTGCGCAGATCGTCAAGGTTCACAGAACATGCCCGCATCACGCGTGCTGCGTCAGGTTCATCAATCAACGCCAAAAGCAAATGTTCCAGCGTAGCAAGTTCATGTTTACGTTCATTGGCCAGCGCCAGGGCGCCATGAATGGACTGTTCGAGTGTTGTCGAAAATGATGGCACGTCTTGTGCTCCTTCATATCGGGGGCTGGCGTGACCCAACCGTGGCCTCTTACCCTTAAGGTTTGGTTTTATTTCCCAACCTTCAAGGACTTTTTTCGTATTTGGCATCACAAATCGTGTGATGCTGAGTTTTTGACCGGCTTTTCACCATGCTCTCACATCTTTGTGGTTAAAACTTGTCTTTTTGCGCCCGTGCATAGGTAAACACGTCCACCGCGGATGCGTCGGCCATACCAAGGGCGGCTTGAAATTCGGGAACATCGGCGCGCAAAAACGGGTTTGTGCGCTTCTCTTCGGTCAGCGTTGAAGGGACCGTGGGTTGGCCGGCTGCACGTGCAGCCTCGATCCGCTTAATACGAGAGATAAGGTCTGGATTATCCGGGTCAAGGGATGCGGCGAAACGCGCGTTGGTTGTCGTGTACTCATGACCCGAGCACACAAGCGTGTCATCAGGCAGCGCGCGCAGCTTTTGCATGCTGTCCCACATCTGTGCGGGCGTCCCTTCAAACAGGCGTCCACAGCCCAGTGCCATCAGGCTATCTGCGGTAAAGACCAGCTGCGCATCAGGCATATGAAAGGCGATATGGCCAATCGTATGGCCGGATACGTCGAAAATATCAGTTTGCAGCCCGCAAACAGTGATCTGATCGCCGTCTGCAACCGCCAAATCCAGATCGGGCAAACGATGGGCGTCGGCCCTGGCCCCAATCACACGCGCCCGACCGCGCAAGGTATCGACGGCACCAATATGATCATCATGATGGTGGGTGATCAGAATATCGCTCAGCGTCCAACCACGGGCATCCAGTGCTGTCTGAATGGGGGCGGCTTCGGGTGCATCCACCAACGCAGTCTCACCGGTGTCGCCATTATGGACCAAAAACGCGTAATTATCTGCCAGACATGGCACCACAACCAATTCCACCGCTGATGTCTTTGTCATGGCAATGCCCTTTCCAGTTGATATGCTGCAATCACAGCTTTGCCCAAGGAGCCGCAAACCGCAATGCACCTCGACGTCCTTGATTTGCGAAACTTCTATTACCGCAGCGCATTGGGGCGTGCGGCGCAAAAGGTGATCCGCGACGAGCTTTGCATGGTATGGCCAGAGGCAAAAGGGCAGGTGGTCGTGGGTTTCGGGTTCGCCCTGCCGCTCTTGCGGCCCTTTTTGAAAGACGCACGCCGTGTGATCGGGCTGATGCCGGGGCCACAAGGGGTGATGCCTTGGCCAGCGGATGGTAAAAACGTCAGTGTTTTATGCGAAGATACGCTTTGGCCAATTGAGACGGGGCATGTCGATAAACTGGTCATGCTACATGGGCTCGAGACGACCGAACAGCCCTCATTGCTGTTGGACGAAGCATGGCGGGTGCTTGGTCCCGGTGGGCGTGCGGTGTTCATCGTGCCGAACCGGGCCGGGCTATGGTCACGCTCTGACGCCACGCCATTCGGCTACGGGCGGCCCTATTCGCTGAGCCAATTAGAAGCACAACTGCGGCGACACCAGTTCGTGACCGAACGGGCTATGTCGGCCCTGTATCAACCACCATCCGCGCGCAAGATCTGGCGCAAGTCGGCAGGATTTCTGGAAAAGGTCGGGCACAACCTGCCTGTTGTGGCCGCAGGCGGTGTTCTAATTGTCGAAGTGAGCAAGCAAATGGCGGCGCCCACGCGCCCGGGATTGACCGAGGCGGTTAAAAAACCGCTCAAAGCGCTTGAAGGTATCGCCAAGCCGCAACCCAAACCAGAAGCAGCGCCGTCACGCGTTAGCGCAGGATGTGACCGCTAAAGCGGATCGGCAAGAACAAGAACCCAGTACTGATTTTCGCCTGTGCCCGCCTTGGCCAATGCAAAATGCTCTGCACGGGCCATTTCGTTATTTTCCTTATGACCTGTTGTGGATGACTGCCAACTCGCGAGTGCTGCTGCCTCATTCGCCTGACCTTTGGCAATGTTTTCGCCCACCCAGCTGAACGCGTAACCCGCGTCATTGACCCTTTCGCCAATGGTCGACCCATCGCTGCCAGTATGGCTAAAGAACTCGTTAGCATGCATGTCATTGGCATGCCGACGGGCCGCTGTACCCAATTGCGCATTGTATGACACGGACCCAACACCGGCGTCGCTACGCACACCATTTAACATGCTTGTAAATGTTGTGCTGGGAGCTTCAGAAACAGCAATCTGCGGCAAATCCTCAATCGCGATTGTGTCGCTTGCATTTGATGTACTGCCACCGGCACCGCCACACGCAGCGGCAAGACCAAGTGCCGCAATAGAAAGAACGCGCTTCATGAGATTGCTCCGAATATTTATCGGAACATAGCTAGGGTGTTCCGCTTGATGCGCTCAATCAAAGACCGCAAACCTTTGTAAGATAAGCAAAATATTGCTTGTCTGGTCATGCGTAAGGGGGAAAGACGCCAAAATCCTGAAACAATTATAGCAAAAAGGGACCACAGCACCATAAATCGAAACAAGCAGCACTGAAGCTATTCTCCACAACGCAACATTTGCGTAAACACCCACGACGGCCTGAAACATAGCGCGAGGTGCACACCCCACATGCGATTGACTGTACTTTGGCCGTTCTTATTCATGGCAATAGCAACACCCTTAAAGGCCCAATCTGCATTTGAGCGCCTGCAACAACAGGCTGAGGCAGCCTTGGTCGGCGATAGGCCGGGTCAGGCCGCCAGCATTGCAACCGAAATGCTGGGAGCGCAGCCTGAAAGTTTTGCAGCGCTCTACCTTCTGGCGTTGGCACAAGCGGATCTGGATACGCCGCAAAGCGCCGCAGAAACCGGTGCGCAGGCTTATAAGGCTGCCCTGACCAACGATGAACGCTTCCTCGCGGCACGCTTTGTGGCTGGTGTGCATTTTCAGGCCGGCCAATACACGCGATCACAAATCTGGTTGCGCCGGGCGGCAAATGACGCGCAGACGCAGGCCGACCGGCAATCTGTTGCGGCGGCTTTCAACGCTACCTCCGATGCAAACCCGTTGTCGGTGCAAGTGACCGGCTGGATCGCCCCATCCGACAACATCAACAACGGATCGGAGGATGGAATTCTGACGCTAGAGAGCATCGGCCTTACCTTCGTGTTACCGGAAGATCGCCGTTCCCTGTCAGGCGTGGCATTCGCAGCAAGCACTGAACTAAGTTACCGCATCTCGCAAAGCCCCCAGCAGTCAACGGCATTGGTGGGTTTGGTTTCAGGCGAAACCTATACGCTGTCATCTGACGCGCAGGACCTGCTCGCCAGTTCGCCAGATGAGGAGGTGCGGGCGGTTGATGGTAAAGATTTTGCAAGAGTAACAGCCTCTGTCGGGATAGACCGGCAGCAAAACAATATCAGCCCTCTGGGGCCTGTGCGTTTCGGCGTCACTCTCGGCAGCTATTGGCAGGGTGGCACGCGGCTGATCAACTATCGCGATCTGAGCGTTGCACAAATCGTCCCGATCGGACGCCGCAGCACGGCCCGGATCAGAGGGTTGGTGCGAAAGCAAGAGGTGCTGACGCCAAGCCTGCGCGATTCTACGCTTTATGATGTATTGGGCACCTTTGACCGGACACTAGCAAGCGGCGATCTGTTACAACTCAGCCTGCGGGCGCGGCAGGTCGCAGCCGGGAGCGAGACATCATTTGATGAATACGAAGCGGGGGTCGGCTACGGGCTGGCCCAACCCATCCTTGGGGTGAGACTTTTTACATCGCTGGCCGTCGGCATGCGCACCTATGATGAGTTCACAACAACCCTTGATGGGCGCGAGGACAATTTCATATCCGCTGACGCCACCGCAACCTTTCAGGACATCAATTACTTTGGCTTCTCTCCTAGCATTACATTGTCTTCATCACGGACCGTTTCAACAGCGGAAGAGAACACGACATCCGCCGTACAATTGCTTTTCGGGATCACATCACGATTCTGACCCAGCGATTGCCGTTTGCATCCTTGCAGCAAAGCCCAGTATGCACCTGTCATGACCGCACCGTTTGACATCTTTATGGTCGCCACGCCGGGACTTGAACAGGCGCTGTTGGCCGAGGCTCAGGCCAATGGGTTCAGCAATGCGCAACGCACCCCCGGCGGGGTCACAATCAGCGGGACATGGGAAGACGTCTGGCGCGCCAATCTTGTTATGCGCGGAGCCACGCGTGTTTTGGCGCGGGTGGGCAGCTTCATGGCGTTTCACCTCGCACAGCTGGACAAGCGGGCGCGCAAGTTTCCGTGGGGTGACATTCTGCGCGCCGATGTGCCTGTACGGGTCGAGGTCAGCACTTCGAAGAAGTCCAAGATCTACCACGCGGGGGCAGCGGTCCAACGGATTGAAACCGCGCTCAAGGACAGTCACAGCATGACGATCAGCGCGGATGCACCCATTGCTATCAAGGTACGGATCGACGACAATCGGGTAACGATCAGCATCGATACCTCGGGCGAAAGCCTGCATAAGCGCGGGCATAAAGAGGCTGTCGGCAAAGCACCCATGCGCGAAACGCTGGCCGCGCTGATGCTACGTGAATGCGGCTACGACGGGCGCGAACCGGTGCTGGATCCGATGTGTGGATCAGGCACGTTTTTGATTGAGGCGGCGGAAGTTGCGATGGGGCTCCACCCCGGCCGGACGCGGGGTTTCGCATTCGAACACCTCGCGACGTTTGACCCGGATGCATGGTCAGACATGCGTAGGGTGGGTGAAACCCACGCGCCGCAAAACCATTTCCACGGCAGCGACCGCGACGCCGGTGCCATCCGCATGGCCACCGCCAACGCCGAACGGGCGGGGGTTGCGGAGCATATCACCTTCCAAAACCTCTCTGCCACTGACATCAAACGGCCCGCAGGCCCACCGGGCCTGATCATCTGCAACCCACCTTATGGTGCGCGGATCGGCAATCAAAATATGCTCTACGGCGTCTATGCCGGGCTAGGCGATGCGATCAAACGTGAATGCCCAGGCTGGCGGGTCGGGATCGTGACCAGCGAGGCCGGGTTGGCAAAGGCTACGGGGCTACCGTTCAGACCCAAAGGTGCCGCCATCCCGCATGGCGGACTAAAGGTGTGGCTGTTTCAGACAGGCCTACTGTAGATGCACACCCTATTCCAAAATTGATCTGACCAATGCGCGTTGATCGCCCGGCGTCAAACCACCCAGAACCACAAGTGATGCGCTGATCGCTTGCACGGCGCTCAGGTTATCGGGCGCCAAAAATGTATCGGCCAAGATCGAAACCGAAATGACTGTGCTTTCCAGAAACTCTGCGTTCGGCTCGCGGCCGCCAGAGGCGACCAAGTTTTGCGGTCCCCGCGATAACATCACAATCGCGCAGACAAGGCGGATGCGCTGCTCAATCGGTTCTTCAAGCCATTGCCCAATCGCATAGTCACGCAGCTTGTCTTGCGGGACATAGCAGCTCGAACGGCCAAATAACTCCCCAGCCTCCCCCGTATAGAACATCTCTAACGGGAAGGGACGCGCATTCACACCGGCGACCTCTTCCTGCGGAGTGAAGGGGATATCGACATTTACCTCATGCGCATGCGCGACAAATGGGTTCAGGGCAAGTGTCGCGATAAGCGGGGCAATCTGGCGTGCGGTTGCTGCGCGTATAAAAAGGTTCTTCAAACCCCCACCTCAACCCGCTTCACTTCAATCCCCGCCGCCTGCATCGCAGTCGCCGCAATATCCACCGCCGTCAGCCCTGCATCCGCGTACATCGCATCCGGCGACGCGTGATCAATATAGCGGTCGGGCAGCGTCATCGTCCGTACTTGGCAGCGTCCATCCAGCAGGCCATCGTTGGCCAGATCATGCAAAACCATCGCACCAAAGCCGCCCTGCGCACCCTGCTCAACCGTGATCAGCGCTTTGTGGTTGCGCAGCAATTGCCGGATCAGCGCGCGATCCAGTGGTTTGGCAAATCGCGCATCTGCAATCGTCGTAGAGACACCTTGGACCGCCAGTTTCTCTGACGCCTTCCGACATTCCGCCAGATGCGCCCCAAAAGACAGGATCGCCACGTCAGACCCTTCCTGCACAATCCGGCCTTTGCCGATCTCGATCAGGTTACCCCGTTCGGGCAGCTCAATCCGCACCCCTTCGCCGCGTGGATAACGGAAGGCAATCGGCCCTTCGTCATAGGCCGCAGCGGTGCGCACCATATGCATCAGTTCCAACTCATCCCCGGCCGCCATCACGACCATATTCGGCAAGGCGCTCATATAGCCGATATCAAAGGCCCCCGCATGGGTCGGCCCATCGGCACCGACCAGCCCGGCGCGGTCAATTGCGAAACGCACGGGCAGGTTTTGCAAGGCCACATCATGAACCACCTGATCGTAACCGCGTTGCAGGAAGGTCGAATAGATCGCGCAAAACGGCTTCAGCCCACTCGCCGCCATCCCGGCGGCAAAGGTGACACCATGCTGTTCGGCGATGCCCACATCAAACACGCGGTCCTTGAACCGCGCGCCCATGATATCAACGCCAGTACCCGAAGGCATCGCGGCGGTGACCGCCACAATGCTGGGGTCCATCTGCGCCTCGGTCGTCAGAGCAGAACCAAAGACCTTGGTATAGCTGGGCGCGTTGGGTTTCGATTTCGCCTGCGCCCCAGTCGCGACATCGAATTTGGACACACCATGCCCGCAATCAGCGCTATCCTCGGCTGGGGCATAGCCCTTACCCTTGGTCGTGCAAACGTGGATCAAGACAGGGCCTGTTGCGCGGGTCCGCGCTGCGCGCAAGACTGGCAAAAGCTGGCTCATGTCATGGCCATCAATCGGGCCGATATAAGAAAAACCAAGCTCTTCAAACAACGTCCCTGAACCACCGGTCTGCATCCCCGTCACCAGATTGCGCGCCCGGCGCGCGTGGTCCCGTAGCGGGCCGGGCAAAGCGGCCTCAAACCCTTCGGCCATCTTGTGCAACTCACCCATGGGCGAGGCGTAAAGGCCCGACAGATACTTCGACATTGCCCCCACAGGTGGGGCGATCGACATCTCATTGTCGTTGAGAATCACAAACAAGCGACGGCCCTCTGCGCCTGCATTGTTCAGCGCCTCATAGGCCATGCCCGCGCTGATGGACCCGTCACCAATCACGGCAATCGCATCGCCCGTTGGCATGCCCATGTCGCGCCCCACAGTAAACCCAAGAGCCGCAGAAATAGAGGTGCTTGAATGCGCGGCACCAAAAGGATCATAGTCGCTCTCTGCGCGCTTCGTGAAGCCGGACAACCCGCCTTCTTGGCGCAAGGTCCGAATACGGTCGCGCCGTCCGGTCAGCACCTTATGCGGATAACACTGGTGCCCAACGTCGAAAACAAGCTTATCGCGCGGCGTATCAAAGACCGCATGGATCGCTGTCGTCAGTTCAACCACACCCAGCGACGACCCCAAATGCCCCCCCGTTTGGGACACCGCCGAGATCACCTCGGCCCGCACATCATCGGCCAGATTGGCAATGGCCATGTCGTTCATCCGGCGAATATCGGCAGGGCCAGCAATGCTGTCGAGGAATGGCGTATGTGGGCGATTGGTCATCTCAGCACCTTTGTGATATGAAAAAAGCGCCGCAAAAGGGTGTAACCCGATTGCGACGCTAGTTCTCCTGTAGCCAACAGGAAGGGAACTGGGGTTCTCACCCCATATCGGGCCAGCCAGGGAGGGTAGCCCGATGGCGTATGAAACAGGCGGTGCGTCGCGCGCCGCCTGTTCCAATCTCACTACACGTGAACGACTTCTTCGACCTCAATCACCAGCGATGACCGGTTGATCGGATCCGGCGTTTCACGGCTTTGTTCCGGAAGGATACGGCCAATGAATGCCATGGCGGCAATCACAAACCAAACTGCCAAAACAAAAACCGCAGCATAACCGGCCCCTTTAAGCATTAAGAGAGTGATATCGGCGGTCAGCCTGCTCTTTTCGCTCATGTCGAGGATGTTATCGTTTTTCATCATCTCTCTCCTTAGTTCAGCGGCGCATAGCCGTGCTGCTGCGCCCAGACAAACCAGTTATCAACAACCGTACCGGTCAACAGGATCCCGATACCGCCTGTCAGCGTTGTCAGAACTGCAAACCACCACGCCCAGCGGTGGATACCTTCCATCGTGGCGTTAAAGCCCATGGTCCAGCGCCAGAAGAGTGCGGCACGTTCGGTCGCAGTACCGCGGTCAACGATCTGTTCGATCTCGCGTTCACCGCCGAAACGGCTGACCGCAAGGATCGTCGCACCGTGCATCGCAAACAGCAGGGCAGAACCATAAAGGAACACAATGCTCAAGGCGTGGAACGGATTGTAGAACAGATTGCCATATGTAATCGAAAACAGGTTCGTCCAATCAAGGTGCGAGAAGACACCATAAGGCACCATTTCAGACCAGTCGCCCATCAGGATCGGACGGAACAGACCCAAGACAAGGAACAACCAGATCGCAGAGGCGAACGCCCATGCCACATGCTTGCCCATGCCGAGTGCTTCGGCCCGCAGATATGTCCGCACCCACCACGTGATCACAGAGATCAGCAAGAAGAATGACGCGATCATAAAGTACCCGCCGTCATTCATGGGTGGCATACCTAACCCATAGCCCGGTGAAGGCGGATCAAGCGAGAGCCAGAACAGATCGCGCAGGAAAATCGCCGGATTATAGTCAGCCTGCGCCCAGAAGGACAAACCGACCATGACAAACCAGATCAGACCTGTCGCCAGCGAGATGACCCCGAAGGAACCCAGATAGATCGGCCCCAACTGTGCGTTCCCGAATAGGCCCGCAAGTTTTGAGAACCCAGTGGTGGTGCCGCGATCAATCGCAGTCCCATCAGGTCCGGGCAGGCCCATTTCGGCCGGCCCCTGTACTTGAACCTGTGTGAAGATGTTTTGATATTCAGCCATTTTTCATATCCTCCTACAGATCAACCCACCAAGGGAGTTCATAGTACCAATCCCACCAGACGATCCATTCATCGAACCAGATGGTGCCAGAAATCACGATACAAATCGCAGACCAGAAGCCAGCGTTCAGCGCCAGAAACAGGCCGAGGCGGTGAATCCCCAGTGGCCCGATCGAATAGCCGATCAAATCACGAAAGTACGTATCTTCATGATCAGGTGACTTGATCTCTTGGCCCTTTGGCGGGTTCACGGCTGACAACACCAAGGAACCGTGCAGCGCAAGTGCAAGCGTGGTCGTGAAAAAGAACGTGATCGCGATCATATGCGCGGGGTTGTAATGGAAGTTACCATAAGCATAGCCCACGTTGTTGACCCAATCGAGGTGGCTGAAGATGCCATATGGGAACGCATGGCCCCAAGCGCCTAGCAAAACGGGTCGGATGACCACCAGCGTTACATAGGCAAAGATCGCGACGCCAAAGGCAAAGGGCACGTGATAGCCAATGCCCAGTTTGCGGCAAATCTCAACCTCGCGCATCATCCAGCTGACGAATGCGCCGATCGCACAGATCGTGATGATCTGCCAAAGGCCGCCTTCCATGAGCGGTGCAGCACCCAAGCCATACTCAAGCGGCGGCGGGTCAATGGATATTAACCACGGGTTCCACGTGGGGCCTTGGCTGGCCCCGTAAAAAATCAATATCGTCCCAAGGACGGCGAAAAAGAACGTCGTAACCCCGAAGAAGCCAACGTAAAATGGCCCCACCCAAAAGTCGAACAGATCACCGCCTACCAATGTCCCGCCACGGACCCGGTATTTTCTCTCGAAGCTGAGCTGTGCCATCTTCCAATCTCCATTCATCGACAGGCCCTGCATCCGCGTCTCGGTGCGCCCTGTCATCGTCAATGTCGGTGTTTGCTACGGGCGGAACGCGCCCGCCCGCAGCGATATCATTGCGGCAAAAGCCGATTACATTCCGCCAAAGGCGAGCTGGAACCAGTTTGTGCTTTCATTGCTCAGCAGGACGAGGTGAATCATCGCTGCGAGAAGGAACAGGAATACGCCCTGTGCCACGAATACGCGGCGTGGGTCGAATACCAGCCAGATCTTGTAGAACTGTGCCATGTGCTATTCCTCCTACCAGCTGAACCAAGGAAGCTTGATGTACGTCAGAATATGAGCAACCACGGCCACAACCGCGAAGAGTGTGAACCCGCTCATATAGACTGCGTGCAGCTCCTGGGCCTGCTCGTCAGTGAGACCTGTGAAAGACAGGTCAGATTTGTCAGCCATGTTTTGTCTCCAAAATAAAGTACTGACGCCGCGCACCCCCCGCGGCCGGGTTACGACAGAAGCTCTTCCTCTGCCCCAATCCACCATCCCGGGGGGGAATGATGAACATCGGATGCCCCTTCGGGCAAATGTCATGCCAACAGATCAAGCGCTGAAGATCTGCGGCGTAATAATGCGCGCCTGTGTCCAGGCCTTTGCGAATGGACCCTTTTCCGGCAGTTCCATCCGGCGCGCCGCAGACAGCACCCACGTCAGGATGCACAGCGGCAGCGTGGCCAGAAAGATCAGCCCAAAATAGGCGTAATACTCGCGTTTCGGAGGGGCAGTGCGCGCCCTTGTCATCGGTGCATCTGTGGTAAAATCAGTCATTTGCGTCCTCCATTAGATGTTTCGAGTGTTTCGACAGTTTCTAGAACAACCCGGTCGTTGCCGGCGTCGAGGGCCGCACGCTCGGCTGCATCACGCAGCGTCTTAGCGGCAGAAATCCGTGTCAGGATTGGGTGGGTCGCTACGATCTGATCAAGCTTGGCCTGCGCATCGGCATCCCAAGGGAAATCGCGGCGCAGTGGTGTCAGGGTGGCGTCGGTCGCATCCATATCGGTGCCCAGCGGCAAGATATGGAACAGCGCATCAAACAGGCCATTACAGACCTCTTGCAGCAGATAGGTCGCACCGGCGTAGCCCATAAACGGCGTGCCGGTCGCACGGCGGATCGCAGCACCGGGGAAACTGGCAGGGATGAATACCGGCGATGGGCCATGCCCCGCCTTCATCTCGGCCATATACATTTTCTCGTTGATGGAGCCCAAGACGATCAAAGGCCGCTTGCTATGCAACATGCTGCGCACTTCGTCATTATTGGTCTTCTTGCCGCGGCAACGGGCCACTGCAAAAGCACAAGGAAAGCCCAGATCACCCTCAAGGTAGTGCCGGACACCACGGGCGTAGGTCTCGTTCGCAACAATCGCGAACTCAGCGGTGGCAAAGAAGTCTTGCGTGACCGACCGCCACAAATCCCAAACGGGTTTGATGGTGGAATGCTTCTCTTGCTCAATGAATGGTTCAGGGTCGAGGCCCGTCAACTCACCCAGCTTGCGCAGGAATTTTGTCGTTGAATCAATACCAAATGGCGCTTGCAAATATGGCTTACCCAGCACCTCACAAAGGCCCCGGCCAAACTCGCGGTACATCGTGACGTTCACATCGGCATTCACCAGATTGCGCATCTCGGCTACATGTGCGCCCAAGGGCATGACCATGTTGATCTCAGCCCCAATGCCTTCGACCAGACGCCGTATCTCAGCCAGATCAGATGGCATGTTGAACGCGCCATACATTGGCCCCAGAATGTTAACGCGGGGCTTGGCCCCCTCTTCGCGCTTCTTCTCAGGCGGCATACGGCCTTTGGTCATGCCAAATTCCGTGAAAATCCACGTCATCGCGCGGTCCGCACATTCCCACTGATCCTCATCGATGGTGCGCGGCAGGAAACGCTGAATATTGGTGCCTTGCGGTGTGACACCGCCGCCAATCATCTCGGCAATTGAGCCGGTGACAACAACAGCAGGCAAAGCAGGATCAAGCGTTTCCCAAGCCCGCTTCATCGCTTCCTCTGTGCCTTCACCCATCTCGCTCTCAGCAAGACCAGTCACCACAATTGGCAACTCATGCGGCGGCAAACCATCGGTGTAGTGAAGTACAGAGGTCACCGGCAGATTTTCGCAGCCAACCGGACCATCAATAACAACCTGTAAGCCCTTCACGGCACAGAAGGCATAGACTGCCCCCCAATATCCGCCCGCGCGATCATGATCAGTGACAAGCATCAGATCATCTCCTGCGCTTTGGCGGCGCGGGCCATTTTATCTAGCTTTTTCTGATGTGCGGCACGGAAGTCAGGGCGCAAATTCGGCGCACCTTCCCAGACACCCGCAGTGTCCTCATTGCCCACGCCTTCAAAGAACGCGCGCATCGTGTCCATCTTTTCCTTACCAGCAATCGCGGCATTCACGACCTGAGCCAGCGAGCCTGCACCCGCTGGCCCCATGAGTGGCCGTGCAGAAATAAGGTTGGTGAAATAGAGCGACGGAATGCCGTGCTCCTTGGCGTGCTGGACGACAGGCGTCGTGCCAATCGCCAGATCAGGCTTGATCGCGTCAACTGCGGCCAGGTCATCCTCAAGCGAGGCACGATAGACCACTTTCACGCCCTTCGCGGCCAGCCATTCGGCATCGGGCCGCGACCATTCGGTCTTGGGGCACGCCGTGCCGACATAAGGCACATCCGCGCCGCTTTCGATCAGCAGACGCGCAACCAAAAGCTCAGAGCCTTCATAGCCCGATAGCGTCACAGTCCCGCTAATCTGCGCGCCAGCCAAAGCACCTTTGATCGCCGGCAAGAAGGCATTCTGAGCTGCTGCGACCTGATCAGGCTTGACGTTGTACGCCTCACCAATTGCCGCCAGCCAATCGGCTGTACCGTCATGGCCGACCGGAGCAGAGCCAACAATCTTGCGGCCAGCGCCTTGGAACTCACGGATTGCAGAGGTGTAGAAGGGGTGGATCGCCGCCGCGACGCCGCAGTCCAATGCCGCATAAAGTTCACGCCACTCTCGTGTCGGAACAACCGGACCGGCGGCCAGACCCATGGGAGCCAGCATCGCGCCGATCATCATAGGATCAGCCGGGAACATCTCGCCCATCAGCGCAACAGCGGGGCGATCAGATTTGCCGCCAACGGGCGCCTGCACAGGACCAGCCGCAATCTCTTCACGGGCGTAGGCCAGCATCGCACCAGCAAGCACATCTTTTGCCTCAGCATGGGTCGGGATACCAAAACCGGGCACATCAATGCCCACGATCCGCACGCCGTTAATCTCTGTCGGCAGTAACCGCAGCGGCACACCAGATGCCGTCGGCACACAGAGGTTCGTCACGACAATTGCGTCATAGCGATCAGGGTCCGCCATATCGTGCACACTCTCGCGAATGTCCTCGAACAGCTTACCCGTCACCAGTGTTTCGGAATTGAACGGCACATAGCCAACTGACCGGCGCGCACCGTAGAAATGCGAAACAAACGTGAGGCCGTATACACAACAAGCCGAACCGGACAGAACCGTGGCCACGCGCTTCATCCGAAGGCCTACACGCAAAGACCCGAACGCAGGGCACATGCTCTGCGGTTGATCATGGGGGCCTTGCGGATAGTCCTTCGCATATTGGTCCAGGATGTCGGATTTACCCGCCGCACGGGCTGCCGCTTCCATTGACCCAGCGCTTGCCGTGCACCCGCCCTCTAGGGCAGTGGCTTGCGTACTAGAATCCAGTGTTTCAGAAGTCTCTTCACGCGCAACACCTTCGATGATCTGGACTTGTCCAGCATCATCATAGCCAACTTCATAGCCTTGGGTGCCTGCCTCATGCGTCATCATAGATGACCTCTAGGCTTTCTTTGGGCTTAGCATTTTTGCCGCGCATGTCGACGTCAGTGGCCGGGACCAACTGATAGTCGCCACCGGTATCCTTGGCATCGAACAGGCCCAGCAATCCGTCTTGATCCAGCGGCGTCGGACGCACAGGCGGGGCCACGCCCACTGCCTCGGCCAGACCTTCAAACATCGGGCCCCATTGGCTTTCGTTGGTGCCGACGATCTGATAGTTCGCGGATTTCTTTCTCAGGTCGTCGTCTTGTGGAATTGCAGCAAGGACTGGAATGTTAACTGCCTCGGCGAAAGCTTGGGCTTCTCCGGTCCCGTCGTCCTTGTTGATAACAAGCCCGGCCACCCCAACATTACCTCCAAGCTTGCGGAAGTATTCGACTGCTGAACAGACATTGTTAGCAACATATAAGGACTGCAGGTCATTGGATCCCACCAAAATCACTTTCTGCGCCATATCGCGCGCGATCGGCAGGCCGAAGCCGCCGCAAACCACGTCACCCAAAAAGTCGAGCAACACATAGTCAAAGTCCCAATCGTGGAACCCCAGTTTTTCAAGCAGTTCAAACCCGTGGATGATCCCACGGCCACCGCAGCCACGGCCCACTTCGGGGCCGCCAAGTTCCATTGCAAAAACACCGCCGCGCTTGAAGCAGACATCGCCGATGGCAACCTCTTCACCGGACAGTTTCTTCTTGGCTGATGTCTCGATAATCGTCGGGCAGGCCTTGCCGCCAAACAGCAGGCTGGTTGTGTCAGACTTGGGGTCGCAACCAATCAGCAGCACGCGCTTGCCCATCTCGGCCATCATATGGCTGAGGTTGGCCAGCGTGAATGATTTACCAATACCGCCCTTGCCATAGATCGCGATGATCTGGGTTTTTGAGGTCGGCTCACCCTGCGGCACTTCGAGGGTCGGCTCTTCATGCGCCTCATCCCGCAAACGCTGATCGAAATCCTTCAGGTTTGGTATTTCGTCTTTCATGCTGTTCCCCAATTCAAAATCATCTTCAGACACGCAGGATCGGTGAACGCGGTCTTATAAGCGCCGCTGGCGAGCTCGGCGGGTTGTTGGTGAGTGATCAAATCGGCCAGTTCCAATGTGCCCGCCTCAACCAAGGCTTTGGTTGCGGTCATGTCATCAGCCGCCCATTCGGCGCTGATGCGGAACCGGGCCTCTTTCATGAAAGCGGGCGGAAAGGCGAATTGCAGCGGCGCAGAATAGAAACCGGCCAAAACAATCTCGCCACCCTTGGCAATGCGGCCGATCCAGTCGTTCAGCAGATCACCGCGACCAGATGCGTCGTAAACTGATTTGTAGTCGCGACGCGCGTCCAACTCAGGCGTTGTCACCTGATAGCCATCAGCGCCATCCATGCGCAGCGGATCGACCTCCCAAACGGTGGGCGCAGGCGCGCCCGAGGCGACAGTCAACCGCGCCAGAAGGCGGCCTAGAACACCGTGGCCAATGATCAGATCAGGCACGGCCTTGTTCGGCCCAGCCATCGCATGACGGGCTGTGGCGGCAAGTGCGAGCAAGGCACCAGCGGCACCCAACCCACGATCGATGCGCGTGACGCGCGCGGCGTTAGTCACAATCGTTTGGGCCGCAGCCCCAAACAGACCATAGGCCCCTTCGTAGCAGCTGGCACCCGGCACAAAGACATGCTCGCCCACGCGGTAACCACTGTCAGCGCCAGCTTCGATCACTTCGCCGGCGGCCTCATATCCGGGGATCAGAGGATAGCCCATGCCGGGAAACGGGGGCATCTCGCCCGTCCAAAACAGCTTTTCGGTGCCAGTAGAAATGCCGGAATGCCTGATAGCGACGACGATATCGTCAGCCGCAGGCGGAACGATTCCCACCTTATCAAGCGCCAGCTTTCCTGGGGCTGATAGGATAACGGCCTTTGTTTCCAACGTTTCCTCCTCTGCCAGACAGATCATCAGCGCATTAACTGCGACACTCTGTCTCGCCTTAGTTTAGCCTCACTTGCCGTAGTGTCAATTATTTTAGACATCTAATGTGTCAACTTTGTCTTACACCTTCAACAACGGCGGTGATGAATGAGCGACGGGATTTTGGTGTTTGGATGTGCCCAAAACCAGCCTGCGCCAACAGTGCAGCAATCTGGACCTGTGACCGCGCGCACCCCGTGCGCATCGCCATGCAGTAAAGCGCGAAATAGGCGTCGCCGGCCCTTTGCGGGGCATCGCCGCCAGTCATTGGCTCCGAAATCAGGACCCGCCCCCCAATAGGCAGGGCGTCATGGACGGATCTGAGCAAGGCGATCACCGTCTCATCGGCGTGGTCATAAAGAACCCGGACTAAACTGACGATATCAGCCCCTTGCGGAAGCGGATCGTCACGAAATGATCCCGGTACAATCCGGGTGCGTTCAGTCAGGTTGGCATTCTTAAAACGCGTGGCAGCAGCGGGGGCCACCGCGGGCAGGTCAAACAGCGTCATCTGCAAATGCGGGTGTGCCGCACCAACAGCCGCCAAAAATGCCCCGGTCCCACCACCAATATCCAGGATATGACGGCTGTCTGACAGCTTGACCGCCGCCAGTGTGTCTTCCGCCACAAGCACCTGACTGTCGGCCATAAGTTGCGAATAGGTGGCCGTTGTCGTTGGATCAGTTGCGCCACCTGCGCCAAAGACATAGGGCCAAAATGCGGCCAGTTCGGTATCAACATCCCCCCGAAAGAAGGCAACAGGATCAGCAAGGTCGCGGTAAAGCACATAGTGGTGCGCGATCATCCCCGGCAGCCCCGGCACGCCCGCCAATGCGGCGCCTCTGGTGGTCAGCGCAAAACGCCCCGACCGGCGCTGCTTGATCAGTTGCAAAGAGGTCGCAGCGGCCAGCAAGACCTGCAAGCGCTCTTGCGGAATATCGACCTCAAGGGCCAGCGCATCAGCGCTCAACTCACGCTCCAACAACAGTTGCGGTATCTGCAGCCGTACAACAGCCTGCAAGATCTGACTGTGGCAAAACCCGGCGACAAGATCGAACATCGCCTCGCCTTCGGACCGAACCAAGCGCCGCGTCAGCGGGAAACGCGCCGCCCAGGCCTGAAACCCCTGCGAGGCCACAAGGCGGGTCAGATAACCAGATCGCTTCGCAGCCCCACGCGGCAGCGCGGGTTTGGGCAAGGGGATGTCAATGTCTTTCATTATTCGCCCGGAACAGTGGGCCTGTCGCGCACGCCTGCTGGCACCAGTTTATCGGCGTAAGCACGCACCATCTGCGCCAAAGCGGCCTCACCCGGACACGCCGGGATCGACGAAATCGCCCCTCCCAGAATGTCGTCAAAGCGCTGGATCGCTCCCTTCACCCCATATGCGGCGACCGCATTAGGGCGGCCATGCAGATCATCCTGACCGGCGGGTTTGCCCAAGGTTTCCTCATCACACAGTGCATCGCGCAGATCGTCAGCGACCTGAAAGGCCTCACCAATACGCGCGCCCAGCTCTTCCCATGGCTCTGCTTCCTGACCAGCGGCAACCGCACCCATCTGGGTGGCCGCAATAAAGAGCGCCCCGGTCTTGGCCTGATGGTAGGCAGAGAGATCAATCTCATCTTCGCTCTCCCAACCTTGACCCGCGCAAATCCCAAAGGGCATGCCCGTCCGCGTGCCAAGGATATCAATCAGGCGCAGCGCCCGGTCCGGCGTGTCAGCCGCAGCGCGCGCCAGTATCTGAAAACCCATGATGATCAGGCTGTCGCCTGTCAGCACCGCCAAAGGCTCGGAATAGGCATGATGCAACGCGGGCTTGCCGCGCCGCAAATCAGCATCATCAAAGCAAGGCAGGTCATCATGCACAAGGCTGGCGCAGTGGATCACTTCCAATGCAACGGCGGCGGCATTCGTCAGCGCAGGGCGATCATCACCGCACGCCATCGCGACAGACGTCAGGATTGTAGGTCTAATCCGCGCGCCGCCGGGGGTAACGGCATATTCCAACGCAGCCGCAAGCTTGACCGGGGCCACGCCGCCCTGACCGCTGGCAATCGCCTGAGCCATGGTCGCGTCAATACGCTCTGAGATTCTCATCCGCGTCTCCTTTGCAATCTATAGTGTCTATTTTAGTTTACATATGTCAATGTAAATCAAAGGTAACTGGCGACTCACAAGCGTATGAAAGCGGATTCACCCAAAATCACTGTGATTGGCGCCGGGATCGGTGGGCTGGCAGCGGCATTGCGCCTCAGCCATCAAGGGTGCGACGTCACGGTGCTGGATATGCACAGCGCACCGGGGGGCAAGATGCGCACGGTTGCGTCAGACGCGGGACCAGTGGATGCAGGACCAACAGTGCTGACGATGCGGCCGGTGTTTGAGGCGCTCTTTGCCGATGTGGACGAAACATTGGACGACCACCTGACCCTGCAACCACTCATCACGCTGGCGCGGCACTACTGGGATGATGGGGCAACGCTTGATCTGAATGCTGACCCCGCGACAAGTCTCGCCAATGTGACTGCAACTTTTGGCACAAAGGCCGGCCAGGAATTCGAAGCCTTCTCAGCACGCGCACAACGCCTGTTCAAAGCTTTTGATGCACCGATGATGCGGACCGCTGAACCGAACAAGATGGCAGTCACGAAAACGGTGTTGGCGCAGCCCAGCCTGATCCCCGATATGGCACCGCATCAAACAATGGCGGGGTTGCTGAAACGGTCTTTCAGCGATCCACGCCTCGCCCAGTTATTCGGACGCTACGCCACCTATGTCGGCGGCTCACCCTATGCCGCCCCGGCGATCCTATCGCTGATCTGGCAAGCAGAGGCGCAGGGCGTCTGGTCTGTCCAAGGCGGCATGCACCAACTGGCACAAACCATTGCAAGCTTGGCCAAGGCGCGGGGTGCAACCTTCCACTACAACACCCCCGTTACCCGCATCACCCGGCAAAACGGGCGGATCAGCGGGGTGCAGACAGACGCAGGCCACTTCCCCGCCGATATGGTCCTATTCAATGGCGATCCGCGTGCTTTGGAAGCTGGGTTGCTAGGAGAGGGTGGGAAGGCAGCTGTCAGCAAAAACCACGTGACACCGCGTAGCCTTTCGGCCTTTGTTCATGCCTTTGCGGCGGTTCCAAGCGGTGTTGATTTGGCGCATCATACGGTTTTTTTCGGCCACGATCCGAAGGCCGAATTCAATGCAATCGCCAAAGGCGAAATGCCAACCGACGCCACCCTTTATCTTTGCGCCCAAGACCATGGACAGGCTACCCCCGACGCATTGCAGCGGTTTGAGATCATCATGAACGGCCCGCCCATTCCACGCGACCCTGAAAAGGAAAAACCCCCATGTCAGACACAGATTTTCAAGCGGTTCCGCGACTTCGGCCTGACGTTCAGTCCAACACCGGGGCCGGACGCGCTGACCACGCCGCAGGGGTTCGACGCGCTGTTTCCGGCGAGCCTCGGTTCCCTTTACGGGCGGAGCCCGCACGGGCTGATGGCGGCCTTCAAACGCCCGACAGCACGGACGAAAGTACCGGGGCTGTACCTCTGCGGGGGCGGGGCACATCCGGGGGCGGGGGTCCCGATGGCGACGCTCTCAGGCCAGCACGCGGCCGCGGCGATCATGACGGACCATGCTTCCACCTTGACGTCCCGCCCAATGGCTATGCGTGGTGGTACGTTGACGGGATCAGCGACTGTGGGACGAAAGCAGTCTCCATCATAGGGTTTATCGGATCGGTCTTTTCACCATGGTATGCGTGGTCCGGGCGTAAGGACCCGGCAAATCACTGCTGTATCAATGTCGCGACCTACGGGCCGGGCGGGCGGTTCACCATGACGGACCGGGGGCGGGCAGCGCTGCGCACAACGCCAGATGTCTTTCAGGTGGGTCCCTCGGCAATGCACTGGACGGGTAACGAATTAATCATCGATATCAACGAAATCAGCAGCCCGCCCCTGATCAGCCGGGTTCGTGGCCAAATCACCGTCACGCCTCAGGCAATGACGTCAGTCGAACTGCCTCTGACACCGGATGGCGCGCATATCTGGCGGCCCTTCGCGCCGTCCTCTGACATCAAGGTCGATCTGGAAGCGAAGGGGTGGCAATGGTCGGGGCATGGTTACTTCGACAGCAACTTCGGCACGCGGTCGCTCGAAGAAGACTTCAGCTTCTGGACATGGGGACGCTACCCAACCAAGACCGGCGCGACTTGCATCTACGATGCGGTGCGGCGTGACGGAACAACCCTCGACACGGCGATTGCATTTGACGGTGCGGGCGGCGCCAAGATCGTTCAGGCCCCGCCGCGCAAGCGTTTCAAACGGTCGCTTTGGCAGGTGATGCGCGAAACACGAGCGGATCTGGGGGTGACGCCTAAACAGGTGCTGAACATGCTGGACGCGCCGTTCTACTCACGCTCCGCGGTCCAAACTCAGATCGATGGGGAAGTCGTGACAGGCGTGCACGAAGCGCTTGATCTGAACCGTTTCCGATCGCCGCTCATCAAACCGATGTTGGCTGTGAGGGTGCCAAGGCGGAAAGGGTGGAACGGTTAAGGGCCGCTTTGAGCCCACTTCGCCTAAATGCTGCGTTGAAGCAAATGTCCGCTCCAGCCGCCAAAGTTCTTGTGGCTTGGCGAATACTAATCCGAAGCCGCCTGTCCTCGTTCGTTACCCGCAACTCAACTCATGGAACTCTTTCCAAGACTATTTGTTTTTCAAGCAACGGAAATTTCGCCGCCATCCGTTAAACGATGAAACGAGCAACAGGAGAGAATTATGAAAGCCCTTTATGCGACAACCGTTTTGACACTTTTGGCCGCCAGTGCGGCGCAGGCACACGAATTGAATATCACGATCCAACTGGATCAGCGCTGCATCGTCTCGAACGGTATCCCTGACCACGAAGTTGGGACGTGGCGCGAAGGTGCGGTTGTCGAACCGCAGGATCATCTTTTTTGCGTTGATGCGACGCCCGAGGATACCGGCACCATCACGGACCAAGGGGTCTTTATTTCTGGCATGACCCTGACCGGGATCCCCCTGCGTCCGGGGACTGCCGAGTGGTATAATCCAGATGCCGACGCCGACGCGGAGCGCCCATGGACGCGCGACCGGTCATCGGGGTGGAACGTCGAAGGTGTGGGCGGCCTGATCATGGACGCACAAAACGCGCACGTTGATGGCGATGGCATGTATCACTACCATGGTATCCCCGAAGCGGTGATGAGCAATCTTGAAGGAACGCTGTTTGCCTATGCCGCAGATGGATTTGAAATTCGTTACGTCGGCGGCGACGTGCAATCGTCCTACCAACTTAAAGAGGGTGAGCGTGAAGGTGAAGGTGCCCCAGAGGGAGTGCATGACGGCACCTATGTGCAAGATTGGGAATACATCGAAGGATCTGGCACGCTGGATGAATGTAACGGGACAATGGTTGACGGTGAATATGTGTACTACGCCACCGACACCTTCCCGTTCTTCCCGCGTTGCTTCCGCGGCAACGTGACTGAGGCTGCATTGGGCGGTGGTGGTGGTGATCGTCCTGAACCACCTGTTGAAAACGACGGATGAGCGAAAGGGCCACAAGCCTATCGCACCTGGCGATGGCTGTATGATCGGCCAATAAGGTATCATGCGTTTTCTCAAGCCGGGACAGGTCCGCGACACTGCGTGGACCTGCACCGCTTATGGGCCGTTGGAATATGCGGCATTTAGAAAGCAGACCTCGATGCCATTATCGCTAGTGGCAGCTTTGTCCCACACAACCGACCTTCGCTCAGTCACCCAATGTAATAATCTCTCCACCCGCTGCCTGCGCGTCATCGGCGTCATGCGTCACCATCAAGACAGGTAATTGCCGCGCCTTGGCCCGGTCAAATACCATTTCGCGGACCTGCGCACGCAACGCCGCATCCAGCCGCGAAAAAGGCTCGTCCAACAGCAACCCGCAGGGCTCTGACAAGAGCATCCGCATGAGCGCCACCCGCGCCTTTTGCCCACCAGACAGCGTTGCCGGGTCGCGGTCTGAGAACCCATTCAGCCCCACCTCATCCAAGGCTTTCTCGATCTTGGTCGTGCGTGCGGCTGCGTTCCCGCCTGGCTGCAAGCCGAAGGCCAGATTTGCCCCGACAGACAAATGCGGAAACAATAGATCATCCTGAAACAGGATACCGACACGGCGCTGATGGGGTGCGGCATGCGTGATGTTGTGTCCGTCAAGCCAAACTTCGCCGGAAGCCGCAAATTCAGGCGCAAGGGTTCCGGTAATGAAGGCAAGCAATGTGGATTTCCCCACGCCCGATGGCCCCATGACCGTCAGCACTTCGCCCGGCGCAATCTCGTGGTTCACCGACAAGAGCGGTACGCCACCCTTGCTGATCGTCACATTGCGCAGAGCCAAACCCTTATCCATGTCGCAACCCTTTCCTGTTTCGCCAGACAACGGCCGGTATCAGCAATGCCAACGCAAATGGCACCAGCGCTGCACCGGACTGCATCAACCCGTAAACCCCAATGGCACGACGGTCCCCGCCAGAGGCAAGCGCGACCGCCTCGGTCGTCAATGTGGCCACGCGGCCCCCACCGATCAAAAGCGTTGCAAGGTATTGCCCAACAGACACAGCCAAACCAACCGCCAAAGCGGTCAGGATCGGACGCAGTAACATCGGCAATCGGACCCGCCAAAGCACGCCATCGGGACTGGCACGCAGCGCGGTCGCAATCGTGCCCATACGCGTGTCCCATGCGCGGAACGGATCAGCAAGAGAGAGAAACACATAGGGCAGTACGAACACCAAATGCGCCAGCATAACAGGGAGACGACCCACATCTGCGCCAAGGCTCAACATCAGCGTTTGCAAGCCCGGCAGAAAGGCCGTTTGAGGGATCAGTAGTGGTAAATAGAGCAACCAAACCGCCCGCTGGCTGAACGAAAGACCGAAGCGATACTCAGCCTCCAGACACCCAATTGTCAGGATCAGCGCCACCAATGCCACAGTGATTGCGATCAGAGCTGTTTCGCCCAGCGCGTCCAGCGTACCGGGGCCAAAGCGCAGCCAGTTACGCCATGTAAAGGCATCCGGCAAGGCGTCAGGAAAACCCCAGAACCCCGCAAAGGACCAGATCGCCAAAACGACCAGACCGAAAAGAACGCTCAACGCGCAAATCGCACCGGCCGTGAGGGCGCCAACGGCCGCAACACCATCGAACTTGCCCCGCGCACCCGACGCGATCCAGCGCGCGCCCAAGCGCCCCACAACATATTCACCAAACCGCCAGAACGCCAAGGCCCCGATGACCAGACCCAATTGTAACAGCGCCCCGGCGGCCGCTTCCAAGCGCATTGCAAGATCAGGGTCGGACATCCATTTGACGATCTGCACAGACAAAGGCGGGGGCGTGTTTGGCCCAAGGATCACGGCAACATCCACAACGGACATGGAGTAGGCCAGCACCACATAAATCGGGGGCCTGATCTGGGCATAGACACGCGGAAACACGGTTTTCAGCCACCCTGTCACGCGTCCATACCCCAATGCCTGTGAAATCGCGACGCTGCGCTGGGCGTCAGCCTGCCCAAGTGCTGCGAGGGTGATCAACAGCAAGAAGGGGACCTCTTTGACAATCAGACCCGCGGTCATTGTCAGACCCCATGTGTCTTGCACAATCAACAGATCAGGCGGGCGGTCCCACCCTGTAAAGGCGGGTGACAGCAAGCGGGAGACCCAGCCCGACGGCGCGATCAGGAAAGCCAGGCCAAAGGCCGCTGCCGCATGTGGCACAGATAACAACGGCGACAACAGCCGCTCCAACGCACGGAACGGTTTGGTTCCTGACCAGCCCGCAGTCACCAACATGACGATGGCAAGTGATATGCCCGTAGCCAGCAAGCCTGTTGAGATCGATAAGAACATGGCCCGCGGCAAGCCAGCCCAATCGAAGAGATCACGGAACGGATCAAGCGATGGTCCGGTGATGCCCGCTGCTGGCAAATGCCCAAAGGCCGGCATCACCGTGCCCCATAGGCCAGCAGCAACAGGGCCCAACATCGCGAGCAATGTCAGGATCGGCAAAATCGGAGGAAAGCGGCGACGTTTCATTTAAAACGCAGTCCCGGACGTGATCCGGGACTGCATAGCACCATTTCAGCCACGCTTACTCTGACACACCATATCGGTCCATCCAATCATCTGCGATCCTTGTCGCCCAGCTTGGATGCGGTTCAGCCTGTACCGTGCCCAGCTCAGCCGGTGACAATGTTGCAACGCCCAGTTCAAGCGCATCAAACAACGCGCGATCATCATCAGACAGGGCGTCCATATCCAATACTGTACCATATCCTAGGATCGCCGGGTCCTGTGCACGCGCTTGCGCTTCTGGTGACATCAGGAAATTGGCGACGACCATTGCACCAGCCTTGGAGCCAGAGTTGTAGGGGATCGCCACAAACGACGCGTTCCCGATTGTGCCCTTGTCCAAAACGAACGTGCGCACGGATGGCGGCAGTTCATTATTGGCGATGGCCGTCGAGGCAGCACCGGGGCTGAAGGAAATCGACAGATCAAGCTCACCATCCGCGATTAACGGGAACATCGCCGTGCCTGTTGCCGGGTAAGCTTTGCCTTCACGCCACAGGTTTGGTGTCAGTTGGTCAAGATAGGCCCAAAGCGGGGCTGTGACCTCGTCGTAGTTTTCGTCGGTCGCAGGGTCGGACAAAACGGCCGGGTCAGGCAAAATATCGACCAGCACCTGTTTTAGAAACGTTGTTCCCAGAAAATCCGGCGGCTGAGGATAGCTGAAACGACCGGGGTTGGCTTGTGTCCATTCCAGCAAAGCCTGCATCGATCCGAGGCTCTCAGGCATGTCGGCTGTGTTGTGGACAAAGACAACTTGCGCCATCGCCCATGGGCTTTCGAACCCTTCGGTGGGCACGGTGAAATCAGTCTGTACCGTTTTGCCATCCACATCGACGAATGCCCAGTTGGGCAGTTGTTCGGCATAGGGGCCAAACAGCAGATCCGCCTCTTTCATCGCGGCAAAGTTCGCACCGTTAATCCAGATCATGTCGATGGCACCATCGTCATCTTCGCCAGCCTGTTTTTCCGACAGCACCCGCGTAACGGCATCAGCCGTGTCGGTCAGCTTCACATGTTCCAACGTGACACCGTAATCTTCCATCACACGGCTTCCGACCCAAGCAAGGAACTCATTTGTCGTCGTGGACCCGCCCCATGCATTCCAGAATACAGTCTGGCCTTCGGCCTCTGCGGTGACCGCGTCCCAGTTGGCAGGATCAATGTCGGCAAGCGCAGGCACAGGGGCCAACAATGCGGCCAATACGGCAAGATGTTTCATAGGGGTGGTCCTTCAGTTCGTGTAGGTTTGTTTAGCGGCATAAATCCGCAGTGTGGCGGTCGCAAAACATAAGGTCCCGAAAACCCATGCCAGCGGGGAGAAATAAGAGGGGAGCAGACAAAGGATCACAAAGAACACGATCGTCTCGGTCCCTTCCAGAATGCCGTTGGAATAATAGAGCGACTTTTGACCCTGCGCATCGGTCTTATGTCCGTGTTTTTCAGCCAAGATCGCATAGCCCAGAAAGCTGGTGCCATTAAAGTAGAAGGACGCCAGCAGGAATGCCCCCGCGGCACCATTCGTCGTTGGGTCATAGATCACGAACGCCATTGGGATTGCGCCATAGAACAGGAAATCCACGGCAATATCCAAATAACCGCCAAAGTCTGTCTTCTGCGTTGCACGGGCTACAGCACCATCCAGACCATCAGCCACACGGCTGGCAAGCAGTGGGACAAGGGCAAGGGCAAACTGGCCAAACGCGATCAGCAAGGCTGCAATCAGACCAAGGCCAAGCCCGACCAAAGTTACCCCATCCGCCGTAAACCCACGCGCCGCCAAACCGCGACCGATCTGGTTCAGCGGTGGGTCGATCAATTGACGTGCGTGACGGTCGAGCATCTGGCCTCCTCCCAAGGTCTACTCCTTTTGAACGAAGCACCCTTCTGACGCAATCAACCTGACAGGAATGTGAGTGTCTGTAGCGTTCACCGAATGATGATCCGATGTGACTGGCTCAAGGCAGGCTTCTGCGGCAGCTTTGTGCGACGCGCGTTCGTTGGTACATTCCGTTTTGCGAAAGGTTTTTTCCATGAGATATTCCATTCCCTCTTTTGCCCGCCAGAGTGTCACCCTTATCTTGATCGTGACGTCCTTTCTGGCCAGCCATATGGCACAAGCCCAGAGTGCGACCCCGCTGCCCGACTATGTCGTTGCAGAGTTTGGCCAACCGCCCTTCGTTCCCGATGGTCCGATCTCGGAAAACCTGCAAGAAGCGGTGCGCATCGTCTTTGTCGACAGTCTGGAACAATCGCTTTGGGGGCCGGAACAAGAGACCGCGCTTTCCGAAATTGCGACGTCCGGCGATCCGAGGCTGGCATGGATCATCAGCGATATGATGCGGTTCACGTGGCGGCGCGAATTCGACACCGCACTAGCTGATGCCGCATCCGACCTGTTGGATATTGAATTGAAAACCCCGCAGCGCTGGGGCGAGGTGACCGATCACCTGATCGCATGGGACATCCCGTCATATCCCGGCTACCTTGATACAAAGCGCGCGATCTTTGCCCAGTTTGTACCGGGTTGGGAACGTATCTTTGTGCCCGGCGACATTGACTGGCGATTGGTGTCCTGGGGTGGCGTCCTGATTGATGACCGCCCCTACGACCAGACGGATGAAACCTGCAACTGCATCCCTGCAGCTGACAACCCCGACGTTATCGGCGCGCAAGAGGCCACATGGCTAGCTGATGACGCCATCGTCTTTGGGATCACGATCAATGGCCAATCCCGTGCCTATCCACGTCAGATCATGGAAGTGCGCGAAATGGTCAATGACACGCTCGGTGGCCGTGATCTGGGCATTCCCTATTGCACCCTGTGTGGCGCAGCACAGGCCTATTTCACTGATGATCTTCCTGCAGGTGTCGCACGGCCCGTCTTGCGCACATCGGGCCTGCTGATCCGGTCGAACAAGGTCATGTATGACATCAACACCTATTCAGTATTTGACACGTTTCTTGGCAAAGCCGTGACCGGGCCTTTGGCCGAGCGTGGCTTGCAACTTGAGCAAGCCACTGTTGTCACAACGGACTGGGGGACATGGAAGAACGCACATCCCGACACCACCGTGTTGATCGAAGACCTCGCCCTCGGTCGCAATTTCGATTTTCGCAATGGGCGCGATGCAAACGGACCGATCTTTCCAGTCGGTGATGTGGACCCACGCCTGCCCGTCCATGAAGATGTGATCGGCGTGGTGACAGCGTCGGGCGTTCCTGTTGCATTTCAACGCAGTGCCGCCATGCTTGCACTGCAGTCCGGGGCCAGCGTGACCTATGAAAATGTCCGTCTGCAATTGGACGCTGGCGGAATCAGGGCCTTAGGCACCGATGGGTCTGACCTTGGCAGCCACGAAGCCTTTTGGTTCGCATGGTCACAGTTCCACGAGGATACGGTGCTATGGAACGGTTGAAATTTACCCATCGCTCGCGATCCGCGGGCGTCCGCTCGCCTCGACCCGCAATGTGGCCTCGATAAACATCCTGCGGTTTTCTACCGTAATCTCGGATATGTCCCGGTCTACGGTGAACCGAATGTCGGTGACACCTGACGCGCGTACAAGGTTTTCCGCCTCGGTTCGCAGCGCTGCTTCAAGCCTGCCCAGCGCCTCATCCCGGTCCGCAAATGTCTGGGGGCCACCCGGCAGATGTACAGCAAATGTCCCCTCGCCGGCACTGGTGACAGTGCCGGTCGCCTGCATTCGTACCTGCCCGACAACAGCCCCAATCGCATTGGCTACGTCGCCATTTGCATGCAAAACCATCCGAGTCCCAAGCCGCGCACCAACCGCCCCGTAATAGGTCGCCGCAGATGCACCCAGCCCAATCACCGGCACCCCCAAAGACATCTGCATCCGCATGACACCCTGATGCCGATCCAACCCCGCCATGGTCAGCGGATGTTGGGCCAGCGTTGTGGGGTCAGCCCAGTCGCGATCATCCTCGGCAAACCCGGCCTGCAAGAGACATGCCACTGTCTGCGCGGTCAGTTGATCAATGATCTGTTTCGCCAGCGCCTCTGCGTTGCTTGCTACCGACGTCCCCGCCCCGGTCCGACGTCGGGCGAACAGGGTCAACGCTTTCCTGGCTGCAGCGCCATCCCAGGCATCCACCAGCCCAAGCACGTGCGACGCATCAGAGGGCGTCACACCCGCCATAAGCACAAGACCACGCCCCAGCAGACGGCCAAGCGCCGGGTTTTCCATGCGCGAGTGCACGGCTTGGCCCAGCCGCAGCGGTCCATCTGCCAACCTGCCCGCAACGACCTGTTCACGCGCGTCCAAACCGGCTGGCATCTCTGTCCAAAGTGGGATCACAAACTGGCCACCGTCCGATGCAGGAATATCCTGCGCCAGGGCCCGATCAAGGGCCGCATGCACCAGTTTGGGATGGTGATACGCCGCCAGCGAAACAGGCATCAACCGGCGCGGGCCAAGGCGCAACCTGCCTTCCAACCCATCCACCACATGCACTTCGCTATCACCGCCCAGACCGGTGGTGCGCATCGCCACGGCCTCAACCATTGTGCGAAAGGGACCAACGCGGGCACCCTGCGGGTCAATCTTGGGCCGCCCATCACGCAGCAGGCAGACATCCGTGGTTGTTCCGCCAATATCGCTGATCAGCGCATCGCTTTCTCCGGTGAGCCAACTGGCCCCGGCGATAGAGGCCGCAGGACCACTGAGGATCGTTTCAATCGGTTTTTCACGGGCCAGATCGGCTGAGACCAAAGCGCCATCACCGCGTACGATCATCAGGCGGGCGGTGACACCGATCTGCGTCAGATGATCCTCGCAAGCCGAGATTAACTGGTCCAGCATCCCGATCAGCCGGGCGTTCAGCACAGCGGTCAGCGCACGTTTCGGGCCGCCCAGCGCTTGGCTCAGGTCATGCGAACAACTGACAGGTTTGTCGGTCATTCGGCGGATCAGATCACGGGCCGCGGCTTCATGCGCAGGGTTGCGCGTCGCGAAGCTGGCCGCAACGGCAAAACCCGTAATCCCATCGTCGAGGTCTGCCAGCGCACGCGCCAACGCATCCAGATCAAGGGTCGCCACCTCGGATCCTGCGTGATTATGACCGCCCACCACACGGATCACCGTGTCACCACGCAGGGCCTCGGTGAGGCCGGCGCGGGTCAGGTCAGCGTCATCAAAGCCAATGGCAATCAGCGCAATACGCCCACCCTGACCTTCGACCAACGCATTGGTCGCCAATGTTGTGGAAAGGGACACCATCGCCACATCTGCACCTGCGACACCTGCCTTGGTAATGGCAGCATCAATCGCAGCCCCCACACCAATGGCAAGATCAGGACGCGAGGTCAGCGCTTTGGCTGATGCGACAACGCAGTCCCGCGCCTCATCTATGATCACCGCATCGGTATAGGTCCCGCCGGTATCAACACCCAAGAGGTAAGTCATTGAAGCGTCCCATTCTTTACCGCCGCGCAGATAAGCGCGACGATGGTCCAAAATGCAACGTCAATCCACCACAGTTCTGCCAAAACCTGTACTTATTGCACGCTCAACGTTGACGTTAACCACATGTTCACCCACGCTCTGCAACGCTGATTAGAATTTGGGGATCATCAGTGGGCGTGACAGCACCACACCGCCACAATTAAAAGCGGTGGTTTGACAAGGCAAGCCTCGCGAAGATGCATTTAATGCGAACGTACCACTCTATCCTGCCCCACTAAATTGAGTGTTCGGACGCAAGATACACTTTGTTGCACGGCTTACCCCGACTGCGGCCTGAAAATCACGTAACGACAGATCAGATAGCTAACAACAGCGGCGGTGCCTGCGATGACCAAAAACAGGCCCGTATCGATCATAAAGTTCCGTGTCACCAAACGACTTGTGATGGTCGAGACCATGACCAAACTGCCCAATTGCGTCACCCCATAGATCAAAAAACCCGCCCTGCCTGATTGATGACCCCGAAAGGCGAACTTCCTTTGCGCCAGAAAGGCGGCAGGGATACACAGCAGATAGACGATCACGCTTGTGGGCAGCGGCGGGGCATTCGCAAAACTGATCAGCGCCGCCGTGACAAGGGCATAGCCAAGACTGAAACTACCCCCGACAGCAAGGAAACGCACGAAGGCCCAAAGTTGGTTCAGCTTGCTCATTCACGCAGAACTTCAAACAGAATCTGGATGTCGTCATCAAGGGGAACAGGACGTAGCCAATCCGCGCTGCCGCCATTGGCAAGGGTGTCTGCAAAGTCACCCTCATAGTTGTAGCCGCGGCAGATCAAAAGATGTGTGGCTGGGGTTGCGCGAACATAGTCCGCCATTTCCGCACTCTCCATACGGAACGGTAAAATCCCGTTGGACATCGCGGCAGCACTGCGGTGATAGGGCGCCGATAGACCGTCGTGATGGGTTGCCCAAATCAATCCGGGACCAAAATTCAAATGGGTCAGGATCACACCGGGTGGTACGTCATTCAAGGCGGTCAAAGACGCCTGCTCAAGGCAATTTATACGCGACACCCTGGTCTCTGATGTATCTTGAACAAGAAGTGGGCCAAGCGGGCTCAGCGCCTGCACAGGCGTAACAATCATTGCAGCCACAGCAATCGCCAACAATCCTTGCGTCAAGTCGCGCTTCTCAAAGTAGCTATTCAGCAAACGCCATACAACGACACCGCCAATCACCGGGACAACAGAAGCCAGGATGATAACGGTACGCATCTGCACAAACACCATCAGTATGCCGACCGTACAAAAAATAAGAAGGATACCAAGCGCGTGATTTTGATCATCTTGTGGTCTCGGGGATATGCATGATGAGAGCCAAAGGATGCTACCGGCCAAAAAAGACACGATAACGGGCAGCATGAAGACCAGCGTCAACGTCAGGTGCGATTGTGCGTAGACAAACACCGGTTTTGCCTCGGTGATATCGTTTCTGATTGCCTCCTGAATGATCTCCGGCAAGGCACCATATGGTCCAGCCAAGCATCCCGAAAGTACAGGCCATGCAACCACAACGCCAATGCAGGTCAGCACAACAGCTGCACCCATCTGCATCCATGCATCTTTTAACCGACGATGGGCCAAGGTGGGCAAAACAGTCGCGACCACCGCAATAGCAACCAATGACAGTGTCTGAACACCCAATCGGTCGCAGGCCTGTTGCATCCACATTGCCGGCAACGTTTGACCGGTCCACAGGAGGATACTCCCAAAGCACAGAGTCGTACAAAAAGTGAACAGCAAGATACGTGTCTGGAGTGATGGCAAAAATATAGCACGCATAAAGATTGCCAACCCACCGCCCACAATGAAAGGTAGGGCTTCCAACCCTACAGCCAAAGAAAACGCCGCCGCGATGCCACCGACAACGCCCGCCCCAACCGGCCGACTCGGCCAGATCGCAGCGAAGGCCAGAAACACCATCATCAAGAGTTGAACATTATGATGATCAAGCTGGCCTGCCCTGGAATGCAAATCAGCGGTTAAAGGCCAGAGCGTCACGCACAACACCGCAAAACAGGCCGGAACACGCCCGAAAACACGTTGCGTCCCAAAAGCAACTGCAAGCACATGAATGATCATGATCAAAGTCGGCCAAAGCGTAGCGGCCACCATCTCGGCCACGTCCATTGGGAAGATTAACGAAAACGGAACAATCAGCGCCGCAATGCCAACATCAATATAGCGTGACCAATGCAGCGGCACACCTTCTGGCGGCAACAAGCGATACTGCGCAACGTCATACCAGCCTTGCCCTGCAACCCAATCGCGCACCGACAGCATGCGCATGACATCGTCATTGCCAAAACTGGCGAAACCTTGGCCAAGCTTCATCCCGTCAACACCAGCCTTCACAATGATAATAAGCATGGACAGCCAGACCACTCCCCGAAGGCCGTGCGCAAGCGAAAGACGTAATCCGGGGGTCTGGGTCATGAAGTGTGATAATCTCTAAATCGTTCAGTGAAGCGCTTAACATCCGTGCATAGTCGGCAACAATGTTTGAAATAGGGCATCATTTTAACACAAAAGGCTGTTGCACAAAGGTCGCGCTGTGCCAAGGGTGCATCGCAGCACAGCCCGAATTGCGCCCTATTTGGCAAGTAGCTGTACCCAAGACCACTCTAACGACCAAAGCGAATGTAAATGACTGAACTGACAATCCTGATGCCTTGCCTGGACGAGGCTGAAACGCTTGAGACCTGCATCGTCAAGGCCCTTGATTATCTCAAACGATCGGGCGTCGCAGGCGAGGTACTGATCGCGGATAACGGCTCTACCGATGGCAGTCAGGACATTGCAAAGGGTCTGGGAGCGCGCGTCGTTGACGTGCCTGTCAAAGGTTATGGTGCTGCACTGGGTGCCGGCATCGCAAATGCCAAAGGCCGCTTTGTGATCATGGGTGACAGTGACGATTCTTACGACTTTTCCAACCTTGATCCCTTTATAGAACAATTGCGTGACGGGGCAGACCTTGTAATGGGCAATCGCTTTAAAGGTGGGATTGCAAAGAACGCAATGCCCCCTCTGCACCGCTATTTGGGTAACCCTGTGCTCTCAACCGTGGGGCGCGTGTTTTACCGCACCCCTGTCGGCGATTTTCATTGCGGCCTGCGCGGATTTTCCCGCGAGGCGATCCTTGGGCTGCATCTGAACACCCCTGGCATGGAATTCGCGTCGGAAATGGTCATCCGCGCCACGCTCTTCGGCCTCGACATCCGGGAGGTGCCAACAACGCTGAAACCGGACGGGCGGACGCGCGCGCCGCATCTGCGCAGCTGGCGCGATGGCTGGTTGCACCTGAAACTGCTACTGACTTTCGCGCCCTACTGGTTATTCTATTACCCCGGACTGGTACTTTTCGGGGCCGGTTTGATCAGCTTTACCGCATTGATGTTTGGACCCGTCACGATTGGTGGCATCAGCTTTGATCTGGCGACCATGATACTGGCCAGTGCGTTGATTTTGACAGGGTTTCAGATGGTCTGTTTCCACCTGCTCACCCGCATATTCGCCGTCAGGTTCAATCTGCTGCCGCTCTCGCCCAGATATGAACGGTTCCAGAGCCGCATTTCGGTTGATAATGCCTGCATTATCGGCGCGCTTTTGTTGTTGACCGCGCTGATTGCAGTTTTGGCAGGTGTCTTTAGCTGGGGCGCAACAGGGTTCGGCGATATGGTGGCCAGCGACATTGTGCGCCCAGCAGCCCTGTCGGTGGTCTGTGCCTCGCTTGGGGTGCAGGTCATCACCACCGGTTTCCTGTCTTCCATGCTACAACAACCGATCCGGCCCGACGCGCCCATTGCAGACTAAGGCCCCTTGGTCGATAGTCGACCCATGGACGACCAGCAACTGTTAACGGAACAGATCACAAGCAGGCGCGATGACTTAATCGCCCTGACCCAAGACCTGATCCGCATTCCTACGCTGAACCCGCCGGGTGATTGCTATCGCGAAATTTGCGAGTATCTGGATCGACGTTTGCAGGGGGCGGGGTTTGTGACCGAACTGATCCGCGCGCATGGCACGCCGGGCGACAGCGAAAAGTACCCCCGTTGGAATATCGTCGCGCGACGCGAAGGGGCGCGGCATGGTGATTGCGTGCATTTCAACAGCCATACCGATGTGGTTGAGGTCGGCAGCGGATGGACCAAAGACCCTTTTGGCGGAGAGCTGAATGACGGGAAAATCTATGGGCGGGGGGCCTGCGATATGAAGGGCGGGCTGGCGGCATCCATTGTCGCCTGTGAAGCTTTTATCGCGGCGCATCCTGACTATGCCGGGGCTATCGAAATCTCTGGCACCGCAGACGAAGAATCCGGCGGTTACGGTGGCGTCGCCTACCTTGCCGAGCAAGGGTACTTCGACCCCAAACGCGTCCAGCACGTAATCATCCCTGAACCGCTGAACAAAGACCGCGTCTGTCTTGGCCATCGCGGGGGCTGGTGGGCGGAAATCGAAACCTTCGGCGAAATCGCCCATGGCTCCATGCCATTCCTTGGCGATTGCGCGGTCCGGCACATGGGGGCCGTACTGACCGAATTTGAAGACAAACTCTACCCCGCCATGGCCGCCCGCACGACCGATATGCCGGTGGTGCCGGAAGGCGCGCGATCCTCGACCATGAACATCAATTCGATCCATGGCGGACAACCTGAACAGCCGGACGATTATACCGGCCTGCCTGCGCATTGCGTACCAGATAGCTGCCGGATCGTGATTGATCGCAGGTTCCTCGCTGAGGAAAACGTAGACGATGTGCGCGGTGAAGTGAAAGCGCTGCTTGAGGGGCTGAAAGCCAATCGGGACCGCTTTGATTACGACCTACGCGAAATCAATGTGGTGCTGCCTTCGATGACTGACCGCGAGGCCCCCGTGGTGCAAACTGTGGCGGCAGAAATCGAAAAGGTATTGGGAAAACCGGCAGAGTTTGTCGCCTCCCCCGGCACCTATGACCAAAAGCACATCGACCGGATCGGGAAACTCAAGAACTGCATCGCCTACGGTCCGGGTATATTGGAACTGGCGCATAAGCCGGATGAATATGTGGGGGTCGATGACATGATCGACAGCGCACAGGTGATGGCAGGGGCGTTGGGGCGGATACTGTTGAGTGAATAGACGGGTTCTGCATCAGCAAATGTCGGGTTTGAGTCCATATCTCCAAAATGCTGCATCGCAGCCAATGTCCGCTTCGCGGAGTTGCCGGAGGTTTGCTTAATGGTCTTACGTTCAGAATCGTCACGTCCCACAAGCGACGCTGAGACGATTGCACTGCTCCAGCACCGGACCCAAAGCTCACCTGAATGTCTGCGTTACTTCAAATCGACATAGCCGTGGATGCTGGCGCGGCTCTTCAGTGCGCGACAGGCGTCCGACCAGGCTTGATCCTCTTCGTCAAACGCCGAACGCAAATAAGCCCATGTCATGCGCTGGACCACAGCCAGACGATCCGGGTCCTCGTCACTGGTCTCTTTGGCGTCATAGCCGGAGACGCCCCCAAGCCCGTGCTTGCCGCCAATCAGGGTCAACATTGCATCCGCACCCGGACCTTCGCGAAAAGGGTCTTTGTACCAATCCGCGCCGCGCGTAGTGAGATGCGCGGCCAAGTCGGCGTCACCTGCGACCACCAGTGTTTTTGTGGTCATATGAGAGAAATCCGGGTTCAGCGCCGAATAGTTTTCCTTTGCATTCTCGCTGAGGCTGTCGCCACCGTTTCCCGGCGCGGCGAGAAGGACACCCACCTTGATACGCGGGTCGATCATGTTGACGTCCACCGCAGCGGGGTCTTTTGGATCGGTCAAACGTGCGCCAAGCAACATGCCGACGGTCTGCCCGCCAAGGGAATGCCCGACCGCAGCGGTTTTGCTGTGATCAAGGCGCCCGGCGATGCTCGGCACCGATGCCTCGATATCGTCAAGGTGATCCAGTATCATCGACATGTCCTGAACACGCGAGCGCCAAAACAAGGGGCCATCCGGCGCGTTAGAGGCCAATCCGGCGACCTTTGAATTCACATGGGTCGGTTGGATCACGACAAACCCATGTGCGGCATAGAAGTTCGCCAACGGGCCATAACCGTCCTTTGACGGGATATAGAGGGACGGGCCATGCCCGTGCGACAGCAGGATGATCGGCAGATCGCGACCCGCTACAGGGGCCGTGATGCGTATTTCCAGTGGCACGCCACGATCGGGGGCCTGCAAAACTACCGGGCTGATAGAAATGGTCTGGGTTGCTTCATTGATGGGGATGTGGCGGGCATCGGTGATGAGGTTGTTCATGGCTCCATTTTCCTTTTGTGTACTGTGGGTTTGCATTGGGCGAGGCTTGACGGCACTAGAGCGCCTCCGCTACCTCGGGCGTCGTGATTGCCGACTTTTCCTCGATACGGCCTTGCGGATCAGGGCTGTCGGCGACGGCTTTCGTGGCCTCAAGCCAGGCAGTGTCGTCATCATATAACGCTGTGCGCAGATAGGCTGTGCTCAGTTCCTGGACGGCGGAGACGCGCGCCGGGCTTTCGTCGGTCGTGTCGGTCACACCGTAACCGGTGATCCCGCCCAACAGATGTTCGCCACCAAACAATGTGACCAAAGCCGTGGCACCGGGGCTGAGTTTGTAGACATCCGTAAACCAATCCGGCCCGCGTGTGCTGAGCGGCGAGTCGTCCTTATCCCCTGCGACGACCAGCGCTGGCGTGGTTAATTCCGCGAAGCTGGGCGTCATAAATGAGAAATGTTCTGCTGCGAACGGTGTCAGGAACTCACCGCCTAGACCGGTTGTCGAAAGCAATACTCCGGCCTTGATCCGTGGATCCGACATGTCCTCGCTGATAGTGCCATCAGAACCGATAACACGCGCGCCAAGCAGCATCCCGACGGTCTGCCCGCCGTAGGAATGGCCAACGGCGGCGATCCGGGTCCGGTCGAGCCGCCCCTTGAGTTGTGGAACGACGTCTTCGATCTGATCCAGATCGTCGAGAATACGTTTCATATCCGCGACGCGATGCTTCCATATGTCAGGCGTTCTTGGATCAGTGGGGGCAAGGTCGAGCGTGGCAGAGTCGAGAAATGTCGGCTGGATCACCGCAAAGCCGTGTGCCGTCCAGAAATCCACCAGCGGAGCATAGTCGCGCAGGGATTTTGCAAATCCATGCGCCATCAGAATAACGGGCAAATCGTCGCCAACTGCCGGAGCTGAAACACGAAGATGGAGGTCCTGTCCCCGGTCAGGGGCGGGCAAGGCGATTGGACCGAACGTGATGATGGCGGGTGTCGTTTGAACTGATACAGACATGATCTTCTATCCTTTCCATTGAAAATTCTGGTCATAAGCGCAGCGTTGAGTTATTAAACGGAACGCTGATCCGAATTCATATACGGAACAGCGTTCCGTATGTCAATATGAAACGGACGATCGTTCCGTTTCTTGTGATTGGAGAGTCGTGTGAGCCAGGAAAAGACAGCCACAACCGAAGCAGCCAAGCCGCTGGCCACCAAGGGAAAAAAGGTGCGGGCTGATGCACAGCGCAGCACGGATACTCTTTTGGAAACCGCCAAGAAAGTATTTGCGACATCCGGTGTGGATGCTCCAGTGCGGGAGGTCGCCGAGGCCGCCGGGGTGGGAATCGGCACCGTATACCGGAACTTTCCAACACGCGCCGATCTGGTCGCCGGGGTCTTTCGTCGAGAGGTGGACGCCTGTGTGGCCGAAGCGGCAGAGCTTTCAGACGCGCATCCCCCGTGCGAAGCTTTGTCTTTGTGGCTGCATCGCTATACGCAGTTCATCGCGACCAAAAAGGGACTCGCATCAGCGCTGCATTCTGGCGATCCCGCCTTCGCGACACTGCCGGATTACTTTCGGGAAAACTTCGAACCTGCCCTCGCCGCGTTGCTGGATCGGGCCGCAAAAGCCGGAGACATCAACGACAGCACAGACCCCTACGACCTTTTGCGGGCAATCGGAAACCTTTCGGTTGCATCTGGCGAGGATAGCGCAGCCCATATTCGACGCATGGTGGATCTCCTGATAAACGGATTGCGGTTTGGTGCAGTCGATGCGGATCGCGGGATGGCGACCCCCAAAAACGCCTAATCAGCGCGGCGTTGTCCGAGGTCTTCGCTCAGCATGTCAATGAAGCGGCGGACCCGCGCGTCCAGAAGGCGTCTATGCGGATATAGGGCAACGATAGGAACCGTACCAAACGCCACATGCGGCAGAACATGTTCCAGTCGGCCTTCCGCAATGTCGTCGCCCACCATGATCCGGGTCAGCAACGCGATGCCGCGCCCGGCCAAGGCCGCATCGCGCAGGGCCTCGCCACTGTCGCATCTCAGGCGTACGCGGCCTTGGGCACGAAACGAAGTCCCGTCCTCCTCCAGCACCCAGCTTTGCCGCTCGTGCCCGCTGGCAAACATCAAAAGGTCATGACGGCTCAATTGTTCCGCGTTCAAGGGCCTATCGCGCGCCTCAAAATAGGACGGGGCGGCACAAAGCACTGTTTCACTGCGCAAAAGCGTCCGGACAACGAAACCCTGTTCGGGCGAGTTCACAGCAATTCGGACCGACAAATCAAAGCCTGTTTCAACAACGTTATCGACCCGGTCCGACAGGCTCATCTCGATTTGCGTTTCTGGCCAGTGCTCAAGATAGCGATAGACCGTCGGAAGCAGAAGGCGGCGGCCAAGACCGTCGGGTGCTGTGATCCGCAATGTTCCGCGCGGTGTTTTCGGATCGCCCGCGACACTTTCGTCAGCAGCCTCGATTGCAGCTCGGACGGCCTGTCCATGCTCATAAAGGCTGCGGCCCTCCTCCGTCAGATCAAGCGCACGCGTTGTGCGGTTCAAAAGTCGGACGCCATATCCCTCCTCAAGCCGTGCAACCGCTTTCCCCGCTGTTGAGCGTGACAACCCAAACGTTTTGCCAGCGGCGACGAAACTTCCGATTTCGACGACGGACAGAAACACAAGAATATCATTCACCTTTGATCCGATCATGGCGCTTCTATTGTAGCACATGGTTCGCTTCTGAAGTGAACCCTATTCGCCGTCTGGTGCGCCTAACTTCTTGGACGTGACAACACGTGAAAGGAGAAACACATGTCCGCTTCAATTGATCGTATGAATCCGCCCGCCCTGCCGGATGCAGGCAAGGTCGGGTATTCCCAAATCTCTATCGTGCATCCCGGACCGTTGGCTTTCGTGTCTGGTCAGGTGGCTTGGCGCGCTGACAGCGCCCCCGTACCGACATCGCTGGCCGGGCAGACTGCAATTGTTGTTGAGAACCTGCAGGGGGCTTTGGATGCACTTCAGGCAACGACCGACGATATCGTCCAGATGCGCATCTACATTACCGATCTGCGGGACGAGACGCAGGAGATCGCCATGGGTGGCATCTTACGCTTCCTCAATGGCGCACAACCGAGCCTGACCGGCATCGGTGTCGATGCGCTGGCCGGCCCCGACCTTCAGATTGAGGTCGAGATGGTCGTGCAGGTCGCCGCCTGACGGACCCCCATCAAAGGCACATACATGACATAACTCACCCAAAACCAACCCGGACCGAACCTACGGGAGTTGCGGCTGACAAGTGCTGCCGCTTCCGCAGTACCCTTCCTGCCAACCCTCGCGTTCGCACAACCTCAAATCGACCTGAAAGGAGCTCAAGAAATGTCTACCTTCCTAACAACCGACGGCACCGAAATCTTCTACAAAGACTGGGGTCCGAGAGACGCCCAACCCATCGTGTTCCACCACGGCTGGCCGTTAAGCAGCGATGACTGGGACAAACAGATGCTGTTCTTCGCCTCGAAAGGATATCGCGTCATTGCCCATGACCGCCGCGGACACGGACGCTCTGTCCAAACCGATCTGGGCCACGACATGGACACCTATGCCGCCGATGTTGCGGAACTGGTCAACACGCTGGACCTGACCAATGCAGTCCACATCGGCCATTCTACTGGTGGCGGTGAGGCGGCACGCTATGTTGCGCGCGCGGAATCGCGATGCATCAGACCTATGCGCCGTGGTCATGGAGCGACCCCAGTGAACCAGAGATCACGGCCGAGGATCGCCTCGCAGAAATCGGCCTTGATTTGGCGGAGTGGCAGCAGGTTTTCGCGGGACCATTTCACCGGGACGCAAAAGGTCCTGATGGCCAAACAGCGCATGTCACGGATGCGGTTCTGGCGCTAGAAAGGGCGGCTCCACTGTGACGGCGCAGTCTTTGGTCGGCGAACTCGGTGCCGAGCCAAATGGGGAAAGGTTGCAGGTGCTTCGTTACCGAAGCTAGAGAATAGTGAAGCGGACATTCATCTGACTTTCACGAACGGTAGTTTCGTCCCACATCTCGAAGGTTCAAGCCGCCAGCAGCGAAAGCGCAGTTTGGGTTCGGGACTGATCGGCGCCGGTGAACGACTGCCTCGGTGAAATACGCTGCATCGCAACAGAAAGCGCGCTGCAGCTGCGACCCCATGCTGCGTCAGCGAAGGTCGAAAATCCAAAGTCCTGTTTGTCCCGCCTTGCTACCCTCGGAACACTTTGCGGCTGAGGTTCGCAGTGAGCCCAGAGTCACCGATGCTGCTGGTTGCACCAATGTTGCCTAGTTCAGTCTTTGGACGGTTGTCCGATCTAGACGCGCCCCAACTTGGCCGAGAGCGTGGGAAGAAGGTCAACAAACTTCTCCTGGTCGGGCTTCAAGAGTGGGCGCTTGCCTTTTGGAAGGATCAGTGGCTTGCCGGTTCTGGACAGATAGGCATTCTCGAATGCGGACATCACACTGCCCGCAGCGGCAAAACTTGCACCGTCTGCGCGTTTGGGGTCGAACAGATCGGGGGCCTTGATGATATCTTCAAACATGGCTTGGCCGCGTAGGACCATCCAACAGCGGAAATCTTCAAACGCATCGTCTGAGCACCCGTCACACACTAAGTAGGCGAGAGCCCAGATGTCTTCACGGTGGGCCGCAGCGAGACATGATTGCAGCATCTTGCCTGCATCTCGAATTGCCTTGCCTGAGTAAGTGACAAGATGGTCTTCGATCTTCAGCGCCGTCTCGCTCTCAGATTCGCGTTGCGCGCGCGCGATGATTTCCCAAAATAATTCTTCAGACATTGGCGACTTATCAGGCGCGGGCAGCTTGGGTTTTTTCTCGCTCTGTATCTCTTCTTTCCAGAGTTCGATTTGTGCGCTGTGCAGTGTGGCAACGCCGTAGCGAGACGCCCAGCGTTCGAATGCGTGCACCGCGTCAAGGGCGATCTGCTTCTTCGACGAAAAGTCTTCAGCCATCTCTTTTTGGAACCTGTCTGGCGTAGCCTTCTTTCGCTGGGCTTCCGACAAGCCATTATACCTGTCGACCGCCTTTCGCGCCCGCAGAAATTCTCGGAACACATCGATATGGCTTGCCACATCGGCTCGCCAGATTTGCGCTGCCCGATGTTCATGTCCGGCCGCAGCCAACATATCTACGATTTCGCCGTAACTGCCCGACAATCCGGCGGTGGAAATGTTGGACATCACATCTTTTGCAACCAGATACGCGGTGTTGTTGTTGATGTGTTGCTGCGTCACCCAGATAAACAAATCCGGACTTAAGTCGAAGATATGGCCCTGCGTCAGCTCGCGCGGCGTGTCAGCATCGCCGGAGTCCCTTTTGAGCGCCAACACTTGCATGCACTGGTGATTGTCCTCGAACAAGCCAAGGTATTCAATTTGCAGAAGTTCGGTGATTTCCTTTGAAAGCATTTAACGGACCCTGTTGAACCTACTTTTTTATATATTTTATATATAGGAAAACCAGCCAAAACTATGTCCTTTGAGCCAGCGTATCTTTGCGAAGCGGTCTTTGGCGCAACCGCAGCGAAGGCACGGTTTGTCCCGCAAAGCGGACATCTTAACCAACCACGCTTGTTAAACCGCCATATTATCAATCAACCGCACACCTGCGAGCCACGCCGCTGCAAAAAGGCGTGCGTCTGGTTTGCTGTGTTCCAGCAAGGAAAGGTCATCGCCGTCGCGTAGTTCCAGATAGTCGATCTTGTTGAACCCGGCGGTCATGATCCGCGACTTGGCGTCCGGCAAGATAGCGGCCATCGATGCCCCGCCCTGCAACTTCTGCCGCATATCTTCCATCACCTCGGCCAACATTGTCGCATAAACTCGTGACCGATCCGATAGCAGCAGGTTGCGGGAAGACATCGCCAACCCGTCGTCTTCGCGGATCGTTGGACACCCAACGACCTCAACGGGCAAATCCAGATCGCGGGCCATCCGGCGCACGATCTGTAATTGTTGATAGTCCTTTTCGCCAAAGAACGCATAATCGGCAGAGGTTTGTGTGAATAGCTTAGACACCACCGTTGCCACCCCATCAAAATGCCCCGGACGGCTTTCACCGCAGAGCATATCAGTGAGGCCTGCCACCGAAACAGTGGTGGCAAAACCGTCAGGGTAAATCTGATCCGGCTCTGGCACATAGATCAGATCAACGCCGATGGATTCCAGTTTGCGTGCGTCCTCATCCTCTGTCCGCGGATAGTTCTTGAGGTCATCAGGGTCGTTAAACTGCTTGGGGTTCACAAAAATCGTGACGATCACGCGGTCACATTTCTCGCGTGCCGCACGGGCCAGTGACAGATGCCCCTGATGCAACGCACCCATCGTGGGGACCACGCCTATCGTCTCATCGGCTTTACGCCAAAGTGCTGTCTGCTGACGCAGCCCCGCCAAGCGCCGTTCAATGGGTGCGATCATGTCGACGGAGCCTCATCCGCAAAGACATGTTCTGCCGCCGGGAAAGTTCGGGCGCGCACATCAGCTGCATAGGCTGCAATCGCTGCCGCACCATCATCGCCCAGATGGGCGTAGCGCTTCACGAACTTGGCTTTGAACGCCGTGAAAAGGCCCAGCATGTCATCAACGACCAAAATCTGCCCGTCACATCCCGCACTCGCACCAATCCCAATTGTGGGGATCGGGATACGCGCGGTGATCTCATCGGCCAAGCTCTGCGGCACCTTTTCCAATACCACGGCAAAAGCCCCCGCCTGCGCCACCGCGTCAGCGTCGGCCAATGCCGCATCGCGGGCATCGCCACGGCCCTGCACCTTATAACCACCCAGCGTGTTGATCGACTGCGGCGTCAGCCCGATATGCGCCATCACCGGAATGCCACGGGCGACAAGGAACGCAATCGTCTCGGCCATATGGGCACCGCCTTCCAGCTTTACAGCCCCGGCCCCCGTTTCCGCCATCAACCGGGCGGCATTACGAAACGCCTGCTCGCGGCTTTCCTCATAAGACCCAAAGGGCATATCAATGACCATCATTGCACTCGACAGCCCCCGCGCGACGGCCTGCCCATGCAGGATCATCATCTCCATCGTCACCCCAAGGGTCGAGGGCAGCCCATGCAGCACCATCCCCACGCTGTCGCCCACAAGCACGAAGTCGCAATGCGCATCCATCATCTGCGCCATGGGGGTGGTATAGGCGGTCAGGCTGACCAGCGGCGTGCCGCCCTTGGCTGCGCGAATATCATCAGGCATCGGGGCACGTTTTTTGGCGGTGGCACTCATGGCGGGCTCCAGTCTTGGTGGCAGGGGCCTAGCAGGAGGGAGGAGGTGTTTCTAGAGAAAAGGAGGCGAGGGACGAAACGTCAAAAACACTGACACCCGTTCTCCAATTACTCAGTGGATCGACCGACCTACGCGCATCTTCCTTATCCAGGTTTCATCTGAGCCGTTTGGAAGAGTAATTCGAGCCGCTCAAGAAATTCGTCTATCTGGTTTAAGGCTTCCGGTGCGTCGTTACACACACGGCCAGACCCATCTTCAGTGCAGTGAAATTCAGCAGTCTCAGCTATCCAAAGTCCACTCACGCTAAAACGTGCTTTGCGATTATCGCCGTCTTCCGCAAAGGTTACGGTCGAAAAGCTACATCTTCTATAGCAACCGCCTGCAATGAACCGGTCATTAAAAAGTCTGCGTTTCGAAATAAAAAAATATCGAGGCGGTATGTTGTCTGCGCTTGCGGGTTGAAAATCAATCAACCAAAAATCGTCGTTAAGAGAGTCAAGCTCATCTAGAAAAATCTCATCAAAAGTAGGTGGAGGGGAGCCATACGGTTCATCAATTCGCATCATGCGCCTAATTGAAGTGATTGAACCATCCCCAGCGTCCCAACTAACAAGTTTTACGGTTGCAGATACAATCTTATCTCTAGGCTCAAACTTCCCAATAGCTGGGAAGTCTTCACCCAGATCAAAGAAAGACATCAGATAGTAGCAGCACCATGGCAATCGCATCGTGTCTGAGTAATCAAATGACCGTATTAGTTCGCCGCTTACGTCACGGTCAACAAACCGCTGGGGGCGAATACTGTACACTGCTGGCGGCTTCTCAGTGAGTATGGAGTAGTGCGAAAAATAGTAGATTTCCGGACCAATGACCTGCGTCGCGTAGCCTTCAGGGAACTGGCTACAGTCTTCAATCGTACAAAGTTCTTCCCAGTTTTGAACACCGTCTAGGCGGTCTGAGACATCATTCCATTGGCCCTGTGACAGGGCTGGCATGACCATCGTCATAATCCAGACGCAAGCTATCAACAGAAGCCGAACTATCGAAAGCAACAGTACATATCCTCTCAATTCATCTTGTCTTGGGTCTCTCTTTTTTACACGCTGACATGCAACTGGCGTAGCGGCAATCCCCCTCAGATTGCATCGCTGCGCGAGAGACCTATTTTATCTATGACACTCCAGCTATTGATTTGAGCCCGCATTCCGTCAACACTTCCCCCAGCAGTAGGGGGACATCATGCATCATATCAAGAAACTCGCCGCATCCACTGCTGTCGTTCTTTGCGCATCTGGCGCATTGGCCCAAGACAGCATCACCGTGGCAATCCAATTGGAACCCCCGAACCTTGATCCCACCGGCGGTGCGGCACAGGCGATTGATAGCGTGCTTTATGCCAATGTCTTCGAAGGCCTCACCCGCTTCGACGCCGATGGCGCGATTATCCGTGGACTGGCGCAAAGCTGGGATATTTCGGACGACGGGCTGGTTTACACCTTCAACCTCGCTTCTGGCGTCACCTTCCATGACGGGACCACCATGGATGCCGAGGACGTCAAATTTAGCCTTGATCGGGCGCGGGCCGAAGATAGCACCAACGCACAAAAGGCGCTGTTTGACGGGATCGCAGACGTCACCGTGGTTGACCCGCTGACCGTGCAGATCACGCTGAACCAACCCAACGGCAGCTTTCTGTTCAACATGGCCTGGGGCGATGCGGTCATCGTAGCACCCGAAAGTATCGACACCATCGCCTCCAACCCCATCGGCACCGGCCCTTTCACCTTCACCGACTGGGTGCAGGGCGACCGGTTGGAGCTGACCCGCAATCCTGACTACTGGGGGCCAGCGCCTGCATTAGAGAGTGCCACCTTCCGCTTTATCGCAGACCCGACCGCCGCCTTCGCTGCTGTGATGGCCGAGGATGTAGACGCCTTTATCGGCTTCCCCGCCCCCGAAAACCTGCCTCAGTTTGAGGCAGACCCCCGCTTTCAGGTCCTTGTGGGCAACACAGAGGGCGAAACGATCCTGTCGACCAACAACATGATGCCCCCTTTTGACGATATACGCGTGCGCAAGGCTGTGGCGCATGCCATTGACCGCCAAGCGATCATCGACGGGGCAATGTTCGGGCTAGGCACCCCGATTGGCACGCACTTCGCGCCCCACAACCCCGACTACGTCGATTTGCTGGGCAATTCACAGCACGATCCCGATCTGGCCCGCGAATTGCTGGCTGAGGCAGGCTTTTCAGACGGCTTTACAACCACGCTGAAACTTCCACCCCCTTCCTATGCCCGACGCGGGGGTGAGATTATCGCCAGCCAGTTACGCGCTGTGGGGATTGAGACTGAAATCACCAACCTCGAATGGGCGCAGTGGATTGAAGAGGTCTTCACCAACAAGGACTTTGGGCTGTCCATCGTCAGCCACACAGAACCGATGGATATCGGCATCTACGCCAACCCCGACTACTACTTTCAATACGACAACCCCGACTTTCAGGATCTGATGGAGACCCTAAATGCGACAACAGACCCTGCCATGCGCAGCAACTTGCTCGCGCAGGCGCAAGCCATCATTTCTGAGGATTATGTCAATGGATACCTCTTTGAACTGGCAATTGCGACAGTGGCCAAGGCCGAGATTACAGGGCTTTGGGTCAATCAGCCGACAGCCGCCGTTGATCTGACTGGCGTCAGCTGGAGCAACTAGGGGAATGCCCCCGTTATATTGGGGGTAGCCCGTTATGCTGCGCGCGCTTTGACACCGTTGATATCAACCAAGGCCTTGGCGGCCTGCGCCGCCTCTGCACCCTTTTGCACAAAATGTTTCCGGAAGATCGTCATATGGTGATCGGTTTCCTGAAACTGATGCGGCGTCAGGCTGACCGACAGCACCGGTACCTGGGTATCCAGCCCGACGCGCATCAATCCATCAACGACAGCACTGGCCACAAAATCATGCCGGTAAATTCCGCCATCAACGACCAAGGCGGCACAAGCAATTGCATCGAACTTGCCCGTCAACGCCAGCTTTTGCGCCAGCATTGGCATCTCGAACGCGCCGGGGACGTCGTAGACAGTCACTTGGTCGGCAGATATTTCACTCAAAAATCCATCAAGCGCGCGATCCACAATATCGGCATGCCAACCCGCTTTGATGAATGCAAACTGGGGAAGTGTCATACTGTGATCTCCTTTTGGTTTCGACACGTCACCCAAGGCATCACACGGCACGCAGCGCACCCTACAGGCACACAACGCTCCGCATTCTCTTTCATCCGGACTATGACCGTCGGCTCAGGCGTCTCACCTGATCTGCTGACCCTTTCGCATGAAAGGCGCTCGCGGGCTCGTGCGTTAAACACATACCGCCGGTGGGGAATTCCGCCCCGCCCTGAGAATGCGTTTGTTCTGACACCTCGCAGGCGACACGGCAAGAGGGTGACTGCATGATTATAAGGTTAGAAACTGACGCAGATCATCAAGCAATCTATGCGCTGACACGCGATGCATTCGCGCCGATGTCCTTTAGCGACGGCAGCGAACCGGATATCGTCAATCAACTGCGCGAGGACGGTGACCTAACGCTGTCTTTGGTAGCCGACCAGGACGGGATCATCGGCCATGTCGCTTTCTCTCCGGCCAAAATCAGTAACGCCGAAGGCGCGTGGTACGGGCTTGGTCCCATCTCGGTGCGTGCCGATAGGCAAAGGCAAGGGTTAGGGTCCAAGTTGGCACATACTGGCCTTGATATGTTGCGCAAGCTGGGTGCGGCTGGATGTGTTCTGACCGGGAACCCTGATGTTTATCGCCCGATGGGGTTCTCGAACGACCACGCGTTGACCTACAGCGGCCTGAACCCCAAATACATTTTGTTCATTTCCTTCGATGGCACAGTTCCCAAAGGCGAGATCAACTTCGCCGAAGCCTTGGAAGAAGATCACCCATGACCCGCTATGCGCTGGGCCGCCTCACCTCTCTGATCATCAGCCTGATCGTCGCCTCCGTCGTGATTTTTGGCGTGATCGAGGTGATCCCCGGCGATCCGGCAGCCTTTATGCTGGGCGTCAACGCGCGGCCCGATACGATTGCAGCGCTCCGTGCCGAAATGGGTCTCGATCAGCCGTTGGTCACCCGGTATCTGGACTGGATCACAGGATTGTTGCGTGGCGATTTTGGCCAATCATGGACCTATAAAACCCCTGTATCTGAACTGATCAACGATCGTATCTGGGTTTCACTCCCCTTAGCCATCTACGCGCTCATCCTCTCAACCCTCATCGCCTTCCCCGCAGGCATCTATGCCGCCAGCCGCCGTGGCGGCGCAGGTGACATCACTATTATGGGGGCCACGCAACTGGGCGTTGCGATTCCGAATTTCTGGTTCGCGATGATTCTCGTGCTGATCTTCGCGATCAACCTGCGCTGGTTCTCGGCAGGTGGGTTTCCTGGGTGGGACAACCCATTCCAAGCCATCAAATCCCTGACCCTACCCGCCATCGCACTCGCCCTGCCGCAGGCAGCGATCCTCGCCCGCGTCATGCGTTCGTCTCTGCTCGATATGCTGGGGGAAGACTTCATCCGCACCGCCCGCGCGAAGGGCCTGTCGCGCCGCCAAGCGCTATGGAAACACGCGGTGCGCAACGCGCTGATCCCGGTACTGACCATCATCGGCCTACAATTCTCCTTCCTGCTCGCGGGCGGGATCATCATCGAACAGGTGTTTTTCCTGCCCGGCTTAGGCCGCCTCATCTTCCAATCCATCAGCGCGCGGGACCTGATTGTCGTGGAAAGCGTGGTCATGCTGCTGGTCTTTACCGTGATCATGGTGAACTTCCTCGTCGATCTGGCCTATGCCGCTGTCGATCCACGGCTGAGGACAAAGGCATGAGCCGTAATCTGATCATCGGCACTGCGCTGACGCTGGTGTTCATCGCGCTGGCAGCGGTATCTTTCGTCTGGACCCCTGCTGATATCGAAACCCTCGACATCCCCAACAAGCTGCAAGCCCCCAACGCCACAAACCTGCTAGGCACCGATCACTTCGGCCGCGATATCCTGTCGATGATCATGATGGGCGCGCGCACCTCCATCGCCGTTGCTTTGGTCGCCGTCGGCATCGGCATGGCGCTCGGCATCCCGTTGGGATTAATCGCGGCGGCACGTCACGGATCGCTACTGGATGAGCTGATTATGCGCGGCAACGACCTTGTCTTCGCCTTCCCTTCGCTGGTCATCGCCATCCTGATAACGGCGGTCTTTGGCGCCTCTGCCATTAACGCCATTATCGCCATCGGCATCTTCAACATCCCCGTTTTCGCCCGGCTGACACGCGGTGCGGCACTGCCCCTGTGGGAGCGTGATTTCATCCTTGCCGCCCGCGTCTGCGGTAAATCGGCGACACGCATATCCATCGAACACATCCTGCCCAACATCACCAACCTGATGATTGTTCAAGGCACGATCCAGTTTTCGCTTGGAATCCTTGCTGAGGCGGCCTTGTCCTACATCGGCCTTGGCGCCCAACCTCCAACCGCCAGTTGGGGACGTATGTTGGCGGATGCACAAACGCTGGTCAGCATCGCGCCACACACAGCACTTATACCCGGCTTCGCGATCTTACTGATGGTCCTTGGTCTGAACCTGATGGGCGATGGGTTGCGCGATTGGCTCGACCCGCGCATCCGGGTGGCACGGACATGAGCCTGCTTGCGATCAAAGATCTGTCACTGACCATCGGTGAGACGGAAATCCTGCACACCATCGACCTGTCGATGCAGAAAGGTGAGATCGTCGCGATCACCGGTGAAAGCGGCTCGGGTAAATCAATAACCGCGCTTGCTGTCATGGGGCTTTTGCCACGCGGATCAGCACCAAGAGGCGAGGTTCTTTTGGACGGAACCGACATTCTGCAAACCACCGAACCAGACCTTTGCAAAATGCGAGGCAACACGATGGGTATGGTCTTTCAGGAACCCATGACCGCCCTTAACCCGGTGCAAACTATCGGAGATCAGGTCGCTGAAACCATTCTGATCCACGAAAAGACCACCAAAACGGCAGCCCGCAAGCGCGCCGCTGCCATGCTGCAACGGGTTGGTCTCAAAGTCGCGCCAACACGCTATCCCCACGAACTCTCTGGCGGTCAACGCCAGCGCGTGGTGATCGCCATGGCCATTGCCCTGCGGCCCAAGCTGTTGATCGCTGATGAACCGACAACCGCACTCGACGTCACGACACAATCGCGCATTCTCGATCTGCTGCGTGACCTTGTGCGCGAATTTCACATGGGGCTGCTTCTGATTACCCACGACCTGGCCGTTGTTGCAGATATCGCGGACAAAATCGTCGTCATGCAAAAGGGCCGGGTGGTAGAGACCGGCCAAACGCAAGCTCTGTTAGCCAATATGGAGCACCCATACACCAAGGCCCTTTTCGAGGCGTCAACACACGCAGTTTGCCTGCCTGAAGCAACGCAGTCTGCCCCTATGCTGAACGTGAAAAACGTACACCGCGACTATCCGATGGCACGCCAAACGCTTCTTGGCCCCCGCCCGTCGTTCCGCGCGCTGCACGATATCAGCTTTCAGATCAATCAGGGCGAACGGGTCGGGCTGGTTGGCGAAAGCGGTTGCGGGAAATCGACCCTAACGCGGGCAATTTTGGGGCTGGAGGATGTGCAAGGCGGCCAAATCACGCTGGATGGCGAACCCGTTTTCACGGGCAAGCATCCCAACCTTGCGGTGCGGCGCAAAATGCAGGTCGTCTTCCAAGACCCCTATAGCAGCTTTAACCCCCGCCACCGCGTTGACCGGTTGATCACGGAACCATTCCATCTGCTTGAAACCCCGCCAACCGGCCAAGCACGCAGGGATGCGATGACCAAGGCGCTAGAGGATGTTGGCCTTTCATCCGATGATGCAGGCAAATACATTCACGAATTTTCTGGGGGCCAGCGCCAGCGTATTGCCATCGCGCGCGCCCTGATCATTGCGCCTGAACTGATCATCTTTGACGAGGCCGTGTCGGCCCTTGATGTGTCCGTCCGCGCCCAAGTGCTTGATCTGATCGCGGATCTCTGTCGCAAACGGCCCTTGGCCTATCTCTTTATCAGTCATGACCTGTCAGTGGTGCGCACGGTCACGGACCGTGTGATTGTCATGCAGGCCGGAAAAATCGTCGAACAAGGTGAAACAGAGACTGTTTTTGCCAATCCTCAGCACCCTTACACCCAATCCCTCATCGCGGCTGCACCCCAGTTGCCCACCTTGGGCATGGTGGTCTGATCGAAGGGTTGCTACGTTTCTGACAACAAGGAGGGGTGTCATGCGACTGCAAAACAAAACAGCCATCGTGACCGGAGCCGGGTCGGGCTTTGGCGCAGGTATTGCACGTAAATTTGCGGCCGAGGGGGCGCATGTTTTTGTTGTGGATATCAATCTGGACGGCGCGCAGGAGATTGCGGATGAGGTCGCCGGGACCGCGGTGGCGTGTGACGTGTCCAACGGGAAATCAGTGTCTAACCTTGCCAAAACCGTCCTTTCTGAAGGTCCGCTTGACATCCTTGTGAATAATGCAGGCGTCACGCATCTCCCCAACCAACTAGAGGATGTGACAGAAGAAGACTTTGACCGCGTCTATAACGTGAATATGAAGTCTGTTTTCCTCATGGCGCAGGCCTTTATCCCTCACTTCAAAAAACGCAGCACCGGGGTTGTTTTGAACGTCGCCTCCACGGCCGGTGTTTCGCCCCGGCCCCGTTTGAATTGGTACAATGCCTCTAAGGGTTGGATGATAACCGCAACCAAGACGATGGCAGTGGAATTGGCACCGAACGGCATCCGCGTGAATGCGATCAACCCCGTCGCGGGTGACACGCCCTTGCTGCAGTCTTTCATGGGCGAGGATACGCCAGAGATGCGGGCCAAGTTCCTGTCAACAATCCCACTGGGGCGCTTTTCTACGCCAGAGGATATGGGCAACGCCGCCTGTTTCCTCTGCTCGGACGAGGCCAGCATGATCACCGGTGTGGCAATGGAGGTGGATGGTGGCCGCTGCATCTAAAGGACCGCGTAATCTGATCACCGATGTGGCTGGTTTGCGGGTTGGCAATGCGCAGGATGAGCATATCAAGACGGGCACGACGGTGCTGGTGGGTGACAGGCCCTTTACAGCCAGCGTGCATGTCATGGGTGGTGCGCCGGGCACAAAGGAATCCGATCTTCTTGCGCCAGACAAGACCGTCCAACAGGTAGATGCTCTGGTCCTGTCAGGCGGCTCTGCTTTTGGGCTTGATGCTTGTTCTGGTGTCATGGACGGGCTGCGCGCGATGGGGCGGGGGTTTCCGGTGGGGGCGATGAATATCCCCATTGTGCCGGGTGCGATCATCTTTGATCTGATCAATGGCGGTGCCAAGGATTGGGATGAAAACCCCTACCGTGCGCTGGGGCGAAACGCGCTGCAAAGCGCGTCTGAGCAGTTTGCAACCGGCTCAGCGGGTGCGGGAATGGGTGCAATGACCGCGATGCAAAAGGGCGGTTTGGGGTCAGCCTCGATGGTTCTGCCGGATGGGACCACGATAGGCGCGCTTGTTGTCGTGAACGCACTTGGCAGCGTGACAACACCAGGGGACCGGCATTTCTGGGCTGCACCGTTTGAGATGGATGCAGAGTTTGGCGACATCGGCCCAGACACAAGCAGCTGTAACGTTAGCCCAGAGCCAAGCCGCAAAGAAAAGGCCATGATGCTGCACGCAACCGAAGGGGCCAACACAACGATCGCCATTGTTGCCACAGATGCACCGCTGACCAAAACGCAATGCCACCGGCTTGCTGTGACAGCGCATGATGGAATGGCGCGGGCGATTGTACCTTCACATACGCCCCTGGATGGTGATTTGGTATTTGCTGTGGCGACAGGTGAAGGGGCGACCGTCGATCAGACGCGGTTCCGCGACATTGCGGCTGCCGGTGCGGTCTGCCTTAGCCGCGCCATCGGACGCGGGGTTTACGACGCAACGCCAGCACCCGGTGATCTTTTGCCAACCTACAAAGATATGAATGGCCTGGGCTAGCTTCGCCGCGCACGCAGGCCCATAGCCCAAACTTTGCGTCGTGCAATAGCGGTGAGCAAAGCGGCGGCAACTGCTAGCGACAGCAGCGCCTTTGTCACAGGCTCCATCGCGCCGATGATCTGTACGGCATGCACAATGGTGCCAACCACCGCCAGCGTCACAAGCGCCGTATGACCCCAACGCCACAGCCGCAAAGGCAGGCGCGGGCGCAACAAGGCCAGCATAGCCGCGCCAAAGACTGCCCACATCGCCAAGGCGCCCCAGATCGCAAAGGGCGTTGGTGACCGGAACAATAGCACATCAATCACATCAGGTGGGCTGGTCACCCAAAGACCTGCGACATGCAGGACAACCGCAAAGACAAGGGCAGCGCCGCCATAGCGATGCACCTTTCGGCTGGTTTGCAAGGGCACCCCCGGCATCACGCCAATTGCCAAAAGCGGCTGTACCAGCATCAAGCACATACCAAGGATACCCGCAAACCCTGCAACGATGTAAATCGGCTCACGCCATTGCAGCAGAGGGCTGGCCGCCGCCGCAAGAATAGGCACGAGGACCGCAGAGACGAGAGCACCCCAAATTAGGACGGTGCGCAGGCGGCTACGCAGGTTCAAGCACAAATTCGACGTTCAGGGTGGTGTCACTCGGGCTGGCCAACAGCGGACGCAGGAACACGGTCTTAAATTCTGGGCTGTCATACGCCAAATGCCCATGCGCCTGCCCAAACGCAGGCACGATCTGTGGCATATCCATCCGGAATACCCCATTCGCATCCGTCAACGTGGCTCCGTGGCTATGCGCATCGCGCTCATGCCCTTCGGTCGTATGCGCCCACATCTGAATGCGCTGACCTTCCAATGGCGCGCCGTCACCGGCACGGCGTACCGTACCCGTCATCCAAAAGCCGCCGCCGCCGATACGCTCTACAATCGGGGCATCGGGGCGATAGTTATTCGACCCACCGCGCATGGTTGGTGTCGCCGCCAATCCGGCAGCCTGCGCCGGGCGTAACAGCCCCGAGGCCGGTGTCAAAACAGCGGCACCACCCAAGGCAAGTGCCGCGCGTCTGGTCATCGGTGAAGTCTTCATGTGAAATCTCCGCATCTGCTATTAGGCATGTGTTGCATATAGCACGTCCGCTTGCGATTCCGAGATGCGGTCGCAGGTCACATGCCCCACCCATCGTCAAACCTTTGTGAAGCGCCACGCAAATAGGCAAAGGCCCCGGCATTTCTACCAGGGCCCTCTTTTACGTCTGTAATATGCTTAGTTCAGCGCCTGATCCGTAATCACGCTGGTCCAAGCACCCTCTGGCTGTTGGGAAATAACCGGATCCGAGCCCCCGGCAAGCAGCGTATCTACAGTGCGCTGGAAATCTGCCGGATCAAGCGATCCATCCGACCCCGCAGTCAGCTTGGCCACCTCACCCATCATGCGGATTTGCGCGGCCTCACCCTGTGCGCCGGTTTCATCATAGTCCAGCACGATGCCAGCCGCTGCCTCGGGGTTCGCTTCAGCCCATTTCCAGCCTTCCATCGAAGCGCGGACAAAGCGCACCATCTTATCAACAAACACCGGATCTTCGAGGTTCTCTTCCAGCACGTAGATGCCATCCTCAAGGGTCGCGACACCCTGATCCTCGTACTTGAATGTCACCAGTTCATCTTCGGACACACCGGCATCTAGCACCTGACCATATTCGTTGTAGGTCATGGTCGAAATGCAGTCGGCCTCGCGGTTCAAAAGGGGATCGACGTTAAAGCCCTGCCGCAGAACCTCAACACCGTCTTCGCTACCATCTGTCGGAATGCCCGCCTGACTCATCCAGCTGAGGAAGGGATATTCATTGCCAAAGAACCAAACGCCGATGGTCTTGCCGCGAAAGTCTTCCACGCTCTCGATGCCGGTGTCTTTCCAGCAGGTCAGCATCAGGCCGGATGTCTTGAACGGCTGGGCGATATTCACAACAGGCAAACCACGCTCGCGCGCGGCCAGTGCTGATGGCATCCAGTTCAGCATCGCATCCGCGCCGCCGCCAGCCAGCACCTGTGGCGGTGCGATGTCAGGGCCACCTGGCAGGATCGTGACATTCAACCCTTCCGCTTCATAGTACCCGTTTTCAAGCGCCACATAGTAGCCTGCGAACTGCGACTGCGTGACCCACTGCAATTGCAGTGTCACATCATTGGCTTCATCCGCGTATGCAGCCCCGCCCAGTCCTGCGGCAAGGGCTGCCGCCATCATTAACTTCTTCATATTCTTGACCTCCTAGTCAGTTTATTTTGCCCTCTTAGCGGGGCTCAATCCCGTTACTTGTGTTGCGATGGGTGCCAGAATGTCACCCGCCCCTCGATCCATGCCACCAGCCCATAAAGCGCGCTCCCCGCAATTGCCGCGACAACAATCTCAGCCCACACCATATCAAGTGCAAGCCGCCCCACCGAAGTGGAGATACGAAAGCCCATACCCACAGTGGGAGAGCCGAAAAATTCAGCAACAATGGCCCCGATCAGCGCCAAAGTGGTCGCAATCTTAAGCCCATTGAAAATAAAAGGCATTGCAGCAGGCAGGCGCAATTTGAACAGCGTCGGCCAGTATCCCGCACCATAGGTCCGCATCAGGTCGCGCTGCATCACCGTTGTATCACGTAAACCTGCCACTGTATTCACAAGGATCGGAAAGAACACCATCACGGCAACAACCGCCGCCTTGGAGTGCCAATCACTGCCCAGCCAACGCACAAAGATCGGCGCTGTGCCCACGATCGGCAGCGCCGCCATGAAACCACCAACGGGCAGAATACCTCGCGTCAGAAAATCAGACCTGTCGGCCAATATGGCCACGGCAAAGGCCGCGACCATTCCGATGATATAGCCGGTCATGGCCCCCTTGATGATCGTCTGCTCAAAATCCGCCCAAAGCGTCGGCAACTCATTGGCGAAACGCTCTGCAATCATCGTCGGCGGTGGCAAGATCACGGGGCTGACCTCAAGCAACCGCACTAGCAGTTCCCACATGATCAGGATCGTCAGGCCAAAAATTACCGGTATCAAAAGCTTGACCAAACGGCTCTGCGCCGCATCGCTATTGGCCAGCCGCGCATTGACAAACCAACCTGCCCCCCAGACCGCCAAAGCACTGATGATCGCAGTTCCGGTCATGTCGCCTGCATCCCCATGCGGCGCAAGGTCCAGCGTTCGATCAAGCTAAAGAGCCCAACCAATGCCGCCGCCGTAAGCGCGGCGGCAAAAAGCGCGGCCCATGTCACCATGGGTTGGCCATATTGATCGCCCACAAGCATCCGCGCACCAAACCCCGCCCGCGCACCAGTGGGCAATTCAGCCACAATCGCCCCGACCAAGGACGCCGAAATCCCAATCTTGAGCGACGCAAACAGATACGGCACCGATGCAGGCAACCGCAGTTTCCAAAATCCCTGATTGGGGCTGGCCGAATAGGTGCGCAGCAGGTCCAACTGCATCGCATCCGGGCTCCGCAGCCCCTTTACCATGCCGACGACCACAGGAAAGAAACTCAGGTAAGCGCTGATCACCGCCTTGGGAAACAGCCCCTGTATCCCAATCGACCCCAGCATCACGATAATCATCGGGGCCAACGCCAAAATCGGGATCGTCTGGCTGGCAATCGCCCAAGGCATCACGCTCATATCCATTGCACGGTTGTAGACGATACCAACGGCCAGCAAGATGCCCAACCCCGTGCCAATCGCAAACCCCAGTAGCGTGGCGGAAAGTGTCACCCACCCATGATAAACCAGCGACCGGCGCGACGTAACGGATCGCAAAGCAATCGTTTCCCACATCTCAACCGCCACCTGATGCGGCGACGGCAAACGCGGGCGGTCCAGCGTGTAGGTCATCCCAAAGAGATGCGTATTGCGCAGCGCCAGCCCGATCCCCGAATAGTCTTGCCGCGCGACAGGCGTATCAGGCGTGACCGCAACATCCTGTCGCTGCGCCAAATCCGCCGTCAGATGCATATTCATGGGCACCACGGACACGACCCAAAACAAAAGGATCGCCCCGACAACGCTCAGAACGGGCAGCAATGACTTCACACGCTCCCCCCTTCATCTTGGCCCAAAAACTCCCGCCGGAGGCTCCTACACATCCACATGCCCCGCCCGCAAACCATCACGCACCCGGTGCGCCACTGCGATAAACTCCGCGCTATCGCGAATATCCAAAGGCCGTTCTTTCGGCAGCGGGCTATCAATCACATCGGTGATGCGCCCCGGCCGCGGGGACATGACCACGATCTTGGTCGATAAATACACCGCCTCCGGGATCGAATGGGTCACAAACCCAATCGTCTTCTCGGTGCGCGCCCACAACTGCAACAGCTGCTCATTGAGGTGATCGCGCACAATCTCATCCAGCGCGCCAAAGGGTTCGTCCATCAGCAAGATATCAGCATCAAATGCCAACGCACGGGCAATTGAGGCGCGCTGTTGCATCCCGCCCGACAACTGCCAAGGAAACTTCTTTTCAAACCCGGCCAGATCAACCAGTTCCAGGACACGGCCCACACGCTCATTCTGCTCGGCCTTGGAAAACCCCATAATCTCCAATGGTAGCTTGATATTGCCACCAATCGTGCGCCAGGGATAAAGCCCCGCCGCCTGAAATACGTAACCATAAGCGCGGGCCATCCGCGCCTCATCCGGGGTCATGCCGTTGACCGAGATGTCGCCCCCCGTCGGAGTCTCCAATCCCGCGATACAACGCAAGAACGTCGTCTTGCCACAGCCCGACGGCCCAATGAAAGAGACAAAATCACCCTTGTTGATCTCAAGGTTCACATCCTTGAGGGCGTGGACGGGACCATCGTTGGTTTGGAAAGTGAGATTGAGGCTATTAGCCAGTATTACCGCCATATTAGTTTCTTGCTCTCAACCTTCGTGGATTTCTCAAAGCTTTGCGGTAGTCCTTTTGAGAAATGAACGGCCAAACTGGATAGTGGCCCGCTTGCTCAAACTCTCGGTGGCAGTTTTTCTTGTCTTCTCTAACAAAGATCGACCGGAACCATGAATCCAGTCTTGCCTCGCCCAATGCATAGGGATCGTTCCCTGGATAGGATATTTGTGGCCACTCATACGGAATATCTGAGTCTAGAAACAATATCCACCGAACCCATGCGCGCTTCATGTCAGGATGAAGACGGTCTCTACCCGTTAGGGCATGTGTTGTTGAGTCTGAATAGAAAAGCCAAGCAGTATTCCAAATTGCTCCAATAGCCGGGTCCGCAGTAATTGGGATAGCATTGTCGAAGTCGTCATTGGTGATCTGCCCTGCGGCAAATCTACGGAGAAGCAACGCAGCCCGATCTCTTGATACACGATCTACAACATCCCGGTCCGGCGATGGCATACTCTCAAAAAGCTGCAACCCCATCACACCCCCGTTACCGGAATACCCGTCCGCTGCACAGGCTGCGGCGCGGTCAGTTCTTTCCACGATGACAGCGCCTTGTTCACCGGCGTATTCGCCTCGCGTTTCACGAACTTGCCATGGCCTTCCTGCGTGCGCACTTCGCCGTCATGGATCGCGACATGGCCCCGCGTCAGGGTAAAGCGCGGCAGGCCCTTCACCTCTTTGCCCTCGAACACGTTATAGTCGATGGCCGATTGCTGGGTACCGGCGGTGATCGTCTTGGTTTTTGCGGGATCCCAAACCACCAGATCGGCATCGGCCCCCGCAAGAACGGCCCCCTTCTTGGGATAGCAATTCAGGATCTTCGCGATATTGGTCGAGGTCACAGCCACAAATTCATTCGGTGTCAGGCGACCCGTTTCAACCCCATGGGTCCACAGCATCGGCATCCGGTCCTCAAGCCCGCCCGTACCATTCGGGATCTTCGAGAAATCACCAACACCCGTCCTCTTTTGCTCGGTCGTAAAGGCGCAGTGGTCCGTGGCCACAACGCTCAGCGACCCCGCTTGCAGCCCTGCCCAAAGGCTATCCTGATGCTGCTTGTTGCGGAACGGTGGCGACATCACGCGGCGCGCGGCATGGTCCCAATCTTTGTTGAAATACTCACTCTTGTCCAGCGTCAGGTGCTGGATCAGCGGCTCACCCCAAACCCGCTTGCCTTGCTGGCGCGCCCGGCGGATCGCCTCATGCGCCTCCTCGCAAGAGGTATGGACCACGTAAAGCGGTACGCCTGCCATATCGGCGATCATGATCGCGCGGTTGGTCGCCTCGCCTTCAACCTGTGAAGGGCGGGAATAGGCGTGGCCTTCGGGGCCGGTGTTGCCTTCGGCCAGCAGTTTCGCTGTCATCTCGGCCACGACATCGCCATTCTCGGCATGGACCATGGCGATAGCGCCCAGTTCGGATAGGCGGTTGAAGGATGAGAATAGCTCATCATCATTCACCATCAGCGCGCCCTTGTAGGCCAGGAAGTGTTTGAAGGTGTTGATCCCCTTGTCCTTCACGACCGTTTCCATGTCGTTGAAGACCTGCTCACCCCACCAAGTGACAGCCATGTGGAAGGAATAATCACAGTTCGCACGGGTCGATTTATTGTCCCACCGCTTGATCGCATCCAGCAGGCTTTCGCCCTGATTGGGCAGGCAGAAATCGACGACCATCGTGGTGCCACCGGCGAGGCCCGCACGCGTGCCACTTTCGAAATCATCGCTGGAATAGGTACCCATGAACGGCATTTCGAGATGCACATGGGGGTCAATACCACCGGGCATAACGTAGCAACCTGTCGCGTCCAGCTCTTCTTCGCCCTTCAGGTTCGGGCCGATTTCGATAATGGTGCCGCCGTCGATCAGGACGTCCGCTTCATAAGTCAGATCGTGGGTAACAATCGTGCCGTTCTTGATAACTTTGGTCATTTGGTGTCTCCCTAATAGCCGAATACTTCGTAGAAATGTCCGGCCTCTTCCCAGTCGCAAATGAAGGGGCGAGGCTGATCAGTATCTTTCCAGAAACGGCCGTCCAAGCGAACCCGCCTGCTTTTTCCCTTATTATCCTTGAATGTCGGTCCAAGCTGCTCTGCGCTGTGCAGCGGTTGCCAACGATTATTGTACCTGACCGAGAACTTGACGCTGTCCCCAAACTGCTTCGAGTGATGGATCACACGACTCAGGCGAAACAGCTCACAGTCTTCGCCACGCTTTTGCATCAAATAGATCGGATCGCCACCGCTCTTGAACTTCTGCCAACTCACCCCACAATCTCCGCTGTCTCGACGACCGCGTGAAACAGCACATCCGTGCCAGCCGCCGCCCACTCCGGCGAAATCTCTTCCGCCTCGTTGTGGCTTAGCCCGTCCACGCAAGGGCACATCACCATCGCTGTCGGATAGATATCATTGATCCAGCAGGCATCATGCCCGGCACCTGACACAATATCCATGTGGCTATAGCCCAACCGTTCGGCCGCATTGCGTACGGCTGTCACGCAGCCTTGGTCAAAGGCGGGTGGGTCGAATTGGCCGACGATCTCGCAGGAAAATTCCACGCCGATATCTTCGCATAGTTTCGGCGCGCGCTCGTTGAATTCCGCCACCATACCGTTCAGCTTATCCAGCAAATGCGTCCGCATATCGACAGTAAAGACAACCTTGCCGGGGATGATATTGCGACTGTTGGGATAGACGTCGATATGCCCGATGGCACCGACGGCATTCGGTTGGTTCTTCATCGCAATCTCATGCACCAACTCCGTCACCAGCGCCAAACCACGGCCCGCGTTCTTGCGCATATGCATGGGCGTTGATCCGGTGTGGCTTTCCTTGCCCGTCACCGTGCATTCGATCCACCGCAGGCCTTGACCATGGGTGACCACGCCAATGTCCTTGCCTTCCGCCTCCAAAATCGGCCCTTGTTCGATGTGGAGTTCAAAGAACGCATGCATCTTGCGATCACCGACCTTTTCCTCGCCCTTCCAGCCGATCCGTTCCAGTTCATCACCAAAACGCTTGCCATCGGCATCAACACGATCATTGGCCCAGTCCAGCGTATGCTTGCCCGCAAACACACCAGAGGCGAGCATCGCAGGCGCGTAGCGTGTACCTTCTTCGTTGGTCCAATTTGTCACGACAATCGGGTGTTTGGTTTTGATATCGAGGTCGTTGAGCGTGCGAATAATTTCCAGCCCACCCAAAACGCCCAAAACGCCATCGTATTTGCCACCTGTTGGCTGCGTATCGAGGTGCGAGCCAACATAAACCGGCAATGCGTCAGGGTCGGTCCCTTCGCGCCGGGCGAACATGTTGCCGATTTCATCAAGCCCCATGGTACACCCCGCAGCGATGCACCATTGCGCAAAAAGCGAACGACCCTGCGCATCCTCATCCGTCAGCGTCTGGCGGTTGTTGCCGCCCGCAATACCGGGGCCGACTTGCGCCATATCCATCAAGCTGTCCCACAGCCTTTCACCATTGATACGCAGGTTCTCTCCGGGGGCGGCCATGGCGGGCTCCTTCGCTTGCATGTGTGCTTGCATTTGACCAACTGGTCAAAACAACGCTAACAGAGGGAAAGCACCAGTCAAGTTCTCCGCACGGATTACAGGCAGATGCGAAGAGAGTTGGCAGTGACGGGTGCTTTTGCCCAAATTTCCGCCCGTATTTTGAGCAAAGGACCGTCATGACCAAACCGCCTACCCGCATCCAGCAACGCAATCGCGCCGCGATTTTATCTGCCGGCCTTGACGTGTTTTCACAATACGGATTTCGCGGTGCAACTTTGGATCAGATTGCAGAGGCAGCGGGTCTATCAAAGCCCAATCTGCTTTACTACTTCGCCTCGAAAGAGGCGATCCATGCGGCCCTTCTGGAACGGCTGCTTGAGACCTGGCTGGACCCGTTAAAAGCACTCGATGGTGCAGGTGATCCCATTGCAGAGATCATGGGCTATGCCCAACGCAAGCTGGCGTTGAGCCGGGACTATCCGCGTGAAAGCCGCCTGTGGGCCAATGAAATATTGCAAGGGGCGCCACGGATTGAAGATATCCTGAGGACTGACCTCAAAGCGCTGGTCGATAAGAAGGCACAGATTATCAAAGCATGGGCGGATGATGGCAGGATCGCTGACGTCGACCCCCATCACCTCATCTTTTCGATCTGGGCGCTCACGCAACACTATGCAGATTTCGATGTGCAGGTGCGGGCGGTGTTGGGTGATAAAGCGCCATATGACGGGGCGAGCGTTTTCCTTGACGCGCTTTATGAAAAGCTATTGCAACCTTAATTATTTGTTCACCAAAACGTGGAACGAAGATGCATGCAGATTGTTCATGCCGCGACCGTCCGACACCCCAATGCAAATCCAAGTTGGTGCGCCCGTATCTTTGATGCCAAAGCGGCACGGACAGGTGGCATTGTCCGACGCGCTGTTCGCGATGTTGAGCGCGAAATCGGGCGTCCCGCTTTCGTCTCAGAAGTGAGCCGCCGAGGCTTTCATTTGGTTGAATGCGGCGGCCAGTTCATCATCATTTGCAACGCTGGCGAGATGATCGTTCACACGTGAATGCAATAATCTTCGTACGAAGATTATTGCCTAGGTCCCAAGAATTTTTGACAAAAATTCTTGCTCTTACTCAGCCGCGACAGCACCCGGATTATTCGGATGCGTGGTCCAGTTGGCATATTCTTTTTCGACCACCTTGCCTGTGCGTGGATCAATCTCTCCCGGCGCCATGGCCTCCATCGTGATGCAGTCTTCGACCGGGCAGACATCGACGCAAAGATTGCAGGCCACGCATTCCTCATCAATCACGGTGAAGGTCCGGTCTTCCGACATCGCAATGGCCTGGTGGCTGGTATCCTCGCAAGCCGCATAGCAACGTCCGCATTTGATACAGTCATCCTGATTGATCTTGGCCTTCGCCACATAGTTGAGGTTCAGATACTGCCAATCTGTCACATTCGGCACGGCACGGCCAACGACCTCTTCAACCGAAGTATACCCTTTCTCATCCATCCATTGTGACAGACCGCTGACCATCTCTTGCACGATCTTGAAGCCATAAGTCATGGCCGCAGTGCAGACCTGCACATTGCCGGCCCCAAGGCTGATAAACTCAGCCGCGTCGCGCCATGTCGTGATCCCACCGATACCGCTGATCGGCAAACCATGCGTTTCCGGGTTGCGTGCAATTTCTGACACCATTGACATGGCGATCGGTTTGACGGCGGGGCCGCAATAGCCGCCGTGAGATCCTTTGCCGTCAATCGACGGCTCAGGCGACATGGTATCGAGGTTGACCGACGTGATCGAATTGATCGTGTTGATCAAGCTCACCGCATCAGCACCACCGCGCATCGCTGCGGCCGCAGGCTTGCGCACGTCGGTGATGTTCGGCGTCAGTTTTACAATGACCGGCTTGTCGTAGTATTGCTTGCACCAGCGCGTCACCATTTCGATATATTCCGGCACTTGCCCGACAGCCGCGCCCATCCCCCGTTCTGACATTCCATGCGGGCAGCCAAAGTTCAGCTCGATCCCATCTGCGCCGGTGGCGGCGATACGGGGAAGAATGTCTTTCCATGCCTGTTCTTCACAAGGCACCATGATCGATACGATCATCGCGCGATCGGGGTAGTCGGCCTTCACGCGGGTAATTTCTGCGAGGTTGGTCTCAAGCGGGCGGTCAGTGATCAGTTCAATATTATTCAGTCCCAACAAGCGCCGGTCAGCGCCATAAATGGCACCGTAGCGGGGGCCGTTGACGTTCACGACCGGAGGGCCCTCGGACCCAAGTGTTTTCCAGACAACACCGCCCCAGCCTGCTTCGAACGCACGGCGGACGTTGTATTCCTTGTCCGTTGGCGGGGCAGAGGCCAGCCAGAAAGGGTTGGGGGATTTGATCCCAAGGAAGTCAGTCGTCAGATCAGCCATGTCGTGCTCTCCTGCGTGTAAGGTGGATCATGATCCACCTTACCCCATCAAAAAGGTATGAATATCCATCGCCGCATCGCGCCCTTCAGCCACGGCCGTTACGGTCAGATCATCGCCGCCACTGGCGCAATCACCACCCGCCCAGACGCCAGCGCGACTGGTGCGTCCTGTCGTTGTCACAGCAATCTTGCGCCCTTCCAACTCCAGACCACCATCGGTGGTCAGCGTCTGTCCAATCGCTTTGAAGACTTGATCTGCGGCGAGGCGCACGGTTTCGCCCGTGCCTTTCAGGCCACTGCCACCGTCAGTGGTGTACTCCAACTCAATCTCGCGCACCGCACCGTTCCCGTGGATGGCAACCGGTTGCGCGTTGAACATCAGGCGCACACCCTTTGATGTGGCGAGATCTTGTTCGTAACGGCTTGCGCCCATCGCATCTCGCCCTCGTCGATAAGCGATCGTGACGTTTTGCGCGCCTAGCAGTTTGGATTGCACGGCTGCGTCTACGGCAGTCATGCCGCCGCCGATGACAACCACATCGCGTCCAACGGGGAGTGCCGCAAGATCACCGGTTTGCCGCAGGTCTTTGATGAAATCGACTGCATCGCGCACGCCGTCCTTGTCTTCGCCCTCACTGCGCAGCGCGTTTACGCCACCAAGGCCAACCCCAAGGAAGACCGCATCAAAGCAGTGGGTGAGGGATTCCATAGTGAGTTCATCCCCAAGGCGCATGCCTGGCTTGATCTCGATCCCACCAATCCCCAGCAACCAATCCACCTCGCGCGCGGCGAAATCATCGGTGGATTTATAGGCGGCAATCCCGAATTCATTCAGACCGCCCGCTTTCGCCTCTGCATCGTAGATTGTTACATCGTGGCCGTGCATTGCCAATCGGTGCGCGCAAGCCAGTCCAGCCGGGCCAGCACCGACAACAGCAACTTTCTTGCCGGTCACAGGCGCGCGATCATAGGGGTGGCGCTGTTTGGCCATCAGCGTATCAGTTGCATGGCGCTGCAAACGCCCGATCTCGACCGGTTTTCCTTCGGCCAATTCGCGCACGCAGGCCTGTTCGCAGAGGTCTTCCGTCGGACAGACCCGCGCGCACATGCCGCCAAGGATATTCTGGTCAAAGATCGTTTTTGCCGCGGCCTCTGGCGTACCCGTGCTGATCTGTCGGATGAACAAGGGAATGTCGATGTCTGTCGGGCAAGCGGTCACGCAGGGTGCGTCGTGGCAGAAATAGCAGCGGTCTGCGGCAACTGCGGCCTCGTGCGGGGCAAAGGCCGCGTGCAGATCGTCAAAGTTTTCGGCAAGCGTTTCTTGTGGCAAACGCGCGGCGGCAATGCCGGGGGTCATGGGGCTGGACATGAGTTCATCCTGTCGTGGCTTCTTATCACCAGCCTGCCACAGTTTTATTTTTTATCAAATGGTAAATTTTTGGCGATTTATGAACGCTGCCACAGTGTCCGGTTTTGCAGGCGGGATGCCTCCGGCGGAAGTTTGATTAGACGAAGAAAGTCAGGGCGTTAGCCTAGAAATCGAAAGGCGCGGTGATCATCCGTTTGCCCAGTGTCATCGCGTCTGCAACGTGGATCATAGGTGAAACATCGACCTCTGATGCACGCGTTTTGACCAATTCGGCCATCCGGTCATAGAGTGCCGGATATTCACGGCTGTTGCCTGCGGCGATTTCTTTGCCACCAATAATCAGGCGGTCGCCGCCATCGTGGAGCAGCAATGGGCCTGCGCTCGTTTCAACTGTGATGTCCCAGCTTTGCGGACCTTCCTGCCGCCAATCAAAGTCACCCGTGACGTTTTCGGTCCATTTCAGTTGTGCCGCAATCGGCGTGTCGCGATTTTCCGGGACATGCAGATCGGCTGAACATAGGTGAATTGGTATCGGTAGGATTTCAGTGATGATGGACAGCGCGTTTGAGCCGGGGTCGAACACACCCATACCACCGGGCGCGAAGACCCATTCCTGGTTTGGGTGCCAGCGCCGCACATCTTCTTTCCAATTGATATGCGCGCCCGTGATCTGCTTGTCGGCGAGCCATGCCTTTGCAGGGGCGACCCCTTTGGCCATCCGGCTGTGCCAAGTGGTATAGAGCGTCACACCTGCCGCTTGCGCCATGTTATCCAAGGCATCGACCTCGGCCAGCGTGGCACCGGGTGGCTTTTCCAGCATCACATGGCGACCGGCAGCGATAGCCTTTGCCGCATAGTCGTAGCGTGGGACGGGGGGCAGGCAGAGAGAAATAACCGGGATGTCCGGCCGTTCATCCAGCATTTGATCGAAATCGGTATAGGCAGAAACGCCATGAACCGTCCCTGCGCGGCTGACTGTGGCGGCAAGATCCCAGTGATCACTGGCGGCTATGGCAGGCACATGCTGATCGACAGCAATCTTGCCGATCCCCACCAGACAAATCGCTGTCATCAGTGGGCTTCTTTGCCAACCGCATTGCCGCGATGCCCGACGAGAAAGTCGAAGTCAGCGCCTGTATCAGCCCCCATCACCCGATCATGATAGAGCATGGCATAGCCGCTCTCTGGCCGTGGGTTTGCGCCTGACTTTTCGGCTGTCCAGGCAGCCATCCGAGAGGCGAGTTCTTCGTCGGTGATATCAAGGTGAATACGGCGCCCTGCCACGTCCAACACGATGATATCCCCGTCTTGCACCACGGCAAGAGGTCCGCCAATGGCAGCCTCGGGCGAGGTGTGCAGCACAACAGTGCCAAAGGCGGTACCTGACATCCGCGCATCAGAAATACGCACCATGTCAGTGATCCCTTTCTTGAGGATTTTAGGTGGCAGCCCCATGTTCCCGACCTCCGCCATGCCGGGATAACCGCGCGGGCCGCAGTTTTTCAGGACCATGACGCAAGTTTCATCAATGTCGAGATCGTCGTCGTTGATCCGCGCTTTGTAGTCATCGATGTCTTCGAACACGACTGCGCGCCCTGTATGCTGCATCAGCTCTGGCGACGCAGCGGAGGGTTTGATCACCGCACCACCGGGGGCGAGATTGCCGCACAGCACGGCGATACCGCCCGATTGGGTCAGCGCCTTTTCCACCGGCAGGATAACGTCCTCGTTCCAGTTCTTGACGTGTTTGACTTCATCCCACATGGACCCACCCGATACGGTAAGCGCGTCCTTGTGCAGCAACCCCGCCTCGCCCAACCGCTTGATCACGACAGGCAGGCCACCGGCATAGAAGAACTCTTCCATCAGGTATTTGCCCGAAGGCATCAGGTTGACGATTGTTGGCACATCGCGCCCCAGCCGGTCCCAATCATCCAGCGATAGCTCAACCCCTTTGATGCGGCCCGCCATCGCAAGCAGGTGGATCACCGCATTGGTGGAACCGCCAATTGCGGCATTGGTACGGATCGCATTCTCGAACGCCTCTTTCGTCATCACGTCAGAGGGTTTCAGATCATCCTTCACCATATCAACGATACGTCGCCCCGTTAGATGCGCCATCACCCGTCTACGACTGTCAACAGCGGGGATCGCGGCATTGCCTGACAGCGCCATGCCCAGTGCCTCGGCCATGGATGCCATTGTACTGGCCGTGCCCATCGTGTTGCAGGAACCGGGAGATCGGGACATCGAAGCCTCTGCCTCGACAAATTCCTCGGCGGTCATTTCGCCTGCGCGCACAGCCTCGGAGAATTTCCACAGGTGCGTGCCAGAGCCGACACGTTCACCCCGGAAGTGGCCATTCAGCATCGGGCCACCGGACACCACAATGGATGGCAGATCGACCGACGCAGCACCCATCAAGAGCGCCGGGGTCGTCTTGTCACACCCCGCCAACAACACGACACCATCCATCGACATGCCGCGAATGGCCTCCTCTACGTCCATCGCGCAGAGGTTGCGATACATCATCGCAGTGGGGCGCAGGCTGCTTTCGGCAGGCGAGAAAACGGGGAACTCGACCGGGAAACCACCCGCTTCGTAGACCCCGAATTTCACCTTCTCTGCCAGATCACGAAGATGCGCATTGCAAGGGGTCAGTTCCGACCACGTATTGCAAATCCCGATGACGGGTCGCCCATCAAGCAAATCTGCAGGCAAACCTTGGTTCTTTATCCATGACCGATGATAGATCGCGTCCTTTGACGACCCTCCGAACCATTCCTGAGACCGCAGTTTCCGGGGCCACTTGGCGGGCTTGAATGCCATGTTCAGATTTCCTTTAGTGGGGTTGTTGGGTCATCAATAGCGCGCGTTACAGGTAAATCCAAGAAGCCGGCGTGCATACCCAGCCACGAAATACGACCGATTGGGGCGAACGGGTCGATTTGCCAGCAGCCCCCGTCTTTCCATGTCAAATCAATCGTCCATCACAGGCAACCCATACCAACGGTGCGCGCAAGCACTTGCGTCCGCACACAGGTTCCGCCACCAAGACGACCATGACAAAGACACTGCTTTCCTTTGGCCACGGTTATAGCGCCCGCGCCCTGTCTCGTATCCTACTGCCGCAGGATTGGCGCATCATCGGTACGACGCGATCTGAAGACAAAGCCCCACGGCTGATGAACGAAGGGATCGAGCCGCGCATCTGGCCAGGCGCAGATATGATCCCGGCGCTCAATGCTGCCACACATCTGCTGATTTCGGCGGCACCCGGTGATGCCGGTGATCCAGTCCTGGCGGAATTGCGCGATGAGATTGCCCAGCGCGCGGCGCAGTTCGCATGGGTCGGCTATCTGTCAACTACAGGCGTTTACGGCGATCACGACGGTGGCTGGGTGGATGAAAACACCGCCCTCACTCCCGCCACCAAACGCGGCATCGCACGGGTTAAAGCAGAGGCCGCATGGGCCGCCATCCCCGGCCTACCGCTGCATATCTTCCGCCTTGCAGGCATCTATGGCCCCGGCCGCGGCCCGTTTTCCAAAGTACGCAATGGCACAGCCCGGCGGATCATCAAAAAGGGACAGGTGTTCAGCCGCACCCATGTTGCAGACATTGCGCGTGTCCTTGCCGCGTCCATTCATAAACCAAACCCTGGCGCGGCGTATAACGTCTGCGACAATGATCCGGCCCCGCCCGAAGATGTGATCGCATATGCCGCCGAACTGCTTGGTCTGCCCATCCCCGAGGCGGTGGATTTCGAAACTGCCGACATGACCCCGATGGCGCGCAGCTTTTATGCTGAAAGCAAAAAAGTGCGTAACGACCGGATCAAGGATGAGTTGGGGGTGGAGTTGCTCTACCCGGACTATAAATCAGGACTTAAGGCGTTACTGGCGCAGGAAATTGGCGCCTAATCCCCCAAGCGATGCCTGCGAAAACCACCAACAGCACGAGTGCTGTGCCAAAGTTAACGGCATAAAACACCGCACGGTCAGCAAATTCCAAATCATTCAGGAAACGATAAGGTATCCCGCTGGTCACGCTTCCAGACGGGTCGTCGTTCAGCGGCTGCCACAGCAATTCCGCAAAGGCGATATAGGCCCCAATGACCCCGATTAACCATGCCCCAGCCGCGCCCAGTCTGGTAAAGCTGCGGTGGATGAACACCGCATCAATAATTACCAACGCAGGGCCAACTCCGTGCCGATATATTTCGATGTGATACTCGCTGAACCCACCATCGCCGGTGACCAAGACCGAATCTGCATAAAAAATCCGCCAATACAGGATCAGAACCATCGCATTGAGCACAGCCGCCATGCTGATAAATCCATCCCAACGACGCGTGGAACGCTCTTCCTCAAGTGCCATCAACCGGCTGAATGCGAAGAATGCGCAAAACAATCCCCAAATGGTCAAAAACCGGAACGGGCCGCCGAATGCGTCCCACCCGCCGAAAATCAGGGTGTGGATGCAATACCCACCAGCCAAAAGAAAGGCGATCCAGCGGAAAATCAAACGGGGGTTCATCGACATTTAAAGCTCACCTTTTAGGCTAAACATGCGCAGGCACGGGAATATCCGTCCAGCATAACCTCGCGTCGCAACCCGCTCTTGCTCAAATGTTGCAAACAACCCATATCAGGGACGCTGTCGATCAAAGGCTCACCACATGACGCTTCGCCAAAAAACCGCTGATTTACTTGATAGCGCGTGGGTGCGCAATTTCATCGTCGGTGTGATCATCTTCAATGCGATTATTCTGGGGATGGAGACGTCACAAACGATCATGGCCTCCGCCGGGGCGTTGATTGCGTTGCTCGATAATATCTGCCTCGCGATTTTCGTGGTTGAGCTGCTGGCAAAGTTCTTTGCCCAGCGCCTGCAATTCTTCCGCAACGGCTGGAACATTTTTGATTTCATTATTGTCGGCGTCTCACTTGTGCCCGGCAACGGTGGGCTTTCGGTCTTGCGCGCCCTGCGCATCCTGCGGGTCTTGCGCGTGATCTCAGTGGTGCCATCCTTGCGTCGCGTCGTCGAAGGGTTCGTCACCGCCCTGCCCGGCATGGGATCAGTGTTCCTGCTGATGGGGATCGTGTTCTACATCGCAGCCGTCATGGCGACCAAGTTGTTCGGCACATCTTTCCCAGAATGGTTCGGCACCTTGGGCCGCTCGGGCTATTCCCTGTTCCAGATCATGACGCTGGAAAGCTGGTCGATGGGCATCGTCCGCCCGGTGATGGAGGTCTACCCCTACGCATGGGCATTCTTCGTGCCGTTCATCATGGTGACGACCTTTGCGGTGGTGAACCTGTTGGTCGGTCTCATCGTCAACTCTATGCAAGACGCGCATGCGGAAGAAGGCAACGCCGCCACCGATGCTTACCGCGATGAGGTGATGAAGAAGCTTGAAGCCATTGAGGCGCGTCTGGATCGGGACAGCAAGGCAGGGTAGCGCTAGGGCGTGCCGAGGTATTCAAACCCGTCGCTTAGATGAATAGCATTGGCCGGTTTGCCCTGAACAAAGCAACCTAGATTGCCAGAGGTGCGCAAGACCTTAGCTGGAATTGATGTGGCCATGCCCAAAGCATCTGCAGGGGAAACCTCAACATAGTTCACAAGCGTCCTTATGGCCGAGGCAAAATCCAGATCGGCCCCTGCCAAGGTGCCATCCTCTAGCATCAACCGCCCGCCAAGTCGGTGGACATTACGCCCATTCAAGGTGAATTCCGTGATATCAGACCCAGCAGTGGCCATGGCATCCGTGACCAGAAAAATCCCGTCCTGTTCCCGCTTGGCGGAAAGCGCCGACCGCATGGTGCTCGCATGAACATGGATATTGTCGGCAATGAGCCCAGCTCTGACCCCCGCCGCGTCCAACGCCGCACCAACGAGCCCCGGTTCGCGTGCACTCATCTGGCTCATGGCATTGAACAAATGCGTGACGCACCGCGCACCAGCGGCAAATGCAGCGCGTGCTTCGGCATATGTGCAATCGGTATGACCGAGCGACACGATGATTTCTGCTTCTGCCAACCGCTTAATTTGTTCAGGTGTGACGCTTTCGGGAGCGACGGTTACCATCACATTTGGCAAGCGCGCAGCAGCATCCAAAAGAAACGCCTCATCCGTATCTTCCATCGGACGGATGAGGTCGGGATCATGCGCACCTTTCTTGGCGACCGAAAGATGCGGACCTTCCAAGTGAATACCGATGATACCCGGCACGCCCGCGCGGATGGCCTGTTCAACCGCATCAACCCCGGCGCGCAGGCAGTCTGGCGTATCGGTGATCAGCGTCGGCAAAAGCGCGCGGGTACCGGTACGCGCATGCGCCGTTGCGATCGTCCGCAGCATGGCGACGGATGGGTCATCGTTGAACATGAAACCGCCGCCACCGTTGACTTGCAGATCGACAAAACCGGGCAGAATGGTTCCGCCCTTGACCTGAGTGATAACGTATTCGGACGGGACAGATTGAACCGGCACTATGCCTGCAAATACGTCACCGTTCAAAAGCAACCCGGCATCACCGTGCATCTGCGATCCGTCAAAAACCCTCGCTTCGGTCAGCGCGCGCTTGGTCATGGTGTGCTTGTCACTTTCATTGCCTGTTTCAACTTACAGCAGTTGCTGAGCCAGATGAACAGCTCCATCCAAGGCAGTCCCTTTCGGCGGTTGGATGCGGGACGTTACCTCTGGGTCAAGGTAGGCCGCATAATGCGGGCCGATCCCTCCGGTCAGGCAGACCATGTCGGCTTTCGCAATCTTCATCTCTTGCAGACACAACATCAGGTATCGCGCCCCTTCGTGCATCAGGTCCAGCCCATGTTGGTCGCCGCTCCGCGCCGCCGCAATCACGCCCGGCGCGATAGCCGCAAAATCGGCGGGTTGTGCCGCTTCGGTAAATGTCAGCACACCCAGCGGCGTGCCGCCGTAGTCCAGCATCAACTGCTCCGTCAAATCAGTTTTCGCCGCAAGCCCTTCATAAGCCAAAACCGCGCGGCGCAGGGCCTCCAAGCCCAGCCATGCGCCAGAGGCCTGATCGCCCAGCGCAAGGCCCCAGCCACCCAGAAAACACTGTGACCCGCTTCTTTGTGCCGCGACAAAAGAGCCGGTGCCGACAGAAACCACAACACCGTCTGCACTGCCGAGTGCACCTGCAACTGACGTGGTACGATCATCAGTAACAGTGAGGTCGGCAAATGGCAGCGCTGCAGCGACGGTATCTGCATCTGACTTTTGCATGATGCCCGCCAGCCCGATGTGGGCCGCGCAACTCGCAAGGTCTAACTTACCTTTCGGGAACCGGGATTTGGCGTCTTTCATAGTCTGCAAGATGTTCTGGATGGCCACATCAGGATCAGTCGTAAAATTCGCAGGTCCGCCCGTCACGAGCGCAAGCTGGCGCCCTTCACGATCGCAAACGGATAGACGGCAACCGGTCCCACCGCCGTCAATGCCAAGAATGTAGTCCACAGGTTTCATATGCTGCGCGTGCCTCTAAGATTTACCGGAACTTTGCACCTGAAACGGCCCCGTTTCCAACCGCAAAGAAAAAACCCCGCCATCACATAGGATGGCGGGGGAAAAGTTAGTGCTCGCGTGCCTATCCAGTATTAGACAGGCTTGCCGCAGGCACCGGCGGTATCAACTTTGGTGAAACTTAATGCTTCGCCATCTCTGAGCGGATCTGCTGGCGCAGCAGATCAATGGGCACCTTTTGCCCGTCGCGTTTAAACTGCCAATAGGTCCAGCCGTTACAGCTTGGCGCACCTTCAAGGTGGGCCCCGACCTGATGGATTGATCCTTTGATGTCGTCACCGATCAACGTGCCGTCGGCACGGACCTTGGCTTTGTGACGACCGTTCATGCTCCACAATTCTTCGCCTGGGCGCAGCAAGCCACGCTCAACCAGCACGCCAAAGGCGACGCGGGGTTCGGCACGCTTGGAGGTCGACACCTCCAACGCCTCTTTATCGAATTTGCGGGTGTTTTTGATGCGCTTCTCGGCCACCTTGCGGTACGCCTCTTCACGCTCGATACCGATGAAATCACGGCCCAGCATTTTTGCGACCGCGCCCGTGGTGCCAGTCCCGAAGAAGGGGTCAAGGACCACATCGCCGGGGTGAGTTGTGGCAACAAGGACGCGGTGCAACAGCGACTGCGGTTTTTGCGTGGGATGTGCTTTTTCGCCGGTCTCATTCTTAAGCCGCTCATGCCCGGTACAGATGGGCAAAACCCAGTCCGACCGCATCTGTACGCCCTCGTTGAGGGCTTTGAGCGCTTCGTAATTGAAGGTGTATTTGCTGGCCTCTTCTTTCGAAGCCCAGATCAGTGTCTCATGCGCATTCGTCAGACGCTTGCCCCGGAAATTCGGCATCGGGTTCGATTTGCGCCACACGACATCGTTGAGGATCCAGAACCCCTGGTTTTGCAACTCAGCGCCCATCCGAAAGACGTTGTGATAGCTGCCAATGACCCAGATCGCACCATTTGGTTTCAGCAGACGACGGGCGGCGGCCAGCCATTCGCGGGTGAACTTGTCATAGACTTTGAAGCTATCAAACTGGTCCCAAGCGTCATCGACGGCATCAACCTTGGAATTGTCAGGGCGGTGCAGATCACCCTTCAATTGCAGGTTATAGGGGGGATCAGCAAAGATCAGGTCGACAGAACCCGCAGGCAGGCTGTTCATCACTTCGATGCAGTCACCATCAACGATGGTATTCAGCGGGAGCTTCGCAGCCCCTTTTGCTTTGGTCTTGGTCGTCATTACTTGCCTCATAGCCCCGGCGGGTGTCCCGCTCTTTGGTTGACCCCAATGTGAGTCAGAGGCGATTCCAAGTCAAAAACATTATTGATTCAGGGGGTTACGTTTTTATCTTGATACAAGATGTTGTGTACCGGCTTGAACGAACGCCTATGGTGCTCGGTCACGCCGAACCGTTCCAGCCCCAATTTATGCTGGGCTGTCGGATACCCCGCGTTCTTTTCCCAGCCATAGTGGGGGTGCTGTTGCGCCAATGCCACCATGTGTCTGTCACGCCACACCTTGGCCATGATAGAGGCCGCCGCGATGCTGAGACTGCGCGCATCGCCTTTGATGATCGTCTCGGATGAAATGGCCAAGTTGCGGGGGATCATGTTGCCATCGATCAACGCATGGTCCGGCGTTTGGGAAAGCCCCGCTATCGCACGCACCATCGCGATATGAGATGCGCGGAGAATGTTGTGCGCGTCGATCTCTGCCACAGTCGCCTCTGCGATGGACACATCGGCCACAGCCAGAAGTTCATCGTAAAGCGCATCGCGTCGCTTCTGGGTCAGTTTCTTACTGTCGTTCATCCCCTCGGGGATCTTGGCAGGATCAAGAATGACTGCGGCTGCAACAACCGGCCCAGCCAATGGCCCACGCCCCACCTCATCAACACCTGCAACATTCATAAAGCCACGCTGATACGCGGCGCTCTCAAAGCTGAAATCGGGTTTTGTCATGGGGCCAGTGATCAGAAGCCGGTCATCACTTCAAGGAAAAAGGGGCAGAGAGCCATGTCTAACCTCTCTGCCCCGTACAGGGTGTTTGATCCTTTTCGCACTACTCTGCGCATCTTTATCAGAACAAACACCCAAGGTGGCGCGGTAACCGGGGCTATGGAACCGCGCTGTGTGTCAGCGCCTTAGTTGCGCCGATTTGTACTGAAGCCCTGGTCGCGTAGGCAAAACGGGTCAAAGCCGCGCACCGGGCCATTGTTGGTATAGACACGCACTGCACAGCGCGCAGGCAGGCGGCTGGCATGGTTGTAATTATTCTCCAGGCAGTTCTTTCCAAAGATCCGCTGGTCACCGAAACGCGTCTCAACACTACGCAAACAAGCGCGCGGTAACGTGCGGCGGCTGTTGGTCTGTTGTCTGTTCAGGTCAGACCAATTGTTATTGCGGTTGATCCCGTTCCACTGCCGCTGGTCATGCACCGGGCTGCTGGTGCTACGATCGCGATTTTCTTCGATGGCCGCACCAATCACCGCGACAGCGGCCAATCCGATCAAAAGTTTGCCCGCATCTTCACGGCTAAGGCCTTGGGCATAGGTTGGCGTGGCAGTTGCAAGTGTCAGCGACAGGGCGGTGACAACGGCAGTCAGTGATTTCAACATCAGACGTTCCTTTCGGTGCATGTACCTTCAAGAGGCGATAAACCGAAATTGGGACGGATCGTGCTTGCCAAACAATAACGAGGGATGGTTATACGATTGCCATCACGATAACATATGGCGTTATTGAATATCAGGACCACGTTCGATCAGGTGAGGCGCATGAAACATCTTTCTTTCTCATTCATGGCTCTGATGCTGAGCACGACACTCGCGCAGGCGGCCTGCTATGCCGACTACAAGGCCAAGCAAGACAACCCGTTGCGACTCCATTACGGGGTGGCCGAGGTGCGGGGCGATTGTTCTGTAGGTTCAGCCCAACGCCAGCTGCGCGGCCGCTTGGCCGGCAATGGTTGGGAGCTTTTGAATGTGCTGGGTGTCTTTGATGACGCCGGCCTTGATGAAAGAAAGGACAGCGCAGGTGAGTTCTTCCTCCGCTACTGAAGCACGCGAAATCGGCAACCGGATCGTGGTCGCAGGGATTGCGGCGATTGTCCTGATCCTTGCGATTGCGGCGGTGCTTTTGTTTATCAACCTACCCGATGCAAATGCATTCAACATGCGGGTGGAGCGGTTGTTTGTTGAAAATGACAACCTGACCAGCAACGCCGAGATCAAACTGCTGGAGATTCTCGCAGGTTCTGGCACGGCCTTCTCAGACACGCTGGCCTCCTACCGCTTTGTCATTTTTGTCCTGCTGATCTTTGCAACCGCCCTTTTGGTCGCCGCCGTCGCCTTCCTTGTGATGCTCATCGCCTTGAACCGGCGCATGGGGCGGATCGAACGGCAGGGGATTGAAGTGAATTCACTGACCATCAGTCGCGATCAAAAGGCGGTCTATCTGAACGACTTTGAATTTAAGCTGACCGATGCGGCGATTGAAACACTGTCAGTTCTGGCCGAGGCGCGCATGGATGACGAAGTGCTGACCGGGGCCGAAATCGAAGGCGTAATCTCTGGCCGCGCCGCAGCGGACTGCGACGAAGCAGCCGGTGCGACGCGGATCAAACGCCTGCGCGACACATTGGGTAACCAGATGATGAGCGAACTTCTAGTCAAAAACATTGCCCGTAAAGGCTATGTCCTTTCCATTGATAAAGACGTCATTCGCATGATCTGAGCGGGATCGCGTTTCTCAAAGTTGTGGGAAACGCTGGCACTCTAGATCACGCGATCATCGCCACCGTCTACTGGAATTTGTGGGCCAGTCGTACAGCGCAGCATGCCATTGACGCAGGCCAAGACAGCGTTTGCGATGTGATGTGATTTCAGCGCCCAAAAGATTGCGCGACTTATACGCCTCAACAGTCATCCCGTAGCGTTTTGCAGAGCGTTCCAGCGCTTCTTGTGTCCAAACGCCAGTATCAAACACCGCATCCGGGTGCAGCGGGTTCACGGTAATGCCTTTAAAGCAGCGCACGCGCAGTTGTGCGTGCCACGTCGACCGAAATATCAGCCCGTTTCAAATTCGAGCCAAAGCTGCGGATCGCACCGTTGTCAAACACCGCTCAATGCGGGTGCAAAGGCAGACGTGTGAGATCAGGATCGCCCGCACGGTCAAAATAGGCCTGATAATCGACGGCAAAAGCATCCAAACCGGCTTGAAAATCATCACCGATCCGTGCCGCGAAAGGCTTATTGTGAATGACATGTTCCGGCGTAACAGTGCCCTGCTTAGACATTCTCACGATATCCGCGAAAGGACTGGCGTACCGGCCAAACCCCCCGTCGGCCTTCCGGCTCTACGTGGAGGTAAGACCAACTATAAAAGCGGGCAACCGTGGCCGCTCCAAACCGCAAGGTCGACGTGATCGAAACGCTCTTCCGGTGGGTTGGGGTTGAGGTGGCCGTGCAGCGGACGACCAGAGATCAGCCATGCCTTGGCGTTCTTTAACGTAACATCAAACCATGTCGCAAAAGCAGGTTCTTGCGTAGCGGCAAAAGCTGTGAGCTTGGCTGCGTCTTTTTTCAACCACCGAATTGCCGTATCAGAGTGGCGACGCTGCGCCGGGTCATCTACCATGTATCCATTGGCCTGAGAGGCAAGCAAAATGATCACGTTGCGGCAAACTGCTTGCGCAACACAAGAAGGGCCGCCTTCGCGTATAAGGTGGCGCATAAACACTGGGCTGTGGTCGCCGTAGATATAGCCATCGGTTTCGGTCAGGCTTGTTAGGGCGGCGCGCTCAACCTCGGACATCTGTTCTGTATCAGAGCTTGTAATAGGTGTCGGCATAGGGTTCCGCTTGAGGATTTCATCAAGCTTTGCAATGAGGGCACGGACAGCCTTGGTCACAGACGCTGGATCAATCTTGCCTCTGGCCTCGGCCTTCACACGCTCGATGTCGGTAAGCGGCTGTAGCTTTGCACGATGGATATCGAAGAGGAGCCAATCGTTTTTTGGCCTTTCCGGGTTTAGATCACTGGCGGCGTGCAGTGCGGCGGTGAATATGTCCTCGCCGTTGTAGCGCCGCATTGGCCAGACCGCAGTTTTCAGGTCCTTCGCCAGCGTTTGTAGACCTGCGAGGTCTACCGCCTGTGCGTCGGCGTCTGATAGTGGGCGTTCTTGCAGGGCAATAAAATTGTTATCCGTGAAGTGCATCGCCAACCAAGGCGTCTGCTCGGGCGTCGGAGGCACAGGCGCGCGTGTAAGCGCAGGTGCAGGGCCTGCGCCTTTACGCGTTCGAAACAGATGATAGAGTGCATCGGTAAGATCGGTGCCGTCATCAAGCTGTGCCACCCGGCCAAACCCTTCGGGATCGGCCTCGGTCACCGGGGTGTAGCGGAACGATAATCCTATATGATCCGGCACGATGCGCGGCAGACTACGATTGTCCTTTAATGGTGTAATGTCAGACAGTTGACTGCAGTCCAGCACAAGATCGCGGAGCTTGAACGTGGCGATAGGAAGGATATCGCGCACGTTTGTCCCGCGTAGGTAAAGATGGGTTAGCTTGTAGTGTCGCGCAAGCGGCGTGATGTCGGCGATGAGGGTCTGGTTAAGACTAAGCCATTGCAACATGACCGTGGGCGCAAGCAGGCCCAAGTCGTTAAAATCCGTGCCGTCGAGGCGCAGACGTCTTAGTTTGCCAAGAGCGTTCAGGGGCGTGAAGTCATCCAACGGTGTGCGGCTGGCGCTGAGGTCCGTCAGCGCGGTATGTGCTGCAAGCGGTGCAAGCGAGCCCACGTCAGTGTCGTCAAGATTGGCATGGCGCAGTTTGCTGCCCGCTGCGAGGGGCGCAAGGTTACTGACCCGTGTGGCGTTGATGTTAAGGTCTCGCAGTTTGCGGCAGGCCGCGATCGGCGCCAGATCAGCGATGCGCGTTTTCGAAAGGTCGAGGGTCGTCAGGGCCTTACACTTTTCAAGCCAGCCAATATCGGCAATCCGGGTGTCGCCTAGTATCAATACTTCCAGCTTTGTTAACCCTGTAAGCGGTGTGAAATCCGCCGCTGGAACCCCGCTGAGGTTTAAATGACGCAGGCCCTTTAGGTTCGCCAGCGGGGTCAAATCCATCACAGAGCTGCCGCCAAGGTTGACGCTGGTGATGCCTTCCACCTCTGCGACCGCTGGCGGGATTTCGTGTAGGTCCGCTGGGTTGCACTGCATATCTCGCGGCAGGGCAACCGTAACGGAGCCACCGCCTGATTGTGCCTGATCTGTGAGTATTTTCGCAATATCCATCATGAACCTTTTTCGCACGAAAGCGACGTTAACTTATGCCTGCTTCTGCGCTTTGTCAGATACAAAAGCCGCAGGCGTAGACAGGCGTGCAGCAAGCCAAAACAAGGCACCAAAGAAGACACCGCATCCGATAAAAACAGTTATCCTGACAAGGTTCAGATCCGATTTAAACAGCCATACGCAAAGCACCACGGCCACCAAAACGCCGCTGATGATGGCGACAAGCCACCCAGCCTTACCAAACTTTATGGCGATCTCCATCGCTGGGATCGCAAAGAGGCACGCAGGCAAGGTAAAAACCGTTATGAAAGTCGTCAGGAACGTCAGGCCACCAAAGCCGAATTCCGCCGCCTCGACACCCCAGTGATCCAGGATAGCGGCAAGCCCCGCCGCCACCAAAGTGAACACAAGAGGCACCAAAAATACAGTAATAGCTGCCAAGGTAGATGCACGTCGTCGGATGTGCCGTGGCACTTGGGTTGGCGTGTGTATCATTGGCCAAATACGATGGTGCTGCTGGTGAGGGAGCATAGGTGCTTTGTGATAAAAAAATATCATCCATATTTTGCGGGTTAATTCACGAATGCGCAATCAGTTATGGCAATCAAAGATCTCCGTCACACATCCATAAAACGTCTACTGACCCGGCGACTACTATGTTCAACGGAAGCTTTACGCAAATTAGCTGCCATCTGTGCACCACGCAGAATCCGACACTTTGGGCTCGCAGCCGCCATAAGCTGCGCAACGTACGAACGGCTAGTCTAAGATGAGCCAACCATCCAGCATATGTAGATTGTTCAGCGAGTCAGCCTTTCACTGGCGCTTCTTTAAAGTAACCGGACTTTACCACCTCAGCAGTCTCGCTATGCCCCGGCAGCACCATCGCAAAACCGTCGATTATCTGATCTCGGAACTTAGAAAATTCGACCATTTCTGGGGAATGATAGAATTCCAATGCCCTCTCAAAGCTGTCCAATTGATAGATGACAAGGCTAGAATACGCAGTCTTACCTTTTAGAACCTTCGCAGGGCTTGCCACGATGACCTGAGCCCCGAACTTTTCAGCAATGGCAAGGGACAGTGGTCCCAACTCATCGACTCGGGATTTGTCGATGATATTGTAATGATGAAGAACATATCCGGCCATAATAATCCTTATAATCCCATTGTATTATATGCGCTAGCGACGCGTCTGATCGCGATTTGATAGGCTGCGTCGCGCAGCGTAACATCTTGCCCGCTATCAAGATGTTTGATTGCAGAAACCTCCGCAAACGCCTAATGCATCATCTCTTCCAGGCCTGAGCGGACAAGATCAATTTCTCGACGTTCCGCGAAGAACACGCCCTTGTCTTCAGACGGAAAAGACAATCCCGTCATTTTTTCCATGGAGCGCGCAAGGATGTAGTGGTCGCGATCCGTTTGGCGGCGCTCCATCAAGCCGAACGGGATGTGGTTAAAGTTCTTCACCCACTTAAAGTAGCTGACCACCACGCCACCAGCATTCGCAAGCATATCAGGGATTACGATAACTCCGCGTTTTCGAAGTATTTGATCTGCAAGGTAAGTGATAGGGCCATTTGCGGCTTCGACAATCAGGCGGGCTTTTATCTCAGCAGCGTTGCCTTTGTGAATAAGGCTCTCGAGAGCGGCTGGAATAAGAATGTCGCAGCTGTCTTCAAGTGCTTTTGGGCCGTCAGTGTTGAACGCGCCACCTGCAAAACCCTTGATGCTGCTCGTGGCCAGTTGATGCGATTTCAATGCCGCAATACCCAACCCGTCACGATTGCGCACCACGCCATCGCGTTCAACGGCGGCCATGATTTTACAGCGTCTTCCTCGCTTAGAAACTGCGCCGCGTGACTGCCGACGTTGCCTAAGCCTTGGACAATGACCTTGCGATCTTTGAGCTGACCCGTCTCAAAACCTACGCCTTCACGGGTCTTTCATTGCGCAGAATGCGCGGATTGCGTACTGAAAACCGCGCCCCGTGGCTTTCGCGCGCCCCTCAATCCCGCCACCTTCAACCGGTTTTCCGGTCACACAGCCCATGCCGTTAATATCGTCTGGCTTGTATCGCCGATATTCATCCGCGATCCACATCATCATTAGCTGATTGGCGCCAAAGTCTGGTGCGGGAATATTCATGGCCGACGCAAGAAACCCGTGTCGCATAAGTTCCTGCGCAAAACGGCGAGAGCCTCTACTTTAAACTGGTCAACATTTGGCACCTATCTGATGCCGACCTTGGCCGGGCTGCTATGCGTGGAATACGTTGCGCGCCATCCGCGAAACGTGAACATCCGCCCACACAGGCGTACACCAAAACGGGTCACATAGGTTGCGTTACAGGCTTTGATTTTCTCGGACAGACCTTCGGCATATCCACACTCATCGCAGCGTGATCATACATGGCTTCAACATCAGCTCGAAAACCGCTGCTCATGTCTTGGCCTTCCCGTATCCACCGCCGCCGGGGGATTTCAAGACGAATACATCACCCGCCTCCATCTCGATAGCGTCGTTGCCACCAAGCGGTACAAGGGTGCCGTCCGCACGAACCACAGAATTTTCACCCGTCATACCGGCTCCGCCGCCCGCTGCACCGTGGGGCGCAGTTTTGCGGTGAGAGGTAAGGACTGTGACGGTCATCGGCTCGTTAAACCGTAGTTTCCGCACAATCCCGTCGCCACCTGTGAATGCGCCATCCCCGCCAGAGCCGCGCCTGATCGAAAATTCATCAACCCTGACCGGAAACCGCGTTTCCAACACTTCGGGGTCCGTCATGCGCGTGTTGGTCATATGGCTGTGGACCGCGCTGGCACCGTTGAAGCCATCGCCTGCACCTGTGCCACCACAGATGGTTTCATAGTTTTGGACATGATCATTTCCGTATACGAAATTGTTCATCGTCCCTTGGCTGCCCGCGATCACGCCAAGCGCACCATACAGCGTGTCTGCGATGGCTTGGGACACTTCAGTATTGCCTGAAATCACCGCAGCGCGTGCATTGGGGTTGATCATCGATCCTATGGGCATCGTAAGGTTTAACGGCTTCATACAGCCTTCATTCATCGGGATGTTTGAGCCGACCAATGTCCGGAAAACGTAAAGCACGACCGCGCGGCAAATCGACAATGGGGCATTATAATTCAGATCGTCTTGTTCAGACGTGCCTGTAAAGTCGATGCTGGCAGAGCGGTCTTTCTTATCGACCGTAATTTTTACCTTAATCTGCGCACCACTATCCATCGGATAGGTAAAGTCACAATCATGCAGCACATCAAGAACGCGGCGCACGCTTTCTTCGGCATTGTCTTGAACGTGACCCATGTACGCATGGACAACATCAAGGCCAAACTGGCGCGTTATCTTTTTCAGTTCACGCTCTCCGGTGGCATTGGCGGCGATTTGCGCTGAAAGATCGGCGATGTTCTGATCGACGTTGCGACAGGGGTATTTGGCAGAAGACAAAAGATCGCGAGTTGCCTGTTCTTGCAGCATGCCTTCTTTCACCAGCAAGAAATTGTCGATCAGCACACCTTCTTCGTCAATATGGCGGCTGTCCGGTGGGGCTGATCCGGGCGTTGTGCCCCCGATATCGGCATGGTGACCACGTGATGCGACGGTGTAGATGATCTGCGTGCCGGCCTCATTGAACACAGGTGTGATCACCGTGACATCTGGCAAATGGGTACCGCCATTGAACGGGTTGTTCATCATGAACACATCGCCTGGCCGGATTTTTCCTGCGTTTTGGTTAAGGATGGACCGCACACTGCCCGACATGGACCCAAGGTGAACGGGCACATGGGGCGCGTTGGCGACAAGATCACCGCGGTGGTCAAAAATTGCGCAAGAAAAATCCAACCGCTCCTTGATATTCACGGAATAGGCCGTGTTGGCCAGCGTTGCCCCCATCTGTTCCGCAATCGACATGAAAAGGTTGTTGAAAACTTCAAGCATGACAGGATCAACTGATGTCCCGATTGCCTCGGACCGCTGCAGAGGCACAATGCGCCGCAGTACTAGGTTGCCACCTGTGGTGCATTCCGCCTGCCAGCCGTCTTCAATAATGTTGGTACCCGTTGGTTCCGTCAGGATCGCGGGGCCATCAATCGTCTCTCCTTTGGCGAGCGTCGCGCGATTGACCAAAGGCACATCGTGCCAACTGCCATTGGAATACATGCGCGCCGTTTTGGCCCCTTGATTAACATGCACAGTATCCGGCAACGTCACAATCTCACCCGTCGCTCCAATGGCCTCAGCGGTAAGCAGATCAATGATCAGTTCAGCGTCATCGGGAACGAATCCAAACCGGTTCTGATGCGCGGCTTCAAACCCTGCTTTCATATCGGCTGGTGTTCCGAACGGAACCTCCAGTGTTTGGTGCGCCCCGCCGGTGCGGATATGCGCCATCGCAATGGTCGAAATATCGCCTGTTGCGATCCCTTGCGCGCGCACATCCCGCTCTGCCGCCTCAATCAATTCGCCAAGTGCGATTTCAGCTTCGGTGTGCGCATCAATTGACCCCGCAAACTGGTGTTCATGAATGGACCGTACATCTGCAAGCCCCATGCCAAAGGCGGACAGGACGCCCGCGAAAGGATGGATGAAGATGCTTTCCATCCCAAGTGTGTCGGCCACAAGACAGGCGTGCTGCCCGCCAGCACCGCCAAAACAGTTCATCGTGTATCGGGTCACGTCATATCCACGCTGGACGCTGATCTGCTTGATGGCATTGGCCATGTTTTCGACCGCGATCCGCAGAAACCCTTCTGCAATCTCTTCGACAGACTTGGCCCCGCCGATTTCAGTGGCAAGTTCATCAAATTTTTGACGGACCACATCAGCGTCCAGGGGTTTATCTGCATTCGGACCAAAGACTGACGGGAACTGGGAAGGCTGCAATTTGCCCAACAGCACGTTGCAGTCTGTCACCGTCAAAGGCCCGCCACGTCGATAAGTGGCGGGTCCAGGATTTGCACCTGCGCTTTCAGGACCAACCTGCATCCGCCCGTCGCGATAGCTCAGGATTGACCCACCACCAGCTGCAACCGTGTGGATCGACATCATCGGCGCGCGCATTCGAACTCCAGCAACGTCAGTCTCGAACGAGCGTTCAAATTCACCTGCGTAATGGCAAACATCGGTGGAAGTCCCGCCCATGTCGAACCCGATGAGCCGATCAAATCCAAGGTCCGCAGCCGTACGCACCATCCCAACAACGCCACCAGCGGGGCCAGATAAAATGGCGTCTTTCCCTTGGAACCGGGCGGCATCCGTCAAACCGCCGTTTGACTGCATAAACATCAGACTGTCACAGCCACCGTCGCTGGCGTTCAACGCTGTCGCGACTTGATTAATATATCGCCGCAAGATCGGCGATAGATAGGCATCCACAACAGCTGTATCGCCGCGTGAGACCAGTTTGATAAGCGGGCTGGCTTCGTGGCTCAAGGAGACTTGAGTAAACCCAGACTGGCGCGCCATGTCACCAAGACGTTTTTCATGATCGGTGTATTTGTAGCCATGCATCAGCGCGATTGCGACAGACCGATACCCCTTACCGTAGGCACGCGACAGTGCATCGCGCGCTGTCGTTGTATCTAGAGGTGCGATGATTGTGCCATCCGCAGCAACACGCTCATCAATCTCAATGACGTCTTCATAAAGCAGTTCAGGCAATACAATACTCAGATCAAACAATTCGGGACGGTTCTGGTATCCGATCCGCAGTAAATCGCGCAGGCCTTTAGTAATCAAAAGAACTGTACGCTCACCTTTACGTTCCAAAAGCGCGTTCGTGGCAACAGTTGTGCCCATTTTTACAGCAGATATTTGACCAGGTCCTATTTCAGTATTTGGTTCTACGCCAAGGAGCGTTTTAATCCCGTGAACTGCTGCATCTGGGTAGATTTCAGGATTTTCTGATAGAAGTTTGTGTGTTTCCAACGTTCCATTTGGTTTGCGTGCTACGATGTCCGTAAAAGTGCCACCACGATCGACCCAAAACTGCCATTTCTTTTTACCCGAATGTTCCAACGCAATCTCCTCGAATCAATTTGTTGTTGCTTTATGGGTATAACGCTGACAAATTGTCAACGTAATGGATTCGAAAAGAATGCAGCTACCAATTTGATGATATGGAGACTTCACATGAAACACGTACTTTTCGGCGCAGCGGCATTTGTTTGTGCAACTGCTGCCAACGCACAGAGCTGGGACATGCCAACACCATATGGCGACTCTACATTTCACACGCAAAACATCGCGCAATTTGCAGACGATGTTCGGGCTGCAACCGACAACGGTTTGGACATTACATTACATTCTGCTGGTTCGCTTTTTCCACACGCTGAAATCAAGGGCGCTGTCCGCAATCGTCAGGTACCAATAGGTGAGTTTTTCCTATCGCGCCTGTCAAACGAGGATCTGGCGTACGGTGTAGATAGCCAGCCCTTCGTCGCAACAAGCTATGAAGATGCACAGCGCCTTTGGGCAGCCCAAGAACCAGTTATTACTGAATTGTTGGCAGAGCAGGGCTTGCTCCCATTATTCTCCGTTCCTTGGCCCGCCCAAGGTCTTTATACTAACGGTGAGATCGCAACCGTTGATGACTTAAATGGCCTGCGCTTCCGGGCGTACAATGCAGCCCTTGAAGAATTTGCCACTTTGGCTGGTGCAGCCCCAGTACAGGTCGAGGCGTCCAACATTCCGCAGGCCTTTTCGACAGGTCAAGTCGATGCGATGATTACGTCACCCTCAACAGGCGTGAATTCGACGGCTTGGGATTTTGTGACCCACTACACGCCGATCAATGCGTGGGTGCCAAAAAACATTGTCGTTGTAAATCAACGCCTGTTTGACGGTCTTGATGCCGACACGCAGGAGGCTGTTCTGGCAGCGGCTGAAGCTGCAGAAGCACGCGGCTGGGAAATGTCTGCGGCTGAAGCCGACAGCATGACAGCGGCTCTCGCAGATAATGGGATCACTGTCTATGAACCAAGCGCTGAACTGATCGAAGGTTTGCAAGCTATTGGTGAGACAATGCTGGGAACATGGGATGCTGCGGCATCAGATAGCGCCCGCACAGTCCTGAACGCCTATAACAACTAATCCTCCTTGAACTGGTCGACAGCACGTTCTCTGTCGGCCAGTTTTACATGAAAGGGCTGCTTTGCGATGAACCGCATGCTCCAAAAAATATATTATATATGCGGGATGATCGCAGGTGGTCTCATCCTGTGCATCTGCCTTTTGATCTCAGCACAGATCGGCCTCAACGCGTTTGGTAAGTTTGCACCGGGGCTTCTGCCTTCAACGATTCCGTCATACGCGGACTTTTCTGGTTTCATGCTTGCAGGCGCCACGTTTCTGGCAATGGCGCATACATTACGCGCAGGTGGGCACATTCGTGTTAACCTTGTCGTATCGCGATTGCCCCAAAAACTTCAGTATTTTGCCGAGGCAGTCGCGTTGATGATTGCGACTGCTTTGGTTGGCTATGCAGCGTATTTCATGGGCGCTTTGGTCGTCGAGAGCATCCATTACAACGATGTCTCATCCGGGATCATTCCTGTCGCGCTCTGGATACCACAAAGTGTGGCAGCCTTTGGCGTTGGTTTGTTTTTCGTTGCAGTCTTGCACACGCTGGTCGATCTCATTCGCGCTGGTAAACCTATTTTGTCCAGCCCCGGCGAGGTATAAGCCATGTCAGATCCAATGATCGGACTTGTTCTTCTTGGCATCCTCATAACGCTCTTAGCGAGCGGTGTTTGGGTGGCTATTTCTTTATCTATTGTAGGCCTTGTAGGCCTTGTCTTTTTCTCAAATGCGCCCGCTGGCCTCATTCTGGCGACAACGTTTTGGGGGCACTCTCACAGTTGGGCTTTGACCGCGTTACCGTTGTTTATCCTCATGGGAGAAATCCTGCTGAGGTCGCGCATGAGCGACGATATGTTTACGGGCCTCGTGCCATGGCTTAGCCGGGCACCGGGTCGGTTGCTGCATGTGAATGTCTTCGGCTGTGCAATTTTTGCGGCCGTTTCCGGATCGTCTGCCGCAACAGCAGCCACAATCGGACGGATGTCTGTGCCAGAACTGACAAAACGCGGCTATCCCGAAAGCCTCATTCTGGGCACGCTTGCGGGTTCCGCAACCTTGGGGCTTTTGATCCCACCATCCATTATTCTGATCGTCTACGGCGTCGCGACAGAGCAATCCATCGCACGTCTATTCATCGCTGCAATCATTCCCGGCATTATGTTGATGTCATTGTTTGCAGGATACGTAGCAGTCTGGGCTTGGAAAAACCCTGAACTCATCCCTTCCATCGATCAGACGTTTTCATTCCGGGAAAAAATCATAGCATCACGGCGCTTGATCCCTGTGGCCCTTTTGATCGGCGGCGTGATTGGGTCTATCTATGGTGGACTCGCATCACCGACGGATGCAGCAGCACTGGGCGTTGTTTTAGCAACCATCCTAGCGTGGGGCTCTGGCGCGTTCAGCTGGAAACTGTTTGGCGAAGCTGTCATGTCAGCAACCCGCACGTCTTGCATGATTGCCTTTATCCTACTGGGTGCAGCATTTCTATCCGTCGCCATGGGCTTTACAGGCCTGCCACGCAACCTCGCCACCTGGATATCCGATATGAATTTGTCGGTCACCGCATTGCTCATCGCGCTGACGATTTTTTTCATTATCCTAGGATGCTTCCTAGATGGAATATCCGTGATCGTCCTGACGACATCGATCATTATGCCCATGATCACCGCTGTCGGAATTGATCCAATCTGGTTTGGAATTTACTTGGTGATCGTGGTCGAGATGAGCCAGATCACCCCACCAGTCGGGTTTAATCTGTTCGTCATTCAAGGTCTGACCGGCATCGACATCCTAAGCATTGCAAAGGCGGCGTTCCCGTTCTTCCTATTGCTGCTACTCGGCGTTCTGCTGATCTGCCTCTTTCCACAGATCGTGACATTTCTCCCAAACTGGATGGCAAGTTAGTGCATAGAGTTGCCCATGACTTTTAGGATTTAGCTGTGTTTGGAACGACCATACTTGCTGTGGGAGTAATGCTTGGTTTTCTTGTGCCGCCTCTATCTGCAGCTCTCAGAGCATCTTTAGCACGTCCGAAAAACTCTGTTCTATTCCCATTCATCGCAATTGTCGTGACGCCAGTAGTTGTGGGAAATATCCCCATTTTTGCGTTCATACCGGATGCTATCGTGGCCGCTGCGGTTTTGACGCTTGCTTCACCACCCTCAAGTTGAAATGCAGCGATCGCAAAGCTCTTTGGCTACCGTGGCAAAATACCTCTTGTGATAATTGTTATTTCAATGATTGCAGCGGCCATTACACTACCATTTGTAGCGGCAATAGTCCAAATCGGAGTCAGCGCGCTCGACCTGATGCAAGACCTCTCAGTCTTACTATGGGCGGTATTGGGTAGCAGTCTCAACCCTGTTGTGTTGTTGTTTTTCGCGCTTTTTCAACTCCCGATATTTTAATACCTTGGATTTTGAAGCGTTTTATTGAACGAACCTGACATCCTCTACGTCGACAGTTACAAAGATGCCGCCGCCCTGCTGGCCTGATCATATTGGCCGGACAAGGCGCGCAGGCTCGCCGCAATCTCGCGCATTTCTTCGCCGGTCATGTCCAATCGGGACAACCCATCCAAAAAGCACCGATCCCGCAAATCACGATAAGCGGCGCATAATTTTTCACCCTCGGGAGAGGTGCTGTAAAACACTTCTTTGCCGCGTTTTTCTGACGCTAAAAGTTCCATCTTCATCAGCTTGCGTAAGGCATAGTTTACAGTATGCGTATCCTCGATGTTCAGCAAAAAACAGATGTCAGTCAGCCGCTTATCACGCCCACGGTGGTTCGTATTGTGCAATACAAGGATTTCGAGCGGTGTCAGATCAGTGTTGCCAGCGGCTGACATACACCGCGTCATCCAGCGGGAAAAAGAGTTATACGCAATGATCATGCCATACTCGATCTCGGACGACTCCCAGTTCTCTCCATCCGCTAGGTGGCGCGAGGAAACGATACGACGTTTAGGGATATCTTGCTCTGACATGACGTATTACCTTGGTGTTTCGTTTGCGAGTAACATACAAAACGTCAATATAATTTCCAATAGAGCATTTAGAAAGCGGTTTTCAGTAAAAACCAAGTGACTTAGATATCTTACTTAAAGACAACAACATACATTTAGACTCTGTCGTCGCCCCCCGAAGACATCGTCTATGTTGATATCGCATTTGCTAACATTGAACACGAGCTTGATACCGTGAACGACGTTTGCCGCACATGGTTTTCAAATTTCCCTGTAGAACGGTCTATTGAACCGCAAAACTGCCCTTTGGTGCGAATATCAAGATACAGGCACAAGCCTCGATACGATCGCCATAGAGTGTTGCTGTTCCGCCCTCAGGGTTCGTGATTATTTTCCGCTTCACACCTGTCAAAGCCGCTCCTTCGGGTAGCGTGAAGGCTGCCGGGCAGTGGTTTGCAGCCAAAGCGCGCGCCGCAGGCATCCATCGCCGAACCGCACACGGTCTTAGAAAAAGCCGGTCGCAAGCCTTGGCTGAAGCAGGTGGAAACTCAGTTCAGATCGGCGCATGGACAGGGCACGAAAGCCTCTCCGAGATCGAACGCTACATTCGCGGCCTCAATAAAAGAAAGGTGCTCAGCGGCACGGAAACAGAACAAAAAGTTCCAACTTCCGTGACCAAAGTTCCAACTCAACCAAAAAAGACAGGAGAATCAAATGCTTGAAAAAGTGCTGGTGACCCCGGCAGGATTCGAACCTGCAACCTGCCCCTTAGGAGGGAGTTAGTTAACATCTGATTTTCCTTTTAATTTCAGATTTTTAGGTTGTTCATGCGGTTTGGGCTGAACAGGTTTTGTACGAAAATGCTCTCTCAGAGACGCCTCATCGACCTCTGGATGGGCATATACGCGCATTGGCAATGAAGCGTCTGACCATCGTCCGGCCTTCGCCGCCTTGAGTGCGTTAACATCCTGACGAACCACGAGTTCAGTGTAATAGCCATGTCGTCCAGCCGCGTGCGCAGAAAGATATGGGATGTCCGCCTTTTTGCAGATCGTCTTCCAACGGTTGTTGTAACTCGTGGAGCTGTTGTAACCGAACACTCGTTGCTCAAGCAGCTTTCCAGTACGCGGACTTCGTGTGAACTTTTTTGGCAACGCTAGCAACTCTTCCATCATAGCTCGCGACACCTTCACCCACCCTGCATCATGGCCCTTCTGGGCCTTCAACCAAACCTGGCACTCATCCGCGTCGATATCGCTTGGCGTTAAGGAGACGGCTTGGTCAATTCGCGCTGCCGTCTCGAACATGAACCGTAATAGTGCAGCGTTGTGTGGATCGGCGTGTTTGCAAAAATCCGCGACCCACTGTCGGTCTGACGGGGTACGGGCGACGCGGCTTGTCTTCTTGCGTCTGGTATCCTGGGCAACTCGCTCATTGCTGGAATATTGCCGGACTTTGATCGCTGGCGTGCCGCGCAATTCGTGGGCATTGTTGATCACCGCCCGAGCCGGGGTAACGATCTCACGCCACCAGGTGTCTGTTGACGCAAGCGGCTTCATCTTGGGGCCTAAGGACTTCAAAAGTTTCCCAGTGATTTTTGTAAGTGGCGTATCGCCAATCTCTCGGTCGATTGGTAGCAATTGCTTGGCCGCTTTTGCATTGGCACTGTAGAGCAAGATCGCATCCGAAAACGTCTGAGCCGCTTCTTCACCGACCATGTGCTTGCGTCTTTGATAGTCGGTTTCGGCGGCTATCCAGCTTTCTGCGCCAGCCTTAGTAGATGAGCCTGAGCTGCACCTGTATGGCCCCGCGATTCGCGTACCTTCGAATTCGACCCAACCTTTGATCCAGAGGTACTTGCTTGTTTTGTGTTCGTAGGGCTCGAGGGGCATAGGTCTGGCTCCGTCAGTATTCGATCCATTTGTTCGCCGGTGATGATCATCGCATTGCCAAGCTTGCAGCAGACACCCAGCCGATTGGCTTTCTCACGAAGTGTTCGTTCTTTTATTTTGATTTCTCTTGCGGCGAGCGCTTCAACCCATTGGGCGGGGGTCATAGCGCTATCGAGAACCTCGGAGCCAATGGGAAAGCGCATCAGTCCGGCTGATTTTGGTCGCGCGGACGTCATTCGGTCGCCCCTCCTGTTTCGCGCGCGAGGTAGTGTTCCCATGCGCCAATCGGGATCTTGGGGTTTCGTTTTCCCGGTGATGTGAAGACGTGGGCCAGTTGCCCGGTCTTGATCAAATAGCGAACATTGCTCACGGGGATGCCGATGCGTTGCGCCATTTCTTTAGGTGTTTCGACCTTCTCCGTCGCCTTGAGTTGTTCTTGAGCCAAGTTTCTTCCTCCGATGCAAAGGTCATCAGGCCACCAAACTAATGGCGGCAGAGGTTTCCGCTTTGCTCACAGTAGAAAGCAAAGCTAATCTATAGATGACTGATTCGACGCTCAGAACGTCATATGGCGTCTAAATGTAATAAATGACCATAATAGGGGTCATGTCAAGCATGGAGAACTCCTTTGGGAGACATTTCTGCACTAGGGGATCGACTATCGGCGCTCCGAAAGGCCGCGGGCCTGTCTCAAAGCGAGATCGCCGAAAAGCTCGGCATTAGCCGCAGCAGCTACCAATACTACGAACGGAACGAACGCGACCTGCCCGCGTCACTGTTATTCAAGCTTTGTGAGCTGTTTGATGATGATGCCCATCGCATCTTAACCGGACAGCCGTCTCCACTCATCATGAGGCGGATTGAGGAAATCTCTGCCCTGATCGATGAGTATGAAGAAGACGTCGATGTCGAGTTCAAACCCGACGCTAGGCTGCGCGTGATGGCGAAAGTGCTGCGCGATGATTTTCGCACGCACCCTTCCACGACTAGCAGCGAAGTCAAAGATGAAATTGATAGTTTGTATAGGATGCTGAAATGATAGAATTTCTCAAAAAACAATACTTGGCAGTAAAGCGTGCAGTCTTCACGGAAACCGGCCCTGACAGCTTCAAGCGCAAGCGAGGAGAGCCAAAGTTCTTGAAGCCGCAGGCCACCAGACTGCAACAGGAACTGAATTCGCGCAGGCTGCGCCACCACTATCTGACCGGACAACTTTGTATGCTGGCGGCTTTTTTGCTTTGGCTGGTCATCCCGGCATTGCCCTCGACGAGCCATCTGCTTGATATGCATGCGCTGCAACTTTGCCTTTATATCATAGCCTTGATGGCCTTCCTTGTCGGGCTGTTTCAAGCATGGGCCATGAGCAGAGCCGTCGTCCAAATTGAACAAATCTGAACAAGGGGTTCCACCCGCGCGCCTTTAGAAAGAACAGAGCAGATGCCCGCCCTACGCTGGCTGACCCGAGATGATGACGTGCGCGCAGCCGAGAATGTGCCTTACCGGCTTTTGGAGGAAGTGCGGGAACTGGGCTACGGCGACCGCGATGCGGGCAACATGCTAATTCAGGGCGACAAGCGTCCAATGCGGGACAGAGGGCGGAAGGACGAAGACGGTTCCGCGACAATAGCGCTTGATCTAGATGCTTTTCGTGCAACAAGCGCTTAGTTCGGAGGGCGGGAAGCGGAAGTTCGCTGCGTTCGCAAAGTTTCGGTCGGTGTCTTTCGAAAGCGGACATCTCGGCTTACGAGTTAGCGCAGGCGATTTAGTTGGAATTCATTGTGGTCGCATGCTACTTTTTTCCTACAGGGATCAATGAAGCTAATTTTTACGGCTTATCAAAGGCTTAACCGGAAATGTCGAGTGCAAAACAAATCATCGCAATGCTGCGCAGTCGCGCAGATCGAGACGATGAGACGTTTTTTTCTGTTGCGCTCCAAGCAGCTGCAGCAGAGGCTCGTCGCGGGCATCGAACGGTTGCCGAAGACATCCGATCAGCGGTACAGGCAGCACGCGAAACTGCGGATCAAAAGAGCGCTGTTCCCATTCGATTTGGTGAGCCGCGCGGTGATCTCGATGGATTGCTAGAGCTAAAGGAAGTTCGTCTCGAATTGGATGACGTCATCCTCGCTGAGGGGATACGTGATCAGATTCACGGGTTGCTCCGGCAGCAGCTCAAGCGCGCACAGCTGCGCGAACATGGCAAGGCACCCAACACTAGTCTACTTTTTGTCGGTCCACCAGGGTCGGGCAAGACCATGACGGCTGAGGCCATTGCCGGCTCGTTGCGACTGCCACTCTATGTCATTCGGTTTGAGAGCCTAATCACCCGGTTCATGGGAGAGACAGCGGCGAAGATGCGGCTAATTTTCGATGAGATCTACACCCATCGTGGCGTATATCTTTTTGACGAATTTGACGCGGTGGGTGCCAATCGGGCCGCAACGAACGACGTCGCGGAAATGCGTAGGGTTTTGAATTCGTTCTTGCAATTCATGGAAGAGAAAAGCGCCACAGACAGCGTGATTATTGGCGCGACGAACTTTCCTGATCTTCTGGATCACGCGCTTTTGCGACGTTTCGATCTAGTAATGGAGTTTGCCCCACCGACAGGGAAAGAAGTCCGCCGTATTCTGAAAGCGAACTTGCGTCCGCTCAAATACCCGCGCCTGGCTTGGAAGAAAATTGAGTCCATTGCACAGGGCCTGAGCCAGGCGGAGATCGCACGCGCGGCAGAGGATGCTGTCAAAGAGGCGATCTTGGATGAGCGCGACATATTAACAACCGATGACATTGCTACCCGACTATCCGCACGCAAAGATATGCGGGAGCTTTTGTCCAAATCTTGAGTAATTAAACATGGCGTCTCGTTACCATCTTCCCCATCAAGTGATTTCGGGGCGGCATACGAATGATCGGTATCAAGCCCACACGTTTCCGCGCACGAAGCGAGAATTTGATCGCGAAGCGTACAGCAACGAGCTGCTCGCTCAGTTGAAGCAGGGGGCGCAGAAATTCAAGGATGGGGCACCTATTGAGCCCAAACTTGGGAGCCCGGATGGTGTCTTTCTGGAGGTCACTCTCAATAGCAGCAATTCGGTGACCGAAGTCCTGCAAAAGAACAAAATGCAGGTGGGTGCAACAAAGATCCTGCCCAACGGGGACCGCGTGGTCGGTCTCTACGTTCCGACGAAATCTATGAATGCGCTGGAAGGTCTCTTGCACGCCTATGGTTATGGCGACCTCGGCAAAACGGGCGATCCACCGAACAGTGGTCGTGTGGAGGCCATTAACAGCTTTCGGGCAGCAAATTTTCTGTCCTTTTGGAATGATGACAGGTTCCGGCTTCCTGACGACGAGAACACACCCATTTGGTGGGAGGTGTGGTGCGCACCGGAGCATGAAACAGACTTGGAGAAGATGTGCGCAACGATGGGGCTTGAAATGGGCGCGCACGAGAACCGGCTGCGCTTTCCAGAAAGCGTCGTCGTGCCAGTGCTGGCCAGCAAAATTAACATCGAGCTGGTGCTCTTTGCCAAGTTCACGATCCAGGAACTGCGTCGATCGGACGACACGCCAGAGTTTTATCTGGAAGACAACGATGTTGATGAGCAACTAGAGTGGGTCGATGACCTTGCCCAGAAGGTCAAATGGCCAGACGTGAATGTGCCATACATTAGCGTCTTGGACACGGGCGTAAATCGGGCACATGATCTACTTGAAGCCGCGCTTTCAGTCTCGGATCTATTTGCGGTCAAGCCCCAGTGGGGAGGAGACGACACGGGGCATAGAGCACTGTCGAGCCATGGAACCCAGATGGCATCTGTGGCTCTACACGGGGATCTGACGCATCTCTTGTCGACGACTTCGCCGGTTGTCCTGCAACACCGTGTCGAGTCAGTAAAGCTTGTGCCGCCGCCTTCCTTCCCGGAAAACCCAGAGGAAAAACTTGGATGCCTAACCGAGAGCGCGGTGTTGGATCCTGAAGCGGCCTCACCAGATCGGCGCAGGATTCACTGTTTGGCGGTGTCAAACAAGGATCGCGCCGGGAGCCAGCCCTCACCCTGGAGTTCCGCGATAGATCGTCTGGCGGCTGGCGCGGTCAATCCATCGGATGAAACGGAGCCGAAGCGACTATTTGTTGTTTCGAGTGGCAACACGGATGGGTCAATCCAGCATTTCGATGAGGTCGTGGGACCGACGCAATCTCCGGTTCTCGACCCGGCGCAATCTTGGAACGCCCTGTCTGTGGGTGGGGTGACCTTCAAAGTCGAGATTCAAGGTCCGAATACGGAAGAGATGTATCCACTCGCGAAAGCGGGAGAGTTGAGTCCGCATACCCGGACCACAGTGGATTGGGACGAAAGCCGGACGCCCTACAAGCCAGAAGTTGTGTTTGAAGCCGGGAATAAGGCTGTGGGAAAAGACGGGTACGTTGTGCAGATGAACTCGCTCGATTTGCTGGCGGCGGGACGGGACATGACCCACAAGCCGCTGGCGGCGTTTCGTGCCACAAGTGCGGCGACTGCATTGGCGGCCAGAGCGGCTGCAGTGGTCACCACGCGTAATCCTGAACTTTGGCCGGAGACCGTTCGGGGGCTCTTAGTGCATTCGGCAGAATGGACTGAACCAATGCGCAAGGAATTTGAGGCGGTAGGTGATTACAAGGCTCAGGCTAAGCTCTTGTTGCGGAGATTCGGATACGGGGTACCAGACATTGAGCGTGCCTGCGCGTCAGCCAGTAACCATGTGACCTTGATCGCCCAAGAGCAGATTCAGCCCTTCGTGACAGGCAAGATGGGATACTGTCATGTCTTCGATCTGCCCTGGCCGAAGGCGGTGATTGAAAGCCTCCCCGGCGACACCGAGCTCGAGGTCAAGGTCACGCTATCCTACTTTATCGAGCCGAATCCTGGCCGTTCGGCCTCGATCTATCCAAATCGATATCAGTCGCATGGGCTGCGGTTTGACCTGCGACGGAAGGAGGAAACGGTTAGCGGCTTTCTTGAACAAACGAATGCTTTGAAGAAGCAAGGAAAGCAAAAGCCGAAGAGGGAGCCGGACGAGGGCTGGGTGTTTGGTAGCACAGCGGTATCCGCTGGATCACTGCACTGTGACGTATGGCGAGGTGATGCCGCGAAGCTTTTGACGCGCGATATGATCTGCGTCTACCCCGTTGCTGGCTGGTGGAAGAGCTCAAAGATTCCCGGCAAAAACAGTCAGATGGCGCGATATGCACTCATTGTGTCGATCAAATCACCAAGCTTGGAGATTGATCTGCACACGCCGATATCGGCAATCGTAAGTCCAGAGATCGAAACTACAGTAAAGAGCGAGGTCGAAGCTTTCATCGACACCGAAGTAGGCAACGAAAAGTGACTTCGAAAACTAAGGTCTAGAGGTGTCCCACCTCAACAGCTGTCCACAGCCTTCCTTCGATCGCTTTCCCACTCCTCAAACTTAGCCGCTAAGCCTTCTGGTAGGGGTCCTTCAGGCTCAGGAAGATCGACAAGAAATCTCCAGCGTCGATCGAGCCCAGCAAGAGATACCTCGTCTGTTACCCCCCTTCTTGCGAACGCGTTGAACATTTGTGCTAGTTCCGGAGAAAGCGGTTTCCCATCCTCAATTCGTTTCGCAACCCAGAGAACCACGTCGACCAATTCTAGGCCCGCGCTTTCATCGCCGGGAGAAAATGTCGGCGGAACATCCGGCATATTAGTCATGTCCATCTCAGGCATACCAGGACCCATGCTTTGTTTAAGCCCCCTCAGCCTTCGATAGATGTCCGCGAGCTCCGCCTGCGCTTTGTTGAACTGTGTCTGTCGATCGACCACAATCTTTCGGACGTTCCTCGACTGCTTGCGTGCCTGGATCGCGATGTACTGTAGGACCTGTTGGAAGCCGACAAGGTTTGGTGAAATCTGAAGGGCACTGTCCTTGTTGCCTGATCCAAAATCGATCTCATATGGGTTGGCAGCCGCCCACGTCAGAGCTCCCGATACAAGCTCTTGAGAGCGCGCGTCTGGCAAATGTGGGACCCGGTCTAATAAAGTCGAGCAGATGCTTTGAAGCGCCTGTGCTGCCTTCGCCGGATTTGTTTCTTGTCTAGCTGCCCATGCGGCTTTCGCGGTCTCTGCGTCGAAGAGATGGGCGACCTTAAAGGTGAGCACGTACCTTAATGGCGTCCAATAGTGGGGCCATGGAACGGCTTCGTTCAGCCCTGCATCGAAAACCTGATCAAAAAACGTAATAATGGCATGGTCAGGCTTTGCGACCTTGTACAGCGAGAAGCGTATATCCCGCTTTAACGCGAAACAGCCTAGATCAGGCGCAATATCTGACAGACGAGCAACCCCCAACTCATTTGCGTGCAAGCGTTCAACATTCAGCTTCGCACGCAATGCCTTGAGAAGAGGTTCGGCGGTGACATCCAGATTCGTTTTCGAGGTAAGCAAACCATAGTAGAGTACGGGCTGAGCCGCATCGAAGAGGTTGTTGCCGGTGTTCCCGCTTTCGTCGACATAGCAGTACAAAAGATTGATATCCTATATTGCTGACCCACCTAGGCACCGTCTGTGGGTTTCTGGCCACCATATGCATCAAGTACCATCTTGAAGTAGTCTTTGGTCTTATCGGTGTGTTCACCAAGACTAGGCCAAGCAAAAGGGAATGTTCCGGATGTCGACGACCAATCGATTTCTAACCAAAGCATTTTTCCAACCGCTTCGGCTTCTGGCGAATTCTTACCCTCCGGCCAAAGGTCCATATCAAGCGATATCCACGCTTCACCATCATCATCGACGCTAATGTCAGCACTAAGCGCAGCAAGTCGTTCGGCAACGTTACTTGCGTCGTCCAAAAGAGCTGCGCGCAGCAGGAGCTCGGCTTTTGCCGCATCCATATCCATCGTTAACGCCATTTCACCTCTCCTATTTCTAAGATTGAAATAGGTATTGTGCTTCGGTGACAAAAGGGGCGTTCGTCAATGTCTGCTTGGGGCCGTCCACGTGAAAGGCCATCCAAGAATTGGTTGAACATGTTGCGGTCGCTCCAACTGCGGTAGAGAGTCCAGTTTGAAGATTGCTGCACGTTAAACCAATGGCAGATTGGCCATTCTTTTCATACTAAGATAATGAATGGCCCACATCAGGATATACGATGAAGAAGCGATTGAATGACAAAACTCTAAAGCTTGCTGATGTGATCCTAACGACCAGCGATGCCGGGATTAGTAAAGTCATCCGCGCTACCACAGGCAGCCCGATTTCGCACGCCATGCTTTATGTCGATCACTGCTCTGTCATTGATGCGACGAACGAAGGTGTGCATTCTGCAAATACACAGCGTTTGTTCTTTGAGCAACACAACACAGTGTTTGCTTTACGTTTTAGGGATGGACTTAATACCTCCGCAGCAACTGACATCTGCAAATATGTTCGCGAACGCATCGGAAGCGAATACTCAACTTGGGAAGCTGGCAGAGCTTGGAAAGGGCTCGGAAAAGAAGGGTCACCTAAACAGTTTTGCAGTCGTCTTGTCGCGCAGGCCTACGCTGCCAACGGTTTCAGTTTGGTCAAAAATTCCAATTTTTGCACCCCAAACGACTTATTGAACAGCGACCAACTTATCGAAGTTGGAAATGCAACTGTGGATGTCACTGATGAGGAATTTGAGAATTGGCAAAAGCATCCGAGCGGGCTTGATCTTATGCGGCAGTCCACAAACCACATCCTGAACGGTGCGCGAAAAATAGACGATTCAATACAACACCTCAGTGACGTTGATAGACTTGTGCTGGAGCACCCAGAGTATGATGAGGCCATTACGCAACTTTATGCCGAATCCGGCTTCCTAGACGTTTGGAAAACCGACCACGATATTAACCCGTAGCACTATGACACTAAGCTCATGGAAGAGCTCGGAAATCGGCAACCCGACGATGTTCGATGGTATTGTACAAACACGCTTTCGGGAGAATCTCGCACAGACAATCGCTTCATACAAAACGCGAAAAGCTACCGATACTACCAATCAATCAGACCAAGGAAAACCGTAGCAATGCTGTTGGCATTCTATCAGATGTTAGCGAAGCATCATGTCAAACGTCTCGACGTGGCCGAGGATTGGCTTCGGCGCAATCCATAGATTGCTAAATTCGGACATTAGGACAACTGCGACGAAATCCCACTTTGTTCCACAGACCGTGAGTTCAGTCACTGCCAGATTTTGCGAGCACGGCGAAAGTCCGGTTTGGTGAAGCGGCAATGCAGCGCGGTCTGATCCGATGAACGGCTAGTTTGGGCCGGCCCCCGACGCAGCTCAATAGTTTCCTTCGAACATCATTCGTAGATCATGGTCATGCTGTAAAATGGCATCTATTAAAGAGAGCGCGTTACCGACCAATTCGTCGTTTCGATCTTTATCCGGGTCACCGCTCTTGCCTCCGTGGAAGAGGTTGTTTCTGACACGTCGAAGAGAGCCTATTAACTCCTGGATGTTTGAAACTGCGCCTACCTGCTCCCAATTCAGGTAGCCTTGCCCGTCGACGATTTGCCGCTTTGGCGGCGTCTGGAGCAGAACGTTCACGTCGCCTGCCGCCTTTATCGCATCAAAAAACGGTACGCCAAGACTTTCATTGGCAAACCTGTCCCAATCAACCTCAGCGTTCTGGTTTCTTGCGGTTTGACAATAGCCGATTTCTTTGAGGCTGAATTCAAAGCGCATCATGACCTTGAAGAGCCGATCGGCTCCTGACGGGTGTTCATCGGTCTTTGAATAGTTCACCTCAAAACCCGCCAAAATCGTCGCCTCCTGCTGGACGTTGACCATCATCATTTGCTTCAATACAGGTAGCATTCAATGTCCGCTTCCGGCAAGCTGCCCTGCGGCAATGAGGCCGATATGAGCGTCCGGTATGGGCCGTCCGAAACACTCTTTCGAAGCAAAAAGCTGTTGATGCTGCAATGCATCCGATGGCAGCGAAGAGCCCGCCCTACCAAACGCTGCGGCCAGCGCTAATGGCCGCTATCGATCATCAAGGGATGTAACGACCTCATATGCAGATGACGCATCGTTGAGGTGCTTCACCGCAGCTTTTCGTTCTTCCGTAGAATACTCTGCTGCGGTCCGTTCAATTTCTTTCGCAACGCCTGAATAGATCGGCCCAAGTGTTTCGAACAGGTAGGGTGTCGGACGGACGATGATCCCTCGCCTGTCGTCCGGGTCACGTTCGCGTTTCGCGAGGTTTGCTCGTTCCAATCGGTCGAGCAAGGTCGTGACGGACCCGGTTGTCAAACCCAACTCTTCTGCAATTTTGCTCGGCTTTGCCGGTTCTTCTGCGAGCATGTTCAGACACCGCAGATCATTCCGGCTGACCCCAACAGTGTTGGCGGCCTTCGCATCCAGGCGGTCAATGCTTGCATACAATCTGCGGCAAGCTGCGACGAGGTCTTGTGGCGTCGCTTCTTCGAGCGTTAGCATCTGTATCATCCATTTAGCTTGACAATCAAGTTACTTGATCTAGATAGTCGCGCAGTTGAGATTCGAACGCAAGAACAGTGGGGCTTAAAATGGAAACTGCGCTTTACGTCGTGTTGGGCCTGGTCGCTCTTGTTGCTCTCTTGTCCGCACTCGCGCCCACGAAGGTTGAATACACCGAAGAGATCACGGTCGATGCACCGGTTAAAGACGTCTATGACGACATCCGCCTTCAAGAGCATCTGATGCGTTGGTCGGCTTGGCCGAAAGAAACCAAATCAACCTGTACCGTCGAAGGCGCGGATGGCGAGACCGGCACCAAAACGGTGTTTTTCACTAAAGGTAAACGGGTCGGCCATCAGGAAGTTGTGCGTCTTGAAGAGAACGAAGAAGTCGTCCTTACTCTCGTTGGCCCCGGCCCACCGCATAAGCCGAAGCTAACTTTCGAGCTTCGTCCCGAGGGCGAAAGCCGCGCCCGTGTGCTGGCCCATTTCGTCAATGAACTGCCGCGCCCGTTCAATGCGATCTGGAAGTTCGCAGGCCTCTCAAAATGGACGCGAGAAATGCACCGTAAGGACCTCGTCGGTCTTAAGGCATTCTCCGAACCACCGCATCGAGACACGAACGGAGAGGTCGTGGGACGCCCACCGAAGGGCGATAATCCTTACGAACACAACAAGCGGGCGGCGTGATCTGGGCATGACTTATTTCACCCACGACTTCGTCGGCGAGATTGCACTTCATGGTGTCGGGAAGTCGCGGGTAATCACCTACAAGGTGTTGTTCATGCCACCACGTTTCGAAACCGAACTTCCCTTCAAGACATATCCGCGGCTTCGGGTTGAAGGCGAGATTGCGGATGTCCCTGTGCGTGGTGCATGGATGCCGGTTGGAGACGGGCAGCGTTACTTCATTGTCTCGCCTGATATCAAGGCCAACACCGGGCTTGATGTCGGCGATGAGGTGGAAATGCGGTTCCGGGTCGATGATCAGGATTATGTCGACGTCCCTAGCGCTTTGACGGCTGCGTTGAACTCGGACGTTGCCGCTTCGGCGCAATGGGACAAGCTCACAGCTGGAAAGAAGCGGATGTTCACGAACCATGTCTTCTCCGCAAAGACCGTACCGACTGAACAACGTCGCATTGATGAGGCAATGGCGGCGATCAAAGAAGGGATCACGTTGCGCGATCTGCAAAAACGGAAAAGATAGGTTCGTTGCCTTTCACAGAAGCCACCATTCGCGCAGTCGCAGCGAATTGGCGCTTGGTCCCGCGTCCTACCAGTTCTAGCACAGCACAGCGAACGGCCATGTTTCCTGAACCGGCCCTTCGGCGAAGGTGTCAGGGGAGCCCATTAGTGACCAATGCTGCGCTCCGCACAAATGTCCGGTTTTTCTGACAGCGGCCCTTATCCTGCGGGAACTAGGAGTGCCGTTGGTACCATGATATTGGGTGAACTCGCCCGAGGGCCTAAATCGAAGCATTTTGGTTGGCCAAACCAACCATGTTTGAGCGCGCTCAAGCAGAAAGAACGGATATTTTCAGTCGATATAGCTGCCAAATCCAAATAACGATTTGCCAAGCTCGATAAAAACAGAGAGCCAGACCATGATCCTATAGCAAGAGTTTCAAATCCGTGATGCCAAAGTGCCCCGTGGACAAAATCAGACGTAAATCTTAAGAAACTTAGCCACGCCTTTCTTGACCCGGCTCTCTAAGTAATCGCTTTCGACAGACATGTGTGGCTTCAACCGCATCTCGTAGACCAAAGTTCCAAGCCATAGTCCGAGAAGATCTTCGGCCATTTCTTGAACGTCGCCTGCCGGTATGAGCCCGTTTGACTGCCAAGTTGTCAGAGCTTCAGACAGCATCGATTTTGCTTTGCCGGGACCTGCGGCAAAGAATTTGTCCCCGAGCTTGGGGTTCTTCAATGCTTCGATCGCGATCACGGGTTCGGCCGTAAGGAGCCGCCGCTCCGCGATTCCGCCCATCAGAGCCTTGCCAAAGGCAACAAGAGCCTCTTTGGGCTCTCCACCTTCGGCGATGCGATGCTTCATCCCCGCGCCGACGTTGTCAGCGATGTCGTCTACAACCGCTTCGAAGATTGCGTCCTTGTTTCCAAATTTTGCGTAAACCGTTGATTTCGCCACACCTGCCGAGGCCGCGATCTGCTCAATCGACACGCCGTCGACGCCGTGGACGAAAAAAAGCTTCTTCGCTTCTTCCCGGATCTGTTCAGTTTTGGCCTTGTCCACCGGACGACCTGACCTTGCAACTTTATTTTTCGGACCATCTTGATCCATTCACATTTATCCTACGTATATGTATTATAATTCGAAACCGACTTCTAATTCGGTTGTCCTATAATGGAGGGTTTGACGATGAAAAACAATGAGAAGCCCAGACTGAGGCGCTTCGGCCGCGTCCTCTTTAGTGGTGTAATGCTGGTCGGGCTCGCAGCTGCGGCCCTCGCATCGATCAATCGTATTCAAGACAACGCAGCCGCTGTGCAGGCCTCAATCTTTGTCGATGAACGCGCCATTCCAGTGCTCACGACAACCGCTGAACAAGCGACCGGGTATGATGTCCCACGACAGTATGCCGGTCGCACAGTCATCGCTGAACAGGCAGAGCTGTCGTTTGAAGTCGGAGGCCGTGTTATTCTCGCTGACGTCTCCATTGGCGATCGTGTGGCAACGGGCGACATTTTGGGGGCGGTGGACTCCGCACGCCTCAGTTCTAACCGGCAAGAGCTGGAGGCGCGACTGCTGCGCGCTGAGACTGCCCGCAACCAAGCCTTGGATGATCTTCGGCGAAGCGAAGCTCTCCTCGAAACCGGTTCGGTTACGAGGACGAGCGTCGAACAGAATCAAACCGCTCTCGAACTTGCCGAGCAAGACATCAGCGCAATCGAGGCACAGATTGACCGGCTCCAATTTGACCTTCGGGACACTGAATTGCGCGCGCCCTTCGATGGGATTCTGACGCAAGTGGAGTTTGACGTCGGCGACGTTGTGTCAGCCGGTATTCCGGTGCTGCAGCTGGTCGATGCCAACAGCATCGAAGCGCATGTGGGTGTTCCTGTGGCAGCGGCGACGCAGATCGAAGAAGGGCAAATCGTCCCGCTAACTTGGCGTGGGAACACATATGAGGCCGTCGTTTCTTCGATCGTACCGGTCGTCAACGCACAGTCACAGACGATGCTGCTGGTACTGGATTGGGAGGCGTCTCGCCAGCCGCTAGAAGGCGAGATGCTGCGGATCACGCTATCTCAAAGCGTAGATCAGGATGGCTTCTGGGTTCCCCTAGACGCGCTGGTTTCAGATCTGCGCGGCCTTTTCGCGGTACAGATCGTCGTAGATGCCGAAAATGGGGCGCTGGAAGTGACCCGCGCGCCTGTGCAGGTTCATTACTCTGATGGAGCGCAGGCCTACGTGTCGGGCGCGCTCCAGAATGAAGACCGTATTGTGACGCGCGGTACAAACCGCGTTGCCCCCGGTCAGGCCGTCATCCTCGCCTCCGCGAGGGCCGGCCAGTGATCTCGTTTATCTTTAACCGGCGGCTTCTGGCGCTATCAGTACTCTTCGTGATCGCGATCGGCGCAGGGGCCATGCTGACGACCCCCCGAGCAGAAGATCCAACGATCCAGAGCCGCAACGCTGCTGTAACGACCCTGTATCCCGGGGCATCCGCACAGCGGGTCGAGGCGCTCGTGACGCGCGTCATCGAGGAAGAGCTTAGAACACTCGCCGAGATCGATGAGATTTCCTCCACGTCGCGCGCCGATGTGTCAATTGTATCGATCACACTGCTTGATGAAGTGACCGATGTCGCGCCGGTCTGGAGCCGCGTTCGGGACAAGCTGGCCGATATCGAAGCGGGGATGCCGTCAGGGTCACTCCCGCCTGACCTCAACGATGAAGGCGGATACGCCTATACGGCCGCGTTTGCTGTTCACGCCGGAGACGGTCGGGACACGGATCGTCTCATTCTGCAACGCTATGCCGAGGAATTGGCTGACCAGCTGCGATCTGTTCCTGGAACCGATCTTGTTGAAGTCCATGCCTCGGATCCGGAGCTGGTGGAGGTAACTGTCGACGAGGCCGCGTTGCGCGCTGCCGGATTGGACGTGCGCGCCGTTGCGACGGCGCTTGCGGGCGCCGATGCTCGAAACGCGGCTGGCTCGGTCGTGAATGATACCAACTCTCTGACCATCGAGCTCGACAACACCCTCGACAACCTTGAGCGTTTGCGCGCGATCCCCCTGCAAAGTGATGGGGCGTCTTCCCTTGTTCTTGGCGACATTGCAGAGTTTCGTCGCACTGTCTCGGACCCGCCTTCGGAACTTGGCTTGTTTAACGGCGAACTTGCAGTGTTCATTGGTACCCGCATGCAGCCTGGCCAGCGAGTTGATCTGTGGGTGCCTCACGCCCAGGCCGTTGTGGAGCAGTTCAGCGAGCGCAACGTTGCTGGTGTGACCGTGACCGAGTTGTTCGAGCAGGCCAGCTACACCACCGAACGGCTGCAGACTGTACTCGTCTCTCTAGGGCAAGGGCTCGCGATCGTCGTGATCGTTTTGCTGTTCACGATGGGGCTGAGGTCCGCTTTGTCCGTTGGTCTGGCGATCCCGACCACGGCCCTGATGACGGCTGGCCTTTTTCCAATGGTCGGCATTGATTTCAATCAGATGAGCATCGTCGGCGTGATCGTGGCGCTTGGCCTGATGGTCGACAATGCCATCATCATGACAAACGACATTCGCGAGCGTCTTTCGAAAGAGGAACGCTTTCGCACTGCCATCGAAGGTGCGCTTCGCAAACTCCTCTTTCCTTTGGCCGCATCGACTTTCACGACCATGCTGGCGTTTATGCCAATCGTCCTGCTACCTGGGGGCGCTGGCGAATTCGTCGGGCCGATGTCCATTGCCGTGATTTGCGCGCTCGGCTCGTCCTTCGTCGTGTCGATGTACATCGTGCCAGCGCTGGCCCCGATCCTCTTTCGCGAGGGCAAGGCCTCTGGCAAAGGATGGACGACACAAGGCATTTCCGTCGGGCCACTGGCGACAGGCTTCCGCGCGCTCATCCGCTTTCTGATTGGTCGGCCGATAGTCGGCATCGCGGTTTGCCTAGCACCCGTGATAATCGGTATCACCTCGCTCCCGACCGTTCCGACGAGCTTCTTTCCCCCGGCGGATCGTGATCAGTTTCGAATCGAGATCCGGCTGCCACAAAGCACCGTTATTACTCGGACGACGGAGGTTGTCGGCGAGATCGAGCGTATCATTCGCGACACAGAAGGGGTTACCCAAACCCTCACAGTAACGGGCGCGGCAACGCCGCAACTCTATTACAACGTAATTTCCTCCGAGAGCGCGAACCCTGCCTTCGGCAACATCATTATCAACACCACCGGAGCCGCCAGAACAGCCGAGCTGATCCCTTACTTCCAAGAGAGCCTTTCGAAGCAATTCCCAGAGGTTGCGCTTGTCGTCAGGCGATACGAGTTCGGCCCGCCGGTGTCCACGCCAGTCGAGATGCGTGTTTACGGGCCAGAGTTGGAGGTGCTCGCAGAGTACGGCCAAATCGCCGCAGGCATCCTTGGGTCTGTCGAAGGAGCGGTCTATGCCCGCGCATCTCTCCATCGTGACAACGTGAAATTGGCCGTCGATGTCGACGACGAAGCCGCACGCGTTGTGGGACTTGATGCGGCAGCGATTGCGCAGCAGATCAACGCATCCTTCAACGGTCAGACCGGTGGATTCGTCCTCGAAGGTTCCGAACAGCTGCCGATTTCGGTTCGTTTGGGTCAAGGGCAGCGAGAAACGGTCGACGACCTTGCCGACGTGACGCTTCTCGCCCCCGGTGGTGCAGAAGTGCCACTGACCTCAGTAGCGGAGGTGCGTCCGGTCCCGGCATGGACGGACATCACCCGGCTGAACGGCGCGCGCATCCAATCGGTGTCGAGCTTCGTCGAGTTCGGTATGCTACCGTCTGTCGTGCAGACCCGGTTCGAGGCGGCGCTCGAAGAGGCCGAATTCGAGCTTCCAGCTGGTTATTCCTACAGTTTCGAAGGCGCACAGGGCCAGCGGTCCGAAGCGGTTGGCCGCCTGTTAAGCCAGGTCTCCATCCTGTTGATCGCTGCCGTCACGTCGCTTGTGATCGCGTTCAATTCCTTCCGACGTATGGGGATGGTCTTCATCGCGGGCTTCCTCGCCTTGGGGATGGGGATGCTGGTGCTGAAACTGACCGGGAACAACTTCGGTTTCATCGTCATCATCGGGATCATGGGTCTCATCGGGGTTGGTATCAACGGCACCATTGTCATGACCGAGGTGCTCGATGAAGACCCGGACGCCCGCGTTGGCGATCCGGATGCCATGGCTGACATCGTCACCGGCTACACGGCGCGTCACATATGGTCGACGACGCTGACTACGGCCGGGGGCTTTGTCCCGCTGATTCTGCTGGGCGGAGACTTCTGGCCTCCCTTCGCCGAGGTCTTTGCCGGTGGCCTGCTTCTGCTGACCCTTGTGACGTTCATCTTCACGCCTTGTGCCTACAAGCTTTTGATCGCGCGATGGAACAGGCGGTCCCGTGAAGAAAGAGATGCAAGCGAAGCCTTAACCAACGCAACACCAGCGGAGTGACCTGAAATGAACAAATCTGCCTCAGACTTCGACCCGAGCACGGCCAACCCTCAAACCTCTCCGTGGCCCAATCGGTTAACTTGGGGTGTGCAAATTTCGCTCGCCCTCGCTTTTGGGGCGGCGGGTGGCTCAAAATTGATCGGTGTGACCCCCATGGTCGACTTGTTCGATCTAATCGGGCTCGGCCAGTGGTTTCGCTATGTTACGGGCGCGATTGAGGTTGGCTCGGCGGTTCTGTTGCTCAACGTGCGCAGCTCTTGGATCGGAGCGTCATTGCTGATCTGCACCATGTTCGGTGCCGTTATTGTTCACATCGTCGTCGTACCTAGCCCGCCGATTGGGCCACTTGTCCTCGGTACTCTCTCGGCGATCGTTCTCTTTCGTCGACGACCACGGGCGTTCTGATCCGATGTGCGGTCACCATTATCCCTTTTTGAACCACCATTCACGCGAAACCCTAACTCAACAGGAGAAAACCATGAAGGATACTGTTAAGCTCACCTCTCTCACCATCGCCATTTTCATCGGAAGTTGTCTCGCTGCGACCGCTGAAACTATGGGCCCCGATAGGATCCGGGCCGAGCTGGTGGGACAAGATCTGCAAGGCCGTATGGGAATCCTGCGCGCATCGTTGCGCTACAAGACCGACGGTACCATCGAGATGCGCGCGCCTGTTGGGACAGGTGCGGGCACTTGGGAGATGACAGACACCGGGATGTGTGTCGACATCACGTCAGGTCCCCGGCAAGGGGAGGAATGCCTGACGTTCACCGATAACGGAGACGGATCCTATTCGGTGTCCAATGGCATGACACTGGTTCGTCGTTGAAAATGGGTGCGCTAGAGATCGTCTTGTTTACTAAGCCCGGATGCAGTCACTGCGCCCGGGCCAAAGAGCTGCTCGCTGACCACGACATGCCCTTTTTCGAACGCGATATTCTTGCCTCGGATGCTATCGCCGCGGAAAGCATCTTTCGAAGCGGTGCAGTGACCGTACCTCAGATTTTTATCGGAGGTCAGCACGTTGGTGGTGCGGACGCCTTGGAGGCTTTGTCTAAAGGCGGGCTGCTGAGCGATTTAGTCGATCATATCTTAGGTTCACTGCCGTCTCTTCCGAGCGATTTTCCGGAGCTTTCGGCTGACGAGCCACTAAAGACAAGGCTGCCGGAAAGCGACGGAACGCATTCCGATGAACCAACCGAATGGCCTGTATTGCACATGTACAAGGAGTTCTTCGGGTTTTGGCCTAATTGCTTCTACTTCATGCACCATTGGCCGGAAGCTTACAAACTCTTCATCTACTGCCACAATGCCATCAGCGTGGGCGGAGGCCGCGACACGCTTGGCGGACCCGGCGTAGGTGTCGTCGCTTGGGGTTCGTCTAACGCGCATGGATGCAATTATTGCAAAGTCCATTCTGTCGCTACGATGGGTGAAAAGTCTCTTGGCATCCCCGAGGCGCTCGACAAGGCAAGAGCTGGAGACGCTGGCTGGCTGAGCCCGGTCAAGGATTTCGAAGTCGCTTTGGCCGATCTTGCGGGCCACGCGACTTTGAACACCGTGTCCTACGCCGACCTCAGCCGCGTGCGCGACACGGCAGGTCACAAGGGCCTCATCCGCCACCCCGACCCCGATAATGTTACCGACTACGTCGCCATGATTTCCGGGTCGTTTGGCTTCCTGAACGTCTACAACGATCTGACCGGCGTCGAGGTTGAGCCGCACTGGGCGAACGATGCCAAGGGCATCGGGCTGGACGCCGGACGGCACGGCGTCAAGCACGATCGGGCACCGACCAACCTTGACCATGAGTTGCCATCGGGTGGCCCGTCGATGGAGGACTTACAGGGTGAGTATCGCCGCCATGTGAAGGCAGCTGGAGGCGTGGACGCCTTTTGCCGGAATGAGCTTGGGATCGTGCCTGGCTGGATCGCGCGTTGGCCGGAAGTCGGGCAGGATCTTCATGCCTATTTCTACGCAGAGATGACGCAGGCGCGTACACATTCAAAGCTGCCGTCGGAGCTGCGTCATCTCATGGCATATGTCGCAGCGATCGAAAAAGGGCATGACGCTGTCGCCACCGATGAGGCTGCAATGGCCATCATGGCATCTGAGGATCGCGCGCGCACCGTCTCCCGGCTGAACGTAGCTTATTCGGCTGCCAAAAGTCTCGAAGGTGGCGGAGATCGCTCTGTCGATGGCTTCTCGGATCAGGAACGTGCGGCGCTTATCTTTGCCTGGACGTCAGCGCAGGTGCCGCTGGAGACACCGAAGCGCTTCGTTGCACCCGTATTGAAGCACTTCAGCGAGATCGAAGTCATTCATCTCATAACGACCTGCGCGATGGCGTCCCTTGTTCAACGGACCGCAGCGGTTCTTCAGGCGTTACCTTCAAGTGATGCCCGCGAGATGATGGCAGGGCACGGCCTTGAGACATCAAGCCTGGCCATCAAGGCGCGAACAAGGACATCGGCGATATGATCAGCAAAGCCCTTCCTACTGCCAAACTCTATCCGCGGGCGGCAGCCATCTTCTTGGCGATTTGGGCCGTGATGCATGTCGGAGCAGCGGTGTCTACTTGGATGACCGCGGGGACGGTCGGTGATCCACTGGCAGCCGGTCGGATCCAACAGAACGCGTGGCATCTTTTCGGCATGGCGGTTTTCGTAGGCATCCTGACACCCCGGATTTGGCGTAGGAGCGTGGGCGGTGCCGTCATCGCGGCGGCTGTCACAACGTTCACAGATTTGGGGTTCATAGTTCTCCTGCTTTTGCCTGGAATCGTACCGGTCATTCCGGGTATCTTCGGCCCGTCGGTCTGGCTGATAGCAATGATCTTGCTTGCGCTAGCTCATCGGGAAGATCTGAGGCCCACGGCCGCGCAGGACGCATCTACGTGACCTTGACACCACTTCGGATCAATCGACGCGTGTTCTTTTGGGGGGGCTCTCTCGCCCTAATTGGAGCGTGTTCGCCGACCGCCCCGGACCTTCAGCTTCCATCGCGGGAGCAGGCTGATCCCCTTCGAAAATACCGAGTTGCGGAATTCGCTCCTTATTCCAGCTGGGCACGTCATATCCATGAGTCGACAATGCGAGATGCTCCGGACATCCTTGCCATTTCAGGGGGCGGAGAAGATGGCGCATTCGGTGCAGGTTTACTGAATGGTTGGTCAGCGCGTGGAGATCGACCGCGATTTGATGTTGTCACTGGCATATCTGCGGGCGCATTGATCGCCCCATTCGCTTTTCTCGGCCCAGCTTATGACGCTCAATTAAAACAGGTTTTCACAGAGTTCGGCGGAGATGACGTTTTGCGCCGTCGTGGTTTGCCGGGGCTTCTCGGATCGTCGGTTTATGATACTAAACCGATGGCTGATCTTTTGCGCACTTTCGTCGCCGCGGATATTATTGACGCGATTGCAGAACGTCATCACAACGGCGCGCGACTTTTCGTTGTGACGTCCAATTTGGACACAGCGCGCGCTGACATCTGGAACATGGGTGCCTTGGCTGTGGATGGTCAAGACGACCTGTTGCGATCCATTGTACTGGCATCCTCAGCGCTTCCAGCAGTATTCCCGCCAGTGCCTATCAGCTACCGGGATAAAAGCGGTCAGATTTATCGCGAGACCCACCTCGATGGTGGACTGAACATGCAGTTCCTGGCCATACCAGAAGCCACCCCGGCTTTAGCGCGCAACCGTCAAGGCAGGCTGTTCATTCTTATAAATAACACCATTGATCCTGCCCCTCAGAGCGTCCCTCGGAGCATAATCGGCATCTCAACGCACTCCCTTAGTACCTTGGTACGATCGAGCGCGCGCAGCGGGCTACGCGCTGCCGAACTTGCAGCATCAGACAGTCAGTTACAGGTATTTGCCGTCTCAGTGGAGCCGGACAGTCCGGTTGTATACGATCCATCGGAGCGGTTTTCGCTCGATTACATGATCCCTTTGTTTGACTACGGGTATCAACGGGGCTTGGCTGGGGACATCTGGAGCGACTAAAACAGGAAACCCGATCATCGGAATCTGGCCCAGCGTCCGAAAGCCGACTTTCGCGCAGCCGCAGCGAAGTTACGCTTTGTCCCGCGACTCGCTCGCTCGAGCATCCCGATCCAATGACGGCTTTGGGCTGGCACGGGTCATCCGACAAAATCTATCAGATGTCGGCAGTGAGCCCAATGTGTCTGATGCTGCGCATTGCATGAATGTCAGCTTTGGCGAGTGTCTTGAAACGAGTTATGGTGATGACTTCAACCGGTTGAAGAGGTCCTACATAAACCTGTCATCCTGAAACGACCTCACGGCCCAGTCGATAAACACGCGCACACGCGACGAAAGCTGACGACTTCTCGGATAGAGAAGCGAGACAGGCACAGACGGAACATCATATTTTGCCAGAACCTGACAGAGACGCCCAAGCCGAAGATCGTCGTCGATGTGAAAGAGCGGCATCTGCGCCAAACCAAGACCAAGCAAGGTAGACAAACGATAGCTCTCCGGGCCGTTAACCGAAACTTGCGCAGACGGCCTCAAATTCTTGATTTCGTCTTTCACAACAAAATCGAGCGGAAGGACTGCGCCGGTCGTCATGGGCCAGATACCGACCATTTTGTGGATCTCCAGATCGCTTAGCGAGGTTGGTTCACCAAAGTTCTCCAAATATCTGGGTGAAGCACAGGTGATCCGCTTTGCCATACCCAATGGTCGCACGATCAAATCGCTGTCGGGCAGCTCGCCCCACCGCACAGCACAGTCGACACCTTCCTCGACCAGATCGACCCACCGATCCCTTTCGCTAATGGATATCTCGATCTCAGGGTATCGGGATAGGAAATCCGGCAAGCCGGGCATCAGAAAATGTCTGGCGAGCGTACCCTGGACTTCAATCCGCAGGTGACCTTTCGGTGGCGCACCCGCAAAGGCGCTGTCGGCCTCTTCAATGTCGTTAAGTATCGAAAGGCATCGCTGATAGTAGGCTTGCCCGTCGAGCGTCGGGCGTACGACACGCGTCGTACGGTGGAGCAATTGCACCCCAAGTCTTTGCTCCATCTGCTGGATCACTTCGGTGACGGTGGATCGCGGTGTCCCAGTATCGTGGGCGGCGGCCGTGAAGCTGCGGCGTTCGACGATCCGCACAAAAAGCTGCATTGCGTCAAGTCGGTCCATTGCATCCTCATTGTTCGTCTAGGGCGAATAGCGATGTCAAAATATACCCCATTATCCCGTTCCATCAACGGCATATCTTTCGGCCATCGCCAGCATGGTGCTGGCAAATAGAAAGGAGATATCATGACCGATACAAAATCCAGAACTGCAATTGTCACCGGCGCGTCGCGCGGAATTGGTGCGGCCGTTGCCGAACGTTTGGCATCCGATGGCCTCAATGTCATCGTGAACTACGCTGGCAGCGAAAAAGCGGCGGCGGCCGTCGTCGACAAGATCGAGGCCGCAGGTGGTAAAGCCATTACTGCCAAAGCAGACGTATCTGATGCTGAGGCTGTGCGACGGATGTTCGATGCAGCTGAGACCGCCTTCGGAGGCGTTGATGTTCTCGTGAACAACGCGGGTATCATGAAATTGGCGAAGATTGCTGACAGTGACGACGCTCTGTTTGACGCGCATATCGCCGTCAACCTCAAAGGCACATTCAATACGCTACGCGAGGCTGCGGACCGGCTGCAAAGCGGTGGGGCCATCGTCAACTTTTCGACCAGTGTCGTGGGCACGAAGCTTGAGACATACGGGGTCTACACCGCGACCAAGGCAGCCATCGAGACGCTGACTGGCATCCTCTCAAAGGAGCTGCGCGGGCGCAATATCACCGTCAATGCCGTGGCACCCGGGCCCACTGCGACCGATCTGTTCCTGGACGGCAAGCCACCGGAACTGATCGATCGTTTCGCCAAAATAGTCCCACTCGAAAGGCTCGGGGAACCCCGCGACATTGCCAACGCCGTGTCGTTTCTGGCCGGACCGGACGGAGCTTGGGTCAACGGACAGACATTACGTGCAAACGGTGGGTTGGTCTGAACGGGCTAACCCTCCATTCGAAACAAAGGAGCAATCAAATGACAAAGGAACCAGAAAAACAGATTGTCGTTGTCACCGGCGCATCAAGCGGCTTTGGCAAGATGACCGCCTACGCTCTCGCTGATGCGGGCCATACGGTCTATGCGTCCATGCGCGGAACCGAAGGTCACAATGCTGGGACGGCTAAGGCGGCCACGGACTACGCCCGCAAGAACGATGTCGATCTGCGCGTGGCCGAGATCGACGTGGTTGCCGACGCCTCCGTCGCTGCCGGGATCGATCAGATCTTTGAAGAGGCTGGCCGCCTTGACGTCATTGTCCATAACGCAGGCCATATGTCATTCGGCCCGGCAGAGGCGTTCACACCAGAGCAGATGGCGCAACTCTACGACATCAATGTGCTATCGACGCAGCGCGTGATGCGGGCAGCGCTGCCCAGAATGCGGGCACAAGGCCAAGGCCTTATTGTCTGGGTGTCGTCCAGCAGCGCTCGTGGTGGGACACCGCCGTTCCTGTCGCCTTATTTTGCCGCCAAAGCGGGTATGGATTCGCTGGCGGTATCCTATGCGTCCGAGCTGGCCCGCTGGGGGATCGAAACGTCGATCATGGTGCCGGGTGCGTTCACTGCCGGTACCAATCACTTCGCACAAGCTGGGTCACCCGACGATCAGGTGGTTGCTGATGCTTATCTGACCGGTCCCTATGCTGACGTCCCTTCAAAGGCGCTCGACGGGCTTCGGTCGCTTGAGCCTGCTGACGCAGACCCATCGGCCGTGGCGCGTGGTATTGTCGACATTGTGAATGTGCCGTTGGGAAAGCGACCGTTTCGGATTCATGTTGATCCGTCGCACGATGGTTCCGAAGTTGTTAGCGGGGTCGCGGATCGGGTCAGGGCAGAGATGTTCCGAAGGATCGGTCTGGACGACTTGTTGTCTCCGGTCAGACAGGCAGCAAACTAATCTATGAGCCGAAGCAGTGGCATTGCCGATAGTGGCTTCGGCAATGCCGCATTGGGCCTTGCACAAGATATTTGCCAGATCATTGGATCCGCTCTATCGTGGGCGTCTCTTCGCTGCGAAGGGTCAAAACCTCAACGCCATTTCCGGTCACCGCGACTGTATGCTCGAACTGCGCCGAAAGCTTCCGGTCCTTGGTCACGATAGTCCACCCGTCGCGTTCGGTCGCCACCATGCGACTGCCCTTGTTGACCATCGGCTCGATGGTGAAGACCATACCTTCGCGCAACTCTATACCCGTTCCCGGTCGTCCGAAATTCAACACCTGCGGGTCCTCGTGCATCTCGCGACCAATGCCATGCCCACAATATTCCCGCACAACAGAGCAGCCATTTTTCTTGGCGTATTTCTCAATCGCGAAGCCGATATCCCCCAAGTGTGCTCCGGGTCGGACCTGTTTTATGCCTTGCCACATCGCCTCTTGGGCGATCCGCACAAGCCGTTTCGCAGCAGGTGGGGCATTGCCGATCAGATAGGTCTTGCTTGAATCCGCAATGTAGCCGTTCTTTTCGAGCGTGATGTCGAAATTGACGATATCGCCGTCACGGATGATGTCGTTCGGGTTTGGTACGCCGTGGCAAACAACGTGATTGATCGAACAATTCAGGACATATTCGAAATCGTATTGACCCTTACTGGCCGGGCGGGCGTTTAGGTCAACGGTGATGAAACGGTCGACCAGATCGTTGACCTGCAAGGTCGACATGCCTTCCAGACTTTGTCTGTCCAGCATCTCGAACACCGACGCCAGCAATCTGCCGGATACGCGCATCAGATCCAGTTCATCGGGGGTCTTTACCATTTTACGCTGCCGCTACCTCGGCGACACGCACCTGCGCCGCTTCCAGTTGCATCTTCACGATGTCGTTGAAGGACAGTGTCGGGTTGGCTTCGGCCAACATGCCGATCTTCATCCAGAACTCTGCCTGGGCGTTGATAGATCGGCACAACACAGCGCAGGCCCGACGGACCTCTTCATGCAAGTCGTCGTTGATTTTCACGATACCCATCTTTGTCTCCTAGAGTTCAGAATATACGAAACGTATACATTTCGTATGGTCATTGATCAACCTGATGTTGAGAAACATAGTCGCGTGCGCTCACGGTAAACATTGATCCGTTTGTTTCCTGCAATGGACGGTGCCGTGCATCACCTCTTGCTCCAAACATCCGCATTAGCGGCGACAAACGCCTCCAGCGCGCGTGCCGGTCGTCCGGCCATGCGCGGCACGGTGTCGGTGACGCGATCTTCTGAACCCGCAGCGATGGCCGCATCCATCTGTGCAAGCGTCCGGGCATAGGGCTCCGGCAGGCCGGACTGGTCCATATGTCGCGCGGCAAGTTCATCGACGCTCAGGTGATGGTGCTTGACCGGGTGCTTCAGCGCATCGCTGAGCGTTTGCGCGACAGCATCGTAACTGAGTGCCGCAGGTCCGGTTAGGATGATGTCGCCTGAGACACATTCTGGCTGGGTCAGTGCTTCAACTGCGACGGCGGCAATATCTTCCGCATCGATAAATCCGACCCGCCCCTGATCTGTTGCGGTGTAGATCGCGCCCTCATCGCGGATGGTAGCAAGATGCTGGCCATCAGAGAAATTCTGCATAAACCATGTTGGACGCAAAACGACCCATTCCGGCGCGTGGTCGCTCAGCCAGGCATGCACAGTACCCATCATTGGGCCGCCCACGTCCAATGAGGATGCGCTCAGCAATACAAAGCGTTTGACGCCATTGTGGATCGCGAGCTCCATGAACGGGATCATCACAGGCAAAGGCTCTGTAACGCCGCTGGGCGCGACGAGGTAAACACCTTTGACGCCTTCCAGCGCTGCCGCCCAAGTGGTTTCATCCATCCAATCAAATCGGATGTGGTCTTTGGCACTCGGATTGCGTGTTGCGACGCGATAACAAAAACCGCGCTCCGAAAGCTGGGCGGATACACGACGCCCGGTCGTGCCAGTACCGCCAGTGACAAGGATTGTATCACGCACGGGTAAAACCCTCCCCTTCAGGCTCAGGAACCGCATCGCCCGTCGCAGCGAGCGTAATCCGCGGGTCCCAGTAGTCAGCGTAATGGACGATCTTGCCGTCGCGCGTCTCAATCACCGAGATCCATTTCTGATCGTAGGGCGCACCGGTCCGCCCTTCACCCCTGCCGCAAAACTCCAGCACGACCTTGTTCGGGTCGGCCATTTCGCTGATCCGCAGGTCAAAGAAATCGTCGATGCGGATCAGGTCGGGCAAAACCATCAGGTAACGCTCCAGTGCATCACGGCCGTCGATGCGGGCGATGAATCCCGGCGGCGCATAAGGCGCTTCAAACACACAGTCCTCGGCGAACATGTCGAGGAAATTCTCCGCCTCCGGAGCGATCCGGGTACCGAGCCCTTCACGCAGGATATCGGCAAGTCCTTCAAAACGGGTTTGTTGGGCAGTCATTGACAAGTCTCCCTTTTGGATGGAACGGTATCGTATCGACCATATAGGAGATTAGTGGATGGAACGCAATCGTTCCGACGAAGATTTGACGATGAGCGCATCCCCGCGTGCGCCTAGTGGAGCGGCCGTGATGCGCCCGTCCGTGACCGATGCCCTCACCCGCGCGTTTTTTGAGGAATGGGCGGAGACCGGTCTTGGTGCGCTAAGCCTGGAACGCGTCGCCAAGCGGGCCGGTGTCGGGAAAGCGGCGATCTATCGCCGGTGGTCGTCAAAACAGGATATGGCGATCGAGTTGATCAAAGCGGTTGGCCTGAACCTAACAACCATCCCCGACAGCGGGTCGTTGTTGGAGGATCTGCGGCTGATCCTGTTGTCGCTGCGCCGGACTATGCGCCACCCGCTGATCCGGCGTATTTTGCCCGACTTGCATGCCGAGATGGCCAGAACCAGCGCATTGAGCGCCGAGATAAGGAACACACTGCAATATGAGCGCCGCGAACGCGGCAAGGCGATCGTCGACCGGGCCATCGCACGTGGTGAATTATCCGAAACTGCGGACCGTGATCTTGCCAATGATGCGCTTGCGAGCATTCTTTATTGGCGGATCATTGTGACCGGAGGTCGCGTCAGCAGCTTGGAAATAAACAAGATTGCGCGGTTCATCGCTGCAGGTCTTGGCCGTCAGTGAAGCAAGTGTGCACGCTCTTTGAGGTCTCTCGCATATTCTGTCGGAGGGCGTCCCACAATGCGTGTGAACGCAACGCTGAACGCGCTTGGTGAGCCATAGCCGACGCTGTAGGCGATCTCCGAAATGGAGCTGTTGCCCGCGCATAGCTTGTCCTTGGCGAGCGACATTCGCCAGTTTTGCAGATATTCCATTGGCGCCATGCCGACAACACGATTGAATTTCGCGAAGAAGGCCGACCGCGATAGCGCGGCTTCGCGCGACAAATCCTCGACCGTCCAGCCGCGTGTGGGGTCTTCGTGAATGAGGCGGATGGCCTGCGCGATCTGATCATCTGCAAGCCCGCGCACGAGTCCTGCAAAGCCACCTTCATCAGGCAGCGCGCGAAAGGCTTCGATGCAGAGGACTTCGAGCAAACGATCAAGGATCACATTGCGCGCATTGCGACGATTTCGATACTCATCATCCACCAAACCCGCGAGCGCGGCCAGGCGATCACTTTTCCGGATAATGACAATCTGCGGCAAGAGCGAGACCAGCAAGGACGCGTCTGGTGAGCCAAAGAGGCAATACCCGATCATCATCCTGACATCGGTCGGCGCATCCGGCTCGCCTACGCGATATTCTCCGCCGGACAGATCAACGGGAAGCGCCGAAAGGGCATCGCCAGTCACCGCGATCTTGCTCGATACCGTGAAATCGGCAGCCGAGGGGACCAACAGGAAGTCGCCGGCTTCAATGGTGACTTCCGCCTGTCCGTCCGCCTGGAACCGAAAGCCCCCATCCAGCGCCAATCCATAAAAGACCCGGTCGGTGACTTCACGGCGCACACGCCACGCGCCGCCGCCATACACCAGCTTCATCGCGGCAGGCTGTGGTTGCAGCAGAGAAATCACATCAGTCAGTGGATCAGTCATATCAGGACTATCGCAAATGAATACCGGATTTTCAACTATCGATAGTGCACATGTCGACGCCTAGTTTGATGTCAGACGATAGAAAAAGGAGGTCCCAATGAACACCGTACTCATTACAGGATGCTCCTCCGGCTTCGGGCTGGAGACCGCATTGTTCTTCCTCGACAAAGGGTGGTCCGTCATCGCGACGATGCGCACCCCGCGCGAGGATCTTTTCCCGCCGAGCGACCGCCTGCGGGTGCTGCCACTGGACACGACTGATCAAGACAGCATCGCAGCGGCCATCAATGCCGCCGGTCCCATCGATGTGCTGGTCAACAATGCCGGTATTGGCATGCTGAGCGCTGTCGAAGGTACCGATATGGCCCAGATCCGCGCCATCTTCGAGACCAACACGCTTGGCACGATCGCCATGACGAAAGCGGTCTTACCAGCGTTTAGGCAGCGGCGGTCGGGCGTCATCGTGAACGTCAATACGAGCACGACGATTAAGCCTTTCCCTCTGTTCTCATTCTACTCCGCAAGCAAGGCGGCGATCATCGCGTTCAGCGATTGCCTCGCGCTTGAGATGGCAGAATTCGGCGTATCCGTGAAGGTCGTCATTCCTGGTCAGGCCGAGACGCGCTTTGCCGACAATGCGCAATCGCGCTCATCGGACGGTATTCCCGCGGCCTATGCGGGTTTCGCAGATCGGGCGCTTGCCAATTTGGCCGCGCCGTCGGCCACGACAAGGATCGAAGACGTAACCGAAGCGATCTGGCGGGCAGCCACCGATCCGGATTGCCCGGATCATCTACCTACGGGCGCGGATGTCTGGGCTCTCGCCAACGCGGCCACTCACACCTCATCACCCCAAACCAACTGATCGAAAGGAAAATCTCATGTATCTTGTATTTGGAGCAACCGGAAATGTCGGCGGCGAAGTCGCGGCTCAATTCTTACAAAAAGGCCATGCCGTGCGTGCCTTCGTCCGAGATGAAGCCCGTGCCAGGAAGCAATTGCCGGATGGTATTGAATTTGCTGTTGGCGAGCTTGATGACCCGAAAAGCATCGCCGAAGCGACCAAGGGCGTGGATGGCGTGTTCTTCATGCAGCTCGAACCCTCCGTTGAGCAGGCGCAAAGCATGATCGATGCGGCACATGCTGCCAATGTGAAGCGGATCGCCCTGCTTTCGTCACTCGGGACAAGCCTGCAACCCTATCCAATGATCGGTGCCATGATCGCCAAGCGCGACGAGGTCTTTCACAAGTCTGATCTTGATGTGACCTATCTGCGGGCCAACGGGCTTATGTCGAACGCGCTTTGGTGGCTTGACGCGATCAAGAAAGACGGCCGCGTGGTGGACGCGACTGATCCCGGCGCCCTTGCGATCGTCGACCCCCACGACGTCGGGCGTATCGCCGTGCTGGCACTGACCGAGCCGGGCCATGCGGGCAAGGGGTACATCCTGAACGGCCCCGAGGCACTGAGCGCCCGCGAACAGGTCGCGATCCTGACTGACGTGATCGACCGACCCATTGAGTTCACATCAGTCACGCCCGAGGAGCTTGAGCAGCGACACATCGCAGACGGCATGCCAGAGCCCAATGCCAAGGCAATGCGCAACCTCAACGAGACGTTCCGTGCAGGACGCGCGGGCTTTCTCGCCGATGACATCGCGAACCTGACGGGCACCGCACCGCGCACCTTCCGGGCATGGTGCGAAAGCCACGCGGCCGAATTTGCATGATCTTGTTGATGATCCGGCGCAACGCAGGGGCCATGTCGGCCCCTGCGTTCTTTATCGACGAAATTTTCAAACCTTAGAGCGCTCCAATCTGGATCACGTACGGAACGTAGGTCGAATGTTGCGGCCTGCACTGTCATGTAAGCGAACCCTGTCGGCAGTCGGCCTACCCCTTGCAACCAAAGCGGCCATTGGAGCAAACGCAGCGAACGGCGGCAAAGTCCCGCATCTGAGACATTGGCGCATCGCGCAGCGATTGTCCGGTGTCGGGTTGCGGCCCCACAACGCGCACATATTTTTACCATTGGCGCCTTATTGCTATTCACTCTACCAACGAATGTACGGCCAGTTTCGTAGATGGCGTGGTTCTTTGGCGCTTACACCGCGACCAAATCGAAATATCAAACTACTTTTCCAGGATTTGGACGCTATCGCCAATTTCTACTAAGGATACATGACTTACACCGAGGGCCTGCGCCAACTCATACAGCGTAATCACCGTGGGGTTCCGTCTCCCACGCTCCAAGCCGCTCAGATATTGCTGGCTAAAGCCTGATCGCTCTTCAACCTGCTCTTGGGTTAAGCCTTTTTCCCGTCGCAGGCGCGCAAAATTTTTTCCAACCAGTTTTCGCATATCCATGCGGAAGACTATTGGACAGTACATACTTTAGTGTTATCAACTATAATATGTAATTTGACGAATGAGGTCTCTATGAAGCACATAGTTCACCCCATGGGTTCGGTGATGATCATGTGTGCGCTGCCTGCACTCGCTGAAGACGTGCTGACGCCACTTCCAGCACCAGAACCTCGCCCATACCCATACGAAATCCTTGGGCTTCAGCCGGGGGATGCCCTGGACGACGTCCTATCCGTCTACGCAGAACGCAACGACGCTGCCCCAACAAGCGAGAGCGAAGTTCTTCGCGTGCAGTCGCCCGATGGCGCTGTCTTCGAGTTCACCTACCAGAAATTCACCCGCATCGGCGATGTCGGCATCAATGGGCGGCTCGCAAATGCGGATCAAGATCAGGTGACGGCGATGCTGTCGTCAGATGTGATGGAACAACGCCCCATGGCGATCCATCGCTCGATCCGCCAGCCAAGCGATGATTTGCCAGAACCACTAGAATTGAAAGCGCAGATCGAAGAGACTTATGGCCCGCCATCGCGTGTAGAAATCAACGGACGTGAGATGACCTTGACCTATGCCTGGGGCGAAGGCGGGTTCATTCCTGATCTGGATGCATTAACTCCGCTGGTACATGAAGAAACCTTCGCATCGGGCACCGTGCGGCGCACCGAATATACGCTTTGCAGCAATGACCTGCATTACCGCAATAATGTCGAATACAGCTTCGAACATCCCCGCCAATCCGACATCAAGACGGGATGTATTGCGACTTTCACCGTCCGCTATCGCGGAGAACCGGGCAGTACAGTCATTGGCTTCTCGCTAGAGGATTACGCGCTCGGCCGCCAGCATATGGCAGAGCTGGATCGCCAGATCGTTGGGGCACTGACTGGCGAGGAGGTCGAAGCCTCAGACATGGACCTGTGAGAATGGATAGCCAAATACGCCTGAACTGGCTATGAGTTCCGCATGATCTTGAAGCGCAAACATATCACCCTGAACTAGCGCCCGCATATCTGGCGGGCGGCTACGCGCCGTTCGCATATGATTATCCTCATCACCGCCTCTGCCGTTGCCGTCCGCGCCACTATCGCACGCCGGAGAAAAGACATGACCAACTGGTACACCGCAGACCCACATTTCGGGCACGAAAACGTCATCAAGTTTTGCAACCGCCCCTTTCGATCCGCCAATCACATGGACGCAGTCCTGATGCAGAATCTTTGGGCCATGGTTGGTCCCAAGGATGCGCTCTGGATCATTGGCGACTTTGCCCATGGCCCAAAGGCCAAGGACAACGAGTGGCTGACTAAGCTTTTTGACAAACTGCCCGGGGGGGAAAGGCACCTCGTCGTCGGAAACCATGATCTGGAACCGACGCAGGCACTGCCATGGACGAGCGTCTCGCATCTGTCGGAGGTCCGGGACGGACCACAGAGGCAGGCACACACGCTCTGCCATTACCCCATGATCACCTGGAATCACGCCCGCCGCGATGCGCTCCAGATCTTCGGCCATGTTCACCAGAACTGGAAAGGCAGCCGCAATAGCGTAAACGCCGGTGTGGACGTCTGGGACTTCATGCCCGTTCGTTTTGAGGACGTCGCCCGGCGCGCAAAAACGCTACCCGTGAACAAACACTGGGCCGATGTTGAGCACAACGCGAAGGAGTTCTGAGACGTCCCGATCAAGATGATGTATTCGCCTGAAAACCCGGCCCCGCCTGACATCGCCCCACATAAGGCAGGGGAAGACGACAATAGATTTATGTCGACCTAGGAATCATCACTTTCATGATGATCTGCATTGTTCGGAGGAATATTAGCTTCACGTTCCTCCGGCTTTCCTGTCTCTTTGCGTGGTTCGGCAACGCCATCAAAAATGCCTCCATCAACAGCCTCATTCACCGCTGTACGTATTTTCTCTGCAAGGTTCTTTAGGTCGTTCATGACTTTCTCCATCGTTTGCTGACTAGGGTGTAGGACCAGATAGAAACGGACTCGCGCCGTCATCGTCTGGTCTATTATCTTCTTGTCGAAGATTCTCATGCGCGTTTACTGGTTGGCTCAACAGCCCCCGAGCAGCCGCAACAATTCGGTCTGTTGCTTCTCCAAGCTGCTCAATCGAGCTTCCAATGCGTTTGCGAACCGTTTGAACTCGCGTTGTAAATTCGCCAATTCGTTCGGTGAAGCGCCCGCGTTCTTCAACCCAGCCTCGAATGTCGTGTTCAGTTCGTCGACAGCGCGCAATAATGCTGTCTCGAAGGGCGTCAGTTGATGGTGTGACATAGGCTACCTCGTCTTTGCTGTTTCGACGCAGACTTCGCCGCCACCCAGATTTGGAATTGGGCAATTCGCGAGGGCGACGCCACGTGGCAAGTTCACCACCTGGCCAAGCCCGCCAAGGCCACGCGTTACGCGCGTCCCATCGAGACCGAATGCCGCGAGGCTCTGTGCTTCTATCGCTGATGGTTGCTCCGGAAAGGTCAGCTGCACTGCCATCAAGAGTACCCAGAAGGTCAGAAAGACCCCGGCTAGGTAGGTCGGCAGCATCGTCTTCCACGTCACCGTGCGCCATTCCTTCCTGCTCTCTTCCAACGCCGCCGTTGCGTCCCGAATGCTGCTGGCCTGAGCATCGATCTGATGGGCCGTCCGGTTGTTGATCGAGCTGCTCAGTTTTTCGAGGTCGCGCATATCGGTCTCGATTTTTCGCAGCGCGGCGTTCAACGCTTGTGACAAACGCTGCTCGAAGTCGTTCAACAACTGCTGGGTCTGCTCTTCGGTGGCGTGGCTTTGCGTCTCCAACTTCGCTTGCAGGTTTTGCAGCAAAGTATTCATCTGCGGTCCAGGTTTCATGGAAAATGCGATCCTCTAATCTAAAGGTGTTCTGGCTGTTCGAGGTGCCTGCAAGACGCATGGTAATCCGGGTGTCGCGACGGCGTGGCTTACCGTCTTTGGCTTCTTCGGCATCGGCCTTGCGGCGCTTCTCAAGCTGTTTCTTGGTCAGCGGCTTGAATTCCAGGCCATCCAATGTTGCCAGAACGGCGCGAACGTCAGCGTGATTTTGGACTTCGCCGGCCTCGATCTTTTGAAGCATGAGAGTCTGAATGGTCTCTTTGATGCTCTTTCGATCGCCCAGATCGAAAACAGGTTTGATCATCCGCTTTCTTTCCGGCTCTTCGGGACTGACCCAGCCTTCGCGGGCATTCCAATAGTCGCGGAATGCGTTGAAGAAGCGTTCCGACCCAGGGGGTGCTGGATTAAATGACCGCCCCGCATAAAGCTCGACGCGCGGGATCAGAAAATGCAGCTCAATGTTGCCCATGTGTTGATGACGAACCCAGAGAATATTCGCTTGGTCGGTTTCGAGCCCTGCAAACGCGGCCTTTTCCAAATCCTGCATCACAACGGCTTGCTTTGCTTCTGAGGGATCGTCATCTGCATGGAACGCCACGACGCCGGATGTGTACCGCCATTTGCGGGTATTGCTGTCGATAAGGTGCCAGGTCAGATCGGGATCGCCGGCCAGTATTTCAGGGGGTACATCTCGTCGCACGGTCTCACCAGCGATGCGCTTACGGTCCTCGGTGTAAGCCGCGACCTCCTTGGCCAAGAGGTACTCGACTGCTGCCCGCCCTGAGCCGTCGCCATGCGTGAAAAAGCGAACCATCATCGGCAATGCTCCGCGACGATTTCAGCCAGTTCGCGGTCAAGCGTCATCAACAGCGTGCGGACGGCAATCAAGTCAATGGGGCGTCCGGATTTACGGTCGGCGTTCATGGCCCGGGCGATTTGGTTCAGGTTGTTGCCCGCGCGTCCGATCGCCGCCAGCAACACGGGATCGATCGCCGGTGGCCGAGCTCGCCGCTGCATCGGTTCAGCAGAGAGAACATGGCGCGCATAGTCGGAAAGCGACCGTTCTTGCGCGCGGGCTTTGCTCAACCAAGCAGCACGTTCCTCTTCTGAGCAACGCACCCGCAGAACCAGCTCACGTACCGAACGCGGCTCCAACTTACTCTTGCTCATGCTAACCACCTGACGCGCTCTGCGCGTGGGTTTGGGGTCGAGGGGAAAGGGCTTGTCCATTCCCTCGCAAGTTGCATGTCGCGTAGCTACATGCGTAACCTTGCTCACCCTTCTCTTGGGGCAGACGAACGCAATTCATGTATTGCCGCCTGATCGGATCAACGCGATTGTCAGCTCTCCGATTAAACTGTCCAGAACGGCTAGCCGCCCATTTTCTTTGCGCGCCATGCCAGCGAAAGCAGCCGCTGCATTTTCTACGGCAAACGCGTCGGTCCTTCGTGAATTTCGATCAGCCACGATCAGGCAAAGTGCAGTCCGCATTTCTCCAATCTGCGTGCACCTCGCTCGCCACAATCGGCTAGAGACACCTAGCTCGTAAGCTCGATCATGCGCAGCCCTGGTGATCGCTTGCCAGTCGGGCGGACCACCGCAGGCATACAGATCAATGTACTCGGCCAACTGTGGTCCAGCCAGCCGCCGGGCGTGAGTTGGGCTGGTGTTCAAGCGGCGCTCGTCAATCGGTCTCTCAGCCATACGAGTTTTGGTTTTCTTTTCTTTGTTCGTATTGAGTCGGACATTTTCGTCTGACCCGACGGCCATCTCCGGCTGACCGCAATCCGAAGAAAAATCGGAAAGCACAGCCTCAAGCGCTTCGGCAACCTCCTGCATTCTGGTGATGTCGGTGAGTTCTGTTGGCCGACGACGGGGCAGGATGGTGGTCGCGGCCTCATCAGCGTCAGTATTGCCCAGCTCCCTGATTTGTCGGAACAAGCCCTGAATCTGCTCACGCAGGCGTTTGTGGTCTTCGTCGGACTGCATCCGGCGACTGACCAGTGAACGAACATACCCCGCCTGTTCGATCAGTGGGGCGAGGTTGATACCCGCCGCGCGTTTGATGACACCATCTACTCGGTCGCCAGAGCGACTTTTGCGTTCGGGGTAGGTGCGGCGGATCAGACCCGCGTCAACAAGCTCAGCCTCGATCCGCCCAACCTGCCGTTTAGACAGCCCAAAGATCTGAGAAAGCCGTTCCAGCGAATGCCAGATGGCACAAATCCTGCCTTGAAGGAAATCTGACTTCTGGCAGTTGTCTATAGCGAACACGAGGTATTCTATGGCACCTTTTGATAGGCCGAGCGAAACTCTGGCTCGGTTGAGAAATCGCTTCAGTTCATAAGGTGTGATGTCTATCGGCAATCCACTGTGCGTCAGCCGTACACTCATAACGGACCGCCTGACAACCAATGGCCGCCTTGAATGTCGGTTGCTTTAATGGCGGTTCTTGGGGTACCATCATTACGAAAGCTGAACGCTTTTCCTTTAGATTTGATCCCGGTTTCGGTTGCCGCCGAGCCGGGATTTTTCCGTTTATAGAGGTCCGAGAATCCATTGTCCGGCGGATCAGGCTGTACGGGTTTTGTACGGGTGTTCTTTACGTGTTCTCGCACAGAAGCCGTAAAATCCTGGACGATGTTGCAAAGCGCACCGATGAAAAATCCACAAGGCACTGATTGTATTGGCATTTTTGGTGACCCCGGCAGGATTCGAACCTGCAACCTGCCCCTTAGGAGGGGGCTGCTCTATCCAGTTGAGCCACGGGGCCATGCGTCTGGCTTGAATGCCTGCCTTTGTGGCAGGGGTCAACGGTCAGGCTGTTCTGGCCTTTGTCAACAAGCCCCGCTAACAATGGGAAAACGACAGATGGGATACCTTATTGACCAATACGTCCAAACGCCCCCTGACCCTGCGCGATGTCTCTGAGGCGTCGGGCGTGAGTGAGATGACAGTCAGCCGCGTGTTGCGCAACAAAGGCGATGTCAGCGCTGCGACCCGCCAGAAGGTGCAGGATGCTGCGAAACGGCTGGGCTATGTACCCAATAAAATCGCGGGTGCGCTTGCCTCGCAGCGGGTCAACCTTGTGGCGGTGATCATTCCGTCGCTCGGCAATATGGTCTTTCCCGAAGTGCTGTCAGGTATTTCCGAGACCCTTGAAGATACTCCGTTGCAGCCTGTCGTTGGCGTCACTGATTATCTGCCCGAAAAAGAAGAGAAGGTTCTTTTTGAAATGCTGTCGTGGCGCCCTTCTGGTGTCATCATTGCCGGGCTTGAGCATTCAGAGGCATCGCAGGTCATGTTGCAGCAGGCCGGTATTCCCGTGGTTGAGATCATGGATACCGATGGTGAGCCGATTGACCATTGCGTCGGCATTTCGCATCGCCGTGCAGGGCGTAAGATGGCGGAAGAGATTATTGCAGCCGGGTACAAGCGTATCGGGTTTATGGGCACCAAGATGCCCTTGGACCACCGTGCCCGCAAGCGGTTTGAGGGGTTTACCCGCACGCTTGCAAAAGCCGGGATCGAAATTGCGGATCAGGAGTTTTACTCTGGCGGTTCCGCGCTTGCCAAAGGGCGCGAGATGACGGCGAAGATGATTGCCCGCACGCCTGATCTTGATTTCCTCTATTATTCGAACGACATGATCGGTGCGGGTGGTCTGCTGTATCTGCTTGAGCAAGGGATTGATGTGCCCGACCAGATCGGACTGGCCGGTTTCAATGGTGTCGAATTGCTGGAAGGACTGCCGCGCCAATTGGCAACGATGGATGCCTGTCGTCGCGAGATTGGGGTGAAAGCAGCGCAAATTATCGCAGCGCTGAATGCCGGGGATGAGGTGCCTGACGGACCTATCACTGCGTTGGAGCCTATCCTTGCGGCAGGTGAGACTTTGCGCAGGTAAGCAGCGCTTTGGTCTGGCTGTGGCGTCAGGTTGATTGATGCTGGTGACATGAGCATCTGCAAGGCGGGACTGGCAGGTTTTTGTAGCGCACATGCCAATGGCTGTTCTATGCACATTAAGAGGCCTATTTTCAAAAATGATTTTTCATGTCAAAGACCACTCGCGCCGGTGGGTCAGCTGCAATCAAGCCGCGCTAAAACTGCTACGACGCGAAGATCTTTTGCAGATCGTCGGTGCGCGTGAGGAAGATGTCTTCCCCACCGCCGCTGCCGACGCAATCAAGGAAGATGACTTGCGTATAGACGAAAGCAAATGTTGCACTTCAACTCATCCTATCAAAGGAGACATTCGCTGCGAGCGCAAAGTCTAGTGCATGGCGAATCTACACAATGCGGGACGGAGCCAACCTTCGCTTTGGTATTCCCAATGGCTGCTTTCCTAAAGTTGCATCCCATGCCAACTTAATCGGCCCTCATTCTGCCGAGCGGCGACACAAAGCGAGGTGGTGCCCGCCGATATCGCTGTTGCGCGGCGGTGTCCTGGCCTGCGGGTGGGCACTGCACTCAAAGACTTCGAATGCGGGGCCATTGCCAACCCGGATCATACAGATGCGCGGCACCTCTGCGCGTGGATCGACGCCGAGGTTTTCGGCCATCCAATCATCGTCCGCCGCATAGAGCGTCACATGCCACCAGTGGTTCAGCTTTGGGTGGGATTTCAGGCGGATTTTGCTGACGACCGCCTCAGACGATCAGTAGCGACCTTCTCAGTCCTTCGCCAAATCCGTACCAACAGCGGCATAAGAGTAGCACCGAGGTTTCGGACGCTTAGTATGCAACAAATTGTTTTTCTGGCAGCTGTGAAGTCAGAAGTCTTCAGGTAGGTTTCACCAATGCTGCTTTACCAAACCGGATTAATGGCATTGCCTGCCGTGCGAGGCCTGCGATAATGCCGGTGACGTCTCCGTTTAACCAGGCTTCCTTCGGAATATCCGCGCGTACAATGAAGCTTTTGCATTTGATGTCTTCGGCATTGGGGTGATCTTCGTAGTCGCTGAAACCTTTGGGCATCCGCGTCAGGCGGTCAATGTCGGCAAGCTTTGTTCCAGCGTCTGCCAGCCCATCTAAGATTGCTTGGAATGCTGGCGTCTCATCGACAATACGCTGTCTGATCAGACTAAGCTGGGCCGTCGGCAATCGATAAAATCCGCCCGCGACCCAACCGCCCGTCGCATTCAGTTCAGCGTAAACCATGCCGGCCGTTTCGGTTTTGGTTCCACTTGGTGTCAAAAGCCCGGAAACGGATGTCTTGTAAGGGCTCTTGTCTTTGGAAAAACGCACGTCGCGGTGCATGCGAAACATCGTTTTCGCGCTTCCTTCAAGCGGGAGCGGGCTGTCGATCAAACGGTTTGATACATGCTCAAGCATCTCGCCAAAAGGTATCAAACAGTGCGTTTTGATGTCTGCTTTATGCACATCATACCAGTCTTTGGTATTGTTCTGCGCAAGCTGAGCCAACAGGTCAAATGAAGTGTCAGAGATCAGGGTCATGGGAGGACCGTCCTTTGTCGCTTGCAGGCTTAGGTGCTACTTCATGCATGTTTAAGATCGTCGCCACGGCGCGCGTCGTGCGTTTTTCGATGTCGACATACGGAACCTTGATGACGCCGAGTTGGACACGCACCATCCCCAGACCTTCAAGCAAGCATATCAGGTCTTCGGCAATATCCATCGGGTCAGTCGCATCCGACAAAGCGCCCTGAGTTTGTGCCGCATGAAACATCAGAGCGAAATCCTTTTGGGTCTGACCATATGCTGCATCAAAGAATGTTTGCCCAATATGCGGATTGCCGCGTGCTTCTTCGTGCATCAGGCGCGCAAATTCCATCGTGTCGGCAGCGTTCAGGAACGTCAAAAGCTTAGTGCCATATTGGATCAGAGCCTCGCGAAGTTCCGGGATCGTCTCGGTTTTGGGCGGGGTCACCTCACGGAATTGTACGGCCTCGGCTTCGGTCACGCAGCGCAGGATATCTGCCATGTTTTCAAAGTGACGGTAGATTGACGCTTTGGACACTGCCGCCTCGCGTGCAAGCAGATCCGTGGACACTTTTTCAAAGCCGTGTTCGAAAAACAGCCGACGTGCCGTGTGCAGAATGCGGTCGTATGATTGTTGCTTGCTCATAAAACACACCTAGGCTGCGCGCTACAAAAAGAAAAGTACTGCTCCGTACTCTTTTGACTTGCCGTCTTGGTGGCGTGCTCTAGGTACGGCGCAGTACCCATGCAGAAAGCCATCTGATGAAAGCGACCATCTTACTCTTAGTCACTCTTGCCCTATCAGTTCCAGCACACGCCCAAGACACCGAAGATTTGACCCCGTCAGGCGACCCCGCGCCTATTCGGGCGGTTAAGCTGATCCAGGCGGGAGGCGGCGCTACGCAGCTTGAGCGTGTGTTTTTCGGTCAGGTCGCGGCGCGCGAAACGGTTGATTTGTCGTTTGAGGTTGGTGGGCGGTTGATCATGTTTGATGCCCAAGAAGGCCAGTTTCTTGAGGAAGGGATCCAAATTGCTGCAATGGACTTGGCCCCATTTGAGCGCGCCGTGGAACGTGCGACCCTACAGCTCGCACAAGCCAATCGTGATCTGACGCGCGCGCAAACGCTTGTCCAATCTAACGCGGCCTCAGCAACACAGGCCGAAAATGCCGAAACGGCGCGTGATCTGGCCGCGGTGGCGCTGCGCGAGGCGACAGATGCGCTTGAGGACGCAACGCTCCGCGCTCCGTTTCGTGCGTTAGTCGCATCGCGTCTGACGCCGAATTTCGCCAATGTATCGCCGGGCCAACCCATTGTGCGCTTGCATGACATGTCCGAAGTCCGCGTTGAAATCGACGTGCCGGAGCGGCTGTTTCAAAGCCTGTCAGATGTCACGGGGATCAGTTTTGTAGGGACATCTCCGCTGTTTGAGGGCGAAGTGCCATTGACCTTGCGGGAATTCAACGCAGAGACGCAAAGTATCGGTCAAAGCTACCGTGTCACTTTGGCCTTGCCCTCCACTCAGGTGCCCACGGCGATTATTCCGGGCGCTTCAATGACGGTCACCGCGCGCCTGCGCAATAGCGATGCAACGGCGATCACGCTACCGCCTTCCGCCGTGACGATGACCGGCGATAGTGCGCAGGTTATGGTCTATACTCCCAATGCTGACGCTGAAAACGGGACAGTTGGTTTAGTGCCTGTAGATGTGGCCTCGGCCAATGGTGCGCAGATCACCGTTACGGGCCTTGGATCAGACCAGTGGATTGTTGGTGCGGGCATTCAAATGCTGCGCGATGGCGAAACCGTGCGCCCCTTCACTGGCATGAGTGTGGAGTAGGTTGATGAAAATCGCGCGTTTCTCGATTGAGTATCCGATCTACACGTGGCTTTTCATGGCCTTCGCCCTGATCGGTGGCGCGGTAGGGTACTTGTCGGTCGGCAAGCTTGAAGACCCCACGTTCACCCTCAAATCTGCATTGGTTATTACACCTTATCCTGGCGCGACGGCAGCAGAGGTGGCGACAGAAATATCAGAAGTGCTGGAAGCCGAAATCCAGCAGATGGATGAAATCAAAACCGTCACATCGCGTAACACCCAAGGTAGCTCTGTTATCGAGGTTGAGGTCAAAGACCAATTTGGCGGCGACGAGTTGCCGCAAATTTGGGACGATTTGCGCGACCGCGTGGAAGATGCCAGTGCAGCATTGCCAAATGGTGCCTTGCCCTCCATCGTCAACGACGACTTTGGTGACGTGTTCGGCATTCTATACGCGGTATCGGCGCCCGGGTTTTCGGACGCCGAAATATGGGACATCGCAACCTTTATGCGCCGCGACTTGCTGACCGTCGAAGGCGTGGCAAACGTTGAAATTCAAGGCCTCCCGGAAGAGGCGATCTTTGTCGAACCATCCTCGCAGATCGTATCATCCCTTGGCATTGATCCAGGGCTGATCATTGGCGCGATCAGCGCGTCAACGGCGATTAACCCAACAGGATTTGTCAGCAACGGAAGCGCCAATCTGCGCATTCAAGGGCCCTCGGCAGAGGACAGTGTAAGCGAGATCAGCGGTCTGACGTTTGGATTTCAGGGCGAGGTTCTGAACCTGCTTGATATCGCCGAAGTCAGCCGCGGCCGCGTTGATGATCCCGAACACATTCTGCGCCACAACGGTCAAGAGGTGTTAACCCTTGGTGTGTCTGGCTTGCTATCTGAGAATATTGTGACTGTCGGGCAGAGGGTAGAGGCGGAACTCAAGGTCCTGGAAGACCTCTTGCCGGTCGGCATCACGGTCACGCCTATCTATGAACAACATCGCGTAGTGGACGATGCCAACGGCAGCTTCCTTGTGTCGCTAGCGATGTCTGTAGGTGTTGTGATTGGGGTTCTGGCGCTGTTTATGGGACCGCGCGCTGCTGTTGTGGTTGGCGTGTCACTGTTGCTAACCGTCACATCCACCTTCTTTTTCATGTATTTGTTTGACGTCAAAGTCGAACGGATCAGCCTTGGCGCATTGATTATCGCGATGGGTATGCTGGTCGACAATGGCATCGTCATTGCGGAAGGCATGCAACAGGAAATGCGCAAAGGACGCTCCTCGCGCGAAGCTGCTGATACTGCATCAAAGAAAACTCAAATCCCGCTGCTGGGGGCGACGATTATTGGCATCATGGCCTTTGCGGGGATTGGTCTGTCACCTGACGCCACGGGCGAGTTCATGTTCTCGCTTTTTGCGGTGATCGCGATCTCGCTGTTGCTATCATGGTTTGTCGCCGTGACAGTGACGCCGCTGTTGGGTCACTATTTGTTCAAAACGGGCGGTTTGGTCGGCAATGATACTGGCTATGACGGCCCTGTATTTCGCGCCTATGGCGGCGTCGTCAGCTGGGCGCTCAAGCTGCGATGGTTGGTCATTGCAGGGTTGATCGGCACGACTGTCGCGTGCGTGATGGCCTTTGCGCAAGTCAAGCAACAGTTCTTTCCACCCGCAACAACGCCGCTGTTTTACCTTGAGTATAAGGCGGCCCAAGGCACCGCAATTGGCGAAGTTTCAAACGATTTGAAAGTCATCGAAGACTGGCTTTTGGCCCGGGATGATGTTGCAGATGTGACGGCGACCATCGGGCAAGGACTGACGCGTTTTATCCTGACTTATAATCCAGCGCGTGCTGATAGCTCTTATGGGCAACTGGTGATCCGCGCCACATCGCCAGAGGCAATCCCTGCGTTACGTGCCGAACTGGACCAGTTCGGGATCGAAGCGCTGCCATGGGCTGAACTGCAAACGACACGTATTATCTATGGCCCACCTGTCAGTTCCGATATCGAGGCGCGCTTTTCAGGGCCCGACCCCGACGTACTGCGTGCGCTGGCGACACAAGCCGAAGATATTTTGCGTACGGCCACGCCGCTTTTGCATAGCGAGCATAGTGACTGGCGCGAACGCGAGATCATAACGCGCCCCATCTATGCGGAAGACCGCGCACAGGCCGCCGGGATAGCACGCAGCGATGTGGCAAATGCCATTGCGCTGGCCACGAACGGGATACCCGCAGGCACTTACCGCGAACGAGACCGCCTGATCGACATTATCGTGCGCACGCCACGCGAAGAGACCGCACGTAACGGTCAACTTCTGGACCAGATTGTTTATTCAAACGCCATCGGGGGCTATCTGCCGTTAAGCCAAGTCATTGATGGGTTTGCAGTGGTCGCTGAAAACCCGGTCATTGAGCGGCGCAACCGTGTCCCGACAATCACTGTGCAAGCGAACGTCATCGACGGGCTAACACCACCAGCTGTTTTTGGTGAAATCCGCCCCCTGATCGAAGCGATTGATCTGCCCGTTGGCTACCGCCTTGAATGGGGTGGCGAGTTTGAGAGCGCTGGCGAAGCACAAGCATCACTGGGCCGTCAAATGCCGCTGGCCTTCGGAACCATGCTGCTGATCACCGTTCTGCTGTTCGGCAAACTGCGCCAAACGGCGGTTATCTGGACAATCGTGCCAATGGCGATCAATGGCGTGGCGCTTGGCCTGCTGTATGCCAACCTTGCGTTCAGCTTTACTGCGATGCTGGGACTGTTGTCCTTGTCTGGTATGTTGATCAAAAATGCGATTGTGCTGGTTGAGGAGATCGACGCGCAGAAAGCAGAAGGATTGCCGCAAGACAAGGCGATCATTACTGCAAGTGTAAGTCGATTGCGACCCGTTGTGCTGGCTGCTGGGACGACGATCCTTGGGATGCTGCCGCTATTGGCGGATGGTTTCTTTGCAGCGATGGCGGTGACGATCATGGGCGGATTGGGCTTTGCGTCTATCCTGACGCTGATCGGCGTGCCGGTGCTCTACCACACATATCTGCGCAAAGAACGACGCGCCGACAAACGTGCCGCCAGCGCATTGGCAGTAGCGTAATGACCGGAATCCCGACAGAGCGTTTTGAGAACGTGCAAGTTAGCTCTGTTGCAGAGCTACGCGATTGGCTCACCGCGCATCACACTCAGCCGGAAAACGTCTGGCTGGTGACGTTTAAGAAGAGCGTGCCTGACAAGTATGTGTCCACGCAGGATATCTTGGATGAAGTTATTGCATTTGGATGGATCGACGGCATTCGGCGCAAATTGGATGATGACCGAACCATGCAAATCATTGGACCACGACAGACCCAAGCTTGGGCCAAAAGCTATAAGGATCGTGCCGCGCAGCTGATTGCGGATGGGCGAATGACCGATGCCGGGTTGAAATCAATTGCAGCGTCCAAGGAAAACGGACTTTGGGATTATTGGGCGGATGTGGATGCCCTGATCGTGCCTGAAGATTTGCGCGCAGCACTTGATGCCACACCAATTGCGGCGCAGAACTTCGATCAAAGCGCGCAGTCTTACAGACGTAATTTGTTACGCTGGGTGAAGCTTGCCAAGACACCACAAACACGGACCAAGCGGGTTGCACAAATTGTTGACTACACGGCGCGGAACGAGAAAATTCCGCAGATGTAGTCTCATCGACAGATTTCTAGTTTTGCTGGCAATCCAACGAGACGATAGACCTTGGTAGTCGGAAACGCATTTGATTTGTTGTTCATGCCTAAGCCGACATTCATGCACACTGCAGCATCGATCATTGTGGGCTCATTGCTGCCACAAGCGCGCTTGCAGCATCCTGTGATATGTTGCTTCGGTCAACGTCGGGTTGTCGTCTTGGGAGGGAATGGCGGATCGGAGGATCAGTCACGGAAACACCAAACTTACCCGCCATTCGCGCGCTCCACCCTGCTTGGAACAGGGGCCGGATACGCCGCCTCAACTGTATGATTATCTTCGAGCCCGATTAGAATTTTGGTATCAATGAGATACGATTGCTGGCTCATATTGAAGGGCCTTTCTCAGATCGTTCTTGGCGTAGAGGAAGGATTGTGGAGGCTTAAAGCCAAACTTTTCGCGAAGTTCGCTGAGCGGAAGGGGCCGGGAGAAAGCTTTCACTTCGTCAAAGACCACGGCAAACCCGTGATCAAGGCCATCAGAATACTTTTCAAAATGGGGCCGCTCGATAAAGGCCGTGCTCTCAAACTCTGTCCAGATCTGTTCCACTGGAAGTTTCAGAACATCCCGGATAGATGCCGTGCCGACCATCGCCTTCACAGGTGAACTCGAATAGATATAAGCTAATGCGCCATTCGGCGCAGCGACCGGGAAACGGCGCCTGAGTTCGACAGTCTTGCGGCCAGCCAAGATTTTCTCGGAGTAAACGGGTTTGATCGAAAGAACGACGTCGCGCTACGGTTTGAAAGGCTCATCTCCAAGTAAAGGCAGCACAAGTTGATCATCATGTCCCTGTTCTATGTCGAACGCACCATTGAGACGCGCTGAGAATGGCGCATCCACGGGAAAATGGGCGTTCAGGCGCAGAGAGGCCCCAAGAGCTTCGGTATAGCGTTGCACGGTGCTGAGATAAATTTCGCCACCCTTTTCAATCTTTGAGATTGCCGCCTGTTGAATGGCCATGCGCTCTGCGATCTGATCTTGGGTCAAACCGGCTAGCAGGCGCAGCCTGCGCAGCTCAGGGCGCACGGATGCTACACCCTGTGGCTTGGCACCGCCTTTGCTTCGACGATCTGTCCTGTGAGTTTGCCCATATCTTACCCCCTATTTTTGAGGTCTTGTAGGCGTCCACAACATTCCACGCAAAGAATACTTGGTAGTACGCTATTCAGAACCGATTACTGCTGGCGAAGATGCGCATCCTCTCCCATATCCATCTGCCGATAAGTGACCAATGGGACTCATGGCAAACGCGTTACCGACCGATGCCCTTAGTGTCGCAGTGCTTCTATGGGGTCCAAACGCGCTGCCGCGCGCGCGGGGAAGTAACCGAAGACAATTCCGACGGCTGCCGAAAAAGCGAAAGCCAAGGCGATAATGCCCGGATCGGGGATGAAGGGGATGTCCAGTAGAATTGCACCCACTGCCGCAAGTCCCATGCCCAAGGCGATCCCAATTGCGCCGCCAAGCACCGAAAGAACAATGGCTTCGACGAGAAATTGCAGCAGCACCTGACTTGCTTGTGCCCCTACGGCCATCCGAATGCCAATTTCGCGTGTACGCTCGGTGACAGACACCAGCATGATGTTCATGATCCCGATCCCCCCCACAAGCAGCGACACTGCCGCCACTGCCGACAGTAAGCCAGTCAGCACATCGCTGATCCCAGTGAGCATCGAGGACAACTGTTCCATCGTGTTGACGGTAAAATCATCCTCCTCGCCGGGATCAATGCGGCGAATTTCGCGCATCAGCATAGTGACGTCATTCACGGCGCGATCTGTCGAAACACCATCGCGCATGGAGAGGGAGATCATGCTGACGTCAGCGCTGCCCGATATTCGGCGGGCGTATGTTTTGAAGGGGATGAGCACCAGATCGTCCTGATCGGTACCAAAGGTCGACGCGCCCTTTGCCTCCAGGACACCGATCACCTCGCAGGAGATGTTTTCGAGGCGGATATCCTCGCCCAACGGATCTGCGTTGCCGAACAACTCCTCGACAACGGTTGCGCCAAGGATGCAGACGGCTTTGCCGGTTTCATCTGACTCGGTGAATGAACGCCCGGCCGAAAGGGTCCATTCTGCGACGACAAGATAACCCGAGTTCGTGCCGGTCACGCTGGTTTGGTAGTTTTCGTTGCCATAGACTGCCACCAATTGGCTTGTCGACGTGGGTACCGCGATCTCGATGCTGGAGAGTTGGTCGACAATCTTGTCAACGTCACTCTGGGCGAAAGGCTGCACCGAGTCACTGCCGCTGCCTGGTCCCATCCGTCCCTGTCCGGGTGACAACATCAGGCGATTTGCGCCAAAGGTCTCCACATCTGCCGTCACCTGCGCGGTTGAGCCGTTGCCGATTGTCACCATAGCGATGACAGCGGCGACGCCGATCACCACGCCAAGCACGGTCAGGAAAGACCGCATCGGATTGCGCAGAATCGCCTGAAAGGCCAGCTTAAAGGTTTCCCAAAGCATCACGCCGCTCCTTTGGCCGTTAGGCGGTCGGAGTCCACTTTTCCGTCGACCATCCAGATGAGGCGGCGGGCATAGTCGGCCATCTCGCGTTCATGGGTAACCATGATGATCGTCAGCCCTTCGTCTTTGTTAAGGTTTTGCAAAAGCTCCATGATCTCGATCGATAGCTTGGTGTCCAGGTTACCTGTCGGTTCATCGGCCAAGACCACCTGCGGATCGCCGGCAAGCGCGCGGGCAATCGCCACGCGCTGTTGTTGGCCACCCGACAGTTCAGACGGATCGTGGTTTGCACGGCCAGCCAGCCCGACCTTTTCTAATGCGACCCGAGCACGTTCCTCGCGGTCGCTGCGGCTGATGCCCTTGTAGATCAGGGGCAGTTCTACGTTCTGCATCGCGCTCATCCTTGGCAGAAGGTTGTAGCCCTGAAAGACAAAGCCCAAATAATTGCGCCGAAGTAGTGCGCGCTGATCGCGGTTGAGGTTTGCAACGTCAGTACCGTGGAAATTGTAGGCGCCCGAGGTCGGGCGGTCGAGAAAGCCAAGCACATTCAATGCAGTGGACTTGCCCGACCCCGAAGGCCCCATGATCGCGACAAACTCACCGGTTTCAATCCGCAAGGTCACGCCGTCCAAGGCATGTACTTCGGCCTCACCCATGCCATAGACGCGCGTAATATCGCACAGTTCGATCAGTGGGGGTCGCGCATTATTCGGCATCGATCCGATCCTCAATAACCTGATCGCCCTCAGTCAGGTCGCCGGACAGGATTTCGGTGATATAACCGTCTGTTTCGCCGGTTTGGACTGGCACCTCGACAGCGATGCCATCGCGCAGCACCCACACAGATGCAGACTCAGCCGACAACCGGGTAGCACCTGTTTCGCTGGGCCGACTTGGGAGAACCAGTCCCAAAAGCCCGCTGCCGCTGCTCTCGCTCTCCTCAAGCTCTTGCGGCGGTGTGTAGCGCAGGGCCGAGTTGGACACGACCAGCACATCCGTCTGCGAGGCCACAATGATATCCGCAGTCGCCGTCATGCCGGGGAGCAAAACCATTTCGCTATTGTCGAGTGACAGGATACCCTTATAGGTCACGATCCCATCATCATTTTCAGAAGCAAAGCGCAACGCGGACATCTCGGCGGGAAACTCGCGGTCACCGTATGCCTCGACCGTGAATATGACCGGTTGGCCCACTTCGACGCGGCCGATATCGGACTCGTCGATATCGATCTGAAGCTCCATGCGCGTCAGGTCCCCGGCAATTGTAAAAAGGATCGGCGCCTCAAGCGATGCCGCTACGATTTGCCCTTCATCTGCGGCACGATCCAGAACCACACCATCGATAGGTGAACAGATACAGGACTTTGAGAGATCAATCTGAACCAAATCAACATTGGCTTGTGCCAAATCGCGTGCCGCCCTGGCCGACGACAAGTCAGCCCGAGCGCGATCAAAGGCGGCTTCTTGCGCCGCAAAGGCCTGTTCAGATTCGATGCCACGCTGCTGCATTTCAAGTCCGCGTTCGTACTCTGTGCGCGTCTCCCTCAGCGTGACCTCGGCGATAGCAATCTGCGCCTCAGCCGACGCCAAAGACGCATTTTGTAACGCCAGCTGCGCCTCAAGCCGTGACGTATCCAGGTCTGCCAGATGCGAACCAACTTCAACCGTGTCGTTGTAATCAACGTGAACCTGAGTGATCGTGCCCGAAAGCTCGCTAGAGACTTCGACCAGATCGGTCGGCTCAATTGTACCGGTTGCGGAAACCGAGACCTGAATGTCGCCACGGCCCACGGTCTCTGTCACATACACGGATCTGTCTGCGGACGTTCCAATCGGCACAAACACCCATACCGCAAGACCGACCGCGACGATTGCGACAACCGCAAGCAACCGCCAAGGCCACCTCTTTTTGGAACCAAGGCCGAGAGTCTTGGCGAGTTCATCACTTTCGTTCGTCATTATCGTCTGTCCCGCAGTTGCTTTGATAAGCTTTGCAATGTTGTTTGTGGCGTCATCCATCGCATTCCAGAAGACGTCCAAGATCCGGTCTGGGCGCGAGGCCCATTTCTGCATTGGATGTACGGTGTCATGCGAATCTTGCATTGACCAAAATCAAGGGCTGTTCGGTGCTCTTGGCGGCCTCATTGTAGACAACTGGCATCTTTCCCGACTTGGACATGACATCTGTTGGATCAGTCTGCGTCACGCACAAGACGGACCGCATTCAGGGACCATCCATTGCCTTCAGCGGCCGGAGAGTTTTCGGACTTGCCACTGAAGCGCACCGCTCCCGCACCGTGGATATCTTCGCCGTCCGGATCGGGCGCATAGCCGAAAGCTACATACCACGCAAAATAGTGGGTCGGATCGTTGAGGCTGATGTAAGCGGACGTCGATGACTAGAAGTAGGTATCGGCCCCTTCGGTCTCAAATATGTCGCCATTGACTGCGGGGAACACGCCAGAATAATCGACGATGCTTTGCAGCTCACGAATATTGGGCAGTCGCCAGTCGTCATGTCCAAGATAGCCTTCGGTGTTCATCCGGGCAACGTAGGCCAATGCATCTTCCCAATTCATCCGTGTTCCCGCGTGGGCCTTGGCCCACATCAGCCGGGTCGCAGCATCAAGAACCGCGCCGTCGCCGACATCGACGAAGTCATTGGTGCCCATTTCTTCGCCTTCCGCTGCACTATCACGAGGTGGAGGAGGTGCGTCCAAGGTTTCAGCCGCCCCCGACGTCCCACCCTCCGCGGGGTAGGCTTTGATATGGCCGGTCGCATGATTTACGCCGAATGCCGATGGCGCGCCGCCGTGAGCGGTGCCCACTTGGTAGAAATTTCTCGACCAGAATTGCTGGTCTTTCCCGCAGCCATCAAGGATGAAGACGTTCGTATCAAGATAGGGCAAACCCGTGCTGAAATCGCTGGTCCTGAACAGCTCTTTCAGGTTGGGAACGCGCCAATCGTCTCGTCCAGAAAGGTCCAGCGTAGCCCAGTAATCCTGTGCGGCCTGCCAACCGAGACGGTGGTCATCGGGGTCTTGCTGCCAGACAAGGCTTGTCACATTGTCGGTCACACTCCCGTCTTTATCGTCGGTGAAACTTTGGGGCGTGTCGACAAATTGCGCATCCTGCCCGAAAAAGGCATCGCCAACGTCAGGGCAGGCAATTTCGCTTTCCGTTTCATAGCAGGTGTCTTGTCCGGTATCGGTCAATGGATATGTCGCATCTGCGGACGCAGCAGAAGCTGAGGATGTGATGAAGGCACATGCAAGCAAGAGTTGTCGGTATATACACTTTATCTCAGGTATCCCCCTGTCGTCATTGTCGGGTCTAGAGCTTTGTTCGAAGATGTAACGTTCGCCCCACCTATTTCCATCACGGTTTTTGTCAGCTTCCGGAAGCGACCTGACCAAGGAAGCCCCGTGGGTTGCGCACGGGGTCACCAAGGGGCCGTTTGCTCTTGATGGCGTTATTTTGCAGCAACTGGTCTGATGCGAGCGAAGCGTAAATTCTCCGCGGTGGACTGTGGTTTCCAAGTTTGAATTCAATGCACTGAAAATACTACCGTCGCGTATGTCCGCCATTTATGACCCGACGGAAACTTTTACCTCATGCGTTGAATTCCCATGACCGAGGCAGTGCGATGCTCGCCCGATAGTCAAATGAGGAAACCAAACCATGTTAAGTTTACGAAGCCTTGGACTAACCGCGACATTGTCGATCTTGCCGCTGGCCGCACTGGCCCACCACGGTGTCAGCGGCCAGTTTGACACGAGCCAGACAATTGAAGTGTCCGGTCAGATCACGCGGATCCGCCTCGTGAACCCTCATGCCTATGTCTATTTTGATGTCACCGACGCCGCAGGCGAAGTGGTCAATATGCGCTGCGAATTGACTTCGGGGTCATTGTTGAAACGCAGCGGCTGGACCGAAGAGATGTTCGAGATCGGCAGTGAGATCACGATCAGTGGATCACCTGATCGCGATGATCCGACGACTTGCCTGATGAACCAGATCACCTTTGCAAACGGAGTGACAGCTGATCGCGACAGCACATTTGGCGACGACGGCACCATCAATGTTGCAGAACGCCAGATCGAGCGCGAAGATGGAACTCCAAACATTGATGGAAACTGGGCGATGGCCAATCCGCAGGAACGGCGCGGCGGACGGCCTACGGTAACGCTGACCGACGCCGGCATGGCGGCTGTAGCAGACGCAAGCCCGGCCGATAATCCACGGTTCAATTGCCAGATAAGCAACATTGCAATGGATTGGGTGTTTAACGGGATGGTAAATTCCATCGCGCAGTCAGACACCGAAATCACCATGACATATGGCTTTATGGATTTGGTGCGCACCATCCATCTTGATGGCAGCGATATGCCCGAAGATTTCGTGCCCAACCGTGCCGGATTTTCTGTGGGCGAATGGGACGGCGACACCTTGGTTGTGACGACGACTGGCTTTGATGAAGGCTGGATCATGGCCCCCATCGGCGGTCGGGCAGGCCTTGTTATTGACGATGAGGAAGCTGCTGATCGCCCACAGCGCCCTGAAGGTCGCGGTGGACCGCAAGCCGTCAAAAACAGCGAGGAGCTGACCGTGACCGAGCAGTTCACCCTGAGCGACGATGGCACTGTGCTGACGCGGGAATATGCCTTCATCGATCCAGCCTACCTCGAAGCACCATTCGAGGGGTCAGACGAGGTCACGCTAACAGCCGATTCCTATGAACCCTACGCCTGTGATGACCTCACGAACGAGCGGACAGAATAGCCGACGTTTCCTCACTCAGAACACACCTCCTGCTTTTCGCATGCGCGGTGCGGGACTGAAACAGCAGAAAGTTGTCTAGATGGAAACGCTCTTCTGGCTCGAAGACTCTTTTATTGGAACAACGGTTTCCAGCACGATGTGGGGCTATCCCATCGTGTTATCGCTGCACGCCATTGGTATGGCCACGATGGTTGGGATTGCCATGATGCTGACGATCCGTGTGTTGGGGTTTGCGCCCAACATACCCGTCACCGCAATGACGCCCTATTGGCACGTGGCTGTTGGTGGATTTGTTCTGAATCTGCTGTCGGGGACAGCTTTGTTTTTGGGTGGAGCATCTGAGTTGTTCTTTAACTGGGCCTTTCGGGCAAAACTCGTGCTGGTTGTGTTGGGGTTGATGCTCACATGGCGGCTCGTGCGGATATGCATTGCACGTTCTGACGACGTTTCGCTCGCTCACCGTAGACTGGCTGGGGTGGCGATGGCCACTTGGATCGCAGCTATCATTTCAGGCCGCCTGATCGGCTATTTGGCGTAAGGAGGCACCCGATGGATACGTTACTGACTTGGGTCATCGACTCCCTGAACGCGACTGCGTTGAACGGGTTTGTGATGGACAACCGGTTTGTTTTTCCTCTGTTGGAAATGTCGCATTTCATGGGGCTTTGCCTGTTGTTCGGGTCGCTTCTCGTTGTCGATCTACGCATCGTTGGTCTGGCGCGATCCGTGCCTATCGATCGGGTTGACGTCTTCGTGCGCTTTGCGCTTATCGGGTTTGCGATCAATCTAGTCACGGGCCTGTTGTTCATTGTCGGGGACTCAGACCGATACCTCGTGAACAATGCGTTCTGGGCCAAGATGGGTTTGATCGTTTTGGCTGGCCTGAACACCGCCTATTTTGTGCGGCGCATCAAACCGCAAATGGATGCGGGGGTCACATCTGCTGATCTTATAGGCGGGGCACACGTCATCGCGTGGTTGTCCCTGATAATCTGGTCCTGCATCATCATTCTGGGGCGGTTCATTCCCTATGTCGAAGACCTGTAAAGCCGCGCTATTGGGTTTAGGGCTAGCCGTGTTCTTGGCCACGACGACATCCGCGCACGGTGTTGCGACCCAAGACCAAGGGTTTTTGGCAAATGCATCTGGGGTCCATATCGGCCCATTCGTGTATCTGGGTGCAAAGCACATGGTTACCGGCTACGACCACCTATTCTATCTAGCCGGTGTGATCTTCTTTCTGAGACGACTGCGCGATGTCGTGACCTTTGTCAGCCTTTTTGCCGTTGGCCATTCCATCACTCTACTGTTCGGGGTGCTGTCAGGGTTATACGTCAACACCTACCTGATCGACGCCATCATCGGCCTGTCTGTTTGCTACAAGGCGCTGGAAAACCTTGAGGTCTTCCGCTTGATCAATCCCAAGTCAGCCGTCTTCGGGTTCGGCTTGGTCCACGGGCTGGGCCTGTCGAGCAAACTGCAAGACCTGACGCTGTCGCCCGATGGTTTGATCATCAACATGCTTGCGTTCAACGTCGGTGTTGAGATCGGACAGGTGATTGCGTTGATCGTGTTGTTTGGCGGCCTCGCGTGGCTACGACAGCGGCCAGACTTCACACACATCGCGACGGGCGCAAATGTCGCCCTTCTTGCTGCTGGACTGGTGCTATTTGGCATGCAGTCAGTCGGTTATTTTGCAACATAACGGAGATGTTCAATGACGCTTATGACAAAAATAATTGCAGCCGCAGTAGGCGGTGGCGCGCTGTTGGTGGTGGCCATTCTACCTGCGGAATACGGGATCGACCCGACCGGTTTGGGCGACAAACTCGGCCTTACAGCCATGGCGCAAAACATTGACGAACCGGCCCCTTTTGAAGGCGTCCTTGCATTCAACATCGGCGAATATGACCCGACCGCAGAGCGGATCGACATGTCTGTGCAAGGCCTGATCCACCAAGAAGACGCGCCGTTCTACAGTGAAGTCATCGAGATTGAGATCGAGGACTACGGCGAGATCGAACACAAATTCATCATGCCCGCAGATACCACGTTCGTCTATTCTTGGGAGGTTTTGAATGCCGTCGGTGATGGGGTCTATTACGACTTTCACGGGCACCCATCGACAGACGATGCCGCTGACTACCCAGACGGCTTTGAAATGGCCTATGCAAGGGGCGAAGGCACCGCGCAGCACGGATCCTTCACCGCTCCATTTCCAGGATACCACGGGTTCTACTTTATGAACATTGAAGAGGGCCCTATCACCGTCCGCCTGACGGTCAGCGGGTATTGGGAGGAACACAAAGAAATGTATCGCGCCGTGAAAGGCGAAGTCCTAACCAATGTGGACTTTTGAACTTACAAGCAAACTGGGGACGCCTGGCCGCGCGAGAACTTCGAATTCACAAGCTGTGCTCGAAATCAGCTTTCGCCGCTAACTGGCTGTGGGTCTGGATCAAATCGGCGAACGGCAGGTGCCGCCAGCCGACATGGTTCAGATATCGATCCGCTCAGCAATACTCAACGCGTCTTCCAAACCAACGCCAAGGTAGCGCACGGTGCTATTGATCTTCGTGTGCCCGAGCTGAAGGTGTACCGCTCGGAGGTTCCCTGTTTTTGGTAAATCTCTCCTGCTTTGGTTCACCGAAGTGAGTGGGTGCCGTATCCGTTCGGTTCCGGGCCAACCGCTGTCACCCAATCACGAACAAGTCGACCATACTGACGCGTTGAGATTTGAGGTCGATCACGGAATCGGCTTGGTAACATGAAGCAGCCGATCATTTCGGGCGAACGGATCCATGCCCAAACATCAGCGCCGCACTGGCATCTCAAGACTACCGCAGATTTGAATGGCAGCTATCCGACGTTATCTTTATGCATAATATTTGCAGATGCATTGGGCCGTAAAACGCCCATCCTGTGAGTTCACAGTTTCTCGCTGCACGCGCTCGCAGCGTACAAAATGCGATAAGTTCTTGATCTTCGTTGCTGCAATGCGGCAGAAAAACCGGCCACTCAGCAAAAATGCAGCGAGACCAATCCAGCGGACTCACGCTCCTCCAGGCAAAGCTGCCTTGTATCGTTGCAATACTTTCTCAAGCAGGGAACCTGCGCGGTCACGGCGCAGGGATCTCGATGTTGAGACGATTTTCTCTTAATTGGCCGTTCGTTCGCTTTAGTCGAGACTCAGCGTTGCCGAAGCCCTACGGTCTTCACCTGAAGCGATGTGATCGTGCCTCTATCAAAGTAAGTTCATGTTTCGCTTAACCCCGCAGGGAGACAAATCATCACAAACCTTATCCAGATCGTTTATGTGTCACAGCCGTTCGGGTTCGATGAGCCGACACTGGCAGGAATTTTGATCGACGCCAGACGTTGTAATGAGCGGGATGGCGTTACTGGCGCGTTGGTTTGTCGACACGACATCTACCTCCAACTACTGGAAGGCCCGGAGGTTCCAGTGCGCGCAGCTTACGCACGAATTCGTCGGGATGATCGGCATGCTGGGGTTAAAGAGCTCTTGAATCGCAAGATACAAAGTAGGTTGTTTGCAAATTGGGCGATGCTTCATGATCCTGCAAAGACTTGGATTTGGACGGAAGAAGAAATCGCAGATGCGGCACTTGATCGCGCGGAGCCAGCAGAAATCATAAAGGTATTCAAAGGCCTATCGGATCGGTCCGCGAAACCGGGTTTGCATTGATGCAACCCCCTTCGCGCGTCGCCGCAGACGCGATCCACGATTTGTAAATGGTGGGCGGAATGATGACAGTGCACTCAGTGCCCGATGCGTTTACCACGGGGGAATGTGATCACATTGTCGCGGCAATTGCCAATATCCCCACCGATGACGCGCTGCTTGTGGGCCGCAATCGGGATCACAATCTGCGTAATGCGGAACTCGTTTGGGTGGACGATGTCGGAGACCTGAGCTGGGTGATGACCCGGTTGATTGAGCTTGTCAGTCATTCCAACAAGCACCAGTTTGATTTCGATGTGCGCGAATTTGCGGAAAGCCCGCAAGTAGCCAAATATGATGCAACCAAAGGTGGCCATTTTGCCTGGCATTCTGACATTGGCCATGGTCTCGCTGCTGGTAAGAGAAAGCTCACACTTGTGCTTCAATTGAGCAATCCGGACACCTACGACGGGGGTGACTTGGAAATCAGGCCAAATACTCACGTCCTCTTGGCCAATCGGGCGCAGGGATCAGTGAGTGTGTTTCCAAGCTTTGCACTGCATCAGGTGACGCCAATCAAGCGGGGCATTCGGCGCTCGCTGACCGTCTGGGCGCATGGCCCACCGTTTCGTTGAAGGCCGCTCAAAAAAGGTTCAGGTGATTGAGTGATCGGCGGTGTTGGGAAAAAGGTCAGGTTAGCTAGGATTGTAAATTAGGCGCTAGGCGACTATATGACAGTTACAAAGTTGTGGTCTTCTTCGGCAACGGCGCATCGCCTGCCAGAGCCAATTGCAATTATCTTTCTTTGAAATTCGACCGTCACTTGCCGAAACAGGGATATGACGCTTGGGGAAGTTATCGCGCACGACCGCGTCGCCCATGCGTTAGGATTATCCGCTTTTGTGGTCCGCAAAATCCATGACCTGTGACGAAACATGAACTGCGCCATATCAAGCGATGCAACTTAAAGACCGCACAGACAAAATGCTTTGTCAGTGCAAAAAAGTGAGGCGGCGCTTTCTCCGTCAAAGGACCCAAAAATGACTTTTCCAGAATGGACGAAACCCGGCATCTACGGTGCTGCGGGTGGCGCAATTGCGGTTTCTATCCCCGGATTCACTTGGGGTGGCTGGATGACCACCGACAGCGCCGAAACCATGGCAAAGGACATGGCATCTGAAGAGGTGACGTTAGCGATGGTTCCGGTGTGTCTCAACATGTCAGCGGCTGATCCAGAACGCACAGAGAAGTTCGCGGTTCTACAAGAAGTCTCCGGCTTTGGCCGCCGCAATGCAATGATGGAAACGGGCTGGGCGACCCGCCCCGGTTCAGATACGCCAGACCGTGACCTCGCAGATGCTTGCTTAGCGGGGCTTGAGTTGGATGGATCATGATTCAAAGGCGTCGCTGCAATCCTCATCAACAGTTTGCGGGACACCTATGTTGGCGGAAGCTCGAATGCTTTGGATCGTTTTCATAGGCCCCGTCTTTGCTCTGCTACTCCTTGCAATGCCCGCCATTGCCCAAACCATACCGGAAAACGCCAGCGCAAAGAGCTACGGCGACGGTTGGGAATGCAACGTCGGGTATCGGCTTATGGACGAGAACTGCGCTGCTATTGTGGTCCCCGAAAATGCCTATGAGACAAACCGCACCTATGGATCCGGATGGGAATGCCATCATGGCTTTCGTAAAGTCGACGAGGTTGCCTGCGTTGCGGTGGTTGTTCCCGATGGTGGGTTCTTGGACCCTTCAGGCGAACGCTGGCGCTGCCTGCGCGGATTTCTCAAAGTCGACGATACCTGCCAAGAGGTCATTGTACCTGAAAATGCCTATCTGGCGGATGGGTCCGCATGGGAGTGTGGACGCGGGTTTGAGAAGGTGGACAACAGTTGCACTGCAATCGTGGTTCCCACCAACGGATATCTGAACGGGTCGCGCTACGGTCAGCCTTGGTCATGTGAACGTGGGTTTTTCGAACAGAATGGTCTGTGCGAGGTCGTGATTATCCCCGAGTTCGCATATTTCGACGAGTCTTCTTACGGCGAGGGATGGAAATGCCAGCGGGGTTATGAAGTGTCGGGTGAAGGATGCGAAGCGATTAACATGCCCGCGAACGCCCATCTTGACAGGTCTGAGAACCGTTGGGAATGCAACCGGAACTTCCAAAAATCCAAGGATCTGTGCGTTCTAAATAACTAAGCGCGTCGCACCAAGACGTCTGCTTCAACACCTAGTCGAACGACAGTCTCACCATCAAAAGGAAGACAAGATGAAAACCGAAACCCAGACGATAGATACCGTTCGCCGTCCCGTCAGGGGCGCTCAAGCGCCTCCCATGATCGGTGGCGCACCGACACGATCATATTCGCTCGCTCAGATCCCGACAGCAGTTGTCTATTGCGAAGGTAACTTTGCAAAAATTGATGGCAAGACGGCCAACGGTCTTGTGCGTCATTCAGAGGCCTACAGGATCGTCTCAGTCATCGACAGCGCGCACAGCGGCGCGAACAGCGGGCAGGTTCTTGATGACGTGATCAACACCATACCAATTCATAAAGACCTCGATGCCGCAGTCGCCCACGCGACCTCCATACCTGATACCTTCATCTATGGAATGGCCCCATCAACGGGACGGCTTTCTACAGCTGATCGTGGCGTCGTGCTAGATGCGATCACGCGCGGCATGAACATCGTCAGTGGCCTGCATGAATATCTGAGCGATGATACCGAAATTGCGCAAGCCGCATCAGAACGACGCGTCTCCATCCGCGATATCCGCAAACCCAAACTTAGCAAAGACATGCGCTTGTTCGACGGCAGCGTCGCAAAAGTCGCCGCGCTGCGTATCGCTGTTCTTGGGACCGATTGCGCCATAGGAAAACGGACCACTGCGACGGTTCTGGCTCGTGCGCTGAACGCGAAGGGCATCAAGACCGTGCTGGTGGGCACAGGCCAGACGGGTCTTATGCAGGGCGCAAAATATGGTGTGGCGATGGATGCCGTTCCGCCCCAGTTCTGCTGCGGCGAACTTGAGGGTGCGATTGTCGCGGCCTCAAAGGCCGAGCAACCTGATGTCATTTTGATCGAGGGCCAGGGCGCGTTGAGCCATCCGGCGTTCTGTACATCGGCCTTTATCCTGCGCGGCAGCCAACCGGACGCTGTTATCCTTCAGCACGCCCCAAAACGTGCCCATCGCTGCGACTTTCCCAACATGCCGATGCCCACCCCGGCAAGTGAGATTGCTTTGATCGAGGCCTTTTCTGATACAAAGGTCATCGGCGTCACACTCAATCACGAAGGCATGTCCGAAGCCAAGATCGCAAACACGATTTCTGGGCAGACTGAGAAACTCGGTCTGCCGGTGACTGACGCGCTTAGTCGACCAGCGGCACACTTGCTGGCCATGGTTGTTGCTGCTTATCCTGGCCTGCAGCAAGGAACGCCCATGGTCGCGATATGAGCAGCCCGCGCCTTGAAGTTGATCTGCGCAAGATACGCCACAACACGCGGACTATTGTCGACAGTTTGAAGATACGTGGAATCTGTGTGACTGCAGTGACCAAAGCCGCGTGTGGGCACCCGGCCATCGCGCGCGCGATGCTCGACGGCGGCGCCGCGGGCCTGGCTGAGGCGCGCTTGAGCAATGTGAAACGGTTACGCCAGGCTGGAACGACGAGTCCGATCACCTTGATCAGAACACCAATGCTGAGCCAAGCTGATGACGTCGTGGAAGTCTGTGACGCGAGCTACAACACAGAGATATCTGTGATCTCAGCGCTCGCCGCTGCTGCACTCCGGCAAAAAACCGTTCACGACATTGTTCTGATGGTCGAAATGGGTGATCGGCGTGAAGGGATCATGCCACAGGACCTTGGCGACGTGGCACGGCGTGTTGTTGATATGCCCGGTGTGGCACTGAAAGGCATTGGGGCCAACTTCGCATGTCTCAGCGGGATCGCCCCGACGGCTGCAAAGATGCAGGTATTGTCTGCGCTTGCGAATGATATCGAAGGGCAGTGTGGCCCATTCATTGAGACCGTATCTGGCGGCAATTCTGCAAACCTGCCTTGGGCGTTCGGCGCGTGCGCCACAGGCCGGATCAACGATCTGCGCATTGGTGAAGCAATACTGCTTGGCGTCGATCCAGTCACAGGGGATCAGATTGGTGGCATGTATCGGGACGCCTTTACGCTTGTCGCCGAAGTGATCGAAACAGATGCCAAGTCTGTGCACCCGCTTGTGGGCAACTCCGATCACACCTTGGCAAAAATTCGACTTGTTCCTGACATTTCAAAAATCACGCGGATCATTCTTGCCATCGGGCATCAAGACACGGACGCAGCAGGACTTTCAATGCCTGCTGGCACCACACTTATTGGCGCAACAAGCGATCATCTGGTCATTGGCACAAAAAATCCAACGCTCCGTGTCGGATCGGAAATGCGGTTTAACATGAACTATAGTGCTGTGATGCGCGCCATGGCCGCCCCGGACATTCAGACAAATCTGCGCCATGACCGAGGCCCGCCAAACGCACACGATGTCGATGGTCCAAGCAAACACCTGGCATCGGTTTGAACGATCTTGTTCCGACGCACACCGACAAAATAATGAGGAGACTACAACTTGGCAAAGCTAACAAAAACAAGCGTGTTCAAAGCGCAAGGTCCCAAGGTGGAAACACCGATGGACAAGACAACCCGCATCGTTCGAAAGATGGTCGAAGAAGAGGCCGAGCAGCGACAAGCCAAGAAAGACCGTCTCCGTAACGCGCGCCTTGAACGAGAATCCAACACTCCGATAAAGCCGTCGCGCTAGGGCATAGGACAGGTTCAACCAAGGCGGCCGCAGCGCGACAACCCACGTTTCGTCCGCAGCTTTCAATCTGCCGGAGCGACCAGACACACCTGAAGGAATTACCCATGGCCGCTCAGGCCAAGATGGCTGCAGCAGCGAAAGCAGTCGGAATCGATTGTGCCGACAGCGATCTACCATCCCGCGTTCATGCTGCGTTAACGCTTCAAGACAGCTTGCGACAGAGTTGGCAACGCTGGGCCCGCGCGCAAGAGACGATCACTGAACTCGAAACCAAAGCGGCACAGGCGACGTCGGAAAAGGAAGCCGCAGATCAAACCCTAGAGACTTTGACAAATACTCTCCCTCTGGCTGGACGCACCGCCACCGACATCATCGCTGCCTTACCAGCGTTGCGAAATTTGGGGCAGTTGCAGCTAGAGCACGATAAACTGGTTGCGCGCATTGAAGCGCTCGAAAGCGCGATAGCGCGATGCGGATCAAAGCATTGGAAGGAGAAGGGGATCATCCAGAAACCACCTTCTTGGCAATTATCGAACGGGCGCGCATTCGACTCACAATGTCAGAGCGTGCAACCAACCGTCGGACCGATTCAGAAGGGCGTCATGCAGCGCAAACTAAGGCGCTTAAGCCGGCCGATGATGCGATCGCCGAAGCTGAAGTAGAACTTGCTGAATGGTTCAAAGATCAAAGCGCTGAGGATCTGCTCCCCGCTGCGCGCATCGCAGTGCTTGCAAAACGGGATGCCTTACGCGGCGCGCGGAATACGAACGACGTCGCGCGGACTTCGGCGCGGGCGGCTGTCAAAGCAGATCTTTTTGAAGAAGAACTGGCGCTTCTACCAGATGCTACCCGTGGGGCAGCGGTGCAACAATTGTTGGACGATGCGCAAAAGACCCGTGATCTGGTACTCGGCGTGCATCGCGAAGCAATCCGACTTTATCAAGAAGCCTTTGATGCCAACGACCACAGTGACCTCGCCACTGAGCAAGCAACGATCCCTGAAGAATTACGCTCAGACGCACGGCAGGCTGCTATTGCGCGGCTCGGGGTTATGTTTGTTTTTCTAGGGCCGAGGAAAACCTGCGAATTTTATTTTTTCTCAGGATGCAGAAGCTGCGCGAACAGAATTGATTGATGCCAATTTTCTTTCCGCTGAGCAGATCAATATTCTTGAATGAGACTCAATGATTGGGTCACCTTTAACCAATAGGCAATTATGTAAAAACATGGGTCATGATTACTGCCATTTCGCATAATGTTCTTCTGTTAATTTTTCTCAACAGTTAGATGCGGCTTGGCTCTCGGTAGAGTCGGTTGCGATGATACCTTCGAATGTCCGCAGTCCGCCCAGTCATACACTCTTCGACCATCCGTAACTGATGAGGGTTTGCTCTTGGGCCTCTAGAACGCTAAAATCTGCCCAAAGGACAAAAACTGTGACTGAAAAGGACAAAACCTTGACGCCAGAGTCCAAAAGGTCTGACTGATCACAATAAAAAGATAAAATGGTGAGCCGTAATGGGTTCGAACCATCGACCTACTGATTAAAAGTAGCTTGACTGTAGCAATTAGTGGCTATCATCTCGGCCTCATCCGCTATTTCAGGGCATACGAACCCCTTGAAACGGCTCAATAATCACTCTCAACGACACCTGACTAACTACCGATAGCCATCGGCATCGTCAGGTCTGGTGTTTGGTCTGATAAGGAGAGAGTGATGCCATCGATCAAGCTGAAGATAACACAACCTATCGCGCAAAGATGCGTGCAGGACGAGGCGCCAGGAACGTTGATCATGGACAGCGAGGTGCCAGGTCTCCGGTTGGTTGTGGGAGCCAAGTCCGCAAGCTGGAAGCTCGTTGCGTCAATCAACGATGGGACGAACCGAGGGATCACGATGACCTTAGGTAGGAGCGACGCCCTGACCGTCATTTAGGCACGTCGTCAGGCTTTGGAGCTGAAGCTGCGTCTTGGTCGCGGCGAAGACCCTAGACGCAAGGCTGAGCCTAAGGTGATGTCCATGGCCGAGGCGCTCGAACGCTACATTGAAACGCGGCCGCATCTTGCTGCGAAGACCGTCCATTTCTACCGATCAATGGTCGAGGGTCCCCTGAAGGACCTCGCGTATCTTCCTCTAGATAGGCTGACAAGGGAGCAGGTTCGTGGCCTGCATGAAAGGGTGACGCCCAAATCTGGTCCAGGAATGGCGAATGGTGCGATGCGTGTCGCGAAGGCCATGATCAACGATGTCCTGCGAGACACCGATCTGCCCTATCCGGCGGCGGACATCCATTATCGATGACGGAGCGACAGCATGACTTACGAAGAACTATGTGAGCTCACGGTCCTCGAGCTGCTTGAGTTGCATAACGCGCTGCGACCAGACGATCCTCTGAAAGCCTGGCGGGCGAAGCCTGCAAAGCTCGTGGACAGGATCATGGCCATCCCCGGCGTTCATCGCATCAAGCCGCCTGCACCGACGTACCCGGATGACACCTCTGGCAGCCTCAAGGCCTATGCCTGCGCGCTGCTGTGCACCGTGGACTACTACGAACATGCGGCCGACGGCTCTGAGGTCTCGGCGCTGCATCCGAAGGCGCGGTCGGTGGGCATCCCTTACCCCAAGATCCTAGAACTGGTCGTGGCCAGGTTCCCCGACGCCAATACGTCTATCGCCTCGCTACGTTGGTACTGCGTGCAGATCGCTAGCGACAACCATCAATTCGAGGGGTACGTACTTCCTTCAAGGCGCCCCCGAAAGCGGCGCGAGACCCCTGAACGTAAAAGAGAAGCACTGCCGTCACGCCAAGACCACTATACGTCCGCCGAGGCCGCTGAGGCGCTGGGACTGACCATGGACGCCTTTTACGCGAGGCGTTCGAAGGGGCGACTCCCTGAACCACTCAAGGTCAACGGCCAACTGTTCTTCAAAAAGAGCGAAATCGAGTCGCCAGGTCTATGTTCGGCCTGAACATTTCAGCCATAAGGTTGAAACGACCTAAGATATTGTTTTATATTCATAAAATGGTGAGCCGTGATGGGTTCGAACCATCGACCTACTGATTAAAAGTCAGTTGCTCTACCAACTGAGCTAACGGCCCACTAGCGCGCTACTTAGAAAGGCGGGCGGGTGTGGTCAAGCCCCAAATGCCGCCCAGCGCTGGATAACTTGTCTGCCTTGGCCTATATCGCCGCCATGACCATCAGCGACTCATCATATTTACCATTCATGAAGATGCATGGGCTGGGAAACGACTTTGTCGTCGTGGACGAGCGGGGAATCAACCCGCGCGTCGATAAGGCTATCGCTATCGCCATTGCAGACCGGCATCGCGGGGTCGGGTTTGATCAGTTGGCGGTGTTGTCAGAGACACCTGACGCAGATGTGCGCTTGGTCTTTTGGAACAGTGATGGGTCTCAGGCTGGGGCATGCGGGAATGCGACACGCTGCATTGCGCGGCACGTGATGGATCAGACGGGAAAGACGGCCTTGACGTTGCAGACCGCGCGAGGCGTTTTGCAAGCTGTGGATGCGGGGAACGGTCTCACTTCTGTCAATATGGGCCAACCGCAGCTGGATTGGCAGGAAGTGCCGCTTGCGCAGGCGATAGACACGCTTGAATTGCCTATCGATGGTGCGCCAACCGCGACTGGGATGGGTAATCCGCATTGCACGTTCTTTGTTGATGATGCCGAAGCGATTGATCTTGCGGCAAAAGGCGCTGCGCTGGAGCATCATCCGCTTTATCCCGAACGCACCAATGTTCAATTTGCCAGTCTGATCGGGCCTGATCATCTGCGCATGCGCGTCTGGGAACGCGGTGTGGGAATTACACTGGCCTCTGGCTCTTCCTCTTGCGCAACGGCGGTGGCCGCAGCAAGGCGTGGGATCACCGGCCGCGATGTGACCATCGACCTTGACGGTGGCACATTACAGGTCAGCTGGCGTGATGATGGCGTCTGGATGACCGGGCCGACCGCCCATGTCTTTGACGGGCAGTGGCGGCTGCCATGACCAAAACCGCACCGCTCTTTTCCAATCATGGGTGTCGCCTGAACGCCTATGAGACAGAGGCGATGAAGGACCTCGCCACCGCCGCTGGTGTGGACAACGCAATTGTCGTGAACACCTGCGCCGTGACATCCGAGGCGGTCCGCAAGGCGCGGCAGGATATCCGCAAGCTGCGCCGTGATCACCCGGATGCGAAACTGATTGTCACAGGATGCGCGGCGCAGACCGAACCCGACACTTTCGCGAATATGGACGAGGTTGACGTCGTCCTTGGCAATACCGAAAAAATGAACCCAGCGACCTGGGCAAGTATGGCACCCGATCTGATCGGACAGACCGAACCTGTGCAAGTCGATGATATCATGTCAGTGACGGAAACGGCGGGCCATCTGATTGATGGGTTCGGCACCCGTAGCAGGGCTTATGTGCAGGTCCAAAACGGCTGCGATCATCGCTGTACTTTCTGTATCATCCCTTATGGGCGCGGCAATTCGCGCTCCGTGCCTGCGGGTGTTGTCGTGGATCAGATCAAGCGACTGGTGGATACGGGCTATAACGAAGTGGTACTCACCGGTGTCGACCTGACCAGTTGGGGCGCTGACCTGCCAGCAACCCCGAAACTGGGCGATCTGGTGATGCGGATTCTTAAACTGGTGCCCGACCTGCCGCGGCTTCGGATCAGTTCGATTGATAGCATCGAAGTGGATGAAAACCTGCTGTGCGCCATCGCGACCGAGCCGCGCTTGATGCCGCATTTGCACCTGTCACTGCAGCATGGCGATGACATGATCCTCAAGCGGATGAAACGCCGCCACCTGCGCGATGATGCCATCGCCTTTTGCAAAGAGGCGCGTAAACTACGCCCGGATATGACCTATGGCGCTGATATCATCGCCGGTTTCCCGACAGAAACAGACACTATGTTTGCCAACTCGCTTGCCCTTGTTCAGGAGTGTGATCTGACGTGGCTGCACGTCTTCCCCTACTCCCCCCGTCCTGGCACACCTGCCGCCCGGATGCCGCAGGTGAACGGGAAGCTGATCAAGGAACGCGCCGCTGCTTTGCGTGCTGTCGGCGCAAACCAAGTCGATCAGCACTTGAAGGCCCAGACAGGCAAAACCCATCACATTTTGATGGAAAACGCCCGCATGGGACGGACAGAGCAATTTACCGAAGTGCTGTTCGACACCGATCAATCCGAAAGTCAGATCGTACAAGCACAGATCACCGGGTTTGCAGGCCAGCAACTGACCGCCTAAACTTCTTTTGGCCCTCACTATTCCCGCCGGAGGCATCCAGACCGTGCAACCAATCCCGATCCTTTGGTCATTCAGGCGCTGCCCCTACGCTATGCGCGCACGGCTGGCGATCCAGTCGAGCGGGCAGCGGGTGCAACTGCAAGAAATCCTGCTCAAAGACAAACCCTCAGCTTTCCTCGCCGCCTCTCCCAAAGGCACGGTGCCGGTTGTGCAAGACAACGACATCATCATTGAAGAAAGCCGCGATGTGATGATGTGGGCTTTGCGGCGAAACGACCCCGAAGGCTGGTTGGATATGCCGAAGGAAGGCCACACGCTGATCGATATCTGCGACGGGCCATTCAAGAGCGCGCTCGATCACACTAAATACGCGGTCCGATTTCCCGACCGGGACGAGGCCGAAGAGCGTGCAAAGACGATGCTGTTCTTGACTGACCTGAACGCCCGGCTGAAGGACACGCCGTTCCTGATGGGGCCAAAACGCACTTTGGCGGATATGGCGATCCTGCCGTTCGTGCGCCAGTTCGCCAATACGGATCGGGCGTGGTTTGATGCCCAAGGGCTCGCTCCGCTGACCAGCTGGCTTGATGATTTCCTTACCTCGGACAGGTTTCGCGGAATCATGGCGAAATATCCACCTTGGCAAGAAGGCCGGGATCAGGTCTTGTTTCCCTGACGTCAGACAAAGGACCGCACCTATGCGACTGCTCATCTCGCCCGCCTCACCCTTCGTACGCAAAGTGCGCGTGCTGATCCGCGAAGCAAAACTGATGGACCGGGTGGAAGAGGTGACGGTCGCCACGACCCCTATGGAGACTGCACCTGAGGTTGTCGCCGCAAATCCCATGGGCAAAATCCCCGCGTTAATCCGGCCCGATGGCCCCGGCATTTACGATAGCCGCGTCATCACACGGTTCCTCGACGATCTGGCAGGTGCAAACCTTTATCCCCAAAGCCGCATTTGGGACATCCTGACGCTGGAAGCGACTGCAGATGCGATCATGGATGCCACTGTCGCCATGTCCTACGAAGCACGGCTGCGCCCCGCCGAACAACAATCAGCTGATTGGGTTGAGGCGCAATGGGCAAAGGCCGCACGCGGTATCGCCGCAGTCAACAGCCGCTGGATGAGCCATCTTTCAGGACCATTGAATATCGGACAAATTGCCGTGGCCAGCGCATTATCCTACGTTGATTTACGGCACGATGGGCGTGGCTGGCGCAACGGGAATGAAACGCTGGCACAATGGCACGCAGAATTCACTGCCAGGGACAGCATGGTCACCACAAAGCCAGCGTAGATCGTCTAAAAGTTAAAGCTGACGCCAAAATTCAGCGCGTTGGTTACGATATCGGCTTCCAATGTGCCGCCGCTTTCCAAATCGGCGGTATTGGACGAAAATGTACCCTTGTATTCGCCGAAAACTGACAACCGATCATTAATTGGCATTGACGCACCAGCAATCCATGTCGCCGCAGGGCCAGTCAGTTGATAGCCAAAGGTTTCATCCGTCGCATTAGTATTGGTCACTTCGACATGAGGAAGCGCAACGCCGATTCCACCGCCGACATAAGGCGACACGTCACCTACCACCGCATTCCATCGACGATAGGCATTGATCGTCAATGTGTTCAGCCCATCCGTGAATTCCAACACCTCATAGTCGGGCGGCAATGACCCATCGGTGGGGTAAACCTTGTTGTGCGCGAAATCCAAACCAAAGCCAAAAGTCGGCGATCGCCAATGCGTAGCACGGATACCGTAGTATGGCGGCGCCTCGAACGACCGCCCTTCCCAATCCTGCGAAAAATCATCGTCACCGATTTCAGGATCGCGAATCGAAATGTCAGAGGACGGAGCCGATTGCACACCGCCATAAAAGCTCAATTCCACATCCGCCATCGCAAATGCAGGAGCGATCATCAGGCCGACGAAGAATGCCAAAGCGCGATTCATGGTTAGAAAGTCCGAGTTGAGTGACAATTAACTAAAGTAAACTCGTAGACCAAAGCTGACAACAAAACATTAATCACTAATTGGTCACGCCAGCGCGAATGTGGCGCACGCGACACAAATATCGACCATTTAACGAAAAAGTCCACTTGATAGGGTGGCAAATGCCAAATTTGCAGACACGCAATCCAGATCATGACCGCGCAGGGCGGGTACGCCGTGTTCGATTCTCTGGTATAGCTTAATCATCTGTTCAGCTTTGGCCTTTTACACATACCATATGTCAGCCTGCGCCGGATTGTCCGCTGGACGTTGAAGAGATTGATAGTTAAACAGCGCCAAAATTGACTGATCTTTGCGTCGGTCTATTTCCTCGTGGGGCAAACACGCCCATCAAAAGAATCGGAGATGCATCCCGTGTCACATGCAGATGATCATCAGGGCACACGCCGCGACTTTCTTTACTATGCAACCGCCGGTGCGGGTGTTGTGGTAACGGGTGCGGCTGTCTGGCCCCTGGTAAACCAGATGAACCCTTCGGCGGATGTTCTAGCACTCGCGTCGATCCGCGTTGATGTCAGCGCAGTTGACCCTGGCACGCAGATTACAGTGCTGTGGCAAGGTAAACCGGTCTTTATCCGGGCCCGGACCGAAGAAGAAATCGCCGAAGCGCGCGCTGTTGATCTAAGTGAACTGCCCGACGCAGACGCAAACAATGACAACCTTGGCGAAGCACCAGCGACAGATGAAAACCGCGCGCTGACAGAAGATGGCGTTTGGCTTGTTCAAATGGGCGTCTGTACGCACCTTGGCTGTGTGCCCTTGGGCGACGCCGGTGATTTCCACGGCTGGTTCTGCCCATGCCACGGTTCACACTACGATACATCTGGCCGGATTCGGCGCGGCCCAGCGCCACGCAACCTGCCTGTTCCTATTGCGTCCTTTGTGGACGAAACAACAATTCAACTCGGTTAAGGAGAGAACGCTATGGCTGGTATCCCCCACGACCATTACGAACCAAATTCAAAAGGCGAAAAGTGGCTGCACTCGCGCTTGCCAATTGTCGGCCTGATGTACGATACCTTGATGCTACCCACCCCCAAGAACCTGAACTGGATGTGGATCTGGGGTATCGTTCTTGTTTTCACACTCGTGCTGCAAATCATCACAGGCATCGTTCTGGTGATGCACTATGTGCCGCACGTCGATATGGCGTTTAACTCGGTTGAGCATATCATGCGCAACGTGAACGGTGGCCACATGATCCGCTACTTCCACATGAATGGTGCATCACTGTTCTTCGTGGCCGTTTATGCGCACATCTTCCGGTCGCTTTACTACGGTTCATACAAATCACCACGCGAGGTGACATGGATCGTTGGTATGCTGATGTACGTCCTGATGATGGGTACGGCCTTTATGGGTTACGTGTTGCCATGGGGTCAGATGTCTTTCCACGGTACCGCTGTTATTACCGGCCTCTTTGGCGCGATCCCGTTCATCGGTGAAAGCGTGCAAATCTGGCTGCTGGGTACGCCAAACGGGTCTATTGCGCAGCCTGCGCTAAACCGCTTCTTCTCGTTGCACTATCTGTTGCCCTTCATCCTGCTGGGTCTGACAATCGTGCACGTCTGGGCGTTCCACACCACCGGCAACAACAACCCAACTGGTGTTGAAGTACGCCGCACATCGAAAGAAGACGCAGCCAAAGATACACTGCCGTTCTGGCCATACTTCGTGATCAAAGACCTGTTCGCGCTGGCCATTATTCTGGCGGTCTTTGTGGCAGTTGTCGGCTTTATGCCAAACTACCTTGGCCACCCGGATAACTACATCCCGGCAAACCCATTGGTGACGCCATCGCACATTGTGCCTGAATGGTACTTCCTGCCTTTCTACGCGATCCTGCGTGCCTTTGACCAAGAGGTTTGGCTGGTGATTGCGGTGAACTGGATCACCTTTGGTATCATCGACGCGAAATTCTTTGGGGTTATCGCAATGTTTGGTGCCATCGTGGTAATGGCGCTAGCGCCTTGGTTGGATACCTCAACCGTGCGCTCGGGCCGTTACCGCCCCATGTTCAAATGGTGGTTCTGGGTTTTTGCTGCCAACTTTATGCTGCTAATGTGGGTTGGCGCGCGTCCAGCGGAAGGGATCTACCCCTACATCGCTTTGATTGGATCGACCTATTGGTTTGCCTACTTCCTTGTCATCTTGCCATTGCTTGGTGTGATAGAAAAGCCAGACACACCACCAGCAACTATCGAAGACGACTTTAACGCGCACTACGCGCCAAAAGCTGACGGCGCCAAGCCTGTCGCCAGCCCGGCCGAGTGAGAGAGGACCAAGACTGATGTTCCGTAAATTCACACTCACCGCTGTCGCAGCGCTTGCGCTTACTGTAGGGCAGGCAACAGCCGCTGAAGTCGAAGTCGAAATCATTGACTACGCGTTCCCGTTTGAGGGGCCGTTTGGCAGCTATGACCAAATGCAGCTACAACGTGGCCTTCAAGTCTACACTGAAATCTGTGCGGCTTGTCACGGTCTGGAAATTGTCAACTTCCGCAACCTGTCTGACGAAGGCGGCCCCGCGCTGCCGGAAGACCAGATGCGAGCCTATGCTGAGTTTTACGAGGTCTTTGACGAGACTTTGTTCGATGGCGAAGGTGACTTCCGCACCGCAACACCTGCGGATTTCTTCCCCAGCTCCAGCCTGTCCAACGCACCTGATCTTAGCCTAATGGCGAAGGCACGCGCTGGGTTCCACGGACCCTATGGCACAGGCATCAGCCAGTTCGTGAACGGCATGGGTGGAGCGGAATACATCGCATCACTCATGACCGGCTACCACGAAGAGCCCGAGTGCGCGCTGGAAGGCGAACCGATGGACGGTTTCTATAACGCAGCCTTCGCTGCTGGTGGTTTTCCTGAAAGCTGCATCGACGAAGACGGCAAGCACATGGTGCCGGGGTCCTGGATCGCTATGTCACAGCCACTTTGGGGCGACGATGTGGAATATGCTGACGGCCACTCAGCTGAGCTGGAAGACGTCGCACAAGACGTTGCCGCATTCCTGATGTGGACTGCCGAACCAAAACTGGTTGCACGCAAAGAAGCTGGCTTGACCGGTGTGCTGTTCCTGACAGTGTTGTCGGTTCTGTTGTACCTGACAAACAAGCGTTTGTGGGCACCGCATAAGAACAAAGATTAGGTCAGACTGACCTGATTAAAAACAAAGGCCCGCCAAACTGGTGGGCCTTTGTTTTACGTAAGGGTGAATGGCTAAAACGGTTCAATCGACCGTTTAGCCATTCACGAACGCTGCTCTGAGAATAATGATCACTACCCCAGATATGCCTTGAGCGCCGGGGGTGGGTTGTCGAACAACACATCTGTCGCAACGGGTGCGCTGACCTCTCCAGCGGCAACCAAAGCCGCCATTCCGGCCATGCGCTGCGCATCAGCTGGGTCATGGGTTACCATGATCACCGTCTTGCCTGCCGCAATCAGCTTGGCCTTCACCAAATCCAACATTTCATCCTTCATGGCAGGCCCAAGTGCTGCAAAGGGTTCGTCCAGTAACACAACAGGTCGGTCAGCCACCAACACGCGCGCCAAGGCCACGCGGCTTTGCTGCCCACCAGACAAATCGCGTGGCTTACGATCATCAAAGCCTGCCAATCCAACATCGGTTAATGCGATCGCCGCCACGGCCCTGTCATCAGCATTCAGGCGCAAATCAGGCCGCAACCCCAGCCCGACATTCTGTGCAGCCGTCAAATGCGGAAAAAGGTTGTTGTCCTGAAACAGCATACTGACAGGGCGTTCCCCCGGAGCCATATCTGTCAGATCAACGTCGTCCCACTGCAACCGTCCCGACGCAGGCGCAAGAAACCCGGCAATGGCCGCCAGCAATGTAGATTTACCTGCACCAGATGGACCGATCAGCGCAACTGCCTTGCCCGCCGCAAACGCGACATCGGCGCTTAACGAAAAGGACCCCTGCTGCAGTACCAGTTTCTCACATATCAGCATCTGTGCGCCCCCAGCGATCACATATCCAAAAGAGCGCGAAACTCAAAGCAACCAGCAACAGCGCCGCACCTGCCGCCGACCCCATCCTGTAAGCTCCCATCAACCGGTACATCGCCAGCGGGAGCGTCTCTTCGGACTGGCCGGCGAATAGGGCAATGACCCCAAGATCGCCCATCGACAGGGCTGCGGCCAGCCCGGCCGAAAATCCCAATGGGCGGCGTATGCGGGGCAGGATAACCAGACGCACCCATGACGTTTTCGCAATGCCAAGTGACAATGCCAAACGCCCATAGTCCTGCTTTATCTGGGCAACAGCAGGCGCCAATGACCGCAAGGCAAATGGCAGCGCCAAGGTCGCGTTCACCAGTATCGTGACAAGCAAGGCAACATCCGCCGGGCGAATGAACGGGAAAACCAACAGAAACGCCCCCGTACCGACCACAAGACCAGAGGCCGCGAGCGGCATGACGCCCACAACTGACACCATCAAACCGCCCCGTAACGCAAGAGCAAGCGCCATGCATATGCAAAGCGCTGCTGACCCAAGAGCCACAAACACCGACCTCAGGGCGGCCGCCCAGACCATGACGGGCATATTCAAGACCTCAGGCAGCCCGCGCAGCACGATCATTGCCAAGGGCAGCAAAAGAAAAATCGCCGCCAGGACAATCACGCAATAGTCGACAGCTGGACGCGCCAAATCCCACCGCTGCACAACACGATCCAATCCCGTTCCCACCGGGTCATTCCCTGTCACCCGCCATGCCAAAGCGGCACCCAGCACACAAAGCACGAACTGAATACAAGCCAGCAAGGCTGCGCGCCCCAAGTCAAAATCGAAGCGAACCGCCTGATAAATCGCCAACTCTACCGTTGTCGCACGGGGGCCGCCGCCCATCGTCAGCGCGACAGCAAAACTGGTCAGACAAAGCAGGAAAATGACGAGGAATGTGCTTGGCACCACAGCCCGCAACATTGGCCATTCAAGCAAGCGCCAGATAGGTGCGTTCAGCGAGGCAGCCAACCGAAACCGCTCAGCCGGGATCGACAGCCAGCCTTGAAGGATGAAACGCACAGCCAGCGGCATATTAAAGAATACATGGGCCAGAACGACGCCATGGAGACCGAAAATCGAAATAGGCGCGATGCCAAGCGACGCCAAGACATCGTTCAGAAGGCCAGCACGTCCAAAAATGGCCAAAAGGCCCAGCACTGCAACGATCACCGGCAGCAGGAACGGCGCGCCCAACAAGGTGATTAGCAACTGCCTGCCCCAAAATCTGCGCCGCGCAAGTGCACGCGCGACCGGGATCGCCAACAAGACGCTCAGCAATGCAGACAGCAGCGCTTGCAAAACCGTGAAGCGGATCGCGGCCCAGTCCGCAGAGGCGAGGCCCGCGTCCCATTCCGCACGCCAGGCGACTGCGCCCAGCGTGCCAAGGGTCAACACAAGCACCAACACCGCCGAAGCGGCGTCAGGCCAGCGCGCCGTTACTGGGACAGCGCTGTGCGCCATTCATCCAGCGCCGCATCACGCATTGCGGATGCATCCTGTGGCGACAAAAGCAATGACGTGTCAGGTGTAATCAGCGTTTCAAACCCATCGGGCAAACCGCCAGCAGGTGTCACCGCAGGATACATCCAATTTGTCGTCGGAATCACGCTTTGGAATCCTTCGGATACCATGAAGGCAAGGAACTGATCGGCAAGCGCGGGCTGATCGGTGCCGGCGACTTTACCGGCGACTTCGACCTGCATGTAATGGCCTTCGTCAAAGGCCCATGCCACTTTGCTGTCGTCCTCTTCGGCGATCAGGTGATAGGCAGGCGATGTCGTGTAGGACAGCACCGCATCCGCTTCGCCTTCAAGGAACATACCGTAGGCCTCGGACCAGCCGGATGTCACCGTGACAATGTTGTCAGACAGATCCGCCCAGAGTGCAGGGGCTTCATCGCCGTAGGCCGTCTTCACCCACATCAAAAGGCCCAGACCGGGCGTAGATGAGCGCGGGTCCTGGATCACGATCTTGGTGTCGCTGTCGGCCAAGGCCTGCAAAGAAGCCGGAGCCTCAGCACCCGCGTTGCCAACAAAGGCGAAGTAACCCCAGTCAAACGGCAGAAACTCTGCATCCGTCCATGCAATTGGCAAATCCAGATCAGCCTCAACACCATGCGGCGCAAACAGTCCCGTTTCACGGGCTGCCGCTGTCAGGTTCGTATCCAGACCCAGCACGATATCGGCATCAGTGCGGGGCCCTTCCAATTGCAAACGTGCGAGCAGGGCCGCGCCGTCGCCCGTACCCACGAATTGTAGATCGCAAGCGCATTCGGCCTCAAACGCCGCTTCAACCGCAGGACCGGGGCCCCATTCGCTGACAAAACTGTCGTAGGTCATGACTTGCAGCACCGGGGTCTCGGCCATTGCGCCGGTAGCACAAAGGGCAAGTCCCGCGACAGCTGGCAGATAGGTGGTTGGTTTCATCGTATCCTCCAAATACAGGCGGGCGGATTAGGGGATAGCGAGATTGCTAAACCTTCCCTCCGCCGGTCTTAACCGGTTCAGGTTCTACGGGTCCGCGCATTGCGCATCTCAGCCAAGGAATGGCCCCCCGAGGTAGGCCCTAGCTAAGCCGGATTGCCAAGGGGCGCAAGGGAAAGCACTTGAGCCTGATTGTCACGCCCGCTAGACCCATCTGGCAAAGGGGAATTCCATGTCGATCAACAGCTTCGGTCATTTGTTTCGGTTCACCACCTGGGGTGAAAGCCACGGGCCTGCATTAGGTGCGACAGTCGATGGCTGCCCCCCCGGTGTCCGGCTTGAACCTGCGATGATCCAGCAATGGATGGATAAGCGCCGCCCCGGCCTGAACAAGAATACGACCCAGCGGAATGAACCCGATACGGTGAACATTCTGTCGGGTGTGTATGAGGGCAAGACGACGGGCACGCCGATCCAATTGATGATTGAGAATACCGATCAACGGTCGAAAGACTACGGTGATATCCTCAATACCTTCCGGCCCGGTCATGCCGATATTACGTATCACCAGAAATATGGGCTACGCGACCCACGCGGTGGCGGGCGGTCTTCTGCGCGCGAAACCGCCTCACGCGTTGCGGCAGGCGGCGTTGCGCGTGAGGCGATTAAGGCGATTGCCGCAAATGTGCAGATCAAAGGCTACATGACCCAGATGGGAACAAAGAAGATCGACCCGGCGAAGGTGGATTGGGATCAGATAGACCAGAACGATTTCTTCTGTCCTGATGCAGAGGCAGCGGCTGAGTGGAACGACTATCTCGCGTGGCTGCGCAAGGATGATCACAACTCGGTCGGTGCTATCATTGAGGTCGTGGCACGCGGCGTGCCCGCAGGTATCGGTGCGCCGGTTTACGCAAAGTTAGACACTGATTTAAGTGCTGCGATGATGTCGATCAACGCTGTGAAAGGTGTTGAGATCGGCGAAGGGATGGCGGCGGCCGCACTCACCGGACGCGACAATGCGGATGAGATTTTCATGGGATCAGACGGGCCTGAGTATTCCTCAAACCATGCTGGTGGCATTCTTGGGGGGATCAGCACAGGGCAGGATATTGTGGTACGGTTTGCTGTGAAACCGACATCTTCGATCCTGTCGCCACGCAAGTCCATTCGCATGGATGGTTCGCCCACCGAAGTCGTTACAAAAGGACGGCACGACCCTTGTGTTGGCATTCGTGCAGTGCCCGTTGGTGAAGCGATGATGGCTTGTGTCATTTTGGACCACCTGCTGCTGGATCGTGGGCAAACAGGCGGGGTGCGCGGGTCCATCGGGTAAGGTGGGTTTAAACCCACCTTACTGTTTGGACAGCTGTACCGCCAAAATACCCCCTGCGATAATCGCAACGCCAAGCACATCCAGAACCCCGATAACCTCTCCGAGCAATGCTGCCGCGATGGCAACACCCAGAAACGGGTTGAGGAAATGGAAGGTCGATGCCTTCACCGCCCCAATACGCCCTACCAGCATGAACCACACCCATGTTGCCGCCAGACCGGGCACCAAGGTGGTGTAAACAAAGGCTGCGACCAATTGCCAATTCCACGTGATATCCCACACCTCTAGTGTCAGTGCTGGCACCCAAAGGATCGCGCTACCTACAAGCATCTGTAGGCCAACAATCATCAAAACATTGCCACCCGATGATGCCCCCAACACAGCCAGAGTCGCGATGGTGAGAGATATGACACCAACAAGACAAAGCACCAGCCCGTAGATATCGACGCCACCTTGCAACCGCGCACCCATAATCAGCACTACGCCAACCAAACCAGCGACAAGCCCCACAATCCCCAAAGGCCGGACGCGGTTTCCAAAAACAATCCACCCCGCCAAGGCCACCAAGAGCGGCATGGTTGAGGCAATGATCGCCGCCAAAGATGCAGGGATCGTCTGCATCGCCACAAAGTTCAGGCCAAGATAAAGCGCGTTTTGGCAAACACCAAAAATCACAACGCCCAACCATTGCTTGCGGCTCAACCGCGCGGATTGGCCCAGCGCCCAGGCGATCCCAACGCCCAGCAAGCCAGAAACCAAGAACCGCAGCGCCAAGGCTGTCAGCGGCGGCGCATATTCCACAATGACACGCGCAGAGGTAAATGCTGATGACCACATAAGAGCGAATGCAAGGCCCATTGCGATTGCTTTGATGTCCATATCGTTCTCTGCCTTGCCGTTCCGCACCCTTACATACGAAAAAGGGCCGCCTTTGAAGGCGACCCTTTTAAATTCTGGCTGTAGCCTGAAACCTTAACCGTTGACGCTGTCTTTCAGCGCTTTTGCGATGGTCATTTTCACGACCTTATCCGCGTCTTTCTTGATCTGCTCACCCGTTGCTGGGTTACGCACCATACGCTCTGGGCGTTCGCGGCAGTAGATTTTGCCAACGCCAGGAAGTGTCACGGCGCCACCGCTAGATACTTCTTTGGTGATGATGCCGGTCACAGCATCAAGTGCAGCGCCTGCTGCTTTTTTGTCCATGCCTGTTTCATCGGCCAGTGCAGATACAAGCTGCGCTTTTGTTAGTGGTTTTGTAGCCATTTCCTGGTCTCCCTCATTCGCCCCAGCAGTAGGGCCTGTTACCCGCACATCTAACGGTATGTTGTGTGAAACCACAATGATTAGTGTGCGCTTATAAGTGAAAAAGCGCGTTTTTTTGCGTTTTTTGGCTGATCAGAGGAAGGCTGTCTCTTCAAAACTACGTAATTTCCGGCTGTGAATGCGCTCCAGCGGCATTTCACGCAGGCGTTCCATGGCCCGAATACCGATCATCAGATGCGCTGCGACCTGTGTTTTATAGAAATCTGAGGCCATTCCGGGCAGTTTCAATTCGCCATGCAGAGGTTTGTCACTGACACAGAGAAGGGTGCCATAAGGCACGCGGAACCGAAAGCCATTCGCTGCGATGGTCGCACTTTCCATATCCAATGCAATGGCGCGCGATTGCGAAAGGCGCTGCACTGGCCCGGCCTGTTCGCGCAGTTCCCAGTTGCGGTTGTCGATGGTCGCCACCGTCCCGGTCCGCATGATCCGTTTGAGGTCGTAGCCCTCCAGTTCAGTCACATCGGCCACTGCCGTTTCCAACGCAATCTGGATTTCCGCCAACGCTGGAATGGGCACCCAGACAGGCAGGTCATCATCCAGCACGTGATCTTCGCGCAGATACGCGTGGGCCAGCACAAAATCACCCAAGCGTTGTGAATTGCGCAGCCCAGCGCAGTGTCCGACCATCAGCCACGCATGTGGACGCAAGACCGCGATATGATCCGTTGCTGTCTTTGCATTCGACGGCCCGACCCCGATGTTTACCAAGGTGATCCCGCTGCCATTGGCACGTTTCAGGTGATAGGTCGGCATCTGTGGCAACTTCCCCGGCAAAGGGATCGGTGCGTCAGCATCCGTGATCTCGACATTCCCGGTGCTGACAAAGCTGGTGTAGCCGCTTTCACGATCGGCGAGCATATGGCGGGCGTAAGCCTCGAACTCTTCGACATAGAACTGGTAGTTGGTAAACAGAACGTGGTTCTGGAAATGCTCTGCTGCAGTTGCTGTATAATGTGCGAGGCGCGCCAGAGAGTAGTCCACACGCTGTGCAGTGAACGGCGCCAAGGGCCGCGCACCATCGGGATAGGTGAATTCTTCGCCATTCACGATGTTATCGTGTGTCGTACTAAGATCAGGCACATCAAAGTTGTCGCGCAGGTTGAACTCCATGGATCCGTCCTGTGGCACGGTCAGCCCCGGATCATTGGCAGCTGCAAAATGCACCGGCATTTCCGTGGTAGAGGCCCCAATGACAACAGGCACGCCATGGCTTTTGATCAACAGGCCGATTTGCTGTTCAAGATAGGACGCAAACAGATCCGGCCGCGTGATAGTCGTGGCATAGACGCCCGGTTCAGCCACATGACCAAAGGACAGGCGGGTATCGGTCTTGGCATAGGTTGTCGTCGTCAGACGGATTTCCGGGTAATAGGCCCGAACGCGCGTTTCGGGTTGACCATTCATTAGAGCAGCCGAGAAATTCTCGGACAGGAATGTCACGGCAATCGCGTAGAGTTCTTGCAACCGCGCTACCGCTTTTTTTGCATCGGTAAAGCTTTCGGGTTTTGGAGTATCAGGTGTCCGGATTGACACCTCTTGGGCCATATTCATGCGTTTTCCTCAAATATATCTGTAATTTCAAACTTATCGACATCGACCAGCCCCAGATCAGAGATCCTGAGCGATGGGATGACAACAAGCGCCAGCAGCGAATGCTGCATATAGGCGTTATTCAATGTGCAGCCGCAATCGGCCATGGCAGCAACCATTTGGTCGGCTTTGGCGGCGACTTCGGCGGCGGGACTATCAGACATGAGGCCAGCGATGGGCAATTCGACCAGTGCCAGTTCCTTGCCGTCTTTCCAAACGGTAACACCGCCGCCTACCTCGCCAAGACGATTGGCTGCCGCAGCCATCATCGCGCGATCCGTGCCGACGACAATCATATGGTGGCTGTCATGCGCCACAGTAGAGGCCATCGCCATTTTACCAGTATACCCAAAGCCAGAGACAAAGCCGTTCACGACCGTCCCGGTGCCTTGGTGCCGTTCAACAAGGGCAATCTGATAGGTATCACCTTCACCCTCAACCAACCCATCGACAACGGGCAGTTCAGCCGTCAAAGCCTCTGTTGGCGCCTGGTTTTCAACCACGCCGATGACCTTGGCCTTTACCTTATTCTTGCCTTCGGGCGCATGGATCACAAAATCGGACGTCTCCAGCATCTTGCCCATATGCACCGTTTTGCGGGCATCGTCGGGCCAGTCAAAATGCGGGCAATCGACGGTTATCTTGCCGTCCTTTGCAACGGTTTGGCCGCGCGCGATGACTTCCTCAATCGGCAACTCCGTCAGATCCGAGGTCAAGATCACGTCTGCCCTGCGCCCAGGCGCAATCGATCCAATCTCGCGTTCTAACCCGAAATGCGTCGCCGTATTGATCGTCGCCATCTGCAAAGCAACCAACGGATCACAGCCGCAGGTAATCGCATGGCGCACCACGCGGTTCATATGTCCATCGTTGACCAGCGTACCTGCCATGCAATCATCGGTGCACAGGATAAAGTTGCGAGGATCAAGCCCCTTCTCTGTCACTGCGGTGATCTGACTTTCCACATCATACCACGCAGACCCAAGGCGCATCATCGATCGCATTCCGTTGCGGACGCGGGCAATCGCATCCGCCTCGGCAGTTCCTTCGTGATCATCAGCCGCACCGCCAGCAACATATGCCGAAAAAGCGATACCCTTGTCAGGCGAGGCATAGTGCCCACCCACGGTCTTGCCCGCATTCATCGTTGCTGCCATTTCAGCCAGCATCTGGCTGTCACCGTTGATCACACCGGGGAAATTCATCATCTCACCCAAGCCAATGATACCCGGCCACGCCATCGCCTCTGCCACATCATCGGCAGAAATCTCAAACCCTGTTGTCTCCAAACCCGGCGCAGAGGGCGCGCAAGACGGCATTTGCGTGTAGATGTTGACGGGCTGCATCAGCGCCTCGTCATGCATCATACGCACGCCGCGTAGGCCCAATACATTGGCAATCTCGTGCGGGTCGGTGAACATGGTTGTGGTGCCATGGGGGATAACGGCGGCGGCAAATTCGGCAGGCGTCAGCATACCGCTTTCGATATGCATATGGCCGTCGCACAGGCCGGGGATCAGATAGCTACCCTCTGCCTCGATCACGCGCGTATTGTCACCAATACAGTGCGCGGCATCAGGCCCAACATAGGCAAAGCGCCCCTCGGCTACTGCCACCTGCCATTCCAAAATCTCTCGGGTTTGCACATTCACCAGCTTGCCGCCACGAATGACCAAATCGGCCTTTTCACGCCCGGCAGCAACGGCCACTAATCGGGGGGCAACTTCGGCCCATGATTTGAAATGTGTTTCCATCCCCAATGGTTTCATCGAATTGAAGGACGTTCAAGGGGGTGTCAGAGGTTCTGTAGCTGCAATGGGTTTTGATCGGGGTTCAGGCGAAGCATTGCAAGGTTCAGGGCACCAGCGACCGTGACCCAAACCAGATAGGGCACAAAGGCCAGACCGGCCCAGAAATCCAACTGAAAATGCGTCACTGTCGCGCCTGCGACGGCCAACCAAAGGCAAGCCATAACGGGCAAGGATGCTTTCAGGTGGCGCAGGCCAAAAAAGACCGGGGTCCACAGTGTATTGAACGCAATCTGCAAAGCCCAAAACGCCATTGCATAGGCGTTGCCATCCAGCACGGCGACACGTGCACCCGCAAAGGAAATAAGTAGATAGATGGATGTCCACGCCACCGGGAAAACCCAATCCGGTGGGACCCAAGTGGGTTTGTTCAGGCTCTTGTACCACTCACCTGTCGGAAAAAGCGCGCCGGTCGCACCCGCTCCAAAGGTCGCGGCAAGAAACAAACAAAAAAGAAAAATATCCACAGCAGGCCCCTTTCAAGGTTCCCGCTACACCTAGGCCATCGGGCGATCAGTTCCAATGCCAGCTTCGCGTGCCTTCAACTCCGCCAGTATATCCAACACAGAACTTGAGCGCCCCTGATCAGGCCGCGCACGGCTGGCGGCATCAACCAAAAACGCGACCTCAGGCAGCGGTTTGGCATAGATCACTGCCGATTTCGGCATGATAAGCGAAGTCGCCGTTTGCGCACCGGCCTGCGCCAGCCAGCCCAATTTCTGACGCCCATTGGTGCGCGCCCGCATCGAGATGCTGTCGTACCCCTGACGCCGCAATTGCTTGCCAATACCGGCGTAAATCAGCCGAGCTGCCCAAATCCCGGTGCGTGCCTGCAAAGGCAACACGTTAATCCCGGCCTCGGACCGCAAATAAAGCCTGTCAGCCTCAGCCAGCAAACGTTTGACCATGCGACGCACCTCATCCGTGGGCAACGGTTCGCGCACAAAATTTAATGGATCAATCCCAGCCTCTTCCAGCCAATCCAACGGCAGATAAATCCGGCCCATCCGCGCATCTTCACCCACGTCGCGGGCGATATTGGTCAACTGCATCGCGACACCAAGGTCACAGGCGCGTGCCAAGGCGTCCGGGTCGCGCACGCGCATTAGTACGCACATCATCGCACCCACGGCGCTGGCAACACGCGCAGAATAGTCTCTAACATTGCCTAAAGTGCTATATCGATGCTCAGCGGCGTCCCAGGCGAGGCCTTCGAGCAAAGCTTCTGGCAGCGCACGCGGCATCTCAAAATCTTCGACAATCGCGGCAAAAGCCCGGTCTTCGGGCGCGTTCTTGGGCGTTCCGGCATAAGCCGCATCCAACCGCTCTTGCAGGCGGAACACCGCACCGGCCTGATAGTCGCCCTCGTCCACCTCATCATCCGCCAGACGGCAAAACGCATAGAGCGCCAAAGCCGGGTCACGCACCTTTGCGGGCAGCAGTTTAGAGGCCGCATGAAAAGACAACGACCCATGGCGGATCGCCTCGCGGCAGTGTTCAAGGTCGTCAGGGCGGATCATTCGGCAGCCACTTTCAATTCGGGCATCGCAGGCGCGTCCGGCACCATCTTGGCCAGCACCTCTGCACTGGAAATCACGCCGGGCACACCGGCACCGGGGTGCGTGCCTGCACCCACCAGATAAAGACCCTTTGCTTCTTCGCTAACATTATGGGGCCGGAACCAGGCGGATTGCAGTATGCGCGGCTCGATGGAAAAGCCTGAACCATTGGGCGACAGATAGCGGTCACGAAAATCTTCAGGCGTCAGCACCATCTCGGTGCTGATAAGATCGGCAAAACCCGGCATGGTCTTTTCAACCTCGGCCTGCACCTTAGCCTTATAAATCTCGACCTGGTTCCGCCAATCGACGGGATCATCAAAACCCAGATGCGGAACCGGGGATAGCACATAGAATGTGTCATCACCCGCTGGGGCGACGCTGGAATCGGTTTTAGCCGGGCGGTGGATATAAAGGCTCATGTCGTCAGACAATTTACCCTTGATGAAGATGTCTTTCAGCAGGCCCTCATAGCGGGGGGCATTCGTAATCGTGTGATGGCCCACATCGGGCCACATCTGCGCGGTGCCTTTGGTGCCAAAATACCAGACAAACAGGCCCATCGACCAGCGGCGCGATTTCAGTTTTTTGTCGGTCCAGCGCTTGCGGGGCTGATTGCGCAGCAGGCGTTGATAGGTGTGGCCCGCGTCGGCGTTGCTGACGACCAACTCGGCCTGAATAGTCTCTGAATTCGTCAGTTTCACACCTTTGGCGGCACCGCCTTCAACAAGGATTTCATCAACCTCAACACCCTGCCGGACCTGCCCACCTTGAGAGCGGATTACGCCGACCATCGCCTGCGCAATCGCCTGCACGCCGCCCATGGCATAATGAACGCCGAATTCCTTTTCGAGGTAAGCGACAAGCGCATACATTGACGTTACATGTCGGGGGTCGCCGCCGATAAAGAGCGGATGAAAGGACAACGCCATCTGCAAACGCGGATCTTTCACGCGGGCCTTCGCCAAGCCAAGAATGGAACGGTCTGCACGGAGCATCGCAAAGAGAGGCAGCACTTTGATCGTTTCCCAAAGACGGTGCATTGGCTTGGCGACCATACCTTCGAAACCGACGATGTAACGCGCCTCGCTGTCCTTCAGAAATCGCTTATATCCCTTCACATCGCCCGGACTCAGTCGCGCAACCTCGGCCAGCATCGCATCGGTGTCCTGCCGCGCCGTAAAGGTTGACCCATCCTGCCAACGCACCTCGTAAAACGGGTCCATCGGGCGCAGAGCAACATCATCGTGAAAATTGCGTCCGCATGTAGCCCAGAGATCCTCATAAACTTGCGGCACGGTAATAATCGTCGGCCCCAGATCGAATCGATGTCCATTCTGGCTGACAGATGACCCCCGGCCACCGGGTTTATCCAGCCGGTCCAGCACCGTCACGGCATAGCCCTTTGCGCCTAAACGCATCGCCGCCGCAAGGCCGCCAAGCCCTGCACCTATAACAATTGCGGCGTTTGAGTCGGTCTGATCAGCTGTCATCATGGCCTCACAGTAGTAGTGTAACGTCAAGTTGACAATTCTTATGTCAACATCTTCCCAAGTCAGGCTCGATATGTCAGGATAAGTTGACACGACCATGAGGTCAGAACCGTGACGCAAACTGTCAGCCTGTCTTTCTTCCGCTTCGCCGGGCCGCTCGTCCGTGCATGGGCGTTGACGATGATGGGCGGGGCCAGATTGCCGCTATCGCGCACCCCAGATATCGGATTTTGGAAGTTGTGCGGCTCAGGCACAGGCGAGGGGTTCACGCCCGTTCCCAACACCGCCGTCTATGCGATCCTTGCCACTTGGCCTGATGCGGAAACAGCGCGCGAGCGCACCCAGTCCGGTATCTTTGCGACTTACCAAAAGCGCGCTGCCGAAAGCTGGACCGTTTTTCTACAAACCCAAACCGCGCGCGGTGAATGGGCGGGGCAAGCCCCGTTTGAGCCGACACAGGCCGAGACAACCGGCCCATTGGCCGCATTGACGCGTGCCACGATCAAACCCAGCATCCTGACCCGTTTTTGGGGTCGCGTGCCAAATATATCCGAGATGATCGGTAAGGACCCCAACGTCGCCTTCAAGATCGGCATTGGCGAAGTGCCCATGCTGCACCAAGTCACCTTCTCTATCTGGCCATCTGAGAAAGCGATGGCCGGTTTCGCACGCACCGGTCCGCACGCCGACGCTATCCGAGCTGTCCGCGAAGAAGGCTGGTTTCGCGAAGAACTCTACGCCCGTTTCGCCGTCCATTCCGACCGCGGCACATGGAACGGCATCTCACCCTTAGCCAAACTTGAGGCCCTCTAGATGCAACCTTTCCCCTTCTCCGCCATCGTCGGCCAGGACGAGATGAAACAGGCGATGATCCTCACCGCGATTGACGCCAGCATTGGCGGCGTTCTGGTGTTTGGTGATCGCGGCACGGGCAAGTCAACGGCAGTACGTGCACTGGCGGCTTTGTTGCCGCCGATCAAAGCGGTCAAAGGCTGCCCCATCAACAGCGCCAAGGCCAAGGATGTACCGGATTGGGCTGAATTAGGGTCGAAACGTGTGCATGAAGCGCCGACACCTGTGATCGATCTGCCCTTGGGTGCAACAGAAGATCGGGTGACAGGTGCATTGGACATCGAGAAGGCCTTGACCAAGGGCGAAAAGGCGTTTCAGCCCGGCCTGCTGGCCCGCGCGAACCGCGGCTATCTTTATATCGACGAAGTAAACTTACTTGAGGATCATATCGTTGATCTACTGCTTGACGTTGCCCAGTCGGGCGAAAATGTGGTCGAACGTGAAGGTCTTTCCATCCGCCACCCGGCCCGCTTTGTGCTGGTCGGCTCCGGCAACCCAGAGGAAGGCGAACTGCGCCCGCAGTTGTTGGATCGCTTCGGTCTGTCCGTCGAGGTCACTTCGCCCAAAGAGGTAGAAACGCGGGTTGAGGTGATCAAGCGCCGCGATGCGTTCGAAAATGATAACGCCGCCTTCATGCTGCGCTGGCAGGCCGAAGATGCAGCGATCCGGGATCGGATCTTGAAGGCAAGAAAGTCTCTAACAAAGCTTAAAACGCCTGAAAAGACGCTCACTGATGTAGCAGAGCTCTGCCTCGCGCTCGGCTCTGACGGTTTGCGTGGTGAGCTGACGTTGTTGAAAGCCGCCCGTGCCTATGCTGCCTGGCGTGATGACACCGCGCTCACCCGCGCCCATGTCCGCGCAGTTGCACCGATGGCCCTCCGCCACCGCCTGCGCCGCGATCCCTTGGATGAGGCAGGCAGCGGCACACGCGTCGCCCGCACAGTGGAAGAAGTCCTTGGCTAACCAAAGCTGGATCCACGCAACGCTTGCGTTGCGATTGCTTCGCATTGATGCGGGGCTAGGCGGGGTCTGCATCCGTGCGCGTTCCGGTCCTGTGCGTGATCGGCTAACGGCGATGATCGACCCAACTGCGCGGCGGTTACACCCTGCGATTTCTGATGAAGCGTTATTTGGCGGGCTGGATCTTTCCGCGACATTGGCCAGCGGTCATTTGGTGCAGGAAAACGGGCTTTTGGAAACAGCCGGCCCACTGATTCTAGCCATGGCAGAACGCACAACGATAGGGCTTGCCGCGCGACTAGCCGTCACGCTGGACAAAGGCCATGACCACACACTGATCGCACTTGATGAGGGGGCCGAGTATGACGAATGCCTAAACCCAAAATTAGCCGAACGGTTGGCGTTTCATATTGATCTGTCCGACTGCCGTTTGGATGGTACAACTGAAATATGGTCTCAAACTGAAAGCACGATTGCGCTCGCTGATGTCACGGTGCCGCGCGGCGTCACAGAACAAATCACCCGCATCGCGGGTGAGCTTGGCATCGACAGCATGCGCGCGGCGCTGTTTGCAATCCGTGCAGCCCGAGCGCATGCCGTTTTGAATGATCGCAAAAGGGTCACATCGGACGACCTGGAAGTCGCCTGCGCCCTCACTTTGGCCCATCGGGCGACACGGGTTCCTGAACCCCAGACCGCGGAAGAACCACCCGCACCGCCGCCCGAGCAGATAGAAAACAACAGATCAGAAGAAAGCCTCGACCTACCGGATGAGTTGCTGTTGGAAGCAGTCCGCGCCCTTTTGCCCGATAACCTTTTAAACCAGCTCACAGCACAAAAGGCGCGGGCCGGTCGCGGGAACGGAACGGGTGCCGCGCGCAAAGGAAACAGGCGCGGCAGACCACTGCCGTCACGCGCGGGCCGGATCAGTGATGGCGCGCGGATTGATATCATTGGCACATTGCGCGCGGCGGCGCCGTGGCAAACGATCAGACGCAATGCAACGGGCCGTGAGGGTTTGCAGATCAGACCAGCGGACATCCGCATCAAACGGTTTGAAGAAAAATCCGACAGGCTGCTGATCTTCACAGTCGATGCATCAGGCTCTTCCGCGCTAACACGCCTCGCAGAGGCCAAAGGCGCCGTTGAGTTGCTGCTCGCCCAAGCCTATGCGCGCCGCGATCACGTTGCTTTGGTGGCGTTCCGGGGCACCGAGGCCGAAGTCCTCTTGCCACCCACACGCTCGCTTGTGCAAACCAAGCGGCGTTTGGCTGGCCTGCCCGGCGGTGGTGGCACACCATTAGCCGCCGGTATGATGACAGCCTTTGAGCAGGCCACCCAAGCCACCCGGCGCGGTCTCACGCCAACAATTGCGATCCTGACAGATGGGCGCGCCAATATCGCGCTTGATGGCAAAGCGGACCGCAAACAAGCCGCGACCGACGCCCAGCAAATCGCCCGCGTGTTACGCGCCCATGGCACCGATACTATCGTCATCGACACCGGCAACCGGCCAGAACCCGCGTTACGCAATCTGGCCCAGACGCTGGACGCTGCTTATCTACCGCTTCCTCGCGCCGACGCTGAACGCCTGTCGAAATCTGTCGTCACAGCGTTGGGCGATTAATGCGCTGGCCGGATGATGCCAAAGACTGGCCTCTGACGGCATATTCGCGGCGCGTGCTGCATCGCCCGCACCGCTGGCACATTCAGGAACATGGGGAAGGCCCACTGATCTTGTTGATCCATGGGGCAGGTGGTGCCACACAAAGCTTTCGCGGGCTGTTTCCCTTATTGGCAGAAACACACCATGTCGTTGCAGTTGATCTGCCGGGTCAGGGCTTTACCCAGCTTGGCGCACAACAACGCTGCGGGCTTGACCATATGTCCGAAGACCTGCTGGCGCTTTGCCGCAATCAGGGCTGGGTGCCTGATATCGTTGTGGGGCACTCCGCAGGTGTCGCGATCGCGTTGCGGATGTGGGAATTGGGGATGCAGCCCCGTCAAGGGATCGTCGGGATCAATGCAGCCCTTGGGAATTTCAAGGGTGTGGCCGGTTGGCTATTCCCCATGATGGCCAAGGCGCTGGCCGCGACGCCCTTTAGTGCGGGTGTCTTTGCAAACACGACAACACGCAGCAGCGTCCGCAATCTGGTTGAAGGCACCGGGTCCAAGCTGGATCAAGATGGTTTGGAGCTGTATTATAGGCTGGCGCGTGACAGAGGGCATGTTGATGCAACGCTATCGATGATGGCGCAGTGGTCGCTGGACGGATTGCTGGCGCGATTGGGTGGGATTGATGTACCTGTGCACCTGATCACCGGGCTGTCTGACAAGGCAGTGCCACCTCAGGTCAGCCGGGACGCGGCGCAATGCCTTCCCCACAGCACATTGACTGAGGTATCTGGGCTGGGCCACCTTGCCCACGAAGAAGATCCAGCGCAATTGGCAAGAACAATTCTACAGAAGTAAAAGGCCGCCAAGGTTTCCCCTGACGGCCCAAATTCAAAGTTAGGCGGCGGTTCACCCGCGACGTTGCTTACTCTGCCGCGAAAGTGGCGAGATAGGCATATAGGTCATAGGCCTGCTCTTCCTGACGGACCTGATAGGCCATCTTGCCGCGTGCGCGACGATTATCAAGCGTTTCACGCAACCAGCCAGTTGGGTCCTGCACGTAGCCGACAAAGGCTTCTTCGGTCCACACAGTTCCAGCTTCACCCAATTCGATGATTGCGTCACTGTAGCGGAAATCTTCGATAGTACCCATTGGACGGCCAGCGATGCCATACAAGTTCGGGCCGGTGCGCGCATTGCGGCCAGCAAGGACTTCACCGGATGCGTCTGCAACAACGTGGCACGCGACGCATTGGCGGTTGAATTGTTCTTCACCTGCGGCGGCGTCGCCAACAGTCGCGGCGTGCCCGTCAGCAAATGCGGGTGCAGAAAGAACAGCAAAAGCTGCAGCGATTGTAAACTTCTTCATGATCGTATCCTCTTCGATCTTGTTTCGGTGACCGTTTGCCCCAGTCGTTGGCTGAATGTAATGCAACAGGCGGGTCGGTCCACCCCTACATGTAAAAGATTGTTATGCCACAGCATGAGCGAGGGCACATTGCCTCCACAAAACCTTTAATGCGTTGATAAGATGATCAATATCAGCATCCGTATGCAGCGGTGAAGGTGTGAACCGCAGCCGCTCTGTTCCCTTGGGTACGGTCGGGTAGTTGATCGGTTGCACATAAATGTCCCATTCGCGCATCAAATAATCGGCCAACATCCGCGTCTTCACCGGATCGCCAATCATTACCGGAATGATGTGACTTTCGTTTTGCATATGCGGGATGCCTTCGCGGTCGAGTGCGGCGCGCATACGTGCGACTTGACGCTTTTGCTGGGCGCGTTCGAACTCGGACTCTTTTAGATAAGCGATGGACGTCCGCGCAGCCGCGGCCACCGCTGGCGGCAAGGCCGTGGTGAAAATGAAACCGGACGCGAAACTGCGGATGAAATCACACAGCGCAGCCGAACCGGTGATGTAGCCACCAACGACGCCGTAAGCTTTGCCCAACGTACCTTCGATCAACGTGATGCGATCAGCGATCCCTTCGCGCTCGCTCACACCGCCGCCGCGTGGGCCGTACATGCCAACGGCATGCACTTCATCAAGGTACGTCATCGCGCCGTATTTCTCGGCAACTTCGACGATTTCCTTGATGGGGGCGATGTCACCATCCATGGAATAGACGCTTTCAAAGGCCACGATCTTGGGCACATCCGCCGGTAAGCAGCGCAGCTTCATTTCCAGATCATGCACATCATTGTGCTTCCAGATCACCTTGTCAGCGCGGCTGTGGCGGATACCTTCGATCATGGATGCATGGTTGCCCGCGTCGGACAAGATCACGCAATTTTCCAAACGACTACCCAAGGTCGAAAGTGCAGCCCAGTTCGACACATAACCAGAGGTGAAAAGCAACGCCGCCTCTTTGCCATGCAGATCGGCTAACTCATTCTCCAACAGCAGGTGATCGTGGTTCGTGCCAGAGATGTTGCGCGTGCCCCCAGCACCTGTACCGGTGCGTTCAACCGCCTCGCACATCGCCGCGATAACCTTGGGATGCTGGCCCATGCCAAGGTAGTCGTTTGAACACCAAACTGTGACATCGCGCACGCCTTCTTCGGCGTGGTTTGCCGCGCGTGGGAATTTCCCACACTTTCGTTCAAGCTCTGCGAAATATCGATAGTTTCCTTCGTCTTTCAACTGGGTCAACTGGGTATTGAATAAAGCGTCAAAATCCATTGATGTTATCTTTCTTCTTTGGTCATCGTTTTGGGCGCGGGCAACATCCAACGCCAGAGTTTCGCATCAGGCAGCGGCACTACCATCAGCCAGTGTTCCAGCAGGGCCAGTCCTGCCATTGCAGTTAACAGTGCAAAGCCCACAACGGTCACGTCTGAACCGGCGGTCCACAACCGCTCAGCACACACGGCCAGCAACGCAGTCAAAATGGTGATCGCCGCTGGGAAGGCGAGTGTTACCGGTCCACGCCGGAAGTATGATTTGAGATGCGCCAACTTATCCGGCACGAATTCAGTGTTGATCCGTGGCACTCCGTAAAACAGGTTCAGCTTTGCAGAAATGCGCGCAAGGAACAGCACAAGATAAGTTGCCAAAGCAATACGGTTCGGCGCGCCTTCAGACGCGATGACCAAACCCCAAAGGCCCATGGTCAGCGCCAATTCGTGATAGGCCACGGTAGAGAACGCCCGGAAAAACCGATCACGACCAGATAGCCCCGGCGGGCATTCGTCGCGCTGCGGGCCGGTAATGACACCAGCTAAGAACGCCAGTTCGATCCAACCCCAAATTGCCAGCGCGCCCCCAAACCCGATGTAGGCCCCAGCGACACTGGGATCACCTAATGACACGGCAACCGCCCAAACGCCCAGCGCCAGCAGCGGCAGACCCATAAAGGTCGTCATCCCATGCGTGCCCAAACGATCCGCCCGCCGCACCGCCACCAAAATCACGCCGGTAGAAAACCACCAGACGAAAATAGCTAACAGCGATGCGATCCAGGGCGAGGTCATTAGTAAGCTGGCTCCAAACGTGGGCTATCAGGTACTGCGTTTTTCTCAACCGGGATGGTAAGCAATGACACAAAGGCAAAACCCGCCTTCGCCGATCCAACCATCCGCTTGGCCCAACCAGCGACGCCACCTTGCTTGCGGCCTTCGGCGATCTGCACGTTGGCGTCCTGCATGCGGTTCAACGTGGGCTCCCACCGTGGGTGGTCGATATCCAGCGTCATCGGGAACACCTGCTTGGAAATCTCGGATGTCTTGCGGAATACTTCCTGCCCATACCACTTGGGATCAACGCCCAGCGCCTTGTGGAATTCAGGCCGCTGGTGATCGCGCACCCACATGGTCGAGAAGACGGCGGTGAGGAAGAACTTGATCCACATCCGGTTCGCCCAGGTCTGGGTCAACTTGGGATCCGTTTTCAACAGCAGGGCGAACGCCTCACCATGCGAAAACTCATCATTGCACCACTCACAGAACCATTTGAAAATCGGATGGAAGCGATGCTCTGGATGTGCCTCAAGATGGCGGAAAATCGTGATGTAGCGCGCATAACCGATCTTTTCGGACAGATAAGTCGCGTAGTAGATGAACTTAGGCCGGAAGTACGTATACTTCTTGGCCTGCGTCAGAAAGCCAAGGTTCACAGCGATGCCCGCTTCGCGCAGGGCATCGTTGATGAAACCGGCATGGCGGGCCTCATCACGGGCCATCAGTTGGAATAGCTCGGTGATGTCTTTGTTAGAGCCACGACGCTTCATTTCCTTGTACAGGACGCAGCCGGAAAACTCAGCGGTACAGCTGGAAATGAGGAAATCGATAAACTCCGCCTTCAGCTTCGGCTCCATCCCGTCCCAATCGACGGTGTCCCAATCTTCGTTCTTCTTGAAGTGGCCCTTGTTTGGGTCGGCTTTCATCTGGCCAATCAACACGTCCCATTCATCACGGACAGAGGACACATCGATTGCATCCATCTCATCAAAATCAGTGGTGTAGAACCGTGGCGTTAGCAGCGTGTTCGACATCGCAACTTGCGTGGCTTCTTCGTTGGTCAGCGGCGGCAGGGCCTCTTGCGCGGCAATCGCCTCTTCCGCTGTCGCGGCATTGGATGAGTGCATGTTCATGACATCACCTCTTCGCTGAATGAGAATTCGCACAGCTCCATGAACTCCAAGTCACCTGTGGCGCGGGTCCAAAGCTGTTCAATCTTGCTGGCACGGGTGATCACTGCGGTACGCTTTTCCTCAATCATCTCGCCAAAAGCCGCCATGATCTCAGGCCCTTGCACCTGTACTGTGTCGCCCGGATGGATCACTGCACCATTGTCCAGACGCACATGCGCCGATAGTTCTTCAAAGCGATGCGAGATTGTGACCGTGCAAGGCGCGGTTTCTTTCTCTCTTAAAAATAGTCCCATGTGAGTTCCCTTTCACATTAGGTGCAGGGCGGCTAACCCGTGCACGGTTTCAGTCCAGCAGCTTGGCAAAAGCTGCCACATTGTCTTTGCCGTATCCGATTAATTCGACTCGTAAATCAGTGGTGTCATCGATGATGGCTATGTTCCCGTTCTCGCGACGGACCACCTGAAACGGGGCGTTCCCGGTCACATCGTTCTTGAAGCGCTCGCGGTCGATCACGCGTCCCATCACACCTAAAAAACCGCTCTTTTCATCCGATGATGATGCGATAAGTGTGCCATCGATGGTGCGGACCTCGTAAATGCCGCTCCGGTCACCCTCCATCACAATATCAAGCGATTGCACGATAGGTGCTTCGACCAGCACACCGCGGTTTGGTACATCAAACCATTGCGCATAGGCCACGATGGCAAGGCTGGCCGCCATCAAGGCAAACATCGCCTGTACCAGAAACCGAGGGACCATTTCTTTGTCCCGATGACGCATTTGTTGTTCAAGCTGAGACATGATCCTTACTCCGCTGCGACGGCATTGCCGTCTGTTTGATCAACACATGTCACGCGCGGTTCGGAAATCCGGGTCTCTGCGGCTTCGGCAAAGATACGGGCGACGCTTTCGGCATCCGGGATACAGCGCAGCGCGGGCTGGGTCCGCGCCATACGCCACGGCCGGACATGCGGCCAGGACATCAGATAGGAAATCCGCGTTTCGCCAATCAGCTCAAAAGCCAAGGTGCCATGACCGGATGACTTAAGGTCTAGTTTCGCTGTCCCGATCCACGTGTAGGGCAGGTTCAACGTCATGGTCAGTGCTGCACCAATGCGCATTGCCACACGCTTGTTTGTCAGGGTGTAAACCGTCGAACGGGCCTGCACATAAGCGATGCCGTAGAGAATGGCACAGGCCAGAAGGCCCGAGATAACGAACGGCACACCATGCATCAGGGCGATGCCGAAGGAAAAATCGGCAGATGATACGCTAACACGCCAGAACGCGAGCAGCGCAAAATACGCAAACACCCAGCGCACACCCAATGCCTCACGCGCCAGACGCCGTGGATCAGGGGCGCCCTGCCACAAGATATGTTCCCCTTCCGGCAGCTGCTCAGGCAGCCCCCTGATGGGTTCAAAGTTGAAGTCGTCGTGGCTCATCGCACATTCCCTCGCTTTTATCGTGGTGGCCCCGGTGGCTGGCCGGGATCACCTGGTCGTTCACATCAGATCAGGAGGCGTACATCGTGCCGCCGGCGTAGTACGCCATGATCTTGTCTTCCTCGAGCACGGTTACTTGCTCCATGCTGCGGGTCGTAGGCACATCGTTCCAGTTCCCAGCCATCAACGAACGAACGACAACCCGGTCGGTGCCGATCTTGGCCATGTTCATGGGGATCAGGCGTGCCTTGCCGGTCCCTTCTGGGTTCAGATCAACGGTCAGGAACCGCACCATCTGTTCTGGCACATCGACCCACATATCCGTCACACGACCAACAACTTCGCCGTCGCGACCAACCACAGGCAGGCTGCGCGGATCGCGGCCAGCAGAGATTTTGAAATCTTCCAACAGTGACATTGGACGGATTTTCACATGACCATGTGCATCCAGCTCAGGCTCATCCCGGCGCGGGGCCCAAGCGGCAGGACCAACGCCATCGACCATTGGATCACCCGTTGGGATCCAGGGCGAACCGGTTGATGCAGATGACTGCGCCAGCGCCAGATCAGTGCGCATCTTGCTGTCTTCGTATTCGCGTGACGGCACCGTCAGCTCACCACGCCCATCGCGCAGTTTGAACGTCTTTTCTTTAGGAATAGGGAAAAGGCTCTCATTAGCCGGCACACCGTCGTCATCATCGCGCAAGGGATAGCCCTCGCGCATGTTTTCGGTTTGCAGGTAGTACACAAGCCCCGCAAAGAAGATCCAGAAGAGCCAAATTGCTGCGCTCGCCAGATCGAAGTCTCCAAAGAATGTTTCACCAACCATTTTGATGTCCTTTCGGTGGTTAGGTCGGGAAATCTGCCAATCCCAGCTTGGCAGACCTTCCGGTGTTGATGGGCCGCAGCCGCACAAGCGGCCCCAGCACAATGAGGGTTAGGAACAAGAGGCCAATTTCGGTGTGATAAACGACCGAATAGCCCGTGGCAGGCGTGGCGAGCGCCTCTCCCAAGGTGCCGTTCCCAGCGGCATGGTTCACGAGGTCACGGATGGTGCCCCCGATAAAGATGGACAGCCCGGCGCCGGTGGCTTGTGCAGCCCCCCAGGCACCAAGGGCCAAACCACGACCGGCATTACCGAGCGTGGGCATTGTCATGGCGGCAGTCAGGGTCGAGACGCCAAAAAGGCCGCCTCCGAAACCGATCAAAGCTGCGCCAAGATAGAAAAGAGCGGGTGAGCCAACAGGGGCTGAAAAGATCACGGCACAGAAAGCCAAGATACCTGCGAGGATACCGCGCGCGCACATGCGGTAGGCGTCCATGCCTTTGGCCAACCAGCGCGCCGCAAAACCAAACGCAATCAGCGCACCTCCGGCCCACATCGCCGTCAGCAGTGTCGTGGCGGAAACGGACAGACCGAGGATTTCACCGCCATATGGCTCTAGCAGCACATCCTGCATGTTGAAGGCCATCGTTCCAACGAAGACGACCGCCAATAGGCGCCCGGCATCGCCGCCCGCTGCAAGATCATTCCACGCATCGCGGAAAGTTGGCGACGCCTCGGCCCGTTCCGCCTTGGTCATCGGTTTGACCTTTTCCTGCCGCCACAGGGCAATCAGGTTGAGCAGCAACGTTACAACCGCTGTTCCTTGCACAACCTGAACCAAACGCAATGCAGAATAGTCGCGGAGCAACGCGCCAATGATGATGGCGGCAAACGCCATGCCCACAAGGTTCATCACATACAGCAAGGCCACGACTTCGGGGCGCGTCTCCTCGGTTGCGCGGTCTGCTGCCAGCGCCAGACCTGCGGTCTGCGTCATATGCATCCCAAAGCCGGTCATCAAAAATGCCATGGCAGCGCCAAGATACCCGGCAATCGGCAAATCAATCGTGCGGTCGCCGGACAAAACCAACAGCGCCATCGGCATAATCGCCAGACCACCGAACTGCCACATGGTGCCCAGCCAGAGGTAAGGAATACGCTTCCATCCAATCGCGGACTTGTAGTTATCGGATTTGTAGCCAACCAAAGCACGCAAGGGTGCAACAAGGACCGGCAATGCAATCATTGCCGCCACCAACATCGCGCCAATGTTCAGCTCAACAATCATCACCCGGTTTAGCGTACCCAACAGCATCACCGCCGCCATGCCGACCGACACTTGAAATAACGACAGGCGCAGCAATTGGCCCAGCGGCAGCTCATCACTCACAGCATCGCTGAACGGCAGTAGTTTCACCGACACCTGTTTCAGAGAGGAGGCTTTGAAGATCATGCCTTCCCTCCCTCAAAAACCAGAGCGTTGGAGATGTAGAAACCAGACTTCACGCGGTCGATCTCAACCAGACGGCCCTTCACACCCGCTTCACGCAAGGCATCCGCGACACCCGCAGTCTTCTGCGGGATCATGGTTGGGCTCCGATCCGCCCGCGGAAACAGCTTGCCCACACGCCACATCGCCATCAGCGCAGGGGTGCGCGGAGGCAGCGTAAAGACGAACTTGCCGGTGATGCGCGCGCTGGCTTTGCCCAAGAGCGCAGCAATATCGGGGGCGCTGTAATAAATCATCGAATCCATCGCGAGCGCATGATCAAAAGCACCGCGCGTGGCCTCCAGCATATCGCCAGCAACCCAAGTGATATGCCCGGCGAGGTTCGCAGGCATCCGCTGCTCCGCGATCCCGACCAAAGCAGGCGAGATGTCAACGGCCACCACATCAGCCCCGCGCTGGGCCAGTTCCACGGCCATCGCACCGGTACCGCAACCCGCATCCAAAATCCGCGCACCGCGCAAATCTGCTGGCAACTGCGCCAACATCAGCGCACGCATCTTGTCACGCCCCGCACGCACCGTCGCCCGCACGCCGGAAACGGGCGCATCAGACGTCAACTGCTCCCATACTTTGGTGGCAGAACGGTCAAAATAATGTTCGACCCGGTCACGTGTGGCGGCGTAGTCAGCCATCAATCAAACCCCAACAATTCAAAGATTTCACGGTCTGGCAGCGGGGCTGGTGCCAGCGGCTCTGTCCCGTTCCATAGCGTCTCAGCCAGACGGATATATTCCTTACGGACCTGAACGATATCTTCCTCATCATCCATCTCGAACAGCGTCTTCTTCTTCAGACGGCTGCGGCGGATAGCATCCAGATCAGGCATATGGGCGATACGGTTGAAGCCAACGGTCTCGCAATAGCGGTCCACCTCGTCCGTTTCACGGCTCCGGTTGGCAACACAGCCCGCGAGGCGGACCTTATAGTTCGCAGATTTGGCCTGCACGGCGGCAATAATCCGGTTCATGGCATAAATGCTGTCAAAGTCATTCGCGGTGACGATTAGCGCACGATCCGCATGCTGCAATGGGGCGGCAAAACCTCCGCAAACCACGTCGCCCAGCACGTCAAAAATCACGACATCGGTATCTTCCAGCAGATGGTGCTGCTTGAGCAGCTTCACCGTCTGACCAACAACGTAGCCACCGCAACCAGTTCCTGCTGGCGGGCCACCCGCCTCAACGCATTTCACACCGTTGAAGCCATCAAAGATAAAGTCCTCAGGGCGCAATTCCTCGGAATGGAAATCGACCTCTTTGAGGATATCAATCACCGTCGGCACCAGAGATCCGGTTAGCGTAAACGTGCTGTCATGCTTGGGATCACAGCCAATCTGTAGCACCCGCTTGCCCAGCATGGAAAAGGCCGCCGACAGATTGGAAGACGTCGTCGACTTCCCAATCCCGCCCTTGCCATAAACCGAAAACACCTTCGCGCCTTCGATCTTTGCATCTTCAGGCTGATGGACCTGAACAGACCCTTCGCCATCCAGACCTTTCAGGTTTGGAACGTCATCTCTGGGGCTCATGCGAGCCTCCTTTCATCTTCATCTTGGTAAAAAAACTCCGGGGGTGAGGAGCGCAGCGACGAGGGGGCTGGCCCCCTTTTCACCGCGACCCAAAGGGGCGCAAAATCTGTTGCAAAGCACGTCATTCCGCAGCGACCCCTTCCATCCGATCTTCCAACGCATCCGCTGCATCCTGCAAAGCGGCCAACGTATCTTCATCGGGCGCCCAGTACGCACGATCCGACGCCTCCAGCAGACGGTTCGCCATCCGCATGGACGCCTGCGGGTTTAACGCCGCCAACCGCTCGCGCATCTCGGCATCCAGTACAAATGTCTCGGACAGGCGCTGATAAACCCAAGGCTCCACCTCACCCGTGGTCGCAGACCAACCGAGCGTATTGGTCACATGTGCCTCAATCTGGCGGACACCTTCATGGCCGTGGTTCAGCAGGGCTTCATAAAACTTCGGATTCAAACTGCGGCTGCGTGTCTCTAACGCGACCTGATCCTGCAAAGTGCGTACCTTGGCAGACCCACGGGTCTGATCACCAATGTAAACCGGCGCGCTCTCGCCGCCTTTGGCGCGTTTCACCGCGCGTGAAATCCCACCTAGCGTATCAAAGTAGTGGTCAACAGTTGTCACACCCAGCTCAACGGACTCCAAATTCTGATAGGCCAGATCAACGTCCTTCAACGCCTTCTGCAACAACGCCGGGTTCTGCGAGGCCTTACCATTCACGCCATAAGCAAATGATTTGCGGGCCTCATAGGCGTCAGCCAATTCGTCCTCATCACCGAAGGCAGAACTATCAACCAACTGGTTTACATTGGACCCATAAGCCCCTTCTGCGTTCGAGAAGACGCGCAGCGCGGCATCCTCCAGTTCGCAACCCATTTCTTCGGCATAGGCCAGCGCATGCCCGCGAACGAAGTTCTGCTCTGGCAACTCATCCGCCGTCGCACATTTCAATGCTGCCTCAGCCAACATGCGGGTCTGCAACGGCAGCAAGTCGCGGAAAATCCCCGATAGGGTCATCACCACATCAATGCGTGGCCGGCCCAGCTTTTCGAGCGGGATCAAATCTGCCCCCGACAACCGGCCAAAAGCGTCAAACCGCGGCGTCGCCCCCATCAACGCCAGCGCTTGCCCAATCGGGCCACCATCGGATTTAATGTTGTCCGACCCCCAAAGTACCAAAGCCACAGTACGCGGCAGGCTCGCATGGGTTTCCAAGAGCAGGTCGGCCTGTTTGGCCCCTTCCGACATCGCAAATGCGGTTGGCATGCGGAACGGATCAAACGCATGGATATTGCGGCCAGTCGGCACAATCTGCGGCGCACGGATCAAGTCACCACCGGGAACCGGCGCGATGAAATGGCCCGACAGCGCACGCATCAAAGCTGGCAGTTCGTGGTCTTCTTTCAGCAACTCAGCCGCCTGATCCGCTGCTTTGCCTTCCGGCATCAAACGCATCATATCCGCGCGGGCAGCACCGGATAGCGGCTTGCCGACGACATGCAGACCTTCTGTGATCAGCGACCCTTCGGTCTCGAGCAGCTTGAGCCATAGTTTGTCGATATCCCGCGCATTCAGATCAACTGCATTCGCCTGGTCGCGGATCAACTGTTCCAGATCGGCGCGCTGATCATCATCAGCGGGCATTTCACGCCAACGGGTCAGGCTATCCTTCAACTCGGCCAGCCCCTTATAAAGGCCAGCGGTTGTAAGGGGGGGCGTCAAATGCGTGATCGTCACTGCATTGGACCGGCGCTTGGCCAATGTCGCCTCGGACGGGTTATTCGCGGCATAAAGATAAACATTTGGCATCTCACCGATCAGACGATCCGGCCAGTCCTGCCCACTCAGGCCCGCCTGCTTACCCGGCATGAACTCCAACGCGCCATGCATCCCGAAATGCAAGACCACATCAGCAGAGAACGTATTCCGTAACCACAGATAGAAGGTCACAAACGCATGGGTCGGTGCAAAGCCCTTTTCAAAGAGCAAACGCATCGGATCGCCTTCGTATCCAAAGGCAGGCTGCACCCCGACAAAGACATTGCCGAACTGCTGGCCCAGCACATAAACACCGCGCCCGTCCGATTGGATTTTCCCTGGGGCTGGGCCCCAAACCGCCTCAACCTCGGCCAGATGTGGGCTATTGCGCACAATGGTATCGGCATCCACATGGGCGGCTACATTGGCCTGCTGGCCGTATTGCGCAGCATTCCCTTGCAAGATCGCGGCGCGCAGATCATCGACCGTGGCAGGCACTTCAACAGTGTATCCCTCGGCCTTCATCCGCGTCAGCGTATTATGCAGGCTTTCAAACACACTCAGGTAAGCGGCCGTCCCCACAGCCCCCGCATTCGGCGGGAAACCAAAGATGACAATGCCAACCTTCTTCGTCGCATTCCGCTTACGGCGCAAGAGGGCCAAACGGAGGGTTTTTTCCGTCAGGCTCTCGATCCGCTCATGACACGGGGCCATCGCCTTACAATCAGATTGCGCCCGGCAAGCATGCGCGCAACCATCGCAACCATCCGTCCCGTGCCGTCCGGCAAAAACTGTAGGGTTCGTCGCGCCATCAATCTCTGGCAAGGCAACCAACATTGTCGTCTCAATCGGACCAAGACCCTGATCGCTTTTGGCCCATTGACCAAGCGTCTGAAATTCCAGCGGCTGCGCGGCAATATAGGGCACATCGAGGTCTTTCAACAAGGCAACCGCCTTGTCGCTGTCGTTATAGGCGGGGCCACCGATCAGTGAAAAACCGGTGAGTGAGACTAGCGCATCTACATTGCCCTTGAAGTAGGTATCAACAGCCGGCTGCCCGTCCAGACCGCCCGCAAAGGCAGGTATCACACGCATACCGCGCGCTTCAAACGCGCGGATCACAGCGTCGTAATGGGCACAATCAGAGGCCAGCACGTAAGAGCGCAACATCAAGACACCAACGGTTGCCACAGGGGCATCGGGGCCGGGCAGCGCGGTCAAATCAGTGGTGATGTGATGGTCAGGTAGGTCAGGGTGGTAAAGGCCCACATCAGGGTATTCGATTGGCGCATTGGCCGTGACACCTTGCCAGTCGGCACGTGTGGCATAGCGGCCAATCAGGAAACGGATCAGATGTTCAACGTTATCATCAGACCCACCAAGCCAATATTGCATCGACATGAACCAAGCACGCAGATCCTGCGCCTTGCCTGGGATCATCCGCAGGATCTTGGGCAAGCGGCGCAGCATGCGCATCTTCTTCGCGCCAGATTCGGTTGACGGTTTGCCAGAACCGCGCAGCTTTTTCAGCAGGGCCATTGCCCCGCTGGCAGGCTTAGCCATATCCAGATCACCCATACGGGTCAGCTTGACGACCTGCGCATCAGCAATCATGCCGATCATCGCGTCACAACCCTCACGGCGGGCGGCCATCGCAGGCAGGATCGCGTTGATATGCTCTTCAAGGAACAAAAGGTTGGCGATCACAATATCGCCCTGCGCAATCGCTGCTTTGGCTTTGGTGAGCGCATCAGGGCATTCGCCCCATTCAGCGGCCGCCAAAACCTGCACCTCCAGGCCTGGAAAATCGGGTGCCAACCGCGCCGAAACCCGCGCAGCAGGACCAGCGGCATGGGCATCCAGCGTGACGATCACCACGCGGTAAGGTTTATGCATCACCTCATCGCGCATAATGGGCCTTTGCCTCGTAAAGCGTATCAAGACTGATTTCGTGCAACCCCTTCTCGGTCGCAAAAGCTTCGGTATTTCGGCGTGCCTTGCCACGCACGAAAAACGGGATTTTCTTCAGCTCACGTTCCGCATCCGACAGCCAGATCACGTTATCTGGCACCGCTTCATCCTTCATCTTGGCCGGCAAACTCCCGCCGGAGGCTCCTGCCTCTGGCAAAGGGCTATGCCCGCCATGATGACTTGGACCGGCTGCATCATGGAATTCAAAGTCGTCGCGGAACATGGTCAGCAGATGCTCTTCCAGACCCATCACAAGCGGATGGATCAGCGTATCAAAGATAACATTCGCACCTTCAAAACCGACTTGTGGGGAATAGCGCGCAGGGAAATCCTGCACATGGACGGGCGCGGAAATGACAGCGCAAGGAATGCCCAGACGCTTGCCGATATGACGCTCCATCTGCGTGCCGAGGATCATTTCGGGGCTTAGATTTTCAATCGCCGCCTCAACTTCCAGATAATCATCGGTGATCAAGGCCGCAACGCCGTATTCTTTGGCCAACGCCCGAATGGGTCGCGCCATTTCGCGGTTATAGCAACCGATACCGACAACCTCGAAACCCATCTCATCGCGCGCGATGCGTGCTTGGGCAGCAACATGGGTGCCATCGCCAAAGATGAAGACACGCTTGCCGGTTAGATACGTGCTGTCCACCGACCGTGACCACCACGGCATGCGCAGGCGGCTTTCGTCCGGGCGGCCAGAGACGCCGGTGATCGCAGCGACTTCACTAATGAAGTCGTGGGTCGCACCTACGCCGATTGGAACAACCTTTGTGAATGGCTGATTGTGGTTCTTCTCAAGGAACCGCGCCGCGGCCTCGCCCGTTTCTGGCGACAGCAACACGTTGAAATGCGCCGCTGGGAGGCGCGCGATATCAGACGGTGTTGCGTTCAGAGGGGCCACGACATTTATGTCGATGCCCATTTCAGACAGAAGCCCGGTCAACTCTTCCACATCATCGCGGGCGCGAAAGCCCAGCGCGGTTGGGCCAAGGATGTTACAGGTTACCCGTGCCGTCCGCTCTTGCGGCTGCGCGAGGCTGCGGACGATCTGATAGAACGTTTCATCCGCGCCGAAATTTTCTTTGCGGCTATAGCTGGGCAATTCGAGCGGGATGACAGGGATCGAAAGACCCATGGTTTCGGCCAGACCTGCCGGATCATCTTGGATAAGTTCAGCGGTGCAGGACGCGCCAACGATAATCGCTTCAGGATCGAACCGGTCCACGGCATCCTGACAAGAAGTCTTGAACAAAGTCGCCGTGTCAGCACCCAAATCCCGCGCCTGAAAGGTCGTGTAGCTGACAGGCGGGCGGTGGTTGCGTCGCTCGATCATCGTGAACAACAGGTCTGCGTAAGTATCACCCTGCGGGGCGTGCAGCACGTAATGCAGGCCTTTCATCGCAGTTGCGACGCGCATGGCGCCGACATGGGGCGGGCCTTCGTATGTCCAGACGGTCAGCTTCATCGCATGGCCTCGCGCGTTTCAATAGAAGAACTTGTGGCCTGCATGTGGAGGACAGCTTTCCGGCGCAGGGGCCGCGAAAAGAGACCCGCAAGATCACCGGCTTGCTCGTAGAAATGCACTGGTGTGAAGACCAATTCGATGGCCCATTTTGTAGACAGACCTTCGGCTTCAAGCGGGTTCGCCAGACCAAGACCGCAGACTGTCAGATCAGGCCGGGCGGCACGCGCACGTTCCAACTGCTTGTCCACATCCTGACCTTCAGAAATCTGCGGGCCAGCGGGCAACAGATCAAGGTCAGGACCGTGCAAGGCATCGTGGATATAGGGGCTGCCGACCTCAACCGCTGTCATCCCGCACTCACGGGTCAGGAACCGTGCAAGCGGGATTTCCAACTGGCTGTCAGGGAAGAAGAACACAGACTTGCCGCGCAACGCCTCTGCCGCTTGGGCAATCGCTTTGCGCGCCCGGGCGCGGGGGGCAGCGGTCACCGCCTCAAAGGTTTCTTCGCTGACGCCAAATTCAATGGCGATGGCGCGCAGCCAAGCGGTTGTGCCCTCATCACCAAACGGGAAAGGGGCCGCCAAATGGCGTGCACCGCGCCGTTCTAACGCGGCATGGGTATCGCCAAGGAAAGGTTGGGTCAGCGCAAAGACAGTGTTTTCGCCAACTGCGGTCGTGTCATCAATCCGCCGTGCGGGAAGCAGGCGGATTGGGCCAATGCCCATATCGTTCAGGAGCGAAACCATCTGGTCTTCGACCACATCGGGCAGGGCGCCAACGACGAGCAGCTCACGGGCGGTAGTATCTTTCAACACGGGCACCATTGACGCAAGGCATGCATCCTCACCTTCAGTGAAGGTCGTTTCAATGCCGGAACCGGAATAGTTCAAAACCCGCACATGGGGCGCATGAACCTGGCTTAGACGTTCTGCAGCGCGAGCCAGATCGATCTTAATCACTTCAGAGGGGCAGGATCCCACCAAAAATAGTTGCCGGATGTCAGGACGGCGCGACAACAGCCGTTCAACCTCGCGATCCAATTCCTGATGCGCGTCGGCCATGCCCGCCAAATCTTGTTCTTCGAGAATCGCAGTGCCGAATCGTGGTTCGGCAAATATCATCACACCAGCGGCGGATTGCAGCAAATGCGCGCAGGTCCGCGAGCCCACAACAAGGAAAAACGCATCCTGCATTTTACGGTGTAACCAGATGATCCCCGTGAGGCCGCAAAACACCTCGCGCTGGCCGCGTTCTTTAAGCACCGGAGCAGTTCGGCAACCGCCATTTGTAGGGGGAAGGGGGACGTTCATGCGCGCGCCTCCGCATCCAACCTGGCAAGGCGCAATTTCCAAACGAATTGAGCGGCGTTGATGACATAGGCGGCGTAAGCGGCAAGGGCCAAATACATCAAACCAACAGGGGCAAGGCTGTCTGTCAGAAGAGCGAAAACATATAATAAATGCAATGCGATAACCGCAAAGCTGAACACGTCTTCCCAAAAGAATGCGGGCGCAAAAAGATACTGCCCAAAGACCACTTTTTCCCAGATCGCACCGGTCACCATGATCAGTAGCAAAACACCCGTCTTGATCATGATAGATAGGGTCGCTGCATCGTATCCCGCGCCCGTCGACAGGTAACGTATGACAAGGCCCAAAGAGATCAGAAAGACGACAAACTGGAAGGGTGCTAAAAGACCCTGAACGAGGGTCCATTTTGTGGCATCGCGACGTGCTCTTTCAGCGTCTGAATACAAACGTCGATCCAGTGTTTGCACACTTGATGTGTTTATACTGGCGATAGCCATGTAAACCCTCCCTGACATCGTATTGTGTCAAGACTATGGGCCAAACATGTCATGTGTCAACTTTAAGTTACACTAATGTCTGTATGTAAGAGTGCATCAAAATCATAAATGCTATAGGTGTTAAGACGCCTGTTTATAAGGGTTTTTCTAAATCGCGCGTTAACACACACTTGATTTATGTCAATTTGCTTTGACATTCCCGCACTCACAAACGAGAATGGAACAACTGCTGCAAAAGATGCCTTTGGGCTTTGTTTCAGTCAGAGGACACATGGATGGCCGATCGTCAAAACTTTGACGCAAAGAAGGAACGTGCGGTGCCGCTGGTGCAGCCATACGCAAAGGGACGTCGTGTTGCGGCGGCTTTTGCGGACGACAGCGCTGAGCTGGAACTGGATAACGCTGTTTTTTTGCGGCTCAAAGACGCAGCGCTTGATCCTGACCCCAAACAATCGCGCGATGTAATCAAGCGGTCGCTGACGCAGGGCATCGCACCCGAAGACCTTGCAGATCACTATATTCCGGCCATTGCGCGCGATCTCGGTGATCTTTGGTGCAAGGATGAGCTGGGCTTTGCCAATGTCACCATTGGCGCGTCGCGTTTGCAGGCAATGATGCGCGAACTTGGCCCGCACTGGGCGAGCGACAATACCGCAACACCGGGTGCACCGTCGATCCTGTTGATCGTGCTGCAAGATGTTTACCATACACTGGGGGCCATTGTTCTCACCAGTCAATTGCGCCGCAAAGGGTATTCGGTGAAGTTGATTTTGGGTTGCAAGGCGGAAGACGTTGCCGCTGGCGTTTCAAGTACTAAATACCGCGGTGTCTTTATTTCATCTTCGCGTGGCGAAACGCTTGAATCGTTGCGCCGTATGATTGATGTTATAAAAACCTCGACGAATACACCCCCGCCTGTGGTGGTAGGTGGCACCATTCTGGACGTTGAGACGGTTGATAACATAACGGCGCTTACAGGGGCGGACTATGCCACAAGAATTCCAGACGAGGCGCTGACGCTTTGCGGCCTACCACAAAATATACACAAGATAGCACACGCCAAGGGCGGGACCTGATCCATGAAGGCGGCTCCCAGTCACAGGCGACATCAATGACGTCCCGTGGAACAAAGTATTGGAATAGCGGCGCAATCCCGTTGATTGCACCCGAAATCCTTGGCGATATCATCGCAGAAGTGGCCGATGTTGGCGTCGTGATTTCTGATAACGGTTCGATCCTTTCGGTCCTTGTGAACCCCGCCAATGAGGCCTTTCGTCAGCTTGAAAGCTGGGAAAAGAAAGACATCCGCACCTCACTCACAATTGAAAGCGTTTCGAAATTTGAAAGCCGCCTTGCGGAGTTCCTTGAGGGCAAACAAAAGGTGCGCCCGGTTGAGCTGAACCATACCGACGGCAATAATCGCTGGGAATCTCCTGTCCGCTATAGCTTTCACCGGATCGGGCCGGATGGCGCCATTCTTCTGTTGGGCCGTGACCTGCGCCCGATTGCCGAGATGCAGCAACAACTGGTTGAAGCGCAGCTGTCACTAGAGCGCGATTATGAAACACAGCGCGAATATGACACACGCTTTCGCGTTCTGATGGAAAACACCACGGAGGCTGTTCTTTTCGTCTCGGTCCTGACCGGGGAAATTACAGAGGCCAATTCCGCCGCAGTTGCCCTTGTCGATCGTCCCTTGGAAAGCCTGATCGGCAACCAATTGTCGGGCTGTTTTGAGGGTCGCAAGCGCGGCGATATGGTTGATGCGCTTGCGTCGCAAGCCATTTCGGACATGAATAACAAAACAAAGGCTGATTTGCGCGGCAACGGTGGCACCGTCCAGATATATCCGACGCTGTTCCGTGCTGCGGGTGAGCGGGTGTTGCTGTGCAGACTTGTGCCAGAAAACAAAAACGCCGTGCGGGCGGATGCCCTGACCGAAAATCTACAAGCTCTGTATGCCGATGGCCCCGATCCGATGGTCTTTACGACAGATACCGGTGATGTCCTGTCCGCCAATGATGCATTTCTTGACATGATTGATGTGGCGCATGACATCAACGTGCGCGATCGCAGCATTGCAGACTATCTGCAACGCGGCAGCGTTGATTTCAAAGTTATGGCAGAAAACGCCGAACGTGCCGGGCGGATGCGCAGCTATGCAACAAAACTGGCCGGTGCCTATGGCAGCCCACGCGCGGTTGATGTGTCCGTGACCAAACTTTTGGCTGGTCAGCAGACTGTTTTTGCCTTCGTGTTGCGTGATGCAAACCGGGCAGAGGTTGCGCAAGCGCGGTCACATCCGGGCAGTGACGACAGCATGCGCTCGGTTGCCGAACTGGTAGGCAGTGCCACGTTGAAAGACATCGTTGCTGAAACAACCAATGTGGTTGAAAAGATGTGCATTGAAACAGCGGTGAAACTGACGATGAACAACCGTGTCGCCGCAGCAGAGATGCTGGGGCTGTCACGCCAATCGCTTTACGTCAAACTGCGTAAATTCGATTTGTTGAGCCGCGAAACAGAAAACAAAGAGTAGAGACTGCCTTTGGTTAACGCGGGCTTCGCTTAGCAAGTATGCGCTGCAAGGTACGCCGGTGCATCGACAACCGCCGCGCTGTTTCGGATACATTGCGATCACATAGTTCATAAACGCGCTGAATATGCTCCCAGCGGACCCGATCTGCACTCATCGGGTTTTCGGGGGGTGGTGGCAATTCATCCGTCAAGGCAAGCAGCGCATTGGTAACATCAGTGGCATCCGCAGGTTTGGACAAATAATCGGTTGCGCCGATTTTCACTGCCGCCACGGCAGTGGCGATGGCCCCATATCCGGTCAAGACCACGATCCGCGCATCCGGTCTGCGGGCGCGTAGCGTTTCCACCACATCAAGGCCATTGCCGTCTTCCAAACGCAGATCAACCACCGCGTAAGCAGGCGGGCGGGCCGTGGACACAGCTTTACCAGCGGCGACAGAACCTGCCATCTCAACGTCAAAACCACGTTTTTCCATCGCTTTTGCGAGCCTGCGCAAAAACGCTTCATCATCATCGACCAGAAGAAGACTTTTGTCTTCGCCCAGATCCAACGCCTCGATATTCATATTAAGACCTATTGCCAGTTCTTTTAGATAAGTAGAATTGTAGCAGGCCGCGTCAACTGAACGCGGCGTATCTGAAAGGTCATGGATCAAGTCGCATTGATCATGGCGGTATTCAGGTTATCCTTTCTATCAACCCGCGTATCGGATTTCAGAACATGCCGCCTACCGACTTTCAGCTTTTGAAGCGACCAGAAAGAACCAACTGGATCAGGCTGCGCACGCTGGTCACCCTGCGTTGGTTTGCGATTGCTGGCCAATCGGCAGCTATCATCGTTGCGGTCAGGCTGTATGGCATTGATATTGCGGTCGGTGCGGCGGCTTTGGTTATCACCATCGCAATCACTGCGAACCTTGTATCCTATTATACCTATCCCACCAACAAACGCATGTCGGGGCTTGAAGCAACCCTTTGGCTTGTCTTTGATATCATCCAGCTGTCCGCGCTTTTGTATCTGACAGGCGGGCTGAACAACCCCTTTGCGATGCTTGTGCTGGCACCAGTGACGATCTCTGCGACAGTATTGCATATCAGAAGCACTGTTTTTCTGGGACTGACGGCGATCACGCTGGTCACGATTGTCAGCCGCTATCACCTGCCCTTGATGAGTGATGCTGGCGCAGAGCTTGCTTTGCCAGTGCTGTTTCAGTTCGGGTTTTGGGTCGCGTTGTTGATCAGCCTTGTGTTTGTCGCACTTTACGCCCGCCAGGTCACCTCCGAGATGAACGCCATGAACGAGGCACTGCTGGCCACACAGCTTGCCCTGTCACGCGAACAAAAACTGACAGATCTTGGCGGCGTTGTTGCAGCCACAGCGCATGAATTAGGCACACCACTGGCCACGATCAAACTGGTGAGCAGTGAGTTGAAGGAAGAATTGCAAGATCGCCCAGAGCTGCTGGAGGATGCTGAACTGATCAGGTCCCAGGCAGATCGGTGTCGCGATATTTTGCAATCCATGGGGCGCTCCGGCAAGGATGATTTACAGGTGCGCTTTGCACCCATTGAAACGGTAATCCGCGAAGCGGCCGAGCCGCATTTGGACCGAGGCAAGGAGGTCCGCTTCGACATTGTGCCACAGGAAGGGGCCAACCTGACCCAACCCAGCATAGAAAGACGCCCCGAAATCATCCATGGGCTTCGCAATCTTATTCAGAATGCCGTCGATTTTTCGCGCGCGCAGGTGATGGTAGAAATGACATGGTCCGAGGACACGATTACCGTGCGCATTTCTGACGATGGGCGCGGTTTTCCGCCCTCTGTGATTGGGCGCATCGGTGATCCGTTTGTCAAACGCCGCCGTTTGTCCGAAGATGGCGCCCGGCGTCCGGGCTATGAAGGAATGGGGCTCGGGCTTTTTATTGCAAAGACTTTACTTGAACGTTCAGGTGCGAAACTGAGCTTTTCCAACAGCCGCAAGCATGGGCATGCAAGCTGGACCGGGCAGGCAACAGGTGGTGCAATTGTTGAGGTCAGTTGGCCCCGCAAGTTGCTGCAAACAAATAAACCTACGCAAAACGCACCTTTGGGGGAAAACCAACCTATTGCTGTTTGGCCATAATCTTGGCCCAAATGTTAAGACGACGTTAACTTTCCTGATCGATATCTTAATCACGCAGAGTCAGGAATGGATACATCATGTTATTGAACATGGCAGAGCTTCTCGCCATCTGTGTTGCTGCGGTTTGCGGCGCTGCGGTGATCATTACTTTGCTGCAATCCAAAAGACCCGCACGCCCGCAAGGAGCCGCCACTTTCAACAAAGCGTCCGATAAAGGGACAATATTTCTTTTCGCTGATGATCATCTGATCGATGCCACCCCCGATGCATGGGCGATGATCGGTCACGGCGCAAATAACCTGAGTGATCTTGATGTGATGATTACCCATGTCACGCCAGAATTTCCGGGTATCAAAGAAAAGCTCGCCGATCCTGACGCAGCGGCATTTCGTATCTGTAGCGAAAGCGATCCGACCGTCTTTATCGATGCCAAACGTACGGACAACCGGTTGCGGATTTCACTGAATGGCGATGAAACCTGGACCCGCGAACTGGCTGCGTTGCGCATGTCCTGTGACGCTAGCAATGCAGAAACCGCATTGATGCAGAGCATCACCACCCATTCGACACAGCTAGTCTGGCACGAAGATCAAAACGGGCATCTGCGTTGGGCGAATAATGCGTATATCGAAGCGCTGCGTGAACTGGATGTGAAATCCCTTTTCGATGCCACGGCGGAACCGCTGGAGCCGCAAAAGCGCAGGATTGCGGTCAAACCAGCTGATGGTGAAAAGGACCAATGGTTTGACATTTCAACCGTGATCCATGCAGGCGGGCGTTTGCATTTCGCCAATAACGCAACCGAAATTGTCCGCGCAGACAGTGCCAGATCAGAATTTGTAAAAACACTTGGCAAGACATTTGGGGAACTATCCATTGGCCTTGCGATCTTTGACAAGAACAGACAAGTGAAAATGTTCAATCCGGCCTTCAGCGATATGTCCGGCCTACCCTTTGATTTTCTTGGCGCCAGTCCCACAATTGATACCGTGCTCGACCGCTTGCGCGAAATACGCATGATGCCTGAACCCAAGAATTATACATCATGGCGCGAACAATTCACGGCTGTTGAAACAGCCGCAAAGAACGGAACCTACAGCAAGAACTGGGCACTGCCAGACGGGCAGACCTACCGCGTCACCGGGCGGCCGCATCCAGATGGCGCCTTTGCCTTGCTATTCGAAGATATCACCGCAGAGGTGTCGCTGACACGGCGCTTCCGCCGTGACATCGAAACCGGCCAAGCCGTACTTGATACGCTGTCCGACGCCATTGCAGTCTTTTCAGCGACCGGCACATTGGTGATGTCCAATCGCGCCTACACTACCCTTTGGTCCAACGGGCCGGAAAAGGTGCTCGAACACCGCATCTTACCGTCTGAGATGAAGGTTTGGCAAAACCACTGTATCCCATCGTCAATGTGGCATGACATGCGTGATTTCATCCAGCAACTTGGTACCAGACCGCCATGGTCAGACACGATACTGATGGAGGACGGGCGACATTTGGCCTGCCATGCGGACCCTATCGCAAGCGGGATGACGCTCGTGCGCTTTGCAATCGCACCACCAAAAAGGCCCGAAATCCGCAAGCTGATGATGCGCGATATGGCAATCGAAGCTGGCAAGCGCTGATTTCCGCTTGCAGGGCCGTCGCAACCCCATAATGTCGGGTTATGACCCACACCTTGTTTGCGTTTTCTCTGGACGATGAAGAAGCCACCGGCATTTTGGCAGCGAAAATCGCAACATACCTCAAGGCAGGTGACACGCTCTTGCTGGATGGGCAGATTGGCGCAGGCAAATCCGCCTTCGCCCGCGCCCTGATCCGCGCACGCCTTGGGCGGATGGAAGATGTCCCCTCTCCTACATTCACTCTGGTGCAAACCTATGACGATGAAAATGGTGATATCTGGCATTGCGATCTTTATCGGCTGACGCACCCGGATGAAGCATTGGAGCTGGGTTTAAGTGAGGCATTTGAAACCGCGATATGCCTAATAGAATGGCCGGATCGGTTAGGCGACGTCGCACCCAAAACAGCGCTGACACTAGCCTTTGAAGCACAAGAGGACCAACATCACCTGACAATCACGGGACCCTCACCTTGGCCCGACAGGTTGCGAGGCTTGAATGCCTGACCGCGCCACCATCATCGCAGATTTCCTTGCCGGTGGCCCATGGCAAGATTGGGCGCAAACCCCGCTGGCCGGTGATGCATCAGCGCGCCGTTACCTACGTCTGTCGTCCGGGCCCGAAACGGCAATTCTGATGGATGCGCCGCCCGAAAACGGCGAAGACACAAGAAGCTTTGTTGATATAGCAAATCTGCTCTGCCAGCATGGGTTTGCCGCACCAGATATCCTCGGGCATGCCCCCAAAAACGGGCTATTGCTGCTAAGCGATTTGGGGATAAATGACTTTGCGCAATGGCTGCAGGACATGCCATCAGATGAGATGATACTTTACCGGTCTGCCGCAGATATCCTGCTGCGGCTGGAAGAAGTGACGCCCCCCGCCCATCTTAAAAAGATGACACCTGCCGTCGGTGCCGAGATGGTCGCGATCATTGGACCATATTACAGCCACGCGCCCACTGATGATCTTTGCGCACAAGTGCATCATGCGCTGGCAGAATTTGCACCCGATCCTGATACGCTGGCCCTACGTGACTTCCATGCCGAAAACCTGATTTGGCGGGCCAATCTAACGGGCCATGACAAAGTTGGGTTGCTGGATTTTCAAGACGCTTTCATCGCACCCGCAGGCTATGATCTTGCCTCGCTTTTACGGGATGCCCGGCGCGACGTCAGCCCAAGCGTGGCCACAGAAATGATCCAGTATTTCACCGACAGCACCCGCGCAAAGGGCCAGTTTCAAACAACGTTTGCTTGTCTTGCCGTGCAGCGTAACCTACGCATCCTTGGTGTTTTTGCGCGCCTCGTGACTGAGATGGGAAAACCGCGCTACCTTGATTTCATGCCGCGCGTTTGGGGCCATATCCTGCAAGACCTCCAAGACCCGGCACTTGCCAACCTACAACAAGCGGTGTTGGATACTGTGCCCGCGCCAACACCAGAAAAACTGGCGAGGCTGGTCGCATGAGCATGCCAATCCTGTTCTTCGCCGCCGGGCTTGGCACCCGCATGGGGGCATTGACGGCGGATAAACCCAAGCCGTTGATCAAGGTGGCAGGCAAGGCGCTGATCGACCACGCACTTGATCTTGCCAAAGACACCGACATTAGCAAAAAGGTCGTCAACCTACACTACCACGGCGATATGATCCGCGACCATCTTGCCGGCCAGCCCATCATTTTTTCTGATGAAAGCGATATGCTTTTGGAAACCGGTGGCGGTTTGCGCAAGGCATTGCCGCTTCTGAATGGCAATCCGGTCCTGACCATGAACACCGACGCCGTCTGGAATGGCCCTAACCCGATACGGCACATCCTGCAGGCATGGCGGCCCGAAATGGAGGCACTCCTGCTACTCGTGGAAAAGCGCAACGTTTCTGGCCACCTTGGCAAAGGTGATTTCCATATCGACGCAAACGGTCAACTGCATCGCGCGCCAGAAGCCATTTATACCGGCCTGCAAATCCTGCGAACCGATGTGTTGTCTGAGATCGCAGAAACCGCGTTTTCGCTGAATATCGCATGGAACATTATCGGCGCGCGCGGCGGCCTTTATGGCACCGTTTACGACGGGCAATGGTGCGATGTTGGGCAACCGTCCAGCATTGAAGCAGCCGAGGCAATGCTGGATGTTTGACCCCGCAACCAAACCGCGCATCTTTGCCAGCCCACCCGGCGTTGATTTTGCCGAAGGGCTTGTCGCCGGGCTGCTTGCGCGCACCGCAGATATGACACCGACCGATCTGGCTCGGGTTGAAATCTACGTCAACACAACCCGCATGCAACGCCGCATCAGGGCGGTTTTTGACGCGGGCCCAGCGCGTTTGCTGCCCCGTATCCGCCTGATCACCGATCTTGCAAACGATCCGGTCTCGCTTGATTTGCCACCTGCGGTGTCACCCCTGCGGCGGCGATTGGAGCTATCGCAATTCGTGGCCAAACTACTTGATCAGGAACCTGACCTTGCGCCGCGTGCGGCACTTTATGATCTGTCCGACAGCCTTGCCAAACTCATGGATGAAATGCAGGGCGAAGGTGTGAAACCCGATGTGATCACTGGTCTCGATGTCACCGATCAGTCCGGACACTGGGAACGCGCGTTGGCGTTTCTCAAGATCATCACCCCGTTCTTTGACCAACAAAATGAACCACCCGATAAAGAAGCGCGGCAACGCATGGTGATCGAAACACTTGCCGCAAATTGGGAGACAGAACCGCCGATACATCCCATCCTCATTGCAGGATCAACCGGATCGCGCGGCGCGACGGCACTCTTTATGCAGGCGGTCGCCAAGCTGCCACAGGGTGCAATCATCCTGCCGGGGTTCGATTTCGATCTGCCTGATCACGTCTGGGACGCAATGGATGATGATCTGACCGCAGAGGATCATCCGCAATTCCGCTTCCGCCGCCTGATGGACCTGATCGGGTTTGGGCGAAATGATGTTGGCGAATGGTCCGGACAAGCGCCAGTGCACCCAGCGCGCAACGCGCTGATTTCCCTATCACTGCGCCCCGCGCCTGTGACAGACCAGTGGCTGGCGGAAGGCCCTGATCTTGGCGATCTGCACGACGCGACCAAAGGTTTGACTTTGGTAGAAGCAGCCTCGCCCCGCGCTGAGGCAGAAACCATTGCGCTGCGCCTGCGCCAAGCGGCAAAGGATGGGATCACTGCCGCCCTGATCTCGCCTGATCGGATGCTGACCCGTCAGGTGACGGCTGCCCTCGACCGTTGGGATATCAAGCCTGACGACAGTGCCGGTATGCCCCTTGCCCTGTCCCCGCCGGGGCGGTTTTTACGCCATGTCGCGGACCTTTTTGGTAAACCTTTGACAGGTGAGGCATTGCTGACCCTGCTAAAACACCCGCTGTGCCATTCCGGGCGGGACGACCGCGGCGAACACCTGCGCCATACCCGCGATCTTGAACTATACCTGCGCCGGTATGGGCCGCCCTTCCCAAAACCGGAAGATCTGCTGACATGGGCAAAGACAGGGACAGAGCGCGCCGGGTGGGCAGGTTGGCTCGCACAGCTGATCGCCGGGTTGGAAACGGCGCACGGCCAGACATTATCTGACCATCTGGATCAGCACCTCACCGTTGCCACACAGTTGTGCGCAGGCCCCGCCGCTGACGGATCAGGCGGCCTTTGGGACGAAGCGGCAGGACGCGAAGCACGCAAAACCTGCGATAACCTGATCCAAGTTGCCAGCGCAGGCGGCACCATGACCGCACGGGACTATGCGGCCCTTTTTGGGGCGGTCATCGCCGAAGGCACAGTGCGGGATCGCGATGCGGGCCACCCCGACATCCTGATCTGGGGAACGCTTGAGGCGCGGGTACAGGGCGTTGATCTGACCATTCTGGGCGGCATGAACGATGGCGTTTGGCCCGAAGCACCACCCCCCGATCCTTGGCTGAACAGGGTCATGCGGGCCAAGGCGGGGCTTTTGCTGCCAGAACGGCGGATTGGACTGTCGGCGCATGACTATCAACAAGCGGTTGCCGGGCGCGAGGTATGGATCACACGGGCGAAACGCTCGGCCGATGCGGAAACTGTGCCGTCACGCTGGGTCAACCGGCTGACGAATTTGTTGAAAGGTCTGCCGAAACAAAACGGACCCGATGCGCTGGAAGCGATGCGCGCCGAGGGCGGACGTTGGTGTGCGATGGCGGCCGCTCTGTCCACGCCTGAAAACCGGGTTCCAGCGCAACCTCGCCCTTCGCCTTGTCCGCCCATCGCTGCGCGACCAGGCAAGCTTTCCGTGACCCAAATCAAAACGCTGATCCGCGATCCTTTCGCGATCTATGCACGCAACACGCTGCACCTCAGCCCCCTCGACCCGCTGGTGCCCACCGCAGATGCGCCCCTGCGCGGCACAATCGTGCATGGCATTCTTGAGCGTTTCATACGTTCCGGACACGGGGCGAATGACAAAGATGCATTGATGCAAATCGCGGCCGAAGAATTTGCCGCACATTGCCCGTGGCCAACAATCCGCGCACAGTGGATGGCACGGATGGAACGATCCGCCGATCAGTTTTTGGCGGATGAGGCAGAACGGCAAACTCTTGCGACCGAGAACAAGATCGAAGCCTTTGGCGAGATTTTTGTCGCACCCTCTGGTGTTTTGCTGACCTGCAAGGCCGACAGAATTGACCTGACAGACACCGGATCGGCGCTGATCTATGACTATAAAACCGGGGCGGTTCCGACCAAAAATCAGCAACTGACCTTTGACAAGCAGCTCTTGCTAGAGGCGGCGATGGTGGAGCTTGGCGCGTTCGAAAGCCTTGGTCCCATGTCGGTCGCTGGCGCCACCTTTATCGGGGTAAATGCGGCTATGAAAAAAGTGCCGGCGCCGCTCGATGACAACCCACCCAATCAGGTTTGGGGCGAGTTAGAGGCGCTTTTTGCCAATTGGCACGACCCCAAACGCGGCTATACGGCTCGCCTCGCGTTATTTTCAAAAACGGACCAAAGCGATTATGATCATCTGTCGCGTTACGGCGAATGGGGCACCAGCGACGACCCTGACCCACAGGTGCTGACATGATCCGCGATGCTGCAACCCAACGACAGGTTGATGCCGCCGATCCACGCACCTCGACCTGGCTATCGGCCAATGCGGGGTCCGGCAAAACACGCGTGCTGACCGACCGCGTGGCGCGATTGCTGCTGGAAGAGGTCTCACCGCAGAACATCCTGTGCCTGACATACACCAAAGCCGCCGCAGCCGAGATGCAGAACCGCCTGTTCCAGCGTTTGGGCGCATGGGCCATGATGGCGGACGATGACTTGCGCGCCGAATTGGTGGCTTTAGGCGTTGATCGCCAGATTGATGGGGCGCAACTTGCGCAGGCCCGCACCCTTTTTGCCCGCGCCATTGAAACGCCCGGTGGTCTGAAAATCCAAACCATCCATTCATTCTGTGCAGGCGTGCTGCGGCGCTTTCCATTGGAAGCGCAGGTCAGCCCACAATTCCGCGAGATGGAAGATCGGGCCGCAGAAATCTTGCGGGCAGAGGTGGTTGATGAGATGGTGGTGGGTCCACAGGCAGATGTCGTGCATCAACTGCTTGCACATTTCACCGGCAGCGAATTGGATAAATTTACGGCTGAAATCGCCGGAAAGCGCGAATATTTCCATCAGAAACGCGATTTTGCATCGATCAATGAAACGCTTGGTATCCCAGAAGACCTTACTGTTGAAACGCTGCTTGATGATGTCTTTGACGAAAAACTGCTGTCGCGGTTCGTGAACGCCTGTGCGGCGGGTTCAACCAATGACGTCAAAGCCGCAAACGCCTTGCGCCCAATCATCAGCAACGCACATGCACCGCATGACATTCTTGCGGTCCTCGAAAACGTCTTTCTGACTGGTGAAGGCGCGAAAGCACCATTCACGGCCAAAACCAACACCCTGCCCACCAAGGCAACGCGCGCCGCAAACGAAGATCTGATGGCAGATATCGCACCATTGATGGGGCGTGTCGAAGACATGCGCCCCTATCGGCTGGGATTATTGGCACTGGACCGCACCAAAGCGCTTTATGATTTCGCCAACGTCTTTGTCCCTGCATATGAGGCGCGCAAACTCGCCATGGGCGCGCTTGATTTCGACGATCTGATCCGCAAGGCCAAGGCGCTGTTGACCGACAGGGATGTCGCGCAGTGGGTGCTGTTCCGGCTGGACGGTGGGATCGATCACATACTGGTGGACGAAGCGCAGGACACCAGCCCAACCCAATGGGCGGTCATTGAGCAACTGACGCAAGAGTTTGCGACAGGCGAAGGCGCGCGGATGGATCGGGAACGGACCGTCTTCGTTGTGGGTGATAAGAAACAGTCGATCTATTCGTTCCAAGGGGCTGATCCGGCGGCCTTTGACCAGATGAAGGCGCATTTCCGCGATGCACACCGGGCAATTGATAAACCGTTTGAGGTCACATCACTGGACCATTCATTCCGATCTTCCCAAGCGATCCTTTCCGTCGTAGATCAGACCTTTATTGGGGACCGCGCAGAAGGGATGGACGACACACTGACCCATATCGCGTTCAAGGAAAACATGCCCGGTCGCGTCGACTTGTGGCCAGTGATTGAAAAGTCCATCGTCGAGGATAATCGCGAATGGTTCAAACCTGTTGATGAGCCCAGCGCCACCGATCACACCGTGCTGATGGCCCAGCGCGTTGCGGAACAGATCAAACATATCATCGGGCATGAAACGATCCCCGAAGAAATCGATAACACCGGAACCTACAACCGCCGCCCCATTACAGAGGGCGATTTCCTGATCCTTGTACAGCGCCGGTCCGAACTCTTTGCTGAGATCATTCGCGCCTGTAAAGCCGCTAATCTAAAGATCGCAGGCGCTGACAGGCTACGGGTCGGGGCCGAATTGGCCGTGAAAGACCTTGCCGCTGTTCTCAGCTTTCTGGCTTTGCCTGAAGATGATTTGTCACTCGCCTCTGCCCTGCGATCCCCGCTGTTTGGGTGGTCCGAGCAGGATCTTTTTACGCTTGCCCATCACCGGCCCAAAGGCAGTTTCCTGTGGGAAGCATTGCGCAACTCTAACCATACCGAAACCCTTGCAATTCTGAACGACCTGCGCAGCAAGTCCGACTTCCTGCGTCCTTATGACCTGATCGAACGCATCCTGACCCGGCATGATGGGCGGCGCAGGTTGCTTGCCCGGTTGGGGCCAGAAGCTGAAGATGGAATTGACGCGTTGCTGTCCCAAGCCCTTGCTTACGAAAGCACGGGCGTGCCCAGTTTGACCGGCTTCCTGACCTGGATGGAAACCGACGAACTGGAAGTGAAACGCCAGATGGAAAGTCAAGGTGACCGCATTCGCGTGATGACCGTGCATGGCGCTAAGGGGCTGGAAGCGCCGATTGTCATTTTGCCCGACACCGCCAAACGCGATGTGCAGGTAAAACAAGAACTGTTGCCAGCCGGCGATCACTTGATTTGGAAGACCCCGGCAAAGTCTTCGGCCCCTGTCGTGGCCGAATTGCGCGATACCGTTATCGCCAAGCAAGCGCGCGAACGGATGCGGTTGCTTTACGTAGCAATGACACGTGCCGAAAAATGGCTGATCGTGGGTGCCGCGGGCGATGTCGGGGAAGGTGATGCGAGTTGGTACAACATTGTCGCTGATGGAATGGGCAGGCGCGGTGATTATGACGCGATGCTTGGTGACATGCCTCTGCGGCGCGTGTCAGAATTGGATTGGAATGCGCCCGATTTGGTTACAAAGGATGCGAAGCCAAAGATAAAGGTCGCACCGCCGCATTTTGGTGAATTGCCGATCCCACAATCCAACAAGACAATCGCCCCATCAGAATTGCCCGGTGATAAAATCATGAAAGGTGATCCCGCTGGTGACGATATCGACGATGCATTGGCGCGGGGGACACAAATTCACCTGCTGCTTGAGCATTTGCCAATGGTCGCGAAAGATCGGCGACACAAGCTTGGGCTGCAACTGTTGCAAACCGACGATGCCACATTGGTTGAAGAGGTTATCGCCTTGATCGACAAGCCCGACCTTGCGTGGCTTTGGCAGGCCGATGCCTTGACCGAGGTCGTTGTGACGGCTGACATCCCCGGCCTTGGCCGCATTCATGGGGCGATTGATCGGCTGATCATCGGGCTGGATATGATCACGGCAATTGATTACAAATCAAACAGGCTGGTCCCTGAAACGCCCACGCAAACTCCCCTAGGTCTGCAGCGCCAGTTGGCCGCCTATGACCATGCACTGCGTTTGATCTACCCCGATCACACCATCAAAACGGCTATTCTTTGGACCCATAACGGGACATTGACCGAAATACCCCAACAACATCTTCACGAAGCGCTGAACACAGCTGCTACATCTTGACCAGCGGCGGCAGGGTTCCTAGTTTCAGTCTCCAATGTTTTTTCGCCAAGGAGCACCCCAATGGCAACCGTAGCAGTCACCGACGCAACCTTTGACGCCGAAGTCCGCAATTCCGATATCCCCGTTGTCGTGGATTTCTGGGCAGAGTGGTGTGGCCCATGCAAACAGATCGGCCCCGCTCTGGAAGAGCTTTCGGCCGAGATGGAAGGCAAGGTCAAGATCGTCAAAGTAAACGTCGACGAGAACCCGAACTCACCCGCCCAAATGGGCGTGCGTGGCATTCCTGCGCTGTTCGTCTTCAAGAACGGTGAAGTTGTATCCAACAAAGCGGGCGCCGCACCCAAGGCCGCACTACAAGGCTGGATCGAGGAATCCATCTAAGCAGCCCGACAGAGTTTTCTGAAAGGGCGCCCATTGCGGCGCCCTTTTTTCATTCAAACGGGCCAGCCGTGATAGCGCAAAGACGCGGCAATTCGTTTCTTCGCCTCTGGCCGTCCTGCATTGATCGCGCGTAATTGCAGGAACCAATAAAGATATGCCGCATAATTCGGTGCGTGGTCGTCCATTGCTGTGAATGCCTGCTCCGGTCCTAAATCCGCGACATTCAAGGCAATATGGTGAAAGTCTGATTTCGCAAACAAGACCACAGGTTTGCCAAAAAAATAACCTTCAAAGCCAACGGCGGAATTTTGGGTTACGATATAGTCGCAGTTTTGCAGATATCGGGGCGATCCTCCCCGGTCGACTATCAACCGGTCATCCTCAGAGGCCAGCGCCTCCAACGCCTTTTGTTCTGCAGTTGTGTAAGTTTCGGACGGATGCAAGGTGACGACAACCTGCCGCTTTTGATCATGGGCCAATACCGTTTTGATCATGTCCAACGGGCTGCATGACTGAAACGACCTTTGGCGCAAAAGTTGCCCCTGTAGAGGTACATATACAAAACCGTCCTTGCGGGCATGATCAGGTGCATCATCAAACAGGCGTCGCCGCCAAAACCGGTAAAAATTCGCAGCCTTGCGGGCATCGACTTTCCGCCGATCAAACACGTCTTGTGCCACCGGCCAATTCCAGCGCTCAGCCTCTTTTTCAATATGCCAGAACGGATAAATATAGGTCTTGCGAAAGGTCAGCCCGCGCGCGTTCGCAGGTGGGTCCATCAGATACATTCCTCGCCCCGGTCGGGCCACTGCGCGCAGGCGCGCAAGATCATCGTCACCATCAAAAGCGACGATTAGCCCAGCGCTTGTCAGCACCTCGCTTACCTTCGAAATAAAGTTGTGATTGCCTCGTTCCGCCTGTTTGCGCAGGTGGGGTGGCAGGTAAAACGTAACAGTATCGCGGGCATTCATCCGCCGAACGCTAGCGGTGCCCCGCGCCTTGAACAACCCGTCCGGGGTTGTTTGCCCCCCATCACCCCGCCATATAGGCCTAAGTGACAAGGAGCGACCAATGGCAAGTGAAGAATTCCCCGGCTGGCACGGCACAACAATCATCGGTGTCCGCAAAGGCGGGCAAGTTGTGATTGCAGGCGACGGGCAGGTCAGTCTTGGTCAAACGGTCATCAAGGGCACCGCGCGCAAGGTGCGTCGCTTGTCACCGGGTGGGCAGGATGTGATCTGCGGATTTGCGGGATCGACGGCGGATGCTTTTACACTGTTGGAGCGCTTGGAGAAGAAGTTAGAAGCAACGCCCGGCCAGCTGGCCCGCGCCTCGGTCGAGTTGGCCAAAGACTGGCGCACCGACAAATACCTGCAAAAGCTGGAAGCAATGTTGATCGTCAGTGATGGGAAAGAATTGCTGGTGATCACCGGCGCAGGCGATGTGCTGGAACCAGAACATGATATCGCAGCCATTGGATCCGGCGGGAACTTTGCATTGGCCGCAGGCCGCGCCATGATGGGCAGTAAGAAAGACGCCGAAACGATTGCCCGCGAAGCGATGGCGATTGCAGCGGATATCTGCGTCTACACCAACGGCAATTTGACGGTTGAGGCTATCAAAGCATGATCGAACGCGATGATCTCAAAGCTGCCGTTGGCAGTGGGTTGATCAACGAGAAGCAGGCCGCAGGTCTGATCAGCCTGTCCGACAGCAGGCGTGGTGCGCGTGAAAATCTGCACCCCGGCGATGAACCGTTTGAACTGTTCAAAGGATTCAATGAGATTTTCATCGTGATCGGTTTGCTGATCCTTGCCTCGGGCTGGTGGGGCGTTGTCGGGCTGGTCCTGGGCGGTCAGATCATCAATTTGCAAGATTATGCCATGTGGGTATCGCTGATTGGCGCAGGTTTCCTCTGGCTTTTGTCCGAATACTTTGTCCGCAAACGGCGCATGGTTGCCCCGGCGATTGCGCTATCGGTTATGTTTGCAGCAAACGCTGCCTTTGGCTTTACCTCCGTTCTGTCAGAGCCCTTTATGATCGCGCAAAACGACTATTCCAGCGTGCCATTCCCGTTGTTGTTGGCGACATTGGCCATTCTTGTTTACTGGTGGCGCTTCCGCGTGCCCTTTGCCATGGCAATGATCGCCATAGGGCTGTTCATCGTTGCCATCGTCTATGCGGGCAGTCGCGAAGGACGCATCGCTGATGTAAGCGAATTCTTTCTGCTTTCCGCCGGCGGCCCCTTTGCCTGGATCACCCTTATCTTGGGCATCCTTGTCTTCGCTGTCGCCATGATGTTCGACATGACCGACCCACACCGGGTCACCCGCCGCTCTGCCAATGGGTTTTGGCTGCATGTGGTCGCAGCACCCGCTTTGGTAAACACCATGGCGCTGTCACTGCTGGACCAGGAAAACGGGGGATCAAACCTGATCCTGCTCGGTGTTCTCTTGCTCTTCGCCGCCGTCGCAATTGTCATCGACCGCCGGTCGTTTCTGATTGCGGCCATCGGCTATATCGTTGCACTCGCCGCCACTGTTTTCGAGGGTAACGGGGCCGCATGGACCGTACTGATCCTCGGTATCGTCCTACTTCTTCTTGGTGCATTTTGGGAACGGATCAGGGCACGCGTTCTGCGCCTGATGCCCGGATTTATCCCGCTGCACCGCCTGCCGCCTTCACAAGTTTAAGGATCACTATGACTGACCTAACCCCCCGCGAAATCGTCTCGGAACTCGACCGGTTTATTATCGGCCAGAAAGATGCCAAACGCGCTGTCGCGGTAGCGCTACGAAACCGTTGGCGGCGCAAGCAATTGGGCGATGATTTGCGTGATGAAGTCTATCCAAAAAACATCCTGATGATCGGGCCTACGGGTGTCGGCAAAACCGAAATCTCGCGCCGCTTGGCAAAACTGGCGCGTGCACCGTTTCTGAAGGTTGAAGCGACGAAGTTTACCGAAGTCGGTTATGTGGGTCGTGATGTTGAACAGATCATCCGCGATCTGGTTGATACTGCGATCATCGACACCCGCGAACACATGCGTGAAGATGTGAAGGCCAAGGCGCGCGCCGCAGCAGAAGATCGGGTCATCACGGCAGTCGCTGGAACGGACGCCCGCGATGCAACGCGCGAGATGTTTCGCAAGAAACTGAAATCAGGCGAGTTGGATGACACCATCATCGAGCTTGAACTAGCTGACAATTCCAACCCGATGGGCGGTTTCGAAATACCCGGCCAGCCTGGCGGAATGGGCGGCATGATGAACCTTGGCGATCTATTTGGTAAAGCAATGGGCGGCCGCACGGTTAAAAAGCAAATGACCGTTGCAAGCAGTTATGAAGCGCTGATTGCGGATGAAGCAGACAAGCTGCTGGACGATGAGACCGTGACAAAAGCAGCACTTGAAGCGGTCGAGCAAAACGGGATCGTTTTCTTGGATGAGATCGACAAGGTTTGCGCCCGTGCCGATGCGCGCGGGGCCGATGTGTCACGCGAAGGGGTACAGCGTGACCTGCTGCCACTGATCGAAGGCACCACCGTTTCTACGAAACATGGGCCTATCAAGACGGACCACATCCTTTTCATCGCATCCGGCGCATTTCACGTGGCCAAACCATCCGACCTATTGCCCGAACTGCAGGGCCGTCTACCAATCCGCGTTGAATTGCGTGCGCTGACCGAAGATGACTTCGTCCGCATCCTGACCGAGACGGACAACGCTTTGACCCTGCAATATTCGGCTTTGATGAAAACCGAAGAGGTCACTGTGAATTTCACCGAAGACGGGATAAAAGCGCTGGCCAAGATCGCAGCAGAGGTCAACGAAAGCGTGGAAAACATTGGCGCACGCCGCCTTTACACTGTGATCGAACGTGTGTTCGAAGATCTATCCTTCAACGCGCCTGACCGCGCGGGCGATGACATTGCCATTGATGCAGCCTTTGTCGAGGAACATCTGGGTGAGCTGTCGCGGTCGACGGATATAAGCCGCTATGTGCTTTGACGCGATTTAGGGTTTCAACTTTGCCCTAGTCGGATCATCAAAGCGGGATGAGCCAACCGACTGGATACTTTGCGTTTATCCGCGAAAACGCGCCCTTCCTCGCGACGGGTGCATTGCTGTCGTTCTTGTCGAGCTTTGGGCAAACCTTTTTTATCTCGATCTTTGGCGGGGAAATCCGTGCGGCCTATGGGTTATCCAACGGTGATTGGGGGCTGATCTATATGGTCGGCACCGGGGCGTCGGCGATCCTGATGGTTTTTGCGGGTGGATTGGCCGACAGGTTCAGAGTAAGGACGATTGGGATTGTAGTGGTCCTGATGCTGGCGTCGGCCTGTCTGTTCATGGCGTTCAACGCTGTAGCCGCGTTACTGCCTTTTGTCGTTTTCGCACTGCGCTTTACTGGCCAAGGGATGACCCACCATGTTGGGACCGTCGCGATATCCCGTTGGTTTATCGCCACGCGCGGACGCGCATTGGCGATTACCGCCTTTGGGTTCATGCTGGGCGAAGCAACCTTGCCGCTGATTATGGTCTGGCTGAAGTCATTTATCGACTGGCGCACCCTTTGGGTCTGCTTTGCAGGCTTCTGCGTCTTGGCGTGCTTTGTGCTTTATCGTTTGCTGAGGCTGGAACGCACACCGCAATCCATGGCTGAAACAACGCAAGCCACGGGGATGGGTGGCAAGCATTGGACGCGTGCCGATGCGCTGCGCCACCCCCTGTTTTGGACCATGATCCCGGCCGTGATGTCATTTTCAGGGTTCGGGACAGCGTTTTGGTTCCATCAGGCACATTTTGCCGAGATCAAAGGGTGGTCACACCTTTCGCTTGTGTCTGTCTTTCCGCTTGGAACGCTGGCACTTTCGCTTTCAACGATCGCCTATGGTTGGGCGATTGACCGGTTTGGGGCGACCCGGCTTTTGCCGTTTTACCTGATCCCCTATGTGATCGCATTTATCTTGCATTGGTATGCGCCATCACTAGGTTGGACAGCACTGGCGGTTGTATTAATGGGCACCGCCGGGGGTGGTCAGGTCACGTTGTTGAATGCCTGCTGGGCCGAGTTTTATGGGACCAAGCACATGGGCGCGATTAAATCAGCGGCGGCAGCACTGATGGTATTGGGATCGGCGCTTGGTCCAGGGTTGAGCGGTTGGCTCATTGACCAAGGTGTTGGATTTGAAACCCAAATGCTGGGCTATGCTGCCGCCTTTGCCTTTGCCGCACTTATTTTGATCATTCCAACACGAACAGCGCGCCAAGCCCTATCGGTTGCGCCGTAGATAGACGTAATACGCCCCATGCCCGCCGTGTTTCAGATGCGCTGGCGTTACCTGCAAAATGAAAGGGCTAAGCGGTGGCAGCGCCAACCATTGCGGCACTTGGTGGCGCAAGATGCCATGGCGCGTGGGGATCGGCCCGCCATCATCACGGTCTTTGCCTTTACCGGTGATCACCAAAACCAAACGGCGGCCCATAGATTGAGAGCGCATGATAAATGAAGCCAACTCTGGGTGTGCTTCGGCCATTGTCATGCCATGCAGGTCAATCCGTGCTTCGGGTTTCAGCTTGCCGCGCTTCATCTTGCCGAAAGACTTATTGTCCATGTTCACCGGGGCGGCTGCCAACCGATCAACAAGCGGGCGCATGACGTCATGGCGACGCGCGGCACTCGTCTTTTGCCCAACGCGAAAATCTGGCAAGGGATCGCGTGGCATGATTGGTTTTTTTGCCTTCGATATCGGCAAAGCATCCGGTGCAGGCTCTTCCCGATTGGGATGCAAAGGCGTGGCACGCTCTGCGACGCGATCCCAAAGTGCACGTTCTTCAGCGGATAGGTGACGCGGCTTGCGCATTATCGATGCGCCACGACCAAACGATGCGCCATAGTTGTAGGCAACAGCACAATCATACGGCCGCTATCCTTGATCTTGCCTGCCTCAAGACCCGCATCATCCCCGGTACCAAAGAAAATATCGGCGCGCTGCGCCCCCTTAATCGCTGAACCTGTATCCTGGGCAACCATCAAGCGGTTCAACGGTTCTGCGCCTTCCTTTTCGATCCAGACGGGCGCGCCAAGGGTAACAAAAGCTGGATCAACCGCAATGGAACGCCCTTCAGTAATGGACCGGTTCATTGCCCCCAAAGGCCCAAGATCGGCAGGCACTTCGCTGACTTCGCGAAAAAAGACATAGCTTTCGTTTTCCCACAAAAGCGCGCGGCCTTCTTCGCCGTTCTGATACACCCAATCGCGGATTACGGCGGCAGAGACCTGATGCGGCTCAAATACCCCACGATCAACCAACGCCATGCCGACAGAGGAATAATCGCGTCCGTTCTTTCCCCCATAGCCCACACGCATCATTGTGCCATCAGGCAGGCTGATCCGGCCTGATCCTTGTACCTGCAAGAAAAACAGATCAACCGGGTCGGCCAGCCATGCTAGCTCTAATCCGCGACCAGCAAGTGGCTGATCTTCGTCAATTTCACGTCGTGTGAAATAGGGCTCTCCCAAAACAAGATCGTCAGGAACTCCGTAGATCGGATAGGGATAGGACGCGTCCTTTTCACGCGAGCCTGAAAGTTGCGGTTCAAAGTACCCGGTAAACAACATCGGATCTCCATCCTCGATCAGGACGGGATGAAAGAACTTTTCGAAGAAACTACGCGGGTCCGGATTTGTCTTGGCGAAATCGCACAAGATCTCCCACTGCGGATCGTTCAAATCCCGGCAAGTATTCGTGAAAACATCAAAGGCAGCCTGATGATCATCATCAAGCCACCCTTGCAAGTCATCAAAACGCAGTTGGGTATAGGTAGGTTCGGCCATCGCGCTGCCCGCAAGTGTCAGTGAAAGGCCAAAAAGCCTTATCGTGGCGGCGATCATTCCCCGGTGGCAACAAGCCGCCAGTTCGGATCACCAGCGTCCATTTTACGCGCAAATGTCCACGTGTCTTTCTGACGTTTAATCTCGGTTTCGCTGCCTTCGATAATATCGCCGGCATTATCGCGCACAACGGATGTCATTTCAGATTTGAACCGGACCGAGATTTCACCCTCTTGCGAGGCATCGTCGAATGCGGCGTCAGTCAGCGTCATGTCGCTGATACCGATGAACTTGGCATCAATGGTCAGACCCTGACGCTGGCGTTCATCGACTACAGATGCAAACGCTTCGTAAACATCTTCAGAGATAAAGGGCACGATGCTGTCCAGATCACCGTTTTCAAAGGCCATCAAAATCATCTCATAGGCGCCGCGCGCGCCACCAAGAAACTCACTGACGTTGAAAGAAGGATCAGCACGCTTCATATCCGCAAGGGCCTTGGCAGAATCGGACCCTTCTTCAACGTGATCAGTGATATCCAGATCAGGGCCACCTTCGATCACATCAAATTCAGGTTTGCCAACGCGTGCAGAAGGCTCTGGCCGGGTGACGGCGGGTTTCTCAAAACCTTCGCGCGTGCCAAGCACACCGCGCAGACGCAAAATCAAGAAAACAGCGATGCCAGCAAGCACCAGAAGCTGAATAAGCGGAGAGTTCATTTTGACCTCGTTCAAGGGAAGGCATGGAAACACGCCCTTTCGATCCTTATGTAGGTCGCAGGCGGGGCTGAGTCCACCTTACCCCCGAACATGTTATGAAAGGCCGGAGCTTATGTGGCTGTTATTTGCGTTTATCGCAGTCCCGATGATCGAAATCGCCCTGTTTATTCAGGTTGGCGGATTTATCGGCGTCTGGTGGACATTGTTGATTGTGTTGCTGACAGCGATCGCTGGGTCCTACTTGGTCCGCAATCAAGGGCTGCGCGAGATTGGTAATCTCCAACGGTCTTTCTCTGAGCTTCAGGACCCGACAGAACCTTTGGCCCACGGTGCGATGATCCTTTTTGCTGGGGCGCTTTTGCTCACCCCCGGTTTCTTTACTGATGTGGTTGGTCTTTCACTTTTGGTGCCCGCCGTCCGGCACAAGGCGTTCATCTGGGCAAAATCCAAAGTGAAAGTACAGCGCTTTGAGATGGGCGAGAGTCCGGCCCAGCGCCCACAGCCAACAGGTGACCGTGTCATTGATGGCGACTTCGAGGATGTGACCCCGCAGAAAAGCCGCAACGATGGCCCTTCAGAGTGGACGCGGGATTGAGCCTGTAGATTTAGGCTGATAGGAACGCGCGAACCTTATTGAACTGGAGCCCTTTCCAATGACCGATACACCTGAAAACGGCGCCGCAGCCCCAACGGCCGCCCCGCAAATCACCAGCCGCGTTTTGGCGCAATACATCCGCGATATGTCTTTTGAAAACATCCTCGCTCAAAAGGGTGTGACCGGTGATGCGCAGCCCGAAATTCAGGTGCAGGTAAACCTTGATGCACGCAAGCGCAGCACGGACAACCAGTATGAAGTGATCACAAAACTGAACATCACAAGCAAAACCAAAGAAAAGGGCGATCCGCTTTTCGTGCTTGAGATTGAATATGCGGGTGTGTTCCACGTCGAAGGCGTGCCGGAAGATCAGATGCACCCTTACCTGTTGATCGAATGCCCGCGCATTACCTTCCCGTTCTTGCGTCGGATCGTCAGCGACGTGACACGCGACGGTGGTTTCCCACCACTTAACCTTGAAACAATTGATTTCCTTGCGCTTTATCGTTCTGAACTGGCGCGCCGTGCTGAATCCGAAAAGGCGAAAGCCAACTAAGCGACCCGCTTCAGTTTTTCCAGATCACGCCGTCGCCCAACTGCTCAATAAACGCAGCATGGGCGGCGGCTTCTTCTTTTGTCAGTTTCGGTGCAAGCGGTTCCGGTCGCGGCATCGGGCGCCACTCATCGGATTGGCCGCCTGCGGCTTGACTGCGCGTATCTGCCGCTAAAGCAAAGTCGGGCTGCCGCCCACCGATCAGTTCAAGATAGACTTCGGCCAGAATTTCACTGTCCAGCAAAGCGCCGTGTAAAGTACGCGAACTGTTATCGATGGCAAAACGACGACAAAGCGCGTCCAACGATGCAGGCGAGCCGGGGAATTTGCGACGCGCGATAGCAAGTGTATCAAGTGCTTGATCCATTGGCAGAAGCGGGCGGTTCAGCCACCCCAGCTCTGCGTTCAGAAATTTCATGTCGAAGGCAGCGTTGTGAATCACCAGCTTGGCATCACCGACGAAATCAACAAAGTCCTGTGCGATGTCCTTGAAAAGTGGCTTATCACGCAGCGTTTCTTGCCCTGGTTTAGGTTCTTGTGGAGGTTCAAGCAGATCGGGACCAATACCGTGTACGCCAAAGGCTTCGGCAGGCATGGACCGTTGCGGATTGATATATTGGTGATAGGTCCGCCCGGTCGGGACGTGGCCCATCAGTTCAACAGCACCGATTTCAACAATCCGGTCGCCTTCATGCGGTTCAAAACCTGTGGTTTCCGTATCAAGTACGATTTCACGCATCTGTCTGTCCTGTCAATTCCGCGATCAGGTTTCGCACGGCGATACGGGTGTCGTCCAGCGTCAGTGTTTCGATGATGTGATCGGCGGCGGCTCGTTTGTCTGCATCCGGCATTTGACGCGCCATGATCCGTGCAAATTGATCTTCTGTCATACCGGGCCGGGCCATCACCCGTTCTTTTTGCACATCGGCTGGTGCTGAGACGACAAGGACGGATGACAGCCAGCCATCGGCCTTGGTTTCAAACAAGAGGGGGATATCAAAGACGACAAGCGGGTCATCATGTGCGTTCAGGAACGCCGCTCTGTCCTGCGCCACTAGCGGATGCACGATTTCTTCGAGCTTACCCATCACACTCAGGTCTTCGGCGATCATGTCTTTAAGGACGGCGCGGTTGACAGCGCCATCAACAACGGCATCGGGCAAAGCTGCTTGAATTGATGCGACGGCGGCACCACCATTTGCGTAAAGGGCATGAACAACTGCGTCTGCATCCCAAACAGGGATGCCTTCGTTACGAAACATGTCTGCTGTCGTGGATTTTCCCATCCCAATGGATCCGGTCAATCCCAACAGATGGGTCATGCCAGGACTGCCGCGCGTGTTGCCTCATCAACCTCTGGACGCTGGCCGAACCAACGTTCAAAGCCAGGAACACCTTGATGCAGGAGCATGCCCAAACCATCAACGGTCGTGCAGCCCCTTTCAGCCGCTGCAATAAGGAATGGCGTTTGCAAGGGCGTATAGACGATGTCTGTCACGACCGCTTTGGGTGAAAGCGTATCAAGAGAAACTTTGAATTCCTGTGCGCCGGTCATTCCCAAAGATGTAGTATTGATCACCGTGTTTGCATCTTCGAGCATTTTGTCGGCTTGCACCCAGTCGACAATGCTGACCCGTGCCCCAAAGTCTGCACGCAGTGCTTCAGCTTTTGCACGGGTTCTGTTGGCGAGAATAATTTCAGGCACACCAGCATCAGCAAGGGCGACGATAATCGCGCGCGCCGCGCCGCCCGCACCAAATATTGCAGCAGGTCCAGCCTTTGGATCCCAATCAGGTGCGCCTTGACGCAAACTGGCCATGAACCCATAGCCGTCTGTATTATCAGCAAAAATTCTGCCATCTTGCTTGAAAATCAGTGTATTGGCAGCACCGATCAGCGTGGCGCGGTCTGTGACCTGGTCAGCGAACTGCAACACACTAACCTTATGTGGCAGTGTGACATTAGCCCCGATAAAACCTTTTCCGGGCAAGTCGCAAAGCGTAGATTCAAGCTTGTCTTCCGTCACTTGCAGCGCTGTGTATGCACCCTCAATCCCGTAACGGTTCAGCCAGTAGCTGTGCAATTTGGGAGAAAGGGAATGGCTGATCGGATTACCGATCACACCGGCGCGCGGGATCTGGGTCATGATGGCAATGTTCCGCGAAGTGTAAGATATGACAAGAGTTCAAGGAGCGGGAGGCCAAGCACATTGAAATAATCTCCTTCAATGCGTGTAAAAAGTCGCACTCCTTCTTCTTCAAGCTTATAGGCGCCGACGGAATGTTGGATGCTGTCCCAATTTCGATCCACATAGTCGTGCAAATAGGCATCCGACGCATCACGCATGAAAAGTCTGACCACACCGACATGACGCCAAAGTGGTTTGCCTTCGCCATAGATCACAGCAGCTGAAAGGAGTTGATGTTTTTGCCCGCGCAATGATTTGAGTTGATCCATCGCATCATCTGGGGTTTCAGGCTTACTATAGATAGCGTGATCAAGTGCCAGAACTTGATCACATCCGATAACAAGGGCATCGGAGTGGCGGGTGGCCACGCGTTGGGCTTTGAGTTCTGCCAGCGTATCAGCAATATCGCGTGGAGATGCATGTTCCGCCTGCAATGAAGCACGGACCGCGTCTTCATCAACTCGCGCGACTGATATTTCGAAATCCACACCTGCATTCCTGAGAAGTTGGGCGCGTATTTCTGAACCGGAGGCGAGAATGATAGTCTCGTTCATGTGGATAACCTTTGGGACAGAACATGTGTCTTATGGCGGGTGATTTTGGGCATATCTAGGATCTCATTGCAGTTTTGATAAAGATCAAGTGACTTACGTTCGTTCGTTCACAATCTTCCACGGTGGGTATGGATAAGTCGGCTATGTGGAAGAATCATGGGCGGTAGGCTGTCAACCATGGTTTTGTGATATTTCTAGAGATCGTAAAAGTTATAACGCATTGTTTTGGTTGCTTTATTATATAAACTTTGAAGTTTTACCATTATTTTTCATTTTATGATCCTTGGGATAACTCTGAGGATGAATGAAGAACCCACAGAAAATCGCTACACAAACAACAACAACATCTTTTCTTTCCTTTAATAATTATTAAGGAGGAACGAAGCGAGGAAGGCGACAGTGCATGATCAATTTACTGGACAGCATTTATTTATGGATCAAAGCCGTACACATCATGGCAGTGATCGCTTGGATGGCTGGTCTTTTCTATTTGCCTAGATTGTTTGTGTATCATGCAGAGCGGGCAGCTGTTGGATCTGAACTTGATCATACGTTTCAGGTTATGGAAGAAAAGCTGCTTCGAGTGATCATGAACCCGGCGATGATTGTGGCCTGGGTTGCGGGTTTGATCATGATCGGCCTTGGTGCGTTTGATTGGGGCGCTGTTTGGTCTTGGGTCAAGCTGATTTCGGTGATCCTCATGACAGGGGCCCATGGTTGGATGAGTGCGCGGCGTAAAGAATTTGCAGCCGGGACAAATACGCGCACTGGCCGGACCTATCGTTTGTTTAATGAAGTGCCGACTGTGTTGATGTTGTTTATCGTCGTCGCTGTTGTTGTAAGACCTTTCTAGTCAGTCGTTGACTCTGAGTGTTGCCGTCCTTAATTGGACAAGTGCTTCCCGTCCGGGAAAGTGATTTTCCATCGCCAATAGAAGATATGCCCAGGTTTGATGCGGGCATCAGGATTTATTCATGTCACAACACCGTCTGAACCTTGCTGATCTGAAAGCGCAGAGCCCAAAGGATTTGTTGTCCTTGGCTGAAGAGCTTGAGATCGAGAATGCCTCGACCATGCGGAAGGGCGATATGATGTTCGCCATCCTCAAAGAGCGGGCCGATGAGGAATGGGTTATCGGTGGCGATGGCGTGCTGGAAGTGTTGCAGGACGGTTTTGGTTTTTTGCGCTCACCTGAGGCAAACTATCTGCCTGGTCCTGATGATATTTATGTCTCGCCTGATATGATCCGCCTGCATTCTTTGCGGACGGGCGATACGGTTGAAGGGGTGATCAAAGAGCCAAATGACAGTGAGCGCTATTTCGCGCTGAAGTCAGTGGAGCGGATTAACTTTGAAGAACCCGAGAAGGCCAAGCATAAGGTAGCCTTTGATAACCTGACACCGCTGTACCCCGATGAGCGGCTGAACATGGAAGTGGCTGACCCAACGGTGAAAGACCGGTCGGCCCGGATCATTGATTTGGTGTCGCCGATTGGTAAAGGACAGCGATCTTTGATTGTGGCGCCACCGCGGACAGGTAAGACGGTTTTATTGCAGAACATCGCAAACTCGATCGAGCAGAACCACCCGGAATGTTATCTGATCGTTCTGCTGATTGATGAACGTCCCGAAGAGGTGACGGACATGCAGCGGTCAGTGAAAGGCGAGGTTGTGTCATCGACGTTTGATGAACCAGCGACACGCCACGTCGCCGTGTCAGAGATGGTGATCGAAAAGGCGAAACGCTTGGTTGAACATAAGCGGGATGTTGTGATCTTGCTTGACTCGATTACGCGATTGGGCCGGGCGTTTAATACGACCGTGCCGTCATCGGGCAAGGTGTTGACGGGTGGTGTGGATGCCAATGCGTTGCAACGCCCAAAGAGGTTCTTTGGTGCGGCACGGAACATCGAAGAGGGCGGGTCACTGACAATCATTGCGACAGCGCTGATTGATACTGGATCGCGGATGGATGAAGTGATCTTTGAGGAATTCAAAGGGACGGGTAATAGCGAGATTGTTCTGGATCGTAAAGTGGCGGATAAGCGCGTATTCCCAGCGATGGATATTCTGAAGTCTGGTACGCGGAAAGAAGAGCTGTTGGTTGATAAGGGTGACCTGGCAAAGACCTATGTCTTGCGTCGCATCCTGAACCCGATGGGGACAACAGATGCGATTGAGTTCCTGATTGGTAAGCTGAAGCAGACCAAGACGAATTCTGACTTCTTTGATTCAATGAATACGTAACTTATTGTTCTAAAACAATGGGTTAAACAATGGATACGATTTTTGCCTTAGCAACTGCACAGGGCCGTGCTGGTGTTGCCATTATTCGGATTTCCGGGCCGCAATCTGTTGTTGCAGCGCAAGCCTTGTGTGGGATGGTACCAACTGATCGGGGTTTGCGGGCGCTGCGTGCGGCTGATGGTACGTTATTGGATCAGGCGCTGGTTTTGCGGTTTGCGGCCGGGCAGAGTTTTACAGGTGAAGCTGTTGTTGAGCTTCACCTTCATGGCAGCCCTGTGGTGGTGAATGCAGTTTTGGCTTCCTTGGGTGATATGCCGGATTTGCGCCCGGCAGAGGCAGGTGAATTCACACGCCGTGCGTTGGAAAACGGATGCCTTAACCTTGCTGAAGTTGAAGGACTGGCCGACCTGATTGATGCAGAGACCGAGATCCAGCGCAAGCAGGCATTGCGGGTCTTTTCGGGTGCCTTGGGTGCCTTGGCGGATAGTTGGCGAGTCAAGCTTATTCGCGCCGCTGCCTTGCTGGAAGCAACGATTGATTTTGCAGATGAAGAAGTGCCTGTCGATGTAAGCCCCGAAGTGAATGCATTGTTAGGTGAAGTCAGCGCAGAGATGGACCGGGAGGCATCTGGGGTGCGTATCGCTGAACGTTTGCGGAGTGGATTTGAGGTAGCCATTATTGGCGCGCCGAATGTAGGAAAGTCCACTTTGTTGAACAGACTGGCGGGGCGTGATGTTGCGATCACATCAGAGATTGCCGGGACGACACGCGATGTGATTGAAGTGCAAATGGATCTAGATGGTGTGCCTGTGACGTTGTTGGATACAGCAGGTATGCGCAATACCAATGATATCGTGGAAAAGCTGGGTGTCACGCGAGCGAAAGAACGGGCAAAGCAGGCTGACTTAAGAATACATTTGTTGTTGGACCCGACTGAGAATGTAGAAGATGTTGGTGCGGACGATCTGATAGTGCAGGCAAAATCAGATTTGTTTGGTGCAAGTGTTTTGGGGGTTTCGGGGGCAACCGGTGAAGGGATTGATTTGCTGATTGCGGAAGTGTCTGCACGTCTGGCCGAGAAAGTTGGCCAAGTTGGCGTTGCTATGCGTGAAAGACACCGTATAGCGATGATGCGCGCTATCGGGTATTTAGGGGACGCGCAGGACGGGCTAAGTCGCTCAGATGTTATGACTGATCTTGTTGCAGAAGACTTGCGTTCCGCCATCCGAGCAGTGGATAGCATCGTTGGCCGCGTTGATGTAGAACATGTGCTTGATGAAATCTTTAGCAGCTTCTGCATCGGAAAGTAGGGAGTGTTTCACGTGAAACATCATGACTACGACGTTATTGTGATTGGCGGCGGGCATGCAGGGGCAGAGGCCGCGCATGCCGCTGCGCGTATGGATGTGCGGACGGCATTGGTCACGCTGACGAAAGCATCTATTGGTGTAATGTCCTGTAATCCAGCGATCGGTGGCTTGGGAAAAGGTCACTTGGTGCGCGAGATTGATGCGATGGATGGCGTCATGGGTCGTGTCGCTGATAAAGCTGGTATCCAGTTTCGACTTCTCAATCGCAAGAAAGGCCCAGCAGTGCAGGGCCCGCGCGCGCAATCAGATCGGCAAATCTATCGGAAAGAGATGCAGTCAGAGCTGATTGCCCTTGAAAATCTGGACATTGTTGAAGGTGAAGCGGTTGATTTGTGCATGACCGGACCACAGGTCACGGGCGTAAAAATGCGTGACGGTAGCGTACTGACTGCGCAAAGCGTCATTTTGACAACGGGTACGTTTCTGCGTGGGATCATCCATATAGGTGATATATCACGCCCTGGTGGGCGTATGGGCGATGATCCCTCCGTGAAAATGGCAGAGCGTCTGGATAGTTTTGCTTTACCCATGGGCCGGCTGAAAACTGGTACGCCGCCACGGTTGGACGGACGTACAATCGCCTGGGATAACCTCGAAGCGCAGCCGAGTGATGACGACCCAACTCTGTTTTCGTTCCTGTCGACAGGGACATATGCGCCGCAAATTGACTGTCGGATTACGCATACCAATGAGAAAACCCATGATATCATTCGTGAAAATCTAGGTAGGTCGGCGATGTACGGCGGGCAGATCGATGGGGTGGGCCCGCGATATTGCCCGTCAATCGAAGATAAAATCGTGCGCTTCGCCGATAAGACATCGCATCAGATCTTTCTTGAGCCAGAAGGGGTTGAGGATCATACGGTTTATCCAAATGGTATCTCGACATCTTTGCCAGAGGATGTTCAGCAAGCCTATGTAAATTCGATCTATGGCCTTGAAAACGCTGTTATTTTGCAACCTGGCTATGCCATTGAATACGATTATGTAGACCCACGTGCACTACAGGCCACATTAGAGTTGAGAGATGTGCCTGGTCTGTTTCTGGCCGGCCAAATCAATGGCACGACAGGATATGAAGAGGCTGCGGCGCAAGGTTTGGTGGCCGGTTTGAATGCTGCTGCCAAGACGAAAAGCTTGGATCCCATCCAATTTAGCCGTCGAGAATCCTATATTGGTGTAATGATCGATGATCTAATTACGCGCGGTGTGTCAGAACCGTATCGCATGTTTACATCGCGTGCCGAATTTCGTCTGTCCCTACGTGCCGATAACGCGGACCAACGGCTGACGCCACGTGGCCGGGAGTTGGGATGTGTGGGAGACATGCGTTGGGACCACTTCACTGCGAAGATGGAAGGCATTGCGGATGCTACGAAAAAGCTGTCCGATATCAAACTTTCAGCAAGAGAGATCGCTAGCACAGGTGTTAAGTTAAATTCTGACGGGCCACAGAAGACAGCGCTGGAGGCCCTCGCGCTCTCTGATTTCGATTTTTCACATTTGGCTGTTTTACATCCAGATGTCGAGACGATCTCGCATAAGATACAAGATCAGGTGAAGAAAGACGCTCTCTATGCGCATTACATTGCGCGGCAGGAACGGGATATAGCCGCAATGGAGCGGGATGAGAAACAGCTCATTCCAAGTGATCTCAACTTTAATGATATCAAAGGCCTCTCGAATGAAATCGTGGCCAAGTTAACCGCCACGCGGCCAACAAGTGTTGCTCATGCAAGCCGAATAGAAGGAATGACGCCAGCCGCGTTGATGCTGATTATTGCTGCAACGAAAAAACAGCAACGCGCGACCGGAACATAAGTTATGGTGTCGCATGTTGCGGGTATAGATGTTTCACGTGAAACAATGGAAGATTTAGAGGCTTTTGCGGCTCTCGTCGCTAAATGGACCCCAAAAATCAATTTGATTGCTACCAGCACAGTCGCGTCTCTTTGGGAACGGCATATCGTTGATTCGGTACAGCTCTATCAATTTGCGCCACAATCCTACAATAAATGGCTCGACCTTGGGAGTGGAGGCGGCTTTCCGGGGATCATCATGGCCATCATGGCCAAATCATTTCGGCCCGAAGCATGGTTCACTCTGATCGAAAGCGACCAGCGGAAAGCAACTTTCTTACGAACAGCGGTACGTGAGTGTAAGCTCAACGTTGATGTCATTGCGCAACGCATCGAAGATGCACCGAGACAAGAAGCAGATATTGTATCAGCGCGCGCTCTTACCGCATTATCTGGGCTAGTTCCGATTGCCGAAAAGCATATGAAAACAGAAGGTGTCGCTTTGTTTCCCAAAGGTCGCCAATGGCAACAAGAAGTTGCAGATGCGCAAAAGAACTGGTCATTTGACCTTGAAGATTATCCCAGTATCACTGATCCTGAGGCTCGAATACTCGCTATCCGAAGGATAAATCCGCGTGGCAACTGACCCCAAAATCATCGCGATAGCCAATCAAAAAGGTGGCGTTGGTAAGACGACAACCACAATCAACCTTGGTGCTGCATTGGCAGAGCGAAAAAAGCGCGTTCTTCTCATTGATCTGGATCCGCAAGGAAACGCTTCAACTGGGCTGGGCATTGACCATGACCAACGGGATGCCACCACATATGACCTTCTGTCGGGCGATGTGACCCTCGCAGGTGCTATCCAACAGACGACTATTGACCGCCTCTCGATCATACCGGCTAATACAGATCTCAGTTCAGCTGACCTAGAACTCATTGATAACGCAAAACGTAGCTTTCTGCTGCGCGATGTGTTGCGTGGCAATCCAACTGATCCATTGGACTTCGACTATATATTGATAGATTGTCCCCCCTCCCTCAATATATTGACGGTAAACGCCATGGTTGCGGCGCACTCCATTATCGTCCCCCTGCAAAGTGAGTTCTTTGCGCTTGAAGGTCTGTCGCAACTTATCCTCACCGTTCGCGATGTACGCCAAACAGCCAACCCCGATCTGCGGATCGAAGGGATTGCACTCACGATGTATGACAGCCGTAACAATCTGTCGCTCCAGGTCGAGGATGATGCGCGCGAAAACATGGGTGATATGGTGTTCAAGACGGTTATCCCTCGCAACGTCCGACTCAGCGAAGCGCCATCCTTTGCCATTCCCGTTCTGACTTACGATAGTGCATCGAAGGGCAGCGCTGCTTATCGCGCCTTGGCCAACGAGCTTATTGAAAAAACAAATAAAATGAGGGCCGCCTAGATGGCACGCACAACCAAAAAATCACGTGGTTTGGGGCGTGGGCTGTCTGCGCTTATGTCCGATGTCGATGTCGCGGCAGATGACGCGCCACAATCTGCGCCAAAACGGCCGGATCTCGTCGTGCCAATCGAACAAGTGCAACCAAATCCGGATCAGCCCCGCCGGACCTTCGCAGAAGATGCCCTGAAAGAGCTCGCGGCCTCTATCGCTGAGAAAGGGATCATCCAGCCATTGATTGTGCGCCGGTCACCTTTGGATGCTGAGATCTATGAAATTGTTGCGGGTGAACGTCGTTGGCGTGCTGCACAAATGGCCAAGCTGCATGAGATTCCTGTTCTTGTGCGTGATTACGATGACACTGAAGTCCTTGAAATCGCGATCATCGAGAACATCCAGCGGGCCGACCTGAACCCTGTTGATGAGGCTACCGGATACAAGCAGTTGATGGATCGGTTTGGTCATACACAAGATAAGCTTGCCTCAGCGCTTGGCAAAAGCCGCAGTCATATTGCGAATCTTCTGCGTCTGCTTAATCTGCCCGAAGAAGTGCAGACCTATCTGATCAATGGTCAGCTCTCCACAGGACATGCCCGTGCGCTTGTTGGTCATGATCAAGCGGTGGTTCTGGCGCGCGAAGTTATTCAACGTAAACTCTCTGTTCGCGAGACCGAGGTGTTGGCCAAAAAAGGCCCTGCGATCAAGAAACGGTCTGTGCCAGGTGCACCTGTTCCCAAGGATGCAGATACCGTGCAAATCGAGAATGAATTGTCCGCCACGCTTGGTATGAAGGTCACCATTGATCATCCTGCCGGATCAGAGGGTGGAAAAATGGTTATCGGTTACAAATCTCTTGAACAACTTGATGATTTGCTGCGGGCCTTGTCTGGGAACTAGGCGTTAAGCATCTCGCGCAGCACCGCATTCAGCACCGGATAACCCTCGTCCGTCAGACGGATAATATCGTTTTGTTTCTGAATCAAATTCAAATCATTCAAGTCGTTGATTTTATTTAATAATATATTTGATATAGAGTTCGGGAAGCGCGCAAGATCAACGCCCTCACGCAAACGCATACCCATGAGTAGAAATTCAATGAACTGATCCTTAGGGGTTAATACCTCGCGGCCACTATCACCATTCCTGGTTTTTAAGACCTGAGACAACCACACCGCCGGGGCAAGAGGTGCCTCTGTCGCATACCGTGTTCCACCAAGGGTTAAACGACCATGCGCCCCCGGCCCAATCCCGGCATAATCGCCGTATTTCCAGTAGATCTTGTTGTGAATGCTTTCGCATCCGGGCCGCGCATGATTTGATACCTCATAGGCGGCAAACCCGGCTTCAGAACACACATTCTGTGTCACCGCATACATATCGGCTGCCGTATCATCATTTGGTAGACCTCGCAGCTTGCCCGCAGCATAGCGATCGCCAAAAGCTGTGCCGTCTTCGATGGTCAGTTGGTAGAGTGACAAGTGGTCGACCGCCAAGTTTAAAGCACGCCGTAACTCAACCTCCCAATCAGACAATGACTGCCCTTGCCGGGCATAAATCAGATCGAAACTCACCCGGTCAAAAACACCACGCGCAACATCAAAGGCCTCCATCGCCTCTGCCGCCGTATGCAAACGTCCCAATGCTTTCAGATCAGCGTCGTTTAACGCCTGAATTCCCATCGACACACGGTTCACACCTGCATCGCGATATGCAGCAAAGCGGCCCGCCTCTACCGATGTTGGATTTGCCTCTAACGTCACCTCGATGTCATTGGCGATAGGCCATGTTGTACGCACTTTCGTTAAAATCGCTTCAACAACGTCTGCGTCCATCAAACTTGGGGTACCACCACCAAAAAACACAGACCGCAGCACCCGCCCTTCAGTTTCTGCCCCAACCCGTGCGATTTCGCTTAGATAGGCGTCCGCCCATGCCTTTTGATCAATCTGTGACACAACATGGCTGTTAAAATCGCAGTAGGGGCATTTCGCCTGACAAAAAGGCCAATGGATATAAAGGCCAAAACCCCCATGTTCCCAATCCTCAGGCAAAACAACCTGCTATCAATTTGGCAAAAGCATCGGCCCGGTGGCTGATCTTGTTCTTTTCCCAGCGATCCATCTCACCAAACGTGATGTCATACCCATCAGGCTGAAAGATTGGATCATACCCATGCCCTTGGTCACCCCGCATTGGCCAGACAATCTGACCGGGCATGACACCTGGAAACACCTCATCATGGCCATCAGGCCACGCCAGAACGAGCGTACAACAAAATCGGGCCGTGCGTGGAAAGGGGGCCGAAACAGTCTCTAACTCCGCCCAACTTCGCTCCATAGCCATCTTGAAGTCGCGGCCATTCGGTGTTTCCGCCCAATCTGCCGTGTAAACACCCGGCGCGTTCCCAAGCGCATCAATCTCTATCCCGCTATCGTCAGCCAATGCTGGCAAGCCAGTAGCTTTCACTGCCGCATGCGCTTTGATCCGGGCGTTTCCGACAAAGGTCGTTTCGGTTTCTTCGGGTTCGGGCAGGCCGTGATCCGCGTTCGACGTCAAAGACACCCCATAGGGTTTTAGAAGATCGGCCATCTCTTCCAGCTTGCCCTGATTATGCGTCGCAATCACCAGATCCTTGCCGTCAAACCGTCGCATCAGCCAACCGCCGCCAGTTGCGCTGCTGTCAATTCGGTGACGCCTTTTTCGGCTAAATCAACCAGCCCATCCATCTGCGTCCGGGTAAAGGTCGACCCCTCTGCCGACATCTGTATCTCAATCAGTTTGCCGCCAGTCATGACAAAGTTCCCGTCTACACCAGCTTCGCTGTCCTCTGGATAGTCCAGATCCAGCACCTCTTGCCCCGCATAAATCCCGCAAGAAATCGCAGCGACCGGATCAACTAGTGGATCGCTGATCACATCGCCTGCTTTCATGAGTTTTTGCACGGCCATTTTCAAAGCAACCCAACCACCGGTGATCGATGCACACCGAGTGCCGCCATCGGCCTGAATCACATCGCAATCCACCACAATCTGCCGCTCACCCAGCGCCACTCGGTCCACACCAGCGCGCAAAGACCGCCCAATCAAGCGCTGAATTTCCTGCGTCCGTCCCGATTGCCCATTCTTCGCCTCACGGCGCATGCGTGTGTTCGTCGCACGTGGCAGCATGCCATATTCCGCCGTCACCCAGCCCAGACCCGAATTCTTCAAAAACGGGGGTACGCGTTCATCAATCGTCGCGGTGCATAAAACATGGGTATTCCCGCACTTGATCAGGCAAGAGCCCTCGGCATGCATCGTCACGCCTGTCTCGATTGAGATTTCGCGCATTTCGTTCGTTTGACGGCCTGATGGACGCATGGAGTCTCTCCTATCGGTTGCACTGGGGGGATACGCTGCCCACATATGAAATCCAACCCCGATTGACGCCCCCGCAAACTTCGTTTTAATTGCCCAGCCTTCAACCGAGGACGAGATGACCCAACAACCGCCAAATATCGACGAAATGAACGATCGCTCACGCGAAGTCTTTCGGCGCGTGGTGGAAGGATATTTAGAAAGCGGCGCACCTGTCGGGTCGCGGACATTGACCCGCGACTTTTCGGAAAAGATCAGTGCTGCGACCATTCGCAACGTGATGCAGGATCTTGAATTCCTTGGCCTGGTTGGAAGTCCGCATGTCAGCGCAGGGCGTATTCCAACGCAACTGGGCCTGCGGATGTTCGTTGATGGCCTTTTAGAGGTCGGTGATCTGGATGGCGAAGACCGCCAAAAGATCGACCGCACCCTGACAACGAATGATCAAGACGTCACCTCCGTCCTCGATCAGGTTGGGCAGGCGCTGTCAGGTGTCACACATGGGGCAAGCCTCGTGCTGACCCCAAAACACGAAGCGCCCATCAAACACATTGAATTCGTTTCACTTTCCCAAGATCGCGCACTCGTCGTGCTGGTCTTCGCCGACGGCCATGTCGAAAATCGCGTTTTCACGCCGCCACCTGGCCAAACCCCATCGTCCATGCGGGAGGCCGCAAATTTCCTAAATGCCATTGCCGAAGGGCACACGCTGTCCGAATTGGGTGCCGTCATCGCCCGCGAAATTTCAACGCGCAGGCAAGAGATTGATCAGCTGGCCGCCGCTTTGGTCGAAGACGGCATCGCCCTATGGGAAAACGAGGGCGAAGCGACCGAGCGCCTCATCGTGCGCGGCCGCGGCAACCTGTTGGGTGACAGTGAAAATGAAGCGGATCTGGAACGGATTCGCACGCTTTTTGATGACCTCGAACGCAAGCGTGATATCGCCCAATTCCTCGATCTGGCCGAGGAAGGCGAAGGCGTGCGCATTTTTATTGGCTCAGAGAACAAATTGTTCTCTTTATCGGGTTCATCTCTCGTCGTTTCCCCTTATATGAACGCCGACCGAAAGATTATTGGCGCGGTCGGTGTGATCGGGCCAACACGGCTCAATTACGGGCGCATCGTGCCGATTGTGAATTATACCGCAAAGTTGGTTGGCAAAATGATTGCTGACCGCTCTTAAAGGGAAGACTGATGTCTGAGAAAGACGAAGAACTGCAAAGCCTTGATGAACTCGCTGCAGAAGGCGACGAAATTGATTTTGACGCGGCCGAAGCCAGCTTTGATGAGATTGAAGCACTGCGTGTCGAGCGTGATGAGTTCCGCGACAAATTCATGCGCGCTCTCGCAGACACCGAAAACCTGCGCAAACGCGCGGATCGTGACCGGCGTGAAGCGGAAGATTACGGTGGCTCAAAGCTCGCCCGCGATATGCTGCCTGTCTACGATAACATGCGCCGCGCGCTACAGTCCGCCGATGAGGCCGAGCAGGACGTAAACAAGGCCTTGCTTGAGGGCGTGGAACTGACAATGCGCGAGTTGATCAGCGTTTTCAAAAAACATGGAATCGACCCTATTACACCGGAAGTCGGTGAAAAATTTGATCCTAAACTGCATCAGGCCATGTTCGAGGCACCTTTGCCTGGCACTAAAGCTGGCGATATCATTCAGGTCGCTGCGGAAGGTTTCATGTTGCATGATCGTTTGCTGCGGCCCGCGCAGGTTGGCGTTTCATCCACGCCGGCATCTTGATTAAGCACCTTCTCGCAGGGCTTCTTTGTTTTTGGGTCAGCACCGCCTTTGCGCAAAGCTTTCCCGAAGACATTGACTTTTACGTCAATGACTACGCCGATCTGCTGACCGACACTCAAGAGGACGATCTGCGTGTCGTTCTGGATGAGCTTTATACCGAACGCGGCATCGAATTTACAGTTCTGACCATCACCCGCATGTCGGATTACGGGCACAGTGGTAGCATTGAAAGCTTTGCGACCGGTTTGTTCAACGCTTGGGGCATTGGCGATGCCGATCGCAATGATGGTCTGTTATTGCTGGTATCCCATCTGGATCGCGAACTGCGCATAGAGGTTGGTGCCGGGTACGGCACCGATCTCAACGAACCAATGGCACGCGTGATTGATACAAAGATTGTGCCAAATTTCCGATTGGATGAATACGCTGATGGTATTCGCACCGGTGTGGAAGAGGTGATCTACCAGATCGCTGGCGCATTGCCCGGCAACTACGATGCATCGCCGCTACAACAAATTTGGATTGGCTTTAAACGCTTCATCGTGAACCTTGGATGGTGGTTAATGGCGCCTTTTGCCGTTATTGCACCCTTTGTTGTGCGTCTTATCCGTCGCATCAGGCGCAATCGCCCTAGGACCTGTCCGAACGATGGATCGCGCATGCGCCGCTATCTTGAAGAAACCGAAGATGACAGCCTGTCGCCCGGTCAATTGATGGAAGAGCAACTTGAAAGCGTTGATTATGATGTCTGGTATTGCGACCGCTGCAATCATGTAACGATTGAAGGGTATCGCGCATGGTTTTCGGGCTATGGTGCCTGCCGCGAATGTGGTTTTCGCACGGTCGAAGGTGACAGCCGCGTCGTTCAATCGGCGACCTATTCGTCATCAGGACTACGGCGCACGGATTATCACTGTCATCACTGCGATGCGCGGTACTCGGTTACAAAAACGATCCCCCGAAAAACGAAAAGCTCGTCTTCCGGCGGTAGCAGCAGCCGTGGCGGTGGGCGGTCCAGCGGGGGTGGGGCCAGCGGAAGCTGGTAATCAGAGCTTGTTTTTCAGCTCATAGATCAAAGCCAGCGCCTCTTTTGGTGTCAAATCATCAGGAAAAACAGCCTTTAACGCCTCTTCCACTTCCGATGGCGCGGCCGTAACGGGTACTGGCGCAGGTGTTGCTGCAAACAATGGCAGATCATCAATGATTGCCTTACGTGAACCGCCACCTTCGCGTTCACCTTTCTCCAAGGCCTCCAGAACCACTTTCGCCCGCTCGACAACAACGGGTGGCAAACCAGCCAAACGCGCGACTTGCACGCCATAACTACGATCCGCCGTCCCGCGTTTCACCTCATGCAGGAAAATCACATCGCCTTCCCACTCTTTGACGGCAACCGTCGCGTTATCAACGCCGTCCAGCTTGGCTGAAAGCGCCGACATCTCATGATAATGCGTGGCAAAGAGCGCGCGGCAACGGTTTACATCATGCAAATGTTCCAACGTTGCCCAGGCAATCGATAACCCATCGTAAGTCGCGGTCCCACGCCCGATTTCATCCAGAATGACAAGCGCGCGGTCATCTGCCTGATTAAGGATCGCTGCCGTTTCCACCATCTCGACCATAAAGGTTGATCGTCCGCGCGCCAGGTCATCCGACGCCCCAACGCGGCTGAACAATTGGCTGACAATCCCGATATGCGCGCTGGTTGATGGCACGAAGCTGCCCATCTGCGCCAGAATTGCCAGCAAAGCATTCTGCCGTAGGAACGTGGACTTACCTGCCATGTTTGGTCCGGTGAGTAGCCAAATAGGCGTATCAGTCAGCCCACAATCGTTTGCAATAAACGGTGCGCCTTCCTTTTGCAGCGCGGCTTCCACCACGGGGTGTCGTCCGCCTGTGATGTCAAACGCCCGGCTGTCGTCAACCTTTGGCCGCGTCCAGTTTTCCGTGACAGCCAGATGGGCCAAAGCTGCCGTTAAATCAATTTCTGATAAGGCACGCGCCAGCGCGCCCAGCGGCCCTGCCTCGGCCAAAATCGCATCAGTTAGGCTGGAATAGAGCCGCTTTTCGATCTCCAGCGCTCTGCCGCCTGCATTCAAGATGCGTGTTTCAATCTCTGACAGCGCTACCGTCGTGAACCGTACCTGATTGGCCGTCGTTTGCCGATGAATGAAGGTTTCATTCAGGGGCGGTGCCATCATTCTGTCGGCATGGGTCGCGGTCGTTTCGATAAAGTATCCCAGCACATTATTGTGTTTGATCTTCAGCGACGACACACCCGATGTTTCAATGTATTCCGCCTGCATGCCAGCGATCACAGACCGGCCTTCGTCCCGCAATTTGCGCGCTTCATCCAGTTCAGCATCATAATCTGGCGCAATAAACCCGCCATCGCGGGATAATAGCGGGGGTTCTGCGATCAGCGCCTGATCCAAGAGGTCAAACAATGCCTCATGACCTGTCAAATCCTGCGCGGAGGTCTTAAGGGTATCCGGCAAGCCTTCTGGTAAATGTGCCCACAAAGCGCCCGCTTGCCCAATCGTGTTGCGAATGGCCGCCATATCACGCGGTCCGCCACGATCCAGCGCCAGACGCGACAGGGCGCGGTCCAGATCGTGCACGCCGCGTAATGCGTCGCGCAGGTCTTCTCCAAGACGTGTATTATCGGTCAGGAACGCAATTGCATCCTGACGATCCATGATGACGTTCACGTTGCAAGATGGCGATGCAAGTCGCCTTTCCAGCAATCGCGCCCCGCCAGCAGTCGCCGTCCGGTCGATGCAGTGCAAAAGCGAGCCTTGCTTGCCGCCGTTCATTGCACGGGTCAGTTCCAGCGACCGTCGCGTGGCCGCATCAATCTGCATTGCGGCGGATTGGCCTTCCTGCACGGGCGCGCGCAACAAGGGCAGGTTGCCGCGCTGCGTGATCTCAAGGTATTCCGCGACTGCGGACATCACCGCAATCTCTGCGCGTTTGAAGCTGCCGAAAGCATCAAGCGATCCGACTTTATAAAGCTTGCAAAGCCGCTTTTCGCCCGAGGTGCTATCAAATGCAGCTGCACCTAAAGTTGTCAGCGTCGCCCCTGAATCAGAGACTGTTTCAGCCCAATCTGCCTCATTTCCATCAACCACGATCACTTCACGCGGTGTTAGCCGGGCCAGTTCAGGCCCCAACTGTGCCCCGCTGCATGGCATGACGTGAAACGCTCCCGTAGAAATATCGACCCACGCCAGGGCGCCTTCATTGCGTACAACGTGAAACGCCGCCAGAAAATTATGCCGCCGCGCATCAAGAAGGGAGTCTTCGGTCAGCGTACCGGGCGTGACCAGCCGCACAACTTCACGTTTCACGACGGCCTTATAGCCACGCTTCTTTGCTTCAGCGGGGCTTTCCATCTGTTCACAAACAGCCACCCGAAATCCCTTGCGGATCAGCGTCAGGAAATACCCTTCGGCGGCATGATGTGGCACGCCGCACATTGGGATATCCTGATCGTCATGTTTGCCGCGCTTGGTCAGTGCGATATCCAGCGCCTCGGCTGCGGCGATGGCATCGTCAAAGAACATTTCATAGAAATCACCCATCCGGTAGAACAGCAGGGCATCAGGGTGCTCTGCTTTAATCTCTAGATATTGCGCCATCATGGGCGTTGTGGTGCCTTTGGTGCTGCTCATGCATCCCCCCGGATCATCCCGTGCACATTAACAGGCCAGAGTGGCGGCGAAACCCAGAAATCAACCCGTTGCGGGCCAGTGCCAGAAACCGCTATGTCTGGTTGCATTAATGGGGGGACCACATGTCAAAGAATAAACTGACCCGCGAAGACGCGCTGCAATTCCATATGAAGCCCAGCCCCGGAAAATGGGAAATTCAGGCGACCGTGCCGATGACAACTCAGCGCGATCTGTCCTTGGCCTATTCCCCCGGTGTGGCGATCCCATGCGAGGAAATCGCAGAAGATCCGGCCACAGCCTATGATTATACAAACAAGGGCAATCTGGTTGCGGTTATCTCAAATGGTACCGCCGTGCTGGGTCTTGGTAACCTTGGTGCGCTGGGCAGCAAGCCGGTGATGGAAGGTAAATCTGTGCTGTTCAAGCGGTTCGCTGATGTGAATTCCATCGACCTTGAGTTGGACACCGAAGACCCTGATGAATTCATCAAAGCCGTGCGGCTGATGGGCCCCACCTTTGGCGGCATCAACCTCGAAGACATCAAAGCGCCAGAGTGCTTTATCATCGAACAGACGCTCAAAGAGCAAATGGACATCCCCGTTTTCCACGATGACCAGCACGGAACCGCCGTTATCTGCGCTGCTGGTTTGCTGAATGCGCTGCACCTATCTGGTAAAAAGATCGAAGAGGTAAAGATCGTGCTTAACGGCGCCGGTGCTGCGGGCATCGCCTGTCTCGAACTGCTCAAGGCCATGGGTGCCAAACACGACAATTGCATCATGGCAGATACGAAAGGTGTCATCTATCAGGGCCGAACCGAGGGTATGAACCAATGGAAATCCGCCCATGCCGCCAATACCAAGGCGCGTACGCTTGATGACGCGATGAAAGGCTGTGATGTGTTTTTGGGGGTTAGTGCCAAAGGGGCTGTGACGCAGGAAATGGTCTCTAACATGGCCGAAAACCCCGTAATCTTTGCCATGGCGAACCCCGATCCTGAGATCACACCCGAAGACGCCCATGCCGTCCGCGAAGATGCTATCGTTGCTACAGGCCGCAGCGATTACCCGAACCAAGTCAACAACGTCCTTGGTTTCCCCTACCTTTTCCGTGGTGCGCTCGACATCCATGCCCGCGCCATCAACGATGAGATGAAGATCGCCTGCGCAGAGGCTCTCGCCGCGCTCGCGCGCGAAGACGTGCCAGATGAGGTCGCCATGGCCTACGGCAAAAAGCTGACCTTTGGACGCGACTACATTATCCCCACGCCTTTTGATCCTCGCCTTATCCATCGGATTCCCACGGCGGTGGCCCAAGCCGGTATGAAAACTGGTGTGGCACGCAGGCCCATCGTTGATATGGAAGTCTACGAGCTCTCGCTCAAATCCCGCATGGACCCGACGCAATCTATCCTGCGCAGCCTCAATGCCCGCGCCCGCGCCAATCAGTCTACCGTTGTGTTTGCCGAAGGCGACGATCCGCGCGTCTTGCGCGCCGCGGTCATGTACCAACGCTCCGGTATGGGCAAAGCGCTGGTCGTCGGTCGCGATGATGACGTGAAAGAAAAACTGGCCGCTGAAGGCTTGCCCGAAGCCTATGATGAGTTGGAAATCGTTAACGCGGCCACAACGCCCCATTTGGAAACCTACAAAACGTTCCTCTATGAACGCTTGCAACGCAAGGGCTTTGATGCCCAAGATGTGCATCGCCTTGCTGCCCGCGACAGACATGTTTTTGCGGCGCTTCTCCTTGCCCACGGCCATGCCGACGGGATGGTCACCGGAGCGACGCGCAAGTCCGCGCATATACTTGAGCTGATTAATCACGTCTTCGATGCCGGACCACATGACGGTGCCGTTGGTGTGACGGCCGTCTTGCATAACGGGCGGATCGTGCTGATCACTGATACGCTTGTTCACGAGTGGCCTGACGAAAATGATCTTGCCGACATTGCAGAGCGCGGTGCGTTCGTAGCCCGTGAACTGGGGTTAGAACCGCGCGTTGCTTTCCTTTCGTTTTCGACCTTCGGCTCTCCTGTTTCCGAACGGGCCGAAAAAATGCACAAGGCGCCGCGCGTGTTGGACGCGCGCAAAGCGGACTTTGAATACGAAGGCGAAATGACGGTGGATGTGGCACTGAACACCCAAGCGCAGGAAAACTATCCATTTCAGCGTTTGACTGGCCCGGCCAATGTTTTGGTCGTCCCTGCACGCCATTCTGCTTCAATCTCGGTCAAGCTGATGCAGGAAATGGCGGGTGCCACGGTGATTGGCCCCATCCTGTCGGGTATTGGCAAGCCGATCCAGATTTGCTCGACCGTCTCGACCGTCAATGACATCATGAACATGGCAGTGATTGCTGCCTGTAAGGTGGATTGATGGCGATCTGGAACCTTGGCTCAATCAACGCGGATTTTGTCTACAGTGTCCCGCACATTCCGGCACCGGGAGAGACTTTGTCTTCAACCAAACGCCAGGTTTTCCTAGGAGGTAAAGGCACCAATATGTCCGTTGCAGCTGCCCGTGCCGCTGCCTGCGTGCACCATATCGGCGCAGTGGGTGAAGATGGGCGCTGGGCTGTGCAGCGCCTGCTGGAATACGGTGTGGATACGCGCAATATCGCTGTGTTAGAGACTGAAACCGCCCAAGCGATCATCATGGTCGATCCACAGGGCGAAAATGCAATCATCCTGCATCCGGGCGCAAATGCAGAGATTCCGCAGGTGACTTTGCAGGCGGCCATGGCAGAGGCAGAAACAGGTGATTGGCTGGTCATTCAAAACGAAACAAACCTGCAACGCACCGCAGCCGAGATGGGCAAAAGGCTGGGTCTACAAATCGCTTATGCCGCCGCCCCCTTTGATGCAGAGAGAGTGCAGGCGGTTCTGCCCCATCTTGATTTTCTGATCCTGAATGCGGTCGAGGCTGCGCAGCTAGAAGCCGCCACCGGGTGGGGCCCTAGTGATCTGCCCGTGCGCGATGTGATCGTAACGCGCGGATCAGACGGCGCAGATTGGTATGGGATCAGCGGGAAAGAACATTTCTCGGCGATCACCGTTGATCCTGTGGATACAACCGGGGCCGGTGATACGTTTACCGGTTATGTTCTTGCCGGACTTGACCGGGGTATGCCCATGGCGCAGGCAATCGGCCAAGCAACCAAAGCAGGCGCGCTGATGGTCACACGCCACGGCACGGCAGACGTGATACCGGATTTGTCAGAAGTGCAGGCGTTTCTACAGTGATGCTACTGCCCGCATGCGCGATACGATCCGTACGCCTGTTGCGCCACGAGGATAGATCATGACCGAAGTTACCACGCATCAGGCCGAAGATGACGCGCGCAACGAAAACATCCTGATTTATGTCGATGGCAAGATCGTTCCCAAGGTTGAGGCCATGGTCAGTGTTTACGACAGCGGTTTCATGCTTGGCGACGGGGTGTGGGAAGGGCTGCGGCTCTATGATGGCAAATGGGCCTTCATGGATGAGCACATCAATCGGCTGTTCGAGGCGGCAAAAGCAATTGATCTTGATATTGGGATGCGCAAAAACGATGTCATTTCCGCAGTGTTAGAGACACAAAAAGCCAATCAGATGACCAGTGATGCCCATGCACGGCTGATGGTGACACGCGGCATCAAGGTCCGCCCGTTCCAGCACCCCAGCCTGTCGCAATCCGGGCCGACCTTCGTGATCATTATGGAACATTCCCGCCCTAAGATCCCGCGCCCCATCACGCTGGCGACGGTGCCTCATCAGCGGGGCCTGCCGATGACGCAAGATCCGAAGTTGAACAGTCATTCCAAACTGAATTGTATCCTTGCGTGCATTGCGGCGCAAAAGGCCGGGGCGGACGAGGCGCTGATGCTGGATGTGCATGGTTTCGTGAACACGACGAATGCCTGCAACTTCTTTATTGTGCAGAATGGTGCCGTTTGGACGAGTACGGGCGACTATTGCATGAATGGGATCACTCGGCAAAAGGTCATCGACCTTTGCCGCGCGAACGATATCCCGGTGTTTGAGCGAAATTACAGTCTCGTCGACACGTATTCCGCTGACGAGGCCTTTCTCACCGGTACTTTTGGCGCCCAAACGCCCGTCAGCAGTATCGATGGACGCATGATCGGAACCGGCGAACTTGGTCCGATGACCAAGCGCTTGCGCGGTCTCTACAAAGACCTGGTTGATCGTTCATGAGGATCGCCATGTGGTCCGGGCCGCGGAACCTTTCGACGGCGATGATGTACGCCTTTGGCAATCGCGCCGATTTTGCCATGTGGGATGAGCCGTTCTATGCGCCTTATCTGAAAGCAACCGGCGCGGATCATCCGATGAAGGATCAGATTGTTGCAGCCCACGAGACTGATCCAGAGGCTGTGGCGCGGCGCTGCTTAGACACTATTCCAGCCCAAAAGCCGCATTTCTACATGAAACACATGGCGCATCATATGGTCGATGGCTTCCCGTTGGACTGGGCTAAAGACTGTGTGAACATCCACTTGATCCGCCATCCCGCGCGGGTGATCGCCAGCTATGGGGCCAAGCGGGATGAGATGACGCTGGAGGACATCGGTTTCGCGCAACAAGCAGCGCTCTATAACCGCATTGGCGGCGTGGTGATCGACAGTGCCGACATCCGCGAAAACCCGGAAATGATGCTGAGAAAACTCTGCGATGCAATAAACCTACCGTTCGATCCGGTCATGCTGTCCTGGCCGCCCGGACCGCGCAAAGCAGATGGTGTCTGGGCTGCACATTGGTATAGGGCGGTGCATCAAAGCACCGGGTTTGCGGGGGCAGAGGGGGTGTTGCCTAATATCAGTACAGACAAACAGGATATTCTCATTAAGGCCATACAATCATATCGCCAGATGTCGGCCTACAAAATCGCCTAACTGATTGATTTGGATTCACAATTAACCATCTGAATTTATTCATTGAATCTAATGGAATCTAGTGACACTATGAAAACAGGGCAGCCAACCCGGTCAAGAGATAGCTGCCCTGAAACTTACTTCCTCTTACGAGGTTTGGTTTTTTTCACGGTCTCGACAACATGAGTCTTTGACTTGTTGCGAGCCGTGGCGACCGAAGTAAAGCGACCTGTAATCGCGCTTCGACCGATTTTGCGCGTTAATCTTGCCATTAGCTTTCACCTCCTATCCCGGGCCGTTGCCCGCCCGTATCAGGCTAGAGCTAGGGGTCAGAGGATTCTCAACACCATCATATGGTAGCAGAGAAGAACAAAGGGAGTCCATAGATGGACTCCCTTTGTTCTTCTTGGTCGGGTTGAGCGCTTAACCCTTACGATTACGTGCCGCCAACAACTTCAACCGCAGCGCGTTCAACTGAATGAAGCCCTGCGCATCTGTCTGGTCGTAAGCGCCCATATCATCCTCAAAGGTCACATGCTCTTCGGAATAGAGCGTCTGATCTGACCAGCGGGCCACGGTTGTTGCAGACCCTTTGTATAGCTTCACGCGTACGGTGCCCGACACATGTTCCTGGCTCTTGTCGATCAGTGCCTGCAGCATTTCGCGTTCAGGCGAGAACCAGAAACCGTTATAGATCAGCTCTGCATATTTGGGCATGATGCTGTCTTTTAGGTGCCCAGCGCCTGCATCCAGCGTAATTTGCTCAATCCCGCGGTGTGCTTCCAGCAAAACAGTGCCGCCGGGCGTTTCATAGATACCGCGTGATTTCATGCCGATGAACCGGTTTTCCACCAGATCAAGACGGCCAATCCCGTGCTTGCCGCCCAGCTCGTTCAGCTTGGTCAGGATGGTTGCAGGTGACATCGCCTCGCCATTGATTGCAACGGCATCGCCCCGCTCGAATGTGATTTCGACCATTTCGGGGGTATCCGGGGCCTCTTCCGGCGAAACAGTGCGCTGATAGACGTAATCTGGCGCTTCCTCTGCCGGGTCTTCCAGCACTTTGCCTTCGGAAGACGTATGCAGCAAGTTCGCGTCCACACTGAACGGTGCTTCACCGCGCTTATCTTTGGCAATTGGAATTTGATGCTTTTCGGCAAATTCGATCAGCTTGGTCCGGCTGCCCAAATCCCATTCGCGCCAAGGGGCAACAACCTTGATCTCTGGGTTTAACGCATAGGCGGCGAGTTCAAACCGGATCTGATCGTTGCCCTTACCTGTCGCACCGTGGGACACCGCATCAGCGCCTTCGGCGGCCGCAATCTCAACGAGACGCTTGGAAATCAGGGGGCGGGCGATGGACGTGCCCAGCAGATAGAGCCCCTCGTAAAGCGCATTGGCCCGGAACATTGGGAAGACAAAGTCGCGCACGAATTCCTCGCGCAGGTCCTCGATGTAGATGGATGAAGCACCCATCATCTCGGCCTTTTTGCGGGCAGGTTCCAGTTCCTCACCCTGACCCAGATCAGCGGTGAAGGTCACGACCTCACAGTTATACTCGGTCTGCAACCATTTGAGGATGATCGAAGTATCAAGGCCACCGGAATAGGCTAGAACAACTTTCTTTGGAGCGGTCATAGGAATGCGCCTTTACGTCAATGTCTCTGGAATGGCGCGATAGCGTTTTTCTATGAAAGTCACAAGCCGCCAGCATTGACCAAAAGTGGTTTTCGGTCCAAGCCAGCAAGACGTTCTTGAGGGGTGACTTTTGACACGATTTATTGCTTGGGCTGCGTTGGACATACTCAGGACGAACCTTAGGTTGGTTCTTGTCACATCTTTCTCGCCAATTCTGATAACGCTGGCGTCGATCATCTTTCTTAAATTCGTGCTTGGGCCCGACTATTTCTTTGTGGCGCAGTTCTATACTACGGGGTTGCCGCAGCTCTTGCTCCCGGCCGTCTTCATGGCCCTTTTTGCGGTCAGGCTCTTTAGCTATCTTATTTCGCACCAGCAGGCAGCATATGATACAGCAAAATTCTTCAGCGCTGTCGGCGGATATATTCTGCGGGTATTTGGATTGTTTGTTGCTACGGCGATTGTCTGGTTTGCCGTCCTGTTTCTTGGCTTTCAGTTGTTGCTGAATGCCGAGCTTAGTCCGCAGCAAACGTCCTACATGGCATATGCCACTTCATTTCTTGCATTCTGCATATTTGGTTGGCTGTGGCTTCGTTTTGCAGTCATTCTGCCAGCCTATGTTGCGGGGCAGCCCATGGGGATGCGCGCGGCATGGCAGGCTTCGCGATCTTACAAATACCAGGCGATCTTCTTATCGATTGCTTATTATGTTGTGCCGGCGGTCGGATTGGTGACTGTAGCGTCAGCCAACCAGTTAGGAGGGGTGGTAGATGCTGCGCTTACAACTTTGATTATCTGGGTTTTTGCCGTGCTTAAAATCACAACGCTCGCTGCCATATATGATCGGATGTTGTCTGACCAGGAACAGTCAATTCCAGACGCCTTCGATTAGATCACCCCGTTGACCAAGCACGCTCTATGCACAAAATCTGCATCTCCTTCATTGTAGAGTTCTAGCACCGCATCTTCCGGCGCTAACCACAATGCCATATGCCCCGGTTCCGTCGGCGGCCCATGCGGCCGCACCGGCCGTGCGAGATAGATATGGCACAGCTTTTCCGCCCACATGTCGTATTCCGGCATGAAAACGAACCGCCGAAAGGCGCCGAGTTTGCGTGGCGCGGCAATGCGCCAGCCGGTCTCCTCAAAGACTTCGCGGTGCAGCGCGATCAACGGGCTTTCACCGGGATCTATCCCGCCCCCCGGAAGCTGAATCTCATTGTGTGGGGCGCTTTGGTATGTCAGCAGCAGTTTGCCGCAGCGTGGCAAGATCGCATAAGCGCCCGCCCGCATTCTGTATCGCTGCCCAGCTACCGGCACCTCGCCATACCGTCTGATCATAGCTTGCCCCCTTGGACGCCACCTTGCCCCACCTATATAGGCGCGGTATGCCACCCCTAGACTTGTTAGGAAAGACTATGACCACAGGCACCCAAATCGCCTGGGACGATACCGTCCTGCCGTTTCAACTTGATGCCTCTGACATCCGTGGCCGGGTGGCGCGTCTTGATGGCGTGTTGGAACAGGTTCTCAAACAGCACAACTATCCCCCGATGATCGAAGGTCTTGTGGCGGAAATGGCGTTGCTGACCGCACTGATTGGTCAAACAATGAAGCTGCGTTGGAAGCTGTCCTTACAGGTCCGCGGTTCCGGCCCCGCCCGTTTGATTGCAACGGATTATTATGGTCCCACAGATGATGGTGAACCAGCCCGCATTCGTGCCTATGCGTCTTATGATGCTGAAACGCTGGATGAGAGCGCTGATCCCTTCAGCCAGATCGGCAACGGTTACTTTGCGATCCTGATCGACCAAGGCGAGGATATGACGCCCTATCAGGGCATTACCCCCATCGCTGGTGGTTCACTTTCCGCCTGCGCAGAGACTTATTTTGCGCAATCCGAGCAAATACCGACCCGGTTCCAACTGACCTATGGTCAGTCGCAATTGCCGGGTGAAGACACGCATTGGCGCGCTGGTGGTGTGATCTTGCAGCACATGCCGAAAGCATCGCCGCATGTGACCGGTGAAGGCGGATCTGGCGAGGATGGCTTGTTGGATGCGACGGACATTTTGGATGCTGATGAAAGCGAAAACTGGAACCGTGCAAATGCACTTCTGGATACGGTTGACGAAATTGAGCTGATCGGCCCCACTGTTTCGCCGACAGAATTGTTGGTGCGTTTGTTCCACGAAGAGCAACCGCGCGTTTACGATGCCCAGCCGATCAAGTTCGGCTGTAGCTGTTCGGATGACAAGGTCCGTCAAAGCCTGTCGATCTATTCGGCCAAGGACATCGCAACGATGACCACGGAAGAAGGTACCGTCACCGCAGACTGTCAGTTCTGCGGATCGCACTATACCTTTGACCCTGCAACGCTGGGGTTCGAGGCCAAGGACGCCAGTGCCTGACCTGCGCCAAAGACTGGAAGACGCGCTGGCCCGACCGGGCAGCCCGTCTTCTGATTTTGACCTGAATACCGATGTGAAAATCCCTCAGCGTGATCTGACCCCAGCCGCTGTTTTGATGGGCATTCAGGCAGAGTTAGAGACTGTTATTCTGACCAAACGCTCTGCCCGCCTGAAGCATCACCCCGGTCAGATCGCCTTTCCCGGCGGTAAGCAGGACCCGACCGATAAAAGCCTTGTTGCTGCAGCGTTGCGTGAGGCGCGCGAAGAGATCGGGCTGCCGTCTGGCATTGTTGATGTGATCGGCAATTTGCCGCCGCATCAGACAGTCACTGGTTATCGTGTCACGCCTGTCATCGCGTTGGTCACCGGCGGCTATGATCCAATACCAGAGGCCGGCGAAGTCAGCGAGGTCTTCGAAGTGCCCTTGGCCCATCTGCTGAACACCGACAATTTCTTTATCGAAGGTCGTCGTTGGCAGGGCCGCCGCCGCCATTACTACACCGTTCCTTTTGGCCCCTACTATATTTGGGGTGCAACCGCCCGTATCCTGCGCGCCTTTGCAGAGCGTATGGCATGACACGGATATCGGCACCTTGGTTGTTGAATAACGCGTCGCAAGCGGTGTGCAAGCTGTTGACGGACGCAGGCCATCAGGCTTGGTTCGTTGGTGGTTGTGTGCGTAATGAATTGTTGGGCGAACCTGTCGCCGATCTTGATCTTTCAACAGATGCGACGCCGCAGGCGGTGATGAAACTGGCCGAGATAGCATATATTCATGCCGTCCCCACTGGTATCGACCATGGCACTGTGACGCTGGTCGTTGATGCCGTCCCCTATGAGATCACGACTTTCCGCCAGGATGTCGCCACCGATGGCAGGCGCGCGACCGTCGCCTTTGCTGACAACATGACCGATGATGCCCGCCGCCGTGATTTCACGATGAATGCGCTCTATGCCGCCCCGGACGGGGAGGTTGTGGATCCGTTAGGTGGGCTGCCGGACTTGCAGGCAAAGCGCATTCGGTTCATCGAAGATGCCGATCGCCGGATTAAGGAAGACTATTTGCGCATTTTGCGCTTCTTCCGGTTCTACGCGTGGTATGGCGATACGAACGAAGGGCCGGATGCCGAAGGGCTTGCCGCCTGTGCGGAGAATATCGAAGGGCTGCAATCGCTGTCGGTTGAACGCGTGACTGCCGAGATGCTCAAATTGCTTGCGGCCCCCGACCCAGCCCCCGCCATGGCTGCCATGGCTTCGATTGGCGCTTTAGCGCAGGTTTTGCCGGGCGCGGATGCTGGCAGCCTCGCCGTTCTCGTCCATCTTGAACAATCTCTGAATATCGGTGCCGATCCTTTGCGGCGGCTGGCCGTAATTGGCGGTGCACCGGACGAAACACTACGATTATCAAAGGCTCAAGCGCGTGATTTGTCGTATATTACATCGGGGCTGACACCGATTGAGGCGGCTTACCGCCATGGCGCGCGCGCTGGGCGTGATGCGCTGTTGGTTCAATCCGCGTCGCTCAGTCAGCTGGTCGATGCCTCAGCACTCAAGCCCATCGAAAACGCAGCGCAACAGGTCTTTCCCCTTACAGCCGCCGACCTGATGCCAAAGCTGAATGGCCCTGCGCTGGGCAAGGCCTTGAAAGAGGCCGAAGCGCGTTGGATAAGCTCGGGCTTCACTTTGACGAAAGCCCAATTGCTTGACTGAATTTCTGCCCCTGATCGGCTTTGTCTTCTTCGGATTATTCTCGCCGGGACCCAACGTGATCCTGATTACGGCATCCGGTGCGCGCTTTGGGTTTCAACGCACCATCCCTCATATTATCGGGGTCGCCCTTGGCGTTGGTGTGATCGCCGCGGTTACAGGGATTGGCATCGGTACATTGATCACGGCGCAGCCTGCGCTGGGCTTCGTTCTTAAAATCATCGCGAGTCTTTGGATCTTGTGGATGGCATATAACCTCTGGCGTGCAAATCCGGCGCAACAGAAAGAGACAGACACGCCCTTCACATTCACCGAAGCTGTGCTGTTCCAATGGGTGAACCCCAAGGTCTGGGCCGTCGCCCTGAGTGCCACCGCATATGTCGCGACCTTCGCACCTGTCCAACAGGCGGTAGTGTTGGCCAGTACATTCTCGACCATCAACCTTGGCGTTTGCACCTTCTGGGCGGTCGCGGGTAGTTTGCTCTCTTATCTGCTTACAAATGCAACTGCCTGGCGCGTATTCATGCGCATCATGGCGCTTGCTTTGGTTGGTTTTTCGGTCCTGCTTTTTCTCTGACTGAACCTTTGCTATAGCTGCCTCATAACCCCAAAGGCAGACCCATGTTTCGATTCTTCGAAGGTCTTGTCGATCCCTATGTGCCCTACAAGGAGACCGACACGCCGCCTCAGCGGCTCTATCCGTTTCTGCGTGATTACGCAGAGCCGTTTAAACGTGTGTTCTGGATCACCGGCCTTACCTCAATCGTGATCGCTATCGTTGAGATTTGGTTGCTGGGTTATCTGGGGCGGCTGGTGGATATTTTGGCTTCTGGCACCCCGGCGCAGGTTTGGACTGACAACGGGGGTGAGTTTATCGTCGTGGCGATCTTGCTTCTGACGATGCGGCCTGCGGTCCACATGTTTCAGATCATGTTGCTGAATAACACCATCCTGCCGAACTTTGGCACGCTGGTGCGCTGGCGGGCGCACCGCCATGTCTTGCGCCAATCTGTTGGGTGGTTTGAGGATGATTTCGCGGGCCGCATTGCCAACCGCATCATGCAAACACCGCCCGCAGCGGGTGAGGTTGTTTTTCAACTGTTCGACGCGATTACCTTTGCGCTGGCTTATGTTATCGCTGCTGCGGTTCTGATGGGTCAGGCCGATGTGCGTTTGCTGGTGCCGCTCATGCTGTGGATTGTGCCCTATAGCTTCCTGCTATTCTGGGTCGTGCGGCGGATTGGACCCGCGTCAGAGGCTGCGTCAAACGCGCGAAGCGCTGTCACGGGCCGCGTTGTTGACAGCTATACCAACATCCATTCGGTCAAGATGTTTGCCCATCATGACCGAGAGGTCGATTATGCCAAAGAAGCCATCGAAGAGGCCCGCCGCACCTTTCAGGTCGAGATGCGGCTTTATACCATCATGGATGCGGGGTTGATGTTGTTGAATGGGCTGCTGGTTGTCGGTGTCGTCGGTTGGGCGATTTGGCTTTGGATGCAAGGTGCAGCCTCTGTTGGTGTGGTTGCGGTTGCAACCTCTCTGGCGTTGCGTTTGAACGCGATGTCAGGCTGGATCATGTGGGCCGTCACCAACTTTTTCCGCGAATTGGGCGTCGTGGCCGAGGGGATGAAGACGATTGCGCAGCCTGTGAAATTGCTGGATCAGGCAGAAGCGATGCCGCTGGTCGTCAAAGAAGGTCAGGTTCGGATTAAAGACCTGTCTCACCATTATGGGAAAGAAACCGGGGGGCTGGATCAGATCAACCTGACGATTGCTGCGGGTGAAAAGGTGGGTCTTGTCGGTCAGTCGGGTGCTGGTAAGTCAACCTTGGTTAAGTTGCTTTTGCGGTTTTATGACGCCGAACGCGGTACGATTTTTGTGGATGGGCAGGATATCAGCCGGGCAACTCAGGATAGTCTGCGCAGTGCCATTGGCATGGTCCAGCAAGACAGTGCGTTGCTGCACCGGTCCGTGCGGGAAAACATCCTTTACGGCAACCCGGGTGCAACTGAGGAAGAAATGATCGCAGCGGCCCTGAAGGCCGAGGCGCATGCATTCATTCTTGGGTTGGAAGATAACGAGGGCAACACAGGGTATGACGCTCGCGTCGGCGAACGCGGTGTCAAGCTCTCTGGGGGCCAACGCCAGCGGATCAGCCTTGCGCGTGTGATTTTGAAAGATGCGCCAATCCTTCTCTTGGATGAGGCGACCAGCGCACTAGATAGTGAGGTCGAAGCCGCAATTCAGCAAACGCTCTATGGGATGATGCAAGGCAAGACCGTCATCGCCATCGCCCACCGCCTTTCGACGATTGCCCAGTTGGACCGTATCATCGTGATGGACCAAGGGCGCATTGTCGAAGACGGTACGCATGACGCATTGCTTGCGGCAAATGGACAATATGCACGGTTCTGGGCGCGCCAATCAGGGGGCTTTCTGGGGCAAAGCGACAAGGTAGCCGAATGACCCCGGAACGCTGGATCGACCCTTTTGAACGTGCCGAAGGAGCGCCACCACAAACGCTGATGGCGTTCCTGCGATGGTGTCTGAAAGGCAGCACAAAAGTCACGCTTTTTGCTGGATTAGTGTCTGCTTTAGCAGGCACACTCGAGGTGGCAACGGCGCTGATGTTGGGTTGGGTGATTGACGCGGCATTGAATTCACCCGGTGAAGGGTACTTTTCGGAAAACGTTCTGCTTTTGCTCGGCGTCACCGCATTTTTCGTGGTTCTGCGCCCCATCGTTCTGGGTGTATCGGGGATCATGCAGGCCGTGGTGGTAGGCCCTTCTTTGGGCAACCTCATCCTATCGCGGCTGCATCGTCATTCGCTTGGTCAGTCAGTTACCTTCTTTGATAACGACTTTGCCGGGCGCATTTCGCAAAAGCAGATGCAAGCGGCGAGGGCGACGACAGATCTGATTGTGGATATGATCCACACCGTCGCCTTTGCTTTGGCTTCTTTGGTTGGATCGGTGATTTTGCTGTTCACGGTTGACCCCAGATCTGCGCTGTTATTGGCCGTTTGGTCGATCTCTTACATTCTGCTTATTCGCTTTTTCATGCCGCGTATTCGCGAACGCTCCAAGGCACGCGCGGCGACGCGTGCGATGGTGACAGGGCAAGTGGTTGATACGATCACGAACATCAAAACCGTGAAGCTCTTTGCCCATGACGATCACGAAGACCGCGCTGCAATTGACGCAATGGAGAATTACTGGGGAACAGCGGTACGTTACGGCTGGCTTTCCGCGTCTTTTCGGTTCTGGCTCATGGCGTTGGGCGGGCTGTTGCCTGTCATTCTAGTTGGCATGACGCTCTATTTCTGGACGACTGGGGCCGCCTCTGCCGGTGATATTGCCGCTGCGGGCGCCATTTCGCTGCGCTTGTCGCAAATGACAGGCTGGGTCAGTTTCACACTGATGGGCATGTATGCGAATGTCGGCGAGGTTGAGGATGCGATGCATACGCTGAGCCCTGCACATACGCTGACAGATACACCGGGTGCATTTGATCTGCGCGCCAAGGACGGCGCGATTGCGCTTGATGGGGTGACGTTCAGCTATGGTGGCGGACCGGGTGGACTGGATGATGTAACCCTTGCTGTGCGTCCTGGCGAAAAGCTGGGGCTGGTCGGGGCTTCTGGCGCGGGTAAGTCTACCTTGGTGGCGCTGCTTTTGCGTTTGTACGATACCGAAGCGGGTAAGATCACGATTGATGGCACCGATGTGCGTGATGTGACGCAAGAAAGCCTGCGCCGCCAGATCGCAATGGTGACGCAGGAAACGGCGATGTTTAACCGCTCTGCCCGTGACAACATCAAATACGGCAAGCCGGACGCAACGCAGGATGAGATTGAAGCGGCGGCAAAGCAGGCCGAAGCGCATGAATTCATTAGAACGCTTAAGGATCACAAAGGTCGCGGCGGCTATGATGCGCATCTGGGGGAGCGTGGGGTAAAGCTCTCTGGTGGGCAACGTCAGCGGATCGCCATCGCACGGGCCATTTTGAAAGACGCGCCGATCTTGGTGCTGGATGAGGCCACAAGCGCGTTGGATTCCGAAGTCGAAGCATCGATTCAAGCTGCGCTAGAGTCTATTATGGATGGCAAAACCGTTATCGCCATTGCCCACCGCCTGTCCACATTGGCGCGCATGGACCGCATCGTCGTGCTTGACGCAGGCCGCATTGTCGAAGAAGGAACCCATGATGTGTTGCTGGCCCAAAACGGCCTTTATGCACGCTATTGGAACCGCCAATCGGGTGGGTTCATCAATGTAAAAGATGCGGCGGAATAAATGCTGACAATCGAAAGTTTGACCCATCTTGGGATGGGACGCGCGTCCGATGGGCGTTCGCTCTTGCCGCGTGTTCTGCCAGGGGAAGAGGTGGATGTGGCCCAGGATGGGACAACGCGGATCGTGACACCATCGGTGGACCGGGTCGCGGCACCTTGCCGTCATTTCAAATCCTGCGGGGGCTGCGCGATGCAGCATGCGACGGATGATTTTGTCGCGGCATGGAAGCAGGATATTGTCGTGAAAGCGGTGCAAGCGCGCGGGTTAGAGTCTGATTTTCGTGAAGTCGCGACATCACCAGCCCAATCCCGACGCAGGGCGAAGCTATCGGGTCGGCGGACCAAAAAGGGGGCCATGGTTGGTTTTCACACCCGTGCGTCTGATACGCTGGTGCAGGTTCCCGACTGCCAATTGCTGACCCCGGCCTTGATTGCCAGCTTTCCCGTGCTTGAGGCGTTGACGGTGCTGGCCTGCTCTCGCAAAGGCGAAATTGATCTGACTGTGACCGATGCTGGTGTCGGCCCAGATGTGCTGGTGCAGACGGACAAAGAACTGACACCGCAATTGCGGGTCGAACTGGCAGCGCTCGCCAATCAATTTGGATTATCCCGACTGGTCTGGAACGATGAACCTGTCGTGATGATCAACCCACCGGTGCAGGATTTCGGCGGAACTGGCGTTGTGCCCCCCGCTGGTGCTTTCTTGCAAGCAACCATGCATGGAGAGGCGACCCTGCTGGGCGCGGTTGAAGAGATCACCGCGAAGGCAAGTCGGATTGTTGATCTTTTCGCTGGTTGCGGCACCTTTACATTGCCGTTGGCGAAGCGGTCCGAAATACATGCTGTTGAGGGCGAAGCGACGATGTTGGCGGCCTTGGATCGCGGCTGGCGCGAGGGTCACCACCTTAAACGCGTTACGACGGAGACGCGCGATCTGTTCCGCCGTCCATTAGAGGCTGATGAGCTGCGCCATTTCGATGCAGCCGTCATTGACCCGCCGCGTGCCGGTGCCGACGCACAGATCGAAACGCTCGCCGCATCGGACGTTAACACAATCGCAATGGTGTCCTGCAACCCTATCACCTTCGCGCGGGATGCGCGTGTTTTGGTTGATGCAGGTTTCGTGATGCATTGGGTGCAGGTTGTGGACCAATTTCGATGGTCGCCGCATGTTGAAGTTGTTGCATCATTCACGCGGAAATGAAGTTAATACGTTAGGTTATCTTTTGCGAAAGCGCTGTTTGGTGTAATTAGATGTAAACGGCGCAGACCGTAACGATGGGCAGATATAATGATTTCACGACGTTCTATGATGGCAGGAACTGCCGCGTTTGGGCTTACGGCTTGTAGCGGGCAATTGCCAACATACCGCGGCCCAGAGGTGACGCGCATTCAAGTGCTCAAGAACCGGCGCGAGATGCAGTTTCTTCACCACCAGAGCTTGTTAAAGTCCTACCGCATTGATCTTGGCTTTGCACCGGAAGGCCATAAATCCCAAGAAGGTGACGGGCGTACGCCAGAGGGTGGTTATCGTATCGACCGGCGTAATCCGAATAGCCGCTTTCATCTCTCGTTGGGCATTTCTTATCCCAATGCCAATGATATCGCTTATGCGCGCGCAAAAGGGGTTGATCCGGGCGGCGACATTTTCATCCATGGCACCCCGCAAAAGTGGATAGGCACGCCGGATTGGACATGGGGTTGCATTGCCGTCACCAATGACGAGATGGACGAAATCTATCCGATGATTAACAACGGCACGCTGATCTATATCTACGCTTAGAACCCGCGCCCTGCTATGGGCTGGCTAACCGCTGGATCGCTACCCATATTCAAGGTCCACCACAGCTTTGCTGATTCTTCCTGATACCAGGCAAAGCCCATAAAGCGTGCATTGGGGTCCAGTATGACAGCGCGTGTATCAGGCTGGGCCATCCACGCACCGAGTGTCTGCAATTCAGATTCAAACGATTCCGAGATGTTTTCGCCCAAAAGCCGACCAGGGAAACCAACACGACGTGCGCGTTCCACCGGGCTGGACCCGTCAGAGCCGAAAAGCCAAGGACGGTTCTGCACCGCCATATCCCGTGCGTGTGTTGCGGCGGCGGCATTCAGGCGGGCATCGAGTGTGACGGGTTCCGCGCCTGCCGTTTGGCGCAGGGCATTGACGCTATCCAGCATGCGGAACTGGATTGCCGCTTCATCACCTGATTGGATCACATAAGCCGATGGCAAAGGCAGACCATCCGGACCAAGTGGGCGGTTCGAGGTTGAGCCACAGGCCGTAAGGCCGAGGGCTGCTAGCCCCAAAAATAAGTCGCGTCGTAACATTTTACTACTTGCCTTTGCTTTGGTCGCCATTCTTTAGCGGGAATAGGATGACACTTCAAACCCACATCTTTACATAGCTGTGGGGATGACATTTGTTTGAATTGCAGCGCTTTGCCAGACACTTTATCTATCACTTCTGAAAGACAACTGATCCTTTGAGGAGGACCGTTATGACAAAAGACTTATCACGCCGCGGATTTCTGGCGGCATCGGCTGCAATGATCGGTACTGGTGCCGTTGCCCAGACCGCTGGTAGCACTGAATTGGAGGCTGATATCTCAGCCAGTGTGCAGCGTAACGTCGCCAGCTTTCGGTCGCTGGATTGGCAACCTTATTTCAGCAATCTGAACAAAGGCGCTATCTTGATCGATATTCAGTCACGGGCGCTACACTACTGGTCTGAAGATGAATCAGTTTACAAGCTGTTCCCAACAAGCGTGCCTTTGTCGCAGGAATTGACCCGCACCGGCCGTACCGCCATCACACGTAAAGTCGAAGGACCTAGCTGGGCACCAACACCTTCCATGAAATTGCGCAATCCAGAATGGCCCGATTTTATTGGCCCCGGTCCGGATAATCCACTTGGCACACATGCTTTGCACCTGACGTGGCAGTATTACCGTATTCATGGCACCCACGATACACGCAAGATCGGGCGCCGTTCGTCGAACGGATGTATCGGTCTTTATAATGAACAGATCGCTGAACTTTACGACCTGACACAGGTGGGTACACAGGTTCTGTTGATCTGAGGACGGTCACAGGAAAAGAAAAAGGGGCGTATCATCCGATACGCCCCTTTTTTACGAAGTGATCAAGTTGGCGGTGACTTTTTTAAGAAACCAATGCGCCACCAGTTCTTCTTTTTCCATGCGGCAAGTTCTTGCGCGGCTAGATGTTCGGCTTGGCGCTCGGCCTTCCGCGTTTGGAGTTCGGCGACCGTATTTTTCACGGCACGTTGCTCTTCAACCGTTTCGCTTGTTTCTTTATTGAACTCTTCCACCCAGCCAGGCGGTTTTGTTGCTGTAGTCTGTACCGGTTGCGATTGCGCAGCTGCCTCTTTTGGATCACGTGGCTGCGAATTCAGCACATATTCATTCGTTTCAGAGACCAGACGGGTCAGAGTTTTCTCAAGCTTGAACCGTGATGAAACCTTGAGCTCTTGAACACGCTTGCCTTCTTTGTTGATGATATTCAGCCATTCGGAGGCAGATTGCAGACGTGCCTTTGGCAAGATTTGCATCGCCTTATCAATCGCAGCAAGGAAGGCCTGATCATAGTCGGGGAAACGCCCGGCCAAAGGCTCGCAAGGATCAGGGTTGTTACCTGCAAACTCGGCCATGCGGGTTTGGCTGTTGGGCGGTGCTGTGCCACTGATCAGGTGATAAAAGGTTGCGCCCAGCGCATACAGGTCGCTGCTTGGGCCTTGTTTACCACCGGCAAAGTAGAATTCCTGCGGTGAATAGCCGTCCTTGACGATCAGTACGGAAGATACCGCGCGCGTCTCGCGGCTGGCTTCTTCGCGCGCTGCGCCAAAGTCGATCAGGAATGGGCTGCCCCATTTATCAAGAAGAATGTTGTCAGGCGAAATATCGCGGTGCAACAGATCGTTCTGATGCACCAGATCAACAGCGTCCAATATCTTGATCAGCGTTTCTTTGATCTGCGCAGGGGGAAGCGGATCATTTGCATCGTTGATGATGCTCAGCAGATCACGGCCATGAATTAGATCAAGGACCATATAGGCGGTCTTGTTGTCCTCAAAAATCCGATGCACGCCGACGATGTTCGGGTGGCGCATTTTTGCGATGCTCCGCGCCTCGCGCATGAACATCTGGACGATTGTGCGATATTTTTCGGCATGCTGATCTGACCGGACAAGGACATCTTTGCCCTGACGCATACAAAACACTTCCGGGTAGCATTCTTTGATGACAACATCACGTTCGAGATAGTTGTCCTTTGCAAGATACGTAATGCCAAAGCCGCCGTTACTTAGCGCTCTGTCGATCGTAAACTGATCACCAAGCAAAGCCGTACCATTAGGAAGCGCTTCACTACGCTCTTTTGGGACTGCCCCTTCTTCCGATTGGGATACTGCTGTCATTTCCATCACTCATCGCACCAGCTTCTGGCACAATCCAAACACAATACTAACGCAGTGTGATTGATCTCATGCAAATATGTTGGCTTTGCGGCGGGTCTGTAAAAAAGTTATGTTATTGGGTTGAAAAACTGCATCTTTTTCGGCTGTTAGCGCTAATTCTCGCATCTTTTCGGCCTCTATTCATCCGGCGTTCATTTAGAGCCGGGTTGAGTTAAATAGAATCAGTTTAGCGTTTTACCTTGATCCGTGTTGTCTTAATGACCACCCCATCCGCGTCGCAAATCAAACGCACTCGCTGATCTGCATACCAGAATGTCAGGCGTCTGCGACCCGAATCTGCGTCAACGCCTTCTTCTGACTGGCTCGTGATCTCACCTGCGCGCATTTTTGCAGGCACCTCTGCAGGATCAAGACCCAAGAGGGGGCCAAGATCATGCGCGTCAACAGTCGCGCCGTTCTCAGTCAGGGTTACTTTCATCGGATCAATTGCAAAGGTCCCGTTTGACTGCACTCAAGTCGCGCCCAGCGTCAGCCGATCCACCCTTTGAGGTTTTTTTCGATCACGCCGGACAGCGCATCGATATGCGCAGGGTCGTCGTTGAGGCACGGAATATATGTGAAATGCTCACCCCCGGCCTCTTCAAAGCTTTCCTTGATCTCTTCGTTGATCTCTTCGAGCGTTTCGATGCAATCGGCCGAAAAGGCGGGCGCACAGACGGCGATGTTCTTGACGCCATCCTCTTCGGCTAAGCGGGCGACTTCTTCGACTGTATAGGGTTTCAACCACTCTTCAGGTCCGAAGCGCGATTGAAAAGTCGTTACGATCTGCGTGTCATCCCAGCCCAAACGTTCCTTCAACAAGCGCGTCGTCTTCTGGCATTGGCAGTGGTACGGATCGCCCTCGCGCAGGTAACGCTCTGGTACGCCATGATACGAGCAGACGAGCTTTTCAGGTTTCGTTTCCGCATCTGCATAGGCATGTTCAATCGATTGGGCGAGGGCCTCGATATATGCGGGCTCTTCAAAATAAGGCTCAACGATGCGTGCGACAGGCTGCCATTTTTCTTCCATCAATGCGCGGAAGAACTGGTCATTTGCCGTGGCCGAGGTTGCGCCTGCGTAATGTGGGTAAAGTGGGAAGAACAGGATTTTGGTGCATCCGTCCTCGACCATCTCTCGCACTTTGGATTTTGTCGACGGGTTGCCATAGCGCATACAGAAATCAACGCGCACGTCGTCCCCGTAGCGTTCCACCATTTGTGCTTTGATCGCAGCTGTCTGTTTTTTGGTGATCGTCAGAAGCGGGCTTTCGTTGTCTTCTTCATTCCAGATCGATTTGTACGCTGCGCCGGATGAAAAGGGCCGCTTGGTCAGGATAATCAGCTGCAACAAAGGCTGCCAGATCCACGCCGAATAATCGACCACGCGTTTGTCAGATAGAAATTCGTTCAGATAACGCCGCATGGACCAATAATCTGTCGCATCAGGTGTCCCAAGGTTAGCGACCAGAATACCAACGCGCGCCGGTTTAACTACCGGGTGATCGGGCTGCGCATGCACAGGGCATGTGGCTTGGCGCTCTTTGGCGTTGGCTTGTGCATCGAACATCTTCATTGCCCTCTAGGTAGCGCTATTTCTTTACTAGTTAAATGGGATACGCACGGCGTTAGTCATTGGACCTATCTAAAGGCGTTTCTTGCGTATTCAATGCATCGGCAAGGCGGGTTTTCGCGCTACCGGGGCGCAAAGGTTGCGGTTGGCTATCAGCGGGGGCCCATCCGGTCAGCGTGATGACTTCAAAAGTGGCATCCACCCGATTCTCAGCATTGCGAAAATTTGCGGCATAAATGCAGGCCGCCTCGGTCAGCACGTTGCGCCGGGTTGCATGTTTGATGCGCTGGGCAAGGGCGTTGTTTTCACCCATCTTGCGCAGGTCATGCATCAGGTGGAATGCGTTGACATAGCTTGCCGTCAGTGGCGTCGCATCTGCAACTGGCAGGGCAAAGCCAGCGCGTTGCAAAAGCCCACCCAGATCACGAATTTCACCCATTGGCGCGATACGGGGCGAAAGGCCACCTGCGACGACAGCCTCTGCCTCAGCCAGCGAGGCGCGTAATTCATGCAGGGTTTGCCCACCAAGGAAGGTACAAAGCAATAAGCCATCCGGTTTCAACGCATGGCGCGTCTGCACCAGTTGTCCTACGGGATCATTCGCCCAATGCAGGCACATCGTGTGCAGGATCAGGTCGTGGGCCCGCGGTTTCAGATCAAGCGTCTCTTCATCAGCCACAATCGTGGCCTCTGGATAACGCGCCGCCCAAAAATCAGGAAAACCGGTCACAATCGCGATTGATGTAAAGGTTCTGTTAACCTCGATCAGTCTCTCATGCAGCTCATCGGCGGCGTGTTCTTGCAGGAACAGCGCGTCAGGTTCTGCACGTGCGCGGTTGCGCATCAGGGCTGCGCGGTCGGTGATTTGGGGCATATCCATGCTGGTCATTTAGGGTGCATTCATGCGGTTGCAAAGCGTCATTCGGGCAATTTATCCGCCGCAATGCGTTGCCTGCGATGCACAGACCGAGGATGACAATGGGCTCTGTGCGGCCTGCTGGCGTGAAACGCAGTTCATAAGTGGGCTGGTCTGCGATACATGTGGAACGCCTCTGCCGGGCGAAGACCACGGCGAAGTGGTCCAATGTGATGACTGCATGACCATCGCGCGGCCTTGGGACCGGGGGCGCGCGGCATTGATCTATACGGGTGTTGGTCGGCGACTGGTCCTGGGGCTGAAACACGGGGACCGGACAGATTTGGCGCGTCCAGCAGCGCAATGGATGGCGCAAAAATTGTCCAAACCTTCTATGTTAGACACTGTTTTAATCCCGGTGCCGTTGCACTGGGTGCGTGTCGTCAAGCGCAGGTATAATCAGTCTGCTTTGCTGGCGCAGGAGCTAGGCAAGGTCGTGGACTTGCCCGTTTGCGTTGACGCTTTGCTGCGCCCAAAAAAGACAAATGCGCTGGAAGGACATAATCGCGAGGCCCGCTTCGCAGAGCTTTCGGGGGCAATTGTACCAAACCCTAAGCGCGTGGATCAGATCGTAGGCAAACAGGTCATCCTTGTTGACGATGTTATGACCTCTGGCGCGACCCTTGCCGCGAGCGCCGAGGCTACGAAGGCTGCCGGTGCCACAAACGTGTCGATTGTTACACTGGCAAGAGTGGTCAAAGATGCCTAGATCAGGAGCGAAACCGATCTAAGGACCACAATAATGGCAACTGTCGAGATATATACCAAACCAACCTGTGGCTTTTGCCACATGGCAAAGCGCCTGCTGAACTCAAAGGGTATCAGCTTTGCCGAGGTTAATATTTCTGCCCAACCCGAACGCCGCGCCGAAATGATCCAGCGCGCGAACGGTGGCAGCACAGTCCCGCAGATTTTCGTTGATGGCACCCATGTGGGTGGTTGTGATGATCTGTTTGCATTGGAGCGCGGCGGCAAACTGGATGCGCTGTTAGCGGCATGAAAACGGCACTGCTTCAACTGAACGTCAGCGATGATCCGGTGGCAAACCTGCCTCAGACCGTTGCCATGGTCGCAGAGGCCGCGTCCAAGGGTGCGGAATTCATCCTGACCCCGGAGGTGACCAATTGCATTTCGCGGGATCGCGCGGACCAGACAGCTGTTTTGCAGCATGAAGCCGATGACATCACGTTGAAGAAACTGCGCGAAGAGGCGGTGCGGCATGGCATCTGGCTTTCGATCGGCTCACTCGCACTTAAGACCTATGATGCAGACGGCCGGTTTGCCAACAGGTCATTTCTGATCGATCCCGCAGGCCAGATCGCTGCGCGCTACGACAAGATTCACATGTTCGATGTGACCGTCTCTGAAACCGAGACTTACCGCGAATCCGCAGGCTACCGTCCCGGTGGAACGGCTGTTGTGGCCGATACACCGTTCGCCAAAATCGGCATGAGCGTCTGCTATGATATACGCTTTGCTTACCTTTACAGGGCCTTGGCGCAGGCTGGCGCTGAGATTCTCTTGGTGCCCGCTGCATTTTCGCCTGTGACCGGTGCTGCGCATTGGGAACCGCTCTTGCGCGCCCGCGCGATTGAGACGGGTTCTTATGTTCTGGCTGCAGCACAGACGGGTGCTCATGCATCTGCGTCGGACAAACCACGCAAAACATATGGGCACAGCATGGCGATTTCGCCCTGGGGCGAGGTTCTGGCGGATTTAGGTACAGAGCCGGGTATCGCATTGGTTGATCTTGACCTTAGGGAAGTGGCACAAAGCCGCAAACGGATCGCGGCACTGAGCCATGATCGCCCTTTCGAAGGTCCTTGATGTCAGACGCTGCGAATAATTTAGCCGTATCATTGTTCAGCGAAATTTTGGCGGTTGATCAATTGGCGCGGGCCAATGTAGCGCGTGTCCTGCCCAAGGGGATGGAGCTGTCGCACTTTTCCGTGCTGAATCATTTGGCGCATGCGGGTGTCGAACGATCACCGGCGCAGCTGGCCAAGACATTTCACCTCACGCGCGGCGCGATGACCAACACGTTGCACAAACTGGAATGGGCAGGCTGGGTGCATGTGCGTCCTGATTGGGACGATGCACGGCGCAAGATGGTCGCCATCAGCCCCTCTGGTTTGGCGGCCCGCGATGCTGCATTGGCTGCGATTGCCCCGGTGATCGCTGATGTGGTCAATAAGGTAGGTGAAGACAAAGCCCGCACGGTTCTGCCCGTACTGCGCGAGATGCGTTTGAAGCTGGGTGCAGTTGAGTGATCCTAGACGCGTAGGCTGGCGCGATCACTTTGATAAAGCGTCAGAATGCCATCCTTGAATGTGGTCTGCGGCGTCCATCCTAACAGACGCCTAGCCTTGCTGATGTCAGGGCAGCGTCTTTGCGGATCATCGATAGGTCTTGGTGTGAATAGGATCTCGCTTTTGTTGCCAAAAAGCGCATTCACCAGTTCGGCAATTTCAAGAATGGTCACTTCGGATGGGTTGCCGATGTTCACCACTTCGCCCTTTGCGTCAGCCACCATGCCAAGCCGCAGCAATGCCGCAACGGTATCGCTGACATGGCAGAAGCTGCGGGTTTGCGTGCCGTCGCCGTGGATGGTTATCGGTTTTCCCTCGCTGGCCTGTGCGGCAAAATTGGGTATCGCGCGTCCGTCAGAAACGCCCATCCCCGGACCGTAGGTGTTGAAGATACGCGCGATACGTATATCGGCGCCTTTGGTGCGTACCGCATCAATCAAGAGCGTTTCTGCCGCACGTTTGCTTTCGTCATAGCAGGCTCTGGGTCCAATCGGGTTCACATTGCCCCAATCGGTTTCCTTTTGCGGATGGGACAATGGGTCACCATAGACTTCGCTGGTTGAGGCCTGCACGAGCGTGCCTTCGCAAGCTAACACATGATCGAGCATATGCATCGTGCCCAGAAGGTTTGTCTTCCACGTTTGGATCGGATCGCTTTGATAATGCAGGGGTGATGCTGGGCTTGCGAGGTTAAAGATTACATCGGCATGTGGCACCGTTGCGGGGTCGCAGATATCATGCTGTTGTTGTGTTAGCTGGTGAGGGTGGCGGGGTTGCACCTCCAACGTGTGCCCGGTTGAATAATTGTCGATGACATGCACGTGGGCGTTTGCATTCAAGAGGGCCTGCACAAGGTGCTGGCCGATGAAACCCGCTCCGCCTGCAACGACGACTGTTTTATTTTGCCAGAACATCATCCGCGTGCTTCTCGTTCCTCGATGGTTTCCACCGCAACATTGCATTCGCTTTCAAAGGTCATTGCCTTGGCAAAGGCCTGCCCTTGTTCTGCAATGATACGTGCTTTGTGTTGGTTACTTTTGACCCAGTCAATTCGCTCCTGCAAGTCCGACAGATCAGCGCGAATAGGTACAAAATGCTCCCACGGGACCAACTTGTGATAGTACCATTGATAGAAGCCAAACTGGCTTTCGACTTTCAACACACAACATCCAAGCTTTAGACGTTGCATGAAATTGCACCAGGCGTTGGTATAGCCATCGATATCGATGGCATATTTCATGTTTGCCCATTCAAATGTGTCGACGCGCTTGCCAATCAGGTCCGCCCGACGCAGCAGGTTTTGGTATTCTTCGCGGCGTTTCAGAACGAACCGGAAATCAACATCAAGCTGCTCACATGCTTTGGCCATACGAAGCCGCTGAAGAACGCCTGGATTATTGATTGTATCCGGATCAAGTGAGAACAAGCCCACACCGTTTAGTGCACCGCGCCAGACGATATCATCTTTGCGGTCATTCCATGCTGGCGCATGATCTGCGGCAAACCGATCAGTTGCAATATATCCGTAGTCTCGGAAGAAATGTGCGTCTGGAACCAATGTGTCATCGGATGACGATGTTGCGTATTTGTAGCGTGCTACACTCACTTTGTGGCCGTCAGAAATATTGACGACTATGCGTTGGACGCTGGCACTTGTTTGGTTCAGCCAATAGGCAAACGCAGCGAGTTTGTGGCGATTACCGGCTAAGTAACCGCGAGGCCAGCTTTGGTTCACCAACGCTATAATATGCCCACCCTCTTTTGTCAGGATGACATCGGTTGGAGCAGTAGGTTCTGCCGACTCACGCACCTTAAGCGCAATTGGAGCGACGCCAGCCTGTTCGCACTGCTTATTACTGTCCTCGATAACTAAACGGCGATCTTGATAACGTATCAGTGGTGTGTAGAATCGACGCTTGAGCCGTGATGCTGAGAATTTCAATAGTTTTTCCGAATACCAAGTGCGATCAGATTGCGCTACACTGGTAACTGTGGATCACGCGGTAAACCTATTCAACCGGCTTTGTTGCTGCCGTCACATAATTTACCGATAGGTCTTTGTCTGAGATCGACCAGGTGAATTTCGCAAAGTTGAAAACAAACCCTTTGCGGTCCACTGGGGTCATCCCGGCCTTTTCGATAAATCCAAACAGTTCATCCGGCGTGATAAACTTGTTCCATTCATGCGTCCCCTTGGGCAGCCAACGCATCACGTATTCTGCGCCAACAATCGCCATCGCAAAGGACTTTGGGTTGCGGTTGATGGTTGAACAGATGTGGATTGCGCCTGGTTTCATCAATTGTTGGCAAGCATCCAGATAGCCTTGCGGATCGGCCACATGTTCAACCACTTCCATGTTCAGGACCGCATCGAACTGCTCACCCGCTTCTGCCATCGCCTCGGCTGTGGTGTGACGATAGTCGATCTCTAACCCTGACTGCTCAGCGTGGATTTTCGCGACTGGTATGTTCCCTTCCGCGGCATCTGCACCCACTACCGTGGCCCCAAGCCGCGCCATGGGTTCGCAAAGCAATCCACCACCGCAGCCGATATCAAGAAGGCGCAAGCCCTTAAAAGGGTCCGGCTGGCTCAAGTCGCGCCCGAATTCAGCGGCGATTTGGCTGGTGATATAGTCCAATCGCACCGGGTTCATCATATGCAACGGTTTGAACTTGCCCTTCAGATCCCACCATTCGGCAGCCATCGCCTCAAACTTGGCAATCTCGCTGGGGTCTACTGTGTTCGTTGCCGACATTTTCATCACTCCGCGTCATGGTCAGTGCGTTCAACACGCGATATAGGATGGTTATGGACAAAGTCGTAGGACAAAAGCGCCCAGGTGCGCATCTTTACCAGCCGATTGATCCCTTTGATCAGCGGATGCTGGAGGTGGGCGACGGTCACCGCATCTACATAGAGCAGTGCGGCAACCCAGATGGCATCCCCGTTGTCGTCCTGCATGGTGGCCCTGGTGGCGGGTGCAGCCCGGCAATGCGCCGTTATTTTGATCCCAATAAGTTTCGCATCATTTTGTTTGATCAGCGCGGCTGTGGTCGGTCACGTCCCCACGCCAGTGTTGAGGCGAATACGACATGGCATTTGGTAGCGGATATTGAGCTGATCCGAAAAACGCTCGGCATTGATCGCTGGATTGTCTTTGGCGGGTCCTGGGGGGCGACACTGGCGTTGATTTATGCCCAGGCCCATCCCGATCATGCGGCGGCTTTGGTCTTGCGTGGCGTTTTTCTGATGACCCAGCCTGAGTTGGATTGGTTTTATGGCGGTGGCGCCGGAAAATTCTGGCCCGATCTGTGGGAACAATTCGCATCCCTCATTCCAGAGGATGAAAGCGATGACTATATCGCCGCCTATCATCGCCGCCTGTTTTCGGATGATCGCGGGCTAGAGGTGCGCTATGCCCGCGCGTGGGCTTCTTGGGAGAATGCGCTGGCTTCAATCGATAGCGATGGTGCAACGGGTGAAAGCCCTGCCGATTATGCCCGCGCTTTTGCCCGGCTTGAGAACCATTACTTCTACCACGGTGGATTCCTGAACGCGGATCAGCAAATCCTGCACCCCGGTCAGATGGCCAAGATTGCAGATGTCCCCGGTGTGATTGTGCAAGGCCGCTATGATATGATCTGCCCGCCGGTTTCGGCGCATAGGTTGTCAAAGATGTGGCCAAAATCCCGATTGTCTTTCATCGGTCGCGCCGGCCACGCCTTGTCAGAGCCGGGGATTAGCGCAGAACTTGTGCGCACGATGGATATGATGGCAGCTCAGCGCCATTCCTTGGGGCTTTAGCCTTTACAGCTGAAAATATGCCGTTAAGCTTTACAGCAAGTTACGGGGAACACTTCAGTTTTGGGCAACGTCCTGACGATTATTCTACAGCGGTTAACGCTTGGTCTGCTCACTTTGTTGATAGTGTCCATCGTCATTTTCGTTGCGGTGAACCTGCTTCCCGGTGATTTTGCGCAATCCATTCTTGGCCAAGGTGCCACGCCAGAGGCAGTTGCTTCCATTCGCGAAGACCTCGGGCTCGATCAGCCGATGGTGACCCGTTATTTTGACTGGCTGGGCGGCGTGTTGCGGGGTGATCTGGGCACCAGCTTTGCACAGGCCAACTTTGCCAGCTTTACCGGGACGGATTCTGGTGCAACCACAGTTGCGCAGCAGATTGCGCCACGGTTTGCGAATACCATGTTTCTTGCAATGATCACTGCGATTATCGCTGTGCCTTTTTCGATCTTCCTTGGCGTGCTTGCAGCACTTTACCGCAATACTGTTTTTGACCGTGCCACCAACATCTTCACGCTGTCATCCATTTCCAGCCCAGAATTTTTTCTGGCTTATATCCTGATCCTGTTTTTGGCGGTTCTGAACCCGATTTTCCCTTCACTATCGAACATTTTTGAAGGCATGCCGTTTGGTGAGCGGGTTGAGAAATCCATGCTGCCTGCACTGACCCTGACACTGGTGGTTACGGCGCACATGATGCGGATGACACGTGCCGCCATTATTAACCTTCTGGCATCCCCTTACATTGAGATGGCACGCCTGAAGGGTCTGTCCCCGATGCGTGTGATCGTCAAGCATGCGCTGCCGAATGCGCTGGCGCCGATCATCAATGTGATTGCACTGAACCTTGCGTATCTGATTACTGGTGTGGTCGTGGTTGAGGTCGTGTTTGTCTATCCCGGTATTGGTCAATTGTTCGTTGATAGCGTGAAGATCCGCGATATCCCTGTGGTGCAGGCCTGCTGTCTGATCTTTGCGACCGCTTTTATCCTGCTGAACCTGACAGCTGACATTATGTCGATCTTGTCGAACCCGCGTCTGAGGCATCCGAAATGATCTGGTTTGTTGCAGCACTGGTGGGCATGGCAGCCGTCGCATGGGGATTTCGGTTTGCGGGGCAGGCCGTTACCGGCAATGCGCCCAAGTTTCGCGATATGCCTTATGGGGTGGCCTACGGCTATGTGCTTGGCGTGGCAGTTTTGGCGTGGCTGGTGTGGGCTTATACCCAAGGACGCAGCCCAGATCAGGCGATTGCGAATAAGTTTTTCTTCCTGCGTATCGCGATTGAAGGCTTCATCATCTTCGCGATTGCGGCATGGCTGTTTCGTCTGCTGGGGCGTTCGGTTGGCACGTCCGGTACGAAGAAACTGTTCCGCTCCATGCCGTTGACGGCCTCTTTTGGTATCCTAACGATCCTGATATACGCGATTTTTGCTCTCTTTGCTGGTGTCATAGCACCTTATGGGCAAGAACAGATTATTCCGGGTGTTGCGGCGAATGTGATCCCCGGCGGTGACCCGACGCTGGGCGGCAACCCGGACTTTCCTCTTGGGACAGACCAGATTGGTCGCGATATTTTAAGCCGACTGATCTATGGCGCGCAAAACACTGTTGGTATTGCCTTTGCAACGACTGTGCTGGCGTTTCTTCTGGGCGGGACATTTGGTTTTCTTGCCGCGACCTTGGGTGGTTGGCTCGATCAGCTTTTGTCGCGCACGGTTGATGTGCTGATGGCGATCCCTTCTTTGATCTTTGCCCTGCTCCTGATGACCATTGCCAGCGTTTGGGCGCCGGAACTGGGTATTCCGCTGACTGTCTTTATGGTTGTCATCATCGCCGTGATCGACAGTACCCGCGTCTACCGTCTGGCCCGTGCTGTGGGGCAAAACATTGTGGTGATGGACTATATCGAAGCGGCCAAGTTGCGGGGCGAGGGCCTTGGCTATCTGGTATTCAAGGAAATTCTGCCAAACGCGACGGCACCTTTGCTGGCTGAGTTTGGCCTGCGTTTCTGCTTTGTATTCCTGACCATCGCGGCGCTGTCGTTTCTTGGTGTGGGTATCCAGCCACCGTTGGCGGATTGGGGCACCATGGTACGTGACTTGGGCGGCTTCGTGAACTTTGCACAGTTTGCACCCATGGCCGCGACCGCACCTTTATTGGCGGCAGGCGCTATAGCTCTGCTAACGGTCGCAGTGAATTTTGTCGTCGACTGGATGTTACAGAAATCATCGGGGCTCAAGGAATGAGTGAAGAAATCCTCGTCAAAATGCGCGATGTCTGGCTGGAAGGTCGGAGCGATGAGACATGGAACCCCATTATCAACGGTGTCGATCTGACACTGAAAAAAGGTGAAGTGCTGGGCCTGATTGGCGAATCCGGTGCGGGTAAATCCACGCTTGGGCTGGCTGCGATGGGATACACCCGCGATGGCGTACGCATCAGCAAAGGTTCCGTTGAATTCGACGGGATCGATCTGTTGACAGCATCTGCTGCGGTCAAACGCGAGTTGTTGGGCAAGCGTATCGCCTATGTCGCCCAATCTGCCGCCGCCAGTTTTAACCCCGCACATAAGTTGATGGACCAACATGTCGAAGGGCCAGTCCAGCACGGCGTCATGAGCAAAAGTGACAGCGAAGAAGACGGGATGGAGCTGTATCGCAAGCTGCGCCTGCCCAACCCTGATCAGATTGGTTTCCGTTATCCGCACCAAGTGTCCGGTGGTCAGCTGCAACGCTGCATGACGGCGATGGCAATGTCGTGCCGCCCTGACCTGATTATCTTTGATGAGCCCACAACAGCACTGGATGTGACCACGCAGATCGAAGTTTTGGCCTCGATCCGTGATATTGTTGAACAGTTCAACACGGCTGCGATCTATATCACCCACGATCTGGCGGTCGTGGCGCAGATGGCCGATACGATCAAAGTTCTGCTGAAAGGCGACGAGGTCGAGACAGCGGATACGCGCACCATGCTGTCTGCGCCAACCCAAGAATATACCAAATCACTTTGGGCGGTCCGCAGTTTTGAACGCCCGCAAAAACCGGCTGTTCAAACTGGGTCCGTACCAGTTGTCAGCGTGCAAAACGTTGATGCGTCTTATGGCACAGTACCTGTTTTGCATGATGTCAGCTTTGATATGCATGAAGGCCGCACTGTCGCCGTTGTGGGTGAAAGTGGATCGGGTAAATCGACCACGGCGCGCTGTATTACCGGGCTCTTGCCGCCCAAAGCAGGCCAGATTTTGGTGGATGGCGAAGTGATGCCGCCTGACTATCGCAAGCGCAGCAAAGATCAGCTGCGTCAGGTGCAGATGATCTATCAGATGGCAGACACGGCGCTGAACCCGCGCATGTCGATTGGCCAGATCATCGCGCGCCCGGTTGAATTCTATCTGGGGCTGAAAGGTGCGGAAAAACGCAAACGCGTCGACGCGTTGCTTGAGCAGATCGAACTGGAACCTTCACAATACTATCACCGTCTGCCGTCCGAGCTGTCTGGCGGGCAGAAACAACGTATTGGTATCGCGCGGGCCTTGGCGGCTGAACCCAAGTTTATCATCTGTGACGAAGTTACCTCAGCCTTGGACCAATTGGTGGCGGAAGGGATTCTGCGACTTTTGGCGCGCTTGCAGGACGAGCTGTCGCTTACCTATATGTTCATTACCCATGACCTTGCGACCGTGCGGGCCATCGCGGATGAGGTCGTTGTGATGAAAGATGGGCGTGTGGTTGAACAAGGGCCAAAGACGGAAATGTTTACGCCGCCGCATCACGCCTACACGGATCTTCTACTGTCTTCGGTCCCACAGATGGACCCGGATTGGCTGACAAATCTGTTGGCAGAACGCGGAGTTGATAACATCGGCGATGCCGCAGTTGATAAGATGTAACACGAATCGGTCACGCAAGTGACGACACAATTGGGTGGTTCACACCTAGACCAACAATGAGGGAGAACGGAAATATGCACGGAATTAGTAGACGCGGTCTATTACAAACAGGTGTTGCGGCAGGCGTCTTGGGCCTGTCCGGCATGCCGCTGCGCGCGCAAACACGTGGCGGTAAGCTGACAGCGGGCCTGTCGGGTGCCAACACATCAGATAGCTGGGACGGGCGGACGCATTCCGACTTGTTCATGATCGCATCGGCGCACGGAACGGTCTTTGATTGCTTGACCGAGGTTGCCGCTGACGGTTCGCTCAAGGGTGAACTGGCTGAAAGCTGGGAAGCGTCAGCAGATGCCAAGACCTGGATGTTCAACCTGCGTCAGGGTGTGACTTTCCACAATGGCAAGTCCTTTGGTGCTGATGATGTAATCGAATCTCTTCAGATGCATGTCGCGGAAGGCGCGAAATCTGCAGCGCAGCCTATTGTTGCTGCGATCTCTGAAATGACGAAAGTCACTGATCACCAGGTCCAGTTCACGCTGGCGAACGGAAATGCTGATTTCCCTTATTTGATGTCGGACTATCATATTCTGATGTTCCCTGCGGGTCAGATTGAGGAGGCGATTGCCAACGGAATCGGCACAGGGCTTTATCAGGTCCAGTCTTTCGATCCCGGCGTGCGCATGGTCGCGACACGTTATGCGGATCACTATAAGGGCGACAGTGCCGGCTTCTTTGATGAGATCGAGTATATCGCCATCAACGACAACACCGCCCGCATGAACGCACTGATGACCGGGCAGGTGGATGCGATCAACCGGATCGACTTCAAAACCGAGGCCTTGCTGCGCGCCAACCCGGCACTGCGCATTCAGGAAGTGACGGGGAACCAGCACTACAGCTTCCCAATGCTGACGGACACATCGCCTTACGATGATGTCAACGTACGCAAGGCGCTGAAGTATGGCATCAACCGTCAGGAAATGGTCGACAAGATCCTTCTGGGCCATGGTCAGGTCGCGAACGATACGCCGATCGGCCCGGCAAACCAGTACTATGCTGCCGATATGGAACAGCTTGAGTATGATCCAGATCAGGCAAAGTTCTACTTGCAGCAAGCGGGTCTGGACAGCCTGAACATCGACTTGTCGGCTTCCAATGCAGCGTTTGAAGGTGCGGTTGATGCAGCCCAGCTGTTCCAATCCTCTGCGGCGTCTGGTGGTATCAACATCAACGTGGTGCAGGAACCTGCCGATGGCTACTGGTCCAACGTTTGGCTGAAAAAGCCATTCTGCGCTTGCTATTGGTCGGGTCGTGCAACCGAGGATTGGATGTTCTCTACCTCTTACGAAGCTGGTGTTCCATGGAACGACAGCCAGTGGGACGAGAAAGATAGCGCCCGCTTCCAGGAACTGCTGATCACGGCACGTGCTGAACTGGATAGCGAGATACGCCGTCAGCAGTATGGCGAAATGCAGCAGATCCTGCGCGACGAAGGTGGCGTGTTGATCCCAATGTTTGCCAACTACGTGCAGGCTGTGAACAACAGAATCTCATCACCGGATATGGTGGGTAACCTTTGGCAGATGGATAACGCACGCATGGCAGAGCGTTGGTCTGTGGCATAAGCCAAGCCTGAACGAAATCAAAACGCCCTGCCGAAAGGCGGGGCGTTTTTCGTTATGGATATTCAAACCCAATGCGGTCGCAAAAATCCAGAATCCCACGATCCTCGACCGTATCGCGCTCAATTTCACTCAGACGCCGGGTTAGCATGTCCGCCCTGTCAGATCGCTTTTTGAAGGCTGCGGTGAAGGTTGAGTCCCCGATAGATCCTTTGTCGGTTTTCTCAGACAACTGGGCGTCTGATTTGACGTAATAGTGGTTCAGTTGAAGCATCGCGTCTTGATGAAATTCGGGGCTGCGATGTTGACCGAACTGAAACGTCTGTCCATTTGAATTCCAGATGGTTTGATTTCCGTTCGTCTCAAACCCATGCACATAGGTTTTGGTCACTTTTGAGGGGTTCACGAGGCATTTGAAGTTCAGCACGCCTTTTACCGTGGTATCGAACGGATCGCGGTAGCGATGTGTGTAATTTGGCAGCACCTGTTCCGGTGTTGTCGCAAAACCCTGTCTGCCGAACATTTGCCACGGCAAGAGGATGTTATCGACATGCGGTAGGGCATCCAGCAACTCTGCAAGGCTATTTGCCTGGGTCGGGAACAGAAATTCGTCGATGTCGATAAACCCCATCCACCGAAAATCCTGCCGAAAATTGCCGATAGCATGGGCAAAAGCCAAACCTTGATTGTGAATGGCGCGTTGAAGGGCAGCATCCTGAATACGCTGACCCCAAGGGATGATCATCAGGGCATCCTGACCGACAGCATTGATGGCATTTTCAATCGTCGTATCCGTGCTGCCATCATCATAAAGGATGAACCTGTCGACACCCGCTGCCTTGTGAAACCGCAACCATTCGGCAATTGACGCCGCTTCATTCTTGACGATCACCGCGAGCGCTAGCCCATGCTTTGGCGCCGCCACCTTTGAGGGCTGAACGTAAAACTGTACGGCCTCGTGTTTCTTTGAGTTGCTTTTGAACAACCGCACTGTCTTGCTCCTTATGGTGCATTGGGTTTCGTATAGGCCGTTCGACTGTCGTGGTGCAATCCATGCAGATCGTTGCGGTCTGACACATGCGGCTTGCAATCCGTGCAATCCGTCCGTATATCCTTCGTAACAGCGGCATCTGGCTTCCACCCCCAGACACCACCGAAATCACCAACGGGCCGCGCGCCCGTTTTTTTGTGCCGAATGATAAGTCGGAAACCATGATGAACGATCTGATCGCCAAAGCGGCCATTGACCGCCGCATCGCCGAAATCATTACCCCTGTCGTTGAAGACATGGGGTTCGAAGTTGTGCGCGTTCGCTTGATGTCAGGCAAGGAAACGATCTTGCAAGTGATGGTGCAGCGTCCTGATGGCCAGATCGAGGTTGATGAATGTGGGCAAATTTCAACGGCGCTAAGTGCGACGCTTGATGTCGAAGACCCTATTCTGGACGTTTATAACCTTGAGGTGTCTAGCCCCGGCATCGACCGTCCGCTGACGCGGATGAAAGATTTTGATCAATGGGAAGGCTTTGAGGCCAAGATCGAAACCGATGAGCTGATTGATGGCCGCCGCCGCTTTAAGGGTGCGCTGGCGGGAACCGAGGGTGATGAGGTGTTGATCACGATCACTGAAGGCACCATCGGTTTGAAATTTGAATGGCTGTCAGACGCCAAATTGGTCCTGACAGATGAGTTGATCCGCGACGTACTGCGTGGACGAAAAGATGCGGGTCAGATCGATGAGACCCAGTTTGATGAAATCGAAACGATCATAGACGGTGAGGAGAACACCTGATGGCATACACATCAGCCAACCAGCTGGAATTGCTGCAAACAGCCGAGGCCGTGGCCCGCGAAAAGAACATCGAGCCCGGGCTTGTTGTCGAAGCGATGGAAGAATCGCTCGCCCGTGCGGCGAAGTCCCGCTACGGCGCGGAAATGGACATTCGCGTCGCCATCGACCGCAAGACCGGTAAGGCGACTTTTACCCGCGTGCGCACCGTGGTCGAGGACGAAGAGCTTGAGAATTATCAGGCTGAGTTCACCGTCGAGCAGGCCAAAGAGTATATGGAAAGCCCCGAAGTGGGTCAGCAGTTCATCGAAGAAGTGCCACCGGTTGAATTAGGCCGGATCGCCGCACAATCCGCCAAGCAGGTTATCCTGCAAAAGGTTCGCGAAGCCGAGCGTGACAAGCAGTACGAAGAATTCAAGGACCGCGCCGGTACGATCATCAACGCGCTGGTCAAGCGCGAAGAGTATGGCAATGTCATCGTCGATGTGGGCGCTGGCGAAGCTGTTCTGCGCCGCAATGAAAAGATCGGTCGCGAAGCCTATCGCCCGAACGATCGTATCCGTTGCTACATCAAGGAAGTGCGCCGCGAACAGCGTGGCCCGCAGATTTTCCTAAGCCGTACCGCGCCAGAGTTCATGGCCGAACTGTTCAAGATGGAAGTGCCAGAAATCTATGAAGGCATCATTGAGATCAAGGCGGTTGCCCGTGACCCCGGTTCGCGCGCGAAGATTGCCGTCATCTCTTACGACGGTTCCATCGACCCTGTCGGCGCCTGCGTTGGTATGCGTGGTTCGCGCGTGCAGGCGGTTGTGAATGAACTACAGGGCGAAAAGATCGACATCATTCCTTGGAATGAAGATATGCCGACCTTCCTTGTGAACGCGTTGCAGCCAGCCGAAGTGTCCAAAGTTGTTCTGGACGAAGAAGCCGGCAAAATCGAAGTTGTCGTTCCGGAGGAACAACTGTCGCTGGCTATTGGCCGTCGTGGTCAGAACGTGCGCTTGGCATCGCAACTGACGGGCCTCGACATTGACATCATGACCGAGGAAGAAGAGAGCAAGCGTCGTCAGGCTGAATTCGAACTGCGCACGAAATTGTTCATGGATACTCTTGATCTGGACGAATTCTTTGCCCAACTACTAGTATCAGAAGGGTTCACGAACCTTGAAGAGGTCGCCTACGTTGAAGTCGACGAATTGCTGGTGATCGAAGGCGTTGACGAAGATACTGCCAGCGAATTGCAGGCCCGCGCCCGTGACTACCTCGAAGCGCAAGCTAAGAAAGCCATGGAAGCGGCCCGTGCGTTGGGTGTCGAAGACAGCCTTGCGAACTTTGAAGGTCTGACACCTGCGATGCTAGAGGCGTTGGGCAAAGACGGCGTGAAAACGCTGGAAGACTTTGCAACCTGCGCTGACTGGGAACTGGCTGGTGGCTGGACCACAGTTGATGGCGAGCGTGTGAAAGACGACGGTGTATTGGAGCCGTTCGAGATTTCGCTCGAAGAAGCGCAGGACATGGTCATGACGGCCCGCGTGATGCTGGGCTGGGTTGACCCGGATGAGCTTGCCGCCGAAGCAGCGGTCGCTGAAGAAGCGGAAGCTGCGGAGGAGGAGGCCTGATTTCCGGCCTCTGAGGGTTTCGTAGATGGCGCGTGGTGGCCATAACAAAGATCGGGGCGATGCGGAACGTAAGTGCATCGTCACTGGCGAAGTGCAGCCAAAGGCTGGACTGATCCGCTTTGTTGTGGGGCCGGATAATCAGGTTGTGCCTGATGTTCTGGGCAAGCTGCCGGGCCGGGGCATGTATGTGACGGCGGACCGCAAAGCGCTTGAAGAGGCGAAAAAAGGCCAGTTTTCACGCGCGGCCAAGCAAGCGGTGACCGTGCCGGATGGTCTGGTGGATGAAGTTGAACGTCAACTTGCCCGCCGCACCGTTGATCTGATCGCACTGACCCGGAAATCGGGCCGCGCGGTCTGCGGATTTGAGAAGGTAAAGGGCTGGCTTGCCGGTGGTGAGCGGGTTCGCGTCTTGGTTCAGGCCTCTGATGGGTCTGAACGGGGCAAAACAAAACTATGGACGCCCGAAGGGGCCCGATATTTCGGTTGTTTGACCGCAGCGGAATTGGGTTTGGCATTTGGACGGCAAACTGTGATACATGGCGCGCTAGCCACTGGCAGACTCAGCGATCGTGTTGTAGAGGAAGCCACAAAGCTACGCGGGCTACGCGAAGGGAACGACAGCGATACGGCTGTCGGGAAGGATAAAGAAGCTAAATGAGCGATAACGACGGTAAAAAGACACTCGGCCTTGGTGGTTCACGTCCCAGCAACGTGAAGCAAAGCTTTAGCCATGGGCGGACCAAGAACGTCGTGGTGGAAACCAAACGTAAACGCGTTGTGGTGCCCAAGCCCGGTGCGGCCAAGCCAACCGGTGGCAGTGGCCCCGTAGGTGGTGATCCTTCCAAGCGGCCTGCGGGCATTTCGGATGTGGAACTTGAGCGCCGGATGAAGGCACTCAAGCTCGCGAAAGCACGCGAGGTGGAAGAAGCCGCGAAGCGCGATGCAGAAGAAAAGGCACGCGCCGCTGAACGCGATGCGCGTCGTGCTGAGATCGAGGCGAAAGAAGCCGAAGACAAAGCCCGCGAAGAGCGTGCAAAGGCGAAAGCCGAGGAAGAAGAGCGCAAAAAGGCCGAAGCAGCTAAGGCTGCTGCTGTTGCTGCTGCGCCACCTGCTGCGGCAGCTGTTCCAGGCGAGACAGAGATTTCACGCCCCACGGCGGCACCTCGCAAAACGGACCGCCCTGCGGAAAACCGTGACAACAAGACCAAGGCAAAGCCTGGTCGTGGCAATGATGGCCGCCGCTCTGGTAAGCTAACAGTCAACGACGCCATGGCAGGCCGCGACGGTGGCCGCCAGCGTTCGATGGCCGCCATGAAGCGCAAGCAGGACCGCGCCCGCGCGAAAGCAATGGGCGTATCGGCTGAACGTGAAAAGGTATTCCGCGAAGTGGCGCTGCCAGAGGCGATTACCGTTTCTGAACTTGCCAACCGGATGACCGAACGTGTGGCAGACGTTGTGAAGGCGTTGATGACCAACGGCATCATGGCGACCCAGAACCAGACAATCGATGCTGATACTGCGGAATTGATTATCGAAGAGTTCGGCCACACTGTTGTGCGTGTGTCTGATGCCGATGTCGAAGATGTGCTGACAGCGATTGAAGATAAGCCGGAAGACCTGCAAGGTCGCCCACCGATCATCACGATCATGGGTCATGTTGACCACGGTAAAACGTCGCTACTTGACGCGATCCGCAACGCAAAGGTTGTGGCTGGCGAAGCAGGCGGGATCACACAGCATATCGGTGCCTATCAGGTGACAACCGACAGCGGTGCTGTTCTGTCGTTCCTTGATACTCCGGGCCACGCAGCGTTTACGTCGATGCGTTCCCGTGGTGCGCAAGTCACTGATATTGTTGTGCTTGTTGTTGCTGCTGATGATGCGGTCATGCCGCAAACCATCGAGGCGATTAATCACGCGAAAGCGGCGGAAGTGCCGATGATCGTTGCGATCAACAAGATCGATAAGCCAGAAGCGAACGCAGATAAGGTCCGTACCGATCTGCTGCAACATGAGGTCATCGTTGAGAAGATGTCCGGTGATGTGCAGGACGTTGAGGTCTCGGCCATCTCGGGTCAAGGTCTGGATGAACTGCTTGAGGCGATTGCGCTGCAAGCGGAAATTCTGGAACTGAAAGCCAACCCTGATCGTGCTGCCGAAGGTGCCGTCATCGAAGCACAGCTTGACGTGGGTCGTGGCCCTGTTGCCACTGTTCTGGTTCAGAACGGCACATTGCGCCAAGGCGATATCTTCGTTGTGGGTGAGCAGTACGGTAAGGTCCGTGCGCTGATCAACGACAAGGGCGAACGCGTCGAAGAAGCTGGCCCTGCGGTCCCTGTTGAGGTTCTTGGCCTGAACGGGACACCAGAAGCAGGCGACGTTCTGAACGTTGTTGAAACTGATGCGCAGGCACGTGAGATCGCAGAATACCGTGAAAAGGCCGCGAAAGAAAAACGTGCGGCTGCCGGTGCTGCGACAACCCTCGAACAGCTTATGGCGAATGCCAAGGCCGACGAGAATGTTAGCGAATTGCCAATTCTGGTGAAAGCCGATGTACAGGGTTCTGCGGAAGCCATCGTTCAGGCGATGGAGAAAATCGGCAACGATGAGGTACGCGTGCGCGTCCTACACTCTGGCGTGGGTGCGATCACGGAAACGGATATTGGCCTTGCCGAGGCATCAGGTGCCCCTGTGTTCGGCTTCAACGTGCGTGCGAATACATCCGCGCGGAACACAGCCAACCAGAAAGGTGTCGAGATCCGCTATTACTCGGTCATCTATGATCTTGTGGATGATGTGAAAGCGGCGGCCTCTGGTCTGCTCTCTGCTGAAATCCGCGAAAAGTTCATCGGTTACGCCAAAATCCAGGAGGTCTTTAAGGTCTCTAACGTGGGTAAAGTGGCTGGTTGTCTGGTTACCGAAGGTGTGGCGCGTCGTTCTGCAGGTGTGCGCCTGCTGCGCGACAACGTGGTGATCCACGAAGGTACGTTGAAAACGCTCAAGCGCTTCAAGGACGAGGTGCCAGAGGTACAATCCGGTCAGGAATGTGGCATGGCGTTTGAAAATTACGAAGATATCCGTCCTGATGACGTGATTGAAATTTTCGAGCGTGAAGAGGTCGAGCGTAACCTTTGATCTCCGGGCTTGTTAGTTATGGAAAGGGCGGCGCTGCGGTGTCGCCCTCTTCGTTTCTGAGCGGTAAAACTTCATATTTGACCTGACTGACGTGGCGTCATTTCCGTTAGATACACCAAAATTCTGCCCAAAAAATTCATATCTGTTAGAATAATTTCGCGACCTACCGCGTAAGCTGTGCATCAATGGCGTGATGGTCGTTTGTACTGTTGCAATAGAGATACAGCTAAAAGTGACTCTTATTGTTGCTTTTCCGTTGTATGTCCTATTTCAAGCGTGTGAAATTGCGTGTGATTTGGTGGGTGAAACACAGTGAACAGCGTTCTTTCAGTCTTTCCAGAAAATAACCCCGAATGGGGTTTTTGTGATGGGAAAATCTATCGAAAGTCACTGTTAAATCTGTCGATCATCAGACATATTGTCGCTGTTCACACAATGATGATTAATGCGATAGCAATGACCTCAAATCAGTTCAAATCCGAAATGATTGCGCTACTGCCGCGCCTGCGTCGTTTTGCGCTGAGCCTTACACGTTCGGGTCCGGATGCAGATGACCTGTTGCAAGACGCCTGTACGACAGCACTCCAGAAGTGGCAGCAGTATGACCCGGCCCAGCCTTTTGACCGCTGGATGTTCCGTGTCGTACGCAATCTTTGGGTTAGCGAAACCCGAAAGCGCAAGGTGCGCCAAGGTGCCGGTCAAGTTGATGCTGAGGTCGCACCCGAATTGCTGGCCGCAGGCAGCGCTGATGAGGTTCTTGAGGCCAAGCAGGTGCGGGGCAAAGTTGCTGACCTTGATCAGCAGCTTGCGCAGCCCTTGATGCTGGTTTGTGCCGAAGGGTATAGCTACCGCGAAGCGTCTGACCTTTTGGGTATCCCGATTGGAACCGTCATGAGCCGCATTCATCGTGCCCGAAAACAGCTCATGACTGGTTTGGCAATGGAGGAACATCGCGCGCCATGACCGATTTGTCCACCCAACTCAGTGCCTATCTGGATGGTGAGCTGGACCCTGCAATAGCGCAGGCGGTTGAAGAGCGGCTGGCAAAAGATCCTACGGCACAGGCAGAGCTTGATGCGCTGGTTGCGGCTGATGCATTGGCGCAAGAGCAGTTTGAGGCAGAGTTGGACGCCCCTGTTCCATTCGCCTTGGCGCAACTGATCAAATCCACGCCTATGCCGGAAGCTGAGGTTCCGAAGTCTCGTCCGATCTGGGGCGCTTTGGCGGCGAGCCTTATTGTCTTTGCCATCGGTGGTTTTGGTGGCTATGCCCTTCGTGGTGAAAACCCGCCGGTCCAAACGGCTGGGTGGTTGGCAGATATCGCCGACTATCATGCGATCTACGCCAGTCAGGTACGCCACTTGGTCGAAGTGGGTGCTGACGAATCCGATCACATCGAAACATGGCTGGGTAGTACTGTTGGGGCCACCTTTACCATCCCTGAACTGACAGAGTTTGGCCTGACCTTTGAAGGTGGCCGTCTGGTGGTTGCCAACGGCAAACCAGTGGCCCAGCTGATGTACCGGGATGCGGATGGCGTGGTGGTCGCCTTGTGTTTGCAGCGCACCAGTAAGACGCCGCCAGAAACACCGACGTTCAATGAACAGTCGATTAATGGTTTTGACTTTGTGTCATGGACTGCGGGTGAGGCGGATTATGTTGTCATCGGTCCGGAAAACCAGCCAAACCTGAATGAGATCGCCGCGGCGGCGGCTTTGGATATCTAAAGCCAGTCCCGCAAGATCGGGATCAGCGGGATATCTGCTGCGGGCATCGGATAATCCCGCAACTCATTCGCCCGCACCCATTTCAACGCTTGGCTTTCGCGTGATTGTGGCGTGCCCTCCCACTTGCGGCAGGCAAACAGCGGCATCAGCAGGTGAAAATCAGCGTAGCTGTGGCTGGCAAATGTCAGGGGGGCAAGGCAGGACGCCCAAGTGTCGATCCCCAACTCTTCCTGCAACTCGCGGATCAAGGCGACCTCTGGCGTTTCGCCATCCTCGACTTTGCCGCCGGGAAATTCCCACAGCCCTGCCATTGATTTGCCTTCCGGGCGTTGCGCCAAAAGGATGCGCCCGTCAGCGTCGATCAACGCGACCGCTGAAACCAAGACCGTCTTCATGACCGATAATCTGCGTTGATTGTGATGTAGCCATGGGTCAGATCGCAGGTCCAGACCGTGCTTTCGCCGCTTCCAATTCCCAGATCAACACCCAGTGTCAGTTCCGCATTCTTCATATAGATGCTTGCCGCCTCTTCCGAATAGTCGGGCGCGCGCCATCCGTTCTCTGCTACGGTGATATCACCAAACCGAATGCTCAGCCGGTCACGATCCGCCGCCGCCCCGGATTTTCCAACGGCCATGACGACGCGCCCCCAGTTGGCGTCTTCCCCGGCAATCGCCGTTTTCACGAGGGGAGAGTTGGCGATAGCCATGGCCACTTTGCGCGCGTCGGTGTCGCTTTGCGCGCCGGTGACCTGAACCTCAACAAATTTTGTTGCCCCTTCGCCATCGCGTACAACCTGATGGGCCAGATCACGCATGACGTTATGCAAAGCATCGTCGAAGGCTACGTTCCCGGTCACATCCACACCGGATGCCCCGGTTGCGGCAACCAAAAGCGTGTCAGAGGTCGATGTGTCGCTATCAACAGTGATGCAGTTGAACGTCTTGGTGTTCAGTTTAGACAGAACATTTTGCAGGTCATCCTGTGCAATCTGCGCATCCGTAAAGATGAAAACCAACATGGTCGCCATATCGGGCGCAATCATGCCAGAGCCTTTGGCGATGCCAGCAATCTTGACGGTTTGACCGTTAATGCTGACCTCTGCCGATGCCCCCTTGGCAAAAGTATCGGTTGTCATGATGGCCTCTGCCGCATCCGCGATGGCAGCGGGTGCCTGATCGGCGTGCAATGTGGCAATCTTGCTGGTGATCCTGTCATGTGGCAGCGGCTCACCAATCACGCCGGTGGATGCGGTAAAGACCCGTGATTGCGGCACGCCTGTCGTGGTCTCAACCGCCGCAGTGAGCGCCGCGACACTGCCATCCCCATTTTTGCCGGTAAATGCGTTGGCGTTGCCTGCGTTCACAAGGATTGCTGCTGGCGCGTTGCTGTCACCGCTCAGTTTGTGTTGGCAGTCTAATACAGGTGCCGCACGCGTTGCTGACCGCGTAAAGACACCGGCGATTGATGTGCCGGCCGTCAATACCGCGAGCATCACATCCTTGCGGCCTTCATATTTCACACCCGCAGCGGTGGCTGCGAATGTGGCCCCGCCAATTTCCGGCAATTGTGGAAATCCGGCGGGGGCCAGTGGTGACACAGGCACGGCTGATCAATCCAGCAAATTAAGCGCGTCAATCAGGGCCGGGTCGAATTCACCGGGTTCCGGCTTTGTGATCGTCTGGGCCGCAGCAAGCTCCTCCAGACGCGCGGAAACGGCGGCTTCTTGCAGTTCGCTCGTGAGTTGGGGTTTGAGCTGTTCCAGCGTTGGGCGTTCCTGCACCCGTGTTTCCAGCAAGGTGGCTACATGCCAGCCAAACTGCGTCTCGAACGGTTCTGTGATGCCGCCAACCTCAAGCGCTGCGATGGCTTCTTCGAATGCGGGGACCATGGCGCCAGCGCCGAACCAGCCAAGGTTGCCGCCATTCGGTCCTGTCGGTCCGGTGGACACGTCGCGCGCCACATCTGCAAAGGCGGCTCCTTCATCAAGCCGCGCTTTGGCGGCGATGGCCTCTTCCTCGGTTTCGACAAGCAGGTGTGCCGCATTGAATTCCTGAACTTCTTCGGCATCTGCAAAGCGCGCATCATAGGCGGCCTGCACATCAGCATCTGTCACTGCGTTATCTGCAATCGCCGTGATGACATCACCAGCGACCAACGCCCGGCGTTCATTGGTAAGGGTATATTCGATCTTGGCGGATGCGCCTTCGGATTCATCTGCCAACAGTTGCTGTTGGATCAGCTGATCAATCAAACCATTGAAAAGCGCATCAACCGGCAGCTGTGCATATTGGGGGGGAAGCTGCGTGCGTGCGATAATAACTTCACCCATGGTGATTTCCGTATCACCGACAGTGGCCACAACAGTTTCGGCGGTCACGTCCTCTTGGGCGACAGCGCTGGTGGACAAAATCGCAGCTACGGCTGTCGCACCCAAAAATGTAACATGTTTCAGCATTAAACGTTCCCTTGTTAGGCCGCGAAAGCCCGCGGCGTTGACACTGTAGGAGCGGCCCCTTACATCCCAGAGATGCCTCGAGGAGGCCGGATAGTTCCCCAATCTTGGCCCTTTCTATGTGGCCTTCACCGGGCCTACAAGCGACCTCCTCTCAAATAGATGTCAGACAGGCGCAGACGCGCCGCCGGAGAAAATATGCTGGGTTTCGGAACGATTGCCAAAAAGGTGTTTGGCACCGCAAACGACCGCAAAGTCAAAGCGGCTCGCCCCTTGGTTGACAAGATCAATGCGTTGGAGCCGGAATTCGAGGCGCTGTCTGACGAGGAGATCAAGAGCAAGACGGAAGAGCTAGCCCAACGTGCGATGGGTGGTGAAAGCCTTGATGCGATGTTGCCCGAAGCATTCGCCAACTGCCGTGAGGCGGCCAAGCGCGCGCTGGGCCTGCGTGCATTTGATACGCAGCTGAAGGGTGGTATCTTTTTGCATCAGGGTAACATCGCCGAGATGAAGACGGGTGAGGGCAAAACCCTTGTTGCGACCTTCCCCGCCTACCTGAACGCGCTGACAGGCAAAGGCGTGCACATCGTGACCGTAAACGACTATCTGGCGCGGCGTGATGCGGAATGGATGAGCAAGGTTTACGGCGCTTTGGGCCTGACAACCGGCGTGATCTATCCCCAGCAGCCTGAGGATGAGAAGAAGGCTGCCTATGCTTGTGACGTGACCTATGCCACCAACAATGAGCTGGGCTTTGATTACCTGCGCGACAATATGAAGTCCGAGCTGGACCAGATGTTCCAGCGTGACCACAACTTTGCGATTGTAGACGAAGTCGACAGTATCCTGATCGACGAGGCGCGGACGCCGCTGATTATCTCTGGTCCCGCCCAGGACCGGTCTGAGATGTATGCGACAATTGATAAAGTGATCCCAGACGTCGCTGATGAGCTTTATACGCTGGACGAAAAGACCCGTCAGGTGACATTCAACGATGAAGGCAACGACTTTCTGGAAGAAAAGCTCAGCGCATCAGGCCTCCTGCCGGAGGGCCAAACGCTTTATGACCCGGAAAGTGCTACGTTGGTGCATCACGTCAATCAGGCGTTGCGGGCCCACAAACTCTTTACCAAAGATAAAGACTATATCGTGCGCGATGATGAAGTTGTGCTGATTGACGAATTTACTGGCCGCATGATGGCCGGTCGGCGCTTGTCCGATGGTCTTCATCAGGCGATTGAAGCGAAAGAGGGCTGCTCGATCAAGCCTGAGAATGTGACTTTGGCATCGGTTACCTTCCAGAACTACTTTCGCCTTTACGACAAACTGGGCGGCATGACCGGTACAGCGGCGACCGAGGCTGAGGAATTTCAGGAAATCTATCGCTTGGGCGTTGTTGAGGTGCCGACCAATCGCCCCATCGCACGGATTGATGAAGACGATCAGGTTTATCGCACCGCGCGTGAGAAATTTGCCGGTGTCGTTGATGAAATTAAAGAGGCCCATGCGAAAGGTCAGCCTATTCTTGTGGGTACGACATCGATTGAGAAGTCCGAAGCCTTGGCGGAGATGCTGAAAGCCGAGGGAATCACTTTTAACGTGCTTAACGCCCGGCAACATGAGCAGGAAGCGCAGATCGTTGCAGATGCGGGCAAGCTGAATGCCGTCACGATTGCGACCAACATGGCCGGCCGGGGTACTGACATTCAGTTGGGCGGCAACGTGGAAATGCGCGTGCTACAAGCGATGGCCGAGACCCCAGAGGCTGACATCGAAGAGGTACGTGCGCGCATTGAAGCGGAAGTAGCCGACGAGAAGGAAAAGGTGAAAGCTGCCGGTGGTCTGTTCGTGCTGGCGACCGAACGCCATGAAAGCCGCCGTATTGATAACCAGCTGCGTGGCCGTTCGGGCCGTCAGGGTGACCCGGGGCGTTCGGCCTTCTTCCTTTCTTTGGAAGACGATCTGATGCGCATTTTTGGCTCCGACCGGTTGGACAAGGTACTGTCTGGTCTGGGCATGAAAGAGGGCGAAGCGATTGTACACCCTTGGGTGAACAAGTCGCTGGAACGGGCACAGGCGAAAGTCGAAGGTCGTAACTTTGACATCCGTAAACAGCTTTTGAAATTTGATGATGTGATGAATGAGCAGCGGAAGGTTATCTTTACGCAACGCCGCGACATCATGGAGGCGAAAGACCTATCTGAGGTCACAAAGGATATGCGCGACCAGGTAATTGATGATCTGGTTGACGATTACATGCCACCAAAAACATATGCAGATCAATGGGATACGCAAGGACTACACGATAGCGTGGTGGAAACCCTTGGTCTTGACGTGCCGGTCGTTGACTGGGCCGCAGAAGAGGGTGTCGATGATGACGACATCCGCGAACGGCTGGAAGAGGCTGCTGACAAGTTCATGGGCGAAAAGGCCGAAGCCTTTGGCGATGAGACGATGCGCAACGTTGAAAAACAACTTTTGCTGCAAACGATTGACGCTAAATGGCGCGAGCATCTGCTAACGCTGGAACACTTGCGTTCAGTTGTTGGGTTCCGTGGGTATGCGCAGCGTGATCCGCTGAACGAATATAAAACCGAAGGGTTCCAACTGTTTGAAAGCATGCTGGATGGGTTGCGCACAGATGTGACCAAAAAGCTGTCTCAGATCCGGCCTATGTCGAAGGAAGAACAGGAACAGATGGTTGCCCAGATCCGTCAGCAACAGCAAGCAGCTGCCGCGGCGGCTGCTGCGGCAGCCCCGGCTGCTGCTTCGGTGGGCACGGTGCGTGAAGGCTTTGACGAAAATGATCCCACGACATGGGGTAACCCCGGCCGCAATGACCTCTGCCCTTGCGGATCAGGTAAGAAATTTAAGCATTGTCACGGCAGGCTCGCCTAATTGCGGACATATTTGAGCCACGCTAAGACCTTTTGCCAGTCCTGTTCATGTCACGTTAACACGACATCATTATCCCAGCTTTCTGCCGCTGTGAGGGATGGGGATGTCTCGCTTTAACACGATCAAAACTGTCGCGTCGACGCTGACCATTGCTGTGACCCTTGGGTTTCTTGTGCAGTACGGTGAAACGACGCCACGTGTTGGTGATGGTAAGGGTGAAGACGCCTATAACAAAGCACCGCGCACTTTGATGTTGTCGACCAATGCGCAGGGGCAACCTGTATTTGGGATGCCAGACATCGTGACGACACCTTTGAACCATGCGGCCAACGTCCAACGCGTGGTCGCAGTGGATGCTGTTTATGGCGAAATGGCGACCCCCGCATTTGAGATGATCATGGCCGCACCGATCGCGGGATGTGAAGCCACGTTATCTGCCGCGCGCGAACCTGCTGCGATGGTTGCCTTGTCCCTTTCTGCCCCGTGTGCGGAAAATCAGGCGTTTGCTGTGTCCCACAGCGGCATGCGGGTTGCATCCAATACCGACAGTGACGGCAACGCCACCGTGCGCATTCCAGCGCTTATGACGGACGCCGAATTCAAGGTGACGTTTAACAACGTTCTGCAGGCCTCAACAAAAATTTTTGTACCAGAGCTGCGCCAATATGATCGCGCCGTCCTGCAGTGGGAGACTGCCGACAACATGCGCCTGCATGCGTTGGAAAACGGCGCGCAGATCGGTGATCCCGGCCATGTCTGGTCGGCGTCATTGCATTCACCGCAAGACACCCGCGAGGGCAAGAACGGTTTCGTCGTCTATGTTGGCGATGCCGATGCGGAAATTCCATACCAAGCCGAAGTGTACACCTTTCCTGAGGGTCAGATGAACCGCGATGGCGGGGTTGATCTGCGGGTGGGTGTGACGGTGAGCCCTCAGAATTGCGGTCGCGAAATCGATGCGACGACCATTCAAACGAATGCTGGACAAACGCTTGTCAGCACCCAAATCGTGGCGCTGATACCACCCTGCAGCTACATTGGCGAAGTTGTTTTCTTTGGTGACAAGTTTTCTGATCTTACAATCGCGTCAAACTAGCCCGCATCGTCAAACAGACCAAGTGCACGAAAGCTGGTCTCATTCGACTTTCCTATAATCAGATGATCGTGCACTGTGATTCCCAGTGCCTTGGTAGCCTTATCAATCTGACGGGTCATCTGAATGTCAGCGTCAGACGGTGTGGGATCACCAGAGGGGTGATTATGCACAAGAATCAGCGCGCTGGCGTTCAGTTCCAGCGCCCGTTTGACCACCTCGCGCGGGTAAACCGGAACATGATCAACCGTCCCTTTGGCCTGTTCTTCGTCTGCGATTACAGTGTTCTTGGTGTCCAGAAACAGAATGCGAAACTGTTCAGTTTCACGGTGGGCCATGATGGTATGGCAGTAGTCCAGCAGCGCGTCCCAGCTGGATAACACATGGCGTTGCATGATCTTAGCGCGTGACAGGCGGTGGGCTGCCGCCTCTACGATTTTCAGTTCGAGAAGAACGGCGTCTCCGACCCCTTTTACTGTGGATAGTTGGGTCGCCGGCGCTGAGAGCACACGATTGAAGTCGCCAAAAGTGTCGATCAGGTCCCGCGCCAGCGGTTTGACGTCCTGTCGCGGGATGGCACGAAACAGAACAAGTTCCAGCATTTCATAATCGGGGATCGCTGCCGCACCACCAGACAAGAAGCGTTCGCGCAGCCGTTTGCGGTGGTCGCGCATGTAGGATGGGACCTTGCCTTTGGCCAAAGGCAAAACTTCGGTCACATCATCATGGTCTGCAAACAAGGAGGGTGCTTCGGCAAAGTGAGTCATCCCCCTACTCTGCCAAAGCCATGGTTACTGCGTGGTTAACGCTAACCCTTCATCGAGTCCCAAAAGCTTTTGACACTGTCGAAGAAGCTGGACCCTTGTGGATTATTCTCTTCGCTGAGTTGGTCAAATTCCTTGAGGATTTCGCGCTGGCGCGATGTCAGTTTTACGGGTGTCTCAACGGCCAGTTCAATGAACATATCGCCTGTGTTACCGCCACGCAGCGCGGGCATGCCTTTGCCGCGCAAACGCATTTGGCGACCTGATTGCGACCCTTCGGGTACTTTCACCCGGCTGCGACCACCGTCGATTGTTGGCACTTCAATCTCACCACCAAGCGCCGCAGTCGCGATGGACACAGGCACGCGGCAGTAAAGGTTGGTACTTTCACGCTCAAACAGCGCATGATCCTGAACCTCGATAAAGATATAAAGGTCACCGGTTGGCCCGCCGCGCATGCCTGCCTCGCCTTCGCCAGCAAGGCGGATACGCGTACCGGTTTCAACACCCGCTGGGATGTTGACGGAAAGCGACTTCTCTTTCTCGACGCGGCCTTGACCGTGGCAGGTGTTGCAGGGGTCCTTGATAATCTGGCCCATACCCGAACAGGTCGGACAGGTCCGTTCAACGGTGAAGAAACCTTGCTGCGCGCGGACCTTGCCCATGCCGGAACATGTGGGGCAGGTCTGCGGTTCTGATCCGCCCTCGGCGCCGGTGCCGTTACAGGCGCCACAGCCAACGGCTGTTGGGACGGTGATGGTTTTCTGCATGCCTGCAAAGGCATCTTCAAGGTTGATCCGCAGATTATAGCGCAGGTCATTCCCGCGCTGCGCCGTACTTCGCCTGCCACCGCCGCCACGGCCACCGCCCATGAAGTCGCCAAACAGATCGTCAAACACGTCAGAGAACGCGCTGCCAAAGTCGCCTTGGCCACCGCGTGGCCCGCCGCCACCGCCCATGCCGTTTTCAAAAGCGGCGTGACCATAGCGGTCATAGGCGGCTTTCTTATTCTCGTCTTTTAGAACTTCATAAGCCTCATTGGCTTCTTTGAACTGTGCTTCGGCGTTTGGATTGTCGGAATTGCGGTCTGGGTGCAGCTCTTTCGCCTTTTGGCGATAGGCTTTTTTGATGGCAGCAGCATCTGCGCCTTTGGCGACACCAAGAACATCGTAATAGTCACGTTTTGCCATGAATTTTTCCCCCTTGGGAATGAAAACGACCGGCCCGGTTTAGGGGCCGGTCACTTTTCAACGGCGCATGGCCTTAGTTGTCACGCTTGTCGTCATCCAGATCTTCGAAATCCGCATCAAGGATTTCTTCATCGGCACCCGGTGCGTCAGGCTCTGCTTCGCCTTCTGCCTCTTGCTGTGCCTTATAGATCGCCTCGCCCAATTTCATGGCCGCTTCGGTCACGTTCTGGATGCCAGACTTGATCTTGTCTGCGCTTTCACCTTCCAGATCATCCTTGAGCGCGGCAATCGCCAGCTCAATGGCTTCGATCGTGGTTGGGTCCACCTTGTCAGCATGCTCTTCCATCGACTTTTCGGTCGAGTGGATCAGGCTTTCACCCTGGTTTTTCGCATCAACCAGCTCACGGCGTTCCTTATCGGCCTCGGCGTTTGCCTCGGCGTCTTTGACCATTGCTTCGATGTCGTCATCGGACAGACCGCCAGAGGCTTGGATCGTGATCTTCTGCTCTTTGCCGGTGCCTTTGTCCTTGGCGCCGACTTCAACGATGCCGTTGGCGTCAATGTCGAAGGTCACTTCGATCTGCGGCAGGCCGCGTGGTGCTGGCGGGATATCTTCAAGGTTGAACTGGCCCAACATCTTGTTGTCAGCGGCCATTTCACGTTCACCCTGGAACACGCGCAAAGTCACCGCGTTCTGGTTGTCTTCGGCAGTCGAGAAGACCTGAGACTTCTTCGTCGGGATCGTTGTGTTGCGGTCGATCAAGCGTGTGAACACACCACCAAGGGTTTCGATACCCAGTGACAATGGTGTCACGTCCAGCAGAACAACGTCTTTGACGTCGCCTTGCAGAACACCGGCCTGAATGGCGGCACCCATGGCAACAACTTCGTCAGGGTTCACGCCTTGGTGGGCTTCCTTGCCAAAGAATTTGGCAACTTCTTCCTTCACCTTCGGCATACGCGTCATACCACCGACCAACACGACTTCGTCGATGTCAGATGTGGACAGGCCCGCATCCTTGATCGCTTCCTTACAAGGCTTCAGCGAAGACTTGATCAGATCGCCAACAAGGCTTTCCAGCTTGGCGCGTGTCAGCTTCATGACCATGTGCAACGGCTGACCGTCAGAGCCCATCGAAATAAACGGCTGGTTGATTTCGGTGCTGGAAGAAGACGAAAGCTCGATCTTCGCTTTCTCAGCCGCTTCTTTCAGACGCTGCAACGCCATCTTGTCCTTGGTCAGATCGACCGAGTTCTCTTTTTTGAACTCATCAGCCAGGTAGTTGACGATGCGCATGTCAAAGTCTTCACCACCAAGGAACGTGTCACCATTGGTGGATTTCACTTCGAACAGACCGTCGTCGATTTCCAGAATGGTCACATCGAACGTACCGCCACCAAGGTCATAAACGGCGATGGTCTTGCTGTCTTTCTTGTCCAGACCATAGGCAAGTGCCGCCGCTGTCGGCTCGTTGATAATCCGTAGCACTTCGAGGCCTGCAATCTTACCGGCGTCTTTGGTTGCCTGACGCTGTGCGTCGTTGAAGTACGCAGGGACCGTAATGACCGCCTGTGTGACGTCTTCGCCAAGATAGCTCTCGGCGGTTTCTTTCATCTTACCAAGGATGAAGGCAGAGATCTGGCTGGGGGAATATTTCTCACCCTTGGCTTCGACCCATGCGTCGCCATTGCCGCCATTGATGATCTCGAACGGCATGTTCTTTTTCTCTTTGGCAAGGTCCTTGTCGTCGAACCGACGACCGATCAGACGCTTGACCGCAAAGATTGTATTCTCAGGGTTGGTGACAGCCTGGCGTTTCGCTGGCTGGCCAACAAGGCGCTCATCATCTGTGAACGCGACGATAGATGGCGTCGTGCGCGCACCTTCGGCATTTTCTACAACACGCGGCTTTGCACCATCCATGATGGCAATGCAGGAGTTCGTGGTTCCCAGGTCGATACCAATAACTTTGGCCATTTTTCAAATCCCTCTACTTTAGGCGGTTTGACCAGCGCGAACCCGTTTCGGCACCCGCGCCAGTTGCATGTTAGATGTTCAGGGCGTTCACCCATAAACTTCGATCTTGGCGTATATAGGGATGCGATATTGGGGCTGCAAGCGCTTGAAGGGCAGCAAAACAGCTAAAATATCGGTTTTTCTTGTGTGAGCAGATGAAGCGCCCTTTATCGCCCGGCAAACCAGCTTAGCGAAACGTGCTGACGGGCAAAGAATTCACCCATTAGCCCGATCATGATGAATACCAGCGACAGGTAGATCGGGTATTCGACGTTCGTGAATTGCGGGTTGTAATGCAGAAAGACAGCGCCGCGCATCTGGTCGATGATATGAAACAAGGGGTTCCAGTCAAACATAGCGATCATTGTTGCGGGCAGTGTGTTAACCACGAAAAGCTTACCCGAAGCGATCATGTTCACCCGGATATAGATGGCCTTGGCGATGCCCGTAAACCGGGGAAACCAGGGTTTGAGTGCAAGAAAGATCATGCCCACGGCGCAGCCCGAAAACCATGCCAGGATCAGAAACCCAAGTGCCGTGATGGGATCATGAATAGTGATGGGTGTGAAAAGAATATGATACAGCGTTAAGATGATCACCATCGTGATGAACTGCTGATAAAACGTGGATACTGCCGCTGCCACAATGGCGATAATTGTGTTCATTGGGCGATGTAGCATCATGGCAGATGTCGGCCCGGCGGCCCCCATGACAGCGGATACGGATTTGATGTGGGTGAGATAAACGAAAATCCCAGTCATGATATAAAGCAGCATATCGCCGCGGATAGGTGAACTGCGAAGCCCCAGAACCTGATAGAACAGCAAAAATGCAACGATCATGGTCAGGCCTTGTACCATGTTCAGCACCAGCGCAATCACCGCATTCCGGTGCCCGCTGCGCGCGCTGCGTACGATGGTATGATAGGTCACCTCAAGCATGCCAAACAGGCTGCTGCGGCGTGATCTATGGATGGGCGTTTGGAACATTACGGGGCTGGTCCGGCTATCCTTGCGGTTTTTTGCTGTGTCTCACGATATCCTTGCTGATCGCTTGACGAAACAGCATAAACGGGCCGAACAGGGCTTTTTAATGACGGGCGGTATATTATGGACTTTGCGAAATTAACGAATGTGATGCGTGATCTGGCCCTGCAGGCCGGTGACAAGATCATGGAGATTTATGGCTCTGATGATTTTGAGGTCCGATCGAAAAGTGATGAAAGCCCGGTCACGATAGCCGACGAAGCCGCCGATGCCATCATCAGTGCTGGGTTACGTGCCGCCTTCCCCGATATCCCCCTTGTGACCGAAGAACAGGCCGCATCACATGCACAATCGGTCAGCACATTCTTGATCGTTGATCCGCTGGATGGCACGAAAGAGTTCATCAAGCGTCGGGGCGATTTCACTGTAAATATCGCCTATGTGCAGGATGGCGTGCCGATCCGTGGTATCGTTTATGCGCCTGCCAAAGACCGTTTGTTTTATACGGATGCCGCTGGTGTTGCTGTTGAAGAAGAAGGTTCGTTTGCCAAAGGCGCCCCCGGTCCGACACAGCCGATTACCGTTTCAACACCTGATAACACGGCCCTTTTGGTTGTGGCGTCAAAATCGCACCGCGATCAAGCGACGGATGACTACATCAATAAATACGCAACTGCCGATATGAAAAGCGCGGGTTCATCGCTCAAATTCTGCCTTGTCGCCACTGGCGAGGCGGATATCTATCCGCGTCTTGGCCGCACAATGGAATGGGATACGGCAGCCGGTCATGCCGTGTTGAAAGGTGCAGGCGGTGATGTTGTGCGGTTTGATGATCACACGCCTTTGTCTTATGGAAAACCGGGATTTGAGAACCCGTTCTTCATCGCCTACGCCCCCGGTGTCGCGCTGAAGCAACCCTGATGCCTGTTCTTATTGTTATCCCCGCGCGCTATGCCTCGTCCCGCTATCCGGGCAAGCCGCTGGTCACATTGCGTGGTGCCAACGGCGATTCCAAAAGCCTGATCCGCAGGTCTTGGGATGCGGCCTGCGAAGTGGCCGGAGTGGATAAGGTGGTGATTGCCACTGACGATGCGCGGATTGCCAAAGCGTCAGAGGATTTTGGTGCTGAGGTCGTCATGACATCAACAGATTGTCAAAATGGAACAGAACGCTGCGCTGAAACTTTGGAAAATCTGGGGGCGGGTTATGACATCGTCGTTAACCTGCAAGGCGATGCACCGCTTACGCCAGCCTGGTTTATCGAAGACCTGGTGCAAGGGCTGCGTGACAATCCTGATGCGGATGTTGCGACACCGGTTTTACGCACCGAAGGGCGTGCGCTGAACGGGCTGCTGCAAGACCGCCGCGAAGGACGAGTTGGTGGGACGACCGCTGTTTTTGGGGCCGATTACAACGCGCTCTACTTTTCGAAAGAGGTGATCCCCTATACCGGCCAAGACTTTGCTGATCACGACGAAACACCCGTTTTTCATCATGTTGGCGTTTATGCCTATCGTCCAAAGGCGCTGGCAGCCTATGCGGGATGGGGTGCGGGACCGCTTGAAAAGCTTGAAGGGTTGGAACAGTTACGCTTTCTGGAACGTGGTGTGCCCATGTTATGTGTCGAAGTGGCCGCAAAGGGCCGCCAGTTTTGGGAATTAAACAACCCTGAAGATGTGCCACGTATTGAGGCAATGCTGGCGGAAATGGGCCAAGACTAAGCATCAGCGCGCGATTTATCGCGCAGGGTGGCTGCAATCGGATGGCTTTGTCTTTATAGTATCGCAGATAAGCTGTTATTTTAGTTTAATGAGTTTGAAGGATAAATTCCATGAACAGAAAAGTCTCAAAAGCAATCTTCCCTGTCGCTGGACTGGGGACCCGATTCTTGCCAGCAACCAAATCCGTGCCAAAAGAAATCATGACATTGGTGGACCGCCCACTAATCCAATACGCGATTGACGAGGCCCGCGCAGCCGGGATCGAGGACTTTATCTTTGTCACATCACGCGGCAAATCTGCGCTTGAGGACTACTTTGATCTGGCCCCTGATTTAGAAGCCTCGCTTGAGGCGAAGGGCAAGACTGAGCTGCTGGAAATCCTGCGCAATACGAACATGGACAGTGGCACTATCGCTTATATGCGCCAGCATAAGGCGCTTGGGCTTGGTCATGCGGTTGCCTGTGCCAGTAAATTGATCGGGGATGAGCCTTTTGCTGTTATTCTGCCAGATGACGTGATCGCTGGTGAAACACCTTGTTTGCAACAGATGGTCGAAGCGTATCAGGACACTGGCGGTGCAATGGTCGCCGCGATGGAGGTCGCCCCGGATCGGACATCTGCCTATGGTGTGCTGGATGTGGCCGAACAAAACGGTCCACTGGTCAAGGCGCGCGGTATGGTGGAAAAACCTGCCGCTGGCACAGCCCCGTCGAACTACGCTGTTATCGGGCGTTACATTCTGACGCCGCAGGTGCTTGCTAATCTTAGCAGCGTTGGGCGCGGTGCGGGTGGCGAAATTCAACTAACAGATGCGATTGCCCAGGAAATCCAGTCTGGCCGCGATGTGTTTGGTTTCCAATTCGAAGGCGAGCGGTATGACTGTGGATCCAAAGCGGGTTTCTTGCAGGCCACCGTGGCCTTCGCACTGGCGCGCGACGATCTGCGTGATGAGCTTGATGGGTTCTTGACCCAGCTTTATGCGGCCAAACAGGCCGCGCAATAAGCCGGCCATGGCGCCGCCCAAAACTGGCCTTTGGCATGCTTACCGCCTGCGTTGGAAACGCAGGCGGTTTCTTTTTCGGATATGGCGCAAGCGTAATGAGTTGACGGTCTCGTTGGACCGGACCACAAAGATTTCCTCTGATGCGATCCTTGCCTTTGCGACGGTGCGCAATGAAATCGTCAGGTTGCCCCATTTCCTTGACTACTACCGCGAACTTGGAATTAACCATTTTCTGTTCGTTGATAACGGCAGTGACGATGGCACGGCCGCTTTTTTGGCGCAGCAGTCGGATGTATCGCTATGGACAACGACCGACAGCTATCGGTTGTCACGCTTTGGAATGGACTGGCTTGGATGGTTACAATGGCAATACGGCAACCGGCACTGGTGTCTGACCGTCGATGCGGACGAGCTTCTGACCTATCCTGACGCCGAAAACCGCGATCTGCACGCGCTTACAACGTGGCTCGATGATCAGGGCGAGGCGTCCTTTGGTGCGCTGATGCTGGACCTCTATCCTAAGGGGTCATTGGGGTCAGCCACTTATCAGCCCGGGGATGATCCGACAGCATCGCTGAACTGGTTTGATGCCGACAACTACCGCGATCAGGTGCACCCCTATTATCACAACCTTTGGATCCAAGGCGGCGTGCGCGAACGCGTCTTTTTCGCGGACGAGCCGGCGCGCGCGCCCACGCTCAATAAGACGCCGCTGGTACGTTGGTCATGGCGCTATGCCTATGTCAGTTCAACCCATCAGATCTTGCCCACGCGTCTGCATGATGTGTTTGACCTCAAGGGCGACAGCAAAGTCAGCGGTGCCCTGCTACACACCAAATTCCTGCCCATCGTGGCAGCAAAGTCTGCCGAAGAATTGACACGCGGGCAGCATTTTCAGAACACAGCTTTGTATCAGGACTATCATCGCAGACTGACGAAAAATCCGGACTTCTGGCATGAAGGCTCTTGCCGCTATGAAGGACCTGCGCAATTGGTGGAACTAGGGTTGATGTCCAAGGGGCGTTGGGTCTGATATGGTAAGTGGTAACGGGACAGTCAGGTAGCTTTAGGCTTGGGTTTTTTGACATCATATCGGCTGCGGTGGCAGCGCAAACGCTGGCGTGCCCGTGCCTTGCGTAAAGGGCGCGAGCTAAAGACGGTGTCTGACCGGACCCGCCATATTGGCACCGATGATGTGCTGCTGTTCTGCACCTTCCGCAACGAAGATGTGCGGCTGCCGTTCTTTTTTGACTACTACCGCAAGCTGGGCATCAATCATTTTCTGATGATCGACAACGGCAGCCAAGATGGTGGGCCTGACTTTGCGCGGGACCAGCCCGATGTATCCTTGTGGCGCACCGATGCCCCATACGGTGATGCCCGGTACGGCGTTGACTGGTTGACCTATCTGCAAGGCAAATACGCCGACGGGCATTGGACGCTAACCGTCGATGTGGATGAATTTTTTGTCTATCCATTCTGCGATACCCGGCCCATTCGTGCCTTGGCCGATTGGTTGGATGCATCCGATGTGCGGTCATTCGGGGCGATGCTGCTGGATATGTATCCCAAGGGACCGGTGGGGCAGACCACCTACGCCCGCGGCGATGACCCGTTTGAAACGGCCAGCTGGTTTGACCCCGGCAACTATGTGATGACGCAGAACAAGCTGCTCAAGAACCTGTGGATTCAAGGGGGGCCACGTGCGCGCAGTTTCTTTGCGACCAAGCCGAAACAAGCACCAGCGCTGAACAAAATCCCCTTCGTGAAATGGCGCAAACCTTATGCTTACGTCAGTTCAACCCATATGATGCTGCCACGTGGGCTCAACCTCGTCTATGACCAACAAGGGGGCGAAAAGACGTCAGGCGTCTTACTGCATGCCAAGTTCCTGAACACCTTTGGCGCGCGCGCAACCGAAGAAGCAAAACGCGGTGAGCATTATCGCAAAGGACAAGAATATCAGTCTTATGCGGAACGCTACGGCGCTGACCCCGATCTTTGGTGCCAATGGAGCGAGCGATATATTAACTGGCGCCAACTTGAAGTGCTGGGGCTGATGTCCAAGGGGAATTGGGCATGAGCCTGGGTGTCATCATGCTGGTCCACACGGGGTTCGACCGCGCCGAACAGATGGTGCGCCACTGGGCCCATGCCGGATGCCCGGTTGTGGTGCATGTGGACAGCAATGTGCCAGTTGCGACCTATGATGCCTTTTCCCAATCGCTCGCAGATTTGGTCAACGTTCGCTTCTCAGCCCGTCATCGATGCGAATGGGGTACCTGGGGGCTTGTCGCCGCCTCGCAAGAGGCCGCGACGCTATTGCTTGAAGATTTTCCCGAAGTGCAGCATGCGTTCCTTGCTTCAGGGACTTGCCTGCCGTTGCGGCCAATCGCAGAGTTACAACGCTACCTGGACGCGCATCCAGACACGGATTTTATCGAAAGTGCTACAACGGCAGATGTGCCCTGGACGGTTGGTGGGCTGGACCGGGAACGGTTCACATTGCAGTTTCCCTTTGCTTGGAAGAAACACCGCCGACTCTTTGACCTGTTCGTCAAACTGCAACAGGCACTGGGGTACCGGCGCAATATTCCAGACGGGATCGTGCCACACATGGGGTCACAATGGTGGTGCCTCACACGGCAAACGCTTGATGCGATACTGCGCGATCCCCATCGCCCGACCTATGATGCCTACTTTCGCAAAGTCTGGATCCCCGACGAAAGCTATTATCAGACCCTAACGCGGCTGCATGCGCGCATTGTGGAAAGCCGGTCGCTAACGTTGGCCAAGTTTGACTATCAGGGTAAGCCACACATCTTTTTCGATGACCATGCCGAACTGCTACAACGCTCAAAAAGCTTTGTTGCGCGCAAGATTTGGCATGATGCGCATCTGCTGTATCAGACTTTCCCTTTACCTGACGACCCACTGCGTGCCGATGAAGAACCCAATTCTGGTGCAGTGGACCGCGTGTTTTCGCAAGCGGTCGAGCGGCGTACACTTGGCCGTCCGGGGCTCTACATGCAAAGCCGCTATCCCAGCAGCGACCGACAAACCAGCATTGCTGCCGCCCCCTATGCGGTGTTGCAGGGGCTTGATGATGTGTTTCCCGATTTTTCGGCATGGTTGACCCGACAGACCGGTGCGCAGGTGCACGGCCACCTTTTTGCAAAGGACAGGGCCCATTTTGCCGACGAAAGTGAGGTCTATCGCGGTGGGCTATCCGATAATGCGCGGTTGCGCGATTATAATGGCAAGATGTTCCTGACCAACCTGATCTGGAATGGTCGTGACCAACATCATTGTTTTCAGTTCGGGCCTGCCGATACGCAAGATATTCGCTGGACATTGGCCAAGGACACAAACGCCAGTATCTGGGTCGTCTCGGGCGCATGGTCGATCCCGCTCTATGACTCTGGCCGGTCGGCGAGTGAGGTCAGGACCGAGGCCGCGCGCTTGCAACGCATTGAGGATAAATTCCTTAGGGTGCTGCGGTCGCCCGATGCACGCGCACGGATCAAGATCATGACGTTGGCGCAGTTCATCGAGGCACCGATGGATGTGTTACAGACGATCATTGATGATATCGCCGGGCATCGCGGGAATGCGTTGAAGGAAGTGCCGAAAATGCCTGATCTGACGGGTTTACCTGACTTCCTGCAAGATCTTAAAAACCAAGGGATGCATCCGTTCCTGACAGGCGACATTACCGTCGGCAATACCCAACAGACCATACCAGCGGTCCGTCGCAAACCTTACGTGATCAGCGGGCAATGAGCAGATTTCAATCGTTCATTCTGCTGGCCGAAATGCGCACCGGGTCAAACCTGTTGGAAGCAAACCTGAACATGCTTGATGACATTAGTTGCTATGGTGAGGCGTTTAATCCGTCATTCGTGGGTTACCCGAAAATAGATGAGGTGCTGGGGATTGATCGGGATGCGCGAGAAAAGGATCCGCTAGCCTTGCTGGAGAAGATCAAGCAAAGCGATGACTTAGCGGGCTTTCGTTTTTTCCACGACCATGACCCACGGGTGCTGGACATCTGTATCGATGACCCGCTTTGCGCCAAGATCATCCTAACGCGCAACCCGCTGGACAGTTTTATCAGTTGGAAAATCGCACAGGCCACAGGGCAGTGGAAGCTGACCAATGCTACACATTCCAAATCGACAGCAATCACATTTGACGTGGACGCATTTGACGCGCATTTGAAGGCCACGCAAGCCTTTCAGGCCCGCATTCACCGCGCCTTGCAGATCAGCGGGCAAACGGCATTCCATATCGCCTATGATGACCTACGCGATGTCGATGTGTTGAACGGTCTGGTGCAGTTTCTGGGTGTCAAATCGCGGCTGTCAAACGTGCATAAAAAACTGAAAAAGCAAAACCCCGAACCGCTGGAATACAAGGTTACAAACTTTGATGAAATGAAAGCGGCCCTGGCCGATCTTGATCCATTCGGCCTCACCTGCACTCCACATTTCGAACAAGGGCGCGGCCCCGCCATCCCGACCTATATCGCGGCACCCAAAACGGGGCTGATGTATATGCCGCTTCGATCGGGCCCTGATCGCGCGGTGCGGCAGTGGTTAGCGGCGGTCGATGATGCGCCGACTGATGCGCTGATCCAAAAGTTCACGCAAAAGTCGCTGCGTATGTGGCAGGAAACCCATCAGCCACACCGCAGCTTTGCCGTACTGCGCCACCCTTTGGCACGCGCGCATGCGGCATTTTGCGACCGGATTTTGCTAGATGGGCCTCGCGGTTTACCTGAAATCCGGGCCAATCTGATCAGAGTGCATAAGCTGAAAATGCCTGATTTCGCCCCTGCATTGGATGATCTCGCGGCCTATTCTGACGAAGATCACCGCCGTGCATTCTTGGGTTTCCTGACATTTCTGAAGATGAATTTATCAGGCCAGACAAGCATTCGCGTTGATCCCTCGTGGGCCAGCCAGCTGACGCTTTTGCAAGGTATGGCGCAATTTGCAGTACCGGATATGGTGCTGCGAGAAGAAGGTTTGGACGATGACCTAAACCATCTAGCGCAGCAGATGCACGTGGCGAAACCGCCCGCCTTGGGCGATACCACGCATCGCTGGCAAGGACGGTTGGCAGAGATCTATGATCAATCGCTTGAGGACGCGGCGCGCGTCGCCTATGCGCGCGACTACGCCGCTTTCGGGTTTGGAAGCTGGGCCTAAGCGGCCTGAGACGCCTCAACCTCGGTCAGGATCGTGTGCAATGTATTGGCGTCGCTGTTTGACCGCAGCTTTGTACAAACCGCCTTGTCGCGCAGCGTGCGTGATACCAGCGCCAGCGCCTTGAGGTGGTCAACACCCGCGTCCTTGGGTGCGATCAACGCAAACACCAAATCGACAGGCTGACGATCCACCGCATCAAAATCGAGCGGTTTTTCCAGACGCAAGAACAGACCAAAGACGCTCTTTGCATCTTCCAGACGGGCGTGTGGCAAGGCGATGCCCTGACCAACGCCCGTTGGACCCAAACCTTCGCGGTCGATCAATGCTTCGACAACATCACTGGCATTCAAACCATAGCAGGACTCAGCAACTTCACCCAGATCATGGAAAAGTCGCTTCTTGCTTGTGCAAGATGCAATAGACTTTACCGCATCGGCTTTCAAAATGCTGCTAAGTTGCATTAATCGTGTCTCTCAGTTGATATGCGGGTCTAACCCGATGTGCGTGGGTCGATCCATCCAATGTTTCCGTCGTCACGTCTATAGACGACGTTCACACCGTTATGTTTCTCATTTCTGAATACCAGTACCGGGGCACTCGCCAGTTCCATTTGCATAACCGCTTCACCAACAGACAGTGACGGAATTTTCGTCTCCATCTCAGCGACGATCATCGCATTCACAGAGTCCTGCTCAACCTCATCGGACTCATCTCTTGATTCGAGGATATATGATCCCGCGTCCGAAAGTTCAACTGGTTGAGAGCGTTCCTTATGGTGATCTTTAAGGCGGCGCTTATATCGACGCAGCTGCTTGTCCATTTTCTCAGAACTTGCATCAAAAGCTGCATAAATTTCGGTCGCTTTGCCGGTCGCCTGGGCATTCAGGCCTGTCGAAAGATGCACTACAGATTCGCAAACAAACTCATGCCCTGACTTGGAAAAAACAACGTAAGCCTCTGTTGGTCGTCCGGCATATTTGCTCAGGATATCGTCCAGCTCGGTTTTTACGTGGGTTTGCAGTGCCGCGCCAATATCGATTTGTTTTCCGCTGATTTGGTAACGCATCGTTTCTCCTTCGGTGATCATGACAGGACAAGGATTTGGGGCCCGAAAATAGGGACTCACCATGTTTCGTCATATGAGTGGATAACGATAACACCCGGATATTATTAAAGTTATCCCCATCAACCGGCGATACACCGGCGCATGTGCAGGGGAATTAAACGGGTCAGTCATCAATCCTATTTGGCGATGAATCCCTAGCGATTGTCAATGATGCAGTGGTTAACGTCACAAAAGAATCAGTTCACACGGAAGTTGTTGCCAAGATAGACGCGGCGGACATTTTCATCCTGAATAACTTCGGCTGTTGTTCCACTCATCAAAACTTTGCCATCGTGCAAAATATAGGCACGGTCGACGATTTGCAGCGTTTCCTGCACGTTGTGATCCGTGATCAGCACACCGATCCCCCGGTTCTTGAGGTCGGCCACCAAATGCCGAATTTCGCCAACGGCAATCGGGTCGACACCTGCAAAAGGTTCGTCCAGCAAAACATAGTTTGGCCCCGCCGCAAGACAGCGCGCGATTTCCACCCTGCGACGTTCACCGCCCGATAGCGCCATCGCAGAGGCACGGCGCAAGTGTTCAATGGAAAACTCTGACAACAGTTCTTCCAGCCGCTCGCGGCGGCGATGGCTGTTGGAGACTGAAATCTCAAGGATTGACATGATGTTGTCTTCGACAGACATGCCCCGAAAGATCGACATCTCTTGTGGTAAATACCCGATACCCAACTGCGCCCGGCGATACATTGGCCAGGTCGTGACATCGCGCCCATCAATCACAACGCGCCCACCTTCGGGCGTGACCAACCCCGCGATCGAATAAAAGCACGTCGTCTTGCCAGATCCATTGGGCCCAAGCAGTGCCACGACTTCGCCGCGCGCCAGATCGATGCTGACATCGCGGATCACCGGCCTTTTGCGATAGCTCTTGCGCAGGTTGACGATGTGAAGTCCGACATCGCCTTCCTGAACTGTCAGTTGAGGGCTGGCGTCCTTCATCAGTTATCGCCTTGTTGTAAAATGGTGCGCACACGCCCTTCCATTTCGGCGGTGCCGTCGGTGACATTGATGGTCATTTCGTCAGCGGAAATGGCGCTTGGTCCTTGCGTCAGCAAAACCTCGCCCGCCAAAATCAATAGCCCGCTGACAACATCATAGTCGGCTTGCTGTGCTTCGGCTGCCTCCTCTGCCGTGACAAAGGTGACACCTTCAGAAGCAATCAAACGCGCAATCTGCGATGTATCAGCGCCATAAACCACCTCAACCTGGCCTGCCGTCAGGCGCAAATCGCCCTGCGCGATAATCACATTGCCATTGAAAACGGCCTTTCCGCTGGCTTGATCAACCGCAAGACTGTCGGCCGTTACCTCGACTGCGGCGCTCGTATCAACTGCGATCCCGCCCAGATTGACGTTGGTTTGCGCGATGGCTGACCCTGCTGTCGCAATCAAAAGCGATGCACAAAAAGCGATCAATCGGAGCATCGTTGCCTTATCCTTTGTCATGGGGTTTGCGGTACGTATAGCAGGCGTACCCCGTCAGTGAACAGCATCTGCTGCGCGATATCTTCTGATGACACCTGAAAGGTAACTTTGCCAGCGGCCAATTGCCCGAAAGGCGCGTGAATTTCCAAAAGCCCGCTGCTGGTGACCAGTCCGGTTTCCAGTTCTGCGACCAATCCGTTGGTTTCCATCTCATAGCCGGTTGATGTCGTCAGGCGGGCAAGCCCCAGAAAGCTGGCCAAGGCGGCGCGGCCATCAATCTCACCCTGCGTTGCCGTGATCTCGATATTACTGCCGTCGGTGTTGTCCATGCGCAGCCTGATGTTGTCGATATTGACCGTGTCGGGTTTTGTGTCATCGGGGCGGGCTGCATTGGCCGATATCACGATGGTTGCACCGTCATCCGTCAGACCCGAAAACTCCGGCGCGGACACGCGCTGTTCGCGCGCGATGGCTTCGACCTCTTCCAGCGCGATGTCGCTGGGTTCGGTGGTCGAGCGTGCAAAGAGGAAGAGTGTGGATAACAGGCCAAGTGCACAAAGCGGCAGAATAATTTTCGCCCAGCCGACAATCTGTGAATAAAGGTTGTCGGTGGGGCCCATGTTCAGACGATCCCTGCGCGCAAACAGTCATGGATATGCAAGAAGCCCGCCGCTGCACCTGATCCCTTGGGATCAACGGCGAAAAGGCAGGTGATCTTTTTGGCGTTCATCAAGGCGACAGCCTCTTCAGCAAGCGCTTCGGGTGCCACTGTTGTCGGCTCTGCGGTCATCACCTCTTGTGCGGTATGGTCCAACAAACCTGTCATATGGCGCCGCAGGTCGCCATCGGTAACGATACCGATCAGGCAGTCCTGTTCATTAGTCACACCGACAACGCCAAAACCCTTTTGGCTGATCACCAAGAGCGTTTCGCTCATCGGCGTGTCAGCAGGCACAAGCGGTATGGCGTCTGCTACATGCATCAGGTCAGACACTTTGGACAGCTGCGCGCCGAGCTTGCCGCCAGGGTGAAACTCGCGGAAATTTTCTGGCGTAAAATCGCGGTGCTCCATCAGGGCGACGGCAAGGGCATCGCCCAGCGCCAATGTCATCGTGGTCGATGTTGTAGGGACAACGCCGGTGCCGCAAGCCTCGCCCAGGTTCGGCAACACAATCGCGACGTCGGCGCGTTGCAACAGCGTGCTTTTGGGTTTGCTGGCAACCCCGATCATCGCAATGCCAAAGCGGCGGGTATAGGCGACCAGATCGGCCAGTTCGGGCGTTTCGCCAGAATTGGATAGCACCAACACAACATCCCCGCGTGTCATCATGCCCAGGTCGCCATGGCTGGCCTCGGCGGGGTGCACGAAATGTGCTGGCGTGCCTGTGCTGGCGAAAGTCGCAGCGATCTTGCGGGCGATATGCCCTGATTTGCCCATGCCGCTGACAATGACGCGGCCCGGCGCGTTCAACAGCAGTTCGACCGCGTCGCCAAAGCTGTCACCCAACTGGTCGGACAACACCGACAAAGCCTGCGCTTCTTCGGTGATCACCCGCCGTGCGGCTGATACGAATTTTGTGTGATCAGTCATCAGTGCGCAAAAATATCTGTGTCGGGCCAGCCGGCCAGATCAAGTTTGGCCCGCGTGGGCAGGAAATCAAAGCAGGATTGCGCGACCTTTGTGCGGTTTTCACGGGCCAGAAGAACGTCGAATTTCTCTTTCAGCTGGTGCAGATACAAAACGTCAGAAGCGGCATAATCAAGCTGCGCATCGGTTAGTTCCGGCGCGCCCCAGTCGCTTTGTTGTTGGTGTTTTGAGATGTCGATCCCAGCCATGTCTTGCAGTAGTGTTTTCAGCCCATGGCGGTCCGTATAGGTGCGAACAAGTTTCGACGCGATCTTGGTGCAATAAACCGGGGCAGTCAGCGCGCCGAAAGCGTTCAGTAAGGCAGCGATATCGAAACGACCAAAGTGGAACAGTTTCAACACGTCAGGGTTTTCCAGCATCGCGCAAAGGTTCGGTGCCGCGGTTTGCCCTGGTGTCACCTGAACAAGGTGACAATTGCCATCGCCGCCTGACATCTGGATCAGGCATAACCGGTCGCGATGTGGGTTCAGGCCCATCGTTTCACAATCAATTGCAACGATAGGGCCAAGGTCCAACCCATCGGGCAGATCGTTTTGGTAAAGATGATTGGCCATGTGTCGCCCTTTTCTGGTCAGCCTTGCCTGCCTCAGATACGGCTTGTCTGGATAATCCTCAAGTGGGTCAGGCGAAACGTGCCATATCGGGTCCGGCCTGCAGCTGTGTTTTGGCATGTATTTGCAGCCAGCGCGTGAACTCACCTGCTGGCATCGGTTTGCCAAAACCGTACCCCTGCCCAACGCCACAGCCGCGCGCGCTCAGGTGGGCGGCTTGCTCATCCTCTTCAACGCCTTCGGCAATGACGTGCAAACCCAATTCCGTCGCAAGCGCCAGAATGGCCCGCACGACGCTATCTGCCGCCTGATCTGGTAGTGGCGCCACGAGCGAGCGGTCCAGCTTGATCCCGGCCAAAGGCAATTGCGTCAGTTTGGACAGCGAAGCATAGCCTGTGCCGAAATCGTCCAACTCAAGTGCTATGCCGCAATCGGCCAGACTGTCGATGTTGATCGCGGCGATATCATCCTTGCCGTTGATCAGCGTGGTTTCCAACACCTCAACGATGACCTGATCCGCGTCCAGACCAGAGCGTTGCAGTGTAAGCAGAAAACGCTCAAGCATATGTGGATCAGAGATCGTATCGGGGGCTGCGTTCAACGAAATGACGGGCCGCCAAACGTCTGATACCTCCCAGTCTTTGGCGTGATCCATGGCCGAGCGCCAGATCGCATGATCAAGGTCAATCATCAGCCCTGCCCGCTCTGCCGCGGGCAAAAATACATCAGGTGTCAGTAAACCACGTGTTGGGTGACGCCAGCGCGCCAGCACCTCTGCCCCGTGCAAACGTCCGTCTGCAAGGCGTACTTGCGGTTGGAACCATGGTTCAATTTCGCCGTTGCGGATCGCATCTGTCAGATCCAGTTGCAGTTGCTGCATCATGCTGAGGTCGTCGCGCAGATGCTGGGTAAAGGCTTGCACGCGGCCGCCCCCATTATTTTTGGCAAATTGCAGCGCAATTTCCGCATCCGCCAGAATATCAAGCGGTGCCTTGGCACAATCGCTGATCTCAATATAGCCGATACTGGCATGGATCGGGATGCGCCGTCCTTTGATTTCAAAAGGGTCGTCAAACGATGTCATGATGCGTTGGATCAGATGGGGTGTCGCCTCTCTTGAGACAATAGCAAATTCGTCGCCGCCGACATGGGCGGCCAGATCTTCGTGGTCAATGCAGCTTTTTAATGCCTGACCAACCGCGATCAAAAGCGCATCACCATAGTCATGCCCCATCATATCATTGACCGATTTGAAATCATCCAGACCAACAAGCAGGAGGCTGCACTGGCCTATCTTCTTTGAAGATGCCCCATCCATCAAATACGCTGTCAAAGATTTGCGATTGGGCAAGCCGGTCAGGTGGTTATGCCTGACTGTGTGTTCTAACTGCGCATTCATTTTTTCAAGTTGCGATTGGGATGCGCGCAATTCGTTTGTGGTTTGCCGCATTGCGCGCAAACTGGACTGCACGGATCGTTGTGCAGGCAGAAATATAAATAACGCCTCGGCGACAATTAAAACAGCCGATGCGGCAAGCATTGCACGCTGCAACGTCATAAAATGGGCCGCTTCACCCGCAATCTGCTGGGCCAAGAGTTTTGTCGTCAATCGCAATTGGGTCTGTAGGCCACTGTTATAAATGCGGTTCAGACGGATATTGAGGTCTTGTCGATTTTCAGGTGGCGCATCCGAGAATTGCATGGCTGTGGCAACAAAGGCGCGCAGGTTTTGGTTCAGGTTTTCACCCTGTCCGAAAAAATGATCATTTAACGTATCAGAGCGGATTTGCGTGCCGACGATGTCCGCATAGACGGTTTCGAACCGCAAGACAGTTTTGTTAAAGGTGGCTGTATCTGTTTCATCTGTGACGACCATATCGTCAGACATCGTTACGATGTCTTGCCCCAGAAGAATATGTTCATTGCTTTTCGCAATGCCATTGGCAGCGACCAACCCGCGTTCGACCATGCCGCGGTTTAAGACATAGGTGGCGATGATGAGACACAACACAATCACCAACGCAAAGCAGTAGTGCAGCCAGAGCCGATCTGGCTTGCGCAGGAAAAGGCGCGACGTTGCCTGTTCAGCCTGGTTTCGGGTTGCGAGCATCATGATTCCTGCAGCATTAGTGCCGGAGTATGATCCTGAATTGATTAAGGGACCGTTGCGATAGAACGGCTAATCTGTCTCATGCCAGTACGTATTGGGGAACGCCCACAGGCCCTAGCTGATTTCAAACCTTTTGCGGACTTTATCAACGACTGTTCCATCGGACAGTTCTATATCGGTCAGACGATCGTAATCCTCAAATCCAAGACCGCTATAATAACGCAAGCCTGATGTGTTATCACCCCGGATCGTGGCATCAATCGTCGTGACGCCCGCTTTTGTCGCGGAGGTAGCGGTTGCCGCAAAAAGGTGCTTTCCGATGCCTTTGCCCGCGGCACTTGTCGCGACAAAGCTGGCGATGATGGCCCACCCTTTAGGCATGCCATCACATTCCGGATCGGCCCAACGCAGCCATTGAAAGCCGACAACCCTGTCGTCTGCTTCAGCAACGTGAGAGCTGATAAGGCTCTCCCGCGTGATATAGTCGCGCAGCACCTGCTCTTCGGTCAGCGGCGTCGTATAAGCTGTGGTGCCGCCAATAGCGATAATCTCATTCAGCAAGGCGGTCATATCAGGTGCATCAGCGGGTATTGCAGGACGAGTAATCATAAGGTGGCCGCCAGTTTGTGATATAGTGCAGTGTAATCATCGCGGACTGTGACCGGTGGCCTGAGCGCAATCTGCAGGTTGCTTGCCAATGCGGGGTCTTGTTTGCCAAAGAATTTATCGGCTTCCGCTTGGGTAAAGCCTGCGATTTGGGTCGCTTCCAGCCAAGCTGATAGTTTGTCCGCCTTCTTGATCTGCTTTTTGACCGAAACCGGAATTTGCGCTGGCAGTCCAAACCGCAAATGAATGGCCGCCGTCAACCGATCATCCAATGCGCCATAGCCCGGGCCAACGGCGGCTTTCACCGGGCTGATCATATCGCCGATGACGTATTCCGGGGCATCGTGAAGCAAGGCAGCCAACTGCCATTTGGCCGGGGCCTTGGGCTGTTGTCGTTGAAAAATCTGTGTGACCAGAATGGAATGCTCTGCCACCGAGTAAGCAAAATCACCCTTGGTCTGCCCATTCCAGCGCGCAACAAATGCAAGGCCATGGGCAATATCTTCAATCTCGATATCGACGGGTGTAGGGTCCAGCAGGTCAAGTCTGCGCCCTGAAAGCATCCGCTGCCACGCTCTGGGTTGTGCTTTTGCCATGCCCGCTCCGCCAATACACTAGATTGTGGACATAAAGCGGTGCGCGCATTGCGTAAAGCAGGCGCTTTAGATTTCCAGAACAATCCGTCCGTCGATTCCACCCGCTTTCATCTTGTCAAAGATTGCATTGATGTTTTCCAGCTTGTTCCATGAAAAATGGGATGCGACAGCGCCATCACCAGCAAAGGCAAGGCTTTCAGCCAGATCATTGCGTGTGCCAACGATGGAACCGCGCACGGTGATGCCTTTCAATACGACCTCAAAGATCGGCAGGGGGAAATCGCCAGGTGGCAGGCCAACAAGTGACAAGGTGCCGCCGCGCCGCATCATACCGACGGCTTGAGAGAACGCGCTGTTGGACACAGCAGTCACAAGCGCGCCGTGCACGCCACCCAGTTGGGTCTGGATTTCGCCGACAGGATCTTGATCGACAGCGTGCAGTGCCAAATCCGCGCCAAGGTCACGGGCGAGCTTGAGTTTGTCTTCCGATACGTCAACAGCCACCACATGCAGGCCCATCGCCTTGGCGTATTGTACCGCCATATGGCCGAGCCCGCCGATACCGGAAATGGCAACCCAATCGCCCGGCTTGGTGTCGGTCTCCTTCAGGCCTTTGTAGACTGTGACACCTGCACACAGGATTGGTGCAGCGGGACCAAACTCCAGACCATCTGGCAGACGCCCGACGTAGTTCGCATCGGCGCGGACATATTCAGCATAGCCGCCGTCAACGCTATAGCCCGTCATTTGCTGGCTCTCGCACAGGGTCTCCCAGCCGCCGACGCAGTGTTCGCATCGCCCGCAAGCCGTATGCAGCCATGGCGCGCCAATCCGGTCGCCTTCCTTAAGGTGGGTCACACCATCGCCAACGGCGGCCACTTCACCCACGCCTTCATGCCCAGGAATGAAAGGGGCGGTGGGTTTGACCGGCCAATCGCCCATGGCAGCATGCAGGTCAGTGTGGCAGACACCGCTGGCCCGGACCCGCATAAGAACCTGACCAGAGCCAACCTCGGGGACCGGGACTTCGCGAATATCAAGGGGCGCACCTAATCCTGTGACAACGGCGGCCTTCATGGTTTTGGGCAGTGTCATTGGCTTACTCCATATTGGGTTAACGATTCTCTCATAAGGCCTGCATACGATTTGGCTTTGACATCGCTCAATGAGCGCGACATCGACGCCATTGTCGCAGGGCGAAAGCCCTGCTATCAGCCACGCAAACCTATCAACCGCGCGCCGAGGAGGCAGCAATGAAAGACTATATCGTCAAGGACATCGCCCTTGCAGAGTTCGGCCGCAAAGAGCTGGATATCGCCGAAACAGAGATGCCGGGCCTGATGGCGCTGCGCGAGGAATACGGTGACAAACAGCCGCTGAAAGGCGCGCGGATTGTCGGCTCCTTGCACATGACGATCCAAACTGCGGTTTTGATCGAAACGCTGACAGCCCTTGGTGCCGATGTGCGCTGGGCGTCATGCAACATCTTTTCCACGCAAGATCACGCGGCCGCCGCTATTGCTGCTGGCGGTACACCTGTGTTTGCGATCAAGGGTCAGTCATTGGAAGAGCATTGGGACTATCTGGACAAATCCTTCATGTTCCCTGAAGGCTGCAACATGATCCTTGATGATGGTGGTGATGCCACGCTCTATGTGCTGTTGGGCGCGCGTGCGGAAGCGGGCGAAGACATCATCCCCGTGCCGCAGTCCGAGGAAGAAGAAGTTATCAAAAAGCAAATCGCCAAACGTATGGCCGCCAGCCCCGGTTGGTTCACCAAGACGCGCGATGCGATCAAAGGGGTGTCCGAGGAAACAACAACTGGTGTTCACCGGCTTTATGATCTGCACAAGAACGGCCAACTGCCGTTCCCGGCGATCAACGTGAACGATTCCGTCACGAAGTCGAAGTTCGACAACAAGTATGGCTGCAAAGAATCGCTGGTCGATGGCATCCGCCGTGCGACCGACACGATGATGGCGGGTAAGGTGGCTGTCGTTTGTGGTTATGGCGATGTGGGCAAAGGCTCTGCTGCGTCATTGGCCGGTGCCGGCGCGCGTGTGAAGGTGACAGAGGTTGACCCAATCTGTGCGTTGCAGGCTGCGATGGACGGTTTTGAAGTTGTCGTGCTGGAAGATGTGCTGGATTCAGCCGATGTCTTCATCACCACAACCGGCAATAAGGACGTGATCCGCATCGAGCATATGCGCGAGATGAAGGATATGGCGATCGTCGGCAATATCGGCCACTTCGACAATGAAATTCAGGTGGCAGCGCTTAAGAACCACAAGTGGACCAACATTAAAGAGCAGGTCGATATGATCGAGATGCCATCTGGCAACCGCTTGATCCTGCTCTCTGAGGGTCGTTTGCTGAACCTTGGCAATGCAACCGGGCATCCATCCTTCGTGATGTCCGCTTCTTTCACCAACCAAGTGCTGGCGCAGATGGAACTGTGGAACAATGGCGACGCTTATGAAATCGGCGTGCATATCCTGCCCAAACATCTGGATGAAAAGGTCGCGCGTCTGCATCTGGCCCGGATCGGCGTGAAACTGACTGAACTGAAGAAAGAGCAGGCGGATTACATCGGCGTCACCGTCGAAGGCCCCTTCAAGCCAGAGCATTACCGGTACTAAGCGCGCATGCGGCATGCCAAACGTCAGCAAATGGCGCAGCAGGCCGCTGAAAAGCAGCGAAAGAAAGGTGAACGCAGCGGTGCCGTGATAAACGGCCTCGCTGTTTTTTTTGTGGCGGTGTTGCTAGCCTTTGCTGGATATCAGGGGATGGTAAATCCAGACACGCCGCTACCGCGCGAATGGAACCCGACACAGCCTTTGCGGATCAGTGATCCCGTGACACTGTTGACAGGTTGGAAGCTGAACCGTGCTGTCGCTTCTGAGGATCAGTGCCTTGCGACGTTGGATGGCTTTGCGGCCTTGCAACCTTTGGCACCGCTTGCAGACACGGAACAGTGTTTTATTCGGGACCGTGTCGATTTGCGCGCCGTTGGTCAGGCACGGCTGAATCCGGTCGAAACACGCTGCGCTATCGCGCTCCGGCTTGCCATGTGGGAGCGGCACAGCGTGCAGCCTGCGGCCGATAAGTTCCTTGGATCATCGGTCAGCAGTATTGATCATATTGGCAGCTACAACTGCCGGGTCATGCGGACCGCCAATGGACCATCTAAGCGGATGAGTACGCATGCCACGGCGGATGCGATCGATATTGCCGGGTTCGGTTTGTCAGACGGATCAAGGATCAGACTACTGGCCGATTGGGAAGGGCAAGGGGCCGAGGCCGCATTTTTGCGGGCGGTCCGTGATGGGGCTTGCGACTGGTTCAACCTCACACTTTCGCCGGATTATAACAGGCTGCATGCTGATCACTTTCATCTGCAATCGCGTGGGTGGGGGCTGTGCCGGTGATGCCGGCTTCATTTCTGCCAAAAGCGAAACATTGCCGCTGGATCGGCTTTTTTCTTTACGTCGTATGGTCAGTCCCATTAACGTGCGCCTACTGGGGTGCAATGCGCCACTATTGAAACAAGAAAACAAACATCGGGGACATTCTCATGGGTAAAAGAGACGATTTAATTGCAAAGTACGCGGACGACCTGAAGAACAAATGCGGTATGACACCAGATATGGATCTTCTCACGAAGGTGACGATCGGTTGCGGTCCCGCAATTTACAATGCAGACGCCTCAACAGTTGCAAGCAGCCAGCCTGCCGAACTTGAAACCGTGAAGACCAACTTCCTGATGAAAAAGCTTGGGCTGAAAGACAGCCCCGACCTTGATAAGGCGATTGCTTCCGTCCTTGACACATACGGCCAGTCCGAGCGCAACAAGTACCGCGCCGTGGTCTATTACATGCTGACAAAGCACTTTGGCAAAGAGGCCGTTTACGGCTAAGCTAACACCAGATTTCCTTTGAAACGCCCGCCAATCAGGTGGGCGTTTTGCGTTAAAAGGACGCAGTTATCGCTGATTTGAATGGATTTCGAAGCGCTTAGTATTTGCGTGAATCAACCGGCACCTGTTAAGACAACGTATGGGCCAGAATGGTCCGAACCAGAGTTTCAGTTGCGTGTGGTGGAGATGGAGCACGCGGGGTGAGAGAGGGTTCGGTGCAGGTCCGAACCCTCTCTATTTACCTAGAACAACGTCAAGACGCCGCCGATGATCGTAGCAGCCGCAGTGGCGTAACCACCATCAATCACGGCAAGCCTCCACGGTCGATTGGAATAGCCCGTGTTGATGAAAATCCATGGCGTGATGAAGAACAACCCAACGCCAAGGCCTGATTGCAGACCCTTGGCAAAGGTGTCGATGCCGGACAAGGCAAAGCTATGGCGCATCATGCCCGCAACCAGGATGATGCAGATGAATGACACGATGTATGGCACCGGACTTTCGGCATTGACTGGCTTACCATCAGCGCCAACTTCGATCCCGGCTGCGGCCATCCAAGGCTTTGACAAGATCATGTAGTAGGCGGCACCGAATGCAAATGCGGCGACGGTCGCGACTATAACAGATAAAAGACCCATTTTTCCCTCCCCCTGAGCTTTGCTCTGATGAAGATATCATAGCTGCCAAAATGTCGCAGGCTAGGGTGTTGTTTCACCCAATGCGCAGATGATCTGCCACTCTTCATCTGTGACAGGTTGCACCGACAGGCGGGAATTGTTCACCAGAACCATATCTGCAAGGCGCGGATCGGCTTTGATCGTCTCTAGTGTGACGGGTTTGGTAAAGGGGCGCACAGCTTTGACATCAACGCAGTCCCAGCGGTCATCATCGGTGGTGCTGTCGGGGTGTGCTTCGGCGCAAACCTCCACGATGCCGACAATCTCTAACCCGCTACGCGAGTGATAGAAGAAACCCGTCTCGCCCAGCTTCATCGCACGCATATTGTTGCGCGCCTGATAATTGCGCACGCCGTCCCATTCTTCGCCAACCTCGCCTTTGGCGACTTGGGCGTCCCAGCCCCAGACATCCGGTTCTGATTTGAACAACCAATAGGCCATCAGCCGATCACCTTCTTCCAGGCGCGCAGGGTAACGTCGCTGAACAGACCCGCTTTGGCATAAGGGTCATTGTCGGCCCAGGCTTGCGCCGCCGCCAGATCATCGACATCCAGCACGATCAATGATCCGCACATCTGCCCCTCGTCATCCAGAACGGGGCCAGCCATCTCGACCACGCCGGTGTCGGCGATGTAAGCCAAATGAGCTTCGCGATTGTCCATCCGGGTTTGCAACGCGCCGGGTTTGTCTTTCGTCATCAGGGCGAAGCGCATTTATTCTTCCTTCAAAGGACGCGAGAGCAGCGTATTCAGCGCGGTTGCCACGTCTGTTTTGTTTTCGGTCAGGTCGGCCACCACAGTACAAATGGGCATATCAATGTCCAGCTCGCTGGCCAACTGACGCACGGCGCGAGCGGTAGCCGCCCCTTCGACGGTGGTGTTCTGATCGAAGTCTGATCCAGTGCCAATCGCAAGACCGTAGCGATAATTCCGCGACTGGTCCGATGTACAGGTCAGCACCAAATCCCCAAATCCTGACAAGCCCGAAAGCGTTTCCGGCTGCGCGCCCAGTGCCAGCGCCAGACGCTGCATTTCAGGAAAACCTCGTGTGATCAGCGCCGCCCGCGCGCTTTCACCCAGCTTCGCACCGATGGCGATACCAGACGCAATCGCCATCACGTTCTTAAGCGCGCCACCCAATTCCGCCCCAACAGTGTCTGTTGTGCGGTAAATCCGCAAGCTTGTCGTCGAGAGGGCGGTCTGCAGCATCGCGCCCATCTCGTCATCTGCGCAGCCTAATGTCAGTGCCGTCGGCAAGCCGCGCGCGATGTCGGCGGCAAAGCTGGGGCCAGTCAGCATCGCAGGTACAGCCCCCGGTACAATATCGCGGATCGTACTGGCAGGGCCGGTCATGCGTTTGAGATCAATGCCTTTGCAGCAGGCGACGAGGTTCTTGCCGTCAAGGTGCGCAAGATGCTCGGTCAGGAAAGCAGGCAATGTTTGCGCTGGGATCGCGAGAAGGATCGTATCGCATATGAAAAGCGGCTCTAATTCACCGGAAATAGAAATATTTTGAGGTAAATCGACGCCCGGTAACTTCGGATTGCTGCGCGTGTTTTGCATATCTGAAGCCGCTTCGGCATGACGTGCCCAAAGCTGAATATCATGACCATCCAGCGCCAAGGCAGCAGCCAATGCCGTTCCGAACGCCCCGCCGCCTGCAATCCCGATTTTCATGCTTTCGCACCTTTTTTACCTGACCCTAGCATGGGTGCTGCTTGCTGGTCCAAGGGCCAACGGGGGCGGGCCGAGAGGGTCAGATCATCGGTTTCGCCAGCGGTCATACGCGCGATTCCCACATAGGCGATTATGGCGGCGTTGTCTGTGCAAAGATGCAAAGGGGGGGCCACAAAATCAGTGTCTAATCCAGCACAAAGTGCCTTAAGACCGTCCCTGACAGAACCATTCGCAGCGACGCCACCGGCGATGGCAAATGCCGGTATTTCTGGGTTGAGCTTGAGGTATTCGCCCAGCGCGCGCCGTGTCTTTTCAATCAGCACATCGGTGATAGCCGCCTGAAAGCTTGCGCTCAGATCCGATTGATCCTGCACGCTCAACCCACCCTCTTGTGCGACAACGCCATCGCGTGCCCGAAGGATCGCAGTCTTGAGACCAGAGAATGACATATCGCAGCCCTGCTGGTTCAGCAGCGGACGCGGGAGGGGGAAGCGTTTTGGATCACCCGACTTTGCAGCCTTCTCGACCGAAGGGCCGCCCGGTTGCGGCAAGCCCAGCAAACGGGCGGTTTTGTCGAAAGCTTCGCCGGGCGCATCGTCGATTGTGCCGCCGATCCGCTGAAAGCTGTCATGCGCCTTAACGATCAAAAACTGGCAGTGGCCGCCTGAAACCAACAGCATGAGATAAGGATAGACCAACTGATCGGTCAATCGCGGCGTCAGCGCGTGCCCGGCGAGATGGTTCACCCCGATCAAGGGCAACCCTGTCGCCGCAGCCAGCCCTTTGGCGCACATAACACCGGACAGCACGCCACCGATCAGGCCAGGGCCAGCGGTGACAGCGATCCCGTCAAGGTCAGCCAGCCCTAGACCCGCCTTTACCAGTGCCTCTTCCACGCAATGATCCAGCTTTTCGGCATGCGCCCGCGCCGCAATTTCTGGCACGACACCGCCATAATCGGCATGTAGTGATGTTTGCCCATAAACAACCGACGCCAACACGTCATGCCCGCGCACAACAGCGGCGGCGGTATCATCACAGCTGCTTTCGATGCCAAGAAGTGTCAGGGGCTGAGTCATCATGCGTTCCGGTTGCGTGTCGATCAATGCGAGGTAACATTGCCGCAGCGCGCAAACAATGGTGCCTCAATGATGCCGACTGTAATCCTGACCCGTCCAAAGGCCCAAAGCGAAAGCTTTGCTGCGGAACTACGGGCAGGCTGGGATGGCCCCCCTGTGGACATTATCGTTTCCCCGTTGATTGAAATTGTGTCGGTCAAGGTCACATGCCCTGCACCGGATGCGGTTATCTTTACTTCAGCCAACGGAGTCTCTGCGTCTGGGCAGTTTGGACTGCCGCAAGGGCTTAACGCATGGTGCGTGGGGCCGAAGACGGCTAAATTGGCGCATGATGCGGGCTTTGATCCGATTGTCGGTCCCGGCGATGCGGATGGGCTGGTCGCGGATGTCATCGCGGCGCGGCCCAAAGGCAAGCTGGCGCATATTCGCGGGATGCATGCCCGTGGTGATATCAGCATCCGGCTTAACGCTGCCGGGATTACCTGCGCTGATGTTGTTGCCTACGACCAAAAGGCGCTGGCGCTGACGCCAGAGGCTAAATCGACGATCGCTGCGCAGAATACGGTGATTTTCCCCCTGTTCTCGCCACGAAGCGCGACCATATTGAACGACAAAGGGCCATTTGTGGCACCGACTCTTGTAATCGCCCTGAGTGAAGCGGTGAAATCAGCGGTCTCGCCAAATATATCAAGGCAGATCACAGTCGCAGATCGCCCTGACGGAAGCGCAATGCTTGCAGCGGTGCTAGAGATGTTAAGGGCGCAAATTGGTCGCAGCTAGGTCAGGGTGGATCGCTTGAGGGTCTGGCAGATGCGCGATAGTCTAAGTGATCATCTGCCGGTCTGGCCGGTGGCGGTGCTGAAAGGGTAAAAACGTGGCAAAACAGCCAGCCAAGGGTCGCAAGACACCAGCAAAACCACAAAATGCAGCAAAAGCGGATGCAGCCAAGCCCGAATCGGTTTTGGCATCAAAGCCCATGATCGATGTGATTCCCGCTGAGGTGCATGCAAAAGCGGCACCTGAAATGAACAAGACAGGAGCCACACCAACTGTCCCGCCTGTTGAAAAACTGACACCTGCACCGCAGCCTGAACCGGTGAAAGCCGCACCGCCTGCCCAAAAAGGGGGGGTCTTTCCGCTTCTGCTTGGTGGGCTTTTGGCTGGTGTCATCGGTTTTGTCGTTGCCACGTTTGCCGGACCGCAATCGGATACAACGCTCTCTGAGCAGTTGGCCGCGCAGTCGTCGCGCATTACAGCGCTAGAGCAGCGGCTGACAGCCGTACCCCAAGTTGATTTGAGCGGTATCGAAGCTGCACAGGCTGAATTTACCACGCAGCTTGCAGAGATCACAGAACGTGTCGTTGCCCTAGAGGAACGCCCTGTTGGCAGCGGCGTATCACAAGCCGCCGGTGAAGGCGTCGCGGATGAGATCGACGCCCTGCGCGCCCAGATCGCTGAAATGACAGATGCCGCGCGAACCGAATTGGCCGAAGCGCGCGCGCAAGCCGCGTCAATCGAGGAAAACGCCGCCGCAGCCGCACGCAATGCGGCGGCCCGTGCTGCGCTTGCCCGCGTGCAGACCGGGCTTGAAAGCGGCGCACCGATCGGGGCCGCGTTAGGCGATCTGGAAGAGGCGCTGGGCGAAAGCGCCCCTGATGCGCTGATCGCGGTGCAAGATGGCGTTCCGACACTGGCCAGCCTGCAGGACCAGTTCCCCGAAGTGGCGCGCGCTGCCCTTGCAACCGCGCGCAGTGAAGGCGTCTCTGGTGAAGAAACAACGGGCCTTGGCGCGTTTATGCGTAATCAATTCGATGTCCGCTCTACCACGCCGCAGGAAGGCGATAGCGCCGATGCGGTCTTGTCTCGCGCCGAAGCTGCGGTGCGCACTGGGCGTTTGTCGGATGCATTGGCCGAGATCAGTGCGCTACCCGAAGTCGCCCGCGCCGAGATGTCAGAGTGGCTGGGCCTGGCCGAAACACGCGCGAATGCGATTGCCGCTGTCGATATTCTTTCTACATCCCTTTCAGATAACTAAAGGCGAACCTGATGCTTTGGTCTCTCATTAAAATACTGGCATTTGTCCTTGCCGTGACCGCGCTAACATACGGTGGCACGCAGTTGATGGAAGTGGATGGCGGGGCGACAGTTGATGTCGCTGGTCAGGAATTCACACTTAGCCCGCTTGAGATGGTCTTTGCAGGTGTTGCGCTTATTGTCGCCGTTTGGTTGGGGCTGAAACTGTTGACGCTTTGTGTCGCAACATTCAAATTTCTCAACGGTGATGAAACCGCGATTTCGCGCTATTTTGACCGTAACCGCGAGCGCAAAGGTTATGAGGCGCTGAGCGAAGGGATGATGGCGCTTGCCTCTGGTGAAGGGCATCTTGCGATGACCAAGGCGGCGCGGGCCGACAAATACCTGCAACAGCCGCAACTGACCAATCTGCTCACGGCGCAGGCTGCCGAAATGACCGGTGATCGTAAAACGGCAGAAGAGACCTACAAAAAGTTGCTGGCCGATAACAAAACCCGTTTTGTTGGTGTTCGCGGGATCATGAAGCAAAAGCTGACCGAGGGTGACACCGATACTGCGATGGCGTTGGCGCAAAAGGCATTCGCGCTGAAACCAAAGCATGAGGAAACGCAAGATATTCTGCTGCGATTGCAGGCCGAAAAATCCGATTGGGCCGGTGCGCGCAAAACGCTTGGGGCCAAGTTGAAATCTGGTGGTTTGCCACGTGATGTCCACAAACGGCGCGATGCGGTGCTTGCCCTGTCAGAAGCGCGCGACATTCTGGGCGAGGGCAAAACGATTGAGGCGCGTGAGGCTGCGATTGAAGCGAACCGTTTGTCCCCCGATCTGATCCCAGCGGCGATCATGGCGGCACGCGGTTACATCGGCGAGGGCAACGCCCGCTATGCGACCCGTGTTTTGACAAAGGTCTGGAACGCACAACCGCATCCTGACATCGCCGCCGCTTTTGCCGAGATTGCGCCCGACGAAGGCACCGAAGCGCGTCTGAAACGCTTCAAGACCCTCACCAAAACCAGCGCTGGTCATCCAGAAACAAAGATGTTGATGGCTGAACTATATATCTCGGCCGAGAATTTCCCGGAAGCCAAACGCGCGCTGGGCGACCTGGTTGAGACAGAGCCAACCGCCCGTAACCTGACCTTGATGGCTGCGATCGAGCGGGGCGAGGGTGCTGATGACTCTGTAGTACGTGGCTGGTTGACCAAAGCCCTGACCGCCCCACGCGGCCCACAATGGATTTGCGAAAACTGCCAACATATCCATGCAACATGGGCGGCAACCTGCGACAACTGCGGATCCTTCGACACGATGGCCTGGAAAACGCCACCTGCCAGTGAGGTGGCCATGCCTGCCGGTACTGAAATGCTGCCGTTGATCGTCGGTCAAGCCAAGGAGGCGGCCTTGCCATCTACCGAAGTGGTGGAAGAAGCTGTTGTCTTGGAAGGTGAAGACGCCGTTATTGTGGACGAACAAGAGGCGAAATAGACTCTTTTCGAGGGTATCGCCCAATGCTATGAGACCACCCGGTACGCCGCTGTAGCTCAGCTGGTAGAGCACGTCATTCGTAATGATGGGGTCGTAGGTTCAAGTCCTATCAGCGGCACCAAATCCCGGTTGAAAAAGCAGACGTTAGACGGTTCTGTTTGCGCCACTTACCAATCCACATCGAACTTTTTGACGATCGCCTGAATATGCGCCGCCGTCAGCCTCGCCGGATCCATACCGCGTGTTAAAATGGCCAGCTTAGCTGCTTCCTCAAGCTCTTCCATTGCGAAAGCGGCCGCCCAGATGTCTTTGCCTGCAACGACAGGGCCATGGTTGGCCAATAGCACGGCAGACCTTTTGCCCGCCAATCCACGCACCGCGTCCCGCATGCCCGGATCACCGGGCAAAAAGAACGGCAAAAGCTGAACCTTACCAAGCCGCATGATCGTATAGGGTGTCAGTGGTGGCAGCACGTTATCGGGGTCTGTTTCAGGCAACATCGAAAGTGCGACCGCGTGCGTTGAATGCAGATGCACGACAGCACCTGTTCTGCTGCGTGTTTCATAAAAAGCAGCGTGCAGCGGTGTTTCTTTCGTTGGTGGATCACCGGACAGCAGGTTAAAATCCTGATCAAGATGACTGATCTGAGCGGGGTCAAGAAAGCCCATCGCGCGCCCTGTGGGCGTCACCAGAACGGTTCCGTCCGACAGCCGGGCCGAGATGTTGCCAGATGACCCACAGGTGAGGCCGCGGTCAAACATCGACTTGGCCAGCACACAGATATCTTCACGGAGCTTGGTGATTTCGGTCATGCGGATCTCTCCATCATGGTCAACGCTTCGGCAAAGAAATTGGGGTCACCAAAGTTGCCAGATTTGAGTGCGAGGGCTATGTCACCAAAGCGCACCAAGGGCACGCCTGCCGCCACGCGCGGCCCGATGGTGAGTGTGTTTGCGCCAAGGCCGGTCACAACTGCGCCTGATGTTTCACCACCTGCAACAACCAACCTGCGCACGCCGCCCGCGACGATAGCGGGTGCGAGTTGGGCAAAGAGCTTTTCAATAGCCGCCGCTGCAACACCCGTCCCATGTGCATCTTGCGCTTCCTGCACGACCACGGGATCGGCAGAGGAATGGACAAGGGGTGGTTGTTCTTGCGCCAACACCCACTCTGCGATTTCGTCGACGTTATACTCACCAGCAACCGCACGGTCCGCACTGATCTGAAAGCTTGGGGCGTCGGCCATAAAACTATCCACCTGATTTCGGGTGGCAATACTGCAAGAGCCGGAAAGGACAGCCCCTGACCCAGTGATGGCCTGCCAAGTTGGTGCCGCAGCCGCTAGTCCGAAATTTGCGGGCAACCCCATGGCAATTCCAGAACCGCCGCAAAGCAGAGGCAAGTCTTTGGCGGCCTGACCAACCGCTATCAAATCCGCGTCCGTAATCGCATCAGTGATCATATGCGCATCGTTGGTGAGGGCCGCCTTGATCGCCCCCGCCCCCTGCAGAACGGTCAATGTAGGGATATGCCCAACCTCTCGGCTTGACTGCGCGCCCAGAACTCGCCGCAGGTCTGCGTCTTTCATTGGTGTCAGCGGGTGGTCCTGCATGCCGCTTTCGTTCAACAGCTTGTCAGCAACAAAGAGGTGGCCCTGATACACGCTGCGCCCGTTTTCAGGAAAGGCCGGACAAACGATCACGGAGCCCGCGTTAAGCCTTTTGGCGAGCGCATCAAGGACGGGTCCGATGTTGCCTTCTGCGGTGCTATCGAAGGTAGAGCAGACTTTCAGGACAATCTGTTCAGCCCCTTGGGCGGACAACCAATCGCATGCCGCAATGGACTCCGTGACAGCTTCTTCGACGGGTGCTGTGCGCGACTTTAGGGCGATCACACCTGCGTCCAAGCTGGGGTCAGCCTTGATAGCGGGCACGCCGATGAATTGCGCGACCGCCATGCCCGCTTCTGCCAGTGTCAGCCCGATGTCTGACGCGCCGGTAAAATCGTCTGCGATGATCCCCAGCTTCATGAGCGCACCGCTTTGATTGGCCCTGTGTCAAGCCTGTGGATATGCGGTGCCATGGCTTGCGGGAAATAGCTGCGCACCAAGGGGTCATGTCCCGGTATGATCAGGCCAGGGTCAGAGGCGAGGCGATGTAACGTCTCGAACCCATCAAGCATGTTTTGCAGATCAACCACGATTGGGAAAGGTTTTCGGGCAAAGACGTTTTCGTAATAGTGGCTGGCGTCGGATGCGAGCACCATCCAACCCGCTTGCGTCCGTACGCGCACGCATTGCAAGCCACGGCTATGTCCGCCAATGCAATGGACCACCACGCCGTCAGTGACCTGCGCATCGCCATCGTAGAACACGACCTTCCCGGCATAGAGCCGCTTGATCGTTTCGCAGATATGTCCTGCTGTGAAGGGCATCTTGAGCGTGTCATGGCACATGCAAGGGCCAGTGGCATAGGCCATCTCGGCGCTTTGCAGATGCAGGGTTGCATTGGGAAACAGATGCAAGCCGCCCGCGTGATCATAATGTAGATGGGTGACGATGACTTGGGTGATGTCGTCGGGTTGCAAACCAAGCGGTTGAAGTGCCGCAACCGGATCAAGCCGAATGGGACGGCCACGCGCCTCTGCCTCTTTAGTATCATAACCGGTATCAACCAAGACAACTTCGGGTCCCCGCCGCAAGACCCACATGAAATAATCCATCGGGTGGGGTGCATCATGGTTATCATCAAAAATGAAACTGTCGGCACGGGTGCGTGCGTTCCGTTCTGCATATTTGATGGCGTAGATTTCCCAATCGCTCATGTCGTGACGTCCTGAAATGTACGCACCGACTTTGCGGCAATCATTTGCGTTGTTTGCGTATCGAATTCTTTAAAATGGTCACTGGTCAGGTGGAGATCAAAAGCGGCCCGGTTGCTATATAATTCGTAAAGGAAAACCTCGTTCGGGTGCGCGGGATCGGTACAGATATCGAACCGGTGACATCCGTCTTCCTGCCTCTGCGATGTGGCAGCGTTTTCCCGCATAAGCGGCAGGAATGCACCCATTTTGCCGGGCACAATCTGAAATGTCACGACAACGGCATACATGCTGATCTCTGTTCTACCTTTATTGTATTTTACAATGCATGCATTAATGTATGGATTGTCAACGATTCGATTAGTTCACACCACATATGCCATCGATGAAATTGCAGCATGCAAAGGGCGTTTATGACGACGATGTTCAATATCGCAACCTTCCATGGCGACGGGATCGGCCCTGAAATCATGGTCCCGACGGTGAAGATACTGCGGCAGATGGCGGATGCGTCTGACGACTATGCGCTCACCTTTACAGATACACCTGCTGGGGCAGCGCATTATGCAAAAACAGGTGATGCTTTGCCTGAGACCTCAATGCAGATAGCCCGATCATCCGATGCGATCCTGCTGTCTGCGATGGGCCTGCCCGATGTGCGCTACGATGATGGAACAGAGATTTCGCCACAGATCGACCTGCGCAAGGCGCTGACACTTTTCGCTGGGGTGCGCCCTGTGACTGTCCGTGCGGGGCAGCACACGCCGCTGCGCATGCCCCCAGGGCATCAGATTGACTTTGTGCTGATCCGCGAAAGCACCGAAGGCTTATTTCATACCCAAGGACGTGGAGAAGTCACAAAGGACGAGGCGCGTGAAACGCTGCTGATTACCCGTGATATTTCGGAAAAGCTGTTTCGCTTTGCGTTTGATCTGGCAAAGACGCGCAAAGACGCTGGCCGCGGCAAGGGCCGGGTGACTTGCGTCGACAAAGCGAACGTCTTTCGCGCATTCGCTTTCTTCCGCGAGATGTTTGATGCGGAGGCTGCAAACCACCCTGACATCAATGCAGACCACGCTTACGTAGATGCGACCGCACTTTGGATGGTTCAGAAACCCTGGGATTTTGATGTGATGGTCACGGAGAATATGTTCGGTGACATCCTGTCAGACCTTGGGGCCGGGCTTATGGGGGGCCTTGGGCTGGCCCCCTCTGCTGACATCGGGCTGGACCATGCAGTGTTTCAGCCCTGTCACGGATCGGCCCCGGATATTGCGGGCCAAGGCCTTGCGAACCCTTTCGCCATGATCCTTTCGGCGGCCATGATGCTGGATTGGCTGGGGATTAAACATGCCAATGCTGCGATGCGCACGGATGGCACGCGGTTGCGCGAAGCGGTTGAGGCGGTCGTCGCATCCGGTGACATACTGACCCGCGATTTGGGTGGAATCTATGGCACCGATGATGCAGCAGGCGCGGTTCTGGACGCGCTGTCGATCGCATGACACATGGTGGCACCTTACGGGTGGCCTGTGTTGGTGCGGGGTATTTTGCCCAGTTCCACTATGATAGTTGGGCACGTATGGCACGGGCCACTTTGGTGGGCGCCTGCGATCACGACATGGCAAAGGCGGCCGCAACCGGTCTGCCCGCCTATACCAATCTGGTTGAGATGCTGGATGAACAGTCTCCTGATCTATTAGACATCATCCTGCCCCCCCACGCGCAGGCTGATGCCATCCATCACGCGCTTGGTGCCGGTGTGAAATGGATCATCTGCCAAAAACCCTTTTGCAGTGATTTGGCGGAAGGGCAAGCCGTCGTCGCAGCGGCGCATGCCGCAGGTGCCACAATCATCGTGCATGAAAACTTCCGCTTCCAGCCATGGTATCGCGCGATCAAGGCTGCCCTTGAGGTGGGGGCCGTTGGTGATGTGCATCAGGTGACATTCCGCTTGCGCCCCGGCGATGGGCAGGGTCCGGACGCCTATCTTGACCGACAACCCTATTTTCAAAAAATGCCACGCTTTCTGGTTCATGAAACCGGGGTGCATTGGGTCGATACGTTTCGGTATCTGTTGGGCAACCCCAAAGCGGTTTATGCCGATCTACGCCAGATCAACCCTGCCATTGCGGGGGAGGACGCAGGCTATATCCTGTTTGACCATCCCAACGGGGTACGCGCGTTGCTTGATGGCAACCGCCATCTTGATCATAGCGCTGACAATTTGCGCCGTACCATGGGTGAAGCTTTGGTTGAAGGCACGCAAGGAACGATCCAGCTGCATGGCGATGGATCAGTCACCTTGCGTGCCTTTGCGGCGGCGCAGGAAACGACGCTATTGGCAGCCGACACATGGGACGGCTTTGGCGGTGACTGCGTGCACGCCTTACAAGCCCATGTTGTCAGCGGCGTGCTGGATGGGTTGCCGTTGGAAAACCGGGCCGAGGACTACCTGCAAGTCATACGGATCGAGGAGCAAATCTACACCTCCGCCCGCACCGGCCAAAAACAAAGGATCGAAGGGTGAAACCGTGACGGAAAAGCCGATGTCAAACACCCTGCGTGCCCTTGGCAAATTACGCGAGATGATCTTTGCAGGCGATCTGCCGGCAGGGTCCAATCATCTTGAGACTGAACTTGCGATGCAGTTGAACATGTCCCGCACGCCCGTGCGCGAGGCACTGTTGATGCTGGAAGGGCAAGGGTTGCTGAAACTACAACCGCGCAAGGGCGTCCGCATCCTGCCCATTTCGCCTAGCGATATGGCCGACATCTATGATGTGCTGACTGAGCTTGAGAGCCTATCGGCAGAGCGCGCGGCCACCGCAGGACATCCCCCAAGCGCGCTTGCCCCTCTGGAGGCAGCCATCGACGATATGGATAAGGCCATCGCCGCTGGCGATCTTGATGCCTGGTCCGAGGCCGATGATCGGTTTCACAAGGAACTGGTCCGATTGGGCGGAAATGGCAGGGTCCAAGCCATTGTCGATATGATGAGTGATCAGGTCCGCCGTGCCCGCGCGATCACACTGGCACTCAGACCACTGCCAACGAAATCAAACGAAGATCATCGCAAGGTGTTTCAAGCGATCAGGGATGGTCATGGCGATGTAGCGGGTCAAACCCACCGCGCCCATCGCCGCCATGCCAAAGAGATTATTGTCGATGTGCTTGAAAAGCACAGACTGCGTTTCATCTGACAGATCCTAAAAAAAACCCCATTGCCAACGTCGGCAATGGGGCTCTTTGGATTTACGCTGAACGTGTCTTAGTCAAAGACTGCGGCCAGTTTATCAACGCTGACGCCCTCTTTGATGTCGCGTAGGCGCGCATAGATCAACGCCGCACCGATGCCTGACAAACCATAAGTCAGCCCGTTCACCAGTGCGAACAACAGGATACCAATGCCAAAGCCTGCCGTGTTCAGACCAATGATTGGTACAATGGCCGAAACAAGGAAAGTGGTGATGATACCCAAACCAATGGTACAGATGCCCAGCAGGATCAATGCACCAACTACGGGCCAACGATATTCCTTTGTCAGCGCGGCAGAGCGGCCCATGCCGCCAAAGCCTGCCCGCTCAATCATGATCGCAGGCGTCGTGACACAGAAAACGGCATAGATGTATAGGCCCGGGATAATCAGCAGCGCGAAACCGATACCAGCTAGAATAGCAATCACTATCGACAACACCATGATCGGTACAATGGCTTTGATCGCCGGCGAGATATAGGCGATCGGGGTAATCGCATTACCAAGCTTGGCATCATATGCAAGCTGCACCAATAGCGCGATTGTCAGACCTTGAATGGCAAATTGCACAACAACGCCAGCAATAATCATTGCAGGTGATCCAACTGCCAGTGGTTCCCCGGTATCAACGCCAAGTGTCAGGCCGACGCCGTTCATGGCGACAGACACCAACAGTCCAATCAGTGAAGGAATAAATGCCACGATCATGACCGCAATCAGATTGCGGAACAGGATCGAAAAGCTGTTGGAGACGATGCCGCCAACGCCAAGGGGCGTTTTTTGGCCAGTGGAAGGTGTGCTTGTCATGAAAAAGGTCCTATTGGCAGTTCATATTGGAATGTGCAGCTTTTGGCGTGTGGGTTCCAGACTGCATGACGGAAATGCCTTGGGCTCTGTCCGCTATTGCAGCAAATATGCATCAGTCTTTTTCGGCCTTATCGGCATGAAACTTATCTTGCCGCCGTTCCCCAAAAAGCTGCTTTTGCTCAAGATGCGCGCGCTGGGCGTTATAGAAGGCGCGCAAAAAGGCGACGCTATCTGCAGGTGCCACTTTATCAGCATAGCCGATCTTATTGCGGATTTTCGCGATCACAGAATCGAGTGTGGCCTTGTTACGCGCATTGGTTTGCATGCTTGGCCTGTTTTCCTGCGCGCGCAGCAAATCCTCCAGCGTTTGTAGTTCCAAAGCGCCATAGTGGTCCAACTGGTGTGACAGGAACACAAATTTGTCTTTCACAGGCTTTGGTACCGACTGGGCAAGGTCCTTCAACAAGATCGGCGTGGGCAGGTCGATCACATAGGTGCCCGCAATCATGTCACCCAAACGTTGCCGCCGCTTGTTTAGTAGCGGCACCATGATGGTGCCTACAATCCACCCGAGCGAAATCAGTGATGCGACGGGCGATGCCGCGTCCAATGTCAGCAAGAGCGTGCCAGGCAGGAATATCTCGGCCTCTTTCATCAGGTTACGCACGACCAGCGCATGCGCGCTGAGCGACAGACCATCGCGCGAAACGACTTTGATCTTCATCATGCGTTTGCCGATGGTCTGCCCGTTCCATGCCAGTTCCGTCAGCACGTAATAAGGGATGCGTATGATGAAAAAGAGCAGCGCAGAGATCGCCCAAAGCGTTTGCGGCGAGGTCAGGTTCATCACCGCAAGCAGGACGACCAACGCAATGGCACCGATCATTGTGATCAAGATATCTGTAATCTGCGCCCCAAACCGCGCGCCCATACCAGAGACAGCCAAGTGCAAAGGCACGCCTTCGGGCGGCAACAACACGTTGGGGTCAGGCGCTGGCGCTGGCGCTTTCGCCTTTCGTTGCCGTTTCATGCCTGCGCCCTTCCGCCACGGACGAACCACATCAGCCAAAGGCCACCGATGGTCCAGCCTATGATCAACCGCGCATTGCGGTCCTGGATGAGCTGGCGCCCGTACCCTTCGATAAAGGCCGCTGCCACCAGCATAAGTGCGGCAACAATCGCCAACTTTGCCGCATCCCGCCCTGCAATCCGCAAGGCTTCTGCTCGCGTGCTTTGTCCGGGGAAGAGCACCGCTGCACCCAATTGGATACCACCACCGCAGGCGATGCAGATCGCCGAAAGCTCGGTTACGCCATGGATCGAGAGCCAGCCGAACAGGTCCCACCCAAGGCCGCGGTCCACATGCAGCGCAAAAAAGACGCCAATGATCAGACCATTATAGAAGGTCAGCAGGATCGCCGGGGCGCAAAGGAACACACCCAGCCCAAAGACAAAAATCGCAATCCGCGTGTTGTGCGAAAAAAGATAAGTCGCAAAAGCGCCTAACCCCGATGCATCCGGGTCGTCGTCATAGATCACTGACCGCAGATAACCTGTCGTGGCGTCCGGGCTACGCCCACCGGCAAGTTCTCCGGGCATAAGCACATAAAACCAAGACGGATCATCAAAGTAGAGCAGGTATCCCGCCAAACCGCCCAGCCCCATGCTGAGAAACCCCAGCAGTACAAAAAACCATGATTTGCGCATAGCGATGGGCCCACTTTTGCGCATGAACCGGCCAATCACACCGCGCGCGCTTTCTTGCGGTGCGTAAACCGACAGATAGGCGCGGGCCGTCAGTGCCTCCAGATACGACAGCAGCCCCTTATCGAGCGAGATTTCCCGCGCAATCGCCAGCGATGTCGTCGCCTCGCGGTAAAGGGCGGCCAGATCGCGCGCCTCGCCAAAGCTCATTCGGCGCAGGCCTTGCGTTTCCGCTTTCGTCGCCAGTTCTTCAAGCCGCAACCAATCCGCCTCGCGTTCTTTGCGAAACCGGGCAGAGCGAATAAGATCGGTCGGTTCTTCCATCAGATCAGCTCTTTTGCTTTGATTTCAAGGTAATGCGAGATCAGTTTTGCGGTTACTTTGCCCGGCTCTGTATCAACCACAGTAACACCCATGCGGGTCAGACGTTCCATTACGATACGGCGTTCATCGATGGATTGGTTTGCAGCGACCAGTTCGGCAACACCGTCCATACTTTCTGGGGCTTTGGCCACCATCTGTTCCAGTTCGGGGTCGCGCATGGTGACAAAAATTACCAGATGACGGCGGGCGAGAATGCCGATGTTTTCGATCAGAAGTTCCGCCGATGTGGTATCGACGAAATCGGTGAAAATGATGATTAGGCTACGTTTCGGTGTGCGTGCGTTCAGTTCTGTCATCGCAAGCGTGTGGTTCGTCTCGCGGCTGACATAGTCAAGATCAGCGGTACGGCTGCGCAGGCGGGCAAAGGCTTTGCGGCCCGCCGTGGGGGCCGAGAAAATACGGGGGCGGACGTCGTAAGAGTAGAAGCCGACCAGATCACCACCGATGGCCGCGGCCCAAGCGGTCGCCAAGGCGGCTGTGATAGCGTGATCGATCCGGGGCATGCCGCCGATTTCCTCGCGCATCAGATACCCGTTATCCAGGGCGATGATGACATGGTGGTTGCGCTCTGCACGCAGTTCTTTGGCGACCAAAGATCGTTTGCGGGCTGACCGTTTCCAGTCGATGCTCTTCACATCCATACCTTGCACAAAGTCCTGCAACTGGTGGAACTCCGACCCCTCCCCAACAGCGCGATTTTCTTTGACGCCAAAGAGGGCTGAGTTCACCGAGGTCGTAATCTGCCCGGATTCGACCAACCTGATGTTGGGCACAATCCGCAATTCCGCGCCCAATGTCAGCTTTGGTACATATTCAAAAAAACCCCAATGCGAGGTCCACATCAGCCACAGATGCTCACAAGTCCAAGCGCCCCGGCGCACCGCGCGGCAGGGTATGATGGCGCGCGCCGTCCCCTGATCATCTGTCTGGAACGCGATGTCGCTTTGCCCGCTGATGCCGTCCGGCCAGTCGATCTGACCTACAAGTGTTGCAGGGGCATTGCCGACAGTCAGTTTCAGATCGACCGTTTCGCCCACAAACACCTCTGACGGGTAATCGACCGTGATTTCTTTGCGCCCAGAGCGCGACATCACCAGATCAGCGATTACAGCGATGCCCAATACCAGCCACAGTGCTGCCGCAGCAGCGGCAGGTGCATCGCCAACAAAGGCGATCAACATCGAGATCAGCAGGGCGGCCCCGCCGACTGTCAGCAATCTGCGCGATGGGCGTATCAGTGGGGGGCCTCTACTTGATCAAGGATGTTTTCAAGGATCTGGACAGGCCCGCGTCCTTCAATCTCTGCCGTGGGGCCAAGCACGATGCGGTGACGCAAGGCGGGGACAAACAGGCCCTTCACATCGTCAGGGATCGCGAAGTCACGGCCTGCCAATGCGGCGGTCGCCCGCGCTGCGCTGGCAATTGCATCAGCGGCACGGGTAGATGCGCCATAAGAAATCTCGTTGTTCTCTCGTGTCGCACGCACCAGTCGCAGAATATAGGCAAGGATGTCATCCTGCAGAATGATGCCATCGATGATCGTGCGGCATTCTGCAAGGATCGTCGCATCCATGACTTTGTCTTGGGCATCCATCGTGGCGCGCGTTTCAATCGGTTCTGCCGCGTGGGCTTGCAGGATCGCCATTTCGATATCCTGCGGCGGGAAATCCACCACCAGTTTGAACAGGAAACGGTCCAACTGCGCTTCGGGCAGCGGGTAGGTGCCTTGCTGTTCGATGGGGTTCTGGGTCGCAACCACAAGGAATTCGTCACCCAATGAGTGATCGGTGCCATCAATGCTGACCATACGTTCATTCATCGCTTGCAACAGGGCTGCTTGCGATTTCGGGGGTGCGCGGTTGATTTCATCTGCCAGCAAGACCTGACTGAACACCGGCCCTTTGGTCAGCGTGAAATCATTGGTCTGGAAGTTGAAGATCGAGGTGCCCAACACATCACCCGGCATCAGGTCTGGTGTAAACTGGATGCGTCCAAACTCCAGATCAAAGGCTGCCGCAAAACTGCGCGCCAGCAGGGTCTTGGCGGTTCCCGGTGGTCCCTCTAGCAAGACATGACCGCGCGCAAAAAGGGCGACCAGCAAAAGATCAATGATCTCTTCCTGCCCTTTCACGGTTTTGCCGATCTCGGCGCGCAAGGCGTCTGCGCGGGCGCTGAGTGTTTCAAGTGTCATGGGCAAGTTGCTCCAAAGTAAGTTCAAAGGCTTCGACATAGGAAATGGCGGCAGAGGCCGGCAGATGGGGCGGCAGGTCGCGCATTTCGTCCAACAGCTCGGTGAGTTTATCTGTCAAACTCGGGTTCAGGCGTTTCATATGCTTGAGGTAGGCTTGTTCCTTAGTTGCCGCGCCGGAGATCACAGGGCCGAAAAGCGCACTGCTTACTGCGCTCATCCGTGCCGTGACATAGTCATCAAGCAAAGCACCATCCTGCCCGGTCATGCGCATCAGCTTGGCGCGTGCGCTGATCGCCTGCCCTTTACGCGCGCTGAGTTTTGAGACCGCATCAACAATCGGGCCATACCGCAGACCTGCGCGCCAAAAGGTGATCAGGATCAGGATCAGACCACCACCCCACAGAACCGAGAAAGGATAGTCAAAATAGCGCAGGAAGTCAGACCAGCTGCGCTCATGCTGCACGACCTCTCGTTCTTGGGTGATCCAGATATCTTGGCTGTAATCGATCAGGATGCGGCCATCCTGCGCCAGTTGTGGCAGCAGGCTTTCGGCAATCCGGGCGTTTTGGCCCAAACGTAGACCGTGGTTGTTCAAAAGATCAGGGTCAGAGAGAACCAGAATATCATCGCCCGTACCGTCTACAGTGCAGAAACCTAAGATCATCTCACCGACATCACCAATAATCGGATCGCATCCACGCCCTTCAAATACCTGCGCCACATAGAACCGCGCCGTCAGGCGGTCGCCTTCCGGCGTTTGATAGGTGAAATCACTGAACGGTTGCGGAATATGGCCAACAGCACCGATGTCGTTTCCAGCAATGCGCTCAAGCGTCGCTTGTGTCCGGTTGCGATCCACCAGCAAAGCCGGATGGCTGAGGCCGGTAAGCCGCACACCACTGCGCCATTTGGGCAGCACGACCATGGTTTGTACCAACGCCGCGCGGTCCTGAATTTGCCAGGTCCAAAGGTCAAACTCGTCCTGTTGGAACAGCAGCTCTTCCTTGGTGCTGGGCGGTGTGCGGTCATCATCGATATCGGTGTCATAAAGTGGGGTGATCAGCAGACCCAGCGTTTCAGCGTTAATTGTCCAACCACCGGCAAAGCTTTGTGCGTCATGCCCTTCGGATTTCAGCCAAACCTGTAGACCATCCATCCCGGACGCTGAACTGCGCAATTGCTGTTGTTGCTGGCTGGAAAAATAGAACAGCACGGCGAGGCCGATCACGACAAAGATGGCGATCAGGATCAGTTCCGGGCGTTGCTTTGCCGTTTCTGGGGTGGGTGCTGTTTCGCTCATGATGCCAACTCGCGAAAGAGGGGTGTGATCTGTGTGACGTGATGGGCAAACTCAGGCTCTGTCACATCGCGACCGCCGAATTGGACACGTTCACTGGCGCGGATCAATTCGCGCAGGGCAGTCAGGTGGCGCTGATCCGCGGGAAGGCGGCGCAGCGCCTCGCGGTCGGTCCAGCTTTGGCGTAGCAGCAGACCATTGGCCGTGACCGCCTTGCGCAACGCGTTCTGCGCCAGTGCCACCAGGGCTGTGCGCCGATCCGCCATGCCCGTGATTTCAGACAGGTTGCGGGGTTGGATGTCTGCCGCAGAGGTCCGCGCGTGTCTTGGCCCTCTGCGCGCGGCATGCGGGTTGTCGGATGAGGGTTGCAGCATGATCCCCATATTCCCGCCAAACCGGGCGAAGACAAGAATGATTGCGATCAGAATGATCGCCGCAACCAAGCCATAGGGCCAGGCCTGTCGTGGGGCATTCAAGTTTGGGGAACCGCGATCCGGCTCTTCGAGCGCGGCCAGCTGTTCTTGTGTTGTTAGGGCGGGTGCCTCTGCGGTTGGATCAAAGTAGACTACATCGCTGTCAATGCGCTGACGCGACACCGCATCAAGATAGGCTTCACCTGCTTCAGTAAGCTCTGGCGTCGTCAACACTGCATCCTGTGCCAAAGCATAAGGGGCGCAAAGCAAGGATGAGGCGAGAAAGAAGGGCAGAAAGAGCAGACGCATAATGCTATTCATACGCGTGTTAAAAACAGGGCTGCAAACAGGTTGTGACCGTCTCTGCAACGGAAAAGTGACGTTGTGACAAGAATACGCCAGCTTCGCCTACTCCGCAGATTTTGGCGGCATCATATAGGCCGCAAATAGATTTCCGGCCAGATATATCAGCAGATCCCCGATGGTTGTCACAAAACGGAATACAATCACTGCAATCAATACGTCGTCGGCAGGCAAAGGGCCGGTTAGCAAGGCGATCATTGCAGCTTCACGTACGCCAATCCCCCCAGGCACACCCGGTGTCAGAAAACCGATCAGCCAAGCGATGATTGAAACCGGCACAGCAAAGCCGACAAAATCCGCGCTGACCAATTGGAGGGTCAAGGCAAAGATCGTTCCCAAGCTTAGCATGAAAACAATACCACGCACGATGACCAGCGATGCGGCCCAGATCAAGGGTTTGCATAGCCAATAGATGAGACCAAAGCTGATCACGACCAGCCCGGCAAGAGCATAGGGGGCCAGACCGCTGACATCCCATCCGGCGACCGTCAAACCTGACATGAACACGGCAATCAGGCAGATTGTTATGGCAGCATGGACCGGTTGCAGGACCATTTCACACAAAGAAGCCTTGGCTAATGGCAGATGTGGCAGGCCCAATTCGCGCAGATAAAGATGGCGGCTGGCCAGATGCATGACGTTGCCGGGCAGGTATTTGGCGACTTGAGATTTCGTATAGGACAAGAACAAATGCGCCCGCGGCGCTGGATCAGGAAGGAGCGTGAACAGGATTGTCGTCCAGTTTAATGCCTGCAGCACCATCATCGCAGCATAGGCTATCGCAAGGCACACAGTACCCAAAGCCAAATGAAACGTTACCGGCTCGCGTGCGTTGATCTGGCCCCATTGTGACCAAAGCATCCACGCGACAAACCCAAGACCCAAAACAGTCATTGCCCGCCCGACCCAAAACCCAAGACGCTTTAAGCCATCGCGAGTGCCAGCCTTAGGCATCCGGGGTGTCACGCCTGTCTTCCCATTCCTGGAAGACGCTGTCGGGGCTGGTGCAAAGGCGGTCGATATCATCGGGTGAAAACGCCTTATGTGCTATTCTTTCGGCGCAGAACTCCATGCTCCATGGCTCGTAAACCGCTCCGGGAATGGCCCGATAGCTTCTCACCAGAATGTACGATACTGCCATTGCAAATATGAGTGATGTCACAAGTACGACATAGCTAAGGCCGATGACACGCTGCGACTTCAAAAAGCCTGTTCCAAATCGATTGACGCATCCTGGAAAACTTAACAGGGCAAGCGTCACCAAGAGTGGCCAGACTTCGAACCTGTAACGAAGGGTAACCGTTGGATAGCTTAGAATAAAAAGAGCGGCGATGGTTGTGACGGCCAGAACTGGCAAAGCCCTCATACCACCGGTGATCCTTGGCCGAGAAAGGCCCATGCCTATGAGCGCCGCAAAAAGCCAGACTGGCCAGACATGAATCATCCCAAAACGCGGGAATTCGATATGACCCTGACCTGAGACTGCTATAGTTGCTTTGGTATGTAACGTGTCGATTTCATCATAGAAAAATGGTGTATCAAGGGCATAAAGCAGCCCATTTGGGATAATCCGCCATGGATGGAAACGGCCATGTTCCTTGAACACAACACCGCGTCCAGTGACAATGTAATCTGTACCGAAAAAGACAGGCCCATATTCAATAACGTCTTCTGGATTTTCTTCATCAATTTGACCATGGAATTGCGTCGCTGATCCAAAACGGGCCTTATTCAATTCCAGAAATGACAGCCCAATTGCCCCCAAGAGAACAAGGCTGGCCGCCACAGGAAGAACAGCACGCCTCGCATCGTATCGCAGGGCAAGACCAATCAGGACAACGATACCCGCATATGCACCCACCGCCACATGCGGGCGGGTATGCAGTAGCAATGCCGCTAGAAGAGCAAGTGGGATCAAAGCGCGCCGCATTGGCATATCAAACAAAGCAACGCAGATCAGAATGTACACAGTTCCTGCCGTCGCGGCGAAGGCGATACTGAACGGTTCGTGATAAAGCACTATCGTACTGCTAAGGAAAAGTCCGGGTGCCGCGATCCAAACGGCGATAGCGATAAAAATTGACCACCCAAGCGATATCGGGCCAGCGTATTTGCTTATGACTTTATAAGTGATTGCGTGATAAATTGCAGCACCGGTCGCCGACCACAACCAAATCGAAAGTGCCGCCGTTGGAAATGTATGCAGGGTTACAAACGGATACAGCACAGCGCGCGTCAGGAGCGGCGCAACACCATGATAAAGCATGCCTGTGCCGTCAGAGGCGTAATGCCCTTCAAAAGTCAACATCCGCAACGGCAGATCGAAACGTCCCTCAAGAAGCCGGTAAAAATAGGCGTCATATATATCGGTGCCGAACACCCCATAGGGCTGCGGCAAGATGATGCCAAAGGCCAAGAGTGCATAGATGACAGCACCAAAGAACGCACAAAGATATGCGCATAACAGGGAACGGTTCTTGATCATGCCTGTTTGGCCTTCCGTTTCTTTGTGACGGGTTGTTCGGATGTGTCTTGCGCCATTTCAATGGCACGAACCCTCCGCAGAACGCGCTCCAGAAGTTGCCGGTTTGTAGCGATCGTATCGCTGAGCAAGGCTAGAATGACGGTGATATATCCCGCCAGCAGAAAAACACCGCCCAAGACGAGCGATTGAATATTTCCCTCACCTTCACCAGCCAAAAAGAGATAGAGAAACCGCAAAATAGGGATCAACCCGATGCCGATCATCACTGCCCCCAAAGACAGAAATGCGTTGAGCGGACGGTACATGACATAGCTGCGCAGAATTGTGGCCGCCTGCTTGGATATGAAAGAACGCATTGACGAAAACAGACGGGATGGGCGTTCTGTCGGATTGGTGTTGACGACAACAGATGTAATGGTGAACCCTTGCTGTCCGGCATGGATCAGCGTTTCAGTGGTATAACTAAAGCGGGTCATGACATTGATACCGAGGGCTGCCTCGCGCGAGTAGGCACGAAAGCCGGAAACCGCGTCAGAAATATCCACCTTTGCCAGATTGCTGACGACATAGCTGCCAAGGCGTTGCAGCCCGCGTTTGATAGGCGAAAACGTAAGGTTTTTCGACGGCTGCCTGTCGCCCAAAACGATATCGGCTTTATTCGCGACAATTGGTTTTACAAGGTCGGCGATATTGGCGCTGTCATACTGGTGATCCCCATCCGTATTCACGATAATATCAGCCCCTTGCAGAAGCGCGTTTTCAATGCCGATCTGAAAACTATAGGCGAGCCCACGGGTGGATCTGTTCCGCAAAATATAGGTCACGCCCAATTGCTCGGCGATAGCTACAGTCTGGTCGGTTGAACCATCATCAATGATTTGCGTCTCGATTGTCGTGATCCCTGGGATGGTATCAGGAATATCGGCAATCACCTGCGCGAGGTTTGCCTCCTCGTTAAGGCAGGGGATCTGTACAATCAGCTTCATAATAGATCCGCGCTTGCCTTCTTTGCTCTGTTCGGTATGCAGTATTCAAACCGCTAACATGTCCAAAGAAAAGGGCAAAGGTCTTGCAATTCAGTGCGTGAGGCAAAAGAGACACGATGGCAGTGACTGCTGTCCTCGGCCATTGGCGCATTTCGTGTTTATAGAACTGGCGTTCGAATTTCAGCTGCAAAGATGACTGCGTTGTTTCTCCGATCCGCTCTATCGCGACACCGGTGCCAAACCTTCCGACGTCCTCGCCAGAGCATGTTGACATCCCCCACCCTAAAAGGGTGGCGTGGGTCGATATGACAGACACGAGGCCGGCGCGAAGAGGTTCGTACATTCCTGCAAAGGAAATAAGTAGTCAAGACGGGCTATCGGCGGATCATCCCTGATTGACAGAACGAGGGTTGTGGCGATCGCGGGACTTATGGGCGTGGTATACGCGCCGATGCATCGCAAACACCGTCCTCGTCTTCCAGCATGCACCCGGCCTCTGCTGCAAGGCAGCCAAGGATGGCGTTAGAGCCTGCCGCCCCTGCATGATAATAATAGCTGCCATCCGCATTCAAATGACCATTGCAGGCGTCGAGGTCCGTAGGATGTGACCCATCAGCCAGCAAATGCGGATAGATCAGGTGGCCGTCCATAGCGATACCAATGGGCGCGCCCAGGCTGTCGTTCTCAACCGGTGCCGGGCTGTTTTCCAGACAATCAGTTACGGCGTGATAATGATAGCCCACAAACGGGTTCACATGCCCACCACAATCATCAAACGCCGCAATCGTATAGGCGCTGAGGATTGCATCAACCGGTGCCGGGGCGTCAAACCGGACCCCATTATATGCAACGCCAGAACCTGACATCCGCGTCTCTGTTGGGCGATCAGAGGCGACGGGTTCCAGAGGGATCACATATGTCAATGTTGAGTCCTCGGAGATATATTCTGGCAAGCATTGAACACAGTAATTTTGGTATTCTTCGGCCACGTCAGGCCGTGCTGCAGCTTCGCAAGCTTCCAGCGAGCCGGTGAAGCGCACCTCCCCGGTTTCTTCATCAAAAAGCTGCCAATTGCTGTCGCCATAGAATTCGGCAAGGTTGGCGATGAAGTCACCATCTACGTCGTAAACTTCACCGTTTTCCAGCCAGATGCCGCCGGCATCTGCGCCATCCGAAATGTTGGTCGGGCACCATGGCCCCGGCGTATAATCCAATGGGTCCCCGCCAAGCGTGATCGAAAAACAAGATGTTTCGGTCCCGCCGGACAGGGTGCAGTCAACAATCTCTGGCCCGGAAATCACATCCGCCGATGCGAAGAACCCGCTGATTTCAGACAATCTGTCGTCGGTCTGAGCATGTGCGATACTTGCGCATCCGGTGATCACAATTGCGGTTATGAAACTACGGTTCATTTAACTCTCCGTTTGTAAACTGCGTCTATCCTGAGCGTCAGGCACCGCGCTGGGCGCAACAATGTTCTATCAAGGCCAATCATTGCAGCAACAACGGCATCGTCCCACCGTCTGACACTGTTATCAAGTTAAACGAGGCTGGAAGCTCTTTTGGGCGATCCTGTTCCACCGCTCTGCTCAGCGTCGTGGTTTTAGTGATATTATTTGCCTTTTCTATTTAATATCGATTTTTATATAGCTTTATTGGCTGACTTCGTTATCCTTGCCACTGAAATGAGGGAGGAATCGATGTTAAACCCAATCAAACGCGCGCTCGGCGTTATGGCGCTTGTCTCTTGTGCGGCAACCGCCGGAGCAGAGGAACTTCGGATCGGAACCGCATCGCTTGGCGGCGCCTTTTACCCAATGGGACAGAGCATTTCTAACGTTGTGAATGCGCATGCGGGCAACGACATCTCAATGGTGCCGATTGTGACAGGTGGATCCGTTCAGAACCCCAACCTGATCGCCACTGGCGAGGTTGAGATTGCGATTACAAACAACAACCTTGCCGTTCTGGCCGTGGCCGGTAAGGGGCCTTACACGGCTGCTGGTCCGATTGATATTGGCGCTGTCGCGGCACTGCACCCGTCCGTGTTGCACATGATGGTGCTGGCAGACAGCGACATTCAGACATTCGAAGACCTTGCAGGCAAACGCGTGGCCGTCGGTCCGGCGGGTGGCGGGACCTTGGGTTTTATCAACTTTCTGATGCCGCTGCATGATATGGACATTGAAGACATCACACCAAGCTTTGTGTCCTATTCAGATGGTTTCAGTCAGTTGACTGACGGCACCGTCGATGCTGCGCTGGCCTTGTCCGGTTACCCGGCAGGTGCGGTGATGCAGGCGACTGCCGGTGCTGATTTGCGGTTCATCTCATTCTCCGAAGGCATGCTTGATGCGGCGTTGGACGCGAATGGGGCCTATGTCCCGGTTGAAATTGCAGCAGATGTCTATGGCACAGCCGAGGGTGGGACTGTGATTGGTGTGAACAACATGCTTGTTGCCCCAAATTCACTGGATGCCGCCACGGTCGAGGCTGTGACCCGTGCGATCTTTGACAATCTGCCAGAGCTTCAGGCCGAAAACGCAAATGCGCGCCAGATTGATCCTGCGATGTCTACGCAATTGGCTATTCCGCTGCACGCCGGTGCGCAGGCTTATTTCGACGCGAACTAAACAAGATTTGGGGCCCATTGCGGGCCCCTTTTTCGTCTGAAGGGTGGGCCGGGATGTCGGGACTGATGGGTAAACTTACCCTAAAAAATGCGGTCTTTTTGGCGGGTCTCGCCCTTGGCGCTTATCATCTGATGGTCGTATCAGGCGTTATCGCAATTTCGACCATGCCGATGCGTGTGACGCATTTGATGCTTGCCTTATCCTTGCTGTTTGTCATCAAACCGACCAGTGAAAAACTGGCGGGCACGCGGTTGAATGCGGTGCTGTCAGGCCTGCTGGTTGTGGCAACTGTCGCGGCAAGTGCACATCTTTTGACACGCTGGAAGGCGATTGCCTTTAGCGGCGGCATCACCACCGATATGGATTACCTTGCCGGTATTGTCTTGCTAGCCGTGGTGTTTGAAGCGGCACGGCGCGGCATCGGTTGGATCCTCGCCGGCATCACCTTTGTCTTCTTCCTTTACCCTTTCATCGCCCCCTACCTGCCCGGTGTCTTGGAAGGGCGCGGGGCCACGTTGCAGCGGATCGTCTTGGTGCTGACAACTGATACCCAAGGCATCTATGGGATCCCTGTTGGCGTGGCGGCAACCTATATTATCGTTTTCACGATTTTTGGCGCGCTTCTGTCCAACTTTGGTGCGGGCGATTTCTTTTTTGAACTATCCAACCGCTGCACGCGCGGCTTGCGGGCGGCGTCTGCAAAGTCGGCGGTCCTGTTTTCCACATTGATTGGTATGGTCAGCGGCTCTGCCGCGGGCAATGTGGCGGTCACGGGCACCGTGACGATCCCGATCATGAAACGCGAAGGGTATCAGCCACATCAGGCCGCCGCGATTGAGGCTGTGGCCTCTACGGGTGGGCAGATTATGCCGCCTGTCATGGGGGCTGCAGCCTTTATCATGGCCGAGATTGTGGGAGTTCCCTACACAGCCATAATGCTGGCGGCGATTGTTCCGGCGCTGTTGTTCTTCAGCTCGGCTTTCATGGTTGTGCATTTGCAAGCGGTCAAGTCGGGCATCATGCCAAATACGGCTGATCTGTCGGGCAGTGACGCGCCACTCTGGAAAGTACTGTTGGACGGCGGCCCGTTCATCGCGGCGTTTGGCACCCTGATCGCCATGATGCTGTTGGGATACTCACCTTTCATGGCGTCGCTTTGGGCGATGGGAGTGCTGATTGCCGGGGATATCGTCTGGAACCGCAAAGTGGACGCGGCCTTTTTCGCCAAACTTGCGACCAGCGTGTCCGAGGGTGCGCGTTCTGTTGTCACGATCTCGGCGGCTTGTGCTGCGGCAGGTATTATCGCGGGCGTCCTTGGGGTCACCGGTCTGGGGTCCAAGATTGCCACGCTGATTGATGTGGCGTCGGGCGGGTATTTGTTTCTGGCACTGTTCTTTACGATGGTGACATCGATTATTCTGGGTATGGGGCTACCCACGACGGCGGCCTATCTGATCTTGGCGACGGTCGTGGCACCTGCGCTGGTGAAATTGGGTGTCCCGGTTCTGACGGCGCATTTCTTTGTGTTCTATTACGGTTGCATTTCGACCATCACCCCACCAGTGGCGCTGGCGTCTTACGTCGCGGGTGGTATCGCGGGGGCGAATGTGAACAAGGTCGGCTGGACGGCTGCGGCCTATGCCGCGACCTCATTCGTTTTACCCTTTGCGTTTGTTTATGGTCCTGGCCTGTTAATGGCCGGCACACTGCTTGAGAATGCGGCCGCAGTCCTCACAGCAGCCATCGGCACCTTTGCGATTGCTGTGGCAATCATTGGATGTTTGAACGCATCCCTGTCACCACTTTTACGGATGATCATGGCGATCGCAGGCCTCTGCCTGTTATTCCAAGGCTTGATCAGTGCTGTGATCGGTCTGATCCTTTTTGCAGGCGTCATCTTTGTCAGCCGCACCCAACCAACAACCCAAGATGAGGCAACACCATGACCCACAAGCAATACCGCCGCGTTGTTACCGGACATGACGACAAAGGCGTAGCCATCATCGAAAGTGACCAAATCGCCAGTCAAATCCTTGAACGGCCCAACCGTCCCGGTGTGCGTCTGACCAACTTTTGGCTCACCGACCAAACACCCGCCGAATATGATGGCCCGACTGAGACCTGCACCGGGGATTTTATCCTGCATCCTCCGACCAATGGGTCTGTCTTTCGCTGTGTGGAATTCATGCCCGAAGACCCAGAGGTGATGGCCCGGTTGTCCAGCGAAGACGGGGCCGCCGCCTTTGCCGAAATGGGCGCGGGCGCAAATGTTGTGCAAGGCGGGCGGCACCCGTGGATGCACCGCACGGACAGCGTTGACTATGGCATCGTTATGAATGGCGAAATATGGATGCTGATGGATAACGAAGAAGACGATGTGCTGTTAAAAGCTGGGGATGTCGTTGTGCAACGCGGCACCAACCACGCTTGGGCAAACCGCGGCACAGAGCCTTGCACGATGATGTTCGTCTTGATCGATGGCGTCACACAGTCAGGTGGTGGCAAGGGTATTCCCGACCGCTAGGTCAAGCCTTTGCGCTATGCGCGGCGCGCAGGACGTTTTTCTGCACCTTACCCATCGCATTGCGCGGCAGCGCATCTGTTAAAATATAGCGACGCGGGTGTTTGAACCGCGCAAGCAGCGGTGCAACCTGCGACGCAATGCTATCTGCGGTGACGTCATCATTATCTAGCACCACTGAAGCCAGGACAGATTCCCCGAAGTCAGGATGGGGGATACCAAAGACAGCACTTTCCAGCACGCCGTCGATATCGTTGATCACATCTTCGATTTCTTTTGGATAGATATTGTAGCCACCCGAAATAATAAGGTCCTTCTGACGTCCAACGATGGAAATGCGTCCATCTTCGGTTTGTATACCCAGATCGCCTGTAATGAAGAAACCGTCCGCGCGCAGTTCTTCCGCCGTCTTTTCGGGCATGTTCCAATAGCCTTGGAACACATTGTCGCCGCGCACTTCGATCATGCCCACTTCTCCTGCGGCAACAGGAGCACCGTTATCGGTGATCCGTACTTGCGTGCCGGGGAGTGGATATCCAACAGTGCCAGCCACACGTTCGCCATCATACGGGTTGGACGTGATCATATTGGTTTCGGTCATCCCATAGCGTTCAAGGATACGGTGGCCGGTCCGCGCCTCAAATGCTGTATGCGTCTCAGCCAAAAGCGGGGCAGAGCCTGACACAAACAACCGCATATTCTTGACCAGATCACCGGTGAAGCGCGTATCATTCAGCAGACGGGTGTAAAATGTGGGCACGCCCATCAGCAGCGTGGATGATGGCAGCTCTTGCAGGATACTGTCGACATCAAACGCGGCCATCAACCGCACCTGCGCACCGGCCAAAAACGCGGTGTTCAGCGCGACGAACAATCCATGGGTATGAAAAATTGGCAGGGCATGGATCAGACGGTCAGCATCGGTGATTTGCCACAGATCCGTCAGCGTTTGCGCATTTGAAAGCAGGTTCTTGTGGCTCAGCATTGCCCCCTTTGATCGCCCGGTCGTGCCCGATGTATAAAGCAAGGCGGCCAGATCATCAGGGCCGCGTACCACAGTTCGAAAGGTCGTGGGCCGGTCATGTGCCTGCACCGATAATGATCCGGTCCCATCCGTGGCGAGCGTTAAAACGGGGGTTTGGCCAGCAATACCGGCAATCTCGGCTTCAACGCGCGCATCGCACACGACAAGGGCCGGTGCGGCGTCAGTGATGAAATAATCCAACTCACTTTGTGTATAGGCCGTGTTCAAGGGCAGATAGACAGCCCCCACCTGAAGGGTTGCACCGTAAAGGGCAATGGTATCGGTGAGCTTGGGTGCCTGCACCACGACCCGGTCCCCCGGCCTGACACCTGCGCCTGTCAAAACATGTGCCAGTTGTGCAATGCGCGCTACAAAGGCGGCATAGGTCACGTTGGTGCCGTCGTCCTGAGTGATAAAGATTGCGCTGTTCTGGGCATGCCGCGCGAAGAGCGCGTCATAAAGTGTATTCGTCACGATGACGTTTCCTTGGGTTTTCGCGAGAGTGCAGCCGTGGATAGGCTTTGCGCGGATTTTGCAGCGGTTACGATGGACTTCAAGGCGAAATCCTCGTGGTGCCGCTGGGTTTGAGAGAGATCGTAATGATAGTTCACCATCGCACCGCTTGATTGCTTGAGACCGTTCTCAGATGGGTCGGCGTCAGCGTGAACGTCGAAGACCGCCGCGCCATTGCCAAGGTGAAACCGCGCGACCGGATCAACGGGCATCCCATCATCGCGTTTGGCCGTCAGCAAATACCGGGCGGCCATAGCGCGGATATCTTTGGGTGCAGCGCTTTGATCCAGGATCGCGGTGGCGATATGACCGTGATCAGGATCGTCTGTTTGTGTCGCCAACCAGCGGTTCAGACCGGGTATCGGGGACAGGGTGACAAATTCGTCAAGGTGCGGAAACATTTGTGATAGTTCAGCCACTACCTGTTTGATCAGCAAATTGCCAAAGCTGATCCCGGCAAGCCCTTTTTGGCAGTTGGAAATCGAATAAAAGACGCCAACCTTTGCATCTTCAACTGCTAATGGGGGCCTTTGTTCTGATAAGACATCCGTGATTTTGGTCGGGATGGTTTTCGTCAGCGCGACTTCAACAAAAATCAGCGGTTCATCCGGCATGGCTGGGTGAAAGAACGCAAAGCAATGTCGGTCTTGCGGATACAAACGCCTGCGCAGGTCATCCCAGTCATCAATCTGATGCACGGCCTCATAGGCGACGATCTTGTCAAGAATGCGCGCTGGTGTGTCCCAATCGATCGCTTTGAGCACCAGAAAGCCGCGGTTGAACCAACTGCGCAGCAGGTGCACGAAATCATAATCTGTGCGCGCCAGTTCAGGTGCCGTCTTCATGATGTTTAGCAAATCAACACGCATCGCAACGATGGCGGCTGTGGCACCGATTGGCTGATTGAGGCGCCGCAGGAGTTCCTGGCGTCGCGGCTCGGCTGCCTGAGACAGGGACTTGAACGCCTCTGGCGTCGGCGTGTCCGCATAAATCTGTGCGAGGTCCATCAGCGCAGTTGGGTTGATATCCAATTCTTCGTTCAGAAACTTAAAAAACGCGCGTTTTTCATCAAGCGTCAGTGATTGATAGCGATCCAGAACGGTCGCGGCGAGCGTATGCCCAGACACTGTGCCTTCTGCGGACAGGAGCGCGTGACACAGCGCGAATATATCACGGGTATCGTTGGTACTGCGCAGCACGCCACTGCGATCAAGCAGGGTCGATAGGATATCGCCAAGGAATCGATTGCGCTGCACAGGGCTTACTCCGCTACTTGCGAAAATCCTTTCATAATATCGATATTTTTACAAATGATTATTTTATATCGGCAAAACTAAAGATCAGCGAGCTGGGTAGACAGATACTCACCAGTTAGGCGGTAGTGATGCAGAAGAGCGATAGACGCCGTATCAGCGTCACGCTGCACGGCGGCATCCAAAATGCTGACATGTTCGGCCGCAATATCCCGACTTTGGTAGCGCGCCCCGCCTGCCGCCAGATAGCGATAGCGGATATTCAGGTCATAAAGCTGGCTGCAATACCTTTCCAGCATAGGCGATTGCGCGTTGCTGAGCAGTGTCATGTGGAACAACTTGTGTGCCTCTTCAAAGGCGTCCGTTCCTGCAACCCGTTTCATGCGGTGGTGCGCCAAGACAAGGCGCTCTTCCCATGCGGCCGTGGCATGCGCGATCGACCGACGCAGGGCCATATCCTCTAGCGTGCAGCGCAGGGTCAGGATTTCCTCAAAATTGGCTAGGCTCGCAGGGGCGGCACGAAAACCCCGTTGGTCAATACGTTCAACCAGCATGTCCGACGTCAGCAGGCTCAGCGCCTCTCGGACGGGAGAGGCACCGGTATCCAGCAATTTGCGCAACTGTTCGATCTTCAGTTTCTCGCCTGCCGGAAGCTTTCCCACAAGGATCATGTCTCGCAATGACAGATAGGCTGCCCGCGTTGCAGATGTTTCCGTGCTGCTCGTGCCATCCAGCATATTCATGCAGTGATCTCCTAGGTCAGGGTGACGTGTTTCGTAGATAGACCAACCGCCACGTTAAAAGATCCTTCGTTGATTAACCAACGTTTCATGACATAGCTTCGTGCACCAGCTACATGCATCGGATCGGCATCCGCAAGCGCCCGCGCGTCTGCAAGGCTTTCCGCGCGATAGATGATCATCCCGGTTCCCTGCATATGATCACCGCTGTCATCTGACATGGGCCCAGCAAATGCCAAGGAACCTGCCCGCTCAAGTTCCGCCTGATAGGCCAAATGATCAGGCAGGGCCGCTTTGACGTCTTGCGGTTCTTTGACCGGAGTGGACACGGCAACATAAAGTTCCAGTGCCAGCGCGCCGCGCGATTGCGCCTCTGCCTTGTAGTCAGCCCAAGCGACCATCGCGTTTCTCCTTCGACTAAAAAATCGATATTTATTGACTTATGATGATATTGTAGGCAGAAAAGACTCAAACTTACAAGGATTGAAAGCATGAAATATCTCGTCGGTGATACATCAAACGGGACCGCAGTTTTTGCTGTCGAAGGTGCTGAAGCCGTTAATCTTACGGCCCTTGACGCTGCAGTTGGTCCAGATTTGATGGCTCTGATTGCTGATCCGATGCTCGCAGAATCACTGGCGGCCAAGATGCAGGGCGCGCCACGCGTCGCCGTCTCTTCGATTACACCAGCGCTGCCCGTGGCTGAGCCGGGGACGATCATATGTCTTGGTCTGAACTATACCGACCACATCAAAGAAGGCGGGTATGATATCCCTGACTATCCCGCGCTTTTCATGCGCGGCAAGAATTCGATCATGGCGGCTGGCGCCCCGTTGGTGCGCCCATCCTGTTCAGACAAGCTGGACTATGAGGCCGAGTTAATGTTCATCATCGGCAAGGGCGGGCGGCATATTTCCGAAGCTGACGCCTTGAACCACGTCTTTGGCTATACCGTGTTCAACGACGGATCTGTCCGCGACTACCAACGCAAGACGCATCAGTGGACGCCGGGTAAGAACTTTGACAACACAGGTGCCATCGGCCCCTATGTCGTCACACCTGATGAGGTTCCAGAAGGTGCTGCGGGCTTAAAGATTGAAAGCCGCGTCGGAACAGAGATTTTGCAGTCCTCCAACACTGGCAACATGATCTGGTCAGTGGCGCAGACGATTGCCACGATCTCTGAATATACCACACTCGAACCGGGCGATCTGATTGCAATGGGCACGCCGCCGGGTGTGGGTCACGCCAAGAAACCCAACCCACGTTGGCTGGTTCCCGGCGAGGTTGTGGATATCGAAATTGAAGGGATCGGCATTTGTTCGAACCCGATTGTCGATGAAAAAGACCAAGCTACCGTGGCGGCCGCGGAATGAATGCGCCTACCGGATCAGAACTGGATGCATTGCGGGCCAAAGCGCAGGCGGATCACCGGGATCTGCGTCAGCGCATCACGCGTCTTTCCGATGATGCAATTGATCTGATCCTACGCGATGCACGGTCGCATTACGCATGGACAGACAAGCCGATACCCGATGGCCTGTTAGAGGAAATCTACGAGATTACCATCAACGGTCCGACATCAATGAATACGCTGCCTGCGCGATTTGTCTTCGTCAAATCGCCTGAGGGCAAGGAACGTCTGGCAAAGTCGCTCAAACCGCAGAACGTGCCCAAGATGATGGGCGCGCCTGTTACGGCGATCATCGCACAGGACATGAATTTCTGGCACGAACTGCCGTTTCTTTTCCCGCATGAGGACCGCCGCCATTTGTTTGATGGCAATGCGGCCTATTGCGAAGATACAGCCTATCGCAATGCGACGCTGCAGGGTGCCTATTTCATGATCGCCGCCCGCGCCGTTGGACTGGATGTCGGCGCAATGTCGGGGTTTTCGAACGCGATTGTGGATGAAGAGTTTTTTGCGGGCACCAGCCTGAAATCGAACTTCCTTTGCAATATCGGCTATGCGGATGAAACGGCCCTGTTTCAAAAGCTGCCACGGTTTGATTTCGACCAAGTGTGCAGCGTGATTTAGGGATAGATCGATGGCTGTGAAACCAAAAACCGTCGTCACTTATCGCGCAACTGCGCAATGCCCGACACATGCGCGCACGGAAATCCCTATCCGTGACTTGCATGTTGTGATCGATGAACCCACCGAGCGGGGCGGCACAAACCTTGGCCCCACACCTACCGAGACGGCAATGACGGCGCTGATCGCCTGTACCAATGTCATCGGGCATAAAAATGCGGCCCGTCTTGGTATCGATCTCGGTGAAATTTCAATTGATGCAAGTTGCAAGTTCGACCGGCGCGGCGTTCTCATGGAGGAAGAGATCGACGTACCATTCCCACAAGTCACACTCACCGTGAACTGCATCACCCCGGCCAACCAAGAGGAGTTGGATCTGGTCGGGGTGGAAACTGCAAAATACTGCGCGATTGCCAAACTTTTTGAAGCGGCAGGAACCGACCTGACCGTGAAGTGGGTGAAGACAAACGCGTAATCAAATGGGCAAAGCGCCCACTTTTCTGGGAGGAAAAACACATGATGAACTGGACAAAACGCACACTGATGGGTGCCGCCGTTGCAACGGTGACGGCGATCCCTGTCGCGGCGCAAGAGACGATTTCGGCGGTTGTCATCGACGGCTATCCTGACCGTGCACTATGGGTGAAAGAGTTCACCGACTTCTTTATTCCCGAAGTTGACCGTCGCCTGGCTGAAACCGGCAATTACGTGATGGATTGGCAGGAAAACTACGGCGGTTCCATCGTGAAACCCCGTGGCGTTCTGGAAGGGATCGAGTTGGGATTGGGTGACATCGGCATTGTTACGACGATCTTCCACTCATCCAAACTACCAAGTCAGGGGCTTGCCGCTGTCACGCCATTCGTATCTTCAGACGCGCGCGCTGTGGCACAGGCGGTTGACGAAATCGCACGTGAATTCCCTGCGATGCAAAACGAATTCGCAGCCCAGAACCAAGTCTATCTTGCAACTGGCGTTGTGCTGAACAGCTATCAGGTGTTCTTGACCAACGAAGTGAGTGGCATTGCTGATCTGGAAGGTCTGAAGGTCGCTGGTGCCGGTATGAACCTGCGTTACCTCGAAGGTATTCAGGACGCGGCTGGTGTGCGCGGTGGTCTGACTGATTTTTACAATATGATGCAGACCGGTCTGGCCGATGCGGGCATGTTGTGGCCTGAAGCAGCGGCAACCTTTAAAATCTCCGAAGTGGCACCCTATATGCTGCGCGCTGATCTGGGGGCTGTGAATTCCAAGACCGTGACCGTCAATCAGGATTATTGGGATAATCTGCCTGATGAAGTCAAAGAAGTGCTGCAGGCCGTATCGATTGACTATCGTGACCATCTTGCAGGGATTGCGATGGATCGCGCAGCCGAAGCAGAAGCTGCCTACGTGGCCGCAGGCGGGACAATCGTTGATCTGTCCGAAGAAGAGCGTGCAGCTTGGGCAGGTGCTATGCCAAATATTGCGCAGGAATGGGCCACCACACTGAATGACAATGGGGAACCCGGCACCGAAATGCTGGAAGCCTATCTGGCTAAATTGGAAGCTGCCGGTTTCACCGGCGTCCGTAACTGGACGCAAGAGTAACGCGGACGACCCGACAGAAGGCCATCATTATGCTAAATTCTGCACTGGTTGGCCTGACGCGGGTCGCCCACTCCCTTGCCATTGCCGCCAACGTCGCGGGCACACTGACTGTGCTGATGTTGGTGGTCATTCTTAACGTGGATGTGGTCGCGCGCAGCGTGTTCAACGCGCCGCTGAGAGGCACCTATGAAATCGTCCAGCTGTCGGTCGTGTTCATTGTTTTTCTACAGCTTGCTGATGTAGTGCGCGTTGACCGGCTGACACGTTCGGATGGTTTCCTGAACTTGCTGCACAGCCGCAAGCCGGGTCTGACGGCCAACTTGCGCCGCATCATCAACGCGATATCGGCGATATTCATGGGGCTCATTGCCTATATTATGTTCCCCGAATTCCTGAAGATGTGGGACACGCAGGATTTCTTCGGCATTCCCGGCCTTTTCACCGTTCCGTGGTGGCCCATCAAGCTGGTGATCGCCAGTGGTAGCGCGTTGGCCTGTTTGATTTTTGTTCTCAAAGTGATCACCGCACAAGACCGGCCTCAGCTGATCCGCGTGCCAGAACATGACGACATAGACGCAGGCGGGACCAAACCATGACCCCCATTGAGATCGGCATCATCTCGGTCATCGCGATCGTCTTTTTGATTTACTCCGGCGTCTATATCCCTATCGCCTTAGGTATGGTGTCGCTGGTGTCCATTTGGTTGATGCGCGACAACTTCACACTATCGCTGAACCTGTTGAAGATCGCTGTGCAAGATAGCGCTATGGTCTATAGCTTTGCGACGATCCCGTTATTTACCTTCATGGGATTAATCGTGTCCAAAGCGGGACTGGGCCGCGATATATACGAAGTTATGACCATGCGCTTTCGCAAGGTCAAAGGCGGCATCGGCATGGCGACCGTTGGGGCCAATGCGGTTTTCGCCGCTGTGACGGGATCGTCTATTGCATCTGCATCGGTCTTTACCAAAGTCTCTGTGCCGCAAATGATCAATCAGGACTATAATCCACGCTTTGCCGTGGGCGTGGTCGCCGGGTCGTCGGTGCTGGGAATGATCATCCCGCCATCTGCGATGTTGATTATCTATAGTTTTGTGGCAGAACAATCGGTCGGTGATATGTTTCTGGCCGGGGTGATCCCCGGTATCATGCTGGCCATCGCCTACGTCGGGGCCATCTGGTTCATGGGGCGCTTTACCCCCGACTTCGTTGGTGGTCGTGTGGTGGAAGACACCGAATGGATGACCGGGCGTGAGATCGCGTCAAAGACGCTTCCCACGATTGGCCTGATTACCATCGTCTTGGGTGGTATCTATACCGGCTGGATGACGGCGGTAGAGGCCGGGGCAACAGGATCTCTTGTGGCGCTGATCATCGCGTTGGCCCGCCGGTCGATGACGCTGAAAGGCTTTTGGGATGCGCTTCTTGAGACCGGGCACATCACCGCCGCGATCCTTTTCCTGATTACAGCAGCCTCGATCTACAGTCGGATGCTTGGCCTTGCAGGCTTGCCCAACCAGTTACAGGATATGCTTGCGGGCAATTCTGCAACTTTCTGGACGATCATGTTGCTTTACGTGCTCTTGATGATCTTTCTGGGCACCATCCTTGACACAGCATCAATCATCCTGATCGTTGTGCCGCTGTTCCTGCCGCTTGTCGAAGCGCTTGATATGTCGCTGATCTGGTTTGGGATCATCACTGTGGTCGGGGCTGAAATCGGCCTTTTGACCCCGCCCTTGGGCATATCGTGTTTTGTTATCAAATCGACGCTCGATGACGATCGCATATCGCTAAAGGATGTGTTCATGGGCGCGCTGCCCTTCGCCTTTGTGATGTTGATCGTCCTCTTCATCCTGATCGAATTCCCGATCCTCAGTCTTGCTTTGCTTTAAGGAAACCTGCTCATGCGTAACGTGACCAAAGACAACATCACGGATGTATTCAGAGGCTACATGGCTGATGACATGCCCCCGCGGACCCGTGAAATTCTTGGTGCACTTGTGCAGCACATGCATGATTTCGCGCGCGAGACGAACCTGACCCACGATGAATGGCGGCAAGGTATCGCCTTTCTTGAAGGCTGCGCCGCAATTGAGACGGAAGACCGGCACGAATTTGTCTTGGCATCTGATGTGCTGGGCCTGTCATCGCTGGTCGACATGCTGCACTCGCGCCCAGAGGCGACATCATCTTCGGTTTTGGGTCCGTTCCACGTATCGGGCGCCCCACCCTTGGCTGTGGGCGGCGATATGAAGCGCGATTTTGGCGGGCCTGTTTTGTTGGCCGAAGGCATCATCCAGGATACGGACGGCAATCCCATCGCGGGGGCCGAACTCGACATTTGGCAAACGGCGCCAAATGGGCTTTACGCCAGTCAGGACGAGGCACAGGATACGTTTTCGTTCCACGGTTTGATGACCGTCGGGGATGATGGGCGGTACGCGTTCACCACGGTCAAGCCAGTCGAATATACCGTGCCAACCGACGGGCCTGTCGGTGATATTTTGCGGGCCTGTGGGCGCCACCCATGGCGGCCGTCGCATCTGCATTTCATCGTGAAAGCGCCAGGCTATCGCACTTTGGTCACCGAAGTCTTTCCCAGTGATGACCCTTACCTTGATCAGGATACGGTCTTTGGTGTGCGTGACGATCTGGTCATGACATACCGGGAAAAAGATGCGGGTGACTTCCCCGACGGTATGGCCCTATCAGGGAAGGTTGATGCACCGTTTCTAGCGGTTGCGTTTAATGTGGTGCTTGCCAAGGAGTAGCGCCGCAGCAAGCACCTCATGGGCTGATCTTACCCGCCGAATAGCCCGGCGACATCGGTTGCATAAGAAACCGTCATGGCGACAGATGGGCTGTCATCCTCAGAATCGTAATAGCGCAGGTCGAGCGCTATTTCCTCGGTGAGGGTTTTTGAAACACCCAAATCCCAATCATCTGTATGCTCGCCATCCACGAATTCATAAGCACCCGAGATTTCATAGGCCGCAGGCAGCGCATAGTAAAAACTTTGCTCCAGGCTTTCTGTGTCATCAAGGTCAGAAATCAGCGCGGTTTCCATGGTCAGACCACCAAAGACCGGGTAGCCAAGTGTCGCGATGACCTCTTCGCCATCATCACCGGTTTCGTTCAGGTAGTAGTGACCGTAATAGAGATCGTAGGTGAAAAGCCCGACTTCCCCACCATACCCGATGTAGGCACTGACAGAGTAGTCATCGGTATCGCTGTCCTCATTCGATACGTCAGCACCGACGTAAACGCCGAAGTTTGTCGCATATTCCAGATAGGGTGTGGCGGTAATGGTGCTGTTGTCGTTGTCTACTTCCAATTCAAGATCAGTACCGAATGTCAACGTATCGGCGGTGCCGATTTGCGGCACGATGAATGTGCTCGTGACGGCAAATACTTGTAAGACTGCTTTATATTGCATGTTTGTAAGCTCCATTCTGTTGGGAACGCGCTGCACCACGCAAGCGCGATAACGTTCGATCAGTCCATCGTGATGGGCTGATCTGTCTTGTTTTCGTGCTTGTTGAACGCATTGGCGTTGACCTTACGGCACTCTTTCGGACCTGCTTGGTTCACCTTTTTGTGATGCTCGACGGAGACAAGAGCCATCACTGGACCACGGTGTTTGTCGGCGATTGTCGCCGCGATCCAAGCGATAATATGCTGAGCAAGTTTATGTGACGACGGAAATGCGGCGATGCAGCGTAGAATGTCTGTATCGGTATGGAACCCAATGATTGTCTGGTGTCGCAGCTCAAGATATTGCCGTCTTCAGTTGCTGTTACGTGAAATCAGTTGCCTTGATCTTGGTTGGCTTGGAACTCTAACGACGGAACGTGACCATGAACCTTTTCAAACAAGTCGGACTGACCGGTGTTATTGTCGTTTGCGCGACGGTTGCCATGGCCCGCTATTATCCGACATCACACGCAGTCCTTGGGCGTTTGGGCGTTTCCGACAACGTTCTCGCGATGGTCGCTGAGCCGCAAAATGTGTCCGCGGACGTAACCGAAAGGGACGGTGGCGGACCACCCGGTGGTGGTGGCGCACGCGCGACTATCGTTACAACGGCCCCTGTCGCGACCGGTGTTGTCAGCGCAAAACTGCAGGCCGTCGGTACAAGTGAGGCGCTGCGCTCAGTATCCGTTGTGCCGCTCGACACTGGTGTGCTGACAGAGGTGACCGTGTCTTCTGGTGACGTTGTCGCCGCAGGGGATGTACTGGCCCGGTTGGATTCCGAAAGCGAAGAAATCACCCGCGACCGGGCCATCGTTGCACTGCGTACAGCGGAAAATACCTATACGCGCTACGAAAGCCTCAGCCAATCAAACGCGGCGACGCTGACCGAATTGGACACATTGTTGTCAGAACGCGATGACGCGGTCCTTGCCCTGCGCGAAGCAGAGGTCGCCCTGGCACAGCGGACCGTCCTTGCGCCAATCGGCGGGAGTGTGGGGATCGTGCCGGTTGAGGTCGGCGATTACGTGAGCACCGATACCGAGATTGCCTTGATTGATGACCGGCAACAGGTTGTCGTGGATTTTTGGGTGCCAGAACGCTTTGCAGGTATGGTCGCCCTGGGCCAGCCTGTTACCGCCACCTCGCTTGCGCTGTCGGGCACGCCATTTTCCGGGACTATTTCTGCAATCGGCAGCCGGGTGGAAACAGACAGCCGGACGTTGCAGGTGCGTGCTATCATCGAAAACACTGGTGATGTCCTGCGGCCGGGCATGTCATTTTCAATCGCGATGGCCTTTGAAGGTGATACCTACCCGTCCGTTGATCCGTTGGCGGTGCAATGGGATGCTGAGGGGTCTTATGTTTGGGTGGTGGCGGATGATATGGCCACGCGCACCCCTGTCCGTATCGTGCAACGCAACGCCGATACCGTTTTGATCGATGCAGAGATCGCCACAGGCACACAGACCATTACCGAAGGCATGCTGAACGTGCGTGAAGGTGCGCCCGTGGTGGTGCAAGGCGCATCCGGGCCAAGCGATGATGTTGCAGGTGTCGACGAAGATCGCCCCGATCTCGTCGTTCAGACGCCAACAGCGACCGGAGGCTAGCAGAGTGGCACATCAAAATCCTGCGGCGTCTGCATCCAATACATCTGATATGACGGCGCTGTTCGTGCGTCGTCCGGTTCTGGCCATTGTTGTCAACATGTTGATCTTTGTCGGCGGTCTGGCCGCCCTCTCCGGCGTCGCTGTCCGTGAGTTGCCCGAGGTGGATAGCCCGACGATCAGCATATCGACCTCTTATTCCGGTGCGTCTGCTGAAACGATGGATCAGGAAGTCACCAGCATCATTGAATCGGCGGCGGCGCAGGTATCAGGCGTGAAATCCATGTCATCGTCATCGTCTTACGAAGACAGCCGCGTAACCGTTGAATTCACCACAAGCACCGATCTGAACGTCGCCGCATCAGATTTGCGCGACGAAGTGAGCCGGATCACCAACAGCTTGCCGGATGAAATTGATGACGACCCAAGCATCGTCAAAGCAGATGCAGATTCGCAGCCAATCATACGTCTTGCCGTGACATCCGCGACGATGGAAATCGATGCGCTGACTGATCTGGTTGATGATGAGATCGTCGATCAGCTGTCGGCTGTTGAAGGCGTCGCCGATGTTGAGGTTTATGGCGAACGTGAACAGACCTTTTTGATTGATATTGATCAGGCGCAGATGGCGACACGCGGATTGACCATCGCGGATTTGACCGATGCCCTGGATGACGTGGCGCTGGATGTGCCGGCCGGTTCATTGGAAAGCAGCCGACAGGATTTCACAGTGCGCGCCACTGCGGGGCTGCAAACGCCGGAAGAGTTCGAACAGCTGATCATTGCCGATGATATCCGTTTGGCTGACATCGCTGTCGTCAGCCTTGGGCCCGATGAGGAATCCTCGGCTTTGCGCGCCAATGGTAATACCGGGATCGGGATGGGTATCATTCGTCAGGCTGGGTCAAATACGCTTTCTATTTCCAATGCTGTCGATGATGTGGTGGAGGGTTTGAACGATACGCTTCCTGATGATGTGCAGGTCGATGTGACCAGCGACGATGCCGTTTTCATTAGCGGGGCCATCACCGAGGTGCTGAAATCCCTTGGCCTTGCAATCGCAATTGTGGTGGGTGTGATCTATGTCTTCTTGCTCAATGCGCGTGCCACGCTGATCCCGGCGCTCACGCTGCCCGTGGCACTGGTTGGGACTGTGGGGGGGATTTGGCTAGCCGGGTTTTCTATCAACATCATCACGCTGCTGGCCCTTGTTCTGGCAACCGGGATGGTCGTGGATGATGCCATTGTCGTTTTGGAAAACATCGTCAAAAAACGCGACGCGGGCATGCCCGCCCGTGCTGCCGCCGTGCGTGGCACGCGTGAGGTGTTCTTTGCCGTGATCACCACGACGGCAACCCTAGCCGCGGTCTTTGTGCCGCTGTCGTTCTTGCCCGGCACGTCGGGCGGGCTGTTTCGCGAATTTGGCTATGTGCTGGCCATCGCCGTCACGTTGTCATCCTTTGTGGCGTTGTCATTGTGTCCGATGCTGGCGTCGCGTTTGTTGTCGGGAAAACCAAGGTCCGAAGGCCCTATAAACAATGGTCCGGTCGCGCGCTTTGGTGCTGCATGTCGAAATTCTTATGCAGCAATCCTGCGCGCCTGTCTGGCTGCACCAATGGTCGTCTTGGCTGTCGCAATCCTGTTTGCCGGTACGGCTTTCGTCACCTACGGCACGCTTGACGAAGAACTGACGCCGCCAGAGGATCGTGCCGTCGCCTTGCTGCGGGTCAGCGCGCCTGAAGGTGTCAGCCTTGCATATACCGATAGCCAGCAACGCCAGATCGAAGCGCTCTTGCAGCCCTTCCGGGACAGCGGTGAGGTGGAATACATCTTTTCTATCGCAGGTCGTGGCGGCAGCAACGAAGGGTTCATGGTGATGACGTTGGCCCCATGGGAAGATCGCGCGCGCGGACAGGACGAGATTGTCGCCGAGATGAACCAGCTGATCGGCAGTGTGAATGGCGTCCGGGCCTTTGTCATTCAGCCCAATTCGCTTGGTATTCGGGGCGGGGGTGAAGGATTGCGGATGGCGATCACAGGCAAGGACTATGACGTCTTGTCAGAGGCCGCGAATGCGCTGCGGGATGCGCTGGAACAAGACCCCGATATGGGGCGTGTCCAGATATCTTATGAAACAACCCAGCCTCAGATACGTATCAACATTGATCGTGAGCGCGCCGATGATCTGGGCATCGACATCACCGGGCTGTCAGGCGCCATGCAGGCGTTTTTGGATGGCGATGAGGTGAGTGAGGTCTTTATCGACGGCAACGCGGTGCCGGTCAAATTGATCTCGACCGCCAATCCGATTGACGACCCGACGGACCTTGAGAACATATTTCTACAGGCCTCGGATGAACGTATGGTCCCGATGTCCTCTATCGTATCTATGGAAGAGTTGGCCGTTGCCCCATCGCTTGACCGTGAAGAGCAACTGCGCGCCATCGTCATCACGGCAGAACTGTCCGACGGTCTTGCCCTGCGTGACGGGATCGAACGCCTCGAGGCGGCTGCCGCACCGATCCTGCCACCCGGCACCGGGCTGATCCCATTGTCAGAGGCCGCGACCCTTGATGAAACTTCCAGCGGTTTGGGTATGGTATTCGGCTTTGCCATTGTCATTGTGATCCTCGTTCTGGCAGCCCAGTTCGAAAGCTTTGTCAGCAGTCTGATCATCGTGGGGACCGTCCCTCTTGGGTTGGCCTGCGCGATTTACGCCTTGGCCTTCACCGGGATTAGTTTAAATGTCTACAGCCAGATCGGCTTGGTCCTCTTGGTGGGCATTATGGCCAAGAACGGTATCCTGATCGTCGAATTTGCCAATCAGTTGCGCAACGAAGGTCTGTCCGTCATCGAGGCTGCCGAACAGGCTGCACTGCAACGTTTGCGGCCTGTCTTGATGACGATGATATCAACCGTGTTGGGGGGTGTGCCGCTGGTCCTGTCCACAGGTGCCGGTGCCGAGGCGCGCGTTTCATTGGGGTGGGTTATCGTTGGCGGACTGGGTTTGGCCACGCTGGCCACGCTTTTTGTCACCCCTGTTGTCTACAAGCTTCTTGCAGGTTTTTCCAAACCGCAAGCCGAAGAGATGCGGCGGCTGGACGCCGAACTTGCTGCATGATCCCCGCGATCAGCGTGCCGTTTTTCCCAATCCAAACATGAGGTGATCGTTTGCAACATACCACTTTGTCGGCCGTAATCTTGACGCTTGGCGTTACCGCCTGCACACCCGTTGGCCCGGACTATCAAACGCCATCCATCGATCTGCCGTCCCGTTTTGTCGATGGTGACGCAACTACCAGCGGTCAGTCCAGCGCGCAGCAATGGTGGCTGCGCCTTGACGATGCCACATTGAACAGTCTGGTGGCGCGCGGGATGGCACAGAACCTTGATGTGCGCACCGCCACAGAGCGGATCAATGAGGCCAACGCCGCGCTCCGCGCCACAGGTCAGGCCGCGCAGATCACCGGTAGCGGGTCGGTATCATCAACCGTCAGTGACACGTCTGAAACCAACAGGACCACCTCGGATAGTGGCACTTTGGCGGCGAGCTATGTTTTTGATATCTTCGGTGGCGCGCGACGTGGCCAGGAACAGGCCGCAGCAGCGCTTGAAGGCGCTGTCTATGATGTTGGTACAGCGCGGCTTGCGCTTTTGGCATCGCTGGTCGGAAACTATGTTGATGCGCGCTATTATCAGGAAGCCATTGCGCTGACACGCGAAAGCATTGCGACACGCCGCCAAACAGTGGCACTGACCGGAGAGCAGCAACAGCTGGGTGTGGTTTCAGAGCTTGATTATGTCAATGCCGAAGCCCTGTTGAACGAGGCTTTGGCCAATCTACCGGCACTTGAGGCAGGTTTTTATACCTCTGTTTATGGTATCGCGACACTGTTGGGTGAACCGGCAGGCCCGATTACAGCCGCGCTGGAGCAAGGCGCACCGCAGCCCCGCGTTGCAGGTGATGCAGGGGTAGGCGTGCCAGCGGACCTTTTACGCAACCGGCCCGACGTGATTTCAGCCGAACGCGATATTGCTGCCGCCACGGCGGCGATTGGTGTTGCGACCGCGGATATATACCCATCGCTTGATCTGGACGGCACAGTCACGGCGTCTGATCCATCCAGCTGGACCTTTGGTCCAACCTTATCATTGCCGCTGTTGAACCAAACGGCTTTGCGTGCGGCCCGCGATCAGGAAATATCGCAGGCGCGGCAGGCCGAACTGACATGGCGAAACACTGTATTGACCGCAGTCGAAGATGTGCAGACAGCGCAGGTCAACTATCAGCGCTTACAACGCGAGGTTGTCGCGCGGCAGGCTGCGGCTGAATCTTACGAACGCGCCTTGGAATTATCCACGCAAACATATCAAGCTGGTACTATTTCCCTGCTTGACCTTCTTGATGCAGAGCGGTCGAGGGCAACCGCGCAATTGTCGCTCGCGTCATCGCTGCAGGATCTGACGAATGCCTGGATCAGCTTGCAGATTGCCGCCGGACGCGGCTGGCAAATCGGCGCATCTGGATGAGTTGATAACAGCCTGACTGCAACTTTTTCGACGGGATATGCAGTTTCGTGCGTTTCATACGTAACGCATACGCTGTTTATGAGGATCTGCTCACAATGATACAGCTGAAAGTATCGGCCTTTCTATTGGTTGCCTGCGCAACAGCGCTTCCAACCCAATCCGTGGCACATCCGGATCTGGACAGCTTTGCGCAAACAGCTTTTGCCGCCGAACCCCAAACGGTGGACTGCGTGTTAGAGGATGGAACGGCCACATCATGTTACGAATTCACGGTTGGTTACCTGCCCGAAGGTCTTGAAACAGGACCATTCTGCCCCGCGACGCTGGATGATGCTGGCGGGATTTGGGATTGGGATGGCGACGATCCAGGCCTCTACCGCATTGATGAGACTTTCCTGCGGATGCTGGACGATCAGGGCTATACGTTTTTTGATGCTGATGGGACGGTGCATGTGGTTGATATCGCCACCGAACAGCCCGCTGTCGATCACGCCTGTATCAATGTATCACAAGAAGAGACCGTCACCATCACCATGCAGCTTCCGATCACACCGGCGATGGCAGAGGCGCCAACAGTTCTGGGCACGGTGGGCAAAGTGGGTGTCGCCTTGGATGGCGCGCCGATTTTCTCGGACGCGCCAAGCGTTTTGCAAACCGGCCATATGCCAGCGCTTGATACCTGTGGTGGGCATATTGATCCGGGCGGTTGGTTCCACTGGCATGCCACGGCAACCGATATTGAAACAGTGTTTGAAACCGAAGGTGTGTCCGCCGATTGCGCTTTGACGCAGGATAGTGCCGGACATTTTGGCTATGCTTTTGATGGGTTCGCGATGTATGGCAGCACCGAACTGGATGGCACTATTCCGACCGATCTTGATGCCTGTAACGGCCACGTCGGTGAAACCAGCGATGGTGAAGTCTACCACTATCATGCCTCAACCGCATTTCCGAACCTGCCGCCCTGTCTTGTGGGGGTGCAGGCGCAGGATAATTTCGTGACAACGGCATCTGCGGGTATCGGTGCCCAGAACGCTGCTGACGGCGGGCGTCACGAACCGCCGCGTCCGGGCGAGATTGGGCAGGTCAGGGTGCCACCGGGCTTTGATGAGGCGGCCGCAGAACTTGGCGTCACGACCGAGACCTTGATGGAGGCCTTGCAAAACCCCGCCGGCGGTCGACCTGATCTGGCAATCGCCGCCGAACGGCTCGGCGTAACGATGGAGGAGTTGCAGGCGATTTTGCCGCCACCGCCGCCGCGTCAATGACAGCAACGTGAGGAAAGAGCTATGGTGGGCAATATTTATGGTACTTTAAAGTTAAAGATCAACCGACAGGAGAATCACAATGAACCGTATGACTGCAAAAGACTTTGATCAGGAACTCCTTGACCTGTACGATTTCTACGCCCACGGAAAGATCACCAAACGCGAGTTTCTGGACCGTGCAGGTAAATTCGCCGTTGGTGGCGTTACAGCCGTGGCCCTGCTCAATATGCTTAGCCCCGACTACGCGATGGCCCAGCAAGTGTCGTTCAACGATCCAGAGATTACGGCCGACTATATCATGTATCCCTCGCCCAACGGCACTGGCGATGTGCGCGGCTATCTTGTGCGCCCCGCAGAGGTCGAAGGGCCTTTGCCCGCGGTATTGGTCATTCACGAAAATCGCGGCCTGAACCCCTATATCGAAGATGTCGCACGGCGTTTGGCAAAGGCAGGTTTCATGGCGCTGGCGCCTGATGGGCTGACATCTGTTGGTGGGTATCCCGGCAATGATGCAGACGGCCGTGAATTACAGCAAACCGTTGATGGCGTTGAATTGATGAATGATTTCTTCGCAGGCTTTGAACATTTGTTGGCGCGTGATGACAGCACCGGTAGCGTCGGCGCCGTGGGCTTTTGCTATGGTGGCGGTGTGGTTGGTGCGATTGCAGTGGCTTACCCTGAACTGGCAGCGGGCGTGCCATTCTATGGGCGCCAACCGGCAAGCGCGGATGTCCCAAAGATCCAAGCGCCCCTGTTGGTACAGATGGGTGAATTGGATGAGCGGATTAACGCAGGTTGGCCCGATTTCGAAGCTGCGTTGCAGGCCAACGATAAAGTATATGAAGCCTATATCTACGAAGGCGCCAATCACGGTTTCCATAACGACAGCACCCCGCGCTATGACGAGGCGATGGCCGAGCTTGCTTGGGAACGGACCGTCGGTTGGTTCAATACCTATCTTTCATAGGACATGTACTTTGTGCGCGTAACACTCACATAATGTTGGCTATGCCAAAACGAACAAAGACTGGCAGGTCGTCCCACAGTTAACAGAATTATCACTGGGTACCACTCACGCAGCAGCCTGCCAGACATGGCAGGCTGCTTTCATGAGGGACGGTGATTATCCACGTATTCTGCAAGACATCGCGAAGCTTTAGTGCGGCATATGCCACATTAAACTGAATTTATCGGCAGTTTTGGCAACCGCGGCAGCCGAAACCGGAATCCAATCTAAAACAAAAGCGTCCAGTTTTCCCAGCTATAGCACCCCAAGAACCGCCGTTAAATCAACCGGCATTCAAGGCGGCCATCGGCTGTCAGGCGGTGCGTTATGAGTGCACGGCTGACGCACGGCGGATTGCCCACAGACATCACTCCTTATCAACTGAATCGCTTTCTCAAACGAGCCAGAGGTTCTCTCCGTCTTTCTAAAGGTGCCGTAGAATATCTCGTGTTCGCTATCGACAACTGCCAGAAGTCAGACTTCTTTCAAGGTAGAATTTGCGCAATGTGGCATTCGCTGGAACGGCTTGCTCAGATCTTTGGGCTATCGAAACGGCAGGTTGGGCGGATCAAGGCCGAGCTTGTTGACGCGGGTTTGATCCGCCGCACCTACGAGCACTGCGCGGGGGACAGATTGATCATGCCTTCACTGTCGGGGCCAATCGGTTTAACCTGAAGGATATGACCCTTGGCAGCACATTACAGCTTCAGAACCGGTCTGGTCATGGTCTTGACCTGGTGACGAAGATCACCGCGCCGCGCCCACCCGCGCCGCGTTGGGTCGCCATCGAGGTGAAGACCCGGATGGGGAATGAGGT